>NZ_JBIVUD010000004.1:1803-4102 GCF_044757025.1 Microbacterium sp. NPDC091382 | reverse complement strand
TTCCGGTCGTTGTCAGTATTTTTCTTTTACGGAGAGTTTGATCCTGGCTCAGGATGAACGCTGGCGGCGTGCTTAACACATGCAAGTCGAACGGTGAAGCAGAGCTTGCTCTGTGGATCAGTGGCGAACGGGTGAGTAACACGTGAGCAACCTGCCCCTGACTCTGGGATAAGCGCTGGAAACGGCGTCTAATACCGGATATGAGCTGCGATCGCATGGTCAGCAGTTGGAAAGATTTTTCGGTCTGGGATGGGCTCACGGCCTATCAGCTTGTTGGTGAGGTAATGGCTCACCAAGGCGTCGACGGGTAGCCGGCCTGAGAGGGTGACCGGCCACACTGGGACTGAGACACGGCCCAGACTCCTACGGGAGGCAGCAGTGGGGAATATTGCACAATGGGCGAAAGCCTGATGCAGCAACGCCGCGTGAGGGATGACGGCCTTCGGGTTGTAAACCTCTTTTAGCAGGGAAGAAGCGAAAGTGACGGTACCTGCAGAAAAAGCGCCGGCTAACTACGTGCCAGCAGCCGCGGTAATACGTAGGGCGCAAGCGTTATCCGGAATTATTGGGCGTAAAGAGCTCGTAGGCGGTTTGTCGCGTCTGCTGTGAAATCCCGAGGCTCAACCTCGGGTCTGCAGTGGGTACGGGCAGACTAGAGTGCGGTAGGGGAGATTGGAATTCCTGGTGTAGCGGTGGAATGCGCAGATATCAGGAGGAACACCGATGGCGAAGGCAGATCTCTGGGCCGTTACTGACGCTGAGGAGCGAAAGGGTGGGGAGCAAACAGGCTTAGATACCCTGGTAGTCCACCCCGTAAACGTTGGGAACTAGTTGTGGGGTCCATTCCACGGATTCCGTGACGCAGCTAACGCATTAAGTTCCCCGCCTGGGGAGTACGGCCGCAAGGCTAAAACTCAAAGGAATTGACGGGGACCCGCACAAGCGGCGGAGCATGCGGATTAATTCGATGCAACGCGAAGAACCTTACCAAGGCTTGACATATACGAGAACGGGCCAGAAATGGTCAACTCTTTGGACACTCGTAAACAGGTGGTGCATGGTTGTCGTCAGCTCGTGTCGTGAGATGTTGGGTTAAGTCCCGCAACGAGCGCAACCCTCGTTCTATGTTGCCAGCACGTAATGGTGGGAACTCATGGGATACTGCCGGGGTCAACTCGGAGGAAGGTGGGGATGACGTCAAATCATCATGCCCCTTATGTCTTGGGCTTCACGCATGCTACAATGGCCGGTACAAAGGGCTGCAATACCGCGAGGTGGAGCGAATCCCAAAAAGCCGGTCCCAGTTCGGATTGAGGTCTGCAACTCGACCTCATGAAGTCGGAGTCGCTAGTAATCGCAGATCAGCAACGCTGCGGTGAATACGTTCCCGGGTCTTGTACACACCGCCCGTCAAGTCATGAAAGTCGGTAACACCTGAAGCCGGTGGCCCAACCCTTGTGGAGGGAGCCGTCGAAGGTGGGATCGGTAATTAGGACTAAGTCGTAACAAGGTAGCCGTACCGGAAGGTGCGGCTGGATCACCTCCTTTCTAAGGAGCACTGCACTCTTCGGAGTGACAGAGCCGGTTTCGAGACGAATGTTCTCGACCGGAGCTCATGGGTGGAACATTTGACGAGGTGTCGGAGGGTGACTTCCGGATCTAGTACGACCTTCGGGTTTGGAACGGTTCGGGGTGAGGCCTCTGGCACATGCACGCTGTTGGGTCCTGAGGGACCGGATGGAAGTCCGAACCTCTGGGCCTTTTCTTGTGCCGGCGATTGCTGGTGCGGAGGAGGTACCGCCCGTACTTTGAGAACTACACAGTGGACGCGAGCATCTTGCGAGCTGATCTTTACGGATCGGTTCGTGAAAAGATGATCTTAAAGATCATTAGTCAATTTCGAATTGACGATTCAACTCATGTGATTTCAAGTCTTTAAGAGCAAACGGTGGATGCCTTGGCATCTGGAGCCGAAGAAGGACGTAGCAATCTGCGATAAGCCTCGGGGAACTGATAAGCAAGTTTTGATCCGAGGATGTCCGAATGGGGAAACCCCGCCAGGGCGCGTGCGTACCTGGTGACTCCCGCCTGAATATATAGGGCGGGTAGAGGGAACGTGGGGAAGTGAAACATCTCAGTACCCACAGGAAGAGAAAGCAACCGCGATTCCGTTAGTAGTGGCGAGCGAAACCGGAACAGGCTAAACCGAGTACGTGTGATATCCGGCAGGAGTTGCGTATTCGGGGTTGTGGGACTTTTCAGACAGTTCTGCCGAGCTGTCGGCGTTACAAGAAAGGTA
>NZ_JBIVUD010000004.1:0-1709 GCF_044757025.1 Microbacterium sp. NPDC091382 | reverse complement strand
AGTATAGACGAACCGCATTGAAAGGCGGGTCATAGAGGGTGCCAACCCCGTAGTCGAAATGCTTCTCTTGACGCGAAGAGTATCCCAAGTAGCACGGGGCCCGAGAAATCCCGTGTGAATCTGTCAGGACCACCTGATAAGCCTAAATACTCCCAGATGACCGATAGCGGACAAGTACCGTGAGGGAAAGGTGAAAAGTACCCCGGGAGGGGAGTGAAATAGTACCTGAAACCGTTTGCTTACAAACCGTTGGAGCCTCCTTAGTAGGGGTGACAGCGTGCCTTTTGAAGAATGAGCCTGCGAGTTAGCGATATGTGGCGAGGTTAACCCGTGTGGGGTAGCCGTAGCGAAAGCGAGTCTGAATAGGGCGATTCAGTCGCATGTCCTAGACCCGAAGCGAAGTGATCTATCCATGGCCAGGCTGAAGCGACGGTAAGACGTCGTGGAGGGCCGAACCCACTTAGGTTGAAAACTGAGGGGATGAGCTGTGGATAGGGGTGAAAGGCCAATCAAACTTCGTGATAGCTGGTTCTCTCCGAAATGCATTTAGGTGCAGCGTTGCGTGTTTCTTGCCGGAGGTAGAGCTACTGGATGGCCGATGGGCCCTACAAGGTTACTGACGTCAGCCAAACTCCGAATGCCGGTAAGTGAGAGCGCAGCAGTGAGACTGTGGGGGATAAGCTTCATAGTCGAGAGGGAAACAACCCAGACCACCAACTAAGGTCCCAAAGCGCGTGCTAAGTGGGAAAGGATGTGGAGTTGCTGTGACAACCAGGAGGTTGGCTTAGAAGCAGCCACCCTTGAAAGAGTGCGTAATAGCTCACTGGTCAAGTGATTCCGCGCCGACAATGTAACGGGGCTCAAGCACGCCACCGAAGTTGTGGCATTGACATTATTGGTAGGCCTTCGTGGTCCAGCCGTGTTGATGGGTAGGAGAGCGTCGTGTGGCCAGCGAAGCGGCGGTGTGAACCAGCCGTGGAGGCTACACGAGTGAGAATGCAGGCATGAGTAGCGAAAGACGTGTGAGAAACACGTCCTCCGAAAGACCAAGGGTTCCAGGGTCAAGCTAATCTTCCCTGGGTAAGTCGGGACCTAAGGCGAGGCCGACAGGCGTAGTCGATGGACAACGGGTTGATATTCCCGTACCGGCGAAGAACCGCCCAAGCTAATCCAGTGGTGCTAAGAGTCCTAACCCGGCTGAGTGGATCCCTTCGGGGTGAAGCCGGCCGGTCTAACGCTCGACCCCGTTCTGGTGCGGCTAGCGTATTAACAGGTGTGACGCAGGAAGGTAGCCCAACCCGGGCGATGGTTGTCCCGGGGCAAGTGCGTAGGCCGAGAGATAGGCAAATCCGTCTCTCATTCAGGCTGAGACACGATGCGGATAAAAAGTGGGTGATCCTATGCTGCCGAGAAAAGCATCGACGCGAGGTTCTAGCTGCCCGTACCCCAAACCGACTCAGGTGGTCAGGTAGAGAATACCAAGGAGATCGAGAGAATCGTGGTTAAGGAACTCGGCAAAATGCCCCCGTAACTTCGGGAGAAGGGGGGCCATCCACTTATACGGACTTGCTCCGGAAAGGGTGTGGTGGCCGCAGAGACTAGTGGGTAGCGACTGTTTACTAAAAACACAGGTCCGTGCCAAGTCGCAAGACGATGTATACGGACTGACGCCTGCCCGGTGCTGGAAGGTTAAGAGGACCGGTTAGCCG
>NZ_JBIVUD010000003.1:195902-536633 GCF_044757025.1 Microbacterium sp. NPDC091382 | reverse complement strand
CGGGCCGGGGGGCGCGGGGGGCGCGGGGGCCGCCCCCCGCGGGGGGGGGGGGGGGGCGGGGGGCCGCCCCCCCCCCCCCCCCCCCCCGGGGGGGGGGGGGGGGGGTGGGGGGGGGGGGGGGCGGCCCCCCCCCCCCCCCCCCCCCCCACTCCCCTCTGTCTGCGCCGATCCCCCTCGATCTCTCAGGAGAACCCGCATGAGCGAACCCATCATCGAACTCCGGCACGTCACGAAGTCCTTCGGTCCCGTCAGCGTCCTCAAGGGCGTCGACCTCAAGGTCCGTCCGGGCATGGTCACCGCCCTCGTCGGCGACAACGGCGCCGGAAAGTCCACTCTCATCAAGGGCCTCGCCGGTGTGCAGCCCTACGACACCGGTCAGATCCTCGTCGACGGGAGCGAGGAGCATCTCCGCACGCCCCGCGACGCGGGCGCCCTCGGCATCGAGGTCGTCTATCAGGACCTCGCCCTCTGCGACAACCTCGACATCGTCCAGAACATGTTCCTCGGTCGCGAGGAGGTCAGCGCCGGCACGTTCGACGAGGGCCGCATGGAGAAGGAAGCCTCCGACACCCTGCGGTCCCTGTCGGTGCGGACGGTGAAGAGCGTCCGGCAGAAGGTGTCGAGCCTCTCGGGCGGCCAGCGCCAGACCGTCGCCATCGCGCGAGCCGTCCTGAAGAAGGCCCGGGTCGTCATCCTCGACGAGCCCACCGCTGCGCTCGGCGTGGCACAGACGGAGCAGGTGCTGAACCTCGTCCGTCGCCTCGCCGACCAGGGCGTCGCCGTGGTCCTCATCAGCCACAACCTGGCCGATGTCTTCGCGGTCGCCGACGACATCGCCGTCCTCTACCTCGGCCAGATGGTCGCGCAGGTGCCGACCACCGAGTCGACCCGCGACGAGATCGTCGGCTATATCACCGGAACCAAGGTCCCGCCGGGCGTGCAGCTCGTGGGCACGTCCACGATCCCCGTCGGAGGCGACGCATGAGCACCAGCACCCGGACCGCAGCGGCCCCCGACCCCGTCGCGAGCGATCTCATCGGCAGTGGCGTCGAAGGCGGTGTCGGAGACCAGATCAACGCGTGGTGGCAGCGTGTGCGAGGCGGTGAGATGGGCGCCCTCCCCGCCGTGGGCGGCCTCATCTTGCTCGTGATCCTCTTCAGCGTGCTCAGCAGGTTCTTCTTCACCCCGGTCAACTTCGCGAACCTCATGAGCCAGGCAGCGTCGCTCGTCGTCCTCGGCATGGCGCTCGTGTTCGTCCTGCTGCTGGGCGAGATCGACCTGTCGGCGGGCGTTACCGGCGGTGTCGGCGTGGCTGCGTTCGCGGTGCTCAACGTCAAGTTCGAGTTCCCGTGGCCGCTCGCACTCGCGATCGGTTTCCTGATCGGTCTGGCCACTGGAGCGCTGATCGGATTCCTGGTGGCGAGGATCGGCATCCCGTCGTTCGTCGTCACCCTCGGCCTGTTCCTCGGATATCAGGGGCTCGCGCTCCTCATCATCGGCGCGGGCGGGCTTTACCCGATCCAGGTGCCCGAGCTGCTCGCACTGCAGAACGGTCGCATGCCGATCTGGGCGGGATGGGCGATGCTCGTCGTCATGCTCCTGATCTCCGGAGGCCTGTCGTTCTGGGACCGTCGCCGTCGCACCCGGGCCGGTGTCCCGAACCGGCCCATGGCGCTCGTGTGGGCGAAGCTCGCCGTCATCGCACTGTTCGGCGGTGCCGCGGTGTTCGTGCTCAACCTGAACCGCTCGCAGTCGATCATCCCGATCGAGGGTGTCCCCATCATCGTTCCGGTGGTGCTGACGATCCTCTTCATCGGCACGTTCGTCCTCGACCGCACCCGCTTCGGCCGTTACGTGTACGCCATCGGCGGCAACGCCGAGGCCGCACGTCGCGCCGGTATCAAGGTGCGGTGGGTGAAGTGGTGGTGCTTCGTCGCCGCGTCCGGCCTCGCTGTCGTCTCGCTTCTGTTCGCGCAGACCCGCGTCGGATCCGTCGATGGTGCCGTAGGACGCGACGTCGTGCTGTCGGGTGTCGCAGCGGCCGTCGTCGGCGGTGTGAGCCTGTTCGGCGGTCGCGGTCGTCTGATCCACGCCGCGATCGGCGCGCTCGTCATCGCGGTCATCATCAACGGCCTCGGGCTGCTGAAGATGGATGCCGGTTTCAACCTGATCGTCACCGGCGGCGTCCTGATCCTCGCCGCCACGGTCGACGCCCTGTCGCGACTGCGGACCGGCGGAGTCAGAACCTGATCCTCTCGTGATGCGACGATGCCCTCGACCGTTTCCGGTCGGGGGCATCGTCGTATGCGCGGGCCGAGTCAGTCGCGCGTGGACCAGAGCGCCCACGCGACGAGCACGGGCTGGAACAGCAGGCGGCGCCAGCGCGCGGTGTCGCTGTCGAGCGTGAAGCCGTCGCGCTTCTTGACGGCCTGGTCGAGATTCCCGGGGAAGATCGCGACGAAGAAGGCCGCGAGGATGACGCCGATGCGACGCCGCTCCTTGGGCAGGACGACGAGCGCGGCACCCAGCATCATCTCGACGGCGCCGGAGGCGACGACGACGCCGTCCTTGTCGATCGGCAGGGTGTCGGTGACGAGGTCGGGGACCTGAGCCTGGAACTCCTTGCGCGCCCAGAACAGGTGGCTGAGTCCGGCGAACACCATGGCGCCGGCGAGAACCCAGCGAGCGATTGTCTTCATCCCCCGAGTATCCCCCGCCGAGGCGACGATCCGGCCGACGCCCTCGCCTACGCTGGTCAGGTGACGCGACCCGCCCCGTTCCCGTTCGAGCGGCTGTCCCGTCGTCCCGACGTCGAGGCGCCCGACCTCATGGCCTCGGATGCCGCCGACCGCCTCATCCTGGACGAGTCCGCCGACCTCCGCGCCCGCGCACCGGCGGGTTCGGTCGTCGTCCTCGGGGACGCCTACGGCGCCCTCGCCCTCGCCGCTGCGCACGATGGAGCACGCGAGGTGCGCGTGCATCAGGACGCGCTCGCAGGCGAGCTGGCGATCCTGCGGAACGCGGAGGAGCTCGGTCTCCGGGACGCCGTCGAGACCGTCGCTCTCGACGCCGATGCCGTCCGGGACGCCCGCATCGTGCTCCTGCGACTCCCCCGGTCGCTCGACGCCCTCCGTGACATGGCGGCGCTCATCGCCGCCCACGCCTCGCGCGACGTCGTCGTGGTCGCGGGCGGTCGCCTCAAGCACATGACGCTCACCATGAACGACGTGCTCGGCGAGCACTTCGGCCGGATCGACGTCTCGCATGCCCGCCAGAAGTCACGCGTGCTGGTCGCTCGCGACCCCCGGAAAGGTCAAGACCCCGTCCCCGCAGAAGGGCGGGAGGGCGACCTCGAGATCCGCGCCTTCGGCGGCGCGTTCGCCGGGGCTCGTCTCGACCTCGGCACGCGCCTGCTCCTCGCTCACCTGCCCGCGCAGCCGACGGGCGGAACGCCCGACGACCCGCTGATCGACTTCGCGTGCGGAACCGGCGCCGTGGCCGCACACCTCGCGCTCCGGCATCCCGCCGCAGCGGTGTACGCGTCGGATCAGTCGGCTGCCGCGGTGGCCTCGGCTCAGGCGACGGCGGCGGCCAACGGTGTCGCGGACCGGGTCGAGGTGGTCCGCGACGATCTGCTGGCGAACCGGGCCGCGGCATCCGCGTCGTTCATCGCGCTGAACCCGCCGTTCCACAGCGGTGCGGCGGTGACGGATCGGCTCGCGCCTCGCCTGTTCTCCGATGCCGCACGCGTGTTGCGCCCGGGGGGCGAGCTCTGGTGCGTCTGGAACTCGGGCATGAGGTACCGCGGCGAGCTCGAGCGGATCGTGGGACCGACCCGCCAGGTGGCGCGCGACGCGAAGTTCACCGTCACGGTGTCGACGCGTCGCTGACGATCAACGCCCTCCGGGAGGGCCGACGATCAGCAGCACGACGTAGAGGGCGACGACCGCGACCACGATGACGGCGATCAGGATGCCGGCGTGCCGCAGGAACCAGCGCAGCAGCCGGTCGACAGGCCGCCGGTCACGGGGATCCGACGTCTCGTCGAGGCGCCACGCGCCGTCGAGTCGACCGCTCCGCCGCAACCACATCTCGACCGGGAGCGTCGCGTAGGGGACGACAGCCGACCCCACCGCGAGAACCGCCGTGCCGATCCCCCACCTGTTGTTGAGGGCGACGAGGAGCGCCGTCGCCCCATAGGAGAGGAAGACGAAACCGTGGATGCCGCCGCCGATCGTGACGGCGACGGCAGGACCTCCGACCGCGCGGACGATGAGGCCAGCGATGAGCAGGGTCCAGGAGAACATCTCGGCGACGGCGAGGATGCGGAAGATCGTGTGAGGAGTGCGGAACACGCCTTCAGCCTACCTGAAGGATGCCGGACTCCCCGCCATCGCGTCAGCGACGCGTCGACCACACCGCCCACGCGACCAGCAGCGGCTGCAGAAAGAGCCGGCCGAATCGCTTCGCGTCGGAGTCGAGACCGGGGACGTCCCTTCGCGAGCGCCAGTGATGGATGTTGCCCGGGAACACGGCGACGAACAGGGCTGCGACCGCCATCCCGACCCGGCGCCGCTCGCGTGGCAGTGCGAGCAGGGCGACGCCGAGCACGATCTCCACCACGCCCGACGCGACGACGATCGTGTCCTTGTCCGTTCGCAGGAGGCGGGTCGACCAATCGGGGACCGCGACGCGGAATCCGCGCCGCAGAACGGTCACGTGCCCCAGCCCCGCTGCGGCCAGGAGGACGGCGAGCAGAGCGCGCGCGGCACCGCGGAGGGCCGCACGGGTCCGGCCGCGGCCAGAGGTCATTCGATCACGCCCGCGCGGATCCCGCCCAGGGAGTCCGCGATCCGCGGGTACGACCGCGACAGGGCGTCATCGAGGCGCTCGAGGCGGTCCTGCGCGTCGCGGAGGACCCGGGCTCCGCGGTCGGTCACGCTCAGATCGCTCGCCGCACCCGCTTGGGCCGTCGCGTCGGCGACCAAGCCGTCGTCCACGAGGGCATGTACGGCGGCGTGGGCCGACTGAACTGTGATCCGCGAGCGGCGCGCGAGCTCCGAGAAGGAGATACCGGGTTCCGCCCCGATGTGCCCCAACAACCCGAACTTCCGGGTGGAGATACCGAGGTCGCGGAGCTCGGCGGCGAGCTGCGCCTCCCACGACGCCGAGACGGCGAGCAGCGCGATGACGGGGCTGAAGCGCGGTGCGTCCTCTACGGGGGTATCTACCACGGCAGAAGTCTATGAGTGACCTGCGTCCAGGGTCAGTATTCAAGAGTGACCGGACTGGTCCCGCGGACCTCTATCATCAGCGGTATGCTGCGCGCGCTCGCCCACCCCGCTGTCGCGCTGACCGCTGCCGCACTCTTCTTCTTCGCGTCCGTCCACCCGGCCGAGGACGCCCTCGACTCCCCCGCCCCGGCGCCGCTTCACACCGGCGACGCCGACCCCCACGCCGCGGCGACGTGGTGGTCGGGTCTGTCCAGCCGAACGCAGGCGGACCTCATCGCTTCGAGCCCCGAGCGGATCGGCGCACTCGACGGTCTCCCCGCAGATGCGCGCGTCGCGGCCAACCGCGTCGCGGCCCGGGATCGGCTCCGAGAACTCGAGACGACCCTGACGACACTCGCGCGTCGAACCGCCACCCCCGCATCCCGGACCGAGCTCGAGCCGCTCCTGCAGGAGCGCTCCTACCTGGCGAGGGTCGTCAGCGGCGACGTGAAACTGTACCTCTTCGCCCCGGGCTCGGGTGCCCTCGTCGAGATGACCGGGAATCCGACGACCGCGACCGGCATCCTCCTGGTGGTCCCGGGGACCAATGCGTCCCTGCGGAGCTTCATGGTCCCCGACCCGGTCACAGCGTTCGCCGACTGGCAGGTCGACCACGCCGATCCGACGACACCGGTACTCGCGTTCACCGTCCTCGCAGCGCCGATGCCGCAGCTCTCGATCGACCTCGCCTCGGGCCCGCAGAACAACACGATCGCCACAGCAGCGGGCGCCAGCTACGCTCGCATCGTGAAGGGTATCGACGTCGCTTTCCCGGGCATGCCGACCCTCAGCTACGAGCACAGCGCCGGGTCTCAGGTAGGCAGTGCCGCAGAGGAGGACGGAGCGCGTTTCGACGCGCGCTTCCTCGCCGCCGGCGTCGGGGCGACCGACGGCTACACCACCTCGCCGGGGACGGCCTACTACGCCGCCCAGGCGACGGACGACATCAACCGCCTGTACGCCGGCTTCCAGGTCGGCGACATCGGCTACGGCGTCGGACCCGAGGAGTTCGCCGGGATCAAGATCATCGATCCCGGCCTGTCCGACGTTCCGCCGTCGGCCCCGGGGGGCATGCTCGCCCGCGGGCTGACCCTTCACAATCGACTCTTCAGCGGTGACGCGACGGCCAACGGGACCGTGCTCACCGATGTCCGACTCCTGCTCACATCGCTCGCACGGAGCCGCGCGGGCTGATGATTCCTCGAACTGCCACGGCAACGGCGCTCGTCGGCATCCTCTCCCTCCTGCTCGCCGCGTGCACTCCGGCGCCCACGCCGACGTACGCGTCGGTGCGCACCGACGCCGAACAGGCCGTCGCTGACGTCGTGGCCGCTCTGCCGGACGGCACGCGATTCACCCGGAGCGGCGACGTCACGTCGACTCCGTGCGAGAGCGACGCCGGCGCGCCCACCGGTCCCGATGGGGCCGCCTTCGCCACGGTCCAGGGCGCAGCGGTTCTACCCGACGCTCAGGACGCCGCCGCGGTGGTGACCGACCTCCCTCTCGCTCTCGGTGAGGACTGGGCGGTCGAGCCCGCGGGGATCGACACCGCGGTCGCGACCGTTCGCCTGAACCGAGCCGGGACCGGGGTGTCGGTGGACGTGACCGAGCAAGCCGGTGACGGTTCGGCGACGCTCGACATTCTGGCCGTCTCGCCCTGCGGCCAAGTCGACTGACGGGTCGCGCCGGCTGTCCTCTGGGCAGCTGAGCATCCGTCGTGTAGTCAGGAACAACCGAAAGGGACGCCATGCGCTACATGATCACGATCTTCACCGACGACGACGCCCGGAGCCAGTGGGATGCGGACCCCTCGGTCTTCGACGACGCGCACCGGCGGGTCTTCGAGGACCTGCGGGCGTCCGGCGAACTCGTCGACGGCAACGAGCTCGACCCCGACGACGCCGTCGTCATCGGGACGCACCGAGGTGAGTCGGTGTCCACCCGCGGACCGTTCACAGAAGGCGTCGAGATCATCGGCGGCTATTACATCGTCGACGTCGTGAACCGCGAGCGGGCCGTCGAGATCGCCGAGAGCCTCGGCGAGACCCGATTCTCGCCCGTCGAAGTCCGTCGGTTGATGCACTGAGCGAGATCTTCGCCACGAAAGTCCTCGGGGGCGCCGTGCCTGCGTCGTCCCTGACAGATCGACCTCGAAGGAGACAACCATGGAGTACTTGCTGTTCATCGTCAGCGATCCCGCCGCCCCGACGTACGTGCCGGAGGAGGACGACATCGAGGACTGGGCCGCGGACCTGGACCGTCGCGGCGCGGCCCGCGTGGGCAACCGCCTGCGACCGCCGTCCGACGCGACGACCGTCACCGTCCGCGACGGTCGCACCATCCTCACCGACGGTCCCTTCACCGAGACGAAGGAATGGATCGCGGGCTTCGATCTGATCGACGTCGCTGACCTCGATGAGGCCATCGAGATCGCGGCGCGGCATCCGATGGCCCGCTTCGGACGTGTCGAGGTACGCCCCGTGTGGCCACTCGGATGAGCGTATGACCGGAGATCCGGCGGCCGTCGCGGTGGGCACGGTGCTCGCCGAGACGGTCGCCGCCGAGCGTCTGCGAATCGTCGCGAACCTGATCGGTCGCACCGGCGACTGGGAGCTCGCGCAGGACGCGATGCAGGATGCCGCGGCCAGCGCCCTCACCGCGTGGGTGCGCACCGGCATCCCCCGCAATCCGGCGGCGTGGCTCACGACGGCCGCGCAGAATGCCGCCATCGACGGTCTCCGCCGGGCATCGACGCGGCGGACCACCGCGCGCAGAGCCGCGGTCGAGGCCGCGGTGGATCTCGATCAGGCACGCACCGCCGCGTGGGAGGACCCCGACGCGCACACCGAGGCGGCCGTCGACGACGATCGCCTTCGCCTCATCTTCACCTGCTGCCATCCCGCGCTCTCGATGGAGGCGCGGGTGGCGCTCACCTTGCGCACCGTCGTCGGGCTCGATGTGAACGAGGTGGCCCGGGCCTTCCTCATCTCCCCCGCCACGATGCAGAAGCGGCTCGTTCGCGCGCGAGCGAAGATCCGGGATGCCGGCATCCCCTACCGGGTACCGGCACGGGAACAGTTGCCGGCGCGCACCGACGCCGTCCTCGCCGTCCTGTACACGCTGTTCACAGAGGGGTACTCCAGTGGCGGGGACCTCGTGCGCCCCGCTCTGGCAGATGAGGCGATCCGTCTCGCGGGACTTCTCGATGTCCTGATGCGGGACTCACCGCACCTTCCCGAGGTGCGTGGACTGCTCGCGCTCATGCTCTTCCAGCACTCGCGCACCGCGGCGCGACTCGACGCCGAGGGCGACCTCGTTCTGCTCGCCGATCAGGACCGCACGCGCTGGGACGCGCGGATGATCGCCGACGGTGTCACGGCGCTCGCTGCGGCTCGGTCCGTGCGGCGCCGCATCGACGGCGTCGAGGGGCCCTACCTGCTGCAGGCCGAGATCGCGGCGCTGCACGCGACCGCCCCGTCGCCGGCCGAGACGGACGTGGCGCGCATCGCCGACCTCTACGGTCGCCTCTCGCGTGTGGCGCCGTCACCGGTCGTGGACCTCAACCGTGCGGTCGCCGTGAGCTTCGCGGAGAGCCCCGAGGCGGGGCTCGCCCTGCTCGCAGAACTGCGGGGCGGCGCACTCGACAGCTATCACCTGCTCCACGCGACCGTTGCGGACCTCTTGCGTCGGGCGGGCCGGAGCGGTGAGGCGGCGGCCCACTACGGGCGCGCAGCGGACCTCGCTCCGACGGACGCCGAGCGCCGGTTCCTGCGACGACGGGCCGCCGAGTCCGCATGAGGCGAGGCACTCGCCCTCGCTGACCGTGCTCCGATGCAATGGATCCGAGGCGACACGCCGTTCCCCGCGCCCGCGGGCCGGCGTGTCACGTGCGATCTATTGCATCCGTCACCGGGGCAGACTGCCGGAACGAGAAAAGACCCCCGGCATCCGCTCGTGTGAGCAATGCCGGGGGCCCCGTCGGGTCTCCGTGCTATGGGGCGTCAGACTACTTGATCCCGATTTGACTTAGTTGAGCCATGCAAACCCTAGCTCGTGGTCCGCCCCCACGCGCTGAACGCGTCAACTTACTTGACCTCGTGCGCAGTGCTTAGAGATTGCGTTCAACTCAAAGGCCACTCACCCGTTCAAACGGGGCGTAATCCTCTGATGAAAGGCGCCTCCGTGATCGCCACGCACCAGGCAACAAGATGTCGCCCGGTCCGCAAGAGTTCGGAGTGACTGCTTGATGGCGGCTCTTGTCTCCGCCCTCCGAGTGCATATCGCCGAACCACGGGCCGCCCTCGTTTCCCCGAACCCATAGCCAGCGCCTTTTGGCCCAGTACACGAGCAGCGCCGGGCGAGGCGGATACCAGAGCACGCCCGCTTGCGATGGATGAAGGAGCGGTGCGTTCCTTTCCCGCCGCCGAGGCGTATTCGTGATCTCCAGGTATCGGAGTGGTTCCTCGAACCCGGCATAGAACTCCACCGCAGCCCAGTAGGACACCGCCCCCTCGCGCTCCTCGAATAGCGCGAGCGCCTCAACGGTCAGATCGTCGTACTGTTCGCGAACTCGAGCTAAAGGCTCTGAGGTGTTGCTGATCCACGCTTCCTCATAGAGCCCGTCTCGCACGGCGCGGACAACGAGGTTCTCGGCGCGCCCCATCAGGGTGACGATCTGCATCCGTCGCCGGCGACGAGAGGCGATCGAGCCTCGGACCGCACGGAACGCCTCCGCCGCTAGCCACAAGCCCACTCCGACCGAGAGCGGTGCCCAAAACCAGCTGATCAGGTTCTCAGAAAAGATCTCGCCCATGCCCCGGACGATAGTCGGTGCCACCGACGCCGTTGAAGCGCAGCCCGACGCCGGCGCGCGAGCCAGCGCTCAGCTGGCAGGACTTAAGGATGCTGCTAGACGTCGCCCCCAGGGATATACGCCGCCAAATGACCTCTGACAAACTCGTCCCTTTGCGCGTCGGTCACCCAAGGGGACGGCAAGTCGTCGCGGGGGACGTGCTCGCCCGTAACTTCAGCTTGCGCGCGGGGAGCATGTCTTTCACGGACGGCTTCGGTGACCGCCACCTCCAGCGCATTTCGGTTGAATGCAAGTTCCCAGGTCCGAGTGCCGCCTAGCACCTCGGTGAACATGACAAGGGACTTCGCGAGTGAAAAGTATCGCTCGTAGTCGTCTACCTCGTCCGAGAACATAGATCGGACATGGTCGTCACCACGGACTCGTGCGATGAGTGCGATCAGATTCCCCAGACCGTTGGGGTGTGCCTCGATCGTCGCCCGGACCGCCGCGAACTCTTCAAGCAGGACGTCCACAACCATCCGCTCGATCGCGGCGCCGCGTTCCCCGTCTTGCAGCAGCGTTTTCGCACGAAATGCAAGGAAAATGAGCTCGATATCCGCCATTCGACCACGAAGGTCGCCCACTGTTAACACCCGAGATTCGAGAGCGATCGTCACTTCCCGATTGGCCCAGTTTCGCAAGACTGCTGCCGTCGACGTAACACCGCCAGCGCCGGCTTTCGCGACCCTATCGAGCACGTAGTCGACCAGCTCCTTCGAAGTCCCGCCCTCCTCGCGGCGGAACGCGTAGGCGCGATTCAAAGCGACGACGGACGCCTCGCTACCGGCGTCGATGAGCGCTGCGAGTTCTCGGGTTCTCAGAGAGGTTGATCCGTCCCGCAGTTGCCTCACAGCGTCCTCGATCAACTTGTCGCTGACATCATCCTCAGGGAGAGCCAAGAGCAAGTACCGACCTAGGTAGCCCCGCTCTGAGACACCGCGAGCGTGCGGAGTAAAGGCGGAGAACAAGCTCGCCTCTACGCCCTCGAACATATAACCGAGCACTTGCAGCACTTGAACGCTCGGGCGCATCGGTCGAGTCGTCTCGATGCGGGCCAGCCATTCATCGCGAGTGATCTTTGTTGACTCGAGGATGGCAGTCTGCGAAGGTGTCGTGCCAGATCTGAGCTCATTCTCCCAACGCGGAAGCATCTCCCAGACCCCGTGCGCGTGAAGCCTCAGCCACGTGAGAGCGAGGTAGTCGAGGACGTCGAGTTCTGCGGTACGAACGTGGTCTGCGAAGGTCAGTGCCTGTGATCGGAACCGTTCGAGATTTCGAGGCGTCCGCATCGTTGGCGCGATTATCCCGATCAACTCGGCTTCGCGCTGTTCGATTTCGTCGAGGAGGTTGAGCCCGGTTTCTGCCAGCACTTCCCGGACGATCACTCCTGTGCGACGAAGTGCAGCGGCGTGCGAGACCGGCGGGATCTCGAACGGGTATTGGACGATCTTCTCCATGAACGAGCCTGACCGCCCGACGGCTCCGCTGGCTCGCAACATCTCGGCCACGGTCGATTCGTCGTACGCGAGGAGGTAGTGCACTCCTCTGAATCGCCCCAAGAGCCTCACAATGCGAAGCAAGCTCGTCAGCTCGTCGCCATGAAGTCGATCGACATCGTCCACAACTATGAGAACCCGGACGCCGATACCGGAAACGAGGCTCGCGAGTTCCTCGAACTGCTGGTGCCACGGGGGGCGAGCGGCCAGCAGTTCAAGCGCCGCGGATGCACCACCGGCCGCAGCTGCCCCGACTAGCGGAACTGCGTTGAGGAGCGGCGCAGCTAATCCCGCGTAACGCGCAAACTTCTCTCTTCCGGCACCCCCCGGCTCGACCCCGAGCGCGCTCGCTAACGTTGAGGTGAACTCGGCAGACATGGCCGCGGAGTCTCCGGCAGACCACGGAGTGAACCACGCGATGTGCCACGTGTCGTCGAGGTCTCTCTCGATCTGCTCGATGATCGAAGTTTTCCCGGAGCCCCACTCCCCGACCAGCGCGAAGACTGTGCTTGGATCGGCGCTGGTCGCCCGTTCGATCTGCGATGCGACGGTCCGAACGAAAGGACCGCGCCCGTACTCATCGGGTCTTCCCTCGGCGATGGGGTTGTCGGACCATACGGAGCGATCGTCGTTCACCTGATCCACTCTGCCAAAGCATGACCCGCACGAGCGCCATTGCCTCAAGTTCTTCGCTGGTGAGAGCGCGCCATTCATCGGCGAGCAACGGTACAGAAGTGGATGATGGCGTCGAGCATGAGTCCGACCGTTTAGTCGGCACCTCTGCCTAACGCGTTGGTCATTCTCTCCTATGCGCGACGGTGCGGCTGCCTGGACTCAGCTCAAACGCACCGCAGGTCACCGCGTTGCGATGCAGATAGGACAGCCTCGACCCCTATTCGCTCGCGCGTCTCCGGTCGACTGCCATTCGTGGCCGCAGACGCCGCATTCCCAGTGAATATTGTGCCCCGTGCCGGCAACGACGTTGGCGGGTGACTTCGGCCCGTTCTTGCTTCGACTCATCTCGGCGGCGAGGTCCGGGTGGGTGGTCTGCATGTCGTTCCAGCCTGGCCACACCTTCTTGTTGGAGCAGAACGGACATCCCGTTCGCGACCTGACACGGTTGTCCCCGGTCGCCATCCACTCATGAAGACGCTCGCACTGCCACCACAGCCTCTTGCTCGTCCCGGCCACGAAGGTGTGAGCGGTAACGCCCGGGTTCTTCGTGGGATGCAGTTGGGCAGCGAGTTCGGGGTGGGTGGCAGCCATGCTGTTGTGACCCGCGACCCCTCGATTCGAGCAGAAGCGGCAGCCGATTCCCTTTGCGACGCTCGAGATCGCTGCGTCGTAACTGTGCCCGGCCGCTGAACAAACCCACCACGCCGCCTGGTTCGACCCTGCCATGACGACCTCGGGGGTGAGGTCGCCGTTGCGGGTGTAATCCCAGAGCGCTGCCACATCCGGATGCGTGGCCGCGAGGCAGGTTGATGGGTGGGGCTTCTGCCTCGTACAGACGTGACAACCTCTCCCCCGCGTTCGGTTGACCGGGGCGGTGACGAACGGGTGACCGTACTCTCGGCAGCGCCAGGCGACAGCTCGTTCGCTCCCCGCGAGGACCTGGTCCGGCTTGAGACTCCCGTTCGCTCCCCAGTCCCATTCCGATTCGACCAGGTCCGGGTGCGTTGCTGCCAGCGAGTTGACGTCGGCCGACAGGACCTTGTTGCTGCAGATGCCGCACCCTGACCCCTTGGTCGTTCGAGTGTTGGGGGTGGCGGAGTACCGATGGCCTGCAGCACAGATCCAGGCCCTCTGCCTACCGGACCCTGGGAACACGTCGCGCGGTGTCACACCGTCGTTCCGTTCGTAGTCCCACTCGGCCGCGAGGTCGGGATAGACGTCCGCCAGGGTGTTGTGACCGAGGAGCAGCCGCTTGTTGGCGCAGTAGCCGCACCCGCCGCGTTCCCCGCCGGCCGACACCACGCTCACGGCCGCCATGAAGCGGTGGCCGTTGAGGCACACGTAGTCCGCCTTGTCGTTGGACCGAAGAGACTGCGCGTAACGCGTCTGCCCTCGGTCGATACCGACCAGCTGGAGCAGCTGCTGATGGCGGGATCTCGGATAGGTGCTGGAACGCAGCTGCGAGAACCAGGGCCCGAGTGCTTCGGCACTCTCCTCCAGCGGGATTCCCGAGAGATCATGCGGTCCATCCGAGGGCCGCAGGGCCGTGGACCGGAGGAGCATCCACAGTGCGTCCGTGAGGACGACCGCGTCGGTCTCTTCAGAGAGGCGTGCCACGCCCGCCCGCAGCGTCTCATATCTCTTTTCGAGGGGCACGACGCTATCGAAGTAGGCAGGTATTTCCCGGGGATGGAGCAGGGTAGCCAGGACGCGAATGGAGAGGACGAAGACCCTGGCGTCGCTGTCACGGCCGTGGGCGTCCGGGCCGAGTGCTGCGCGAACACAGTCCGACACTTCTGCGAGCCGGTGCGCGTCGGCTGAGCCGTTTCGACGCAGTCGCCGGTGCTTACGGTCAGCACGAACGACGTCCATGCCGACAACGAACTGGTCACCGGTCACGGTGCCGGGGCCGACCCACATGCGGTGACGAGCGCAGACGCGGGGCCCGTCATGAGCGCCCTCGTCGATGACCTGACCGCGAGCGCAGAGCCTGCACGCGAAGCGGTCGCCGAGACCGGTCCAGCACTTCGGGCACGTCGTACCATCGCCGTGGTGGGCGGCGCGAGCCTGCTGGAAGTGGTTTTTGCGAAGTGCGCCGAGCTTCTCGAGCAGGCGTTCGCGGTCTCCATCCTCCTCGAGCTGGTGGTCGCGGATGACCGCATTGATGAAGGTGTTCCAGGCCCGCGCCGGGTAGGCGTTCGCTTCGCGAAGACGTCCCTCGAATGATGCGGGGACTTCGAACTGGGTCGGTCGCACGCGGACGAGGAGGGGCGCGATGTCAGGCAGCATCTTCCGCCTCCTGCTCGGAGCGGGTTTCGACTGAAAGTGCACGATTCAGGTTGCTTTCTGTTGTGAGGTCGAGCGAGATGGTGTCGAGAAGCTGCTTGGTGATCTGCTCGTCAGCAGGTTTGCCGGCGTCGATTAGGTCAGTGGCGGCCGTCGTCAGCAGGCTCGCGAGCGCGCCGATGGAGCCGCGGGTTCGCTTCCACAAGTAGTCGGCGAGGGGCAGCAGCGACTTCGGCTCGTGAGAAAGAAGACAGAGCTGACGCTCGAACGAGTACACGACTCCGCCCCACAGCCGCCTCTCGTCCGCCGTGCTCACCCCGAGCTTGCCGAGCCGCACCAGCTTGGAGCGGGAGGCGAACTGCGTCCCGAGTCCGTTCCCACCCAACAGAGACTTCTCGAGGTCGATGCCGACATAAAGGGGCACGCACGGAACCGCGTTCAGCAGGTTCTTGATGGCTTGCGATGCTTCGGAGTGGCCCCGGTTCGAACCGAGGTTCTGGAACTCGTCGATGCAGACGAGGGAAGTTCGTCCCCGGACCAGGGCCTCGGTGACGACCTGCGTTCGCTCCTCGAGCGTCATGCGTGGGTGACAGGGCAGGTCCATGAACCGCATGAACCGGCCCATGATGCTCTTCGCGGTCGCGCCGGGCGGTACCTCCAGATAGACCAGCGGCAGGTGGCCCATGCTTTTCCAGTCAGGGTAACGCCGCTCGTGACGGCGGAGGGCTTCGACCATCGCGTGGTAGGCGCCGGTGGTCTTCCCGGCCGTCGGTGGGCCACTCAGCACAACCCCTACCCGTCCGATGGGCCGGTGGGCGCGCGACGAGGCGCGGCCCACCTCTCGCAAGAGCTCGGTGAGAGCGGGGGTCTTCACGACCACGTCGGTGACCACGTGACGAAGGCGTCGCATGTCGTACTCGGCTCGCTGCTGCGGGCTGAAGGCTTCGTACTCGTCAAGGGTGACCGAGTCGAAGGCCGGGGTGACGAAGCTTTCGAGCAGGGGGATGAGGTTCGAGTGCCGGTCGAAGTGGCCGGCGCTCGCGTCGGATGACCAGAGCGTGTCCATCAGTTCTCCTAGAAGGTGTCGAGTTCCATGAAGTCGGAGTAGTCGTGGGGCGTCTTCGGCTTAGTCGCGCTCCCCCGGGTCTGCTTTCGCCGAGCGGCCGCATGCTGGGCGCGCGCCAGCTCGGCCTCGGCGGCGGTTCGCTCCCGCATCTCCCGAACGGCCTCACGACGCAACCGGACGGTGAGTTCGTCTGCCTCCCGGTCGGTGAAGCCGGTGTTCGCTTGTGACAGTCGGGCGGCTTGTTCGACGTGCTGTCGCTCGTGGGGGCGGGAGAGCCCGGCGTCGGACGACCACACGCAGGGGACCCAATGGTCGTCTTCCGTGTGACGCACCCAGACCTGCGAGAGGTCCTCCGGGTCGAAGTGCACGTCGTACTGCACCGGCTCGTCGTTGTCGTCGCGCTGGTTGCGCATGCCGGTCAAGTGGGGGCTGTCGTACTTGCGCCCCCGCAGTTCGATGCCGTCGGGGCGGATGGTCCGCTTGGCTCGGGGCATGAGGGTGATGAAGTCTTCCTCTTCGAGGGCAACGAAGAAGTGACCGGTGAGGTCGAGTGAAGCTGCGTACATGGAGTTTGGGGTGTGCCGGAGGGTGGGCTGATACGGGTCAACGAGGGCGGAGTGCTGCCTGTTCTGGTAGACCACCGCCACCCAGCGGTCGAAGAGCTGAGACACCGTTCGCAGGTCGAGGGGGCGCTCAGCCCACGCCTTCGAGCCGAGGTCGGCGATGTTGCTGCCCACGTAGGCGGGGAGGAACCGGGCGAACTTCTTGGAGATGGTGCCGAACAGCCGTTCCACGTGCGCTTTCGTCGTCGGGTTGTGGATGGGCGACTCGGTGAGGTGAATGCCGTACCGTTCGCAGGTCTCCCGGAGCACGACCGACCGGTAATCCGAGCCATTGTCGATGACGAGGCGGCGCGGGAAGATGTAGGGGCGGTGCGTATCCCAGTCGCCCTGCCTCATCTCGTCGTCGAGGTGCGGCGCCCACGGCATCTCTGGAAGCTCGAGCTCGGCATAGTGCTTGCTCCAGGGGCGCAACTTTCGCGGCACGAGGGTTCGGGCGATGAGGACAGCGTGGTCGGTGCCGGTGGGCGCGGACGCGGTGAAGTTGAACCCCATGATGGTCCGGGTCCGCTTGTCGACCATGACGGACAGGTGGGGACGACCGATAGAGCCGTCGGGGAGCAAGACCGCCGCATCGAACACGGTCGTGTCTATCTGGCACTCGTCGCCTGGGCTGGTGACGAGGCGGGGCCGGAACGGACGCTGCGGGGTGAGCGCCTCCTTCTGCCTCCGCGCGCCGCCTTTGGTGGGGTTCTTCTGGCCGGTAAGCATCGAGACGTAGCGTTCGATGCTCGACGGGGAGGGGAGCTTCGGGCGCTCGTCAGGGTCCGGGTAGTTTTCGATGAGCACCTCACGCAGCTCGGCTCGGATGGCGGAGTAGGAGGTCTTAGACCTGCCTTCGTAGGACGCCAGCAGCTTCGCGAGCTCCGCCAGCAGGTCGGGGTCGATGAGCTTCTCCAGCGGCTTGGCGTCTTTCGCGACGCGCCCGTCGACCAGCCCAGACGGGCCCTGCTCGCGATAGCGCTTCAGCTTCCGTTTCAGGGTCGGGAAGGACATGTCCAGGCCGAGCTTGTCGAGCTCGGCGAGCTTGCTCTCGAGACGCCGCTTCATGGGGAGGTGCGTCGCGTACTGGGCGCGGGGCTGCCCTCCGTCGGGGGCCGTACCATCGAGAATCTCCTGGAGGTGAGGGATGAGGATGCGGGCGTCTTCATCGAGGCGGTCCAGCTCTTCGGCGACCGAGCCGACAGGCTTTGCCGCGCTGGTCTCGAGCGGCTTCCCGGGAGGCAAGACACGGGCCAGCTCGGCGTGGTCGAGAACGATGTACTGGTTGGTGAATTGGTTGCGGAGCCGGAAGGCGCCGCTCGCGAAACCGACCAGGGTGTAATCGGCGTCGGGCAGCTCAATGGTCTGGCCGAGGGTGATGGTGCGGGGGGCGGTGGGCATGGTCTTTCCTTTCGGAAGCGAGCCGTCAGGCTGCTTCGATGAGGGTGTCGTCGGTGAAGGGGCGGTCGAGGGCGAAGATGATGTTCCTCTTCCACATCAGGTGGTAGATGGCCGGGAGCGCTGCGGCAGGGAACGGCCGATTCGCGGAGACACGGAGCTCTCCGAACGTGCGGCACGAGTTCGCGAGGGTGAGCAACCGACGCCGCTCCACTGGCGACGGGGCGAATCGGGGGTGTGCCCACCGAGCGAGTAACTCCAGGTTCCACCGCTCGGTGTTGGTAACGGCGTCGAGCAACTCGTAGCTCCAGCCCACGCGTTCGCAGAGGGCCGCGGTCAGCTTGAACTTCTTCTCATCCGACTCGGTGGTCATCGCCTTGATGTGCACGTCAAGGAGCCAGCGCGAGCCGTCAGCACCGGTGATGAGAAAGTCGGGGTGGTGGTGCGAGCCGTCGGCGAAGGTGAGCAGAAGCGGTTGCGCGAGAATCTCAGCGATTTCGTAGAGGTGGTCGACGAGCATGAGGCTCGTGAACTCCGTCATCGACTCGTGCCAGACGTGAGCCTGCATGCCGGCGCACCAGTAGTAGCCTTGGTGAGCCTGCTGCCCGACCCACTTACCGGCTCGCCGGCTCAGCTGTGCCGGTTTGATGTCTCGCACTGATTCCGGGCCAGCGACGCGGACGGAGTGGGTGCGGTGCTTCGCGTCGAGCCACTCGATGCGGTCGAAATCTGCGACTGTGCGCTTGATGTATCGGTTCTTCGTCATGATGTTTCTCCCATGCGTGCCGATTCGCGAAATCCGGGCCCAGAGCCGAAAAAGTCACGCCCTTGGCGGAAATACACGCCATTGGCTAGAGTCTTGTGGGTGCCCAGCCCGAAGTACGTGCCCAAACAGTTCCTGATCGACCCCGCGGACTTCGGGCGGAAGGGCGAAACACAGTGGGTCACCCCGGACGAGACGTGGTCGCGAGAGAGCCGTGGTCGGCTACGCGCGGCGCAGTTGCAGCACCGGGTGGCGCACTCTGTCCGGGTGAAGTTCCTGAGGAACCCGAAGGCTCCGATCCGGAAGATGTCGCAGCTCGCCGAGGCCCTTGAGATCCGTTACGGGAAGCTGCAGCCGATGCTGGCTGGCGATACGGTCATGCAGCTCGAGGACTTGGGGCGCTTGCTCGATCACTTCGGTCATTGGCTCGAGCCGGCGCTGCTGAGCGCGGACGCGGCGAAGGTCGCCGACGTGATCAAGCTCGCTCGGACACAGGCTGCGGAACGACGGCAGCCTACCCAGGCCACGCCAGCGCGCCCACCCCTCAGGTAGCTCGCCACCCGTCAGGGGGAACGGGATCGTAGAACTCGCAGTTTCATATGCGGCTTTTTACCCGCAACCGTGGTAGGGCGCAAGGGCTCCCTTGCGCGACAGGGCGGTCAGCCGATGACGAGTCCGGAGTCGTGGACCCTTGACAGGATTGCAATGCGCGCGGATTATTAGCCGCATTCGCCGTCGCGATAGCCGGCGATGGCCTCCCCTACCAAAGGCGGTCAGGCGAAACGACAGGAGCGAGCATGCTGGACAAAGTCTTCGAATCCGCCGCCTTCATGGACCTGCCCGACCGGAGGATCGCCATCTCTGGCGACTGGCACGGGAATCTGAGCTGGATCCGGACCGTCGCCCGTGCGATCGCGGTGCTCGCGCCCGACGTCACCACCGTGATACAGGCAGGTGACTGGTGGTCGGATGATCGCGACGTGGACACGGCGTTTCGTGAAGCCGGGGTGTCACGCGTCTGCACCGTGCTGGGCAACCACGAGCCTTGGGGCGCCATCTCTCCTCTATTCGCGCAGCACCCTGGAGAGGCGATCAGGATTTCGGAGCTGCAGTGGCTTCTCCCCCGGCCCTACCGACTCAACATCGGCGGGCGCAGCATCCTCTGCTTGGGCGGCGCCACATCGATCGACCGTCGTTACAGAACGGAGGGGGTCGACTGGTGGCCCGAAGAAGCCATCACCGAGGAAATGGTCGAGGCCGCGGCCAGTGGCGGCCCAGCAGACATCATGATCACGCACGAGTCACCGGCGGGGACCCCTGTCCGCGCTGTCCAGAACATCTTGCGGACCAACCCTCTGGGCATCCCCGAAGCGGAGCGGCTCGCATCGGCGGCGTCTCGCGTTCGCGTGAAGCAGGTATGGGACAGCGTCATGCCTAAGCTCCTGGCGCACGGTCATATGCACCAGCCCGGTGGTGGTGTTAGGGCCGACGGTCGACGAGTCGCGAGCCTCGGCTGCGATCTCCAGCAGGGCAACCTGGTCTTCCTCGACCTCAAGACTCTAGAACTCGAAGCACCTAGCCTGCGCGAGATTCGCGCCGCGGCGTTGTGATTCGTCATCAATGCGAGAGCCGAGGGTATCCGTGGTGAGCGCTGACCGCTACCGGCCCGTAGTCGCGATCGAGGTCGAAGGACTCCTCGCGGTCCTCAACGACACGGGCCGACTCCCGAGTTCAGACCGATGGCCCCTCAAGGTTGACGTCTATCGCGACATGATCCCCGAAGAAGCCTGGTACAGGCCGCGCTGGGATGAGGACGATCACTGGGTCCGCTGGTTCTGGATCTCCCGGACCGGCGTCGATTGGGTGAAGAGCCTTCTCGGCGACGGAATCGACGTCGTCTGGGCCTCACAATGGCACGGCGCCGCCAACACGTGCTTCGGGCAGCGGATCGGGTTGCCAGAACTCGACTCGGTGCGCCACCGAGCGCAACGCGGATTCTTTGAGACTTCCGAGTTCGAGACGTCGCCGCTGCGGGAGAGAAGTGACGGACGCCCTCTGCTCCTCATCTCTCGGATCGCATCGCGCGACAGCGGTGACGGACTGATGCAGCTCCGACGCCCCCGCGACAGAGCAATCACCGCCCTACGGACCATCAGCTGGGAGATGGGCCCCACGCCCGAGGTGCTCGCAGATATGGACGCGTGGCTCACCCTCGCCAGCGACCCCGCGGGACAGGAAGCCCTTCGCGACCAACGCCGCCGCGACCTTGCTCGCGCCCGACGCCGAGCAACGCCCTCGGACGCGATTCAGCATCGGCTCCCCCAGTGGGAAGCGGTCGAACGGATCATCGCGCGAGACCAGGCCATCAACGCGTGGGCCTTGGAGATCGTCGACTCGGTTCGGAAGGCGCTCTTCGACCTCGGCCTCGAGCTGAGTGACCTCGGCCCGCCGAGGCAGGCCGCCGATCAGATCGTCGACGCGTTGAAGACGGTCTACCGCCGCAACCACGACAATGGCGAATGACGCGAAGATGACTGAGCTGCAACGACCCGTCGTCGCCATAGACATCGACTACGTCGTCCGCATCCCGAACGCCAAGGCCGGCTTGGAGTTCCGTGAGGACGTGCGCACCGCGGAGATCGTCATGCGAGCCGGGGCCGTTCCGACCGTCCACCACAGCCAGCCCCCGTGGGGCTCCGATGGGCTCTGGAAAGCAACGCATTCGTTCTCAGGGATCGCCGTCGAATGGATCCTCAGCCTGCTCGCCCGGGGCATCGAGGTCCACTGGGCGTCGACCTGGGTAGAGTACGCGAACACCTACTTCTCGCCGGCCTTGGGGCTGCCTGCCCTGCCACTTGCCGTCGTCGACGACGGGTACCGGGACGAACGCATGGCTGTCTGGAAGGCAAGACAGATCATGGAACTTGCCCCCGGCCGACCGCTGCTTTGGGTCGACGACGCTGTGCCGCGACTCGACGCCGAGTACGTGATCCATCATCGGGCGCCCAGCCGACCCGAACTGACCCACTACCACCGCGTTCCCGACCGGAGTCTCGGCTTCACCCTGTCCGACCGTCGGGAATGCGACCGATGGTTGAGGTCGTGGATCACCCCGTAGGCATCGGCGAAGCTGACGTTCGTGTGCACCGAATCCCGCTAGAGACGGCTCGGAAATGGGGATACAGCTCCTGGCCGGGACTTTTCACAGCCGCGACCAAGACGGGGCGAGTCCTGCCAAGACGATGCCAAGCTGAAAAACGGCCTAATTCCCAGGTCAGGGGGCGTTTTGGCTACCACTGCCAAGATCGCCAAGTGCGGGAAGGTATGTATAAGGGGAAAGAGAGAGTACTTTCCGGCTCTCTACTTACTACTACTACTTTTTCTCATACATACAACATCTACTACTTGGCAGGGTTGGCAGGGGTCGCCGATCCCAGTCGACAACTGGCCTCCGACCTGCCAAGTACACCTTGGTCAAGCTTGCCCAGCTTGGCACGGGAGCGTTCCCAATGAACTGATCACGACTTATCGGGGCCCTTCTGCCTCGTTCAGGCGTCGGACCCTATCGAACTCGATAAGTCGGCCATGAGTGAAATGAGAGACCCGGTGACGCCCTCGAAGAGGGACATGAGGCGGAGCATATCGATCTCGATAAGCTCGAACTGTGCTGTCGATCACCGATCAAAGCTTCCTCGAACGTCGCCGGAGTGGGATATCCAAAGCTCGGGTAGCAGAGATGACTGGTGTCGCCGCTTCGAATGTGTCTGCCCACGAGAGCGGAGCGCGGAGACCGACGATTGCCACCCCTGAGACGATGGCTGACGCTCTCGACCTCCGCCTCCTGGCGTTGAACCTCAGGTCCCGGCGGACTGTGCTGGGCCATTCTGATGCTGTACGTCGCCAACCAGACTTTCTCGGGCTCCGACGCCTCCGCCGGGATCTCTCGTCCGTTGACCCAGCGACGGCGGTGCTGCTGGCGTTCACCGCACCGAAACACGTCTCTCCGGAATGGGACGCTGCGATCGCGGGTGTCGTCGAATGGTGCCTCGAGAACCACAACGCACCACTCCCCCGGTGGGTGAGCAGCTGGGGCTTCAGCCTGGACACCCCCTGGCACCCCGAAGGCACTTGCGAGCTCACCGATGGGGTAATTCCGGGCCCCCTACGTCGCCGGAACGTCTTTGTGACAGACGTAGAGCTGAAGGACGACCCGCAGCTCGAGGATCGGTTTTGGAGCGACCATCTTGCGGAGAGCGATCTGTGAGCTCGGAGGACCATCGTCTGGGGCCATGAGGAGGTTGCCCGATGGGATCGAGTGGCTGAATACGCCGGGGCCCAAGACGAAGATTCTCTTCAACCGACGACGACGTGTCCTCGATGATGCTCTCAACCGGGCCGGGGCCAGCGTCTCTGACCCGCTCGCTGTCAGCAGACGTTAGTGCGGACCGCGGCGCCATCACGGTCGACGTCGAGGTGGCAACACTGTGCGTTGCCTCTCCCCACCGCGAAAAGGGCAGGCGCTGAATCCCGCCCCCCTCCGCGGCATTTCACGAAGCGGGCTCAAAGTTGTACAGCGACGGAACAGTTTGGTAGGCCTGCGGCTCGACCTCGACCGACTTCTTGTACGCGTAGGTGCCGTCGATCCAATACCAGGGTGCGAACCAGCCGTTTTCGACGACCCAGCGATCAATGTCCTTGAAAGTCGACTCGGCCTCCGCCTCAGAGGCGGTGGGGATCGAGTCGAGCATCGCGGCGAGTTCGGGATCGGGGCTGCGAAGCGGGTTGAACACCGCTTGTTCCGCCAGGAGGGTCTGGCTGACCATCCAGTCCTTCTCGGCACCGAACTGTACCCAGGCCATGGGCCACTTCCCGGCGATGAGCTCGTTGAACTACTCCATACCCACGTCGGTCCAGTTCACCGTGATGTTCAGTTCGCCGAGGCCCTGCTCGATTGTCTGGACGACATCCCGCTGCATCATGGACAACGACAGCGGCAGATCAATCGTGAGCCCGTCGGCGCCACCCCGCCTCGCTCATCAGCGCCTTCGCTTCGTCGAGGTTGTACGAGAGATCATCGTTCAGTTCGGGCTGGTACGTGGTCGACGCTTCGTTGAACACTTGCCGGTTCGACTTGCCGAAGCCTAGCTGCGCCTTGTTCACCATCAGGTCGGTGTCGAACGCGTGCATGATCGCCGGGCGCACACGCACGTCTCCGAGTTCGGGAATGATGTCACCGGCACGGTCGAACATCATCAAGCCCTGCCAGTCGTGGCGGGTAGTCAGGATGGATAGATCCGATGCCTCGGCCTCGGCAACGTTCGCCTTCTGTGCAATGTACCCCGCGTCGATCTGGCCCGACTTGAGGGCGTTCAGCATGGCCCTCTCGTCGACGTAGAAGTTGTAGACGACCTTGTCGTACTTCTGGAGCTCGGGGCCCGGTAGTCCGGATTCTTCGTGAAGGTCCAGCTCGAGCCCGACACGGTCGCGGCGGCGTCCATGACGTACGGCCCGGTGCCAACTGGCACGGTCCTCAAGTCAGTCTCCGGCTACGAGGCCCACCGGGGTTGTGAGGTCACCGGTGGCGATGGGCCATCACCAAGAGAGCCGCGTGAACGGCCGCGATGACTGCTCCGCCGACTGCCAGAGCGATTGCTCCCCCACCCCAAGATGTTGAGACTCCGAGAACCAAGCCGATCAGGGCAAGGACGGCTCCAAGGGCGAATCCTGCCCACCTCTGAGTTGTAGTCATGATCCCAGGTCGTCGAAGCAGTAGAGGACGAGGCCCGCGCCGACCTCAACCGTGATCGGCGGCGCGGGTAAGAAGACTGTAGCGGCGAGGCTCGCATAACAACCACTAGCTGATCGTCTATTGGGGTCAGGGATGCCCTTTGCGTACACGTTTTCGCCCGTCTCGGGGTCTTGGTAGCAGCCGACAGACGACGAACGATACGCTCGACCGGTCGGGGCGTGTCGTTGATGGGTCGGCGCCGGCGAGGGCTGGCCGGCAGGAGACCCGCCGATACAAGAGTGATTATCGGTCTATGCGAGAAAGGGCGCGGAGGTGCCGCGTCCGTATGGAGTCGGCAGCCGCAGCCGGGGTCTACTGACTGCCCCGGCTCCCCACCGTCAGCAAGAGGGCACCTGCTACTGACGCGATCAGGGTCGGGATCACGATCGCCCACCCCCAAGCCTGGTCATTCGCGACCAGGATGAGTCCTGCAATCAAACCAGCGAGACCAAGTATCAGGCATGTCACGGCGAATGCTGCTCGCGTTCGCCGCGCCTCACCGCTTTGCGGTGCGCGAAACAGAGGCATCAACAATTCCCGTCCGATGCGAGGTAATAGATCCCGAGAGTAGCGGACGTCGCTCCACTGATGACCGATATGGCACCGAGCGCTCCAGCAGCAATTGGTATCGAGGCTCCCGCCGTAAATGGGGCTAGAGCAAATCCGGCGACCCCCGTTGCAAAGGAGACGAGCCCAGTAATTGCCGATGTCGCACCACACGCCGAGATAGCACGCCCCGTGGGGTCGATGTTGTTGATGGGGTCGGCGCCGGCGTAGGCGTATCGGTTGGCGTTGGTGGAGTCGAGGGGTGTGTCGAGGGTGTCTTGTTGGGTCCAGCGGCCGAGGGTGGGGTTGTACCAGCGGTTGCCGTAGTGGACCCATCCGGTGGCGCGGTCTTGGATGCCGCCCTTGAACACGAAGGGGTTGTAGGTCCATCCGTTGCCTTGCCCGCCGCGGGTGAGGACAGCGGTGCCGTAGGGGTCGAAGGTGTTGACGTAGGCGGCGGTGGCGTAGTCGGTGAGCATGCCGACGGGGGTGCCGAGTCCGTCGTAGACGTAGAGGGTTTGGACGCCGCCGGCGGTGGTGAGCATGAGGGGTTCACCGGTGACGGGGTCGTTGTCGATCCAGGCGAGGGCGGTACCGGCTTGGACCTGTTCGACGACGGGCAGACCGACTTGGTTGGTGCGACCGTAGACGAGTTTGTAGTCGCGGGCGCTGTATTCCTGGGCGAGGACTTCGACCTGACTGGTGCCGGCGTACCGGTAGTTGTACTCGTTGCCGCCGGGCTTGGTGACCTTGGTCATCTGCTGCGCACCGTTGTACGTGTAGGTGCCGGCGGTGTCGGCGGTGAGGTTGCCTGTCCCGTCGTACGTGTACCCGTTGGTGGTGAGCTGGTTGCCCGCATTGTAGGTCAGTGTCTGGGTGGAAGGTGAGGCCCCGCCGGTGACGTTGGCGGTGAGCCGGTTGCCTCGCGCGTCGTACGTGTACGCGAAGGTGGCGGGGTTGGTGCCGCCGGTCTGGGTGACGCTGGTCAACCGCCCGGATGTGTCGTACCCGTACGCGCTGACCATCCCGGAGATGTTGTCCTTCGACCAGTGCAGCTTCGACCGGTCGTTCGCCGTGGCCGTCCCGCACGTGGAGGTGCTGGCGGTGTTGTAGCAGTAGGACGCGTCGAATTGGACGGTGACAGTGCCCGCGCTGGTCCTGGTCTCACCGATCGCGCGAGAGACCCGCCCGGAAGTGTCGTACACCTGACGGGTGTGCGCGGTCCAGGTGGTGTGAGTGGCGTTGGACTTCAACCACGAGTCCGTCCGGCGGCCCTGATCATCCACGCCGAACAGGAGGACGTCGCCTGCCCCGTACGTGATCTGGGTGGGTACACCCGCGTCATCGAACGCGTTCGTGGTGGTGCCGCGGCTGTCGGTGACGGTGGTCAGGTTCGAGGATCGGTCGTAGCCGTAGCTGATCGTCCCGCCGAAGAAACTGTTCGCCCGGGCGACGAGGCGACCGAGCTGGTCGTAGGTGTAAGTAGTGGTCCCGTTCCCATCGACGCGCGTAGCGGGGAGCCCCCGGTCGGTGTACGTGTTCGTGACCGTCGCGGTCCCGTCCGAGAACGCCGTGGTCAGGAGCCGGTCCTGCTTGTCGTACGCGTACGTGGTGGTCGTACCCGCCCCGTCGGTCTCAGTCTTCAACCGGCCGAAATCGTCGTACGTGAACGCCCGCGCACCGAGGGATGAGCCGGTGACGGGGGTCATCGAGGTGAGCTGCTTGTTTGCGTTGTACCCGTACAGGGTTTTGTTCGACCCGTTCCCGGGCGCCAACGCCGTCGCCACCGTCCCATCCGAGTTGTACGTCAGGGTCGCCGTGGCGGCGTTCGCGTCGGTGCTGGTGAGCTGGTTACCCGCCCCGTTATATGTGTACGTCGACGCGTTTCCCGCGCTGTCCGTCGACGACGACGCCAGGTACTGCGTCGACGCGGCGGTGTTCGCGAACGCCTGCGAACTGGTCTGCCCGCCCGGTGCCTGCAGCGACGTTAAGGAGTCTCCCCCGTTCGCCCCGTACATTGCGGTCGTGGTGCCGGCGGTGGAACCGGTCCCGGCGGTTACCGTGGCCGTGTCCCCGTTGGGGGTGTAGGTCTTCGCCTTCTCCCGGCCCATCTCATCCACCGACTTGGTCACCAGACGGGTGGAACTGTTGATCGTGTACGTGATGTGCGGCACCGACGCGACCGAGGCTGCCTGGTCCGTGTTCGGCCGTGCCAGGTACCGGCTCGTTGACGACGGGTACGCGAACCGTGTCACGCTCGTCCCTGGCGACCCCGCGGTCGTGTTCGCCTGCGACACCGACACCACCCGGGACGATGTCGACGACTCGTACCCGAGAGTGACGACCGCACCGGTGGGGCCGGTGATGCTCGTCAGCTGCTGCCCGGTGTACCCGAACGCGGTGGTCTTGTTCTCCCCGTCCACGATCGAGGTCAGGTTCTGCGAGGAATCCTTCACCCACTTCACCGACCGCGACAACGCACCCGATGTCTGCGACGCGGTCAGGGTGCGGGTGGTGCTCGAGTACGTGAACGTCGCGGTGCGCGCCGCGGTCGGGCCGGCGCTGCTGACCACCGTCGCGACCGTGCCGTACGGGTCGTACGTGAGCGTCGTGGTGTTGCCGTTACGGTCCGCGATCGAGGTCGCGCGCCCGTCGCTGTTGAACGTGATCACCTGACGCGACTGGCGGTCGGTGAGCTTGTACCCGCCCGTGACCGACACGAGATCCGCCTTCGCGCCGGCGGGGCTGTTGAACGCGCTCCCGGTGCCGGTGGTGTACTTCCAGGTCGACCCGTCGCCGGCGGTGTAGGTCAGCCCTCCCCCGCCATAGGTGGTCGCGAGGAACCCCGCACCCTGCGCCGTGAACACCCACCGGTTCGCCGCCGCAGTGTTCGACGCACCCGCGCTGGTGCTCAACGAGTTGTACGTCTGCCCGATACCCACCTGACCGGTCACACTCACCAACGACAAGCTGCGGGTCGACACCCGGAGGTTACCGGTCGCGACATCAACCCCCACGCCGACCTGGTCGGAGACCTGGAAGGGGATCTCGGTGGCACCTGGACGAGAACCCGTTACTCCGACCGTGACCGGGCCCGCTGGGAGCGCGGCATACGCGGGAGCCGCAACGCCCACCAGCAACGCTGCGCTAAGCAGACCGACCGAAACAGCAGACATCAACCGCTTAGCCGAAGAACGCACCCAGGCCCCAACCTGTCGTCACGAGGCCGCAGCAACACTGCCCGCGGTTGCTCGAACCTTAGCGTTTCCTATGTCAAACTGAAAGATAAAGATTCTCGCCGCCCAACCGGAGGATTAGCGCTTAGTCCATAGACGACGGGTTCGACGACGCAGTTCAACTTCGATGCGAGCGCTGCGGGACGGTCATGCGGGACTGGGTCGGCGGCTACAAATGCAGCCACTGCGACGTCATCGTGCTGCGAACCGCGGCTCGCTGATCAGCCGGTAACCCTAAAGGGGCGGCCTACCCGCGAAGCTTGCTCGACAATCCGCAGCTCGAATCGGATGCGCGCTGCACAGACGCGCGGATACCTATTTCCGGGTGGTGACCTTCAGGGTCTGCGCCTTTGACAGAGTCTTCGACTTTGACCACACGGAGCCGGTGAGCTTCATCGATTTGGCCGTGACCTGCCCGATCGCTCCGAACTTCTCCCCGGCTTTCGGCGTGAGCCAGTCTTCGGCGAATGACTCGATGGTGAAAGCGCCGTTGGTACTCTGCCCGCTCCAGAACGACGCCCCATCGACAAACTCGTCCCACGAGCAGAGGTGGTCCAGATAAGAGTCTGCGTCGCAGTACACCCACTCCATGTCGACCGTGAATGCTTGTGAGCCCGGGAACTCGTCGGAAGTGCAGGCGATGGCCATGCGAGCTTCGACGACGTCGTCGGTGATGACCTTCACCACCTTGCAGTCGGCGAAGAACACCTCGTACTGAGCCAACGTGGTCGATCGGCGCTCTTTGACCTGGTACCTCACGGTCTGGGTGAGCTTGTACGTCCCGGCCTTCAACCTCAGGGACGTTTTATTCTTCAGGTTGACGCCCTTCGCTGTGGCCGTGAGCGTCTTGGAGATGATCTTCACGTCCGAGCCGCGCGCCTTGACCAACGGCTTGATGGCGACCGTTTTCCCCTTCGCCACCGTCTTACTCGCAACCGTCTCGATCACAACAGGAGGCTTAGCCGCGTTCGCAGCCTGGCCACCGCCGACCATCATTGCCGTGACTAGCGCGATCACGGCGAGAGTGGCGGGGAAGCGCCTCATCATCATCAGCTCCAACGTCTTGCGCAATCAGATCGCGCCGGCGGCTCCCGGTCGCAGATGAGAACTGTCTCATCTAAGTCCGAGGCCGGCAAGGAGCAGTGCGCATGGCGAAGCTCGACGGGAGATCATGCTCCATCGTTGGGGAACTCAGCGGACTGCCGAAACGCGGTTGACTGTCTCCATGCCCGCGTCCTCCCCCACAGCCCTCACGCTCCTTCGACGAATCATGCGCACCGTGTGGGTCCGGGCCGTCGTCTTTACGGTGGCCGCGGTGCTCTTCGCCCTAGCCGCCGGTGTTGTCGGATCCATCATCCCCTTCGAACTTCGCGTTGAGCTCGGGCAGAACTCGGTCGACTCGCTGCTGCAGATCGTCGCCACCGCGATGCTGACGGCGACGACATTTTCGATCACGGCGATGGTGACGGCATATTCCTCGGCCACCACGATCGCCACTCCTCGGTCGACGAAACTCCTGATCACCGATCCGACATCGCAGAATGCGCTCTCGACATTCGTGGGCGCATTCGTCTTCGCGCTCGTTGGGATCATCGCTCTGTCGACGGGGTACTACACCGAGCAGGGACGCACGATTCTTTTCTTCGGAACCCTCATCGTGATCGCGCTGATCGTCGTCACGCTTCTCCGCTGGATCGGCCACCTCGCCAGGTTCGGTCGGATGGCCGACGTGATCGACCGGGTCGAGGATGCCGCGACGCGCACCCTCGTCGCATACGCGAAGCATCCCACCCTCGGCGCTCGCGAGCTTCAAGCGGTACCCGCTGACGCTTTTCCCGTCGCCGCCCTCGAAGGCGAGTACGTCCTCAGCGTCGACGTTGCAAGGCTGGACGCGCTCGCGGCAAAACACCGGTGCGACTTTTTCGTCACCGCGATCCCGGGCACGATCGCGGACCGTCGGCACCCCCTCGTGCACGTACGCGGCGTCCTCACGGACGAAATCGAGAGCGGCATCCGCAGCGCGTTCGTCCTCGGGCGCCACCGCGACTACGACCAGGACCCGCGCCTCGGGGTGATCGCGCTGGCGGAGATTGGCAGCCGCGCGCTGTCCCCGTCCACGAACGACCCGGGCACCGCGATCGAGGTCCTCGCCGCCCTGCAGCGCGTGTTCACCGCCGCCATGAGGTCCCGCGAACGCAACGAATCGATCGATCATCAGCACGTGTGGATGGCGCGGCCTCGCGTGGACGAGCTGGCGGAGGATGCCTTCCGCCCCCTGGCGCGCGACGGGGCAGGACTCGTTGAGGTCCAGATTCGCCTCCAGAAGTGCCTTCTCGCTCTGCGTGACATCGCGCCCGACGAGGCCGACGCCTTCAATCGAATGGCTGCGGACGCATCGCGACGCGCAGCGACGAGACTCGACCGTTCCGAACGACGCGCGGTACGGTCGGCATTGTCGTCGCAACCGGTCCGCGATGTGAGCTCGTAGCGGCGCAAGCGCACGTCGAGGACGCCGCCGGCGCGATGTCGCATCCGGCGGCCCGGGTCGGCAATCAGGCTTCGTCGGCGGGGAACTCAGCAATCCCATGCTGGATGCGGAGCCAGTGCTCCGCGGCGGTACCGTCTCGCGCGAGGAGCGCGGCCTTGATGTGTTCGTATGCGACGAGCCTGCGATCGGCCGGCAACACTGTTACCCGGGTGTGGCGGATGTTCCTCTCCATCGCGAGGCCCGCTTCGCGGAGAATTCCGATCAAGACCGAGTTCCGAGCGCCCCGAGCGAGGATTCGGGAGAACTCGCGCGCTTCGGTGTACAGCCGATCGAGGTCGTCGTTCTTGGACGCCTCCATCATGTTGTCGAGCCGTTCTATCGCATGGGTCAGCTCGTCAGGTGTCATCCGGCGCGCGGCCATGTTGGCCGTGATCCCGATCTGATAGCCGGTGTACTCGAAGGTGTCGACAGCGGCAGTCGGTGGCGGCGTTGTCACCCTCGTCTCGCGCGAGGCGACGATCTCCACGAGGTGCAGTCGGGCTAGCCGTTGAAGAGCTTCGCGAACTGGGGTCCGTGAAACCTCCATCGCTTCCGCGAGCTCATTGATGCGGAGCCTCTCACCGGGCGGAAGTGAACCGTCGATGATGGCGTGCGCCAGCTGGTCGTACACGGCGTCCGCCAAACCCGCCGTGGATGCCGGAATGGGCATGAACGCAGGAGGGCGCACCTCTTCCCTGAGATTCCGCATAACCGGAGATTAGCACCGCGCGGTCATGCCGATTTGCGCCCTGAGACAATGTGCTCCAGCTGGCTCAGTAGCCGCTGGATCACCACATCATCGAGGGAGAGGCTCGCTTCCGTTCCTTGCTTTCGCGAGGCCCTGGGAGGGTCGCCGATGATCACTCCGTGGGCCTCGAGTTCTCGCACTCGGGACGCGACTGTCGAAGGGCCGATTGCCAGCGCCTCGGTCAGATCTCCGAGGGTCCTAGGCGAATGACGCTGGAGCTCGCGGATAATCGAGAGGTTGACAGCGCTACCGAAGACTGCGGCAAGTTCTTGTTCGTCGTCGCTGTTGGCGGGGACGGCGTAGCGCGGCACCGGCTCAGCCCCGGCCCTGGATCTCGCCGGTCATGGGCTGATATCGCCGGGGATAAAACCAAGGGTGAAGACAACGACGGCGGTGACGGCGAGGAAGGCGCCGACCGACCACCAGGGGCTTGGTTCCCAGCCCTCGGGCTTCCTGACGCGAAGGAGTACGTCGGCTCGACGCGCGGGGTCCTCAAGCACGAGTATTGCCCCGTCAACGAGGTGCGAGGGATTAACTCGAGTACTCGTGCTCTCCAAGCCGTTCTCCTCAGACCTAGATGCTGAAAGCGCTGCTACGGGGGTGTCGCCCAAGTCCATTCGGGCTGGGAGGTGGAGATTGTGGTGACCGTGTCCGGATTTCGATATACCGATATGTTACGCCCGCAGGGGCATTCGGCCGAGTCGGCCCCCGCAGCGGAGTCGCCATCCTGAGGGCGTTCCCGAGGCCGCGAAGGTGGCCCCGGGAACGCTTGCTTCAGCGACGCGTCCGATCGAGCAGCGTCCTGTGAAGGAGGCCGGCAAGGACGGCGCCGACGATGGGGAACACGATGAACACCCACACCTGTGCCAGCGGATCGACACCGCCGAATACTGCAGCCGCGATCGAGCGGGCGGGGTTGACGGACGTGTTGTCGACCGGAATCGTCACCAGGTGGATGAGAGTCAGAGTGAGGCCGATGACGAGGCCGGCGAACGCCGGGTTGCCGCGCGTCGGGTGGGTGACTCCCAGGATGATCAGCAGGAAGATCGCCGTGAATAGCACTTCCACCACGATCGCGCCAAGGATGCCGAATCCGCCGGGGGAAAGCTCGCCGAAGCCGTTGCTGGCAAATCCGCCGGCGTGGGCGGCGTCGAACCATCCAGGGTTGGATGAACCGATGAGCGCCAACAGCGAGGTCGCTACGAGACCGCCCACGATCTGGGCGGCGATGTAACCGCCGGTGTCTTTCCAGGGGAAACGGCCCGCCGTCGCAAGACCGATGGTGACAGCCGGGTTGAAGTGCCCTCCTGAGATCGGACCGAACGCGTAGGCACCAGCCACAACTGTGAGTCCGAACGCCAGCGAGACACCTACAAAGCCGATGCCGAGCGAGGTTCCGTTGTCGCTCGCCCCAAAATTAGCGGCGAGGAGCGCGGATCCCACACCGCCGAGGACGAGGAGGAAAGTGCCGAGTGCCTCCGCGATCAGTATCGCGACGCGGGACGGGCCCTGAGCGGTCGCGGTGGGAGTGTGCTGAAGTTCTGTTGGTTCAACCGGTTGCTCCGGATTGGGATCGGTCATGATGCTTCCTTCCATGGGGGTTGGGGATCTGTGTCGAGCTCGTGATGGCCACGTATGGCGTACTCGGCGTATTCGCCGTCTCGCTCGCGGACGGCGTCGCGCAGCTTCTCGAACCACTCCCGCCGCTGTTTGGGCGTTCCGGGCACGCAACCTTCGCCTTTGAGGTTTCGCTCGACCAGGAGCCGAGTCTCTCCGAGCACCCGCCGGAGGATCCGGTTCCCGACGTGGTCAGCAACGTGAGCATTGAGCCGCCTGGTCACTGCGATGAGGGCTTGGGCGTCGTCCCGGTCGTTTGCGTCTAGTAATTCAGCGATGAGCTCATCGGTGACTTTGAGGGCCCGGGCCGACATTCTCGGGACGGCCAGACGGAGCGCGAGGCCCGATTGAAACCCCACGAATTCGAGCGTCTCCTTTATCAAGCTGTCGTCGACGACAGTCACCCTGGTGTATCTGCTCGGAGAAATCTCCACGAGTCCCAACGCGGCGAGGCGAGCGAGCGCCTCCCGGATAGGGGTCCGCGAGACGCCCATCCATCGCTCGAGGTCTCGTTCGCGGAGCGCTTCACCCTCAACCAGGATGCCGTCCGCGATGGCGCGCCCGAGCACATCGAACACCGACTGACCGAGGGCGTTCGGCGACTCCGCGGCTATCGCCGAAGGTTCGCTCGGTATCGGCATCGCTCCCCCAGACTGAATGTTACGACTCCGGTATAGCGGTATACCGGTGTGCTGTGCAATCTTTAACTCGAGCAAGTGAGGACGGGGTGGGTAATGGCCGGTAACGGTGAAACGGCGGCACGGGAGGGCGAGGCGTCGGTCCGTCAACCGAGGCGGCGGATCGGTCTAGGCATCCAATCAAAGCTGCTGATCATGTTGCTCGCGGTCAGCCTCATCGCGTCCGCGGTCGTAGGAGTGATCGGATACCTCAACGGCCGAGAATCGCTCCGGGCGGCGGCGTTCGATCAGCTCACAACCGTACGAGAGCTGCGGGCCGAAGAGATCCAACGAGAAATCTCGTCGGTTCAGCTCGGCGTGAAGCTCGACTCCAGAAATGAGAGTGCGGTCCAAGCGACGCAGGCGTTTGTGGACGGGTTCGAGGCCCTACAGGAGAGCGAGCTCACGTCCGCACAACAGGAACAGATCGATGCCTTCTACAAGGAGGGCTTCATTCCCGCGCTGGAGGCGCGATCCGGTCAGGAATACTCTGCCGAATCGTTCGTACCTGCCACACGCGCTGGTCGGTACCTTCAGGCGAACTACACAGCGGGTCGCGCCTTCGATGACTACGACGCCGCTCTCGCCCTCGATGACGCGGGGGATGGCAGCGCGTGGTCAGCTGCGAATGCCCGGTACGGCTCCTACTTTGCAGGCCTCGTCGACGACCTCGGGTACGAGGACGTACTCATCCTCAACAAAGAAGCCGATGTCGTCTACTCCGCGTACAAGTCCGTCGACCTGGGCGTCAACATGAAAGAGGAGCCCTACACGACGTCCGCACTCACACGCGCCTACGAAGAAGTGCTCCGGACCGGAAGCCTGGACGCCGTCGTGACGACCGACTTCGAACGCTACCTCCCCTCCCTGAATGTGCCCACGGCATGGATACTCTCCCCCGTCGGCACCGCCACCAACATCATCGGCGTGATGGCTGTCCAGATCCCTATCGACCAGATCAACGCCGTCATGACGGGCAACGAGACGTGGGCAGATCAGGGCCTTGGGGACACAGGCGAGGTCTACATCGCAGGCCCGGACCTTCAAATGCGAAGCGTCTCCCGTCTTCTCGTAGAACACCCAGACGAGTACGCGGAGACCGCTATCGCTAACGGAACCGCACCGGCGACAGCAGAGCGGATCGTCGCGGTGGGGGGCACTGTCCAGCTCCAGACCGTTGACTTCACAGCCGCCGAAAACGCCCTTCGCGGACAAACCGGAACCGCCATCACGGCGGACTACACGAACCCGGAAACACTCGTCGCATACTCGCCACTCACCCTGGACGGTCTCAACTGGGTCATCGTCGCGAAGATCGATGCGGACGAAGCGTTCGCACCTGTAGCGGAGTTCACGCGAAACCTGCTGCTGTCGACTCTGGCCATCCTTATCCTCGTCAGCATCCTTGCGCTCCTACTCGCGCAGGTCTTCACCCGACCGGTGAAGCGGCTCGTCGAGGCCGTACGTCGCGTTGCCGGTGGCGACCTAGCCGTGCAGGTACCGCAGCGGTCGCGGGATGAGTTCGGGGACCTCGGCAATGCGTTCAACGAGATGGCTTCGAGCCTCCGCGTTAAGCAGGAGCTGATTGACGAGCAGCGGGCTGAGAACGAGCAACTCCTCCTCACTCTGATGCCGGAGGCGATGGCCGAACGCTACAAGAAGGGAGAAGAGGCGATTTCGGAAGAGCACGACAACGTGTCGGTCGTCTACGCCGAGCTTGTGGGCTTCGACGACTACGCCCGTTCACTGAGCGGCTCCGACGAGATTGCCAAGCTCAACGAGTTGATGCGCGGATTTGACGAAGCTGCGACGAAGGCAGGCGTGGAGAAGGTCCGATCCCTCCGGAACGGGTATCTGGCTAGCTCGGGCCTCATCGTCCCTCGCGTTGACAACGTCCGCCGCGCAGTCGAGTTCGCCCACCAGATGCGCGCAGCCGTTTCGCGCTTCAACTCTCAGCACGGCGCCAACCTCGACATCCGTGCCGGTGTGGACACGGGCACGGTCACAAGTGGTCTCGTCGCCCGAACCAGCCTCGCCTACGACCTCTGGGGCGACGCCGTCAGCCTTGCCTACCGAGTCGGTGCGGTGACCGCTGAACCGGGCGTCTTCGTCAGCGACGCCGTCCGGGAGCGACTCGCGGACTCCGTGCCGCTCGAGCAAGCCGGGATGATCGAGCTGCGAGGAACATCACAGCCCGTCTGGCGGGTCGAAGCGAAATGAATCTTCTGCAGGAAGGGTGGGTCTGGTGGGCCGCCGGCATTGCCGTGGGACTACCCGTTCTCCTCGTGATCTTGACGGAAATTGTCGCGGTCCTGGCTCGCCGCGGACATCCTGCGGCCGGACCCGTCCGGTTCCTCCGCAACTGGGTTCTTCCCGTCGCGGGCGTGTTCGCGTTGATGATCTTCGCGTTCCGCTCACCCGCAGACCAAGTGTGGGTTCGTGTTGTAGCAACGCTTCTCGGGTTCCTCGTGATCCTGCTCGTCCTGTCGAGCTTCAACGTTGCCTTGTTCGCACGCGCGGAATCAGGCTCATGGCGCGAACGCATACCGACGATCTTCGTCGAGATCGCCCGCCTCATTTTGGTGGTCGTAGGCCTTGCGATCCTGTTCCAGTGGGTATGGGGCGCCGATGTCGGAGGCCTGATCGCCGCCCTCGGCGTGGGATCGATCGTCATCGGTCTTGCACTCCAGAACGCTGTCGGTGGTGTCATCTCGGGCTTGCTGCTCCTGTTCGAACAGCCTTTCCGAATCGGCGACTGGCTTTCGGTGGGCGGCACCGCGGGAAAGGTTGTCGAAGTCAACTGGCGTGCTGTTCACCTCGACACCGGTGCGGGGATCCAGATCATCCCTAACTCGTCACTCTCCGGCGCGTCCTTCACAAACCTGAGTCAGCCGGTAGGGAGTTACATCGTCGCGACCGACGTGAAGTTCACGACCGACGATCCGCCCCACGAAGTGATCTCGCTCCTGGTAACCGTCGCTGACGCACTCCCCATGAAGGTCGCGAGCGAACGCCCGTCGGCTGAGTACTCCGGTAATGGAAGCTACAGGGTCAGTTTCGCCGTCGAACGCCCCGGCCTGCGCGAACACGCCCTCAGCCTCTATCTGGCCTGGCTCTGGTACGCAGCCCGCAGGCAGCACCTTGCGCTAGACGGCGACGCGACTGACCCCATTGCAGAGCCGCACCACCTCGAGGCGGCAGTGGCTACTGTGTCGCCCACACTCCACCTTCGGAACGAAGACGGAGATACTGTCCGCTCCGCCTCCCACTTGGAGCGCTACGGAGCTGGCGAAGTCGTACTCCCCACAGGCGTCGTACCAGACCACATGTGGTTCGTCGTATCAGGATCGGTACGCCTCGCCGTCGAAACCAGCGCGGGGCGAATCGAATTCGCCACCGTTGAGCGTGGGGACTACATCGGGCAGAGCGCACTCACTCGAGAAAAGACGATCGTCACCGCGGTGGCAGGTGAAGTCGTCACCCTCCTGAGCGTTCCGCTCGCCACACTGGACGCGATCGTCAGCAAGCGCCCCAAGCTCGCCGCTGAGATCGGAGCCTCAATGGAGCTGAAGAGGAAGAGCGCGGCGGAAGCGCTCGCCAACGCAGGCATAGTCCGGTCCGGCCTCGCACTGGGCAATTGACCACAAGACCCCATCGAATACATCGATGGAAAGAAAGGGGAACGGTATGGGAATCGACGACATCGTCAACAAGGCGAAAAACTTCCTCGACGACAACAAGGAGAAGATCGACGACGTTCTTCACGGGGAACAGGCCGAAGAGGTTAGCGACAAGGTGCTCGATGCGAGCGCCGAGTTCGTGAAGAAGGTCGCGCCGGACCAGTTCGACGACAAAGTTGACGGGCTCCGCGACCAGGCCGACAAGGCGATCGGAAACGAGTGAAGTCCTGGTGCTGACGATCCCTCAGTCGCCGGCGCCAGCGTCGATACCGGTGAGCGTCGCGAGGATCTTCTTCGCGGCGCTCACCGCCGTCGCCATCGTGGCGACGTTCTTCGACACCGCCAGCCGGTCCCAAATCAACCCGTTCAACTTCTTCGGCTACTTCACGATCCAGTCGAACCTGTTCGTGGCGGTCGTGTGGGCCATTGCCGGCATCTCCGGCCTCCGCAACCGCACCCCTTCCCGCGCGCTCGTCCTCGCCCGAGCCTTCGCGGCGACCTACATCGTTGTCGTCGGACTGGTGTACGCCGTGTTCTTGGCGCCGCTGGGTGCAGCCGGCGGAGTAGCGCTGCCTTGGGCGAACGTCGTCTTGCATCTGATCACACCTGTGCTTGCGATGGCGGGCTGGCTAGTCGCAACCGACCGTGCCCCCATTCGATGGCGGCTGCTCCCCCTTGTACTCCTCTACCCGCTCGTGTGGATCTCCGTAGTGCTCGTGCGCGGAGCCACAGACGGTTGGGTTCCCTACCCATTCCTCGATCCGGATCGCGGCTATGCGCTCATCGCTCTCGTCTGCGTCGGCATCGCGGCCGCCGTCACGGTCATCGCCACGATCGTCTTCTTCATCGCTCAGCTTCCGCGCAGAGGAGCTACACCGCGACGCCAGCCCATCCAACGTTCTCTCTAGTATTCGGAACGCGCTCGAACCCGAACAGGCGCCAACCATGACCTTCCGCGTGAACATCCGCCGCAATGCAACCGAGACGACAGTGGTCGCCGACGAGATCAGCATCGTTCTGAACAGCGGCGCCGAGATCGTCGTCCTTCCCTCTACCTCTCCTTCGGAGCCCAGTGACTTGATCCTCATGCTCCCTAGCGAGTTCGAGTCCGCAACCGCACACCGGTTCGTTGTTCTCCCGGGGGCCGCGAACGTGATCGGCATCGCCGTACAGCGCTCGCCAGAGGGCACATCCGCCAGAATCGACCCATGACGTCACCTACCGCACGCTCGGCCGGGGTTGCGGCCTGGATAGCGTTCGCTGCTGGAATGACGCACGCGGCCGTCAGCGCCTACTGGGCGCTGGGTGGGCGGTTGCTACTGGACACCGTGGGGCCCTGGGCTGAAGAGCTGGGTGCGGAGGCGCCTATCCTGAGCGGGCTTCTCCTGGGAGTGATCGCCATCGCGAAGATCCTCGCGTCCGTCTTCCCCATCCTCGTCCTACATGACCGACTTCTTCCGGTTCGGCTGTGGCGAGCCGCTTGCTGGGTAGGCGGCGGCATCCTTCTGGCTTACGGCGGCGTCAACGCGCTAGTCGCTAACGCAGTCCTCCTCGGCGCCGTCAGGACTGGGTCCGGTTACGACCCACCGGCGATGATCGGCCATGCCTACCTATGGGATCCGCTTTTTGCCGTTTGGGGCGCCGCCGTGATCACTGCGATGTGGTTCTCCAAGCCCATTCGCAACGTCACCAGGTGACGTCGCGCGAGGTGGATACAGTGACGAGCGTGACCAGGTCAAAGCCTCTCGACGTATACGACGACAACGGCGCGCTGGACCCGGTCAAGGTGGTTTTGCACTCGCGGCGCGCAAGCGAGCAGGCGGCGGTGATCGCTCGCGTCCGACCGACGTGGGCGGACCTTTCGGTTGCCGTCGGCGCGCTTCGATCGGATGCGAACACTCACCTGTTCGAGGGCGCCGACGATCGCCAGTTCGCGCCACGAAGACTCCTGGCCTGGGCACCCGGGTCTCGGGCACAACGCGATCACGACGATCAGGTCGGGAAGCATCTCAACAACCGGAACCGGCTACTGATCGACCTTCTCGAGGATTACCTCGTTGCGACATCAGACCACACGTGGGCCTTGACAGTCCTACTCGCGTCGAACCCACCCTTCCGTCCGCTACTGGCGGCTGGACGCATCCTGCTCGACGCTGGTGCGCACATCCGCTACCTATTAGACGAGTCGGCGACTCTCGACGAAAGAACCGGTCGCGCGGCTAACGTCGAGCTGCTCGCGATTCATGAGGAACTGAAGGACGATACCGCGGCGCCCGACCGTGACGTCGAAGTCTTGACCGAACGCCGAGCAGAGATCCTTAAACAGGGCGACGCGGATGACCTCCCGCGCGGCCGTTTCAAGAGTGGTGAACCGCAACCTTGGTTCGCGCCCGCTCTGCTCCAGATGCCTCAGATGGCAGACCTGGTCTTAGGAAAAGACTACGGACGACAAATTTGGAGGCTCGCGTCTTCAGTGGTGCATGCGCAAGATCGCACGGTCCTCCGCTTCGTGGCCGGTCGAGGCGACGTTGACCTCTCCGGCCCGGGGCTTGGGCACACGATGAGCGTTCCCTTCGTCGGGTCGTGCCTGGCGGTCATGGCCGAAAGTTACCGCGACGTGGCGACGTACATCGGACGCGCCTCCGCAGAGCTCGACGAGCTCGTTAATCAGGTGTTTTGGACCACTGAGGCCATGACCGGCCACCACGACGAAGAGCTCCTCGACCGAGCCGGCGTGGACCGTACCGGCTGGGTGTAGGCATACCCTGCCCGGTTGTGCATACACCTGGCATGCACTGCGCGAGTCAGAAGAGGTGGGTGCTCGCCTGGGCACCCACCTCTTCAGCGTTGACTCAGCCTCGTGGACGGAGGCGGCGGCGCACGAGCATCAGCCCAAACCCGATCATCGCGAGCGCGATCAGGCCGGCGACCGTCACGGGCAACAGGGAACCACCCGACACGGGCAGCGTCCCCGGGTTGTCGGCCGATTCGTTCCCCGCGTCGACCCCTCCAGGTGGGTTAGGGGTCGCGGTGTCATCAGCAGCGGTGAGTTCGTTCTCCAGGGAGACGGCTGCGGTCGTCCCCGGGCCGCCCGTCACCGTCACAACGGCGACGGGCGATCCGGCGTCACTCCTGAGGTCAACGTTGGACGATCCGGCTTGCCATGTGGCTGCGCTCCAGGTGATGCCAGCGGGGAGAGACGAGGGGAGCTCCTCGACTCGGACTTCGGCGCCCAGAGGAATGCTGCTGACATAAGCCGCCTCACCCACCCGGACCGATATGTCAGACGACTGCGCAGAGCCGGTGAGGTCCGTCCAGGAGAGCCGGATCGGGAAGCGCACATTGGTGGCCTCGGCGGCGCCAGAACCCGTTGTTGCCTTGGTGATGGACAGCTCGCCCAGCGAAGCGATCGCCGTGTTCGATAGCGCTACCTGGACGTCCGACGCTGCCCCGATGATGATCACTGCTCGTGCACCGTCGGAGGTCACGCCTTCGCCGGTCCACGCCGGACCGCTCCACGTGAAGCGACCGTCCGATGCAGGTGTCGCCTCGGTCAGGATCACTTCGGTGCCCCTAGGCAGTTCCGTTCGGAAGGCGGTCCGGCTTCCGTCGGTGGGAACAGAAAGCTCAGCCGATTCAGGTCCAGCGTCACCGACCCAGCTCGCTGTGACCGTGACGTCATCGCCAACCGCGGGGTCATCAAGGTCGATACCGACGACAGTCTTCGCGATCGAGAAAGTTCCCGGTGCCCACGTCGCCTCGTTGACGACAGTCACGAGAGTGACATCGTCCTGCTGATCCGAGACCACGATGGTCGCTGAGCCGTCGCCGTTATCGGTGACGCCGGTTCCTGCGATGACGACGGAACCCCAGATGACCGTCTCGACAGCAGGCCTGGTGCCCTCGGTGATCGTGACGACTGTGCCAGCCGGGAGCTCAACGCCGAGGGATGTCGGCGCGCCGGCGTTGATGGTCAGTTCCTTTGACTGCAGTGACCCGTCGCCGTCGGTCCACGACGCCGTGACTGGGAAGTCGGTTCCAGTCGGCACTTCCGACGCCGCCGCTCCCCCGACGCCCTTCAACAGACTGATGCCGGCTGTAGAGGTGGCGGCGTAGTTCGTGACGCTGACGCTCGCATCTGCATCCCGCCCAACAGTAACCACGGCCGCCGTACCGTCGAGGGAGACGCCATCGCCGGACCAGGTGGGCGATCCCCACGCGATCCCGGACCCGTCAGAGAGGGGTGTCTCTCTCAGGGTGACATCAGTGCCGACGAGCAAATCCTCACCCAGTGGCACGGCGGTCCCGTCGGTCGGCAGCGTCAGCGTCTTCGACCCACCGTCCCAGGCGGCTTCGACCGTCACCGTCTCCGGGACGGCTGCGTTCTCAGCTTGATCGCCAGCGACGGTCTTCGAGACCGAGAACGTACCCACCGTTCGCCTAACGGTGTTGGTCACCGTGACCTGGGCGGGGGTTGACGCCTCGGCGGCAGTTATCGTCAAAGACTCCGGGTCGATAGCCGGCGTACCCCATGTGAAGGTGTCGTCATCGACGGGTTGTGTCTCTGTGAATGAGACGACGGAACCGATTGGGAGGCCATCCAGGACAACGGGCTCATCAGCCGTGACCTGCACCGTCCGGTCCGGCTGCACGGGGAACGAGGAGCCGAGTGCGCTCGTGTCGACGGACGCGGTCACTTCGAACGCACGATCCGTGGCCACCTGGCCAGCTGCGTCGCCCTCTAGCGTCTTTTCGATCGAGACGGCGCCCAGCCTCGCTTCGTTTGTCAGCGCGACCGCGATGTTGTTGCCGGGGGTGATCGTTGCTGTAGCCGTTGCGCCGCCATCGGAGATCACCACCCCGGATCCGGGTGCGAAGACCGGCGTGCCGAAGGTGACACCCGGGATGGAAGGGAAGGTCGGCTCCGTGAGTTCGATCGTCCACCCCGTTCCGCGAGCGTTGAGGCCGCGAATAGGTTCGCCGTTCAGGGGTACCTGCCGGTCGTACTCGTTCACGACCGAACCGGACGGATCGATCTCGCGGACGTGGACGGTGAAGGTGGTGTCGACGGGAACGAAGTCGGCCCCGGCGGTGTCAGCCAGGGACTTCGTGATCGCTACGGATCCCCGAGTGACGCCTTGACCAGTCCCGCTACCTCGGTTGTTCTGCGTCACGGAGCTGGTGAACGACACACCCGACCCGGTGATGGCGTTGCCGTAGGAGGTGCCGGGGGCGTCCATCCCGCCGGAGGCTGTACAGGTCGTGTATCGGAGCACGTACTGGTACTCCCGGCTGAACCCGTCGCTGACGCCGCCCGGGATGGGCAGGTCCGTGCTGTCAAGTGAGAAGGTGATGTTCTGGCCCGCTGCGGACACGTCCGTCTGATCCGTCAGGTTCACGGTGGCGAGCCCACCACCGCTGATCTGGTCACGAGCCTCGACGCGGAGGTTCAGTCTGGCCGCGAGCCCGTTAGACGGGTCACCCGCCTGGCAGATCGCCTGCGAGGCGCTCAACGTGTCGGTGAGCGTGAGAACATCCTCGACGGTTTCGATCCGTTCCCCCGGGATTGTGACAGTCCAGTCGATAGTGGTCTGCGGGGACTGCTCGACGCCGTCGATGGTGACGGCGGAGGTGCTGATGCGCCCGCTCTTGCCGGCGCTGCGGTTGGGGACTCGAGCCGTTTCGCTCGCGACCTGACCGTCCACGTCCACTTCGTTCGCGAAGGCTGTCCCGCCAGACGGGAGCTCGTCGGCACTAACGCACGTCGTGTAGGTGACGACGTAGCGGTAGTCGGAAGCTCGGAACTGCAGGGCGGGGTCCGCGACCTCGAACCGAATTCCGAAGGCCTGGGCGGACGATGAGACCGTCGTTGCCGTCAGGAGCCCGGTGATGTCCCGTTGAAGCTGGTTACTCGGACCGTATCGCTCGCTGACTCTGATCCCGCTGATGGTGTCGTCGCAGATATCATGGCCCGCGCCGAGAGATTCAGCAAAAGTGAAGGCAGTCTTGTTGAGCAATTGATCGCCCGGCACCGTGACGGTCCAGCGGACCTTGCCGTTTCGCTCTCCCCCTCCGAGGACGCTCCCCACCTTGGTGAGGTTGAGCTGCCACGGCTTGTTCTCCACTGTGCCGACCCCCCGACCAGCGTCTCCCCAACCCTGAATCTGAGCCGAGTTATCGTACGTCGTCCCCGGAGGGTCGATCTGCCCGTCGGGGGTGCACGTCAGGTAGGTCAGGCGGTAGGTGACGTTGGCGTCGAACCCCGCCGAGGGGGCGCTGAGGAGGACATCGAACGCGGCAGCACCCGCAGCCGGCGTCGAGCTGATCAGGTTGCTGACGTCCGCTACGGTCGATCCGCGCACCGACTGCAGCTTGATGCCCGTCGGGTCGCAGAGACGGTGTCCCGTCCCCAATGTGTCCCGGAGAGTCACCGTGGACTGGCCCACCATGTTGGCGCCGGGGATGTCCACCGTCCAGGTCATGGACCAGTTGTTGTCGTTCATCACCCCAGACTTGGTTACCTCACCGGGGAGTTCGATGCCGTCGTTGATGCCACCGGTGCCCGGGAGGTCGACTGCGACGGATGGGCCGTTCAGATCGAAGTTGACAGTTTCCGACGTGGTCGCGCGTGCTGCGTTGACGTCGAACTCCCACGTACCCTGAACGAGCTCCGGGGCGGCTGTCACGGCCTCGGTGAGCGTGCAGGTTGCCCGGGCGGTCGCGGGATCCGTGAGGCAGTTGCCCCAGGTGACCGGGTCGCCGCTCGCGTCCACACCCCGCAGGGGGAAGGGGATGGCCTGCTCAAAGGCGAACTCCGGTGGCAACCCGATCGTGAAAGTGTCGCCCTCTTGAGGGTCGGCCTCAGTTGCGTCCCACGCGCCCGAGACGGTCACCGTGTCGCCCACCGTGAACTGCTCGCCACTTGGCGCGAGGGTGACGCCGCCCACCAGGATGGCCGGGTTGGGAGCCGCTACGGCCGCGGGCGCGACGGTCAGCGCCAGCGCGGTCGCGACCGTAGCCACCAGACCGGCCGCGAGCGCCCTGAAGGCCCGGCGAGCAGTCAGTTCGCGAGTGTGGGAACTAAGCGGTGCCTTCAAAGACATGGCGTCGCCGATCATTTCGTGAGGGGCAGGGAACGCGTCAGACCGCCACCCCGTTCCGATGCGAAGCTGGCTGGAAGGTCTTTGATCTGCGTCGCAACCTGTCCGCCCACCCCGGATCGTCACCAGCTACGACGATGCCGAACGCGGCCAGCATACTGGTATATCGGTGTGTCGTCCGCGTGATGTTACCGAGTATTCACATTTGGCAGACCGGGTGTATACGTCGACTGACAGACGACGCTCTCCATCTCGCACCCGGATGGAACGACTATTGCGCCGGCTTCGCGCCGGAAATGTCTGATCCCACGCCGTCCCGCGATCTGGCTAACATCACGACCAACGACGACGTTCGGCTAGCCCCGGGAGGCACAGTGAGATTCTCAACAGGACCGACAAAGTCAGGCGCTCATTCATGGTGGCTGTACGCGACGAACGGCGAGCAGGTCGCTTGGGCCGGTGAAACTTTCGACAGCCCGTCGAATGCTAGACGGGCGTGCGAAGCATTCAAGCTCGGCGCGGCCACCGCACGCTTTGAGGTCTACACAGACGATGGCGGTAAGCCTAGGTGGCGGGCATGGCGAGGTAGCGATCGGGTCGCAGCCTCCGGGGAGCATTTCGCCTCGACATCGAATGCCCAACGAGCTGCCGAGAACGTTCAGCGCAACGCCGGCTCAGCCACAGGACCCTGATCCACCCACGCAGGTGCCGCCCAAGTCCACGTGGCCTCGGGCTTGGGGTCTCCAACCCGAATGCACGCTTAGGGATCGGGGAGCAGCTGGCAAACCCATGGCGGGCAGATGGCGGTGTCGATCCCAGCGCGATCTTGTTGCTCGCCGGTCTCAACGAGCCGCCTGGGGCGCCATGTGCAACACCCTGTGTCGGCGCTCGATGAGATGCTCTCGGTCGGAGGAAGGATCACCGGCATTGGGAACGAACCGACGCTACGCTACCGCGATCAACGCGCGTATGGACGCTCGCATCCTGCAGGGCATCGCGCGCGACGCGCCCCTGCAGTCGCTCACCCCCGACGAGCTCCGGCTCCATGAGGTCACGCTTACGATTGACCCGAAGAACCTCCGGAAGGTGAAGGCGTGGGTCCGGTTCGGTGAGACGCCCGTCCGCGTAGACGCTGTCGCCGCGCGGTGGACACCTTCAGCCGTCGGCATCACCTTCGTCGTCGACGGCCACGAGCACCGGTGCTGGGTGTGGGTCGGCGCCGTCGACGAGCAGCAAGATGCTTGAGTCGGGCGGAGCGCGAACGGCACCTGGGCTCAGCCACGTTCTTCCGGTCCGGGCTCAGGTCCAAAAATGTCGGTGCCCCGCTCGGACACTTTGTCTACAAACTCATTCCACGCCACCGAGTCCGTACCGTTCTCAACCGCGATGAACGTCCCCTGCACGTACATGTCGATCAACATGAGTATCCGGCTGATAGGTACGAGCTGCCCGTCAGGAGTTCTGCAACAGAGAGCCACCGACAGATCGGTTATGGCCGCGTAAGAGACTGGTACTGCGGGCCGCCATGTCGCGAAGACCTCCCCATGGCCGAGAGCTGTCTCATCAGTGGTCCATTCTATTTCGCCCATGGGGTCAATGCCGTCGGGGACGTCTTCAGCAAACGCGTTCATCAGCCCCCACCCCTCCTCTACGTTTGGCTTGAACGTGAGCTGCAGGGCCTCGCGATGCTTGTCCTCGATATCGAGATCATGAAGGACGACACCTATCGCGCCGTCGGTGTCGCCTCGGTTGAAAGGCTGAGTGGCAGCGAGTCTCGGGAGCATGTCCGCTGGGACGCTAGCGAGTGCTCCACTTGCGGCCTTGCGCCATTGCGTTCTCGTCCTGGCGAACGGAAAGTAGACCCGGGTCGGGTTCTTCGGGGTTCGGCCATCCAGATGCGCAAGAGACCAAGCTAATGCATCTAAGGCGGATCGGTAGTTGTGAATGATGTCCCCGAAAAGGAGACTCCATTCGTGTATCGGTGCCTGGTGATAATTCGCCCTGAAGGACACGGAAAGGCCGTCGTCAGAGACTTGTCCGTCCCAGGGGAAAGGGGTGCTCCTCACGAAAAGCGTGACGCTCCCGTGCAGCTGGTCCTGAAGTTGACCAGCGCGACCTAACTTCAGAGTTGGCCATACTGAATAGCCGTCGCGGCCGGGGATCAGGTGACGTGACCCGCCGTCATGAGGCTGCGACCATCCTCGATACACGTACCGATCGTCTCCCACGGCTTCACCTTAGAACCACGGGGTCGCGCGCGCCTCGAAGCGAGTCACAACAATCGCCTTCCAATTCGTTGAGCCAGGCAAGAGCGGTTCGTTAAGCCCTACGCTCGGTCAACTGCTGCGATCGGCTCCGGTACGACGCTCAGCCCGGCGGGCGAATTCGCCGCCGCGAGCAGCGCGCGGAACCAGTCGTGGTTGAGAGGCACCCGTGGGCCCCGGAACTTGAAGACCAGAGCGGTGTCCCGGTTCACCCAGACGGAAGTGCGCCCGCTCCCGTCGACCGGCCGAGTGGGCACGGTCATCATGAACGGTTCATCGCGACCCAGCTTCGCTCGGATCACGGCTTCCAGATGAGTCAGCGCTCGAGCGTCGAACTCGAAGATGGTGGTCTTTTCGTAGACGAGGGTCCCCATGCGTACCTCCGGTACGTTCAGTACTCCGTCCGGGCGCTGACCGTCAAGGCGGAGTGGATCGAATCGCAACGGGGCAGTTGAGAAAGACGCGCCCAGCCTATTGGATCTGCGAACAGCCGCGCATCCGCGCCGCCGGTGATGCGTTCTGGCCGAGATCGGTACCGAAAGCGCGGAGTGACCGTCCTCGGACGGCGCCCTCTAGAACAGCGGGATGAGATGCGTCGCCGAGGCCCTCTTGATGGAGGATGGCCGCGCATCTGAGGACCTCACGCTGATCGTCGCTGATGCGGATCCCTATCCTTCGTCGATGCCGACTCCGTAATCCTCAGGGTTCTCTACGAAGTGGCGAACTTCGTCCAGCATCCGCTCGAGGTTGTGAACGACCGCTCGAGAATCGACCTCCCACGGCCCGCTGCGCAGAAACCAAACTGCGAACTCGCTTTCATATTCTCGTGTCTCGCGGAAGACTTCGTCGATCACTCGCTCATCGCCTTCCATAGACACATGCAGTTCGCGGTCATCGAAGTGAAGGAGCTCAACCGTTTCTTTCGTTGAAACCTCGTCGAGTACCTCATCATTCTCAATTCTGGCAAGTTCCCATACGGCCCTACAGTGAGGCTCAAATGGGGAGAACTCCTCGAGCTTCACCTCAAGTACCAAGGTCAAGCTTCTAGTCTTCATCGTTTGCTCCATCGCCTTCAGGCCTTCCCAATATTGGCTCTTGGTGGCGGGTCGGCCAGCGCGGATAGAGCGGAACCTGCAAAGCACGCTCAAGCCTCGCCACCGTTCGAACGTCAGGGTAGGTCGCGCCCGCAATGATCTGTCGAAGGGTCTTCTCGTGGATTCCTGCGTCTCGCGCGATTCCCCGCATCCCCCGCCCCTGCCCAGCAGCGAGGAGATTCACGACAATCAGTCGTGCAACTTCGGCATCTTCAGATGAGGCTGGCTTTGTTGGCCAACGCTCCGTGTGATCTACGGGCGCGCCCCTTTTCGAAGGCTTTCTCGCGGGTGGCTCCAATGAACTCATGGCTCAACTACTTCAGGAGGATCAAGTGACCTGACGAGAGATCAGGTCGCCTTGGAGAAAGCTCATGTTCGCTGACGCCCAATACGTGCGTCAGAAGTCCCAGTCGTCGTCCTCGGTCGCGACGGCCTTGCCGATGACGTAGGACGAACCCGACCCGCTGAAGAAGTCGTGGTTCTCGTCCGCGTTGGGCGAGAGCGCCGACAAGATCGCCGGGTTCACATTGGTGACGCTTGCGGGGAACATGGCCTCGTAGCCGAGGTTCATGAGCGCCTTGTTGGCGTTGTAGTGCAGGAACTTCTTGACGTCCTCGGTCTGGCCGATGCCGTCGTACAGGTCTTGCGTGTACTGCACCTCGTTGTCGTAGAGCTCGTAGAGCAGCGAGAACGTGTAGTCCTTGAGCTCGTCGCGCTCGGCCTGGCCGAGGGTCTCGAGTCCGCGCTGGAACTTGTAGCCGATGTAGTAGCCGTGCACGGCCTCGTCGCGGATGATGAGGCGGATGATGTCGGCCGTGTTCGTCAGCTTCGCCTTCGACGACCAGTACAGCGGCAGGTAGAACCCCGAGTAGAAGAGGAACGACTCGAGCAGGGTCGAGGCGACCTTTCGCTTGAGGGGCTCGTCGCCACGGTAGTAGTCCATGACGATGCGGGCCTTCTTCTGAAGGTTCTCGTTCTCGACCGACCAGCGGAACGCGTCGTCGATCTCGGGCGTCGAGGCGAGCGTCGAGAAGATCGACGAGTAGCTCTTCGCGTGCACCGACTCCATGAACGCGATGTTCGTGTAGACGGCCTCCTCGTGCGGCGTGATCGCATCGGGGATGAGCGAGACGGCGCCGACGGTGCCCTGGATGGTGTCCAGGAGCGTCAGACCGGTGAACACGCGCATCGTCGTCTGCTGCTCCTCGGGGGTGAGCGTCGCCCACGACTGGATGTCGTTGGACAGCGGCACCTTCTCGGGCAGCCAGAAGTTGTTGACGAGGCGGTTCCACACCTCGAGGTCCTTGTCGTCCTGGATGCGGTTCCAGTTGATCGCCTGGACCGAGCCGAGGAGCTTCAGGGGTTCGGGGGTCATGTCTTTTCTCTCTCGAATCTCAGCCGGTCAGAGCATGCAGGAGACGCACTCGGTCATGTCGGTGCCCTCGAGCGCCATCTGACGGAGGCGGATGTAGTAGATCGTCTTGATGCCCTTGCGCCAGGCGTAGATCTGCGCCTTGTTGATGTCGCGCGTGGTGGCGGTGTCCTTGAAGAACAGCGTCAGCGACAGGCCCTGGTCGACGTGCTGGGTGGCGGCGGCGTAGGTGTCGATGACCTTCTCGTAGCCGATCTCGTACGCGTCTTCGTAGTACTCGAGGTTGTCGTTCGTCATGAACGGCGCCGGGTAGTAGACGCGGCCGATCTTGCCTTCCTTGCGGATCTCGATCTTCGACGCGATCGGGTGGATCGAGCTCGTCGAGTTGTTGATGTACGAGATCGAGCCGGTCGGCGGGACGGCCTGCAGGTTCTGGTTGTAGATGCCGTGCTTCTGGATGGATGCCTTCAGCTCCAGCCAGTCCTCCTGCGTCGGGATGTGGATGCCCTCGAAGAGCTCCTCGACGCGGGTCGTCGCCGGCGTCCACTCCTGCTCGGTGTACTTGTCGAAGAACTCGCCGGTGGCGTACTTCGAGTCCCAGAAGCCGTCGAAGACCTGGCCGCGCTCGATGGCGATCCGGTTCGAGGCCTGCAGCGCGTGGAACAGCACGGTGTAGAAGTAGATGTTCGTGAAGTCGACACCCTCCTCCGAGCCGTAATGGACGTGCTCGCGGGCGAGGTAGCCGTGCAGGTTCATCTGGCCGAGGCCGATGGCGTGCGACTTGTCGTTGCCGTCCTCGATGGAGCGGACCGAACGGATGTGGCTCTGGTCGCTGACGGCGCTGAGTGCGCGGATGCTGGTCTCCACCGTGCCGGCGAGGTTGCGGCCGTCCATCGCCAGGGCGATGTTCATCGAGCCGAGGTTGCAGGAGATGTCCTTGCCGATCTGGTCATACGAGAGGTCCTCGTTGAACGTCGTCGGTGTGTTGACCTGCAGGATCTCCGAGCACAGGTTGGACATGTTGATCCGACCCTTGATCGGGTTGGCCTTGTTCACCGTGTCCTCGAACATGATGTACGGGTAGCCCGACTCGAACTGGATCTCGGCGAGGGTCTGGAAGAACTCGCGCGCCTTGATCTTCGTCTTCTTGATCCGGGCGTCGTCGACCATCTCGCGGTACTTCTCGGTGACGGAGATGTCGCCGAAGGGCACGCCGTAGACCTTCTCGACGTCGTACGGCGAGAACAGGTACATGTCCTCGTCGTTCTTCGCGAGCTCGAACGTGATGTCGGGGACGACGACACCGAGCGACAGCGTCTTGATGCGGATCTTCTCGTCCGCGTTCTCGCGCTTGGTGTCGAGGAACTTCATGATGTCGGGGTGGTGGGCCGAGAGGTACACGGCACCGGCGCCCTGACGCGCACCGAGCTGGTTCGCGTAGCTGAAGCTGTCTTCGAGGAGCTTCATGACGGGGATGATGCCCGACGACTGGTTCTCGATCTGCTTGATCGGGGCACCCGCCTCGCGGATGTTCGAGAGGAGCAGGGCGACGCCGCCGCCGCGCTTGGACAGCTGGAGGGCGGAGTTGATGCCGCGCGCGATCGACTCCATGTTGTCCTCGATCCGCAGGAGGAAGCACGAGACGAGCTCGCCGCGCTGCGCCTTGCCGGCGTTGAGGAAGGTCGGGGTGGCGGGCTGGAAGCGGCCCGAGAGGATCTCGTCGACGAGCTTGGTGGCGAGGTCCTGGTCGCCGGCGGCGAGCGCGAGGGCGGTCATGACGACGCGGTCCTCGAAGCGCTCGAGGTAGCGCTTGCCGTCGAACGTCTTCAGCGTGTAGCTCGTGTAGTACTTGAACGCGCCCAGGAAGGTGTCGAAGCGGAACTTCGCGGCGTATGCGCGGTCGTGGATCTGCTGGATGAACTCGAACGGGTACGCCTCGATGACGGCGCCCTCGTAGTACTCCTTCTCGACGAGGTAGTCGAGCTTCTCCTTCAGGGAGTGGAAGAAGACCGTGTTCTGGTTGACGTGCTGCAGGAAGTACTCCCGCGCAGCACGCTTGTCGGCGTCGAACTGGATCTTCCCGTCCTCGCCGTAGAGGTTCAGCATCGCGTTGAGCGCGTGGTAGTCCATGCCCTCGAAGCGAGCCTCGGTCTTGAAGGCCATGTCGGTCACTGCAGCTTCCACCAGTTTTCCAATCCGTCGCTCACGCGGTCGACGTCCTCAGGCGTGCCGAATACTTCGAGCCGGTACAAGTGCGGCACACGACACTTGCGGCTGATGATGTCTCCCGCAAGGCAGAACGCCTCGCCGAAGTTGCTGTTCCCCGCGGAGATGACTCCGCGCAGCAGATTCCGGTTACCCTCGTCGTTGAGGAAGCGGATGACCTGTTTGGGGACCGCGCCCTTCTCTTCTCCCCGACCCTGGCCGCCCCCGTAGGTGGGGGTGACCAGGACGTACGGCTCTTCGATGCGGAGAGCGGGTTCGGAGGAGTGAAGCGGGATGCGGCGAGCCGGCATCCCGAGCTTCTCGATGAACCGCGCGGTGTTACCCGACACGCTCGAGAAGTAGACGAGCAGCGGCGCGTTCGTCATGACGGCCGCGCTCATCGATCAGACCAGGCGAGACGCGAGCTCGTCGATCTTGTCGGGACGGAAGCCCGACCAGTGGTCCTCGTCGGTGACGACGACCGGAGCCTGGAGGTACCCGAGCGACTTGACGTGCTCGAGGGCCGCAGGGTCCTCGGAGAGGTCGAGGACCTCGTAGTCGATGCCCTTGGAGTCCAGCGCGCGGTACGTCGCGTTGCACTGCACGCAGGACGGCTTCGTGTACACGGTGATCGCCATCTGTCGACCCTCTCTCTGCCATGGGAACCCGCCGCTGCGGGTCCGCTTTACGTTCGTGAAATCCGATTGCAGGACAGGGCGTGATCCGCCCGTTCGCCTGGTTCCGAGGGGGAGGACCCCGCCGGGAGCTCAATACTACATATGGGTACGGACACCAGGAAGCACCACAAGGGGTAGTAGTTACATCCGTGTAGTTTTTCCGCATCTCTCCACAGATACAACACAGGTTGTCCACCGATTCATCCCCAATCCGAGAAGTTCCGAACGGGGTCGAAAAGGCCGGGATTCCGGCCGAAACGACGGACCGCCCCACGGGTTGTCCACAGGTCGGACGATAGGAGGAACCTCCGACATCGGATCGCGGTCGAATCCGATGCCCCGGCGTGTCGTCGGCGTGTCGTCGGAGGACCGGCACCCCACATCCGGGATGTCGGCCCACGACGGTAGATTGGTCGGGTGGCGGGATACTCGGAGCTCCTGCGCGCACCGGGTGTCGCGCGCATCATCGCGGCACAGCTGACGGCCCGCTTCCCCAGCGGGATGACGAGCCTCGCGGTCCTCCTCCACGTCGAGCAGTCGACGGGGTCCTACGGCTACGCCGGCGTCGTCCTCGCCGCACTCTCCATCGGACAGGCGATATCCGGCCCCGTCACCAGCCGGTGGATGGGCATCTGGGGCATGCGCCGCGTCCTCACGCTCACCGCAGCCGTCTGCGCGGCCGCCGTCCTCGCCCTCGCGATCAATCCGTTCGGGATGCCGGGGTTCATCGTCTTCGGGTTCGTCGCCGGTATCGCCAATCCCCCGGTGCAGCCCGCCGTCCGCACGATCTACCCGAAGATCGTGACGTCGCGCCAGCTGACCCCCCTCTTCTCGCTGGACGCGAGCCTGCAGGAGATCATCTGGATCTTCGCGCCGGTGCTCATCACGCTCGTCGCGACGCAGGTGGGCACGGTCCCCGCGCTCTTCCTGATCGTGATCATCCTCATCGGCGGGTGCACGTGGTTCATCGCCTCGCCCGAGGTCGGACGCGTCCGCATCCCGCGCAGCCGCCGCGGTTTCGGGCGGGTCCTCGCCAAGCCGGTCGTGCTGCTGTCGACCGTGACCGGCTTCCTGCTCATCGGCGCGTGCGCGGCCGTCGAGGCCGGCGTCGTCGCCTCGTTCGGCCACGAGGGGCTCGAGGCCGGCATCGTGCTCGCCGTCTTCGCCGTCGGCAGCCTCGCCGGCGGTCTCGGCTTCGGCCACATCCCGATCGGCCGCTGGGCGATGGCCCGACGCCTCGCGATCGTCGCCGTCGGCGTCTCGCTCGTGATCATCAGCCTCAACGCCTGGTGGATGGGCGCGTCGCTCTTCGTCGCCGGGCTCGGGATCGCACCCGCCCTCGCGGTCATGTTCGCGATCACGAGCGCCAGCGTCCGCTTCAGCGAGACGGCGGAGGCCTACGGATGGATCGGCACGGGTCAGCTCATCGGCGCGGCGGCGGGTTCCGCGGTCGCCGGCTTCCTCATCGACGGCGTGGGCTCGGTCGGCGCGTTCATCGCGGCATCCGGGTTCGCCGTCGCCGGCGCGCTCGTGGCCGCGGTGTTCGTCCGGGGCTTCCCCGACCTCCGCGGCCGTGACGCGAGCCCGATCCCCGACACGGAGCCGGTCCCGCTCATCACCTGAGCCGCCAGGTCAGGCGGCGCGACGGAGCAGGAACAGGACGGCCTGGGCGTAAGCGTCGGCAGGCTGCGGATGCCGGAAACGGTGAGGCGCGGCATCCACTTCGATCTCCACTTCGTGGATGTCGGGGAGTCGCCGCAGCGACCGGAACGTGCCGCGGAGCATCTCGCGCAGCTGCGCCTCCGAGGGCAGCCACAGCGCATCCTCGAGCGCGACGGAATCCAGCGCCCACTCCGTCGTCCCGTTGAAGGCGAGGAGGTCCCCGGTGGGGTAGCTGCGGGCCTCGACCGTCATCTCGCTCACGGTGTAGACGTCGGCTTCGAACTCGGGTTCGTCGAGCTGGAACCTGTCGCCGGAACGGGGACGCCAGATCAGGCCGCTCGCGCGCAGCTCGCGTGCCAGGTCGGTGGAGATCATCACCCCATCCTGGCCCGCCTCGGCGGCCCGGGACCCGTCCTAGGCTGAGAGCATGCCCTCACCCGTCACCCTCCCCCGGCTGAGCTGGGGGGATCCCCGTAGCGACCGCCACGCGCTCCTCGTCCACGGCGTCGGCTCGAGCGGCGCCCTCATGTGGCGCTACGCCGTCGCCCTCGCCGACGCCGGCTGGCACGTCGACGCCGTCGACCTGCGCGGCCACGGCACCGCCCCGCGCACCCTCGACTACACGATCGGCGCCTATGCCGCTGACCTCGAGCACACCCGGCCGACTGGACACGGGCCATGGGATCTCGTGCTCGGCCACTCGCTCGGCGGCGCCGCGGCGACGGTCGCCGCCGCCTCCTCCCCCGCGTGGACCCGCCATCTGATCCTCGTCGACCCCGCGATCCACCTCGCCGACGCCGACCGAGACGCCGTGCGGGCGAGCCAGGAGCAGGCCTTCGCCGACACCTCCGAAGCCGCGGTCCGCGCCGCCCACCCCGAGTGGCTCGACCTCGACATCGAGCTGAAGGCGGTCGCCGCCTCGCAGGCGAGCCGCTTCGCCGTCGAGCAGACCGGGCTCCAGAACACGCCGTGGGATGTGCGCGAGGCGGCCTCCCGTCTCGCGGCCCCGACGCACGTCATCGCCGGCGACCCCGCGGTTTACTCGATCTTCACGGGGGATCTCGCCGCCGAGGTCCTGAAGAACCCGGCGATCACGATGTCGGTGGTTCCCGGCACCGGCCACTCGCCGCACCGCGATGCTCCGGATGCCTCGGCCCGGGCACTGCTCGATGCGATCGCCGCGTGGGGGCTCCCGTCATGACGTTCGATCCTGCCGCCCACCTGCCGGACGATCTGCTCGAGCGCATCCGCTCACGCGCCGCCGCGGTCGACGCCGAGAACCGCTTCCCCGACGAGGACCTCGCCGAGCTCCGCGCCGCGGGTTACCTCGCGATCCTCGTGCCGGACGCACTCGGCGGCGCGGGACTCGGGCTCCGCGAGGCATCCATCCTGCAGCAGCGCCTTGCGGGTGCCGCTCCCGCGACGGCGCTCGCGATCAACATGCACCTCGTCTGGACGGGCGTGGCCAAGATCATGGCCGACCGCGGCGACGACGCGCTCCGGTTCGCGCAGGAGGGCGCCGCTCGCGGCGAGGTCTTCGCGTTCGGCATCAGCGAGGCGGGTAACGACCTCGTCCTCTTCGGCAGCGATACGGATGCCGCGCCCCGCCCCGACGGCTCGTACGCCTTCACGGGCACCAAGATCTTCACCTCGCTCGCGCCGGTGTGGACGCACCTGGGGCTCCACGGCCTCGACACGTCCGCCCCCGAGGATCCGCGGCTCGTGTTCGCGTTCGTTCCCCGCAGCGACGCCGTCGTGACCCGCGACGACTGGGACACCCTCGGGATGCGGGGCACCCAGTCCCGGACGACCGAGCTGCACGGTGCCGTCGCTCCCGTGGACCGGATCGTTCGCCGCCTGCCCGTCGGGTCGAGCCCCGACCCGCTCGTGTTCGGGATCTTCAGCGCCTTCGAGATCCTGCTGGCCTCCGTCTACACCGGCATCGCACGTCGTGCCCTCGACCTCGCCGTCGAGACCGCCCGGACGCGCACGTCCAAGAAGACGGGTCGGACCTACAGCCAGGACCCCGACATCCGCTGGCGGGTGGCCGACATGGCGCTCGCGTACGATGCCCTCCCGGTGCAGGTCGAGTCGCTCGCGGCCGACGTCGACGACCTCGCCGACCACGGCGCGATGTGGTTCCCCAAGCTCTCCGCCATCAAGCACCGAGCCGCGACGACGGCGAAGCAGGTCGTCGACGAGGCGATGCTCGTCGCGGGCGGCTCGTCCTTCTTCACGCGGAACGAGTTGAGCCGTCTCTACCGCGACGTGCTCGCGGGCCTCTTCCACCCCTCCGACCCCGAGTCGGTGCACAGCGCCCTCGCGAACGCGTGGCTCGGACCGGTCGAGCCGTGAGCCGCCACGGCTCGTGAGAGGCGCCGTGGCAGGATGGCCGAATGGCCCGCATCCCGTACGCCTCGCTGAGCACCGCTGACCAGCAGCGGTATCGCGGGCTCCGCACCATGAAGGCGGTCGCGCTCGGCGCGCTGCTGTTCATGGCGATCGTCTTCGTCGTCGCCTTCGTCCTCGAGAAGGACCTCTCGGGCTGGGGCTACGTGCGCGCGGCGGCCGAGGGCGGCATGGTCGGCGCCCTGGCGGACTGGTTCGCGGTGACGGCGCTGTTCCGGCATCCGCTCGGCATCCCGATCCCGCACACGGCGATCATTCCGCGCCGCAAGGACGAGATCGGACGGACCCTCGGCGAATTCGTCGAGACCAACTTCCTCGAGGGCGGCGTCGTCCGCCAGAAGCTCGAATCCACGCACATCGCCCGCACCGCGGGCGCCTGGCTGCAGGATCCCGCTCACGCGAAGACGGTGGCGGCCGAGGCCTCGACGATGGCCTCCGGCATCCTCACCGCGCTCAGCGACGACGAGGTGCAGGACCTCATTAGCGACCTCGCGCACGAGCACCTCCTCTCCCCGTCGTGGGGCCCCTCGCTCGGCACCTGGCTGTCGCGCGTGGTGGATGCCGACGCCCACCGCGGCGCCGTGGACCTGGGCGTCGACAGCATCGCCCGCTGGCTCGACGCGAACCGCGAGGCGTTCGACGGCCTCGTCTCGCGTCGCCTGCCGTCCTGGGTTCCCTCGGTCGCGATGCGCCTCGTCGACGACACCGTCTACCACGAGGCCACGAAGTTCGTCGCGGCCGTGCAGCGCGACCCGGAGCACCCGGCGCGGAAGGCACTGGATCAGTACCTCGAGCGCCTCGCCGACAACCTGCAGCACGACCCCGAGACCATCGGTCGCCTCGAAGGCGCGAAGAGCGCCGTCTTCGACAGCCCGCGCGTGCGCGCCCTCGCCGCCGACGCCTGGAACACCGCGAAGGCGGGCCTGCTCCGCTCGCTCGCCGACGAAGGGAGCCCGCTCCGTCGCCGCGTCACCGCCGCCCTCGGCGACCTGGGCGACCGTCTCGCCACCGATACGGCGCTGCAGGAGCGCGTCGACAAGCGCATCGCGGACGCCGCCGTCTTCCTCGTCGATCGCTACCGCCACGACATCGCGTCGATCATCACCGACACCGTCGAGCGCTGGGACGCCGACGAGACGAGTCAGAAGATCGAACTGCAGGTCGGCCGCGACCTGCAGTACATCCGCCTGAACGGCACGATCGTCGGCGCCCTCGCGGGCCTCGTGATCTTCACCGTCGCCCACCTGCTGCTGCCCTGACATGGCGCTCTCCGTCGACCCGCTGTGGCCTCGCGCCGGGGACTGGCCCGCACCCGAGGGGCGAGTGGATGCCGCCGTCATCGGGCTGCCGGCCTTCCGCACCTCGCTCTCGCCCACCGGTGCGCACACCACGCCGGCAGCGGTCCGCGAGGCGCTGCGCCGGTTCAGCCCGATGCTGCTCGGGCCTCCCCCGATCGACCTGAACGCGGCCCTCCGGGTCGCGGATGCCGGTGACGTCGACGATCCGGACGGCCCCGAGGGCGAGGCCCGGGTGCGCGAGCGTGTTCGCGCCCTGCGCGCCGAGGCGGACCTCGTGATCGCGCTCGGCGGCGACAACTCCGTGACCTACGCGACCGCCCAGGGTGCGGGTGTCACGGGTCTCATCACCCTCGACGCGCACTTCGACCTCCGCGACGGCGTGTCCAACGGCTCCCCCGTCCGCCGCCTCGTCGAGGAGGGACTCGACCCGCGGCGGATCGTGCAGATCGGCATCGCGGACTTCGCCAACTCCGTCGCGTATGCGCAGCGCGCGGTGGACCTCGGCATCACGGTCATCACCCTCGACGAGGTCCGGCGCCGCGGCGCGGAGGACGTCATGATCCAGGCGCTCTCGATCGCGGGCGCGTCGGGCGATGTGCACCTCGACATCGACGTGGACGTCTGCGACCGCTCCGTCGCGCCGGGGTGCCCGGCATCCGTCCCCGGCGGACTCGAGGCGTGGGAGCTGCGCGCCCTCGTCCGCGCCGCGGCCGGGGACCGGCGGGTCGTGAGCGCCGACATCGTCGAGGTCGACGCGACGGCGGACGCCGCGGACGGCCGCACCGTCAGACTCGCCGCACTGTGCGTCCTGGAATTGCTGGCCGGAAGGGCACTCTCATGATCACCCTCATCCTCGTCCGTCACGCGAAAAGCGACTGGGGCACCGGGCAGGACGACCATGAGCGACCCCTCAACGACCGCGGCCGCCGCGACGCGCCGATCATGGCGCGGCGCCTCGCGGCGACGGGCGTACGGCCCGCTCGCATCCTGTCGTCGACGGCGGTGCGCGCACGCACGACGGCGCAGGCGTTCGCCGATGCGCTCAGCGCCCCCGTCGAGACCGATGAGGGCCTCTACGGAGCACCGGGTTCGCGTCTGCTCGCCGCCGCTGTGCGCAGCGGGGCCACCGACGTCGTCGTCGTCGCCCACGACCCCGGCATGACGGTGCTCGCCGAGCAGCTCTCCGACGGAGGCATCGGCGCCATGCCGACGTGCGCCGTCGCGACCTTCGTGTGGGACACCGACGACTGGGACGTCGCTACGGCCACGCCGCCGGCGCGCTGGAACCTCGACACTCCGCGGGACGTCAGCGAGGCCTGAGCACCTCACCGCCGCGGTAGACGCGGTGGACGAGCGGCACGCCCGGCCGGTAGGCGAGGTGCCGCCGGCTCGGCGCGTCGAGCACCACGAGATCTGCGCGAGCGCCGGTGGCGAGGTGGCCGACGTCGCCGCGGCGCAGGGCGTGCGCTCCCCCGGCCGTGGCCGCCCAGACGGCCTCGCCGACCGTCATGCCCATCTCGCGCACGGCGAGCGCGATCATGAGCGGCATCGAGCTCGTGAAGGACGAGCCCGGGTTGCAATCGCTCGCGAGCGCCACCGTGACCCCCGCGTCGATCAGTCGGCGCGCATCGGGGTACGGCTGGCGCGTCGAGAACTCGACCCCCGGCAGCAGGGTGGCGACGGTGTCCGATCCCGCGAGCGCCGCGATGTCGGCATCCGTCAGGTGGGTGCAGTGATCGACGGATGCCGCGCCCACCCGCACCGCCAGCTGCACGCCGGGCCCCTCGCCCAGCTGATTGCCGTGCACGCGGACGCCGAGGCCGACCGCCGCTCCGGCGCGGAGGATGCGCTCGCTCTCGGCCTCGGTGAACGCGCCCCGCTCGCAGAACACGTCGACCCAGCGGACGTGGGGGCGGACGGCGGTCAGCATCCGGTCGCAGACGAGGTCGACGTACGCGGCGCGGTCAGCCCCCTCTGGAACGACGTGCGCGCCGAGGTACGTGACCTCATCGGTGACCTCGGCCGCCAGTCGGGCGAGGCGCGCTTCGCCCTCGACGGTGAGGTCGTAGCCCGTCTTCACCTCGAACGTCGTCGTCCCCTGCGCGTGCAGTTCCGCCACGAGCGACGCGAGTCGCGCGCGCAGCTCGTCGTCGCTCGCCGCTCGTGTCGCCGCGACGGTACGACGGATGCCGCCCGCGGCGTACGGCGTGCCCGTCATCCGCGCCTCGAACTCGTCGCCCCGGTCGCCCGAGAACACGAGGTGCGTGTGGCTGTCGACGAACCCCGGGATCACGGCGCGCCCGCCGAGGTCGACGACCTCGATCTCCGACCGCGAGACAGCAGCCACAGCTCCAGACTGCGGCAACAGACCGCTGTCTCGGGCACCCACTGCAGTCTCGGCGTCAGCGGCGGCACCCGACCACGCGACACGCCCCTCGTGGACGAGGAGGGCGGCGTCGGCGATCGTCGCGGTCGGGGCCGCGGCATCCGCATTCGTCGTCAATTCGGCGATACCGGTGAAGAGGGTCGCCATCAGGCGTCCAGCATGGGGACGGTCAGGCCGCGCTCGCGCGCGACGTCCTTCGCGCGGTCGTAGCCGGCGTCGACGTGTCGCATGACACCCGTGCCGGGGTCGTTGACGAGCACCCGTGCGAGCTTCTCGGCGGCGAGCGGCGTGCCGTCGGCGACGGTGACCTGGCCCGCGTGGATCGAGCGACCGATGCCGACGCCGCCGCCGTGGTGGATCGACACCCACGCCGCCCCCGACGCCGTGTTGAGCAGCGCGTTCAGCAGCGGCCAGTCGGCGATCGCATCGGAGCCGTCGGCCATCGCCTCGGTCTCGCGGTACGGACTCGCGACCGAGCCGGCGTCGAGGTGGTCGCGACCGATGACGATCGGGCCCGACAGCTCTCCCGACGCGACCATCTCGTTGAACCTCAGCCCCGCGAGGTGGCGCTCCTGGTATCCGAGCCAGCAGATGCGTGCGGGAAGTCCCTCGAAGTGCACCTTCTCGGCGGCCTTCTCAAGCCATCGGTGCAGCGCGGCGTCCTCGGGGAAGAGCTCGGCGACGGCGCGGTCGGTCTTCGCGATGTCCTCGGGATCGCCCGACAACGCCACCCAGCGGAACGGGCCCTTGCCCTCTGCGAACAACGGACGGATGTACGCCGGGACGAACCCCGGGAAGGCGAAGGCGCGGTCGTACCCGCCGAGCTCGGCCTCGCGGCGGATCGAGTTGCCGTAGTCGAAGACCGCGGCCCCGGCATCCTGGAAGCCGACCATCGCCTCGACGTGGCGCGCCATCGACGCCCGCGAGCGCTGCGTGAAGCCCTCGGGGTCGGCGGCCGCCTCGACCTTCCAGTCCTCGAATGCGACGCCCGAGGGCAGATACGCGAGCGGGTCGTGCGCGCTCGTCTGGTCGGTGACGACGTCGATCGGGATGCCGCGGCGGAGGAGTTCCGGGAACACGTCGGCCGCGTTCCCCACGACGCCGATCGAGCGCGCCTCTCCCGCGGACTTCGCCGCGAGAGCCCGCTCGATCGCCGCGCCGAGGTCGGCCGTGTGCTCGTCGAGATAGCCGTGCTCGACGCGACGGCGCAGACGGGACTCGTCGACGTCGACGACGAGCACCGCTCCGCCGTTCATCGTGACCGCGAGCGGCTGAGCCCCGCCCATTCCGCCCGCGCCGCCGGTGAGCGTCAGCGTGCCGGCGAGCGAGTCGCGGCCGAGGGAGCGCGCGACGGCGGCGAAGGTCTCGTAGGTGCCCTGCAGGATGCCCTGCGTGCCGATGTAGATCCAGGACCCGGCCGTCATCTGCCCGTACATCGTGAGGCCGAGGTGTTCGAGCCGCCGGAACTCGGGCCACGTCGCCCAGTCGCCGACGAGGTTCGAGTTCGCGATGAGCACGCGCGGCGCCCACTCGTGCGTGCGGAAGACGCCGACCGGCTTGCCGGACTGAACGAGCAGCGTCTCGTCGGGCTCGAGCTCGTCGAGGGTGCGGACGATCGCGTCGAACGCCTCCCACGAGCGGGCGGCCTTGCCGGTGCCGCCGTAGACGACGAGGTCCTCGGGGTGCTCGGCGACCTCGGGGTCGAGGTTGTTCATCAGCATCCGCTTCGCCGCCTCGGCCCCCCAGCTCTTCGCGGTCTTGTGGGCGCCTCGGTCGGCGCGGACAGTGCGGGTCGTGGTCGTGTCGGTCATGCCTGTTCTCCTTCGAACGATGCGGCGTCCGCGCGGAGATCTGCGCTCGGGCGGACGGATGGGGTGTCGTTCGTCCGCGCGACGGCGGATACCCGCTCGCCGGCGGCTCCGAACGCGGTGCGGGCGACCTGGCCCGAGACCACGAGCTGCGTCGCAGCCTCGAGATCGGGGGCGACGAAGCGGTCGGGCCCGGGCCCGTCGACGACGGTGCGGACGAGGTCGCGGACGGACCCGGTGACCGGCCCGGGCTGCAGCGGGGCGCGCAGGTCGAGGGCGCGGCATCCCGTCACCACCTCGATCGCGAGGACGCGCGCGAGACCGTCGATCGCGCGGCGCAGCTTGCGGGCCGCGGCCCAGCCCATCGAGACGTGGTCCTCCTGCATCGCCGACGACGGGATCGAGTCGACCGATGCCGGCACCGCGAGGCGCTTGAGCTCGGAGACGATGCCCGCCGCAGCGTACTGCGCGATCATGAGGCCGCTGTCGACGCCGACCTCGTCGGCCAGGAACGGGGGCAGGCCGTTGCTCCGCGCACGATCGAGCGCCCGGTCGGTGCGGCGCTCGGAGATCGAGGCGACGTCGGCGACCGCGATCGCGAGGAAGTCGAGCACATATGCGACGGGGGCGCCGTGGAAATTGCCGTTCGACTCGACACGACCATCCGGTGTCACGACAGGGTTGTCGACGGCCGATGCGAGTTCGCGCTGGGCGACCATCCGGGCGTGGTCGAGAGTGTCGCGTGCGGCGCCGTGTACCTGCGGCGAGCACCGCAGCGAGTACGCATCCTGTACGCGGGTGCAGACCGCCGGGTCGCGGTGGCTCGCCACGATCGGCGAATCCGCGAGCGCATGGCGGAGGTTCGCGGCCGACACGGCTTGACCCGATTGCGGACGGAGCGTCATCAGGTCGGCGGCGAAGACGGCGTCGGTTCCGAGCTGACTCTCGACCGACATGGCGGCGGCCAGGTCCGCCGTCGCCAGGAGGGTGTCGAGGTCGGCGAGGGCGAGCGACAGCATCCCGAGCATCCCGTCCGTGCCGTTGATGAGCGCGAGGCCCTCCTTCTCCTCGAGGACGAGGGGACGGATGCCGGCGGCCGCCAGCGCCTCGACGGCCTCGACCCTTGTGCCGTCCGCCGTGCGGACCGGACCCTCGCCGAGGGCCGCGAGCGCGATGTGCGAGAGCGGGGCGAGATCGCCCGAGCAGCCGAGCGAGCCGTACTCGTGCACGATCGGGGTGATGCCCCCGTTGAGCATCGCCGCGTAGGTCTCCACGACGACCGGGCGGACGCCGGTGCGTCCGGTCGCGAGGGTCTGCAGGCGCAGCAGGTGCAGCGCCCGGACCACCTCGCGCTCGACCTCGGGGCCGGTGCCCGCCGCGTGCGAACGGATGAGGCTCGCCTGCAGCTGGCGGCGCCGATCGGGCGCGATGAACGTCGTCGCGAGCGCGCCGAATCCGGTCGAGATGCCGTAGTGCGGCTGGGGGTCGTCGGCCAGCCGTTCGATGAGCGCCCTGGTCTCGGCGGTGCGTGTGAGCGCCGCGTCCGAGACCACGACGTGCGCGTCGTGGCGGGCGACGGCGACGACCTGGGCGGGGGTGAGCGGGGTGTCGCCGAGGGTGACGGTCGAGAGAGCGGGCATAGGTCGATTCCAGCGCCCGGCGAGGGAGCACGGGAGGCGGTCGTGGCATCCTGTGTCTGTGATTCCAGACAAGCCGCAGGCGCCGATTCCAGACGAGCCGCAGGCGCCGATTCCAGACGAGCCGCAGGCGCCGATTCCAGACAAGCCGCGGGCGCCGATCCCAGACAGGCCAGGCAAGCCGAAAGTGCCCGCGGCCGATCAGACCCTCCGCATCCTCAGCTTTCTGGCGCACCAGCGCGGGCCCGTCGCCGCGCAGACGATCGCGACGCACCTCGAGCTGCCTCGCTCGACGGTCTATCACCTGCTGGCGGCGATGGCGGCTCACGGATTCGTCGTGCACCTCGACGGCGACCGCCGCTGGGGGCTAGGCACCGCAGCCTTCGAGCTCGCCGGCGGCTATGCGCGGCAGGAACCCCTCGCCCGCCTCGGCCGTCCCATCGTCGCGCAGCTCGCCGATCGCACGGGCGAGAGTGCGCACCTCGCGGTCATGACCGGTCGCGACGTGCTCTACATCGTCGAGGAACGTGCGCCGAGGCGTCCCGCGCTCATCACGGACGTCGGCGTGCGCCTGCCCGCGCACCTGACGGCGACCGGGCGCGCGATGCTCGCCGCCCTCCCCCGCGAACAGATCCGGGCATTGTTCCCCGACGCGGCATCCCTCTCGACCCAGCGCACCGGCCGCGGCCCCGGGCGCCCGACGGAGCTCCGAGAACTCCTCCGTCAGGTGCGCGCCGACGGTCACGCCACCGAGGACGGCGAGGTCACGCTCGGTTTCCGCTCCGTCGGGGTCGCCGTCCGAGACCACGCCGACTGGCCGGCCGCCGCGATCGCCGTCACCTGGCCCGAGGACGCGTCCGCCGACCCGGAACACCTTGCCTCGCTTGCGGCAGACGCTGCCGCCGACCTGTCCCGCCGCATCGGACGGCGCTGACCGCGACGGGTGCGGGGCCGTCGCGCCGAGATCCGAGGGACTGCGACGGGCCGTGTCGGCCCCAACCGCGGAGATCCGATCGGTCGCGGCGCGACCCGGCTGGTTTCGCGCTCCGCGCAGCCGATTCTCCGCGGGTGTTGCCGCAGCAGCCGTGAGCAGCCGCCAGCCGAGCAGGAACCGACCGCTTCGCCCCTCTCAGCGCACGACGAGGCGCGGCTGCACCAGCACGTGTCCCTCGCCGTCGCCGGCGGCGCGGCGCTCGATCCGGGTCCCGCCCGCCATGAGCAGGTCCAGGGCGCCGGCGGCGACGAGCTCGGGCAGCTGCTCGACGCTGGCGAGCCCGAGGGCCTCGGCCGCCGGCGTGTTGTCAAAGCCGATGATCGCGAGGTCCGCGCGCTGGGCCGCCACCGCCGCGACGTGGGCGCCGACGGCGAGGGTGTCGCTCGCGCAGACGACCGCGTCGACTTCGGTCGCCGCCAGCAATTCCGCAACACGCTCGCGCGCATCGGCGACCCGCTCCTCCGCCGACAGTCGCAGGTCTGGACGGGCACCGGCATCCGTCATGGCCTCGCGCCACCCGCGTTCGCGGTCGTCTCCCGTGGGGGATCCCGCAGGCCAGCCGAGGAACGCGACGCGCGGACCGACGGTGAGCGCGTGCGCGGTCGCGGCGCGCGTGCCCGATGCACCGTCGACGTCGACCCACAGGTGTGCGGATTCGTCGGGCGAGGCGGCATCCCACGGGCGCCCGAACGAGACGAAGGGCACACCGCGCTCGGTGAGCCAGGCGATCCGCCGGTCGTCGTAGCGGGTGCCCGTCACGACGACGGCTTCGACGTCGCCGGCGTGGACGAGGTCCGACATCCGCCGGATCTCCTCGTCCTGATCGGATGCCGCGTACACGAGCACGCGCAGGCCCCGGTCGCCGGCACTCTCGGTCAGCGCATGCACGAACCGGTCGAGGACGACGCCCGAGATCCCGCCCGCGTAAGGATCGAGGTGGATGCCGAGGGTCGCGCTCCGCTGCGTGCGAAGGCGCCGGGCGGAGGCGTGCGGCGAGTACCCGAGGCGGGCGATGGCCTCTTGAACCCTCTCACGCGTCGCGGTCTTGACGATCGACGGCGCGTTCAGCACGTTGCTGACGGTCTGACGCGAGACGCCGGCCGCCGTCGCCACGTCCTCGATCGTTATCGACTTCTCACTCATCGACGCATCCCGCCCCCTTGACAGTGATGGGACCACCATCTTACCTTGGTCAGCATTCCACAATTTGATCGTTCAAAGTCGACCGAGATCAGCACGGTCGGAACGATCGCAGCACCGGGATCGAAGGAGATACGGACATGCGACACAGCAGACGACTCATGGCGCTGGGCGGCGTCGGCCTCGCGACGACCCTCGCGCTCGCAGGATGCGGCGGCTCGGGCTTCGACGACGGCCCCGCCGCCTCGGGGTCCGCGGACGGCGGCGGCCTGACGTCGTCCGACGACGCCCTCACGATCATGATCGGATCTTCGGGCGACGCCGAGACGGCGGCCGTCAAAGAGGCCGTCGCGGCCTGGTCGAAGGACTCGGGTGTCGACGCCGAGGTCATCGCCGCCACCGACCTCACGCAGCAACTCTCGCAGGGCTTCGCCGGCGGCAACCCGCCCGACCTCTTCTACCTCGCCACCGAGCTGCTGGCCGGTTACGCCGACAACGGCTCGGTGATCGCCTACGGCGACCAGCTCGAGAACAAAGGCGACTTCTACCCGTCGCTCGTCACGAACTTCACCTACGACGACAAGTTCTACTGCGCGCCGAAGGACTTCTCGACGCTGCAGCTGATCATCAACAAGAACCTGTGGGACAAGGCGGGCCTCACGGATGCCGACATCCCGACCGACTGGGAGTCGCTGGCCGCAGCGGCGAAGAAGCTGACCTCGGGCAACACGACCGGTCTCGTCTTCAGCGGCGAGTACCAGCGGGTAGGCGCGTTCATGGCCGAAGCCGGCGGCCGACTCGTGTCGGAGGACGGCACCACAGCCGTCGCCGACAGTCAGGAGAACACCGAGGCCCTCGCCTACGTCAAGGAGCACCTCGCCGACGGCACGTTCGCCTACGCCGCCGACGTCGGCGCGGGATGGGGCGGAGAGGCCCTCGGCAAGCAGCTGGGCGCCATGACGATCGAGGGCAACTGGATCACCGGCGCGCTCGGCGACTACCCCGACGTCGACCCCCTCGTGGTAGAACTCCCCGCCGGTCCGGCCGGGAAGGGCACGCTGCAGTTCACCAACTGCTGGGGCATGGCCGCGGACAGCCCCAACCAGGAGGCCGCTCTCAGCCTCGTCGAGTACCTGACGACGGCCGAGCAGCAGCTCGCATTCTCGAAGGCGTTCGGCCCGATGCCGTCGGTGCAGTCGGCCGCCGAGCAGTGGACGACCGACAACCCCGACCTCGAGGCGTTCCTGTCGGGTGCGGATTACGCGCAGGGTGTGCCGACGAACGACGGCGTGTCGGACGTCTTCACCGACTTCAACGCGCAACTGGCGACGCTCAAGGACGGCGACCCCGCCACGATCCTGAAGAGCGTCCAATCCAACCTCGAGGCGATCGTCGGCTGACATGGCCTCGCCCGTCACCACGGAGCGGGCACCCGAGAAGACCCCCCGCCGCGACCACCGCTCACGCGGTCTGCGTCGCGGCGAGGGTGTCGCCGGGTGGCTGTTCGTCTCCCCCGTCGTCGTGATCCTCGGGGTGTTCCTCTTCCTCCCCGTCCTCATGGCGCTGTGGGTGAGCGTCTCGGACTGGGGCGGCCGCGGCAGTCCGCTCTCACCGAACGTCAACTTCGTGGGGCTCGACAACTACGGCGAGCTGACCTCGGGGCAGGGACTCCGCAGTCGTGACTTCGGGACCGCCCTGCGCAACAACGCCTGGTACGTCTTCCTCGTCGTGCCGCTGCAGACCGCGCTCTCGCTCTTCCTCGCAATCCTCGTCAGCCGCCGGATGATGAAGGCGCGCGGCTTCTTCCGCACCGCCTTCTACTTCCCGTCGGTGACGAGTTCGGTCGCGATCACGGTGCTGTGGATCTTCCTGTTCAGCGCCGCCGGCCCCGTCAACGCTCTCATCGCAGCCGTGACCGGGGGCGAAGGACCGAACTGGTTCAACGACCCCCGCGGCATCGTCCACCTGCTCTTCGGTGCGTTCGGGGTGGATGCCGCGCCCGCCGCGATCTCCGGGCCCGGCTTTCTGGGCCTCTCGGGATGGGACTGGATCGCGGGGCCGTCCGTCGCGATGAGCGCCTTCATCCTCATGGCCGTCTTCACGACGAGCGGCACGTTCATGCTCCTGTTCATCGCGGCTCTTCAGAACGTCGGCTACGAGCTGACCGAGGCGGGCATGATGGACGGCGCGAACGCGTGGCAGCGCTTCTGGCGTATCACGCTCCCCCAGCTGCGGCCGACGCTGTTCACCGTCATCACGCTCGGCCTCATCGGGTGCTGGCAGGTCTTCGATCAGATCTACACCGGGACCAAGGGTCAGCCGGGCAAGACCACCATCACCCCCGCGTACCTGTCGTACACGTCGGCGTTCAGCAATCAAGACTGGGGAATCGGAGCGGCGATCGCCTTCATCCTGTTCCTCATCATCATCGCGTTCACGCTCTTCCAGCGGTGGCTCCTGCGCGAGCGTCCCGTCTCGAAGCGGCGCATCCGCGCATACACGCCGAAGGGGGCACGGTCGTGACCGACAGCAGAACCCTCGCTCGCACGAAGACGCTCACCGACGGGCCGATCGACCGCGCACCTCGGCGGCGGGGCCGGCTCACCCCGGCATCCCGACTCGGACAGGTCGCGCTCTACGGGATCCTCGCCCTGCTCGCCCTCATCTACATCTACCCGTTCCTCGTGCAGGTGGCGACCTCGTTCAAGAGCGAGCAGGAGGCGGCATCCAGCCCCATCTCGCTCATCCCGCAGACGTTCACGACGGCGGCTTACGAGCGCTTGTTCCTGAACAGCGACTTCCCGCTGTGGTTCGCGAACTCGGCGGTCGTGACGGTCCTCGTGACCCTGGGACGCGTGTTCTTCGTCTCGCTCGCCGGCTACGCGCTCGCTCGCCTGACCTTCCGCGGCAGAGGCGTCATCTTCGCGCTGGTGGTGGCGGTCATGGCGGTTCCCGCGGTCGTGCTCCTCATCCCGCGCTTCCTCGTCCTCAACCAGCTCGGGATGTACGACTCGTATGCGGGGATGATCCTGCCGCTGCTCGTCGACGCGGCGGGCGTGTTCATCATGAAGAACTTCTTCGAGTCGATCCCACCTTCGGTGGAGGAGCAGGCGCGCATCGACGGCGCGGGAACCTTCCGCGTCTACTGGTCGGTCGTCCTCCCGATGGCGCGGCCGGCGCTCATCACGATCGTGATCCTCTCGTTCCAGGGATCGTGGAACGAGCTGACCCACTTCATCGTGTCGGTCCAGGATCCGAACCTGTTCACCCTCACGCGCGGCGTGGCGAGCCTGTCGTCGGGTCAACTGAGTCAGGGCACGCAGTACCCGCTGAAGCTCGCCGCCGCGGCGCTCATGACGATTCCCGTCGCCGTCGTCTTCTTCATCTTCCAGAAACGCATCATGAACACCTCCGAAGGAGCAGTCAAGGGATGACCGCAGGCCTCCAGCCCTTCCTGTCCGACGCCGTCGCCGTCCTCCGCGCGCCCACCCAGGTGTGGTCCCGTCCAGACGGCGAGATCGGTGCCGGCGCGATCGACGGCGTCTTCCACGGCGACACGCGCTTCGTCCGCGCGACCCGCGTCCGCTACGGGACGGATGCCGCGACACACCACGCACCGGAATGGATCTCGCGCTCGATGGACTCGGCATCCGACGCGCGGTTCGAGGCCCTCCTGCGACGACTCGACGACCGCACGCCGGATCCGAAGATCCGACTCACCCGTCGCCGCCTCGTCGCGGACGGACGGATGACGGAGGAGTTCACCCTCGTCTCGCACCTGGAGGAACGGGTCGACCTGACGCTCGAGGTCACCGTCACCCCGGACGCCACGCCGATGCAGCTGGTCAAATCCGGCGCCGACGGCGACGCCTCGATCGAGCGGACGCTCTCGGGCGACGCCGTGGAGCTGACGGCGGGAGAGGCGTCGATGCGACTGCTCGCATCCGGCGCCGAGGTGACCGAGGCCGGCGACGACCTCATCCTGACCTGGCGTGTGACCTGTCCGCCGCGGTCGTCAGTCACGGTGTCGTGGCGCGTCGACCTCGACGACCCGTCGCTCGTCGTCCGGGGGACGACGCGTCAGGTCGACTGGGCACTCGAGCCGGTCGAGGGGATCGACCCGCGGTTGTTCCGCTGGCTCCGCCAGGCGCTCGACGACCTCGACGCCCTGCGGCTGACGTTGCCGGGCAATCCCGACGAGTTCTTCGCCGCCGGAGCTCCGTGGTTCTTCACGCTCTTCGGGCGCGACTCGCTGTGGGCGGCGAGACTGTTCCTCTCCGTCGATCCGGGCATGGCGGCATCCACCCTGCGCGTCCTCGGCAGGCTGCAGGGCTCCAACGCCGACCCCGCGACCGCTGAGCAGCCCGGCAAGATCGCCCACGAGCTGCGCGCGGGCACCCTCACGATGCCCGGTGAGGGCATCTCGCTGCCGCCGCTGTACTACGGCACGGTCGACGCGACCCCGCTGTGGATCACATTGCTCGCCGAAGCACACGGGGCCGGGATGCCGGAGGCCGAGGTGCGAGACCTGCTTCCGACGATGCACGACGCCCTCGACTGGGTGATCGCGTCGGCGAACGCGGACGGCTTCCTCGACTACGTCGACGAGACGGGGCACGGACTGTCCAACCAGGGCTGGAAGGACTCGGGCGACTCGATCCAGTGGCGCGACGGGACGCTTGCGAACGGCCCGATCGCGCTCTCGGAAGTGCAGGGCTACGCCTACGAGGCCGCGGTCCGCGCCGCCGATCTGCTGGATGCGCTCGGAGAGGACGGCGCCGAGCGTCTGCGCTCCTGGGCGGCCGATCTCCGCGACCGCTTCCGCGAGCGTTTCTGGGTCGAGACACCGGAAGGCCGCTACCCGGCGATCGCCCTCGACCGCGACGGCCGGCCGGTCGACACCCTGACCTCGAACGCGGGGCACCTGCTGGGCACCGGCATCCTCGATCGCGACGAGGAGCGCGCCGTCGCCGACCTGCTCGTCGGCCCCTCGATGTCATCGGGCTTCGGCCTGCGCACGATGTCGACCGACGCCGGCGGGTACTGGCCGCTCAGCTACCACGGCGGCAGCGTCTGGGCGCACGACACGGCCATCGTCGCGCGCGGGATGGCGCGCGCCGGCCTCGCACACCAGTCGCGCGTCCTCGTCGGCGGAATGCTCGCCGCCGCCGGGGCGTTCGCGTATCGCATGCCGGAGCTCCATGCCGGTGACGCCGCGAGCGACGTCTCCGTGCCGGCCCCCTACCCCGCGGCCTGCAGGCCGCAGGCATGGTCGGCCGCGGCCGCCGTCGTCTGTCACGAGATCCTCACCGCTCCCCGCTGACAGAACCCCGGCCGGGGGTGGAGACTGGCATCCGACTCGACCCTCCCGGAGGATGCATGCCGCGCAAACTCGCTTCGATCGCGGATCACGTGGGCAGAATGGGCCGCACCCGGACGGGTGCACTGCTCCTGCTGATCGCCACCGCCGCCGCCATCGTGTGGGCGAACATCTCCTCGCAGACCTACAACGGGTTCTGGGACACCCATCTGATGATCGGGCTGGGCGACATCCACCTCGACTTCACGCTGCACGCGCTCGTCAACGACGCGCTGATGGCGATCTTCTTCTTCACCGTCGGTCTCGAGGTGAGGCGGGAGTTCGCGATCGGCGAGCTGACCAGCTGGTCCCGCGCGGTCGTGCCGGTCGTCGCGGCCGTCGCGGGGCTCGCCCTGCCCGCCCTCCTCTTCGTCCTCATCGCTGGCCCGACGGGGAACGCGGATGCCTGGGGCGTGGTCATCTCCACCGACACGGCCTTCCTCGTGGGAGCCCTCGCGCTCATCGGTCCGCGCGGCTCAGGACGCCTGCGCGTGTTCCTCCTCGCCCTCGCCGTCGTCGACGACATCGGAGCCCTCAGCATCATCGCGCTCGTCTACACCGAGACCTTCACACCGATGCCGCTCGTCATCGCCGCGGTCGGACTCGTCGGCATCTACCTCGTCCGCTATCTCCGCGCGGGGCGCGGCCCGATCTACGCGACGCTCGCCATCGTCGTCTGGCTCGCCTTCCTCGCGTCGGGCGTGCACCCCACGCTGGCCGGTGTCGCCATCGCCCTGCTCGTCCCGGTGTACCGGCCCGACCGTCGCGACGTCGAGCATGCGCTCGAGCTCGCCCGCACGTTCCGCCAGTCGCCGAGCACCGAGTACGCGCGGGCCGCGGCGAACAGCCTCCGCGAATCGATCTCCATCAACGAGCGCCTGCAGACCGCCTACGCCCCGTATGTGGCCTACGTGATCCTGCCGCTGTTCGCCCTCGCGAACGCGGGCGTCTCCCTCAGCCCCGAGATCCTCGCCGCCGCCGTGACCTCGCCCCTGACGTGGGGCGTCGTCGTGGGTCTGGTCGTCGGCAAGCTCGCGGGCATCTGGGGGTCGACCGCCGTCCTCAAAGCCCTGAAGATCGGCGACTTCGGCCCCGGGCTCTCGCTCGACCGGATCGGCGGCGGCGCGGCCCTGGCCGGCATCGGCTTCACGATCTCGCTCTTCATCATCGACCTCGCGATCGAAGACCCGGACGCGCAGAACCAGGCGCGGGTGGGGGTGCTCGCGGCATCCGTCATCGCCCTCGCGCTCGGGACCGTCCTGTTCCGCATCGCGGACGCGCGCAGTCCCGAGGAGGAGGTCGGCCAGACGCTCGTCCGCCCCGTCGACCCACGCCGCGACCACATCTTCGGGTCCGCCGACGCGCCCTACGAGATCGTCGAGTACGGCGACTTCCAGTGCGGGTTCTGCCTGAAGGCCTCGGGATCGATCCAGGAGGTCATGTCCGAGCTCGGGCCCGACCTCCGCTACGTCTGGCGGCACGCACCCCTCACCGAGCAGCATCCCAACGCTCTCGCGGGTGCGGAGGCCTCGGAGGCGGCGGCGAAGCAGGGCAAGTTCTTCGAGTTCGAACGCGGCCTGTTCGCCGACCAGGACAATCAGCTGCCCTCCGACATCGTGCGCCTCGCGGCCCGCCTCGGGCTCGACGTGCCGACCTTCGAGCGGGATCTCACGGCACCCGATGTGGCGAGCAGAGTGCGTGACGACATGTTCGACGCCGAAGCGATGAACATCCACTCGGTCCCGACGTTCTTCGTCAACGGCCGCCGACACACCGGGCCGTACGACGCGCAGTCCCTCATCCGGGCGGTGCAGTCCGGATCCGACGCCCCCGTCTCCCCCGCGGGTCGGTAGGTTGGGCGCCATGGCGCACGAGAACGCTCCCATGTCGATGGACGCGATGATGTCGCCCGACCTCTCCGACGTGCACTGGCGGCGACTCATCGCCGCCGCGGTCCCGCAGGACGTCGAGGTCGGCGACTACGTCTTCCGCACGGGCGATGCCGGATACGACCTGATCTTCATCGAGACGGGCGAGGTCGAGATCGTCCGTGACGCGTTGCGCTGGATCGGCGAGGCGGTCATCACGACGGTGGGACCCGGCCGGTTCGCCGGCGAGCTCGGCATCCTCAACGGCCAGAGCGCGTTCCTGTCGGCCCGGGTGACGAAGGCGGGCCGGGTGCACCGCCTCTCCCGGGCGGCGCTCCGCGAGATCATGAGCGAGGACGACGAGCTCTGCGACCTCATCCTGCACGCGCTGTGGGCGCGCCGCGAGTCGCTTCGCACGGGTCCGGCCGCGATGACGCTCAAGTTCGTCGGGACGACGACCTCGAGCGACTTCCTGTCGCTGCGGCGGTTCGCGGAGCGGCTCGACCTCGTCCACAAGGCCGTCGCGCTCGCTCCCGACGATCTCGACACGCTCGAGGTGCACGAGGTCGCGGCCGAGGACCTGCCCGTCGCCTACGTGCAGGGCGAGCCGATCCCCCGTGCCACGCCGGGACTCGTCGCCGACCGCCTGGGACTCAGCTACCAGGCCGAGTCCGACGAGGTCGTCGATCTCGTGGTCGTCGGCGGCGGTCCCGCGGGACTCGCGGCGGCGATCTACGGCGCGTCCGAAGGGCTGAGCACCGTCCTGCTCGACGCCGTCGCCCCGGGCGGGCAGGCGGCATCCACCTCGCGCATCGAGAACTTCCTCGGGTTCCCCTTCGGCGTGAGCGGCGGCGACCTCATCGGTCAGGCGGTCCTGCAGGCGCTGAAGTTCGGCGTCCGCGTCTACGCGCCGTGCGAGGCGGTCGCGCTCGCCCAGGTGGGCGCCGACCTGCTGGATGTCACCCTCTCCGACGGCCGCGTCATCCGCGCCCGCAGCGCGATCGTCACCTCCGGTGCCGCGTATCGCCGCCTCGCCCTGGACCGCTGGGAGGATTTCGAGCGTTCCGGCGTCTACTACGCCGCGACCCCGCTGGAGCTCCGCCAGGTGCAGAACAAGCCGGTCGTCGTCGTCGGCGGGGCGAACTCCGCCGGCCAGGCGGCCCTGTACCTCGCCGCGCACGGCTCGCCCGTGCACCTGGTGATCCGCGGCACGGACCTGCGCGCCCGGATGTCGAGCTACCTCGCCGACCGGCTCGCCGACGATCCGCGCGTGCGGGTGCACACGGCATCCCATGTCACCGCGCTCGACGGGGACGGGACTCTCGAGTCCGTCACGATCGACTCCGCCGGCGCCGTCGACGCGCGGGGGCTCTTCTGCTTCATCGGGGCGGACCCGGCGACATCATGGGTGCCCGCCATCGACCGGGACAGGGACGGCTTCATCCGCACCGGCGCCGACGTGGCCGTGCAGTCCATCGCGCAGTGGCGGGACCTCGGGCGGGAGCCGTTCCCGTTCGAGACCTCCGCTCCGCGAGTGTTCGCCGCCGGTGACGTGCGGCGCGGATCGATGAAGCGCGTCGCCGCCGCCGTCGGCGAAGGATCGAGCGCTGTCGCCTCGGTGCACCGCGCCCTCGCCTACTGACCCCGAAGGGACCCCATGGACTCCGACATCGACACCAACGTCGCCCCCTCGGGCGCGGGCTGCGCCGAGTGCGATCGGCAGGCAGGATTCTGGGTCCACCTGCGCCGCTGCGCGGCGTGCGGTCACGTCGGGTGCTGCGACACGTCGCCGGGGCAGCACGCGACGGCGCACTTCCGCGAGACCGGACATCGCCTCGTGCAGAGTTTCGAGCCCGGCGAGGACTGGTTCTGGGACTACGTCGACGAGACCATGTTCACCGGTCCGGAACTCGCCGACCCCACCAGCCACCCGGCCGATCAGCCCTCCCCGGGCCCGCGGGGCCGCGTTCCCCTCAACTGGCGGGAACTCATCCACACCTGAGCGGGCGTCACACCACCGAGACGACGCTCCCGCCGGTGAGCCGGACGAGTTCGTCGAAGGTCATCGGGAAGACGGTGTGCGGCGTGCCGCCGGCCGCCCAGATCCGCGGGTGGTGGGCGAGATCCTCGTCGACGAGCGTCTCGAGGGGCGACGGGTGGCCGACGGGCGCGACGCCGCCGATGGCCTGACCCGTGGCCTCGCGCACCTGCTCCGGGGTCGCGCGGATGATCCTCCCTCTCCCGATCCGCGCAGAGAGGGCTGCCGTGTCGACCCGGTGGGCGCCGCTGGTCATGACCAGCAGCGGCCGCCCGTCGCACTGGAACACGAGGCTGTTCGCGATCGCGCCCACCTCGACGCCCAGGGCCTCGGCGGCGAGCACGGCGGTCGACGCCGCGTCGGGCAGGACGACGATCTCGCCCGGAATGCCGGCTGCGTGCAGGGCGTCGCGGACGAGACGGCTGCGGGCGCTGAGGTTCTCGTGCATGGGCCACAGCCTAGGCGGCGGGCGATAAGGGAGGCAGAATGATGATGGATGCCGCAGATCGGCGGCATCCGCACCGCAGCGCCCACAAGGCCCGTCGACAAGGATCGCGATGACGCATTCTCTGCCCCTGCCCGATTTCACCCACGAGCGCGTGGAGGTGATCACGGGCCGGCGGAGCGGCCTGGTCGTCACCGTCGCCCTTCACTCGTCGACGCTCGGCCCCGCCCTCGGCGGCGCGCGCCTGTGGCGTTACCCGCACTGGTCCGACGCGATGGGCGACGCGCTGCGCCTGTCGGCGGCGATGACGCTGAAGAACGCCACCGCGGGATTGGATGCCGGGGGCGGCAAGTCCGTCATCGCGCTGAGCGAGGCGGACACCCTCGACGCCGATCGTCGCCGGGCGGCGTTCCTGGACCTCGGCGACGCAGTCGAGTCCTTCGAGGGCCAGTACCGGACGGCCGAGGACGTGGGCTCGACGACCGACGACATGCTCGTCGTCAGCGAGCGGACGGCGCACGTCGTGGGCCTTCCCGACTCCGTGGGCGGCTCGGGCGAGCCCGCCGGCCCCACGAGCCGCGGCGTCTATGCGGCGCTCCGCGCGACCCTCGAGCGCGTCGCGGGCTCGCCCGAGGTCGCCGGCCGCCGCGTCACGATCTCGGGGCTCGGCCAGGTGGGCAGCCGTCTCGCCGTCCGGCTGTCGGGTGAGGGCGCGATCCTCACCGTCACCGACGTGAACCCCGCGAAGATGTCGCTCGCCGCCGAGCTCGGAGCGACGTGGGTCGAGCCCGGCACCGAGCACCTCGTGCCCGCCGACGTGTTCGTCCCGGCCGGCATCGGCGGGGTGCTCACCGACGAGGTCATCGACGTCCTCGCCGCGAAGGCCGTCTGCGGCCCCGCGAACAATCCGCTCGCAGAGCGCTCCGGCGCGGTGCGCCTGGCGGAGCGCGGCATCCTCTACGCCCCCGACTTCGTCGCGAACGCGGGCGGCGTGATCTACCTCGACGTCGAAGCGCGCACGCCCGGCCACCGCGAGGAGATCGCGACGCGCATCGACGGCATCGGCGACACGCTGCGACGCCTCTTCGATGATGCGGCCGGCCGCGGAGTCACCCCGCTCGACGCCGCCGAAGCCTACGCGGCCGAGCGCCTGTCGACCGGCGTGCGCATTCCCGCGAGCGTCTGACGCTCGGACCCGGGGCCCGTCGCGACGGGTCCCGGGTCCGCTCAGGCCGGGACGGCGGGAACCGGCATCCGTCGCCGCATCTCCGCGGCGCAGCCGATGAGGGCGACGGCGGCGACGGCCGTCAGGAGATGCACGACGGCGGCGATGACGCCGACGAAGGGCGCGATGACGGCCCCGCCGATGACGCCGAGGATCGCCGATGCCCAAGCCGGCAGACCGGCACGGTGAAGCAGACGACACCCCGGCGCGACGAGGAAGACGGCGAGCGCCACGATGCCGACGGCAGCGAGGGCGGGCACATCGCCGCGTGCAGCGGGCGATCCGTTCTCGCTGCCCTGGAAGGACTCCCGCAGCGCAATGGCCGCGAGACCTCCGAACGCTCCTGCCACGACGGCGGCGACGACGAGGACCCCGGCTCCACGAGCCCCCATCAGCCGGCTGACGCGGGCGATCGCTGCCAGCGCGACGCCCACGGCCGCGGGGGCGATCCCCCCGGCGACGAACAGCGATGCGTCCGGCGCCTCGGGAAGGATCGCACCGACGCCCCCGACGATCGCCGCCACCACGGCGAGGGATGCCGCGACGATCGCCGCCGTCGCCCACGCTCGTCCCGGCTGGTCCATCTACGCGACCTGGCCCGCAGCGGGAGCGGAGGTGCCGCCGGACGCCCGCCGCCACGGCAGGACGAGCACGACGAGTGCGACCACCGGGGTCGTGAACGCGAGCATCGGCGTGAGAGCGAGGCCGAGTACGAGGGCGTAGGCGAGCACGATGCCGAGACCGACGCCGATCCGCATGCCGATTCCGTTGCCGCCGGCGCCGCTCAGGGGCATCCGCGCGACGATCCACCACGCGAGCGCCACACCGATGGCCACGGCCCCACCGACCCACCCGACGGTGAGGTCACCGCGGCCGTCCGAGATCGCGTAGTCCGCAGCGATCGCGGCGAAACCGGTCGACGCGGCGATCACCGGGATCCAGACGTCACGAGCCGCCGTCCGGCGGGAGCGGCTCAACACGATCCCCAGAGCGGTCAGTGCCGGGATCATGCTGAGGGCGAGGACGACGATCCCTTCGCGCATCGCCTGGGTCTCATCCCCTCTCGCTGCCGTCGACCACGCCGCCCCGGCGAAGGCCCAGGCCATCCCCGTCGCGCCTCCGATCAAAGCGATCCCGGCGAGGACGCGACGGAGCAGTGCCCCGCTCGCGGCCTCCTCCGACGCGGGTGCGAGAGGCACCGTTCGGAGTGGCGTCGACGGAGCGCGGGAGCCCTCGCTCCGTCGCGCGTCCCGCACCCGAGGGAGCGCGGCCACGACGAGGATCGCGATGGCCGCGACCGCGGTGGTTCCGGGCGAGAAGAAGACGAGTCCTCCCGCGACCGGCGCGGCGATGGCAGAGACGACGACCGCCAGGAGCGACCCTGCCGACCCGACCCCTGTGCGCCGCAGCGGAGGAGTGAGCAGCAGGATGAACGCGATCAGCGTGAGCAGGGTGCCGGCGCCGGCCAGCGGCACGGTGAGTGCGGCCAGACCTGTCTGGGGCAGGCCTGCATCTGCCGCATCGAATCCCTGGCTCCACCCGATCCCCGCCGAGCCGCTGCACACACCCGCGAGCGCGAGGAAGGCCGCGGCGCTCAGCGCCGCGCCGTCCCCGAGCAGCCCGGCTGCACGCATCAGCGCGACGAGGGCGATCCCCGTCGCCGCGGGCGCGACGCCCGTCATCGCGAACAGCAACGGCTCGTGCAGGGCCTGGCCGCCACCGGTGAGGAACAGGATGCCGACCTGCCCCGCAGCGATCGCGAGGATCGCGAAGGATGCCGCGACGATCGCCGTCATCGCCCCCAGCCGAGCCCCCAGGCCGTGGACGACCGCGGCGCGATTCTCGGCGCTGGTGGGTCGCGCCCGTCCCGTGCGCTCCGCCTCGTCGAGCATCATGGCGACCAGCACCTCGCCGTGATCACGGCGCCACGAGCGGGGGTACCAGGCCAGCAGGCGACGGAACCGTCGCTCGTCGACCCCGTTCACGCGAGGGCCGCCCGGCCGAAGCCCGGTTGCATCGCGGGACGCCCCGCCGCGCGCAGCCTCTCGCGAGCCACACGAGCCTGATGCTCGAGCGCCGCGATCTCGGCTTCGAGCGCCGCGCCCCCGGCGTCCTCGATCGCGAAGTACCGCCGGGCACGGCCGCCGACGACCTCCTCGCCGTCGGCGCGGATGAGGCCCTCGCGCTCGAGGCGTTCGAGGGCGGCGTAGAGGGTCGTAACCTTCATCGCCGCGCGCCCCGACGAGGCGGCATCCACCTCGCGCAGGATGTTGTAGCCGTGACGTCGCCCACCGGCGAGAGCCGTGAGGATCCAGAAGCCCGTCGGGCCGAGAGTCGATGCCATGCGTCATTCATACTCCATCGACGGGCATATTCCCATGATTGATTCTTTACGACCCCGCAGGACGTGGTCATACTGAGTCACCAATCGGACTTGTTCAGCCGTACAACTTCTCAGGAGGGCTCATGACAGGTGCCGTCGTCATCACGGGAGCGAGCTCGGGTATCGGCGCCGGCTTCGCCCGCCGCTTCGCCGCCCGCGGTCATGACGTGGTCCTGATCGCCCGCCGCGCCGAGCGCCTCGAATCGCTCGCCGAGGAGGTGCGCGGACTGCACCGCGTCGAGGCCAGCGTGCTCGCGGCCGACCTCGCCGACCCCGCCGCGCCCGGGGCGATCGCGCGGGAGCTGGCACTGCGCGGCATCCGCCTCGCCGGTCTCGTCAACAGCGCCGGCTTCGGGACCGCGTCCGCGTTCGCCGACGAGGATGCCGCCCGCGTCGCCGCGGAGGTGCAGGTCAACGTCGCGGCACTCACTCTGCTCACGCGGGAGCTCCTCCCCGAGCTCATCGCCGCGCGCGGTGTGCTCGTCAACGTGTCGAGCAACGCCGGCCATCAGCCGCTGCCGGGTCTCGCGGTCTACGCCGCGACGAAGGCGTACGTGACGTCCCTCACCGAGGCGATCTGGCAGGAGACCCGCGGCACAGGCCTCCGGGTCCTCGCCCTGTGCCCCGGCCCCACCGAGACGGAGTTCTTCGCCGCAGCCGGCTCCGAGACCTTCAAGGTCGGCACCACCAAGACGGTCGACGACGTGCTCGACGAGGCCTTCGACGCACTCGACTCGTCGCGTCCCTCTCCCGTCCGCACGGTCGGCGCCGCCAACCGCATCCAGGGCTGGGTCGCTCGGGTCTCCCCGCGGCGCCTGCGCCTGCAGGTCGCCGCGCGCGCGGTCGGAGGCTCCTGATGCGCCGGATGGCGCCCGAAGAACGCCGGGACGAGCTCATCGCCGCCGCCATCCGCGTCATCGCCCGGCGCGGCGTGGCGGCCGCGACCACCCGCGCGATCACCGCCGAGGCCGGCATGCCCCTCGGGGCCTTCACCTACATCTTCGGGACGCAGGACGAGCTCATGACCGCCGTCATCGACAGGGTGATCGCTCAGGAGCGCTTCGCCGCGGAGTCGCGGGCGATCGATCCGACCTCGCTGACAGCGGCGATCCGCTCGGGACTCGAGGGGTACATCGACATGCTCGAGCACCATCCCGCCGACGAGATCGCGCTGCTGGAGCTCGCTCTCGTGGCACGTCGGCGCGACCCGCAGGGCCAGATGCGGACGCAGTGGCTGACCTACTACGAGGCGGCCGCGCAGGTCCTGTCGTACGCCGCCGAGATCACCGGGAACCGCTGGACCGAGCCCCTCGACGACCTCGCCCGCCACCTGGTCGTCGTCGTCGACGGCATCACGACGACCTGGCTCGCGGACGGGGATTCGGATGCCGCGCGTCGCACGGCGTCGTTCGCCGCCGTCGCCCTCGCCGCGGCATCCGCCCCGCTGGAGGCACCGACCGAAGGGAGTCCCCGTGCTGACGGAGATCGATGAGCGCGTCCTCGCGGCCGTGAACCTGCACGCCGTGCTCGGCGCCCTGCCGAAGCTGTCCGAGGTCGCACCCGACGCCTCGCGACTGCTCGGAGAGCTCGCGCAGCCCGTGCGACTGACCGCCCGGGTGATGGGCGGCGAGTCTACGAGCCTCGTGTTCGCACGGGACGGCATCCGTCTCGCGGACGGCGACTCCGGCGCGACGACGCGGGCGACGCTGGCGTTCCGCTCCCCCGCGCACCTGAACGCCGTCCTCGACGGCACGGGGTCGCCGCTGCCCATCGCAGGTCCCGCCGGCATCCGTTTTCTCACGCAGGTCTTCACACCGATCAGCGACCTGCTCGGCCGATACCTGCGCCCGAGCGACGCGGAGCTCGCAGACCCCGCGTTCACCGATGCGCACCGCATCCTGCTGCTCGAGGTCGCCGTCGGGGCGATCGCGATCGTCGCCAACCGCGACCGCTCCGGCCGATTCAGTGCGGACCAGATGAGCGACGGCGACCTCGACATCGCTGTCGGCGACGCGCTCCGCCACCGCCTGCGGGTGCGGGAGCACCGCCTGTCCCGCGTGCCGGTGACGGATGCCGCGCCCCGCGCGGTCTTCCGGTTCGCCGACCTGCAGACCGTCGGCGACGTCCTCGCGGGCCGCGAGAGCGCGCTCGCGTGCGTCGGCGACGGACGCATCGCCATCCGCGGCTACATCCCCCTCGTCGACAACACGAGCCGCATCCTCGACCGCGTCGGCCACTACCTCGGAAAGTGAGCTCCTCCGTGTACAGCTTCGAGAAGAGCCTCGCCGCCTTCCGCCGTGCCCAGCAGGTGATCCCCGGCGGCATCCCCGGTCACCTCGGTCCCACCGAGGGACTTCACCTGCCGAACGAGGGGTTCCCGAAGTTCGCCACCCGAGCCGAGGGCACGCGGTTCTGGGACCTCGACGGCAACGAGTTCATCGATTGGATGTGCGCGTACGGGCCGAACGTCCTCGGCTACAACGACCCCGACGTGGTCGCCGCCGCGCAGGCGCAGGCGAAGAAGGAGGACGTCGTCTCGCTGCCCTCCACGGTCATGATCGACTTCGCCGAGCTGCTGGTCGACCAGGTCGCCAGCGCCGACTGGGCGATGTTCGCCAAGAACGGCGGTGACACGACGACGCTCGCCATCATGACCGCCCGCGCGGCGACGCTTCGCAAGAAGGTGATCTTCGTGAAGGGCTTCTATCACGGGGTCGCACCGTGGACGCAGAAGCTCGATTACCCCGGTGTCCTCGAGGAGGACGTCGCCAACAACCTCTACGTGCCGTGGAACGATCTCGACGCGCTCCGGACCCTCCTGTCCGAGCACCGCGGCCAGGTCGCCGCCCTCATCTCGACGCCCTACATGCACGGCAACTTCGTCGACAACCAGCTCCCCGCCGACGGGTACTGGCAGGCGGTGCGGAAGCTGTGCGACGAGCACGGCGTCGTCCTCATCATCGACGACGTCCGGGCGGGCTTCCGCCTCGACCTCGCCGGCAGCGATCACCACTTCGGGTTCGAAGCGGACCTCATCTGCTTCTGCAAGGCGCTCGCGAACGGGTACAACGTGTCGGCGCTCCTCGGCCGCGAGTCGCTGAAAGAGGCCGTCAGCTCGATCACCTACACCGGCAGCTACTGGATGAGCGCCGTGCCGTTCGCCGCCGGCATCGCGACGCAGCAGAAGCTCCGCGAACTCGACGCTCCCACCCTCTTCGACCGGCTGGGGCGGCGATTGACCGACGGTCTCGTCGAGGTGGCAGCCGACGCGGGCTACGAGCTCGTCGCCTCGGGAGCTCCCGCCCTCTTCTACCTGCGGGTCGCCGATCCGGCGGACTCGCTCATGCTGCACCAGGACTGGATCGCAGAGTGCGTGCGCCGGGGTGCCTACCTCACCTCGCACCACAACCACTTCCTCAACGCGGCGGTCACCGAGGCCGATGTCGACCGGACGGTCGAGATCGCCGCGGACGCCTTCGCCGCCCTTCGGACGCGCCACCCCGCGGCGGTCTGAGGTGACCGGCACGACGGCACCGGCCACGACGACCTCCCGCACCGTCGTCGCGACGGCGGCCGTCTACGGCCTGCAGGGGCTCGGCTACGCCGTCATCGTGACGGCGCTCCCCGCATTCCAGGAGCGCACGGGACTCGACTCGACCGGGATCGCCGCGATCCTCCTGGGCGTCTGCGTCACTGCGGCGCTCGGGTCACTCGCCGCCGACGCGATCGCGCGACGCGCGAGCAGCCGCCACGGCGTCATCGCGGGCCTGTCGCTGCAGGCGGCGGGACTGCTCGCGACGGCGTTCTCGCCGGGAACGGCCGTGCTCGCGGCATCGGTCCTGCTCTACGGGCTGGGGCTCGGGCTGATCGACGCATCGTCGAACATGCAGGGCGTCCTCGCGCAGCGCGGGCGCCCGACGCCGCTGCTCGGCCGGTTCTTCGCGACGTTGACGGCGGGCTCCATCGTCGGCGCCCTGGGCATGGCGGGCGTCTTGGCCGCCGGTGCCCCCGCATTCACTGCACTCGTCGCCGCCGCAGTCCTTCAGATCGTCTTCGTCCTGAGCGGCGCGCGTCTGCTGAGCCGCGAGAGGGCGGCGCGGAACGCCGAGTGGAGCGGGCCGCGGGGTCCGCGGCTCGACGGGCGCGCGATCACGGTCGTCGGGTTGGTGATCCTCGCCGCCTACACCGTGGACTCGGCGGTCAGCTCGTGGGGCTCGATCCACCTCGAGTCGATCGGCGCGGCCGTCGCGCTCGCCCCCGTCGGGCTGGCCGCCTACCAGGGCGGCGTGCTCGTCGCGAGGATGGTGACGGATGCCGTCGTCCGCCGCATCGGCAGGGCGCGACTGCTCGCGATCGGCCTCGTCCTCGGCGTCGCAGGTGCGCTCGTCGTGGCGGCGGTGCCGTCCCCGGTCGTCACGATCGGCGCTTTCGCGGTGAGCGGCCTCGCCGTCGGCGCGCTGGTGCCCATCGCGTTCGGGCTCGCCGGCTCGATCGACCCGACGCGCAGCGACGAGGTCATCGCGCGGGTCAACCTCTTCAACTACGCCGGCGCGGTCCTCGGAGCGGTCGGCGTCGGTGTGCTCACCGACGTGACAGGATCGGGGCTCGCGTTCCTCCTGCCCGCGCTGCTCCTCGTCGCGGCCGTGCCCGCGTGGCGACGGACGGCGGACTGACCCCTCACGCTCCCAGCGAGGCGCGCAGCGCGCGCTCGAGTTCGGCCAGGAGGTGGGCGCGCTCCGGCTCGGGCGACGCGAACGCATCGTGCAGGACGGCGTCCGCCGATGCGAACGCGACGCGGGCCACGGCGGTGCCGCGCTCATCGTCCATGCCGTCGAGGACGCCCGCCTCGCGCATCAGGGTGTGGACCCGCTCCGCCATCGCGCGCTTGTGACGGCGACGCGCGGCATCCGCTTCGGCAGAGATCGCCACGGTGCCGAGCGACCGTGCCGACTGCTCGTCCTGGTAGACGGCGGCGACGGCGCGAAGGACGCTCCCCACGGGATCCTCGCCTCGCGGGTGCGTGCGCAGGCGCTCGATCGCGTCGTCGAGCAGTCGTTCGAGTCGCGCGTGGTAACGCGCCACGATGGCTGCGAGGATCGCCTCGCGGTCGGGCAGGTACTGGTAGAGCGCCCCGACGCTGACGCCCGCCTCCGACGCGACGCGCGGCAGCGTGATGACGTCGACGCCCTCGCGCACGACGAGGTCCTCGGCTGCGGCGATCGCCTGCGCGAGCTTCTGCCGCGACCGCTGCTGCGTCGGGGTGCGGCGCAGGCCGAGTGCGGTCCAGTCCTGGAGGGCGTCGTCGGTGTCCATGAAATCAAACTTGACTTTGGTTGGGGGTGGCGGCAACGTTAGCAGCATGACGACGACGTCGCACCATCACGAGCTCCGGGCGTCTGTGGCCGCGGCATCCCGCACTCTCGCCGGTCACGGTCTGCTCATCGGCACCGCCGGAAATGTCAGCGCCCGTGCAGGCGATGTCGTGGCGGTGACGGCGACGGGCGTCGTGCTGGGCGAGGCGACCGCCGACGACGTGACCGTGGTCGGCCTCGACGGCGCCGTGATCGAGGGCGATCTCGCTCCGACGTCCGAACTGGCGTTGCACCTCGGGGTGCTGCGCTCCGCGCCGCCTGAGAAGGTCTCGGCGGTGGTCCACACGCATGCACCGAACGCGACCGCGCTCTCCCTGGTCCTCGACGAGCTCCCGGTCGTCCACTACCAGCAGCTCGTGCTGGGCGGATCGCTCCGTGTGGCGACGTTCCACGCCTTCGGGACGCCCGAGCTCGCCGCCGCCGTCGGCGACGCCCTCGAGGGCCGACTCGCCGCACTCATGGCCAACCACGGCACGGTCGCGCTCGGGCCCGATCTGCAGACGGCCGTCGAGCATGCGCTGCTGGTCGAATGGCTCGCCGAGCTCTATCTGCGGGCCGCGAGCGTCAGGACCCCGCGGGCGCTCGACCCGGCCCAGCAGCAGGACGTGGTCGCGCACGCCATGCGCCTCGGGTACGGGGCGACGAAGCCGGTGTCGGCGTGACCGCGATCGGCGAGCTCGTCGCACACGGTCGCTCTGCTGACGTCCACTCGCTGACGACGGCGACGGTCGTCAAGGTCTTCCACGACGACTGGCCGGACGAGGCGATCGACCGCGAGGTCGAGGACGCGACCGCCGCCTTCGATCTCGGTCTCACCCCGATTCGCTGCCACGGGCGGACGGATGCCGACGGCCACCGCGCCGTGATCTTCGACCGGATCGACGGGGTCGCACTGACGACGGTGGCCGAGAAGAATCCGCTGCGCATGGGGCGCGTGGCCCGGGCGCTGGCGCAGGAGCATGCACGCGTGCATCGCGTCCCGAGCGACCGCTTCCCCGACGTGCGCGACGTCGCCGCCGACCTCGTCGGGACCGCGCCGTTCGCCGCGCTCACCTCCCGTGAGCGCGGAGCGCTGCTCGATCACCTGGCGTCGCTCCCCGGCGGCGACAGCGTGCTGCACCTCGACTTCCACCCGATGAACGTGTTCCGCCATGGCGGCGGCATCGCGACGATCGACTGGCAGTCGACGGCATGCGGTGACCCGGCCGCCGACGTGGCGATGACACGGCTGCTGTTCACCGAGGCCGAGCTGTTCCCGGGCGCGACGAAGGCGCAGCTGCTCGTCTACGGGGCGGCGCGCGGCGCGATGGGCCGCAGGTATCTGACGGAGTATCTGCGGGTGACCGGCGTGACGCCGGCGCGGCTCGACCAATGGGCGACAGCGGCGCGGGTGCTGCGGCTCGGGATGCTCGACATCCCCAGCGAGCGCGAGCGGCTGATCCGCGGCATCCGATCGGGGCTCGTCCGATGACCACGACCGTCCGGCGATCCCTGCCCGCCGACGGCGAGACCGTCGACGTCCTCGTCGTCGGCGGCGGCATCACGGGCGCCGCGATCGCGTACGAGGCGGCGAGCCGGGGGTTGTCGGTCGCGCTCATCGAGAAGGGCGACTTCGGCGCGGCGACCTCGGCCGCGACCGGCAAGCTGATCCACGGCGGTCTGAGGTACCTCAAGAACCTCGAGGTCGGTCTCGTCCGAGAGTCTCTCGCCGAGCGGCGGACCCTGTCGCGCATCGCACCGGGACTCGTCTCCCCCATCGCAATGGTGCTGCCCGACCCCGGACTCATCGAGCATGTGGGGCTCACGGCGTACGACGTGCTGTCGTTCGACCGCAACCGCGTACCGGCGAGCCACCGTATCCCCCGGCATCGGAATCTCAGCCGCGAGGAGCTGCGGCTGCGCGGGCTCGGGCACCTTCAGCGGGGCATCCTCTTCCACGACGCGATGATGCTCTCGCCCGAACGGTTGACGTTCGCCTTCGTCCGATCCGCCGTCGCGCACGGCGCCCGGGTGGCGAACCACGTCCGGGCCGACGGGCTGATGTCCGCCGCGGGCAGGGTTCGCGGCGCGCGCCTGACCGACCTCGTCGCAGGCACCGAACACGAGATCCGAGCACGCGTCACCGTCAACGCGAGCGGGCCGTGGGCGTACGACGTGCTCGCGGCCGGAGGGTCGTTCCACCGCGCCGCCGGTCCTCGCCCAGCGGTCAGGTCCGAGGGCATCTACCTGATCACGAAGCCGATCACCGAGACGATGGTGCTCACGGTGTCGTCCGGTGGTCACTTCAGCTTCGCCCCGTGGCGCGGTCGGACGCTGATCGGTCCCACCGAGACGCCCTACACGGGCGAGGTCTCGGACTGGCGGCTGACTCGGGAGTCGATCGAACGCTTCCTCGACGAGATCAACGCCGCGGGGCGCCTGCCGATGGACCTGGCCATGTCGGACGTCGTCGCGGCGTACGGAGGCCTGCGTCCCCTGACCGAGACGAGCGGCACCGACACCTACCGGGCGTCGCGCGCATCGGAGCTCGTCGACCACGCGAAGGACGGAGTCCCCGGCATCGTCACCGCGACCGGAGGCAAGTACACGACCGCACGGGCGTTCGCCGAGAGGATCGTCCCCGCGCTCGCCCGTTCCATCGGCCGTAGCGCCGCGCCGAGCCGCACCGCCGACGTGCCCCTCGACGGCGCCGACCTCGCCGACACGGCGACGACCGATCTGATCGAGCGCCTGTACGGATCGGATGCCGCTGCCCTCCGCGCCGTGGCGTCAGAGTCCGAGGTCCTGTCGACGCCTGCGACCGACGACGGCGAGCTGCTCGCAGGTGTCGCCTTCGCGGCGCGTCACGAGGCCGCCGTCCACCTCACCGACATGCTCTTGAACCGCACCGGCATCGGACGCCGGGGCGACCCCGGCGAGGACGTGCTGTCGGCGGCGGCCGACGTCGCGGGCACGGAACTCGACTGGTCGCCCGAGCGGCGAGCCGCGGAACTCGACGCCGCCCGCCACGCCGTCGCACTTCCCCGGTGACAGCGAAAGACCCCCGCGAGCGGGGGTCTTTCCGGTGGTGGACCTGAGGGGATTCGAACCCCTGACCTCTTCATTGCGAACGAAGCGCGCTACCAACTGCGCCACAGGCCCGGAAGCCTCAACATTACCACGACCGACAGGGCCGCTCGAACGCGAGGCGGGCGTCTACTGCCCCGATGCGCGACGTGCGAGAAGGTCCCGCACGTGCGCCTCGATGCGCTCGTCATCGGCCGGCCCGGCGAAGGCGACCTCGGCGGCACGCGTGCGCCGCGCGGTGTCGATCGACGGCGGTGCGGCCTGCGCGACCCGCTCCCGGAGCGCCTCTTCGACGGCGGCCTGGCGCAGCGCATCGCGTGCGTCCGACGCGTCGAGCACGGCTGCGGCGCGCGACCCCGCCGACGCGGTCAGAGGGCGCGGGAGCGTGCGGGGAGTCCATTCGACGCGGTCCGATTCCAGCGCCACGTCCTGCAGCGCGGCGGCCTCGCGGACGATCTCGACCTCGACGAAACGGGATGCCGCGCGTCGCGCGACCGTGTTCATGCGGCCGAGCACGAGCATGCTCGAGACCACTCCCGCGCCCCCGACGGCGAGCAGGGTCCAGTCGGCGTCGACAGCACCGAGGTAGGCACCGAAGACGGCGGCGCCGAAGGCCATCGCGCCGACGATGGAAGCGGTCAGACGCACCCGGCGACGCGCTCGCGCGCGCCGGACGGCGGGAGTGGCCCGGGCCGCAACGGCCTCGGCGATCGCACGTTCCCGGGCCGAAGCGGCATCCGCTCGGGCCTTCTCTCGCTGGGCGGCGGCGTCCGCGGCAGCGCGACGTCGCTCCGCCTTCGCGAGTTCGCGGTCGACGGCGGCCTGCGCCTTCGCGGCGGCGAGTTCGGCGCGTGCGGCCTCGAGGCCGACGCTCTCCTTCTCCGCCTGCACACGGCGGGCGAGCTTCTGCTGGGCGAGGGCCGTGCGGGCGTTCAGCTCGAGGCGGACCTCCCCAGGGGTCTCGCTGGTCTCGGCGAGCACGCGGAGCGCCTGATTCAGGCGCACGGCGTTGCGCTCGGCAGCCTGATACTGATGCCGGCTGTGCCACGACGGCAGGAGGTACACCAGCCACAAGAGGACGGCGACGAGCACGATCACCCCGCCACCCATCACCTGCTCACCCATGTCGCTCACCGTATGTTCCCGGAGCGGTGAGAACCGGCATCCGGCGGGCGTGTCTGAACTTCTGGTTGAGGGTTAACGGTCCGCGGGTGGGATGGATGCCGCGTCCGCCGGCGCGCGCCCCGCCAACCAGCGGTTCAACACGCCCTCTCGGACCTCGTCGCGGACGAGTGCGAATGCGTAGTGGTCGCGCCATTCACCGTCGATGTGGATGTACCGACGGCGCAGCCCCTCGTACCTGAAGCCGAGCTTCTCGACGACCCGCAGGCTCTTCGCGTTCTCGGGTCGGATGCAGATCTCCATGCGGTGCAGGCGCAGCTCCTCGAAGCAGACATCCGTCGCGAGCGCAACCGAGGTCGGCGTGATGCCGCGGCCCGCGAACCGTTCGCTGACCCAGTAGCCGATGGTTGCGGACGACAGCGAGCCGCGGGCGATCCCCCAGACGTTGAGCTGGCCCGTCACTTCGCCCTCGTACTCCATGACGAAGGGCACGCCGGACCCGTCGCGGTACTGCTGCAGCAGCCGGCGCACGCCGCTGCGCATGTCGAGCGAGACCGGACCGTCGGGGCTCGTGGCCTCCCACTGCCGCAGCCACGACCGGTTCTGTTCGAGCTCGGTCTGCAGCGTCTTCGCGTCACGGGGACGCACGAGCCGGATCGAGATCGGACCGTGCGCGCGCACGACCGGCCCGTCCATGCTCATCAGCGACCCGCCGGGCTCACAGGCCCGAGGCGAAGTCCTTCAGCCACGGGCGAAGCTCCGCCCCCAGGTCGTCGCGGTCGACGGCGAGCTGCACGATGGCCTTGATGTAGTCCGCGCGGTCGCCCGTGTCGTAACGTCGACCGCGGAAGACGACGCCGAGGACGCCCTCGGTCGATGCGAGCTCCTCGAGGGCGTCGGTCAGCTGGATCTCGCCGCCCTTGCCCGGCTCGGTGCGCTCGAGGATGTCGAAGACTCCCGGAGTCAGGACGTAGCGGCCGATGATGGCGTAGTTGGAGGGTGCGTCCTCCTTCTTCGGCTTCTCGACGAGGCCCGTCACCTTGACGACGTCCGGCTCGTCGGTCTCCTCGACGGCTGCCGCGCCGTACATGTGGATCTGGTCCGGCGAGACCTCCATGAGTGCGATGACCGTGAGGCCCGTCTTCTTGTTCTGCTCGAGCATCTTCTCGAGCAGGACGTCGCGTGCGTCGATCAGGTCGTCGCCGAGGAGCACCGCGAAGGTGCTGTCACCGACGTGCGAGCGCGCGCGGAGGACGGCGTGCCCGAGGCCCTTCGGCTCACCCTGGCGGACGAAGTGGATGTCGGCCATGTCCGACGAGTCCTGCACCCGCTTGAGCTTCTCGTGGTCGCCCTTCTTGGAGAGGTTGGACTCGAGCTCGGGCACGGAATCGAAGTGGTTGGAGATGTTGTTCTTATTGCGCCCCAGGATGATGAGGACGTCATCGATGCCTGCCGAGACCGCCTCCTCGACCACGTACTGGATGGCCGGCTTGTCGACGACCGGCAGCATCTCCTTCGGCATGGCCTTGGTGGCGGGAAGAAAGCGAGTCCCGAGCCCTGCGGCGGGGATGACGGCCTTGATGCGCTCAGCAGACATGCCCCTCACCCTACAGATCCGGGGAGCGCGCGGAGGACACATCTGGGCGGCGGGCGTGTCCCTTTAGAATCGGACCATGACGGGCCCGTTGGACACCGAGAAGCGCGCCCTGCGCGCCGAGCTCCGCGAGCGCCGCCAGCAGCGCTCCGCCGCCGCCCTCGACGAGGCGGCCGCCGGTGTCCGCGCTCAGCTCGATGCCCTCGTCGCCGACCACCACGTCCGATCGATGTCCTGCTTCCTCTCCACCCCGACCGAGCCCGGCACGCGCGACTTCATCGCCGCGGCCGTGGCCCGCGGCATCCGTGTCCTCCTCCCTGTGACGCGCGCGGACGGACTGCTCGATTGGGCGGTCGCCGAAGAAGAGGGCGCCACCGCCGAGGGCATGTTCGGACTCCCCGAACCCGTCGGGGAACTGCTGAGCCCCGACGCCGTCAATGACGTCGACCTGCTCGTCATCCCCGCGGCCGCCGTCGATCGCCACGGCATGCGCCTCGGCTGGGGACGCGGCTACTTCGACAAGACCATCGGGTCGATGGAGAAGTGCCCGCCCGTCTACGCGGTCATCTTCGACTCCGAGCTCGTCGACGACGTCCCCCGCGATGTCCACGACCAGCCCGTCTCGGGTGTCGTCACCCCCACCCGCACCGTTCTGCTTCCCACCCGCTGATCCACCGAGGTCCCATGCCCACCTATGCCTATGCCTGCACCGCGTGCGGCCATCGCTTCGACGCCGTCCAGTCCTTCTCCGACGCCGCCCTCACCGAGTGCCCCGAATGCGGCGGCCCGCTCCGCAAGCAGTACGGCTCGATCGGGGTGACCTTCAACGGCTCGGGCTTCTACCGCACCGACTCACGTTCGTCGAGCGGTGCGAAGACCTCTGGCGAGAGCTCCGCTTCTTCGGCATCATCGACCTCATCCGGAGCGTCCGCTTCACCCGCCCCCGCGGGTTCGTAACACCCGGCCCCAGCGCCGGCGGAGGAAGGAGCAGCCATGATCAAAGGCTTCAAAGACTTCATCATGCGCGGCAATGTGATCGAGCTGGCCGTCGCGGTCGTCATCGGGTCGGCGTTCACCGCGCTCGTCACCGCAATCGTCGAAAGCGTCATCAACCCGATCATCGCCCTGTTCTACAAGCCGGACGGGCTCGGCAACTTTGGGCCGACGCTGACCGGCATCTACGGGCAGAAGGTTCCGTTCCCATTGGGCGCGCTGCTGACCGCGATCATCAGCTTCTTCGCGGTCGCCCTCGTCGTCTACCTCGTGTTCGTCCTTCCGATGAACAAGTGGAAGGAACGGCAGGCGGCGCGCGCCGGAGTCACGGAGGAGCCCGAGGCGAAGCTCCCCACCGAGGCCGAGCTCCTCGTTCAGATCCGGGACCTGCTCGAGCAGCAGCGCAGCGCGCCCGCACCTGCCACGCGACGGTCGGCCGAGCCGCCGTCGCCGTCGATCTGACGCGTCAGTAGTGCGGCGGGACGTCGTTCCGCAAGCGGTCGTCGTTCGGGCCGGATGCCGAGGGTTTCCCCGCATCCGGCCCGTTCGACGTGTCAGGGGTCGTGTCCGTCCCGGGTGCGGGCGTCAGCTTCGCCCGCCGGGAGCCCGGGACCCGCTCGACGCGCTGACGCTCAGTCGACATCGATCGGCTGGGTGGAACCTGGGGCCGACGGCGTCTCGGGCTGCACGCCGATGACACCCGCGACCCGCAGGGCGACGGCGGCCGGGTCGTTGTAGACGTCGAACGCGTGGACGCGGACGTAGTGCCAGCCCAGGCGGCGGAGGAGCTGCGGGCGGCGACGGAGCGTCTCTCGGAGGCTGTCGTGGCCGCCATCACCGTCGAGATCCGCGACCACGGCCTTGCCCTTGTACTGAGCGACGAGCGGCAGCTGACCCCCGCGGTAGTGGACGTCGACCGAGACGCCGAGGCTGCGGAGGTGCTGAGCGAGCGTGAGCGTGAGTGGGTCGGCGAGGTCTTCGAGGCGCGCGTCGCGGCCGCGAGCGGCGATGCGGCCGAGGATCGACATGAGGGTCGCGGCACCGTGCGTGAGCCGCCCCTCGTCGAAGGCCGACGGGCGGATCGACGACACGATGACCATGGAGCGGCGGGCGCGGGTCATACCGACGGTGAGCAGACGCTCGCCGTCCGGAGTCGACAAATCCCCGAAGTCGCTGAGGACGCGGCCGTGCTTGGTCAGCCCGAAGCCGAGGGAGAAGATGACGCGGTCGCGGCTTTCAGCCACCGACTCCTCGAGGCCGAGCACGGCGAACGGCTCCGCGGTCTCGCGTCCCACGAAGTCGGCGACGTCGGAGCGGCCCGCGAACGCGCTCGCAACCGCGGCGCGGATGCGGTCGGCGTGGCGCGACGAGGCGGTGACGACCATGAGGGACTCGGCCGGACGATTGATCGCGTGCTCGACGACGAGGGTCACGACGCGGGCGACCTCGGCGTCGGGGCTCTCGACCGCTCCCGTGTCGGGATCGGGTGCCCCCGTGCCGCCTTCGACGTAGTCGACGCTGAGGCTGCCGCGGCCGAGGTACGAACCCGCCCACGGCAGCGAGCTGATCGCTCCCCCGTAGAAGGCGTCGTTGACGAGCTCGGCGAGGTCCTCGCCGCCCGCGCGGTAGCTGCGGGTCAGGGTCTCGACAGGGATCAGCTCGCTGAGCCGGTCGAACACGCTCGTGTCGTCGAAGGGGACCTCGGGCGCCTCGGGCTCTTCCCCGCGTCCCGACCAGAGCCGGAACGGCGTCGGTTTCTGCGTGACGGGGTCGCCGAAGACGACGACCTGGCGGGCGCGGCGGAGCGCAGGCGTCGCCTCGGCCAGGCACAGGGCCGCGGCATCCGCGATGATGACGACGTCGAAATCAGGGTGATCCGGAACGCTCGGCACCTCGTACGGCGATGCGAGCCAGACGGGGGCCAGCACGCGCATGAGTGTGGGAGCCGAGGCGACGAGCTCGGCGGCCGAGGCGGTCCCACCGCGCAGGACCGACTTGAGGGACGCCGCTTCGCGGGGCTCGTCGACGATCGCGATCCGCCAGCGCTTCGCGAGCTCCGACGAGAGCAGGGGTCCGGCCGACGAGGCGTGCGCTTCGTCGACGAGACGGAAGTCGCGCTCGAGGCGGTCGAGCACCGTCGTGTTCGCCCCGAGCAGGGCCCGATCGGACCGCAGCATCGCCTCGAGCGCCGAACGCCACCACGCGTACTCGAACTCGCTCGCGACCTCGGACTCGGGAACATGGCGCGTCGAGAGCTCCATGAGGAGCGGCTCGAGCCCCAACTGGGCGAGTTCGCTGCGAAGGGCGGCACGTTCGACGAGGTTGTCGAAGACGTCGGATGCCGCGGCCAGCCCGGCGAGCGTGCGGAGCAGCTGCGGAACCGGGAGCGACGCCAGGCCGTCGGTCCGGCCGAGTGCCGTGTCGAGCTCGCCCAGATCCGCATTCGCCCGCTGCCACGCGGCGGCGACGTCGTCGAGCCCGATGGGGATCTCGGGCGTGACGCCCGCGTCGACGAGTTGCTGCCACGATGCGCGCTGCTGCTGCACCCGGAGCAGGGCCTCGTGCATGTCGGTGACGTGCATCCCGGGGCGCACGTACTCCTTCGACAGCCGCCGCAGCCGCCGCCGGTTCGCGGGGGTCATCTGCGCCGAATCCCGACGCGACGAATGAGCCGCGATCAGATCGGTCAGCGGCCGCTCGAAGATCGTGGGACTGAAGCGGTCGAGCGAGGCGCGGATCCCCTGCAGCAGCTGGATGTAGGAGCCCATCTCGGCGATCGAGGTGAACGGGCGCATCCTGGTCTGACCGATGAGCTCGTACCCGCGCTCGAGGAGCCCCGGCACCTCGGTGCGGTGCAGACGCCCCGCCAGGGAGTGCGCGGCGCGAGCCTCGTCCGTCGTCGTGAACGCCACGCCGTACCAGGGCGAGTCGTCCGGGCCGATGCGGAATTCGCCGAGACGAGCGGATGCCGCGAGGGCCTCTGCGGCTTCGACGCGGCGGGTCGCGAGTCGCTGAACCGTGGTCAGGTCGAACCGCGTCGTCGCGGTCGGCTGCGGCTCGTTCTCGGCGATACGGGTGAGCTCGCGGAGCGCTTCGAGGGGCGAGACCCCGACCGAGGCGTGCCGCTGGGTGAGGGCGGCGCGGTAGTCGCGGAGCACGGTGCGCAGCCGCACGAGCGCATCGTCGACCTCGGCGACCTTGGGCTGCTCGGCCTTCTCGTTCCGGCCGATCGCCCGGATGAGATCACGGTGCAGGCGGGTCGGCGAGACGGCGAGGCCCGGGAGCCCGATGCCCGCCAGACGGTGCCGCACGCCGTCGAGCGTCGAACGGCGGGCACTGACGACGAGGACGCGCTTACCCGAGCGCACGAGTTCACCGACCGCGTTGATCACCGTCTGCGTGCCGCCCGTACCGGGCAGCGTGTGGACGGCGAGCGACTGACCCTCGGTGATCCGGGCGAGCACAGCCTCCTGCTCCGCATCCGCGTCGAGCAGAAGCCGATCCGCAGCCGGAGTGCGGTCGTCGGGGCCGACGGCGGCGGGCTGCGGTCGCACGAAGGAGAGGCGCTCGCGGTCGGCCGGGTGCCCGGCGAGCGCGTTGAGGACGGGGTGGTCGAGGTCGACGGCATCCCGTTCCATGTCGGACGCCACGTCGGCGAAGGTGGAGACCACCAGGCGCGGCAGCACGGTGAAGGTCTGCACGTGCGCCGTCAGGGCACGCAGCCGATCGATGACCGGCTGCGGCTGGAAGACGCCGCCGTCGTAGGCGAGAGCCGCCAGGCCGTCGCCGTCGATGTCGACGCCGAAATGGATGCGAGCGGCCGTCACGAGCTCGGGATTGATGCGGAACGTCCCGTGGAGCCGGAGGTCGAAGTCCGTGTGGTGCCGCCGGATCGAGAGGGGACGCAGCAGGACCGGGGCGGTGCAGCTGACACCGCCGATACGCCAGGACGCCATGCCGATGGCGAGGTGGACGGTGTCGAGCCCGCGCGCCGTGCGGAGCTCGACGTCCTTGGCCGTGATGCGTTCGGCGGCCAGTCGCGCGGTGCGCAGGGCGACCTCGTCGCGGAACATGTTCGACAGCAGGGTCGGGCGTCCGGTGATGAACTGCGGCAGGCTTCCCGGGTGCGCCTTGGTGATGTCGATGCCGGCGTCGCCGTCGTCGCGGTAGTGCAGCAGTGTCGAGGCGCCGCCGAGCTGCGCCGCTTCTTCTCGGAGCCGCTTCCGCTCGGGGACCGCGGCGTGCATGACGAGGACCTCGGGGTCGGACAGGGTCACGTCCGCCGGGGTCACCGCGTGTGCCTGCTCGGTCGTCTCGCCGCGCACAGCACCGCTCTCTGCTCGCCACACACGAGAAACATTAGGCGCGTCGGGCTGGGAAATCGGGATCGACGGCCGAGTTTCGCGGATCGGTCATCGTGTGCGTCGCGTTTCCTCCACACCCGGCTCCGGATGACGACCGTCCCCCGCTCCTCCTCCCCCCCCCGGTGGCGGTGACCCGCGTCGCGCCAAGATGAGGACATGACGAACGCAACCTACGCCGTGCACCCGACACCGATCGGTGAGGCCCTCCTGGTGACGACCGGGGACGGACTCGCCGCGCTGTCGGTCCTGGACGGCCCTGCGTACGCCGAGGTGGCGCGGCTCAGCATGCTGCTGCGCGCCGTTCCCGTCGAGGACGACGGTCCGTCCGCCTCCGCGGCTGCGGAGCTGGACGAGTACTTCGCGGGCGAGCGTCGGGAGTTCACCGTTCCGCTGGACTGGGGACTGACAGCGGGCTTCACCCGACGTGCTCTCGAAGCGATCCTCGACGTGCCGTACGGCCAGACGGCGTCCTACGCCGAGGTGGCCATCGCGGCGGGCGTGCCGCGGGCGCATCGCGCGGTGGGGACCGCGTGCGCTCGCACTCCGTGGTCGATCGTGCTCCCGGCTCACCGGGTCATCCGCAGCGACGGTTCGATCGGCGAATACGGGGGCCGACCCGAGCACAAGCGGTTCCTCCTCGATCTCGAGGAGAGGGTCGCCACGGCGGGCCGCGCATGACGGAGGCGGGCAGGGGCGTGTAGGCCGTCCCTGCCCGCCTCGTCGCGGCATCCGCTCTGTTCTTAGTGATCGACCGCCTTCTCGGCGCCGTAGCCCGTCAGGGATCGGACCTCCATCTCGGCGGCCTTGGTCGCGTCCTCCGCCTTGCGCGAGGTCACGGACCCCAGCCAGCCGAGCAGGAAGCCGACCGGGATCGAGATGATGCCCGGGTTGTTGAGCGGCCAGATCGCGGTGCCGACGTTCTTGAACACGCTCGTCTCGGTGCCCCAGAACACGGGCGACAGGACGATGAGGACGATCGCGGTGGCGAGACCGCCGTACATGCTCCACACCGCACCGCGAGTGGTGAACTTCCGCCAGAACAGCGAGTACAGGATCGTCGGGAGATTCGCCGAGGCCGCGACCGCGAAGGCCAGCGCCACGAGGAACGCGACGTTCTGACCCTGCACGCCGATGCCCCCGAGGATCGCGAGCACGCCGATCACGATGACGGTGCGTCGGGCGACCTTGACCTCGCCGTCCGGCGGCACATTCCCCTTCTTCACGACGTTCGCATAGATGTCGTGGGCGAACGATGCCGCCGCCGTGATCGTCAGACCCGCGACGACGGCGAGGATCGTCGCGAAAGCGACCGCCGAGATGAAGCCGAGGAGAACCGGTCCCCCGAGCGCCGCAGCGAGCAGCGGTGCCGCGGAGTTGACGCCACCGGGGGCGGCCTTGATCGTCTCCGAGCCGACGATCGCACCCGCGCCGTAGCCCAGGACGAGGGTCAGCAGGTAGAAGAGGCCGATCAGCCAGATCGCCCACACGACCGAGCGACGAGCCTCCTTGGCCGTCGGGACCGTGTAGAAGCGCATGAGGACGTGCGGCAGACCCGCGGTTCCCAGGACCAGGGCGATCGCGAGGGAGATGAAGTCCCACGGGTTGGCGCCGTACTGCAGGCCCGGCCCGAGGATGGCCTCCTGCGGGTCGGTCGTCGACTTCTGGACGGCGGCCTCGAGCAGCGAGTCCAGGCTGAAGCCGTTGATCGCGAGGACCCAGATCGTCATGACGATGGCGCCGCCGATGAGCAGGAACGCCTTCACGATCTGCACCCAGGTCGTGCCTTTCATGCCGCCGATGAGCACGTAGACGATCATCAGCACGCCGACCACGGCGACGACGATCGACTGCCCGATCTGTTCGGTGATCCCCAGCAGCAGCGAGACCAGGCCACCGGCACCGGCCATCTGCGCCAGAAGGTAGAAGAAGCAGACGGCGAGCGTCGTGATCGCCGCCGCCAGGCGCACCGGGCGCTGCTTCAGGCGGAACGAGAGCACGTCCGCCATCGTGAACTTGCCCGTGTTGCGCATCAGTTCGGCGACCAGCAGCAGGGCGACGAGCCACGCGACCAGGAAGCCGATGGAGTAGAGGAACCCGTCGTACCCGTTGATGGCGATGGCACCGACGATGCCCAGGAAGGATGCCGCCGAGAGATAGTCGCCGGCGATGGCGAAGCCGTTCTGCGGGCCGGTGAACGAGCGACCGGCCGCGTAGTAGTCGGCGGCCGTCTTGTTGTTGCGGCTCGCGCGGATGACGATGAACAAGGTCACCGCGACGAAGGCGCCGAAGATCGAGATGTTGAGGACGGGATTGTTCTCGGCCGCAGCCGGCGCCGCAGCGAGGAGGATCGGACTCATCGGGCTTCCTGCCTCTCGAGGTCGGCGCGGATCTCGGACGAGATCGGGTCGAGGGTCCGGTTCGCGAAGGCGACGTAGCCCATCGTGATCGCGAAGGTCGTGACGAACTGGCCGAGGCCGAGGAGCAGGCCGATGGTGATGTGACCGAAGACCTCCTGCGCCATGACGTCGGGCGCGAATGACGAGAGCAGGACGTAGACGAAGTACCAGACGAGGAAGAGCAGAGCGAGCGGGAAGACGACGCTGCGATGCTTCTTCTTCAGTTCGACGAAACGCGGCGACTCTTCGACCGCGACATAGTCGATGGCACTCCCTTCGACGCCTCCGCGGGGTGACTGGGACGACATGTGGCCTCCTTGCCTCATGGGGGTGAGCGACGGTGCTCTCACCGGCCGTTCCTGGGAATCAGCCGCGTGGTATGTTCGACCGTACGAAGGCGGCAGAGGTGCCGTCACCCCCGGAAGTAGGTACGCGTGGGATCGTCGGCAGAGAGCGACGCGGACACGCGGCTCGTCTCCCGAGCCGTGTCGGATCTGGCTCGTCAGACCCGATTTCCCGTTGTCTTCGGCGGCCTCGAACGAGGTGGCGCCGTCCATGTGACCGCGATCGCCGGCACCCGGACCCGGAGCATCGAAGGACTCGTCGTCGAGGCCGGCCGTGGACTGGGCGGCGCGGCGATGCTCGAGAAGCGCCCCCGACTGGCTCTGGACTACCGGACGGCGCGCACGATCACCCACGACTACGATCGGGCGATCCTGGGCGAAGGCATCTCGACCCTCCTCGCCGTCCCGGTCGTCGTCACGGGCCGGCCCCGCGGCATCGTCTACTGCGGGTCCTGGACCCCCGGTCCGGTCGGCGACCTCGTCAGCCGCCCCGCGTTCAAAGCGGCCGACATGCTCGCGACCGAATTGCGCGTCCGGGAGGAGGTCGACCGTCGAGTCGCCGCGCTGCTTCCCGGCGAGCCCGCACTGCCCGCCGCCGCCCAGGAGGATCTGCGCGAGAGCTACGCGGAGCTGCGGAGCATCGCGGCGTCCGTCTCCGACCCCGCACTCCGCGACCGGATCGCCGCCGTCGAGAAGCGGCTGACGGGGATGACCCGGCCCGCTGAGACGGCAGCGTCGCTCGATGTCGCCCTTTCCCCTCGAGAGCTCGACGTCCTGGCGTGCTGCGCACTCGGCGCGACGAACGCCGAGATCGCCGCGTCGCTCTCGCTGCGCGAAGGCACGGTCAAGTCGTATCTGCAGGCGGCGATGGCGAAGCTGGATGCCTCGACCCGCCACGCGGCCGTCGCCAAGGCGCGCCGGGCCGGATTGCTGCCGTAGCGGCCATCCTCACCACTAGGCTCAGCGCATGGCCCGCAAAATCGTGCACCAGCTCGTCGATGACCTGGACGGCACCGTCCTCGAGGTCGGCGACGGCGAGACCGTCCTCTTCTCCGTCGACGGCACCGCCTACGAGATCGATCTCACCCACGACAACGCGAACGCGCTTCGCGAGGCTCTGGCGCCGTACATCGACGCCGCGCGTCGCGTCTCGAACCGGGCGAACTCGGGTCGACCCGCGGCATCCTCCAGCGGGAGCCGCACGCAGAAGCGCTCCGGCCAGCGGGACTACGCGCCGATCCGCGAGTGGGCGGCCAAGAACGGCTACCAGGTCTCGGAGCGGGGCCGCGTGCCCGCGCAGGTGCTCGACGCCTACGACGCCGCGCACTGACCCGGCGGCGCTCCTCCCCCGGCGTCAGCCGAGGACGAGCGTCACCGCGATGATCAGCATGATCGTGGCGATGCCGCCGTCGAGGATCCGCCACGCTCGTTCGGTTCGCAGCAGGGGCGCGAGGTACCGGGCGCCGTAACCGAAGATCACGAACCACAGGGTGCTGGCGGCGATCCCTCCGGCGAGGAAGAACCATCGCGCGTCGCCGTGCGTCGCGGCGACGGAACCGAGAACTACCGTCGTCTCCACGATCGCGTGCGGATTCAGCCAGGTGACGGCGAGGATGGTCACCAGCGTGGCGGTGCGTGTCGTCGTGCGCGAGCGCGTCATCACCGCGCCGCCGGGCGGGGAGTCAGACGTCTGCTGATCCGAGGACGCCTCGAGGCTCCCGCCGCCGAGCCACGCCCGACGCGCGCTCACGATCGCGAACCCGATGATGAAGATCGCGCCGGCCCACCGCGCAGCGGTCTCCAGCCACGGGTGCGCGGTCACGACGGTGGCGATGCCGGCGACGCCGACGGTCTGCAGGACGGCGTCGCTGACGACGCAGACCAGGACGACGAGGCCCACGTGCTCTCGTCGCAGGCCCTGCCGGAGGACCACGGCGTTCTGCGCACCGATCGAGATGATGAGCCCGAGGCAGAGTCCGAGGCCGGAGAGGAGGGCGACGAGTTCGGCGGGCACGTATCCGACGCTACGCACGTCGGCTCATGCAGTACAGCGAAGGATTCTGCAGGATCTTAAGCGCTTGTTCAGTACACTTCGTGCCATGGACATCCCGGTGGAGCACCTGCGCACGCTCGCCGCTGCCGTCGACGCCGGCACTCTCGATCGAGCGGCCGCGCGCCTGGGCGTCACGCCCAGTGCGGTCAGCCAACGTATCCGCGTCATCGAGCAGCGCGTCGGCCGTGTCGTCCTCCGCAGGACGAAACCCGTCACCGTGACAACGGCCGGTGAGCCGCTCGTGCGCCTGGCACGACAGATCGATGTGCTCGAACACGAGGCACGGGCAGCGCTCGGCGACGACGACGGCCCGGCGCACGTCCCTCTCGCCGTCAACGCGGACTCCCTCATCACCTGGTTCCTCCCCGCCCTGGCCGCCGTCACCGACCAACGAGGAGTCACGTTCGAACTGCACCGCGAGGATCAGGAGCGCACCGCTCAGCTGCTCGCCGCCGGCACGGTGATGGCAGCCGTGACGTCACAGCGGGATCCGGTGGCGGGGTGCATCGCCTCACCGCTCGGCCGGATGCGATACACCGCGGTGGCGACCCGGGCCTTCGCCGACCGCTGGTTTCGGGGCGGCGTGGAACGGGCCGGCCTCGAGGCCGCGCCGCGGGTGGACTTCGACCGGCACGACAGTCTGCAGAGCGCCTTCGCACGGCGACACGGTGCACGGCGGGAGCCACCGCGGCACATCATCAGCGCATCCGCCGAGTTCGCGCAGGCGATCACCCTCGGGCTCGGGTGGGGGATGCTGCTCCCCGGCCAGTTCGAAGCGGGCGTCGCCGACGGATCGCTGACGATCCTCGCCGGCGACACCGTCGACGTGCCGCTCTATTGGCAGAGATGGAACCTGTCCTCCGACCTGCTGGACACCGTGACGGACGCCGTCCGGCGCATCGCGGCCGAATCCCCCGTCTTGACGTAGCCGCCCGAGACGACCTCGTCAATCCCCTCCGTCAACCTCATGACCAGGGCGATGGTGGTCACCTGGGATCGGTGTCGGCTGGGTGCGAGGGACGAGGTGCGGAACATGTACGTGGATTCTGAGACGCTGCGTGCGCTGCCCACCCGGCGACCGGCCGACGCCTCGCCTCGCGCCTCCCGCATCCAGTGGGACCTGGTCGCAGACGACCGGTACGAGGTGCGGATCGGCGGTGAGGTCGTCGGCTTCATCGACGTCGTCGGAGCCGTGTACGTCGTCCTCACGGGGCCGCGGTACGACCGGGCCGAAGAAGTCGCGCAGACGCTCGTCTGGTCGACCGCGACGACCGCGCTCGACCAGCTCCGCTCGCGCGGCTGATCACGTCGCCGCCCGATCGGCGGCCTTCCTGGCCCGTCGCGCGGTGTCGCGGGCCGCGACACATGCCTCGGCGAGCTCATCCGCCTCGGCCCGCGCGGCGTCGAGGTCGTTCGCGGTCCGTGCTCGCTGCCGCTCCAGCTCGGCGAGACGCTCCTCGAGCTCAGCGGAACGCGCGCTCGCCGCGCGAGCGCGCTCCTCTAGCCGGGTGAGCTCCTTCTCTGCACTCTCCGCGTGGCGGCGAGCCTCCGCAGCGGCCCTTTCCGCGGCGCGAGCGGCGCGCCGCTCGGCGAGATCGTCTCCGCCCTCGGGCGCGTCCGAGACGGCCTCGAACGGCCCCGACACGGCGTCGGTCAGGTCGGGCGCGTCCATGCCGGTGGCTTTGATCGGCCGCAGCAATCGCGCGCTCGCAACGGCAGCAGCGGCATCCGGATCCCGGAGCGCGGCGTCCAGTGTCTGCTCGACGGACGCACGCACCGCCGCGCCGACGTCCGCGCCGTTCGCGGCGGCGAGAGCCACGGCGCGTTCGGCGAGATCGCGAAGGATGCCGCGGCGCCTCGTCGTGAGCTCCGCGAGCGCGCGCCCGTCCCCGGCATCCGCCGCCTCGCGGAAGGCGTCAGCGAGCTCGACAGCCGGCGCCAAGGCCCTCGGGTCGTGCGCCGCGAGGAGATTGACCACCCAGGCGGCGAGCACGGGCTTGCGCAGCCGACCGATGGCGGCTGCCAGGTCCCGGTCCTCGACCTGCTTCGCCGCGGATCTGCGGAGCGCTACGAAATCACCGGCGGGAGCCACGCTGAGCCGCGCGGCGACCTCGATCAGCCGCGTGTCGTGGTCGGTACCGGTCATTCCATCATCCTCCGACACGTCGTCAGGAGGTCCAGACCGCGAGGCCGAAAGCGACCGTGCATACGACCAGCGGGATGACGGCTCCAGCGCGTCGGCGAATCAGCCCCACGACCGCGAGAGCGGCCGAGACCGCCGTCACGCTCACGAATGCGACCGTCCTCGACCATCCCGTCTGCGTGACGACGGCGCCGTCGCCCGAGGCCGCCGCCCAGGTGCACTGGCGCCCCGCGGGCCATACGGTTGCCTCGGCGGACAGAAGTGCCGTCTCCGACACCGCGACACCCACCGGGTGGTCGTCCTTCCAGCACCGGCCCTCGGCGCTCTCACGGTTGTCGAGGAAGAGGCCTCCGAGGAGAACCAGACCGGCGAGCACGGAGACGACGATCATCACCCCCGTCGCCGCACGCACGCGTACCTACAGTCCTTGGGCCACCGCGGCCGCGGCGCGCATCCAGGCGTCCTTCGTCCGCGGCTGCAGCGCGTCGTACCGGATGCGTCCGGCCTTCAGCGAGTCGTCGAAGGGGATGATCTCCACTGCACGGACGTGTCCCTCGAAGCCGGCCGCGATGCGCTGCGCGGCGCCGATCCCCGCGCGCTCGGACTGACCCACGACCACGACAGCACCATCGGCGAGACGGCGCGAGTGCTCGTCGCGCTTGCGGAGTGCATCGAGCAGGAGAGCGGCGGATTCGGCGGATTCCGGAGCGGCGAGGGTCGGGACGACGAGCTGATGCGCGGAGTCGATCATCCTCAGCCAGCGGTCGGCCGACTCGTCGTTGCCGGAATCGAAGATCACCATGCGGTAGTAGCGGGCAGCGACCTGCGCGAGCAGGTCGAAGTCCGCCGTCGTGATGCGCTGATCCGCCGCGAGCAGCTCCGGGTTCGAGCGGAGCACGTCGTAGCGGTCCACGGACTGATGGTGGACGAAACGCGCGATGTCCGAGACGGATGCCGTCGCTTCGAGCAGCCGCGGTGCTTCGGGCAGCAGGTCGCGGATGGTCGTGTCGTAGTCGCCCTGTTCGGTGCGCCAACCGAGCGTGCCGCGCGTGTCGTTGTTGTCCCATGCGAGGACATTGCCGCCGCCGTGCCGCGCGAACACCGCGGAGAGGACGGCGGTGGTCATCGTCTTGCCGACGCCGCCCTTGCCGTTCGCGACCGCGATGGCGCGGCATCCAGCCCACTGGCGGGACACCGCCTTCTCGCGCTCGGCGCGCTCGATCTCGGCCTTCGACGGCTTCATGGGCACGCCGATCCGCACGAAGAACGCCCGCCAGCCGGTCACGGTGGCGGGGTGATCGGAGGGGGGCTCGATGAAGGAGGGACGGGGCCCCTGGGATGCGGATGCCTCGAACGCCGTGTCCGGCGCGGGAGCGCCCTCGGGAACCGTCGGTTCGGGAGCGGGGACGTGGGCCGCGTCTGGGTCTTCCGCAGGCCGCTCGTCGGCGGCGAAGGAGGCGCGAGTGACATCGACGGGATCGGTGCCGGTCGTCGGCTGACTGTCGGCTTCCGCCTCGGGCTCAGGCGCAGAGACCGGCGCCGCAGCGGGGATCTCGCTCACGCGGGCAGGCTCCCAGCCGGCGGGAGCGGGGTCGTCGACGTCGTCGTCGTCGCCGGCGTCGACGGCGGAAGACGGGAAGAAGGCGGGCACCTCCGCGACGAGGTGGGGTTCCGCTTCCGTCTCCGCCTCTTCGGGGTCCGCCGGCTCCGGGTCGGTCGTCCACCACGCCTGCTGTCGCAGCTCGGAGCGGGTCACGGTGCGGTCGTCGAGTTCGACGTCGATCGCACCGGACGGATCGATGAGAAGCCGGTGCTCGCCACGATCGCCGCTGGTGTTCAGTTCGACGGGAGCACCGGAGGCAGCGGCATCCGCTCGGACACGATCGATGACGAGACGGCGCACCGCGTCCACGTCACCGGCCTCGAGCGTCTCCTCAGCGCCGTCCGCCGCGGTGAACCGTGCGGTCCCACCGGTGACGTGCGCGAACGCGCGTGCCGGGTCGCTTCCAGTGCTCATGGGTTCCTTTCAATGGCCGACCGCCAGGACGGACCGCTCCCACGCTATCGCGACCGGCGTCAAAATCCCCGGTGGACGGGGAGGAACACGGCATCACCGCACCTGATCAGGCCCCGACCGTTCCAGCGACGCGACGAGGACGGCATTGCGTGAGCGGATGAGCCGCTGAAGATACGGGCGAAGAAGCAGGGGCTCTACGATCCAACCGAACAGCGGCGAGCGCAGCGTGATCGTGTCCGTCATGACCGTCAGGTCGCCGTCGCGCTCGAACCGGTGCTCGTGACGGAACGATCGGAACGGGCCGCGTACCTGCTGGTCGACGAAGCGGTGCGGTCGTTGGAGGGCCATGATGCGCGACGTCATGGTCCACACGATCCCGAAGTGACGGGCCCGCCACGTGACGCTCTCGCCCAGACCGATCGTTCCGCTCGTGACTCCCGCGACCGCGCGCTCTCCCGACCGCGCCATCGACTCCACGTGCGTGTCGATCGACAGCGACAGGTCGAACATCTCCTCGGGCGTGCACGCCGCTCGAGTGACCTCGGTGAAGGTGGCGGTCATGGCGCCCAGGCTAGTCGTGACGCGAGAACGCGTGGCGCCCTGCGATTACCCCGCGCCTCCCGTTCGTGTCAGAGTACGGGGGTGGCGATATCGGTGCTCGTGGTTGACGACGACGACGACATCGCCATGCTGCTGGTCTCCAGCCTCGAGCGCGCCGGTATCTCCGTCGCTCGCGCCGGCAACGGGCGCGAGGGCGTGGACCGGGTGCGCGCGCATCGTCCGCGCGTCGTTCTGATGGACTGGATGATGCCGGGGACGGACGGCATCCAGGCGTCGCAGGAGATCCGTCGGAGCCTCGACATCCCGCAGCCGCACATCATCATGCTGACCGCTCGCGTGCACAGCAGCGACCAGGAGGTGGCGCTCCGCGCCGGCGTGGACGAGGTCGTCGCGAAGCCGTTCCGTCCGCGCGAGATCGTCGGGCACGTGAAGGAGTTGCTCGAGCTCGCGAGCTGAGGCCCGCTACGCCGTCAGCGGACATCCACCCGCGGGGGGACGCGGATGTCGCCGGGCGGTGGCACTCTGAGATCTATGCTCGGAACCCTTCTGGTCCGGTACCTCCGGACCTATCGCTGGCTGCTCGTCGGCGTGCTGATCTTCCAGTTCGCCTCTGCCATGGCCGCGCTGTACCTCCCGCGCCTGAACGCCGACATCATCGACAAGGGCGTCACGCAGGGCGACGTCGGCTACATCTGGTCGCACGGCATCCTCATGCTCGCCATCGCCCTCGGCCAGATCGTCGCGTCGATCGTCGCCACCTTCTTCGCCGCTCGCGCCGCGATGGCCGTCGGCCGCGACATCCGACGCGACGTGTTCGAGCGTGTCAGCGGGTTCTCGGAGCGCGAAGTCACGCAGTTCGGGGCGGGGTCGCTCATCACCCGCAACACGAACGACGTGCAGCAGGTGCAGATGCTGGCGATGATGGGCGCGACGATGCTCGTCACCGCTCCTCTGCTCGCCATCGGCGGCATCATCATGGCGCTGCAGCAGGACGTCGGCCTCAGCTGGCTGATCGGCGTCTCGGTCCCCGCGCTGCTGGTCATCGGTGTCCTCATCATCAGCCGCATGGTGCCGCTGTTCCGGAGCTACCAGACCAAGCTCGACGCCGTGAACCGTATCCTGCGCGAGCAGCTCACCGGAGTCCGGGTCGTCCGCGCCTTCGTCCGTGAACCGATCGAGGAGGAGCGGTTCCGCGGCGCGAACACCGACATCCTCGTCGTCGGCCGCAAGGTCGGATCGCTCTTCGTCCTGATGTTCCCGCTCGCGATGCTCGTCCTCAACGTCACCGTCGTCGGTGTGATCTGGTTCGGTGGCATCGAGGTCAACGAGGGCAGCGTGCAGATCGGCACCCTGTTCGCCTTCATGCAGTACATCGGGCAGATCCTCATGGGCGTCCTGATGGCCACCTTCATGACGATCATGATCCCGCGCGCGGCGGTCTCGGCCGATCGGATCGGCGAGGTCCTCGCCGTCGACGGCGGCCTGGTCCGTCCGGAGCAGCCGGTGCGAGAGTTCCCCCGGCCGGGAGCCGTCGAGTTCGAGGACGTGTCCTTCACCTACCCCGGCGCCGACTCCCCCGTGCTCGCCGGGCTCACCTTCGCCGCTGCGCCCGGTGAGACGGTGGCCGTGGTCGGTTCGACCGGGGCGGGAAAGACGACGCTCGTCTCCCTCATTCCCCGCCTTTTCGATGTCACCGGAGGCTCGGTGAAGGTCGCCGGGGTCGACGTGCGCGAGGCCGACCTGGACGAGCTCTGGAGGGGGATCGGCCTGGTCCCCCAGCGCGCGTTCCTGTTCACCGGGACCGTTGCGTCCAACCTGCGTTTCGGGCGGGAGGATGCCACCGACGAGGAGATCTGGCACGCGTTGGAGATCGCGCAGGGCCGGGACTTCGTGGAGCAGATGGAGGGCGGACTGGATGCCCGCATCGCGCAGGGAGGCACGAACGTCTCGGGCGGTCAGCGGCAGCGGCTGTCGATCGCTCGCGCGATCGTGCATCGCCCCGACATCCTCGTCTTCGACGACTCGTTCTCGGCCCTCGACCTCTCGACCGACGCACGCCTGAGACAAGCGCTCTGGCGCGAGCTGCCCGAGGTGACGAAGATCGTCGTCGCTCAGCGCGTGTCGACCATCATCGACGCTGATCGGATCGTCGTCCTCGACGCGGGCCGCATGGTCGGTGTGGGGACCCACGCCGAACTCCTGGTGACCAACGAGACCTACCGCGAGATCGTCGAATCGCAGCTGGGAGTGGACGCATGAGCGCGCCGGAGACGCAGATGACCGAAGACGAGAAGCTCGAGGCGGAACTCGCCGAGCAGGCGCGTCTGAACAGCGGATCGTGGGATTCGGTCGCCCCGGGCAAGGCATCTCAGTTCGGCCCGAGCTTTCTCCGGATGATCGGGCTGCTCGCCCCCTTCAAGTGGCTCTTCGGCCTCGTCACGATCGCCGGAGCGATCGGGGTCGTCCTCGCGGTCATCGCGCCGAAGGTGCTCGGCGAGGCGACGAACATCGTGTTCGAGGGTTTCCTGTCGAAGACCCTCGGCGACAGCCCCGCCTTCGCCGGCCTCACCCAGAGCCAGACGGTCGAGGCGCTCCGCAGCCAGGGCCAGGACGACTTCGCCAACATCGTCGCCGCGATGCAGAACTACACGCCCGGCTCGGGCGTCGACTTCGACGCGCTGAAGGTGATCATCACGTGGGTGCTGGTCATCTACGTCGTGTCGGCGATCCTGACGTGGGCGCAGGGCTACGTCATCAACGTGATCATGGTCCGCACCATGTGGCGACTGCGCGAAGACGTCGAGGCCAAGCTCAACCGTCTGCCGCTCTCGCACTTCGACCGTGTCCAGCGCGGTGAGCTCATCTCGCGCGTCACGAACGACATCGACAACATCACCCAGACGATGCAGCAGTCGCTGTCGGGTGCGCTGACCGCCGTGCTCACCGTCGTGGGCGTGCTCATCATGATGTTCTCGATCTCGTGGCAGCTCGCGATCGTGGCCCTCATCGCCCTGCCGCTCATGGCGATCATCTTCGGCGTCATCGGCCCGAAGTCGCAGAAGGCGTTCGGCGTGCAGTGGCGCAAGGTCGGCCGCCTCAACGCCCGCGTCGAGGAGTCGTTCTCGGGTCACTCGCTCGTGCGCGTGTTCGGTCGCGAGGCCGACGCCCGCGCGAAGTTCCAGGAGGAGAACGAGGAGCTCTACCAGGCGGCGTTCAAGGCGCAGTTCCTTTCCGGCATGATCATGCCGTCGATGACCTTCGTCGGCAGCCTCACTTACGTGGGCATCGCCGTGCTCGGCGGGCTGATGGTCGCCAGCGGGCAACTGCGCCTGGGCGACGTGCAGGCGTTCATCCAGTACTCGCAGCAGTTCACGCAGCCGCTGTCGGAGCTCGGCGGCATGGCCGCCGTGGTCCAGTCGGGCACGGCGTCCGCCGAGCGTGTCTTCGAGCTCCTCGACGCCGACGAGCAGGAGCCGGATGCCGCCGACGCCCCCGCCCGAGGCGACGGACGTGGCGTGATCGAGTTCGAGCACGTGAAGTTCGCGTATGCGCCCGAACACCCCTTGATCACCGACCTGTCCTTCCGCGTCGAACCCGGTCAGACCGTGGCGATCGTGGGCCCGACCGGCGCCGGCAAGACCACGCTCGTCAACCTCCTCATGCGCTTCTACGAGCTCGATGGCGGTCGCATCCTGCTCGACGGACAGGACATCGCGCAGCTCTCGCGCGACGATGTGCGCTCGCGCACCGGGATGGTGCTGCAGGATCCGTGGCTGTTCGCCGGGACGATCCGCGAGAACATCCGGTACGGTCGCGCCTCGGCCACGGACGACGAGATCGTGGATGCCGCGGTCGCGACGCGCGTGGACCGCTTCGTCCGCTCGCTTCCCGACGGCTACGACACGATGCTCGACGAGGATGCCTCGAACGTGTCGGCCGGCGAGAAGCAGCTGATCACGATCGCACGCGCGTTCGTCGCGCAGCCGGCGGTCCTGATCCTCGACGAAGCAACCTCGTCGGTCGACACCCGCACCGAGCTGCTGCTGCAGCACGCGATGGCGGCGCTTCGCGAAGGGCGCACCTCGTTCGTCATCGCCCACCGCCTGTCGACGATCCGCGACGCCGACCTCATCCTCGTGATGGAGCACGGCGACATCGTCGAGAAGGGCACTCACGAGGAGCTCATCTCGCAGCAGGGCGCGTACTACCGGCTGTACCGGTCACAGTTCGAGCAGGCGCACGACGACCTCGTCGACGCTCCGGCCGAGGAGGGCGCTGGGTCGACGGAGTGAGCGAAGGTGGAATACGCCGGTCCTTATTCGTCGTTGCGTCTCACCATGAGCCTGTACGAATCCGCCGTCTTCGGCGCCCTTGATCTGTCGAACCGTGTCGTCATGGCCCCGCTCACCCGAACGCGGGCTGCCGAGGACGGTGTCCCGAACGACGTGATGGTGGAGTACTACCGCCAGCGTGCGGGGCTCGGTCTCATCGTGACGGAGGGCACGTGGCCGGTCGTTGCGGGCAAGTCGTACCCGGGGCAGCCCGGCATCGAGACCGACGAGCAGATCGCGGGCTGGCGACGTGTCGCCGATGCCGTGCACGCCGAGGGCGGCACGATCGTCATGCAGCTGATGCACGGCGGCAGGGTCTCGCACCCGGCGATCTCGGGAGTCGATCTCGTCGTCGGACCGAGCGCGATCGCCTCGCCCGGGCAGGGACGCACCGTCACGGGAGAGAAGGTCGACCTGCCCGTGCCGCACGCGCTCACGACCGCCGAGGTCGGCGAGGTCGTCGAGCAGTTCGTGCAGGCGGCGCGCAATGCGATCGCGGCCGGTATGGACGGTGTCGAGGTGCACGGCGCGAACAGCTACCTCGTCCACCAGTTCCTCTCCCCCGAGTCCAACGTGCGCGACGACATCTACGGCGGATCGCCGGAGAACCGTGCGCGCTTCGGCGTCGAGGTGACCCGTGCGGTCGCCGAGGCGGTCGGGGCGGAGCGCACCGGCATCCGCCTCTCGCCGCAGCACCAGATCCCCGGTGTCCTCGAGAGCGACGACGCCGACGCGCGTGCCACCTACACCGCGCTCGCTGAGGGTCTCGCCGCGCTCGGTCTGGCGTTCGTCGACATCCTGCACGCCGAGCCGAAGAGCGACCTCGTGCAGCACATCCGTCACACGGCCGCCGCTCCGACGATCCTCAACTCCGGCTTCGGCGTCGTGACGACCCGTGAAGAGGCCGAAGAGCTCGTGCTCGAAGGATGGGCGGATGCCGTCGCGGTCGGCCGTCCCGCCATCGCCAACCCGGACCTCGCGACCCGTTGGGAGGAGCGTGAAGAGCTGAACGAGCCCCGGCCTGAGCTCTTCTACACGGGCGGAGCAGAGGGGTACACGGACTACCCTTCGCTCGCCGAGGCGCGCGCCGAGCGCTGAGACGCCCGCCCGCCCCGATCAGTCGCCGGCGACGAAGTCGAACTCCTGGAAGTCACGGACCTCGTGGCTCCACCGGCTCTCGACGAAGGCGACGTGGTCGGGGTGGGTGTTGTACGCGTCGTAGGCGGTCTGGTCGTCGAACAGCATCGTGAACTGCCAGCGCAGATCGCTCTTCGGGCTGATCTGACGGTTGATGCGGAACTGCTGGACGCCGGGGATGGCCGTGAGGGACCGTTGCGCGTCCGTCAGGAACGTCTTCTCTTCGGAGGAATCCTCCGCGTGGTGCAGTGCGAAGACGACGGTGTGCTGGATGGTCATGGTGACCAAGGCTAACCCGGGGCAGCAGCCCGGGGCTCAGCCGGCGGTACGTTCCGTCAACAGGCCCGCACCGTCCAGCGCCTGTCGCATCGCAGGCGCGATGTGCTCGGCGAACTCGACGGTCAGGTGCGTCTGGTCGTACTTCGTCGGGATCGATCCGGCGAAGGGCGGGCACACGTCGCCCGCGCACGTGAACGCCAGCGAGGACATGGCGTGGTCGCCGGCGGCCGTGGCCGCGTGCTCTGACGCCGCCTCCATCTGACGCCATGTGCTGTCGACCGCGCTGTCGCACGCCTTCGGCGACGAGGACGGCGTGTAGCAGGCGGCGAGGCTGACGCCCTGCGGCGGCGGGGCGAGATAGAGCATCCGATCGCCCACCTTGTACGAGGCGGCCTCCCGTCGCTGCGCGGCGATGAGGTTCTCGGCCGAGAGGTCGGTACCGTCGACGGACTGGCCGAGGGTGAACGCGTTCGACATCACGACGAGGTCCGGCTCGTCGGCGAGGATCGCCGCCCGCACCGCGGCCTTGCGCTCCTGACATCCCGCCATCACCTGCGGGTCGTCGTTCTGGACGAGGACGTCGGTGAAGCGGCATCCGTACATGCCCATCGCGGACACCCGGATGCCGCCGGCACTGTCATCCGCGATGCGCCGGAAGGCGGGCGCGTAGGCCATCGCGGTCGAGTCGCCGACGAGCCAGATGTGCACGGGCGCGTCGCCGCTCCCCCACCCGCACGCGGTAGCCGCACCCGGTGAGAAGCAGTCATGCGCGGGGTTCGCGGCCGACGACGCGATCATGACCCGGTCGAGCGACGGGTTCAGGTCGGGCCAGACGTCGGCGTTCGCTGCGGCCGTCAGCTCAGCCTGCAGATCGGCGGTCGGATCGCCCGAGACCGGTGGAGCCGACGCCGCGGGGGCGATGTCGGGCAGGCCGAACCGCGGACCGTGACCGGACGCCGTCGCCCAGAGCGCGCCCGCGAGGGCCACGACGACGAGACCGGCCGTCGCGAGAAAGACCTGCGCGGCGAACCGCTCACGCCATGCGGCGAGGTTGCTTCCCCGCGGCTCGGCGATCGGTTCGATGACGGGGGCGAGGGCCGGCGCGGCGATGACCGGGGCAAGGACCTCGACGGCCGGCTCGACCCGCGCGGGCGCGGGGCGCGACGAGCCCGGGTAGTACCGCGTCCCCGGCGTCCACCCCGCGGGTCGGGTCGTCGAGGCCGCCACGACCGGAACGGGAACCGGCTTCGGCACATCGGGCTCGAATTCGGGCGCCTCGGCCCGCGGCATCTCGCCGAGGAACGGCGCGTGGCGCAGCGGCTGCTCGACGATCAGGTACGACGCGAGCCCGAGCACGACGCTCGCGCCGAGCACGATCCAGAGGTGCCATTCGGATGCCGGCAGCACAGCGGCGGCGAATACCACGACCGGGAAGTGCCAGAGGTAGAGCGAGTACGACGCGTCGCCGAGGAAGACCGAGACCGGATTGGTCAGCGGGAACAGGTGACGGTGCCGCGGGTCTCCGCCGACTCCGCCGGCGATCGCGAGCGCGGTCGTGACGACGGGCGCGGCCGCCCACGGCGCGGGGAAGCCGCTCGCCGCCGGGTCGATGAGCAGCAGCGAGGCGACGATCGCCCCGGCACCGATCCACTGCATCACGCCGCCGAGTGCGCGAGGGATCCGGCGCAGCAGGGGGACGAGCACGGCGACGAGCGCCCCGACACCGAGCTCCCAGGCGCGGGTCAGCGTGGAGAAGTACGCGACGGTCGCCTGCGAATCCGACTGCATGAGAGCCCAACCGGAGGATGCCGCGACGATCGCCGCCGCGAGGACACCCACCACCCCCACGACGCGTCGTCGGCCGACGACGGCGGCAGCGATCAGGAGCAGCAGCGGCCACACGAGGTAGAACTGCTCCTCGACCGACAGCGACCAGAAGTGCTGCAGCGGCGAAACGGCTCCAGTGTCGGCGAAGTAGTCGGTGCCCTGCGCGGCGAAGTTCCAGTTCGAGGCGAACACGGCGGCCCAGGCGGCATCCCACAGCGTCTGCTCGCCGCGGGCGCGGTTGAACAGGAACCAGCCGGCGACCGCGACGGCGATCAGCACCGTGACCGCAGTGGGCAACAGCCGGCGCGCACGCCGGGCGTAGAACGGGCCGAGTGAGACGCGACCGGTGTCGCGCGCCTCGCGGAGCAGCATCCCGGTGATGAGGAATCCGGAGATGACGAAGAAGACGTCGACGCCCAGGACGCCGCCCGCGGGCCATCCGGCGGCGTGTGCGCCGATCACCGCGAGGACGGCGAGGGCGCGGAGGCCTTGGATGTCGCGGCGCGGTGGAGCGGGTGTATGTGTCGGGGAGTCCATGGAGAAAGCCGACGGAGAGTCTATGGGATCGGTCCCACGCGTTCAGGACGTGACCACGACCTCATCCCCGACGCGTACCGTGCCGCCGTCGCCGACCGGCAGCAGGAGGATGCCGAGGGTCGCCTCGCTCTGACCGAACTCAGTCGTCAGCACCCGCAGCAGGCGCGCGTCGCGCTCGCCCGTATCGGGATTCGCGGTGATCGCGGCGCAACGCCCGATCGGTCGCTGGACCTCGAACTCGACGTCGCCGATGCGAACGCGGCCCGACCAGTCGAGCTCCTCCCACGGCGCGGTGCCCGAGACGACGATGTTGGAGCGGAAGCGGCGGTCGTCGACGGGTGCGGGCACGGCGGCATCCACCTGCGACACCGTCGCCTCGCCGTGCAGCGACGCGTAGCCGCGCGCACGGTCCTGGAACCGTGACGTGACGCCGTCGCCGATGAGCCGGAGCGGCAGGACGCCCTCGCGTTGCAGGAGCCTCGCGTCCGACGAGCGCTCGACGAACGCGGTGACGGCGTCCTCGAGCTCGCGGCGGCCCGCGACGTCGAGACCCGCCTCGACCAGCAGGCTGCCGCCCTCGCTCACGCGGACGATGCCGTCCTCGACCTCGACACGCAGTCGGGCGATGGAGGGGAAGTCCATGAGTGCGAGACCGCGGCTCTTCGGCCAGTAGTCGAGGCCGCCGTCGTCCTCGGGCGCCGTCGCGTCGGCGAAGCGGAACGCGAGGACGCGGTCGCCGGCGATGCGGCCGTCGGCCTGCACGACGAGATCGGTGCGCGGCTCGGGCGTGAAACCCTTGACCGGGTACCGGTACAGCGATGAGACGACGGCCACGTCACGCCTGCCGATAGTGGCGGACGCGCTCGTCGCGCTCGACGAGGAACTCGTCGTCCTCGGGGTAGAACACCGCACGTTCGATGTCGTCGCCGGCGAAGGCAGCGATCACGGCGAGGTTCTCCCACCGCGACAGGGTCGTGATCTCCGTGCGGCCGTCGCCGAGATCGCGCGTCAGCAGCCACGCTCCGAGGTTGCCGGGGGTGGCGCGATACGCATCCATGCCGGTGCGCTCCACGTACCGGATGTAGCGGTCCGCGTCTTCAGCGCGCACCACACCGGTCCACATCCGGACGACGGGTTGACCACTGAAATGCGTCACGCGCCCACCCTTGCAGAGGTGGACGCGTGACGCCAGGGATGCCGGGGCTCAGCTGCCGAGCTCTGACAGCTCGGCGAACTCCTCGTCCGTCAGCTCGATGACGGCGCCCTGGAGGTTGTCCTCGAGGTGGGCGACGCTCGACGTGCCCGGGATCGGGAGCATGACCGGCGAGCGCTTGAGCAGCCACGCGAGCGCGACCTGCGCGGGCGTCGCGTGCTTGCGCTCGGCGATGTCGGTGAGCGGCGAGTCGGGTCCGGTCAGGCCGCCGGTGGCGAGCGGGAACCACGGGATGAAGCCGATGCCCTGCTCCTCGGACCAGTCGAGGAGGGCCTCGGCGTCGCGGTGCTGCAGGTTGTAGAGGTTCTGCACCGTGACGATCTCGGCGATCTCCTGCGCGGCCTTGACCTCATCGACTGAGACCTCGGACAGGCCGATGTGACGGATCTTGCCCTCGTCCTGCAGCTTCTTGAGCTCGCCGACCTGGTCTTCGAGCGGAACCTTCGGGTCGATGCGGTGCAGCTGGAACAGGTCGATGCGCTCGAGGCCGAGGCGGCGGAGGCTCATCTCCGCGCCCTGGCGCAGGAACTCGGGGCGTCCGAGCGGGGGCCACACGTTCGGGCCGGTGCGGGTGAGGCCGGACTTGGTCGCGATGACGACGTCGTCGCCGTACGGGTGCAGGGCCTCCTTGAGGAGCTCCTCGGCGACGTAGGGGCCGTAGGACTCGGCGGTGTCGAAGAAGTTCACACCGAGCTCGACGCTGCGGCGGAGCACGCGGATGGCCTCGTCGTGATCCTTCGGGGGACCCCAGACGCCGGGGCCGGTGAGCTGCATGGTGCCGTAACCGAGGCGGTTGACCTCGAGGTCTCCGCCGATGCGGAACGTGCCGGACGACTGTGCAGGCTTCGTGTTGTTCGTCATGGGGAGTTCCAGCGCATCAGGGCGCCGGAACATTCCCGTTGGTCAGCTTTTCGCGCCGGTGAGGGCGAGTGCGCCGCCGAGCCCGATCATGAGGACGCCGCCCGCGCCCGACAGGGTGGACAGCCGACGCGGCGACCGACCGAACCAGGTGCGTGCGGTGCCGGCGGCGAGGGCCCAGGTGCTGTCGCAGATGACCGCGAGCACCTGGAAGATGAGGCCGAGCAGCAGCAGCTGCGCCCAGATCGGACCCGCGTCGCGCGAGACGAACTGCGGGAGGACGGCGACGAAGAACGCGATGGTCTTCGGGTTGGTGAGCCCGACGATGAACCCCTGGCGCAGGAGGGTGATGACGGATGCCGATCCGCGCCCATCCCGCTCGGCGCGAAGCTTCCGGTGCCGGATCGCCTGGACCCCGAGATAAACGAGGTAGATCGCGCCGACGACCTTGATGGCCGTGAAGGCGATCACCGACGAGGCGACGATCGCCCCGACGCCGAACGCGACGAGGAGGATCGCAGGGATGTTCCCGAGGGAGTTCCCGAGCACGCTGAGCACGCCCGCGCGACGCCCGAGCGCAATGGAGCGACCCACCACGAACAGGACGCCGGGGCCCGGGACCACGATGATCACGATCGACGCCAGGGCGAAGGCGAGGAGGTTCTCGATCGGGATCATGAGGGAACGTTATCGCGCCCGCATCCGACTTAAATAGTACAGTCGTGCTAATTTGATCGGACTCGTTCGGACGAAAGGACCTCCCGTGATCCTGGTGGCGATCATCGCCTGCGAAATCGGCTTCTGGCTCGCGATCGTCGCGGGTCTCGTCGCCCGCTACGTCTTCCGTCGACCGCGTCTCGGAGCAGCTCTCCTGCTCGCGGCCCCGATCATCGATGTGATCCTGCTGATGCTCGTCGGTGTCGATCTGCTGGGCGGCGGCACCGCCTCGTGGCACCACGGTCTGGCCGCGCTGTACATCGGTATCTCGGTCGCCTACGGACACCGGATGGTCGCGTGGGCCGATGCGAAGTTCGCCGAGTGGTTCCGCGGCGCGGAGCCGCGCCCCGCGCGCTACGGGTGGGACTACGCACGCTCCTGCTGGAAGGACGTCCCCCGCACGCTGCTCGCCGTCGCCATCGCGGCGGCCGTGCTGGGTGGTCTGATACTGCTGGTCGGGGACCCGGAACGCACGTCGGAGCTGCTGCGGTTCTTCCCGATCCTCGGCGTGATCGTCGCCGTCGACACCCTCTGGGCGCTCAGCTACACCGTGTGGCCGAAGAAGGCACCCGCGGTCGCGGCATGATGAGTGCATGCCGCGACTGATCGATCATGACGAGCGCGACCGCGCGATCGGGGATGCCGCGATGCGCGTCCTGGCCCGCGACGGACTCGCCGCGCTCTCGGTGCGGAAGGTCGCGGAAGAGGCAGGGCTGGCGACGGCATCCCTCCGTCGCGCGTTCCCGACGCAGCTCGCACTCCGTCGATACTGCGTCGAGCGGATCCACGACGCCGTCGCGGCGCGCGTGACCGGGTTGACCGGCGAAGGGATGCCGCTGGCGATCGCCCTCCTCTTCGAGCTGCTGCCGCTCGACGCCACCCGACGCATCGAGTTGATCGCTCAGCTGCAGCTGGGGAGCCTCGCGTTGACGGACACGACCCTGACCGAGAGCGTGCGCGACCTGCACGAGGGCGTCGGGCTGATCTGCGGTGTCGCGCTGGGTCAACTCGACCTGCGCGACGACATCGACGTACCCCTCGAGACGCTCCGTCTGCAGGCGCTTCTCGACGGGCTCGCGTTGCACCTGCTGTGGGCGGATCCAGCCGATCCCGAGACTCACGCCCGTCGCCTGCTGGAACATCATCTGACGAGCCTGACCGCCCGGCATCCGCTCTGATCTGCGACCATCGAGGTATGCACTCCATCACGACCGCGCAGCTGGCCGAGGCCTCCCCCGCGAACATCATCGACGTCCGCGAACCCGACGAGTTCGCTGCGGGTCATGTGCCCGGCGCCCGCAACATCCCCCTCGCCACGGTGCCCGACCACGTGGACGAGCTGCGCGAGCTCGACGACCTGCACCTCATCTGCCAGGCCGGTGGACGCAGCGCCCGTGCGGCCGCGTTCCTCGAGCACCACGGCCTCGAGACGACGAACGTCGAGGGCGGCACGGGTTCCTGGATCGCGGAGGGCCGCGCGGTCGAGAAGTGACCGCGGATGTCAGCCGCCGCGCTGCATGACCCTCTCGGGATTCGGATACAGCTCGAAGCCGAACTGTTCGTAGAGCCCGTGCGCGTCGGCGGTCACCAGGAGCGTGCGCTTCAGTCCCATCGGATCGAGCGTGTCGACGACGGCTCCGACGAGCGCCTTGCCGACGGCCGTGCCTCGCGCTCCCGGCTCGACGTAGACGTCGCACAGCCATGCGAAGGTCGCCGAGTCGGTGACGACGCGGGCGTATCCGCGGGGCGTGCCGTCGTCGTCGAGGGCGCAGAAGTTGATCGAGTTCTGCGCGGCACGCTCGACGGTCTCGCGACGGCGACCGAGCGCCCAATAGGCCCCTTCGGACAGCCATCGGTGGACGACGTCGAGGTCGATCTCAGCCAGGTCGGTCGTGACCCTCATGCGCGCGCTCCGTTCGTCGGCCAGGCGACGGATGCCGCGGGCCAGGGTGACGTGCGCAGCCCGGCGAGCGCGTCACGCTGACTCTGCACGGCCTGCAGCGAGTCGGTGCGGAATGCGGTCGCGATGAGGACCTCGCGCCAGTACTCGTCCCAGCTGCGGTAGGTGGTGAACGCCTTCTCGGCGAGCGGCTCGAGCAGCGTCCAGGTCTCGTCGGCGGTGAGGTAGCCCGCGACGTAGGCGTAGCGGATGCCGCCGATGCCGCGCTCGAGATCGGCGGCGAGCAGCAGCCGCGCCGGCGTCTCCTCGCTGCCGCGGGCGAGGTCCTGGATGTCGAAGACGGGCAGTTCGGTGAGTGCGGCGACGCGCGACATCATGTGCTCGGCGCTGTCGCTGTGCGCGATCTCGGCGAATCGCTGCGAGTTGAGGCCCATGGCGAGGGTGTCGGCGACGAGGAGTTCGGCGTCGGCCTTCGTGACGATCTTGAACTGCTCGTCGAGCGCGCCGCGCAGCTGCTTGAGCGGCGTGACGGGCAGCGAGAACCACGGCGAACCCTTCTCGCCGTCCTGATGCGTGGCGCGCAGCTCCCTTGGGAGTTCGGCGAAGGTGGGAGTGAAGGCGAGCGAGCTGTTCCAGCCGCGCACGGCGAAGTCGCTCGCCGCGTCGAGCGCGAGGATCTGCTGCTGCCGCGCGGTGACGGGCTGCCGACCGGATGCCGCGATGTAGGCGAGCTGCGCGCGGCGGGGAGCACCGGCATCCCGTTTCGCGAGGATGATCGATGCGATCATCAGGCCGACCGCCATGCCGAGGGCGAACATGAAGAAGTTGACGATGATCTCGTCGACCTCCCACACGAATGACAGGATGAACGCCGCGATGCCGAACGGGGCGGCGATCAGGGTGACGGGCAGCGCGCGTCGGCGCATCTCGGCGGGGTCGGCCTTGCGCTTGGCTTCGAGGGCCTGCGCGTAGCGGCGACGGGATCGGACGGGGTACTCGACGTCGCCGGGATGGTTCTGGAGCGCGTTCACGTCAGGGGCCACCGGACCATCCTGGCACCGCTGTCGTGCTCCGACTGTCAGGGGGCGCCGGCGACGACCTCGGCCTTGAATCCGGCGGAGTTCTCGAGCCATCCGGCGTAGTGATCCGGTCCGCCGGCGTGCGGATACCGCTCCTGGTACAGCGGACGCCAGCCGTGCTCGGGCGCGGCGGCGATGATCGCGTCGACATCGGCTCGGGATCCGCCCGAGAAGGCGAGGTGGTTGACCCCGGGGGCTCGCCGGTCGTGCACGGTGGTCGACAGGTTCGGTGAGGTCGTCAGGGTCAGGTAGGCGCCGCCGGCTGCCCAGGACTCCCCCTCGGCCCACATGCCCTCGCGGGCGAACCGAGTTGTCGCACCCTCCTTTGCGAGGAGGGCCTCCGCCATCGCTTCGAGGTAGCGTGAGCACCACCCGATGAGAGGGGAAAGATGACCGAGACGCCGATGAGTCAGCCCGCCGCTGCGCGCCCGTCGAACCGACTCGCGGTCGCGACCCTGGTCGTCGGGATCGTCGCGTTCCTCACCGGGCTCGTCCCGTGGCTCGGTCTGCTCCTCGGTCTGACGGCGTTCGGGCTCGGGATCTACGCCCTCACGCGCGGCCAGTCGAAGGTGATGGCGTTGGTGGGCGGTTCGCTCGGATCGATCGCCGCGGTCACCGGCTTGATCTCGACGAGCGCCCTCATGATGTGGCTGCTCAGCGGTAATGCCTGACGCACTTCTGCCCGCGGCATCCGTCCCGCTACGGTGACCGCATGAGCGATACGGCAGCAGGATGGTACGACGACGGTTCCGGCACGATGCGGTGGTGGGACGGGACCGCCTGGACCGAGCAGACGCAGCCGCCTCCTCGCCCGCAGCCCGGGATCGGCGGCTTCATCGCGCAGGCGCAGGCCGACGCGGTGTCCGGCGCGCAGCCGCGGCCGGCGCAGGCGGGCATGAGTTACGTCGTCCTGCAGGTGGTGCTGAAGGAGAAGTTCTTCGGCAGCGGCTCGGGGAACCTCACGGAGCTCGAGCGGGCGATCAATGCGCAGGCGGCCCTCGGATACCGACTGCACACGATCACGACCGCATCATCGGGCAGCACGGGTTTCGGCGGCGGCGACCGGATCCAGGCGACGCTCGTCTTCGAGAAGCTCGTCTGACCGAGGCTGCCGTCAGTCCTCCGCGAGCGGGGCGCCGTGGAATCGGCGATCGAGCACGGCGCCGGACTCGCTTCCCGCGAGGTACATGCGCAGCGCCGTGGCGAGGCCCGCGAGGTCGGCGGGGTCGAGGAGCAGACGCGCACCCTCGTCGATGACCCGGTCGATCTCGCGCAGCTGCGGGACGATCTGACGTCCGGCGTCGGTGAGCTTCAGCTCGAGGGCCCGCCGATCCTTCACGTGGGGTGTGCGCTCGACGTACCCCCGCTTGACGAGTGTGTCGACGATCCGGCTGGGGCTCCCCGTCTCGCAGACGATGAGCTCGCCGAGCTCCTTGAGCGACACCGGACCGTACTGGTCGAGCACCAGGATGATCTCGAACTGCGACGAGGTGAGGCCGAGCGGCGCCAGCTGCCGTCCGAGCGCACGGTTGCCTTCGCGTTGAGCGGCGAGCACGAGGTAGCGCAGCTCGAAGGGTGCGAGGGTCGCGGGGTCCGCCTCAGAAGGCGTCAGCGCCGTGTCGGTCATGCTTCGTCCAGCCGTTCGGGTCGATCGCGGGTGTCGCTCTGCACCCAGTGTGCCAGGTGAGGAACGCCGGCCGGCGTCCGGGGGGGGAGGAGCTCCACCGGCCGGCATTCCCGCTCAGGTGAGCGCGGGTTCCCGGGTCGGAGCCTCCAGGCCCGCGTCGGGATCCGCCGCCGGCTCCGGCTCGGTGCGTCGTCCGAACGCCCGCGGTCCGATCGCCCGGAGGATGCTCGGCATCACGAGCATCCGGATGACGACCGCATCGAGCGCGACGGCGATCGCCAGTCCGATCCCGATCTCGCGGACGATGCTGATCTGCGCCGTCATGAACGAGAGGAAGACGGCGATCATGATGACGGCGGCGCTGTTGATCATCCCCCGGGTCCGCGCCGCGCCCTGGAGGACCGCCTGCTCGTAGTCCAGCCCGCCTCGGTAGAGCTCCCTCATGCGGGACATGATGATCACCATGTAGTCCATGCTCAGACCGAACATCACGGCGAACAGCAGGATGGGCGTCACGGAGTTCAGGGGGACGTCGCTGATCGCTCCCTGGACCAGCGTCAGCAGTCCGACGCTCGCCCCGACGACGAGCAGGTTGAAGACAAGCGCCAGCAGGGGCAGCAGCACCGACCGCCAGGCGAGTGCGAGCATGATGAAGGTCAGCGTGAGCACGATGGCGGCGATGGCGGGGATGCTGCCGATGATCGTCTCGTCGAAGTCGACACCCTGCGCGGTGGCACCGGTCACGGCGACGTCCGCTCCCCCGTCGATGCGGCCGGCGAGGTCGGCGCGGACGTCCTTCACGAGGTCGTGAGTGCTGACCGTATCCGGTCCCTCCGACGTCGTCACGAGCAGTCGCGTGGCAATGGTGCCGTTCGTCGAGCTCCAGAGGCGCTCGACCTCGGCCGGGACGGTGCCGTCACCCAACGCCTGGGCGAGCGGGCTTCCGGACGGGGCGAACTGCGTCACGTCGAGCACCCCGTCGACGCCCGAATGATCGACGAGCCAATCCCGTGCCTCTCCGGTCTCGGCGAGCGCGGTGGCGGCCGTGGTCCCCTCGGGGAAGGTGAGGATGACGTCCACCGGGAAGAGGCCCTCCTGCCCGATGTCGGCCTCGAGCAGTTCGAGGCCGGCGCGTGCCGGGTCGCCCGCGGGAAGCACCGTCGCGCTGGCGACCGGCGATTGGAGCGAAAGCCCGGCGATCGGCAGGGCGGCGATGATCATGACAGCGGCGCCGGCGAGACCGACCAGCCCGGGGCGGCGGATGCGGGCCGAGCCCGTGGCGGACACTCGCTTCTTCTTTCGCGATGAGAAGGGCAGCCGGCCGGCGTCGATCCGCGTGCCGAGCAGAGCGAGACCTGCAGGCAGAACGAGCATGGTGACGGCGAGCGCGACGAGCGCGACGACGATGCCGCCGAGCGCGATGCTGGTGAGCGCCATGACCTGCGGCACGAAGAGCGCTGACAGGGCGAGGGCCACCGCGAACCCGCTGAACAGGACGGAATGACCGGCGGTCGCCATCGTCACGTGGATCGCGTCGGGCGTTGACCTTCCGGCCGCGAGCTCCTCGCGGAAGCGTTTGATGATGAACAGCGAGTAATCGACGGCGACGGCCAACCCGATCATCGAGACGATGTTCGTGTAGAGGTTGGAGATCTCGGTGACCCCGGTCGCGAGGGTGCCGATGCCCATCGAGATCATCAGAGCCGATCCGGCGACAAGCAGGGGCAGGATGGTCGCGACGACGGATCCGAACACGAGAAGCAGGACGACGATGAGGATCGGGAAGACGATCAGCTCGGCGCGAATCGCATCCGCCTTCGAGTGCGCGTTGAGCTGGTAGTCGAGGGCAGGCTGGCCGGTCACGTAGGCGTCGGCAGCGATGCCCTGTTCGTCGAGGGATGCCTGGAGTTCGGGCACGAGGTTCTGCACCGTCGTGCTGTCCGCTGTGAACCCCGCCACGACGGCGACCGTTCGCCCGTCGTCGGAGGCCAGGGCCGCCTGCTCCGACGGCAGGGTGACCCGGTCGGCCCCGGCCTGACGGGCGAGGTCGGCCGCCTCATCGATAGCGGCGTCGGTGACGGGGTCGGCCGCGGAGAGGACGATCACGAGCTGGTTGGGGGCTTCATCGAACTTCTCCTCGAGGACGGCCTGCGCCTGCAGGGCGTCGGCTCGTGGATTGGTGAACCCCCCGCCGCTCAGCGCACCGTCCAGCCGAAGGGCGAGCAGCGCGCCGGCGATGAAGAGCGTCGCCCACACGGCGAGGACGACACGGGGGTGTCGGATGGATACGGCGGTCAATCGATGCATGGCTTCCCCCAGTTAGGTGTTACGTCATACGTGTTGTGACATGTATACACGACATTGCCCGGTCGTGAACATCGGTGACTTCTAATGCCTCATTCATTGACGGGACACACGTGTATCCCTAGCGTCACGTGTTGTGACATTCATGCGACGACAACCGTCGCCGACATCGATCACGAACGCCGTCTGGGCGGCAGAACTGGGGGCAGTCATGACTATGGAAATCGGTGCGATCGTCGGGTCGACGCTGTTGGATGCGGCGGTCGACGCTATCGAAGCGATCCGACGGGGGGAGATGGTCGTCATCGTCGATGACGAGGATCGCGAGAACGAGGGCGACCTGGTCGTCGCGGCGGATCACGCCACGCCGCAGGTGATCAACTTCATGATCACGCACGGGCGCGGGCTGGTCTGCCTGTCGCTCACCCGCGAGCGGGCGCTGCAGCTGGAACTGCCGCCGATGGTGACCTTCAACGAAGACCACATGGGGACGGCGTTCACCGTCTCGATCGACGCCACGCGTGCGCTCGGCGTCACCACGGGGATCTCCGCCGCCGAGCGCGCCAGGACCATCCAGGTCGCCATGACGGGTGCCGCGGGCGACCTGCAGCGCCCCGGTCACGTCTTCCCGCTGATCGCCCGCGACGGCGGTGTCATCGAGCGGACCGGCCACACCGAGGCATCCGTCGACATCGCGCGCGCCGCCGGCTGCACGCCCTCCGGGGTGATCGTGGAGATCATCGGCGACGACGGCGAGATGCTCCGTCGCGACTCGCTGCGCCGCTTCGCCGACGAGCACGGGCTGCTGATGACGAGCATCGAACTCCTGCGTGAACACTTCCTCGCGGGAGCGCGTTGACGTGCGCGGGGAGGTCACCGTCCGCCGGCTGACCGGCGCGATCGTCCGGCGGCGCCTTCGACGCCATCTCGTCACCATCGACGGCCTGCAGCATCTGCCGACGTCGGGGCCGTTCGTGCTGGTCCCCAACCACCGCAGCTACTTCGACCACTTCGTGATGGAACTGCTCGTGAATGCGACCGTCGGTCGCCCCGTCTGGTTCCTGACGAAGAAGGAGAGCTTCGACGCCTACGTCTCACGGCTCTGGACGCGGGCGTGGTACGGCATCCCGGTCGATCGAGATCGCCCGAGCCCGGAAACGCTGAGAGCCGTGCAGCGGGTGTTCGCGGCAGGCGAGGTGCTCTGCGTCTACCCCGAAGGCACGCGGAACGCGACCGACGAGATGCTGCCGTTCCAGGCGGGGGCGTTCCGCTTCGCCCTGTCGGCGGGGACGCCGGTCATCCCCGTCGCGATGGTCGGCACCGAGACGGTCCTCCCCAAGGGCAGCCGGCGGTTTCGGGATGACGGGCGCGTGCACCTCGTCATCGGCGAACCGATCCTGCCCGATCTGACCGCAGGCAAGCAGCGGGCAGCGAGCGAACTGGCCCTCTCGACCCGGGGGGCCATCGTCGCCCAACTCGAGGCGGCCGCGAAGAATGCCCGGGATGCCGAGAGGCCGGAACTCGTGGTCGGTGCCGCGCACGCCGTCGATGAACTCATCACGGCGGCGCTGAGCGCAGATGGGCGACTGGCGGCATCCGACCGCCGGAGGCTCGAATTCGTGGTGTCGCTCCTGCAGCGGATGGAACGGCACCCGGTCCACCTCGAGACGCAGCGGATCAGGCTGAGCGGGTTGGCGATCTCGAATCTGTCGGCCGCCCTCCGGGTCCTGCCGGCGTTGCGGATGCGGTCTCGACTGGATCGCGTGCTCGCGCGGGATCCGGAGCATGCGGTCGCGAACTATCTGCGGGGAAGGTGGTGCCTCGCGATGCCGTCCGCTCTCGGTGGCGGGCGGGCACGGGCGGAGGCCGCCTTCGTCGTCAGCGCGAGGAATGCGGACCGCGGTGACACGCGGGCGCTGGCGGGTCTGGCCGAGCTGTACCTAGCCGAGGGGCGCATCGACGAAGCGCGGGCGAACCTCGAGCTGATCGCGCGCGCACCGGTACGCGCGGGGAGCCGCGGTGAGGCGCGCGTCGACCGAGCGCGTCGGCAGCTCGAGGCGCTCGAGCCGACGGCGGAGGTGGGGGCATGATCGGGACGCTCCGCGCGGGACCGCTGACCGTCATCGAGGATCTCGCGATCGTGTTCGATGACGACTCGCGCATCCGCTGGTCGCGCGGACAGGGCGATCGATGGCTGCTCGCGGAGAGCTGGCCGAACACGGAGGAACGCGCTGCCGTCGATCAGCACCTCGAGGGTGGCGGCTGCATGCTCGTGCTCACCGATGCGCAGCCGATCACGACGTACGCGCTGGGCGACGAGGTGCCGGCGGCGGACGGCACGGTCGCCGCCGGGGAGATCGTCGAGCTGTCACTCCCCCACTTCGACTGGCTGCCCGACGTCATCCGCGCGCGGGGTGAGGCGTTTCTGCGCACGCAGCGGGAGCGCTTCGCCGCACTTCCCGCCCTCCTCCGTCCGCCGGTGGTGCTCGAGGGCGACAAGCCGTTCTCGGCGGGGAAGGTGAGCTTCGCGCTCCTCTCGGCCGGGGTCACGCGCGCCCGGTTGGAACGCGAGCTCGCCGACTACCTGGCCTATCTCCGCAGCACCGACGCCACGACCTGGAGGACCGCATGATGTACAGCGCGACGCTCACGATCGACGCCCCGCCGGATTCGCTGGTCGACATCCTCACCGACCTCGGTGCTCTCGCCGAATGGAACCCGGCCCTCGGTCGCGTGGATGAGACCGGGCAGGCGCAGCCCGGGCGTCGGTATCGCAGCCGGATCCGCGGCGTGGTGCCCGCGACCATCCGGTACGAGACGATCTGTGACGCGCTGATCACGTATCGGATGCAAGGACCGGGTGTCTCGGAACAGGGCGTCTGGGCGCTGGACCCCCTGCCGGACGGGCGCACGCGCGTGCGGCACGAGTTCGTGCACACCGGGCTCGTCCTGCGGCTGATGTCGACGGCATTCGAGCCGGTCGCGGGGTGGCGGCTCGGACGTCTGAGAGAAGAGGTGCGGAGCCGGCTCGCGGGCCGGAGCTGAGGCATCCGTCGCGGCGGAGCGCCTTGGTACGGTGAGCTCATGGGGGATACCGCACTTCTCATGACCATCATCACCATCGCTGCATCCGCGCTCGGGCTGATCATCACCTTGCTTCTGCTGTACCTGGTGATCCGTCAAGCGATCTTCCACGGCATGCGCGCGCACACCCGTTGGATCGACGAGGGCCGACCATAGACAGGTCGGACTCCGCAAAGCTCGATGCGCCCGCAGCTCGTCCGCCCGAAAGCGGGCTCCGTCATGCGCCGACGTCTGCCGAGACCCTTCCGGCGCTGACCGGAACCGAACGGCACCTCACGCTGAGATTCGCGGGAACCTGTCGTCGCTGTGGGCTGCACCTCGAGGCAGGATCGCGAGCCGTCCACGACCGCGCGACGCGCACGGTTCGGTGTCTCGCATGCTCCGGACCCGCCGCCTCGGAACAGACGCCCGCGCCGGAGTCCGAGGTGGCCTCGCTCGCGAGCCGCCCTCCGGCGGCATCCGTCATCGCTCAGGTGTTGCGCGCACAGTCGACCGCTCCACGGCGCTCTCGCGTCGATCGATTGTTCGGGCGCTCTCCGCTCGCACTCGACGCAGACTCGTGGTTCCGCGGTGCGCTCGGCGAACTGGCGGTCGCACAGCGCCTGGCCGGGCTCGGACCGGAGTGGCGCGTCATCCACGCGGTGCCCGTCGGGACGCGCGGGGCCGACATCGATCACCTCGTCATCGGTCCGACCGGCGTCTTCACGGTCAACACGAAGCACCACGCAGGCCGATCGGTATGGGTCGGGGAACGGCGCGTGATGGTCGACGGCCAGCGGACGGACCATCTGAGGAACGCGGCGCACGAAGCGGCGCAAGCGAGTCGTCGACTCTCGGCGGCGACCGGAGTCGCTGTCGACGTCGCTCCGCTCGTCGTCATCGTCGGCGCGTCGCGGCTCACCGCGAACGCGCGCTCAGCGCAGGTCGTCGTCCTCAGCTCGGGAAGCGTCGCCGGGTGGCTGCGATCGCGCCCGTGGTTCCTCCCGCCTGAGTCTGTCGACAGCATCGCGGCAGCCGCGAGCGACCTGGCGACGTGGAAGGCGGCTCCCCCACCAGAACCCGACCTCGCTGCGTTCGCCGACCTGCGCGAGCAGATCGGGCGTGCTCGTTTCCGTCGTCGAGTCTGGACGGGTGGGCTGCTCGTGGGACTCGTCGGCGTGACGATGACCGCACCGTTGTGGGTGGGGACGGTTCTGGCCGGAACGGTCATCAGATAGTACGGATGCCGCGCCGTGGCCATGGCGACGGGTCGACCAGTACGCGTTCGCGGGTGCGTGCCCGAGCTTCCGCCGCGTCAGGTACCGCTGTGGATGAGCCTGACCTCGACACCGCCGTCGCCGCGGATGGCGGGGTTCGTGGCCGCGATCGCGAGCGCCGCATCCTCGTCGTCCGCTTCGATCACGTACACACCCGCGACGACCTGCGCGGCGTGAACGCGAAGGCGGCACGCAGCGCCCCTGATCTCGCGAGCTTGTCGCCGTGCGGGTTGGGTTCGGCGAGCTGCTCCCCCGATGCGTCGAGAGCGTGCGCGGAGTCGTCGGTGTAGATCAGGACGGCGTACTGCGGCATGACGGCAACCTTTCTCTCCTGGCTCAGCTGGGTAGTCGTCGTCCGGATGATGAGAGTTCGCTAATGTACTGAACGGCCTTTTCTCCACCCGAAGGATTTTGATCTCGTGTCACCCCGACGAATTCGCGTAGCCGGCGTGCGCGGAGATTTCCTCACGCCGCGAGGGTGGCCGACGCCCACTGATGACTGGATTCGCGAGAACGCCTTCTGGCAACCGCCGGTCGGGTGGACGCCGCTCCCCGGGCTGAAGCCTGCCCCGGCGGGGTGGCAGTTCTGGACGACGAACCCGACGTGGGATGCCGCCGCGACAGCATGGTACGCACCGATCCGAGGCTGGTACCGCGCGTTCATGATCGCGTCGAGCGCATGCTGGCCCGCCTTCATCGCCGCGGCGGTCTTCCACATCGATGCGCTCCGGCTCGCGGCGTTCGTCTTCTTCCTCATCGGTTTCCTCTGCCTCGTCACGTACGAGGTACGCAAGCGTCGCATGACGGCGGAGATGTTCCTCCGTGTGACGACCGGCGCCACGCGCAGGCGGGACGAAAGACTGGTGCGCGAGTATCAGTCCTATCTGAGGGATGCCGCATGACGCTCGACGAGGCACGCGAGGCGCTCGGTGTGGCGCGAGGTGCGAGTGTCAAGGAGGTCCGCGATGCGTTCCGTCGGCGCGCACGCGACCTGCATCCCGACCGCCACCCGATGGCGTCCGACGCGGAACGGCGTCGCCTGAGCCTGGCGTTCGACCGGGCACGTCACGCACGCGACATCCTGGTGAGGTTCGTGAGCACGCCGTCTGGGGCCGCGGCATCCGGCCCGACGGCCTCGTCGAGCAGCGCCCGATCGTCGACGACGACGGCTCCGCCCCGCCGGGAACGCGCCCGTCCGCGCACGACCGACTCCTCCCGCAGGACGGAGGCTCCTCGCGTCACCGTGCGCTTCGACGAGTTCGTCCGCGCAGCGGATGCCGCAGGGTTCGGTCCCGGGCCACGCACGCGCCGGTGGTTCGATTGGCCGCGGGCGGTCGCGTGGTCGTCGGTGGGTGTCGCCACCGGGGCGATCGTCGGCGCCGGCTACGTCGCGACGGCCCTGGTGTGATCGAGACCGCCTCTCAGGCGAGCTTCACCATCTCGACGCTGCGGTCCCACAGCTCGCGCGCGAGCTGCTCGTCGGTGGCGAGCTTGTGGGTCTTTGTGACGCGGTCGTTCTCGTAGTAGGCGCCGGGCAGCCAGTCGGTGCCGGGGGTTCCGTCGGCGAGGAACACGAGGCGCTTGCCGCCCTCGTCGGTCGTCGTCAGCAGTCGCTTGGCGAGGGGGTTGTGGTAGATGAACCGGAACGGTCCGGTCAGGTTGGCCGCGAATCCGGTCGCGACGACGCCCGGGTGGAACGCTCCGGCCGAGATGCCCTCGCTCCCCCACCGGCGCTGCAGTTCGCGGGTGAAGAGGATGTTCGCGAGCTTCGCGTTGCCGTAGGCGACGCGTCCGGAGTAGCGGCGTGCGCCGTTGAGGTCGTTGACGTCGAACCGCGAGAAGATCCGTGCCGCGGCGCTGGCGGTCTGGATGATGGATGCCTCGCTCTCGACCAGCCGGTCGTGCAGCAGGTTCGTCAGCAGGAACGGGCCGAGGTGGTTCACCTGGAACGTCTGCTCGAACCCGTCGGTGGTGAGCTTGCGCGGACCGAAGATGCCGCCGGCGTTGTTCGCGAGCACGTCGATGCGCGGGTAGGCGGCGAGCAGTTCGTCCGCGAGGCGGCGCACCTGCGCCAGGTCGGAGAAGTCGGCGAGGTGGTGCGGCATGTTTAGGCCCTCGGCGACGGCGCGGGTTTTCTCGGGTGAGCGTCCGACGAGGACGACCTGATGGCCGCGGGCGACGAGTTGACGGGATGCCGCGGCTCCGATCCCGTCGCTGGCGCCGGTGATGACGATGGTTCGCATGAGGCGAGTGTCACACCCTTCGCTGTGTCGGTGGCGGCTCTTGACGGTGGGCGCGCGGTGTGGCCGGGGTGGGTGGGGTCGGCGCGGTGGCGGGTCGAGGTGCCGCACGGCCCGGAGCCTCGCGTCGGAACGCGGGCTCCCGACTCGGGTGCAGACCACCGCGTTGAGAACCGGACTCAGAACGGCGGCGGATCGCTGGCGGGCCAGGTCCGCTCGGCAGGGGTGAACGCGACGGCCGGTGTCGGTGCGTCTTCGCGATACGTTCTGCCGAGGGGTGAGGTCCATTCGAGGACGCCACCCCCGAGTTGTCGCACTTTCCAGGCGGTGAACTGCTTCATCGAATGATGCCGTTGGCACAGATGCGCCAGGTTGCCGACCTCGGTCGCGCCGCCGAGGGCATGGTCGTGGGTGTGGTCGACCTCGCAGCGGATGGTGGCGAGGCGGCATCCGGGGAATCGGCAGTGCTGATCACGTGCCTGCAGGTGCCGTCGCAGGGGGTTCGGCACGCGGTACGTGTCGACGGCGAGCACGGTGTCGGTGATCGGGTCGGTGACGAGGCGTTCCCACGAGGGCGTGTCACCGGCGAGCCGCCGGGCGGTGGCGGCGTCGATCGGCGTACGCCCGACGAGGTCGCAGGGCACGTCGGCGCCGGCGAGGGTGAGCGCGGGGACGACGACCTGCACGCGCGCGCGTATCGCGCCGAGGGGGCCGGCGGTCGTGTCGCGGGTGTCGTCGAGCGCGGGTGTGCCGGCGAGCAGCAGGTCGGCGAAGACGTCGGCGCGCACCTGGTCGGCGGTGCGCGCGTCGGTGTCGACGATCTCGCTGGAGCGCTCGCTCCGCGTGTCGATGATCGCGCGCGCCTGACGGGTGAGCCGGTCGTGGACGCCCTCGGCGATGACGGTCGGCAGCGTCGCGACGAGGTCGCTCATGCCGTCGCGGCCGGGGATCAGGCGCACGGCGCGGTGGGCGGCGGCATCCTGGTGGCGTTCGGTGAAGGACCGCGGATGCATCTGCAGCGCGAGGATCTCGATCTCGGCGCGCACCCGGTTGGGGGTGTCGCGGCGGCACCGCTGAATGGCGACGGCTTCGAAGGCGGGCCGGACGTCGGCGGGGAGGTCGGCACCGGCCTCGACGATCACGTCGACGTGACCGCGGGTGAGGATGCCCGCCTCCCAGGCCTTGAGGGATGCCTGATAGTCCTCGACGATCGTGCGCGCCTGGGTGATGCGGCGTTGCACGGTGCGGTCGGTGAGGCGGAGCACCCCGCCGAGTTCAGCGGCGATGGCCCGGAGCGCCATGTCGTGCGCCTGCACGCGCGCCGAGGACTCGGCCGCCTGCTGCTCGGCGAGCGCCCCCGCGCGGGCGAGGACCTGCAGCTGCACGATCTGCGCCCGGGTGATGAGCTTCTCGACCATGGCGGTCTCGTGCACGATGTCGGCGAGGGGCGCGAAGCGTTCCCGGATGCCGATGGTGCCGAGCGAGGTCATACCTCCATTGTGGTGGGGGCCTCCGACATCGCTTCTGCGCCCGCGAAGCTGGTCAGCCGGCGCTCTGGCGCGGCGGGTTGAACATGAACTCGAGTCGCACACCGTTGTCGTCTTCGACGAACGACGCGTAGTACCGGTCGCTGAACCGCGGGTACGGTTTCGGGTCGCGGACCGCCGTCCAGCCCGCCGTGATCGCGGCGTCGTGCAGTCGATCCACGTCTTCGCGGGAGTCGACGGCGAAGGCGAGGTGTTGCCATCCGACGCGGCCGTGGCGATGCGGTTCGTCATGGTCGTCGCGGGCCGGGTAGAGGATGAGCTCCTCTTCGCCGCGGTACCACGAGACGGAGCCGTCGGCATCCTCTCGGGTGCACCCGAGCATCGTCATGACGGGGTCGAACTGCGCGGTCGACGTCGCCAGGTCGCGCACGCTGATGCCGATGTGATCGAAGAGAGCCATGCCGCCATCCTCCGGGGCGCGGTCGCCCGCGCGCTAGCCCTCGAGCCGCCGCAACCGCAGTCGCGCCATGTCCTGCGCGCGAGGGCCGGACCCGAGCGCGCGCTCGGTCACACGAAGGATGAGGCGGGTCGCGGTCTTCACGGGCAGCCACGAGCGACGCAGGCCGAGCATCCGTCGGATCCGCGGCGGGAAGGTCGCGACCGCGGCGGCGAACAGCACGCGGTAGGCGACGCCCATGAGCCCGGTGAACGGGGGCTTCTTGAGGAACCGGACGACGTCGTCGACGCGCTCGTCGCGGCGCAGCTCGCCGCGGTCGAGGAAGCCGTCGATCTCGGCGCGGAGGGCGGGGTCGGTGAGCGGCGGATCGGACACGCGCATGAGGCGGCCGGCGGTGGCCCAGTCCGCGACGTACGCGTCGGGTCCGCCGGGGATCGGGCCGCCGTACGCCTCGTGGCTGCGCAGGAACGCGTCTGTGAAGGCGAGGTGCACCCAGCGCACGAGGTCGGTGGCTTCGGCGGTGTACGTCCGCGCGGAGCCGTCGCCGGCGACGTACTCGCCTTGCACGCGCTGGTGGAAGCGCCCGACGCGGGCCGTCTCGGCATCCGCCTGCGTCGTCGACCCGTAGGTGAGCGTGATGACCCAGCGGACGGTGCCGGTGAGGCGGCCGATCGGATCGTCGCGGTAGCGCGACCAGTCGTGCACGCCGGCGAGGGCGCCCGGGTGCAGAGCCTGAAGGAGAAGGGCGCGGATGCCGGCGACCAGGGTGCCCATGCCGGCGTGAACCGTCCACGCGGGGCCGTCCTCGGCGAAGTACCCGGTGTCATCGCCCTCAGCGAGCGCGCGGACGTAGGGCGCCATCCCGGTCGGGTCCCCGGCGAGAGCGATGAGCAGGCGACCGCGGAGCCGGGTCACGCGTGAGGAGGGTGGTGCGGACGTCACGGTTCCAGCGTGCCACCGCCCGGGGGTGGCGGGGTCGGGTGAGACCTACGCGCCGACCGCCATCGCGAGTTCGCCGTACCCCATAGCGATGAGGAAGGCGAGCACGGCGAGCACGATCGTGACGGGCACCATCGTGTTCCGCTCGGGCTTGCTGCGCGAGATCGCGTTCATGAGGATGCCGAGCACGAAGTACGCGAAGACGATCCACATGCTGATCTGGGCGACGACGCCTGGCACGATGTCGATGGCGCGGACGCGATCCCACGCGAGCACGGCGATCAGCGCGTAGACGAGGACGGAGACCAGGCTGCCGATGCGGAACCGCGCCGGCAGAACGCGATGCTGGCCGCCCCACGCGAACCGCCCGAGCGGAGCGCCGAGGACGAGCACGATCTGAAAAAACGCGAGCAGGGCGAGGACGACGGTGAGTGCGAGCGCAAAGGGCACGGGCTCAGGCTAGCGGGCGGGCGTTCTCGGGTCGGATCCGGGCGCCGCGTAGACGACGCCCGAATGAGGTGTCAGTAGCCGACGGCCTTGAGGCCGAACTTCGCCTGCTCGGCGGTGAACTGCGACCCGTACTCGCTCGTCAGCTGGTCGTACAAGCGGTCCTTCGACAGCGACATGGTGTCGAGATACATCTGAGCGGCCTCGGCCGCCTCGGCGTTCCAGTCCGCGCCGGCCTTGTCGACGGCCCACTCGGCGACATCCTTCGGGTACGACTCGCCGTACTCGCTGGTGAGCTGATCGATCAGGCCCGCGCGGCTGAAGGGCATCGAGTCGAGGTACATCACCGCGGAGCCGAGAGCGTTCGCGTGAGCGAGGGACGGTGCGTCATCCTTCGCCGTCTCCTCCGGCTCTGCCTCCGCCTGCTCCTCAGGCTCCGCCTCGGGCTTGGCCGTCTTCTCAACGCTGACGACGACGGTATCGCCGTCCTTCGCCTTCTCTCCCGCAGCCGGAGCCGTGCGGAGGACAGTCCAGTTGTCGCGATCGAGGACCACACCTGACTCGGCCGAGAAGTCGACCTCGAGGCCTGCGTTCTCGAGGAGGGCAGCTGCCTCCTTGGCGGTCTTGCCGACGGTGTCGGGCACATCGACCTCGGCGGCCGCGTCTGCGTTCTGCGCGGGGTTGCTGTCGGCCGCGACGGGCGCTGTCTCAGGGTTGGACGCCGGCTTGTTCGCGGCACCGGCCGCTCCTCCGATGACGATCAGCGCGAGCGCTGCCGCGGGAATGATGATTCGCTTCTTCTTGAACCAGGGCTTGTTCGCCTTCTGGTCCGCCACAGGAGGCGGCGAATACGGAGGCGGCTGGACGTTGCTCATTTGTTTGCCCTTTCGGCTGCTGTGTGCGCGCAAGCGCCATCGCTTGACACGATGAACGACCCTCAAGATCGTTGCCTTTGACGATCGGGCAGAGCGCTTCGGGAGCGATGCCGGGCCGGTTCCGACCCCAGTGGGAACCGATCTATTCCTAACACAGTTAGAGAAATCTCATTTGCTGATAGTAGGGCGAGGTGCGCCTAGCGGACGAGTTGGGATGCCGCGGCGGCGTGAGTGCCCAAAAGGCCCGCCGCGTGATCTCCTCCACCGCCGCGGTCGCGAGCACCAGGCACCAGATCACCAGCCAGGTCGAGAAGTCGGCGTCCCCGATCGAGAAGGCGTGGAGCAGGCTCGCGCCGAGCGGAACGCCGACAGCGCCTGCGACAGCGGTTCCGTTTGTCCGGCGATTCTCGCGTAGATAACCACGAAGTGAACCAGTTAGACGACCTGAGCGCAGGGGCCTGGTTCTGACTCTGGCAGAGCGATTCACCAGGAGAACGATCCTTCTATTCGGCCCGTCGTCGTCAACAACAGCGAAGGCCCCGGAAGCCTCTTCCCCCTCCTGCCCTTAACAGGTTCGGCGGTCCTGCAACAGAGATCCTGCCGAATAGGACCCGCCGGCGCGAGGCGGCGAGTGTTCCGCCCACACCACCGTCACATACGCCGATCCACCCCTCATCACGGAGAAGGGGCCCAGGGTGCGACCTGCGAAAAGCGCGTCGACGCCTTGAACCGTATTGTGTGACAAACGCCAGGTTTCTGGGGCACGGATAGGAGATAGATCGATGGGCGAAGCAGGCAGCCCGAACCCCACGCCGACCCAAGGGTGGTACGACGACGGTAGGGGGCAGATGCGCTGGTGGGATGGATCGGCGTGGACGGAGCATGTCCGACCGGTTTTTCTTTATCCGGCAGAGCCTGGCGCGAGCTCGGTTCAAGCAACGGCTACTGATCGTTCGGCCGATCAAGACTCCCGGCCGCAACACGGGCAAGATCGCGACGCAGAGCATGGACTCGCAACAATCCAGGGGCTCCCAGCTCGCGAGCTTGAAGCCGAACGGAGAAAGGCCAACCGTCAGACCAAAGAAGCAGCCGCGGTGACCGCCCGGGATCAGAAGCGAGCTGCCAGGGAGGCCAAGCAGGCAGATAGAGACGCACAGCGAGCTGCCAAGGACGCTGCACGAGCAGCGGAGCTTGCGGCCTGGGATGAGCTGACAGGGCAGAAAATCTTCGAGCGCTCGTTCGGCATCACGGCCATCGTGCTGTACGAGAATGGATACGCGCGCTTTGGCACGTCTCTTCTGGGAATGACTGGGCAGCCCGGCGCCCCGGAACGGTTGCTCGGCGCGTCGACCAGCACCCAAGTCCAGGACAAGAGCGCAGGCGGACGCGCTGTTGCAGCCGGAATGTCGTTCGGAGTGAGCCTCCTTGCCTCGAACGAAAAGCGACTTGTCTTTCTTACGATCACTACCGACAAACAGGTTCGGGTTCTGAAGATGGACGGCGACATGATGCGCACGGTCGACCGATCCGCCATGGAGATAGCGGCGCGGGCCGCGGCCCTGATTGAGCAAAGTGCTGCCCTGCCGACCGCAGTTCGAGAGGTCGCCGGCGGCGAAACCCCTGTCACGAATCGAGACGACGTGATCGAACAGATCAGGCGAATAGCTGAACTGCGTAACGCGGGGATTCTGACACCCGAAGAGTTCGAGGCGAAGAAGACCGAGCTGCTCAAAAGAATCTGAAGTCGCTGGTGGTCGGAACTTCGATCAGATGAGAGGTCTTCGCGGTGAGTGGGCGCACGGCCCTGAATGATCTCAAGGGACACCACCGTCGATCCAGCAATCAATCTGACGTCCGTGCCGATGGCTTGACGCGAACACCGGCGAGAAAGTCACGATTTCGCGCGCCAGGCTCCTCACCGATACAACCGCCTGAGCACCAACCGTTGCCCCAGCGTCCACGTCACCGTCGTCAGCAGATGGATCCCCGCCGCGAGCGGCAAGAACACCGCGACGACCGCGGTGGCGAACTGCAGCGCTCCCAGCAGTCCCACCGGCACCCCTCCCACCGGCTCGACCCGGAACGCCCGCCGCGTGATCTCCCCCACCACCGCGATCGCGAGGACGAGGCATCCGATCACCAGCCAGGTCGCGAGGTCGGCGGTTCCGGTCGTGACGGCGTGCAGCAGGCTCGTGCCCAGCGGGACGCCGAGCAGCGTCTGCGACAGCAGCTCGTTGGCGTGGCCGGCGATGCTCGCGTGGATGAAGACGGAGTACAGCAGCCCGACGATCGGCGCCTGGATGAGGATCGGCAGGCAGCTCGCAAACGGAGACACGTTCTCGGCGCGGTAGAGCGCCATCGTCTCGCGCTGCACGCGTTCCCCGTCGCCGCGGTGCCGGGTCTGGATCTCGCGCAGCCGTGGCGCGAGCCGCATCCGCGCCTGGTCGGCTTTGGCTTGGGCGATACCAGCCGGGATGAGCGCCGCCCGCACCACGAGAGTTACGAGCACGATGGCGAGCGCGCCCGCGAACGCTCCCGTCCACGGGGTGAGGAGCGAGGTCAGGCCGATGAGGCCGCGGGAGGTGAGGTCGAGCAGGGTGGAGATGACAGGCAGGGTGGTGATGTCCACGGGGTTCCGTTCGTCGGAGCGATCAGGGTCGGCTGATCGGCCGCGAACGGATGCCGGGGCACGAGGTGCCCGGACGGTTCGACGCTACGCGGCCGCAGTCACCTGACCGGGCCCGCGACGGCGGACGTGTCCGGCCGCGTCGGGGTCGCTCTGCGATAGCGGCGCCGTGAGCTCGATGCGACGGGTCGGATGCGGGGTGGATCCGCGCGTGGCGGCGTCGAGCGCGGTCGCGAGGAGCGCGAGCGTGAGGACGGCGAGTGCGAGCAGCGCGACGGTAAGAGCGGACCCGCTCAGCGACGGATCGACGGCGACGAGGAGCCCGAGGACCTCGAGGACGACGCGTAAGAGATCGTGGATCATGCTCGCCTCTCGTCGCGTCGTGTGGACCTCAGGCTAACGGAGCCTCACCCGAGCTGCACCATCTCGGCGCTGCGCTCCCACAGTTCCTGCGCAAGGCGCGGGTCGGTCGCGAGTCGGTGCGTCTTCGTGACGCGGTCGTTCTCGTAGTAGGCGCCGGGCAGCCAGTCCTCGCGCGGGATGCCGTCGGCGAGGAACACGAGGCGCTTGCCGCCCTCCTCGGTCGTGGTCAGCACGCGGCGCGCGAGGGGGCTGTGGTACATCCACCGCAGCGCTCCGCCCGTGTTGCCCGCGAAGTTCGTGGCCACGACGCCAGGGTGGAACGCGACCGCCGAGACGCCGTCGCTCCCCCACCGGCGCTGCAGCTCGCGGGTGAAGAGGATGTTCGCGAGCTTCGCGTTGCCGTAGGCCCGCCACCCCGAGTAGCGGCGCGCGGCGTTGAGGTCGGTGACGTCGAAGCGCGAGAACAGTCGCGCCGCCGCGCTCGCTGTCTGGATGACGGATGCCTCGCTTTCGACCAGCCGCTCGCGCAGCAGGTTCGTGAGCAGGAACGGCCCGAGGTGATTCACCTGGAACGTCTGCTCGAACCCGTCGCCGGTCAGCTGCCGCTTGCCGAAGACGCCGCCCGCGTTGTTGGCGAGCACGTCGATGCGCGAGTACGCCTCGAGCAGCTCCCCCGCCAACCGGCGCACCTGCGCCAGGTCGGAGAAGTCGGCGAGGTGGTACGGCGTGCCGAGCTCAGCCGCGACGGCCCGCGTCTTCTTCGGCGAACGGCCGACGAGGACGACACGGTGGCCCCGAGCGACGAGCTGACGGGATGCCGCGGCCCCGATCCCGTCGCTGGCTCCGGTGATGACGATGGTGCGCATGGGGTGAGTGTCACATGTGCGGTGGGTGTCGGCGAAGCCATTGACGAAGAGGTGGGCGCGGTGGAGGCCTGTTGAGGTCGATGGCAGCCCTCGCCCCTGGACACCGCGTGGAGGAGCACGAACACGCGATGGCAAGCGCGCCGGCGAACGCTTCCGTCCAGGGGGGTGAGCAGCGAGGTCAGGGCGAGCAGGCCGCGCGAGGTGAGGTCGAGCAGGGTGGAGATGACAGGCAGGGTGGTGATATCCGCGAGGGTTCCGTTCGTCGGAGCGATCAGGGTCGGCTGATCGGCCGCGAACGGATGCCGAGGCATGAGGTGCCTGGACGGTTCGACGCTACGCGGCCGCAAACACCTGACCAGGTCCGCGACGGCGGACGTGTCCGGCAGCGTCGGTATCGCTCTGCGCGAGCGGTTCACGACCGAGACACGGCTACGACACCGCGATCACAGCTGCTCACCGACGAAGACCACCGGTCGGGCTGCCGTCCCGACAAGGTCGTCTCGCCGGACACCGCCTCGGCAGAAGGCGAGCGACACGCGCTCCTTGCCGGGAGGGGTCGAGAAGGTCAACAAGTCAGAGGCCGCCCGCGGGGGCGCTATCGGCGGGTGCCGGTTCAGCGCCGCCAGCAAGCTATTTCCCCGTTACTCGGTTCTCGAATGGTTCTCTGATTGGGAGCTTGCACCAGGTACTTGCATGGTTCTTATATATCTTCCCGCCAGCCGGGTTTTTTGAGCGAAGACTTCAGCCAATCAAGTAGCTGAACCCAGGGCATCATTAACGTCATGAAACGCAAACAAGGTTTCGGCGAGAGGGAAACCATCGCCAGCATGCTCGAGCGCTCGAAGCGCCCGAGCGGGATGGTTCAGATCCGCAACGCTTTCGTCCAGCTGGGCACGAGAGGCAAGCCCGCTCCGGGCGTCCTCGCCGACATGGTCGCCGCGCACGATCGGAGTGGCTTGGACCTGTTCCTGCTCCACCGGATGATGGCGAGCGCGGCGCCGTGGGACGCCGGCAAGGAAGCAGGTGTATGGGCGCGTGCCCTCGGACTCGCCGTCTCGGACACTGAGATGCACGCGGAGCGCGTCTCGCGCATCTTCCGCCGTCTCGACGAGAACTACCGCTTGGTGAGCCGCGACCATGCCCGTCGGGGCGGCAAGGTCACGTCCCTGCTTGAGGACGGATCTGGCAATCCGTATACCTCACCCAAGAGCAACTACTTCCGGCTGCCGTTCGCCTATTGGACGAGCGACTTCCACCGACGGCTCAGCATGCCCGGCAAAGCCGTACTGCTGATCGGGCTCACCCAAGAGCCCGGCTTCGTGATCCCGCCGTCGCAGGTGAAGGCCTGGTACGGGATCTCGGACGACACCTGGACAACGGGCGTGAGCGAGCTCGAGGACGAGAAGGTCATGAGGAGCGATCGCGGTAAGCAACGCGACTGGATGAAGGGCCTCGCGTGGAACTACGAGCTCGAGTACACGATGCTGCCGCCGTTCGACACCCGTACGCAGCCTGGCTTCACGGGAGGTCTATGAGCAGCATCTGATCCCGACCGACAAACCACTAGACCATCATCTCGAGCTGGCGTCTCGCCCCAACGGCGAACGCCCGGTGCTGTCACACCGAGCGCTCAACCCGAATCCGTGCCCTAGGAGGACACGTTCATGCACTCTAACTCGCCGCAGGCATCTGTGCCAGGCCACCCCAACGGGGTAAACGTCCACGTCCACGTCAACACCAGTTCGCCGTCGGCCGCGCCGCCATCGCGGATCCCGCGATGGCTAGGCTATGCCGTCATCGGCCTGTTCGCGATCGGCTTCATCGTCGGGCAGCTCGTCGTCGGCGGCGTCATCACCTTCGCCCTACCGTGATGGCGGCGGATCGACATAGGCCTCGGCGCTGACAATCCTTTGCCGCCTGAACCATCGACGCGCACCCACGTGCGCCAGTGATCCAGGCGGCAAAGGCTGATTCGCCGCTCCAACTGCTCACGGCACTCGGTAGCCTCAGCAGGACGGGGCAACGAAAGGAGGAGTAGTGGGTGCGACATCGCTCTTCACCGCCTTCGAGGGGTACTTGAAGCCCGAGAAGGCAGAGGCAGATCTCGCGTTGCGGCGGGCGATGTCCTGTGCGACGGCTCTCACAAATCACTTTTATGGCGACAAAGACTCATCGGAGTTCTTGACCCTGATCGGATCGACCGTGAAGGACACCTGCATCCGGCCGATCTCGGACATCGACCTGGTGTTCCACTTGCCGGCTGGCACATACACCCAGTACGACGCCTACGCAGGAAACGGGCAGTCTGCGCTCCTGCAGGAGGTCCGATCGGCGATAGCGAAGCGGTACCCAGACACGGTCATTAAAGGCGATGGGCCAGTCGTCATGGTGCAGTTCGCTTCCGGCCCCGCTGTCGAGGTCGTGCCCGGCGTCCTGTACTCGGACGCTTCGATCCTGGACATAGATTGTTCCGTGCCGATCACGAGGGATGGCGGGAAGTGGGAGGCAACGGACTACGGCGCCCACTTTGACGCCTTCCACGAGGTCGACCGGGCCCGAAGCCGTCAGATGGCCCGGCTGATGCGCTACGCGAAAGCTTGGCGACGAGAGAAGTCCGCAGTGATCAGATCGATCATGCTCGAGGTCATGGCGGTGGACTTCTTCAACGAGTGGGACACGCCGCGCGCGCAGACGAGCCACACGTACGACGACTGGCTCGTCCGAGACTTTCTCGGATACATGATCAGGAACCAGGACACGACCTACCAGCTGCCCGGAAGCTCGCGCACCATCACGGCCGGATACGGCTGGCGAAGGGATGCCAGCGACGCCTTCGACGACGCAACGACAGCGTGCGCTGCCTCAGATGAAAGCGTCGCCTATGTGACCTATTGGAGGAAGGTGCTGGGCAGTGGTTTCGGAAGCTGACCCTTTCCTCGCTGAAGTGCGCGAGGCGTTCGCGCGGGTGGCGTACTCGCATAAGACTCAGGAGAAGGAAGCCGAGCGAAAGGGGTCCCAGGCGACCCAAATCCGGGTCTGGAACGTAGCTGTCTTCGGGACCGCAGCCATCACGACCGTCGTTGCTCCCCTCCTCGAAAGTGTGATCGCCGCGTGGGTGGCAGCGATCGCGACGATCATCGGCTTCGTCTTCACAGCCCTTCAGCTGAGCTTCGACCCCGCCGACGAAGCAGCATCCCACCGGCTAGCAGCAAAGTCCTACTTGACTGTCCGCAACGACTACATGCGCTTCATCGCTGACGTCAGCGCCGCGTCGTCAGTGACCACCCGAGCTCGTGCCCGCCGTGAGTCCCTCGCGGAGCAGGTTCGACTGCTCGACTCCCTGGCTCCCCAAACCTCCCCGCAGGCGTATGCGGCGGCTCGACATGCGCTGCGAACAAATGAAGAACTCACCTTCGACGAAGCCGAACTCAGTCAATTGCTTCCGGGGCAGCGACCGCCCATCACGTGACCGAGTGGGCTGTCTCCTCGAGCTCAGGTAGCGACTCGAGCGTGAACCCGACAAACAGGATCGCGGCGTCCGCGATCGCTACCGGGTTGATACAGCACCACAGTTCGTCCAGTTCTTTGCTCGTGCCCGCCAACTTCGCGTTCGCGTACCGGCCCGGGAAGCCGCCCCCCGTCAATGGCGCGATCTTCGCGACGAACAGCGAGCACCACGCGCGCTCCTCGTCGGTCAAGTGGTCATAGACGGCACCCTTGAGGGCGCCGTCCATTCTGGCGCCGAGCGAGTGGCGACCGTTGCCGCTTTTGGGGGCACGATGGCGATCTAGCGCGACGTCGAGGGCGTTCTCGCAGAGCTGATGCACTGCGAACAGGATGGGCCGGCTGAGGCTCCACCTGTCTTCGGAGGCCTCGGCAGAGTCCACAAGCGCGCGAAGCGCGCGCGCCCACTGCTCGATGATCGCGACGCGGTCCTCCTCGGGGCCGCTGCCACCAAGGGAAGCGCAGTGGCCGCCTTCGGGGTGCTCGACGTCATCGGCCGGGTAGGCGAGGTTTTCAAGCGGTGGCAGCGCCATGGTGTGATCTCGATTCATCGCAAGATTCCCATTCTCTCGCGATCCCGCATCATCGACCCTGAAAGTTCTCGTGTGCGCCATGCGCTTGGGAGATCAAGGCACCGTTCCGGGCTGGGATGCCGAGCCGAACATCTACCACGCCATCACCAAGCTCCAAGGTCAACGCCCCTCGCGAGATTGCTTGCGCCCCGGGAACCCTACCCGGCAGTCTCAAGCGAGTCGCGCGTGTAGCCACACCCCGCGGCGATGCACTCGACGAGTGTCTCGTCGCCGTTCGCGAGACGTCCACGCCGGTAGAGCGACTTTCCGCAATCGACGCCGCCCTTCGGCCAGAGCATGTACGGGATGTGTCGCCACTCGACCTCGGAGTCCGCCCACCGGCGGAGCGCGTTCTGCATCCGTCGCACGAGGCCGGCGCGTTTCGCTCCACCGGATGTCGAGACGATCGACTCAGGATCCGACCAGCGGTCGACCGCGGCGGGCACTTGGGCGACTAACTCGGCATGGTCTTCCTACATGTCGAGTGCCGCCCGGACGTGGCGGGCGCCGAAAGCCTCCAGGAGACCGTCAGCCGCGATCCACGCGTCGGGCACTAGGGCCCCCGCTGCCCGTCCCATACTTTGCGCGGGTTCTCGGCGAGACGACGCGCACGGGGTCGCGGACGAGATGCGCGACGCGGCCAGCGGCGTACCACCGGCCGCCGAGCATCTTCGAACGATGCGCGAACGCCGCGTGCTCGAGGGGCCCTTCGATGACGACGTGGTCGATGTCGGCTAGATCCGCCCACGGCTGGACCTTGTCGGCGATGAACTCGATGCGCTACGCGGTGCCGTCGTCAGTGGACGTCTTGATCGTGCGGGTATCGGTCGAGCCGTCGTCGCAGAGCGCGGCGAGCCCGGTTGCCCGTCGCGACCAGTCGATGTAGAGAATCACTGGCATAGTCCCTTCGATAGAGTGCAGCGGATGACATGTGAAGAGATCCGCACCGTCGCCTGCGGGCTTTACGAGATTGCCGATGCTCTGAACCGGGCGGACCCGTGGACGACCTACGTCATCCCGATCGCATCGATCGTGGTGACGCTTCTTCTCGGCGCCGCGACGGTGTTTCTCGGCATCGCGTCCTACAAGGTGTCGAAGCAGACTACCGAGATGAATGCACGAACGAATGCGATCGCTGAGCGCGCGGAGCGCCAGCAATACGCGGACGCGATCATCGCCTACTGGGAGTCACGACGGGAGGACATCGCATCTGGCAAGAACTGGAACATGCCTCACTACACGGACGACGTTGAGGCGGTCGGCAAGCGCATCGGCGCGCCGAACGCTGACAAGCTTCTGCGGTGGCTCACGGACAGCATCGACGCGCTCCTGAATGTCGCCGAAGAGCACCGGAGCGATCGAGGCATGAACGCGTTCCACTTCCGCGGCGCTGTTAAGGTCGCTGCCGCGGAGTGGGTCAACGATCCCAAGGGCTTCGATCAGGAGCGATTCAAGCTCTGGCACGAACGGCACGGCGGCTAGGCAAGCGATCCCTTGGGCACTCATCCGCCTCGACGCGCTCGTCGGCACAGACGGTTGTCCAGTGCTTCCACCCGAGCGAGCGAGAGCGTCGACGCAAGTCGGCGAAGAGCTCGCTCATGGCGCACAGTCGGGGAGGTTCTCCAGCTACCGATCAAGCTCGGTCTTCGCAAACTTCACCCGCTTCTCGGTCCCGACGAGTTTGAGCTGACCGCGGGACCGTAGGTCGTCGAGTTCGCGGAGTGGCATCGAAAAGCATTAGGCCGCGGTCTCCCGGGCCATCAGTGCGGCGGGAACTCAATCCGCTGGACGACGCCGGCGCTCATGCGGCTTCCATCGCGCGTCGGGCGTCGGCGGCAGTGCTCGCGGCTTCGGTGGCCAACGCTTCGGGGTTAGGGATGCGTGCGACGTGGTTACTCGACGCTGCCTACGCCTCCTTCTCGGCGCGGTAATGCCGAGCCCGACCGCGCCGACATCTGTCGGTTTGAGGAGCGCGATCCGCTTGCGGCCTGTAAAGCGGATGATCCAGTCGTGGCCCCGCTTCGCCGACATGACGTCCTCCCGATGCACACATACGGCACACATGGACTCGCAATCACTGTGTTTGCAGGTGCGTCCGAATCCGGGCCCGCGATCGGTGGAAACACGCGGGTTTGCGCTAAATGTGTGGTGCCCCTGGAGGGACTCGAACCCCCAACCGTTTCCTTAGGACGGAACTGCTCTTCCATTGAGCTACAGAGGCTGGCCCGTCGAGTCTACCGATCCCCCAGCGTCCGGTAGGTTCGCGACATGACCGTCCGGCGCGCAGCACCCCTGATCGCCGCGACCGCGCTGCTGCTCACCGGATGCGCCGGCCAGGAACCGCCGCCACACGATCCTCCCGCCGGGCCGCAGCTGCCACCCGCCGGTGGTCAGCTCGATTACCAGCTCGGCGGCTCGTACGACCCACCCGACGGCGTCGATATCGTGGTGCGCGACCGGGCCGCGGCATCCGTCGACGACCTCTACTCCGTCTGTTACGTCAACGGCTTCCAGACGCAACCGGGCGAACTCGACGCCTGGCCCGACGATCTGCTGCTCCGCGACGATGACGGCGAGCCGGTCATCGACCCGGACTGGCCGGACGAGATCATCCTCGACACCCGCAAGGCGGACGAGATCGCGAAGATCGTAGGACCCTGGATCCGCGACTGCACGTCCGACGGGTTCGACGCCGTCGAGTTCGACAACCTCGACACCTACACCCGCACCGACGGCGCCCTCACCCGCGACGACGCGCTCGACCTCGCGACCCTGCTCGTCGACACCGCACACGACGTCGGACTGGCGGCCGGTCAGAAGAACGCCGCCGAGGATGCTTCCTTCCTCCACTCGCGCGCCGGCTTCGACTTCGCCGTCGTCGAAGAGTGCGCGGCCTACGAGGAATGCTCCACCTACACCGAGGTCTACGGCGATCACGTCCTCGCCGTCGAGTACACCGACAACCTCCCCCGCCCGTGGGACGAAGTGTGCGCCGACCCAGGGACACCGGCATCCGTCGTTCTGCGGGATCGGGACCTCGTCACGCCGGATGACCCGGCGTATGTGTACGAGACGTGCGAGTAGGAACCGACTCGGTTACTCACTGACGGGCATGTGCGACCTGAGGTACTCGCGAAGCGCCGGATCGCAGACGTAGATGTATGTCCCGCGGATCCCGCGCGTGAGCAGGACCCCGTAGATGTTGCGGATGAACGTCAGCAAATCGTCGTCGGAGTAGACGACGCCGAGTTGCTTGTTGTTCTCCTTGCCCTTCGCGTCGTGATACGCCGCACGATCGACGAACAGCCGGCCGCTCGCCTCATCGAATCGCAGGTCCGGTCCGACGATCACGCCCGCGTAGTTCAGGTCGTAGCCCTGCACGGTGTGAATGGATCCAACCTCGTTCACCGAACTCGCCTGGTTGATCCAGTCCTTGTCGGTGCTGTTCCACCTCAACTGAACATCGCCGATCTCGATGTCGAAGGCTGACGGGTCCTTGCGGCTTCGCCACTTCCACGCGTAACCGGCGAGAAGTCGGGCAAGCCCGTGTTCCCTCTCGCGCTCGAGAATCTGACGACGCATCTCGCCGAGGTCGTCGAAGAAGCGCAAGTCGTAGTCCCCCAGACCGCGCAGCGCACCCGGCGACGGCTCGCCACGGAGAAGGCCGCGAATGCCCGCCACGTAGTCCGATCCCGCGGTGACGCGCATCTGGGTCATCAAATGGAAGGCACGGTTCTCGGCCTTCGCCTGCTCGAGAATGCCGCGGAGGGTCGCCAGTGGCAAATCAGCCGGTCGAACCGTCTGCTCCGCATCGAGGAGAAAGATCTGGTGCTTGCTCTTTGCGCGGATCCAATCCAACTGAGTCTTGGACAGATCATCCGCACCGAACAGGTCCGCATTGATACTCGAGAACCGCTTGTTGTTGACCCCGGACGACTGGTTCGCTCGCTGGTTCAGTCGGTGCGTTTCGTCGACGAGGAGAATGTCCCATGTTTCGGGAGACGCACCGACATCGAACGGGGTGAGGACCTGAGCCTGACTCAGCTTCGGGGTCTTCCGAAAGACCCGCTTGATCGACTCACGAAGCGACTGCTGCGGCACCACGATGCCGATGCGAAGGTCGCGAAGGAGCTCCCGGTTCTCGGGAACGAAGTGCTCGGCGAACAACGAATCGGGTTCGAAATCGACCGCTGAGTCGTAGTCACGGATGTCGGCGAGCAGCTTCATGAGATAGATCGCGACGATCGTCTTGCCCGTACCGGGGTGCCCCTCGATCACGCTCGTCGACGTGCCTCCGACGGCGAGGTCCTCGAAGAGTCCATCCAGGATGTTCTCCACCGCGCTGGCCTGCTCCGCAGTGAGTACCTTGAACGGCGACAGCTTGAAGAGATCGCTGTTCTCGATCTCGGGGATGGTTTGGCGGAACAATCCTTCGGAGCGAAGCTGGTCGAAGATGTCGGCGAAGCTCTCACGATAGATCCCGCGCTCGTAGTAGCGAGCGTCAACGATCCCCTCGTTGCCGTTGACCACCTCGAACTGCCCGTCGCCGGCCAGCCATCTGATCAGGTGGGACTCTAGGTCGAGACACGCGGACTTGTTGAACGTCTCGTCGAAGACCCCACGGACGTGGCGGAAATTCGCTTTCGACGCACTGGCGAGGTGCTGCCGCATCCGGGACCCCGCATTGACGGTCTCGCCCACGTACACCGACGATGTACCGGCTTTGCCCGCACCATCAAGCACATAGACCACAGGCCAATTGCGCCGACGCTCGTCCGCTCGGGCCCAGGCATCCGCAGCGTCTTTCGCGAACGGAAAGCGCTCGATCTCAAAGGGCGTCATATTTGGCGCTGGTCCCCTTCGCGCGGTCGACGGGATACTTCTGCGTCGTTGTTCGGAGCTTCTCAAGCACGATCTCGTCGAGATCGAGATCAAGCTTCTCGGCAAGGAGGGTGCAGTACGTCACCACATCGGCGAGTTCTTCTCGAACGCGCGTGGCATCCGCGTCGTCACTCCACTGAAAGCATTCGAGGAGTTCGGCGGCCTCGATTGAGACGCTCTTCGCGAGGTTCGCCGGTGAGTGGAACTGAGCCCAATCGCGCTCCTCAACAAAGTCGCGCAGCGCACGCCTGACCTGCTCACTCGTCACAGCACCGACGCTATCAGCGCCTCGAACACAGCTCAGCGATACCGGATCACCGCTTCGCGAATGGCGTCGGCGTACTCGTAGATCTCGTCGAGCGTCTCGATCGGATGCCGGGTCTCGACCTTCGCCTCATCGAGAAGGCCGAGGTACTTCTGCTTTCCGTTGAAGTGCAGGCGAGCGAGCGGCTTGCGGTTGTTGTCGTCGAGGAGGACCGCGAAGTAGCTCTTGGCGTCACGGTGGGTGACCCGCTGCGGCTTCGTCTCACCACACGCGATCGCCTTGACGATCTGGTATCCCTCGAGTTCCTCAAGAGTCGTCTCGATCTCGGTGTCGCGATCGAGGTCGTCCTGCACGACCGGTTCGCTCGTCACTGCGGGCGGCTCGGTCGGAACACGAACACCCACCCCCGCGCCGAGGGCGGTCTTCAAGCGGTCGTTGACGCTTTCGTTGAGGAACTGACGCGCGGCCTTGGCCACAAGGCTCGTGAACTGCTCACGGACACGCTGGGTATACGAACCCTCGTAGACCTTTTGAGCGAAGTATTTGATCCAGTCGTCACTGGGCTCGCGGAACTGCGCGGCGATCTCACGCTTGAGGGCCCCCACATACTTCAGCTCTTCCGCGGCATTGATGATGGACTCGAGGTCGAAGTTGTCCTTGCTCAGCTTCTGAACTTCAGGGATCAAGGTCTCGTCGATGTCCAGCAGGTCGAGCACGAGGAAGGGCTTGGCGTCCATCCGGTTCGGGGCGTCCAGGTCGGTGAAGAATTGCCAGATCACGCCGTTTGTCAGCGCAGCGATACGCGCATTCGTCGTGGCGAAGTAGCGGAAGAGCTGCGATGCGTGCTCGATCTTCGGCGCCCCCGTCGACGCCTTGCACTCGATCAGGATCTGGACTTCGCCGTCTCGCATGATGGCGTAGTCGATCTTCTCGCCCTTCTTTATGCCGACGTCCGCCGTGAATTCGGGCACGACCTCGAGGGGATCGAAGACGTCGTATCCGAGGATGGTCGAGATGAACGGCATGACGAAAGCGTTCTTCGTCGCTTCTTCCGTGCCGATTGCTGACGCCTGATTCTCGACTTTGACAGCCAGCGCGCTCAAGCGGTCGTGAAACTCCATTGTTTCCCCCATTGGTTCGAGTTAGTCGAGGCTATCGACCAGCGCCGAATCGGGAAAGCGCCACGCCACGCGCACGCTCGAACTCCCGTACCGAGCACGCCACGACGACTCCCCACACCGCGAGAGTGAGGGCTAGATCACCTCATCGGGCGATGCACCCCACCACCCCGTCTGCCAGACTGCCCCCATGCGCCGCGCCTCGACGATCCTCGCCCTCGCCACCACGGCGCTCCTCACGGCGGGATCGCTCACGGCGTGCTCGGCCATGGAGATCGTCGCGACGAGCGAGAAGCCTGCCGCGACCCCCGCAGCGCCCGAGTCCGCCGACGCCGCCGCCCCCCACGCCCCCGACTGGGAGGGTCTCCCCTCCGAACCGGTCTCGCCCGCGGAGTACGCCGACACCTACATGCAGGCGAACCCGAACCACATGCTGCACCGCGACCTGGGCGGCATCCTCGAGTACTACCGCGCCGCGGCGACGGCGTTCCCCTTCCCGCTCCCCGCCGGGTACTCCTTCCCCGTCGACCCGGGCTACTACGACCGCCCCGAAGACGGGCCGAACTGGGCCGAAGTCACAACCGCCAACCGCATCTGGAGTTACTTCGAGTACGCCAACGTCGACGCCGCCCGCGCCGCCTTCGACCGGGGCGATGAGCCTGCCGCCATCGGCTACCTCGACGTCATCCGCGACGCCTACCTGTCGGACGCGTTCCCGAACAACTTCGAAGGCACGTCTCCCGAGGGCTGGTACGACGGCGTCTACAGCGGCATGCGCGAGGGCGACTTCACCCTGCAGGAGAACTTCATCTTCAACCCGTTCCCGTGGAAGCCCGGGCAGTCCTGACGCGTCATCCCGTCGGAGGCTGATCGCCCTCGCTCTTGCCCCACCCGGTCTCGCGTCGCAGCTGGACGAACCCGGCCACGATCAGACCGAGCGCTACGGGGATGAACAGCAGCTTCACCCACCACTCCGCGAAGTTGAAGAACAGCACCGGCGCCACTCCGGCGAACGTCGCTCCGATGAAGTACCAGAAGGCGACAGGCACCTCAGCCTTCTCTTCCGTCATGGTTCACTCCTTCCGCGGTTCGAGGCTAGGCCGGGCCGCAGCCGGCCGACCTCCCCCTCGCGACGGAAATCAGTCGGCGACGTTGCGCTCCTGCTCCATCATCTGCTCGAGCTCGGCGATCCGCTCGCGTCGGTCGTCCGCCGATGCCGGGTGCAGGTCCCGCAGGAAAGCATTGAAGATGGCGCCCGCCGCCGACTCGTCGACCTCCAGGCGCGCAGCGATCGCGGCGACAGCCTCGTCGTCGGTCGTCGTCCCCTCGAGTGCGGCGACGATGTCCGGGAGGCGGTATGCGGCATCCGACACCGCGCGTTGCTGGTTCAGTTCCTGCGTCATCTCCCGCAGCGACCAGCCCGAGTCCTCCCACCTCTCGCTCGGACGAAGGGCGTCGATGGATGCGGCGGTGATGATGATCGGCAGCGGCTCGCCCTTCATCCGAAGCGGCACCAGCCACGCGTGCAGGGTCGCTTCGCCCGGCTCCAACTGCGCCCACGACCCCCGATCGATCACGACCGGGACGCGCGCGTACTCACCGGGATCGAGCGCCACCGCCGGCGTCCCGTCGGAAGCCGCCCAGTGCATCACCACGCGCGGGTCACCCGGCCCCGCCACAGCACCGACGACGTGGAACGTGTCGCCGTCGGGTTCCCACCGCCGCTCGCCCGTGTTGACGATGTCGATCGCGAAGCCGTCGGGCCCGGCATCCGTCCGCTGACCTTCCGGCCACCGCAGCGCCAAACCGCGCCGCCGCTCGGCGTAGCTGCCGCGAAGCCGCGCGGGGCTTTCCTCGGCCCAGACGCTCTCGCCCTCGTGGACGGTACCCACCCACCACGTCTGACGGCCATCGTCCGCCGGAGCGCCGATGACAGCGCTCGACTCGTGTTGCCGGAGGATCCGCCACCCCTGCGCCACCGGCACCGGGATCGGATCGGCACCGCACCTGCTCACGAGGTCGACGAACGGTTCGCCCTCACCCTCGAGCGCAGCGGGGTCGACAGCGTGGTTGTGGAGTCGCGGCAGCTCATCCTCAGGATCCATGCCGTCATGCTCCCACGCGCGCGACCCCTCCCTTAAGCCGGCAGGCGCCGCCGCCGCACCACGAAGCCGACCCCGACCGCCGCCATCACCAGCAGCGCGATGCCGGCCCACGTCCAGCTCTCGTCCGAGAGGCCCACCGGAGGCGCGGCATCCCGCACGTTCTGCGCGAACCGGGCCGACACGATCTCGGCCGCACGATCGATCGGTGTCGCCACGCGGATGTCGTCGAAACGCGCGGAACCCACCGGCGTCACGATCCCGGCATCGAGCGTGTACCAGGCGGCGATCGTCGGGTCCTCGACGACCGTCGCGCCGGCAGCGACCTCGGCGAGCGCGGCGGCGGTCGCGGCATCCCCGTCCACTCCGGCGAACGTCGCGTCGGAATCCGGCGTCTCACGCCACACTCGGTAGACACCGAGAGCCTCACCCGACCCGGACAGGACCGGCGCCACCCACTCGTCCATCGCCGACACCGGGTCGCCCACCCCCGCGATCAGCGACGCGCTCCACGCGTGCACCCGATGCACTGTGCCGAAGGATGCCGCATCCGCCAGATCTCCGAGCCCACTGGCCTCGTCCGACTCGAGCTCGACGGCGTTCTCGACCGAGAACGCGGCGACCACGTCGGCAGGAGTGTCACCCTCAGCAGCGGATGCCGCGGGTGCGCCGACGGCGAGCAGACCCAACATCGCCACGACCGTCACGACGATCCGCCACCGCTTCGTCCCGCTGCCGGCCATGCGTGCCCCTCCGCCCGAGCGATCCCCTTCCGCTGAACGCAGCGCGCGGGGATCGGGCGCGGGATCACGGTTCGGCGGCGAACCGTTGAGCGCGAATTGCCGCGTTCCGGTGGGCCGGGTTAGCGTGCAGTGTGCGCACGGGGGTGAAAGTCGCAGCTTTGGCGACTGCAGGTTCAATTGCTGTCCTCTCGGTGACGGCGTTCACGGTGTCGCTTATCAGCGGGGCGGCAGACTCTGTCATCGTTGTTTCGCCGCCGGCCCCGACGTCGGATCCGAGGACACCAGCCCCTTCTGAGGTGTCCGCGGAACATGCTGCCTACACCGATGCCGTTGCGTCGTTCGATCGACCGATGCCTGACGGTTACAGCTTTCCCGAGGGTCTCGAGGGTGCTGAGACGGCGGAGAAGTGGTGGTGGTGCGCCAATCTGCATGGCGCGTGGCACGCCTATTACCGCGAAGACGACGAGCCACGCGCGATCGAGTACCTCTCGCGAATCAAGGACGTCGACCCCGGTTCCTTCGGCAAGTACGACGACTGGGTCCTCGAGAACGGCACGATCTCCATCGTCAGCCGGAATGTCTCCTTCATCGATGGTGGCGTCGACGGGTACTACCTCGAGGAGAACTCCAAAGGCTGTTATCGCTGGGCCCGCGATACTGGCGGCGAGATGTGGCCGACCGAGCTCTCCGGCTGAGGAACATCGCCTCAGACCACGAATCGAGGATCAAACCTAAAGGGTGTAGGTTTACTCCTCGTGCCCCGCGCGAACCTCTCCCCCGACGCCCTCACCCGGGCGGCGCTCGACCTCATCGACGCCGACGGGCCCGACGCGCTCTCGATGTCGTCGCTTGCCCGTCGCGTCGGCGTGCAGACCGCCAGCCTCTACACGCATGTCCGCGACCTCGCCGCGCTCCGCAGCGCCGTCCAGGCCGCCGTCTTCCACGAACTCGCCGACACCATCGGCGACTCCCCTACCCTCCGCGACCTCGCGAACGCGCAACGGTCCTACGCCTTCGCGCACCCGGCACGCTGGGCGATGATCTCGCAGCCGGTCGAGCGCAACGAGATCACCGAGCCGGCGGCATCCCGCATCTCGGCCCTCGTCGTCGGATCGCTCGGCGACTACGCCATACCCGAAAGCGAGACCGTCCACGCGGTGCGCTTCGCGAGCGCCACCATCGGCGGCTACCTCGCCCTCGAATCCGCCTCGTCGTTCGCCCACCGCGACGAAGCCACCAACACCTCCTGGAACCGCGCCCTCGACGCCCTCGACCGCGCGCTCCGCACCTGGACTCCGAAGGACCCCGCATGATCGACATCACCCTCGACACCGCGACCGTCCGCGGACTCGCCGAGCTCGAACCCACCAGCCGCGGCCTGCGCCTGCACCGCCTGCCCGCCTGGGTCCGCACGCAGTACCCCGAGCCGCAACTGCTCGGCGTCGAGGCGCAGCCCGCCGGCGCGCGCATCGCGGTGCGCACCGCGGCATCCCGCCTCGAACTCGACCTGCACGCGACCCGCGCCACCCTGCGCGGACTCTCCCGCCCGCGCGGACGAGTCGACGTCCGCATCGACGGCGCCCTGCACGCCAGCGTCGAGCTCGACGGCGGCGACACCGTCGACACCAATCCGGCGACCGGAATCCGTCAGCTCGTCGACGGGCCCGCGCAGCGCATCACCGTCGACGGACTCGACCCGCGCGACAAGCTCGTCGAGCTGTGGCTGCCGCACAACGAGACGATCGAGCTCATCGCGCTGCGCGCCGACGCCCCCGCCACCCCCGACACGACCGAGCGGCCGCGCTGGGTGCACCACGGCAGCTCGATCAGCCAGGGCTCCAACGCGACGCAGCCGAGCGCCACCTGGGCCTCGCTCGCCGCCCGGCGTGCCGGCCTCGACCTGCGCAACCTCGGCGTCGGCGGCAGCGCGCAGGTCGACCCGTTCATGGCGCGCGTCATCCGCGACGCCCCCGCCGACGTCATCAGCGTCGCGCTCGGCATCAACGTCGTGAACGCCGACGCCATGCGGCTGCGCGCGTTCGTCCCGGCGGTCCACGGCTTTATCGACACGATCCGCGACGGCCACCCCGACACGCCCCTGCACCTCATCACGCCGATCTGGTGCGGCATCCACGAAGACACCCCCGGCCCCGGCACCATCGACCCCGATTCCTTCGCCACCGGCACGCTGCTCTTCGGCGCAGCCGGAACCCCGGGCGACACCGCGGGCGGACGCCTCACCCTCCGCGTCATCCGCGACGCCCTCGCCGACGTCTTCGCGCACCGCGACGACCCGCACCTGCACCTCGTCGACGGCCTCGCCCTGTACGGCGAAGCGGATGCCGCCACGCACCCGCTCCCCGACCGGCTGCACCCGAGCCCCGAGGCGCATCGCCTCATCGGCGAGCGCTTCGCCGCGACGGCGTTGCGGTCAGTACGAGACGGAGTACGTGAGCAGTGAGCTGAAGGCGAAGAACATCGCCACGAGGCCGGCTGCAGCGCTGGCGTAGAGCCACCAGAGGTGACCGTGGCCGCTGCGACGCGAGATCACGGCGGCGACCGCCGTCGGCACCGCCAGCCAGAAGAACGGCAGGTGCGCGAAAAGGAGGACGAGCGATACGACCGCCCAGACTCCCAGAACATGCCACGGCGTGATCACCGGGGGCGCGACCGTCTTGGGTTCCACCGGCGCGGCTGCCACCGGGTCGATCGTCTCCTGCATGCCCGCACCTTCCGCCACTCGTCACTGAACCATGACAGGCGGGCGGGCTCGTGCGCAACTGGGCCACTACGCCCGACCCGACGCGCACCAACCTCCCCGCCGAATCTCCGAAGCTCAGGCGAACGCCGCGATCTGCAGCAGGTTCCCGACCGTGTCGCTGAACACGGCGGTCGTCACCGGCCCGTGGTCGATCGGCGCCTGCGTGAACTCCACGCCGAGCCCCTGCAGCCGCTCGTACTCGGCCTGCACGTCGTCGACACCGAGCACGAAGAACGGGATGCCGTCCTCGATCAGCGCGTCGGTGAACGGCGCCACCGCGGGGTGGGCCTTCGGCTCGAGCGACAGCTGGGTGCCGTCGGGCGACGCGGGATCGACGACCGTCAGCCACCGGAACTCACCCATCGGGACGTCTGCGGCCACGGCGAAGCCGAGCTTCTCGGTGTAGAACTCGAGTGCGCGCTGCTGGTCATCGACGAACACGCTCACGGTCTGGATCTTCATGACTCTCCTGCGGAAAGGGGCCAGCGCTCCGAGATCTGAGCGAGCGGCCGGGTGTCGATGGTGTGGAACTTGAACTTGCCGCGACGCTCACTGTGCACGAGGCCCGCCTCTTCGAGGACCGCCAGATGCTGCGACACCGCCTGACGCGAATGCGTCACGCCGCGATCGGCCAGTCGCACGCACAGCTCGAACAGGGTCTGTCCGTCGCGCTCGGCGAGGTCGTCCAGGATCATCCGACGCGTCTCGTCGGCGAGAGCCTTGAACACATCGCCCATGCCGCGAGTATAGGCAAGTCGCTACTTGCCTATCAAGACCCCACCGGATAGTCGACGTACGCGAACCGCGACCCGTCGGACGTCCAGCTGTTCACGTTGATCGTTCCCTGACCGCCGAACACCGTCGCGACGGCCTCAGGGTGGCGCCAGTGCCCGTTCCGCACGAGGCGCAGCTCTACCTCGACGTCCGCCGGATGCCCCTGCGTCCCGGGCGGGAAGCTGATGTACACCGCGTCGCGTCCCGTGGGTGAGGGATGCGGGAACCAGTTCACCCGATCGTCGAACGTGAGCTGCTCGAGCCCCGACCGGTCCCGCCGCATCCGCGCGATCTGCGCATGCCCCGGCGCCTGCGAGAACTGCTCGGTATTCAGGTAGATCCACGAGCCTCCCGGTGACCATTCGCTCCCGTCGGCGACCTCACCCGTCGTCAGCGGCGCATCCTCCGATCCGTCGATGCGCGCCGTCCGCAGGTCCGCCGAGAGCACCTCGCCGTCCTCGATCGACAGCGCCGTGTACGCGATCCATGCGGCATCCGGGCTCACCCCGTGCAGGAAGTGCATGAACGGATCACCCGGATCCGTGATCCGCACGCCTTCTCCCCCGGTCCGCGGTGCGCGGTAGATCTGCCCGTCGTTCGCCGACAGCAGGATGTCCCCCGACTTCGGCACGAGCACGTGGTCGTTGTTGAGCGGCGGGATGCCGGTGAACGCCACCTCTGCGATGTCGGCACCCGCGGCATCCGGGTCCAGCAGCCACAGTTTGCCGGCGCCGTTGAGGAGCAGACCCTCCGGCGCCCAGTTCGGAGCCTCGAGAAGCACCTCGTCGGTCTCGAACACGACCCGGTCCGTTCCGGTCACGACGTCGTAGACGTGGACGCGGCATCGCTGCCCGTCGAGGGCGAAGTCGCGCGGCGGGAAGACGGTGATGGCCATGCCTCACCGTATCGGCCCGTCAGTGATCCTCGTCGATGTCCTCGTTCTGCGTGCGCATCTGCTCGATGTGCGCCGCCGTCAGCTGATCCTTCGGCGTCCCCTGCGTCAGCGACCACTCCGGGTTCGCCTCGGACCCGCCGAGGATGCACTCCTGGTAATACTGGCCGAACTCGTTCTCGGCGAGGATCGTGACGTACCAGCGCGGCGAGACCGAACGCTCGTAGACGGTCGGCTTTCCGATCTGCGTGTCGCCGGCGCTCTGCCCCGTGCGATGCTCCGCGGCGCAGAGGGTTCCCGCCTGGGCGGAGGTCATCGCCGCGGCATCCGGGTCGGTACCGGTCGGCGGCTCGACGGGCCGCGTCGCGGGCGGGCCGACGGGCGACGACGTCGGACTCGGGCTGTCGCTCGGGGTCGGCGGGATGCCGGGGCTCGGGTCGCTGCTGGGTGTCGGGCTCGGTGACGAGACGCTCGGCGACGGTGACGAGATCGTCGGCGACGGGGACGGCTCGGGAGCGCATCCCGCCAGCATCAGCGCGGCGACCACCACCGCACCTGTGGCCGCACCGGCTCGCGTCGTCATCCGCCTCACGGCAGCCTCCCTCGGTCGTCGGTTCAGTGTCTCACCGCGAAGCGCCGACTCACGGCATCCCGCGGTCACGCGTCGTCCGGGGTCTGCCCCTTCTCCGTCGCACTGAACCAGCCGAGCCAGCCGGCGTCGGTCCTCACGACCTCGTATGGACCGCAGGCGAACACGGTCGTCGGCAGCGGCTCGCCGAGACTCCCGTAGCGGCTGTCGAAGGGCAGTCCACGGCGGTCCATCTCGGAGCACCCCTCGAGTTCCCCGCCCTCGACGGCGATGACGGCGTTCGTCTCGTCGTCGGTCGCGGTGTTCTTGATGCCCGTGGCCCCGGCGGGGATCCACTCCGGCATCGCGACGCCCACCCATCCTTTCTGGGCCGCGGAGCGATCGGCGAACTCCTCGGAATGGACCTTCTGCAAGGCGTCCATCGGGTTGCAGGCGGCGAGCGCGAGGACGAGGAGCGGTGCGACGAGACCGGCGGCGGCAGCCACGCGAAGACGAGTGTGGGTCATGACTCGAGTCAAGCCGGACGGCCCTTCGGGCGAATCGGTCCGCGTGATGATCCGGCGTACGTCGTGGGGATGATTCCCGAACCTCCGTATGCCGTGTGAGTGCGCGGCAATGGTGTGTCAGCGGTTGCGGCGGCGCCCGATTCTCGGCATCGTTGCCCGCTCACGCCCGCAATCCACGGAAGGGAGCATCATGCTCACTCTCACCGAGAACGCCAGCACCGCCGTCAAGAGCCTCTCCTCGCAGATCCCCACCGAGACCGGTGGCCTCCGGATCGCCGAGGCCGCAGACCCGCAGAACGGGTACGCCCTGTCCCTCGCACCCGAGCCCGTCGAGGGCGACACCGTCGTCGAGAGCGACGGCGCCCGCGTCTTCGTCGCCCCGGCCGCAACGGTCGCGCTCGACGACCGCATCCTCGATGCCCGCGTCGAAGAGGACGGATCGGTCGGCTTCGCCCTCGCGCAGGCCGTCTGACCCCAGAGTTTTCTCGAAAGCCCCGGACCTGTGCGGTCCGGGGCTTTCGCGCGTTCAGGGGCGCATCCCGCGTCTCAGAACGAGGCGCCGATGCGCTTCTGCAGCTTCCGGAGGTTGGTCGACTCGGGAATGGTCCACTCGGCGGCGCCGCCGTCGAACTCGATGCGGACCACCTGAGCGCGCTGCTGAATGTCGTCGAGGTACGACACGCGGAGCGGCCGCGGGGCGATGGCGACGCCCGTGAGGGTCACGTCGTTGATGGCGATCGTGCGATGGTCGATCGCCGCCTCGCCGCCGACATCCTCCCGCGGCGAGAGACCCTCGACCTCGCCCTGGATCAACCGGATGCGGCCGTGCACGTACCGCGGACCCCGCCGAGCGTCGCCGACGGCCACGAGCGCGTCGCCGAGTACCTCGAGGATGTCAGCCAGCATGCGACGATCATGGCACGTCGCTCCGCGCGCGTCAGGCCATGCGTTCGACGCGCTGCTTCGCCTTCTCGGGGCGCATGAGCGCCCGCACCGACGCCGCGATGCACAGACCCGACAGCACCAGGACGGCGACGGCGCCGATCAGCATCAGCACCCCGAGGACGACGACCGGCATCGGGTTCGTGATGAACAGCACCCCGAGGATCGCGAAGCCCGCCGCGACGACGAGGAACACGAGGCTCATGAAGATCGCGACGAACGCCCCCGAGCCCATCTGCTTGCGCTGGACAGCTTCGTTCCGCTGCGCGTAGTTCGTCATGATGCCCTCCGACCGGTGAAAGTCCTCTCACGCTAATCGCGTCACCCCGGTTCTCCCCAGGGCTTGCGCAGCGACGCCGAGCCCGCAAGGACCACGGCCCCTGTCACAATGGACGCGTGCGCCCGTCCCGAGTCTCCCGCGTCGCCCGCGGCGCACTCGCGGCATCCGTCGCCACGTGGGCGGCCCTGCTCTCGCACGTCGCCGGCGGCGGACGGGTCCCCGGCTGGCTCGGCATCATCGTCCCGCTCGCGCTCTCGCTCTTCGTCTGCACGGCGCTCGCGGGACGTCGCCTCTCGCTCCCCCGTCTGGCCCTCGCCGTCACCGGCAGCCAGCTGCTGTTCCACGCGCTCTTCGTGATCGGCACGATCACGCCGACGGGCGCGCCGCACCAGCACGGGATGACGCTGATGACGGATGCCGGGGGCACCGCCGCCGCGATCGGCGCCGATCCGCTCATGTGGGCCATGCACGGCCTCGCCGCGGTCCTGACCGTCGCGCTGCTGCACCGTGGCGAGCGCACGGCGCAGCGCCTGCTCACCCTCGCCGCCGACATCGCCCGGTGGGTGCGCCGCCGCATCCTCACCGCGGTCCTCGTGCTCGGAGCCATGGGCCGCCCGGTGCCGACACCCGCGTCCGCCGACGTCCCGGTCCTGCGCTCGGTCACGCTTCGCGTCGCCGCCGGTCGCGGTCCGCCGCGCGCGCTCGCCATCTGACGCGCGCCGCCGTTCCGCTCTCGACGAGGGATGCCGCGGTGCGCCGCGCGCGCTCACATGGGGCGCGCGCCGACCCTGGGCCCTCGACGAGCGATGCGCGCACCGCGCCCTCTCGTCGGCGGCCCGCCCGCAGCATCCCTCTTCTTCGAAAGCGATCATGACCGCCACCCTGCCCACCCGACCCGCCACGGTCCGCCCCACTCGACGACCGGGCTGGTTCGGCGCCTTCCTCGTGCGCCTGCACTTCTACGCCGGCATCCTCGTCGGACCGTTCATCCTCGTCGCCGCGCTCAGCGGCGCCCTCTACGCCCTGTCGCCCACGATCGAGCAGGCCGTGTACGCGCGGCAGCTGCACGCTCCCGTGACCACGACGCAGCTCAGCCTCGGCGAGCAGGTCGAGATCGCCGAGACGCACGTCGGCGACGCCGCGACGCTCGCGGCCGTCCGGCCCGCTCCTGAGCCGGGCGACACGACGCGCGTCATGTTCGCGCAGGACGGCCTCGGCGAGAGCGAGTCGCGGGCCGTCTTCGTCGACCCCGGCACCGGCGAGATCCGCGGCGACGAAACGGTCTACGGCACGAGCGGATCGCTGCCGCTGCGCACCGCGATCAGCAACATCCACCGCAGCCTCGGCCTGGGCGACCCGGGACGCCTGTACAGCGAGCTCGCGGCATCCTGGCTCGGCATCGTCGTCGTCGCCGGCGTCGTCATGTGGGTCATCCGCATCCGCACGGCACGAACGAAGAAGGACTTCGTCCGGCCCGCCCGGACCTACACCGGGTACCGCCGCTTCTTCAGCTGGCACACGTCCGTCGGCATCTGGATCGCGCTCGGCGCGGTGTTCCTCTCGGCGACCGGCATCACGTGGTCGACGTACGGCGGGCAGAACGTCACGAACCTGCGCGCCGCCCTCGACTGGACCACGCCCGCGGTGTCGACGAGCCTCGGCGGAACCGCCGGGGGCGCCGATGAGCACGCGGGGCACGGCACGGCATCCGCTGCTCTCACCGTCGATCCGGGCACATTCGACGACGTGCTCGCGGCGGCTCGGAAGGTCAACATCGACACGAACCTCGTGCAGATCACGCCGCCCGCCGCGGCCGATCAGGCGTGGAAGGTACAGGAGATCGACCGAGGCTTCCCCGGACACCTCGACGCCGTCGCGATCGACGGTGCGACGCTGAAACCGGTCGACCGCGTCGACTTCGCGGACTTCTCGTTGCCGGCGAAGCTCGCCTCGTGGGGCGTCTCGATCCACATGGGCACGATGTTCGGCCTCGCCAACCAGATCGTGATGTTCCTGCTCGCCCTCTCGATCGCGGGCATGGTCGTCCTCGGCTACGTCATGTGGGTGAAGCGCCGGCCGACCAAGACCGCGCGGGTCGGGATGCCGCCGCGCCGCGGCGTGCTCGACGGCGCACCCTGGTGGGGCGTCACGGCCGTCGTCGTCGGCGGGGTGCTGGTCGGGCTCGCGCTGCCGCTCGTCGGCTGGACCCTCGCCGCGTTCGTCGTGGTCGACGTGATCGTCGACGCGGTGCAGCGGCGGCGTGCCGCGGCCTGATCCGCGACACCGGTCGAGGGTCACTGGAAGTCCCTCGACCGGTGCGTCACCCCCACTCTCAGGTCTTCGAACCCGTCGGCGACGAGGTTCGTCACCCCTTCGGGTGAACGTTCGAGCATGCCGCGTGCGATGAGCGCGGGGCTGTCGCGCAGGATGCGGCGGTACCTGTTCCACACCCCGACCGAGCAGATCACGTTCATGACGCCGTGCTCGTCTTCGAGGTTCAGGAAGGTGATCCCGGATGCCGTCGCCGGTCGCTGCCGGTGCGTCACCAGGCCCGCGACCTCGATGCGGCGGCCGACCTCGTGCTCGCGCATGCCGCGCGACGTGATCACCCCGCGTGCGTCGAGCTGCGACCGGTAATGCGTCAGCGGATGGTCGTCCGCCGACACCCCCGTCGCCCACAGGTCGGCGGCGAGCACGTCGTAGCTCGACTGGTCGGGGAACAGCGGCGGCTGCACCGAGACCAGCGACCCCTCGAGGAACTCCTGGCGGTCCTGCGCGGCATCCCCCGCCAACCAGATGCCCTCGCGCCGCGTGATCCCGAGACTCTCGAACGCGCCCGCCGTCGACATCGCCTCGAGGTGCGCCGCCGTCGCACCGGTACGCCGCACGAGGTCGCGCAGGTCCCGGTACGGACCGGATGCCTCGCGTTCGGCCACGATCTTCGTCGCCAGTGGCACCCCGATCCCCGTGATCGAGGCGAGCCCCAGCCGCACCGCGAAGTTGCCGTCCCGCCGGTGCGCCGCGGACTCGTCCGGCAGCGCCCGGTCGAACTCCGGCACGGGCGGCTGGATGCGGTCGGCGCAGGAGTCCCGACCCGTCGGGGCGCGGCGGTGCGTGTCCCCCTCCGTCACCGGTTCCAGCCCGGCATCCACTCCCGAGGCGTGCAGATCGGGCCGGCGCACCTCGACCCCGTGCCGCCGTGCGTCGGCGGTCAGGGTCGCAGGCGAGTAGAAGCCCATCGGCTGCGCGCGCAGCAGCGCGGCGAGGAACGCCGCCGGGTAGTGCAGCTTCAACCACGACGACGCGTACACGAGCAGCCCGAACGACAGCGAGTGGCTCTCGGCGAAACCGAAGTTCGCGAACGCCTGGATCTTCACGTAGATGTCGTCGGCCGTCTTGCCGGTCAGACCGTTGCGCGCCATCCCCTCGTAGAGCTTCTTCTTCAGCGAATCGATCCGCTCGATCCCGCGCTTGGAACCCATGGCACGGCGCAGCAGGTCGGCATCCTCCCCCGAGAGATCGCCGACGGCCATGCCCATCTGCATGAGCTGCTCCTGGAACACCGGGATGCCGAGGGTCCGCTCCAGCACCGGCTTGAGCTTCGGGTGCGCATAGGTGATCGGCTCGTCGCCCAGCTTGCGCCGCACGAACGGGTGCACCGCACCGCCCTGGATCGGCCCCGGACGGATGAGGGCGATCTCGACCACGAGGTCGTAGAACTTCCGCGGCTGCAGGCGGGGCAAGAGTCCCATCTGCGCCCGCGACTCGACCTGGAACACCCCGATCGAATCCGCCCGGCACAGCATGTCGTAGACCGCGGCCTCCTCCTTCGGCATCGCATCGAGGGACCACCGCTCCCCCGTCGCGGCCGCGATCATGTCGAAGCAGTACTGCAGGGCGGCGAGCATCCCGAGCCCGAGCAGGTCGAACTTCACGAGCCCCATCCACGCAGCGTCGTCCTTGTCCCACTGGATAACGGTGCGGTTCTCCATGCGCGCGTGCTCGATCGGGACGACCTCGCCGACCGGCCGATCGGTCAGCACCATCCCGCCGGAGTGGATGCCGAGATGTCGAGGCGCCTTCAACAGCTCACCCGCGTAGGCGACCACCCGCTCGGGGATGTCGTGGTCGGGCGGGGTGTCGAGCGACGCACCCCACCGCTCGACCTGCTTCGTCCAGGCATCCTGCTGACCGGGCGAGTGCCCGAGCGCCTTCGCCATGTCGCGGACGGCGTTCTTCGGTCGGTACTGGATGACGTTCGCGACCTGCGCCGCGCGCTCGCGGCCGTAGGTCTCGTAGACCCACTGGATGATCTCCTCGCGCCGGTCCGAGTCGAAGTCGACGTCGATGTCGGGCTCCTCGTCGCGCAGCGCCGACAGGAACCGCTCGAACGGCAGGTCGTAGAAGATCGAGTCGATCGCGGTGATGTCGAGCAGGTAGCAGACGGCACTGTTCGCGGCCGATCCGCGCCCCTGACACAGGATGCCGCGGCGCCGCGCCTCTTGCACGATGCCGTGCACGATGAGGAAGTACCCGGGGAAGTCCTTCTGCTCGATGACCCCCAGCTCCTTCTCGATGCGCGCCCGGTTCGCGTCGGTGGCATCCGGGTATTTGCGGGGCACCGCCTCCCACACCAGGTGCCGCAGCCACGTCATCGGCGTGTGCCCCTCGGGCACCTGCATCTTCGGCAGCGCGGGCTTCGCGCGGCGCAGCGGGAACGCGAGCTCGTCGGCGAGCTCGACCGTGCGCTCGACCGCACCCGGATACCGCCGGAACCGCCGCGCCATCTCGGCTCCCGAGCGCAGGTGCGCGCTCGCGTGCGAGGGCAGCCACCCGTCGAGCTCGTCGAGCCCCCGGTTCGCGCGCACCGCCGCGACCGCCGCGGCGAGGTGCACCTTCTCGGGCACGGCGTAGTGCACGTTGTTCGTCGCGACCACCGGCAGCCCGCGCTCGGCCGCGAGCGCGGCGAGCACGTCGTTGTCGCGCGAGTCGGTCGGCGCTCCCTGGTCGATGAGCTCGACGTCGACGCGCTCCGCCCCGAACAGGTCGATGAGCCGGTCGAGCTCGTACGCCGCGGCGGCCGGGCCGTCAGCGGCGAGCGCCTGCCGGACGGCGCCCTTGCGGCATCCGGTCAGCACCTGCCAGTGCCCGCCCGCCCGATCGGCGAGGTCACGCAGGTCGTAGACCGGCCGTCCCTTCTCGCCGCCCGACAGCTGCGCGTGAGTGATGGCGGCGGCAAGCCGGTGGTACCCCTCCTCGCCGCGCGCGAGCACCAGCAGGTGCGTGCCGTGCGGGTCGGGCTCGCCGTTCTGCGGACCAGGCAGCCCCAGCGACAGCTCGGCGCCGAAGACGGTCTGCAGCTGCAGGTGCTCGGCCGCCTCGGCGAACCGGACGATGCCGTAGAACCCGTCGTGGTCGGTGATCGCGAGGGCGTGGAGGCCCAGCCGCTCCGCCTCTTCGACGAGGTCTTCGGGCGAGGACGCCCCGTCGAGGAACGAGAACGACGAGTGCGCGTGCAGCTCGGCGTAGGGCACGACGTCGCGCGGCCGCTCGATCTCGGGAGCACGATATTTGCCGCGCTTGTGCGACCACGCCGGACTGTCACCGCCGTCGGTACCCGCCGGCGCCCCCTCGGGACGGCGCCGGTCGCTGAGGATCCGCTCCATCTCCGACCACGAGACCGACGGGTTGTTGCCCCACCCCATCAGTCGTACCTGCCCTCGGCGTGCCAGACGCCCTCTTCGCACACCAGCAGCCAGGCCGTCTGCGCCTCGTCGACGATCTGGAACCGGTGCGCGCGACGGGCACGGGCGGCATCCCACCCCCGCTCCATGACCGGCCACGGTCCTGCCCACGAGTCGATGCGGCGCGGATGCCGGGGCCTCCGCGCCCCCGATGCGTCCGGCGCTCCCGGCAGGATCAGTGCGACCGGCTCGGCCGTCAGCTCGCCGCGTCCGTCGACGGCGACCATGTCGTCGTCGCGGTCGATGACGGCGACGGGCACCGGCTCGGGGAACACGGTCGCCGGCAGCGGGTCGGGCAGGCTCCCCGGCCACGGCCGCGCGCGCTCGGCGATGACGGCGCGGTCTCCCCACGGCACGAGCACCTGCCGCTCCGCGAGCCAGCGCCCGCCGCCGACCTGCGGGGTGACGACCCCGGTGTGCCCGAGCATCGCCTGCACGCGCGAGAGCGCCGAGTGCACGCGCTCCTCGGGCCCCGAACCGAACAGCCCCTTCACGTGATGGGATGCCGCGTCCACCTTCTCGGGCGCGATCCGCACCTTCGCGACCGCGCTCTTCAGCCCGCGCTCGGCGAGCTGCCAGCGCACCCGGTCGACGACGGCGGCCGCATCGAACGCCCCCGGATGCAGCCAGACCCGCTCGCTGTGGTCGCCGCGGTCGCCCGTCAGCGCGACACGCAGCTCGGTGCAGACGAGGTCGACGGCACCGAGCCCCGAGATGAACTGCTCCGACGCGAGCCTGATGCCGAACGCCACCTGGTCGGCGATCTCGAGCGGCGGCTCGAAGCTGACCTCGCGCTCGAGCTCGGGCGGCGGCGTGCGCGGCTGCACGGGCTGCGAGTCGAGCCCCGACGCGAGCGCGTGCAGTCGCGCCCCGCGGGGACCGAGCCGTTCGACGAGCCGCGCGGGCGGCAGCGCGGCGAGCTGACCGAGGGTGTGGATGCCGAGACGCGCGAACAGGCTCGCGACCGAGTCGTCCTCGAGCGTCGTCACCGGCAGCGGCGAGAGGAACGCGGCCGCCGCCCCGGGCGGCACGATCCGCATCGGCGCATCCGGTCCGGTGGTGCGGGCGGCCTGCTCCGCCGTGAACGGGCCGTCGCCGACACCCGCCCGCACGTCGGTGATGCCGAGCTCGGCGAGGGCACCGGTGAGCGCCGTCGCCGCTCCTGCTTCGCCGCCGTAGAACCGTGCCGGCCCCTTCACCCGCAGGGCGCACAGTCCCGGCTCACGCAACTGCACCCCGGGGGCGATCTCCTCGAGCCTCGCGATGAGCGGGGCGAACGTGCGGTGGTCGCGCGCGTCGTCGGCGTCGACGACCTGGAGCTGCGGACACCGCGCCTGCGCATCGCGGCGCCGCATCCCCCGCCGGACTCCGTCGGCGCGCGCGGTCGGCGAGGTCGCGGCGACCATCCCCTTCGCGAAGACGGCGATCGGCCCCTCGGCCTCGGCGAGTCCTTCACGGGCGAGCGCGACGACCGGCCAGTCCGGCACCCACACGACGAGGCTGCGGACCGGCTCGGTGCCGGTGTCGACGAGCGCGGGATCCATCAGCTCACCGCCCGCATCGGCAGGTCGACCACCGGGACGACGGGCTGCTCGCGCACCGCGATCGCGCCGTCCGGGGCGGGCAGCAGCATCCGCGACGACCGCGGCACCGGAAAGCGTCGGCTCGTCACCGTCACGGTCAGCTCCCGATCCGACAGCACGCCGTACCCGTCGCCGAGGCCCGACCAGCGGGCATCCGTCACGTCGATCATCGCCTCGGTCTGCGGCCACGGCCCCTGCACGAGCAGCACGACCCCCCGCTCTCGCATGCGCGCCGCGAGCCGTGAGATCTCGGCATCCTTCGCCCGCGACGGCGGACGCACCGCGACGACCGGGAGCACGTCGGCGATCGTCGCGATCACCGCGAGCCAGCGCGGCCCCGGCTCGGGGATCAGCACGAGGTGCGTCAGGTCGACCCCCGCCTTCTCGGCCGCCTCGGCGCCGAATCCCGGCATCCCCACCACCCCGCACCAGCTGCCGGTCTGCGACGGCTGCGCCAGCAGACCGAACAGCAGCGACATCGAGCCGCCGATCGCGTAGGACGAACCGGGGCGCAGTCCCCCGCCCGGCAGCAGCTCAGCCAAGGCAGGATGGGTGGGAAGGGGCGGCGCATCGAGCTTGCGCCCCTGGATCTGCGCCATCTGCGCGCGCAGCCGCTGCACCTCTTGGGCAGTGGCGGTGTTGCGCACGATGGATCTCACCTCGACATGGTAGAAGCTTTGTTCGAGTGACTCAAGCGGTCGAGTTCGAAGATACGCACGGGTTCCGACATGGCCCTCGTCGGCGCGGGACGGAACGGCGCGCACGAAACGACGCGCCGCCCCTCGGCGTGTCAGACCACCTCACCGGGGAACGGCCGCGCGCATCCCTCGGATCAGGACATTTGCCGCAGATTCGGACGCGAAACCGCTTCGCGCTCCGAATCCGGGCGCATCATCCGAATCCGCGACATGCGCCGCACGCCCGGGCGACTCCAGACCCCGACTGCGGTTACGCCGCGAGCGCCAGATACGGCTCCCACACCGGATCGGCGCGCTCCGCCCCGCGCACGCGCCACCCGGCACCGCGGGGCGGCTGCGGCATCCACTTCAGCTCCCAGTGCATCTCCTGAGGTGTGCGGTCGCCCTTCAGGTTGTTGCACCGCAGGCAGGCGGCGACGAGGTTCTCCCACGAGTCCGCTCCCCCGCGTGAACGCGGCAGCACGTGATCGATCGTGGTCGCACCCTTGCCGCAGTACGCGCACCGGTTCCCGTCTCGCCTAAGTACGCCCCGCCGCGTGACGGGCACCCGGCGCGCCGCAGGGATCCGCACATAGCGGGTCAGCACGATGACGGCCGGTCGGTCGTACACGTCGCGCGTACCCCAGACGGGATCCTCCTCGACGCGCTCGATGATGGTCGCCTTCTCGGTCATGACGAGCACCAGGGCTCGTTTGAAGGAGATGACGGCCAGGGGTTCGTAACCTGCGTTCAGCACCAGAGTGCGCATAGGGGTGTCCTCTCGAACGGCCGTGACGGCTTCAGCGGCCTTCCGTGTCGTCGACGCGGCGCGGGTCGAGAGGGGTGCGGGTACGAAAAAAGGCGCCGTCATGAAGACAGCGCCTTTTTCGCACGACCGATGTCGTGGCAATCGTGCACACGATGCCGCAGCACATGCCTACCTAGCGCATTCCGGTTGCGAATGCGGGGTTGGATGTCCATGCGGCTCCCCTCGGCTCGAACGAGCGTCGGGGTCAGGGTATTACACCCCGGGATGCCCCGGGGCGAACAACAGCAGAACGACAGCTGTGTGTCGTCAGCCGGCGTTGGCCTGCAGCCAGGACTCCGCGTTGGTGTACCCGTTGTTGATGCGGATCTCGAGGTGGAGGTGAGTGCCGAACGCGCGTCCGGTGTCGCCGACCTGGCCGATGAGCTGACCGACCGAGACCGTGTCGCCCACCTGGACACGGCGCGTACCCCAGTCCATGTGCGCATACAGGGACGTGACCCGCACGCCGCCGATGTTGTGGGCGATCTTCACGTACACGCCCCAGCCCGGCCCGGACTCGGACGAGGCGACGACGGTGCCGTCGGCGACCGCGTAGATCGGCTCTCCGCGACCGACCATGTAGTCGGTGCCCTTGTGGCCGGCGTACGGCGTACCGAAGTTGTTGAAGTGCGCGAGCGGACGACGCACGGTACCCGAACCGGGAGACACGAGCGGCACCGAGTTCGAGAAGCTCGACGACGACCGCGCCGAAGAAGAAGAGGACGACGACGAGGACGAGGATGCCGCCGCCAGGCGAGCCGCAAGAGCAGCCTTGGCCGCCTTCTCGGCGGCTTCCTTCGCCTTGGCGGCCTTGATCTCCTCGGGCGTCGTGGCCGAGTATCCACCGCGGTCGAGGGTCGCAGGGGTCCCCTCCGAGGCGACGACGAGCGACTGGGCGTCGTCCGCCGAGACCTGCTGCAGCGTCTGCGCCTCGGCGACGTCGCCGCGATCGGCCGCGGCGAAGGCGGGAATGGCCACAGTGGCGACCATGCCCGCAACAGCGGCGAGGGTCACGAAACTGCGGACGGGGTGAGGGCGGGATGCCGTCGAACGGGTGGCGGGCGCCTTCGCGGCGATCCGTCTACTCAAACGACCTTTTCGGGGGGCCGTCGATGCCTCAGAAATCTCGTTCGACGGGTGGAACTCTTCAGCCAAGCTGTCCTCCAGCGCCTCCGCATCCGGGGGCGGATGCTGGCTCGTCGGCACTCCATGTCGGGCACGGATGTAGGGGGCACTTCGCGAACGACGAGCCGGAGAGGCAACTCGCGGAGCGGTCCGAGGCGGGCTTCTCGCCGGTGGACCCTCCGAGGCTACCCGAAGGTAACGAATATGTCACGCTCTCGCCCTTGCGTGAGGGCGGCGCGGGATCCCGTCAGATCTCGTGCGCGTCGATGACGAAGATGTGCGACGCCACCTCGACGGGGAGTTCGAGCGCCTCGTCGATGCCGTCCATCTCGACCAGGACGTACCCCTCGTTGAACCGGAACGACCCGGTCCGACCGGGCACGACGCCCGCGTCGCGCAGCTGGGTGAGGAGCTCCGGGTCGACCTGGATCGGCTCCGCCAGACGACGGATGCTGCCCGTCACCGGGCCGCCGGCATCGTTCAACCGTCGCACGAGACCGACCACTCCGCTGTCGAAGGCGTTGGCCGGGACGTCGCCCAGCTGGTCGAGCCCGGGGATCGGATTGCCGTACGGCGATTCGGTCGGGTGATCGAGGAGCTCGATGAGGCGACGCTCGACGAGCTCGCTCATGACGTGCTCCCAACGGCAGGCCTCTTCATGGACGTAGGCCCAGTCGAGACCGATGACGTCCGACAGCAGTCGCTCCGCGAGACGGTGCTTGCGCATCACGTCGACCGCCTTCTGTCGCCCCGGGTCGGTGAGCTCGAGCGTGCGGTCCTCCGACACGACCACGAGACCGTCGCGCTCCATGCGACCGATCGTCTGCGACACCGTGGGACCCGAGTGCCCGAGGCGCTCCGAGATGCGCGCGCGCAGGGGCGTGATGCCCTCTTCCTCGAGCTCGAGAATGGTGCGCAGGTACATCTCGGTGGTGTCGATGAGGTCGGTCATCAGAGCCCTTTTCGCGCGGGAGACAGTGCCTTCCCAGCCTATCCGGCATCGGGTCTCGGAGCGTCATGCGGCCGGGACCGCCGGAGCCTGCGCCCTAGACTTCTCGGCATGGCGACTGTGACCCTCCCCCGCGAGTTCCTGCCCGTCGACGGACGCTTCGGCTGCGGCCCGTCCAAGGTCCGTGCCGAGCAGCTCGAGGCGCTCGTCACCCAGGGGGCGTCCCTGTTCGGCACCTCGCACCGCCAGGCCCCGGTCAAGGACCTCGTCGCGCGGACCCGGTCCGGTCTCGCCGATCTGTTCCGCCTTCCCGACGGGTACGAGATGATCCTCGGCAACGGCGGGTCGACCGCGTTCTGGGACGCGGCGGCCTTCGGCCTCATCGAGAAGCGAGCGCAGAACCTGGTCTTCGGCGAGTTCGGCGGCAAGTTCGCCGCTGCAGCGGCAGCGCCCTGGCTCGAGGCGCCGGACGTCCGCAAGGCCGACCCCGGCACGAGCGCCGCACCCGAGGCCGTCGAGGGTGTCGACGTCTACGCCTGGGCACACAACGAGACCTCCACGGGCGTCGCGACCGCGATCACGCGCGTCCACGGCGACGCCGGCGCCCTGACCGTGATCGACGCCACGAGCGCCGCCGGCGGTATCGACATCGACATCGCCGAGGCCGACGTCTACTACTTCGCGCCGCAGAAGAACCTCGGCTCCGACGGCGGCCTCTGGTACGCCGCGGTGTCGCCCGCCGCCATCGAGCGGATCGAGCGGGTCGCGGCATCCGGCCGGTACATCCCCGAGTTCCTGAGCCTGAAGAACGCCCTCGACAACTCGCGTCTGCAGCAGACGCTCAACACGCCTGCGATCGCGACCCTCCAGCTGCTCGACACGCAGCTGCAGTGGATCAACGGAAACGGCGGACTCGCGTGGGCCGGCGCCCGCACGGCGGAGTCCTCGGGTGCGCTGTACACGTGGGCGGATGCCGCATCCTTCGCGACGCCGTTCGTCGCCGACCCCGCCGACCGCTCCCCCGTCGTCGTCACGATCGACTTCGACGACTCGGTCGACGCCGCCGCTGTCGCCAAGAGCCTGCGCGCGAACGGCATCGTCGACACCGAGCCGTACCGCAAACTCGGCCGCAATCAGCTTCGCGTCGCGACGTTCGTCTCCATCGAGCCCGACGACGTGCGCCAGCTCATCAAGGCCATCGATTACACGGTCGAGCACCTGGCCGACTGACCCCCGCACGACGAACGCGGCCCCGAGGAGTGATCCCCGGGGCCGCGTTCGTGTGCGAGCGGATGCCGCGCGTCAGTACTCGCGCAGCGACTCGCCGTCCTCATCGTCGTCGTCATCAGCGTCGTCTGAGTCGTCTTCGTCGGGCTCGTCTTCGTCCGACTCGTCGTCGTCCGAGTCGTCGTCGGCGGAGTCGTCCTCGTCCGCCGCGGTGTCGTCGAGCTCGTCGATGTCGACGCCATCCACATCCCCTGCGTGAAGGATGGGCGATCCGTCGCTGTCGAAATCGGCGGCGTCGAGGTCCTCGGCGTCGTCGTCCGCATCGTCGTCGTCTTCCTCGTCGTCGACGTCGTCGTCGTCATCCTCGTCGGAGTCGTCCTCGCCGGCGGCGGCCTGTGCGGCCTGATACTCGGCGAGCCGCTCCGCCCACGGCAACCACTCGGGCGCGAGGAGCGCGCCGTCGCCGGGCAGGAGCTCCACCTCGAGCACGGTCGGCTCGGATCCTTCGACGACTGCGACGCTGACCGTCCAGAACCACCCCGGGTATCCGGCCATCCGGTTCGAGAAGCGGAGCGAGACCACTCCGCCGTCTTCGAGCAGGTACCCGGCGGCTTCGCCGACCGTCGCCTCAGGGGTCACTTCGAGAAGAGCCGCGCGAGCCAGGTCGTACGCCTCGAACAGGCGCGGATCCGTCGGAGCCGACTCCTCTTCGTCGACGCCAGCCGACTCCGCCGCCCCCGTGGTGTCCGTCGGCTCGCCTGACTCCGTCGACTCCACGATGTCGGCCGACTCGGCGGCTCCGGCCGACTCGGCGACATCCGTCGATCCGGTCGACTCCGTCGAATCCGTCGACTCAGGCATCGAGGTCATCGGCGACCTTGCGGAGCACAGCGGCGACCTTCTTGCCGTGCGCGCCGCTCGGGTACCGTCCGTGACGCAGGTCCCCGCCGATGCCGTCGAGCAGCTTGACGAGGTCCTCGATGATGACCGCCATGTCGTCGGCGGGCTTGCGGTTTCGCTTGCTGAGGCTGACGGGCGCGTCGAGGACGCGGACGGCGAGCGCCTGCAGGCCGCGGCGGCCGTCGGCCACGCCGAACTCCAGGCGCGTCCCGGGCTTCATCGTGGTGGTCCCGGCGGGAAGTGCGGTCGCGTGCAGAAAGACGTCCTGACCGTCGTCGCCGGTGATGAAGCCGAATCCCTTCGCCTCGTCGTAGAACCTGACCTTGCCGGTGGGCATGTGTCGAACCTCGCTGATCGGCCCGCGCGCGGGCATGGAAAAGTGGGACCGTCTCAGCCCCACCACCAGACTACGGCACCGCGGCGAGCCGCTACTCTGATCGGATGAGCACTCCGCCCCCGGCCGGCGACCTTCCCGTACGTCGTATCGACCGCATCCTGGCGTTCATGTCCCTCGGACTGCTGGTGCTCTCGGTGGTCTGCTTCTTCGCGATCATCATCGCGTCGGGTCCCGGCGGCCTGAAGCAGGAGGACTTCGCCACCGGCGTCTGGCCTGCGGTGAGCCTGGTTGTCTACATCGCCCCTCCGGTGGCCTTCGCGCTTCTGCTCGCGCTCCTGATCATGACCTTCGTGCGACGGGGACGGGCGAACAAGGGCCGGTGACGTGACCGCCTCCGACGCTCGTGCCCTCGCGACCCGACTCGCGACGCTCGATCCGGATGCCCTCGCCACCCTGCTCGATGCCCGGCACGTCGCACCGTCCACGTCGTGGATGGACTTCTTCGATGCGGCCGACGGATTGCTCGACCCGGCGCAGCTGAATCGCGCCCTCGCCGATGTCTCGGACGTCGAGGCGGCCGCACTGCGCGACGCCGTGCAGAGCGCGACACCGGTCGACGGGCCGTTGCGACGCCCCCTCGCGGCACGCGCACTGACGGACGAAGACGGAACCCCCTACGACGCCGTGGCCGCAGCCCTCTCGTCCGCCGCGACCGTGGAGACGACGCCCGTCGTCGCGGGAGCGGCCGAATCGGATGCCGCCAGCGCCGAGCGTGCCTTCGACGCCGTCGCCTCGCTCGCCGACATCCTCCATTCCGCGACGCGGACGCCGCTTGGCCGGATCGGCTCGGGCGCGCTCAGCGCAGGCGATCGCCGCCGGCTCGTCGATGCCGGCGCTGCCGCGAGCCATGACGACGCCGACATCCTCGTCTGGATCGCCGACGAGGCGGGACTGCTCGACGGCTCCGAGCGCAGCTGGACGGTCACAGAGACCGGGACGTCGTGGCTCGACAGCCGCACCGTCGAGCGCTGGCTCAAGGTCGCCGATCGACTGCGCGATCGGCTGCCGCCCGCGGTGCGCTCCCCCGAGGGCGGCTGGCGTCCCCTGACGGAGTGGCCGGGAGCCTATCCCTTCGACCCGGCATGGCCGGAGCGGGTCGCGCGTCTGGTCGCGATGCTCGTGCAGTGGGCCGTCCTCGGCCCGGACGGCACTCCGCCGACGTGGGCGGCCGATCTCGCCGAGGGCGGCGATGCCGACGCCGACGCGCTCCGCGCCCTGCTCCCGCACGAGGTCGACAAGGTCTATCTGCAGAACGATCTGACCGCGATCGCACCCGGTCCCCTCGAGCCGCGTCTCGACCTGCGCCTGCGCACCACCGCGCGCCGCGAGTCCCGCGCGCAGGCGGCCACCTACCGGTTCACCGCCGAGACGATCGGCGCCGCCTTCGCCGCGGGTGAGACCGCGGCATCCCTCACCGGATTCCTCACCGAACTCTCGCTCACCGGCGTGCCGCAGCCGCTCGCCTACGAGATCGAGCGCGCTGCCACCCGCCACGGGACCCTGCGCGTCGGACCCGATCGGCAGGGTTACACCCGCCTGTCGGGTCAGCGCGATCTGCTCGACGCCATCAACGTCGATCAGGCGCTCCGACCGCTCGGTCTCATCGTCGACGGAGACGACCTCGTGACCCGCACGAGCGTCGACACGACCTTCTGGATGCTCGCCGACGCCCGCTACCCGATCCTGGCGGTGGACGCCGACGGCGCTCCGCGCTCCGTCGGGCGCCACGACGTCGCCGTGACGGCGCCCCCCGAGACGTCGGCGTCGGACCGCTACCGTCCGCTCATCGAGACGCTGCGCTCCAGCCTGTCCGACGATGCGGATGCCGCCTGGCTCGAGCGCGAACTCGACCAGGCGGTCCGTGCCCGGGCGACGATCGACATCACGGTCCGCATGCCCGACGGGTCGACGCGTGACGTGACCCTCGAGGCCGCAGGTCTCGGCGGCGGGCGCCTGCGCGGACGCGACCGGGCCGCCGACGTCGAACGGACACTGCCACTGTCGAGCATCGTGAGCGTCCGGCCGGTGTGACCGTCGGGGCCGGTAGACTCGTCCGTTATGGCTGACGGCCCCCTCATCGTCCAGAGCGACCGCACGGTGCTGCTCGAAGTAGCTCACCCCGACGCGGAGAACGCGCGACACGAACTCGCGATCTTCGCCGAACTCGAGCGCGCACCCGAGCACATCCACACCTACCGGATCACCCGGCTCGGGCTGTGGAACGCACGCGCCGCCGGGCACGACGCCGAGGACATGCTCGCCACCCTCGAGCGCTGGGCGAAGTTCCCGGTTCCGCCGTCGGTCTCGATCGACATCCGTGAGACCGTCGGCCGCTACGGACGCCTGGTCATCGAGCGCGACGACGAGGGGACGCTCATCCTCCGCTCCACCGATAAGCCGGTGCTCGCCGAGATCGCCCGGAACCGCCGCATCCAGCCTCTGCTGATCGCCCACCCGAGCCCGGAGACCTACGTCATCGACGCCTGGGCCCGTGGTCAGATCAAGCAGGAGCTGCTGAAGATCGGCTGGCCGGCCGAGGACCACGCGGGCTTCACTCCCGGCACGCCGCACGAGATCGAGCTGCACGAGGACGGCTGGACGCTGCGGCCGTATCAGCGGAAGGCCGTCGACATCTTCAGCGAGGGCGGCTCCGGCGTCGTGGTCCTCCCCTGCGGCGCAGGCAAGACCCTCGTCGGCGCGGCGGCGATGGCCGACACGAAGACCACGACCCTCATCCTCGTCACCAACACGGTCAGCGCCCGGCAGTGGCGCGACGAGCTGCTCAAGCGCACCTCGCTCACCCCCGAGGAGATCGGCGAGTACTCCGGTCAGTCGAAGGAAGTGAAGCCGGTCACGATCGCGACGTACCAGATCCTCACCGCGAAGCGGAAGGGCGAGTACGCCCACCTCGCCCTGCTCGACGCGCTCGACTGGGGGCTCATCGTGTACGACGAGGTGCATCTGCTCCCCGCCCCCGTCTTCAAGCTCACCGCCGATCTGCAGGCGCGGCGCCGGCTCGGTCTCACCGCGACCCTCGTGCGCGAGGACGGCCGTGAGGGCGACGTCTTCAGTCTCATCGGCCCCAAGCGGTTCGACGCTCCGTGGAAGGAGATCGAGGCGCAGGGCTTCATCTCCCCCGCGGTCTGCTACGAGGTGCGCATCGACCTGCCGGCATCCGATCGGCTCGAATACGCTGCGTCCGCCGATGACGAGCGCTACCGCCTCGCGGCGACCGCGCACGCGAAGATCGACGTCGTCCGCGACCTCGTCGCCAAGCACGAGGGCGAGCAGATCCTCGTGATCGGCCAATACCTCGACCAGATCGATGTGCTCTCCGAGGAGCTCGGCGCGCCGAAGATCACCGGTTCGACGCCGGTGGACGAGCGCGAGGAGCTCTTCGACGCCTTCCGCAACGCGCGCATCCCCGTCCTCGTCGTCTCGAAGGTCGCGAACTTCTCGATCGACCTGCCGGACGCCTCGGTTGCGATCCAGGTCTCGGGGTCCTTCGGGTCACGGCAGGAGGAGGCTCAGCGCCTCGGCCGTCTGCTCCGTCCGAAGTCCAACGGTCACAAGGCGAGCTTCTACACGCTCATCGCGCGCGACACCGTCGACCAGGACTTCGCTCAGAACCGTCAGCGGTTCCTTGCGGAACAGGGCTACAGCTACACGATCCTCGACGCCGACAACCTGATGGCGGCCTGAGCATCCGGCTCAGTCCGACGAGGACGAACCCGACGACGCGTCGGAGCCACCGGCATCCGTTCCGGAACCGGACGATCCGCGGTCCGCGGAATCGGACGGTGTCGGGCCGGACGCAGGAGTCGATCCTGGCGCGGGGGTCGCGTCGGGCGAGGGTGCGTACTCGCCCCATCGCGGCGCCTGGTGCGGCTGCAGGGGCGGACCGTCGTAGGGCGCGGCCGGAGGCGTCGACGCCGGAGCCGGTTCGACCGGAGGCTGGCCATAGACCGGAGGCTGACCGTACACCGGAGGCTGACCGTACACCGGCGACTGCCCGTACACCGGCGACTGCCCGTACACCGGCGGCTGCCCGTACACCGGCGGCTGCCCGTAGACGGGCGGATATGCGCCCGCGTACACCGGCGGAGCCGGCACGGGTTCGAGGGCCGGCGTGATCCGCAGCGTGCGGCGGCCGTCGCCGCGGCGCCAGAGCCATTCGACGACTCCCACGAATGCAGCGATCATCACGGCCGACGATACGAGGCTCACGACGCTCGTGTCCGTCGCCGCCGCGTCGGTGAGGCCGAACACCGAGAACCCGAACGCGGCGAGGTTGTTGACGATGTGCAGCGCGATGGCTGCCTCGAGTCCCCCGGTGCGCCACGTGAGCCATCCGGCGGCGACAGCGAAGACGCCGACACTGACCTGACCGGCCCAGTCGTACATGTGCCCCAGCACGAACAGGGGCACGGGCAGCAGGATCGCCCACGCGGGGTGCTTCAGCCAGCGTCCCACCGTCTGCATCAGGTACCCGCGGAAGACGTATTCCTCGGCCGTCGCCTGGAACGGAACGAGGATCAGCACGATGAGGAAGGATGCCACGAACGCGGGATTGTCCTGCGGCGAGACGAGCGTGCCCCCCGATCCCTCCTCCGCCGGGAGCAGGAAGGAGAGCGCGGAGACGACGATGTACACGACGACCGCCGCGCCGGCGCACAGCAGCAGCCACCTCCAGCGGAGCGAACCCGCGACCGACGACAGGAAGCCGACGCGTCGACCGTTCACGAGGAACGACGACAACAGGTAGATGGGCCACATCACCGCGAGCGACGACAGGATGACGGCGAGTCCCACCGGATCCGTCACATCGATCGTCTGCAACCGGTCCAGGAGTGCGTAGACATCGCCGGACGGGTCCGAGGCGAAGACGCTGAGCGCGAAGACGAAGCCGATCACCGTGGACACGATGAGGTAGAGCACGACGCCGATCGCCCCCGTCGCCAGAGGGGTCCACCAGCCGCGACGCTGCCGCGCGAACAGCAGGCGGTGGAAGGCGGCACCCGGGCCTGTGGTGTCGGCGGGGAGCGCCTTCGCGGGGCGCTGAGGAACGGGGACGGGCGGCGGGACGGTCACTGTTCCATCCTGTCCCACCCCGGGACGGGATCGTACCCCCGAGCGACCCGGGATCGGAATGTCCAGCAAACCGATTGATTCCGGTGCCAGTATGGGCTCATGACCGCTGCACGAATCCTCGTCGTCGACGACGAGCCGAACATCCGGGATCTGCTCGTCACGAGTCTCCGGTTCGCCGGATACCAGGTCCGTGCCGTCGCGAACGGCGCTCAGACCATCTCGGCCGTCCTCGAGGAAGAACCGGACCTGATCATCCTCGACGTCATGCTCCCCGACATGAACGGGTTCAGCGTGACCAAGCGTCTGCGCGGCGCGGGCTACACCGCGCCCATCCTGTTCCTCACGGCGAAGGATGCCACCGAGGACAAGATCGAGGGGCTGAACTCGGGCGGCGACGACTACGTCACCAAGCCCTTCAGCCTCGATGAGATCGTCGCGCGCATCCAGGCCATCCTCCGACGTACGATGCAGGCCGACGAGGACTCGATCATCAAGGCCGGCGAGATCACGATGGATCAGGACACGCACGACGTCCAGGTCGGCGACACCTCGATCGACCTCTCCCCGACCGAGTTCAAGCTCCTGCGCTACCTGATGCTCAACCCCAACCGCGTGCTGAGCAAGGCGCAGATCCTCGACCACGTGTGGGAGTACGACTTCAACGGCGACGCGGGCATCGTGGAGAGCTACATCTCGTACCTCCGCCGCAAGATCGACCCGCACTCCTCCGAGCCCCTCATCCAGACCAAGCGCGGCTTCGGATACATGCTGAAGGCCGACCGCACCGCCTGAACGGAGGCGCCCCCTGGGCCCGACGGCATCGCAGGACCGCGTCACGCACTGGTGGCGCGGTCTCAGTCTGCGCACCAAGGTCACCGGCGTGACGGTCAGCATCCTCGCGTTCGGCATGATCGCGGCCGGCGTCGGCACCATGATCTTCCTGCGCAACGCGCAGCTGTCCGCCGTGGATCAATCGCTCACGCAGACGGTCACCACCGACCTCGCGAGCAGTCTGATGAACGTGACGCTGGACGGCGGCGAGGCGACCTTCACCCCCATCGCAGCGGCCCCGACGGATTTCTCCGTCGCGGTGTACAGCGGCAAGGGCAAAGGAGCGCGCCTCGCGGTCGCCGGCGGCGACGGTTCGCTGGCCCCGCCGGAGTTCCCCGCCACGTTCTCGCTCGATCAGACGGTGCTCGACGGCACCGCGCCGTTCGATCTCACGTCGGCCGACGGCACCGTCCGCTATCGCGCGAGCGTCGACACGCTGCCCATCCCCGGATCGCGGGAGTATTACACGCAGCTCGTCGCCCTCCCCCTGAACGACGTCAACCGGACGGTCGCCAACTACATCGGCATCTACACGGCTCTGGCCCTGTTCACCATCGTCTGCAGCGCGATCCTCACACGCGGACTCGTAACCCTCGCCTTCCGCGGCCTCGGCCAGGTCGAATCCACCGCCATGACGATCGCGCAGGGCGACTTCAGCCAGCGCATGAGCGACATCGCCCCGGGAACCGAAGTCGGACGACTCAAGACGGCGATCAACGTCATGCTGGAACGCATCGACGATGCCCTCGGTGAGCGGGACTCGACGGTCGACCGGATGCGCCGATTCATCGGCGACGCCAGCCACGAACTGCGCACGCCCCTCGTGACCGTCCGCGGCTACGCCGAGCTGTACCGGATGGGGGCCATCCAGGACCAGGAGCAGACCGCTCAGGCCATGGAGCGCATCGAGAAGGAGGCGATCCGCATGGGCGCGCTCGTCGAGGATCTCCTCGCGCTGGCGCGTCTCGACGAGCAGCGCGACGTCGCCGTCGTCCCCGTCGATCTGCGCCCCATCGCACGGGATGCCGCTCTCGACGCCCGCGCCGCCTCCCCCGACCGCGAGGTCGCCTTCACGGGCCACACCCCGACGACGGCCATCCCGCTCGCCGTGTTCTCGGAGCAGGAGCCCGCACCGAAGCGCCGCAACGGCCCCATCGCCGGCGCCGGCCGGCTGCTCCGCAGAAGGCCCCGCACGGACGCCGCGCCCCCCGCGCTGCAGACGGAGCCGATCCGACTCTCCGAGCCCCAGGTGGTCCTTCCGATCGTGCTCGGCGACGAGAACCGCATCCGTCAGGTGGTCGCGAACCTGCTCGGCAATGCCCGCCGTTACACACCTGCCGGCTCGCCCATCGAACTGACCGTGGGAGCCGATCCGGACTCGGGGCGCGGATGGATCTCGGTCGCGGACCATGGCGAGGGCGTGCCCGAACAGATCCGCAGCAAGATCTTCCAGCGATTCTGGCGCGCCGACTCCTCTCGGACCAGGGAGACGGGCGGCTCGGGCCTCGGCCTCTCGATCGTCGCATCCATCGTCGCGACCCTGCACGGCACGATCGAGGTCACCGACACCCCCGGCGGCGGCGCGACCTTCACGGTCTCCCTCCCCCTCGCCCTCGACCGCGCCACGGCCGGTGAGGCCGTCGATCTCGCGACGCAGCCGCTCCCGCGTGCGTCCCGCAGCGAGGACTGAGCGCCTTCTCCCCAGGGCACGGGTGCACGCCGCTCTCCCCCGGGCGACGTCTCCGCGGCGGAGCGCGGCGGCGGTGTCTCTAGCGTGGCGGCATCCCATCGAAAGGAACCGCCATGACCGTCTTCACCGTCGACAGCGACGCCGTTCTCGCCGCAACCGCAACGATTCGGGCGACCGGCGATCGGGTGCAGTCCGAGACCACCGCGATGCTCGGCCACCTCACGCAGCTGCAGGGATCGTGGACCGGCAACGCGTCGGTCGCCTTCCAGGGAGTCGTCGAACGGTGGCGAGCCGCGCAGCGGGAGCTGGATGCCGCTCTCTCCGACATCAGCACCGCATTGGGGAGCGCCGGGCAGCAGTATGCGCAGACCGAGATGGCCGCCGCCGGCATGTTCCGCTGACCACGGCATCCCACCGGATACGACGAAGGGCCCCTCCCGGAGGAAGGGCCCTTCGTGCTGACTGTCAGCGCTGGATCAGAAGTCCATGCCGCCGGTCGGGTCGCCGGCCGGAGCCGCCGCCTTCTCGGGCTTGTCGGCCACGACCGCCTCGGTGGTGAGGAAGAGGCCGGCGATCGACGCGGCGTTCTGCAGCGCCGAGCGGGTGACCTTGGCCGGGTCGATGATGCCCGCGGCGAACATGTCGACGTACTCGCCGGTCGCAGCGTTCAGGCCCTCGCCCGCGGGGAGCTCGGCGACCTTGTTCGACACGACACCCGGCTCGAGGCCGGCGTTGAGAGCGATCTGCTTCAGGGGAGCCTGGATGGCCACCTTGACGATGTTCGCACCGGTCGCCTCGTCGCCGACGAGCTCCAGCTTCGCGAACGCCTTCTCACCGGCCTGGATGAGGGCCACGCCACCACCGGGGACGATGCCCTCCTCGACCGCTGCCTTCGCGTTGCGGACGGCGTCCTCGATGCGGTGCTTGCGCTCCTTGAGCTCGACCTCGGTCGCCGCGCCGGCCTTGATGACGGCGACGCCGCCGGCGAGCTTCGCGAGGCGCTCCTGGAGCTTCTCGCGGTCGTAGTCGCTGTCGGTGTTGTCGATCTCGCGGCGGATCTGGGTCACGCGACCCTCGATCTGCGACGCCTCGCCGGCGCCTTCGACGATCGTGGTCTCGTCCTTGGTGATGATGACCTTGCGGGCACGGCCGAGCAGGTCGAGGGTGGCGTTCTCGAGCTTGAGGCCGACCTCCTCGGTGATGACCTGGCCACCCGTGAGGATCGCGATGTCCTGCAGCTGAGCCTTGCGGCGGTCGCCGAAGCCGGGAGCCTTGACGGCGGCCGACTTGAAGATGCCGCGGATCTTGTTCAGCACGAGCGTCGCGAGGGCTTCGCCCTCGACGTCCTCGGCGATGATGAGGAGCTCCTTGCCCTCCTGGATCACCTTGTCGACGACGGGCAGAAGGTCCTTGATGTTCGAGATCTTCTGGTTCGCGATGAGGATGTAGGGGTCCTCGAAGACGGCTTCCTGACGGTCGGCGTCGGTGACGAAGTAGGGGTTGATGTAGCCCTTGTCGAAGCGCATGCCCTCGGTGAGCTCGAGCTCGGTGCCGAAGGTGTTGGACTCCTCGACGGTGACGACGCCTTCCTTGCCGACCTTGTCGATGGCCTCGGCGATCAGGGCGCCGATCTCGGGGTCGGCAGCCGAGATGGATGCCGTCGCCGCGATCTGGTCCTTGGTCTCGATCTCCTTCGCGCCGGCGAGCAGCTCGTCGGAGAGAGCCTTGACGGCCTTCTCGATGCCCTTCTTGAGCGAGATCGGGTCGGCACCGGCCGCGACGTTGCGCAGGCCCTCGCGCACGAGCGCCTGGGCGAGGACGGTAGCCGTCGTCGTGCCGTCACCGGCGACGTCGTCGGTCTTCTTGGCGACCTCCTTGACGAGCTCCGCGCCGATCTTCTCGTACGGGTCGTCGAGCTCGATCTCCTTGGCGATCGACACGCCGTCGTTCGTGATCGTGGGAGCGCCCCACTTCTTCTCGAGCACGACGTTGCGACCGCGGGGGCCGAGCGTCACCTTGACGGCGTCGGCCAGGGTGTTGAGGCCGCGCTCGAGGCCGCGGCGGGCCTCCTCGTCGAAAGCGATGATCTTTGCCATAACTGTGTCGTCCCTCCCGGACGTGAGGTTCAGTACCGTGCTCCCAGGGACTGGGAGCGGGATCGTTCTGGCACTCAGGATGAGTGAGTGCTAAATCATTCTGGCACTCGACCATAGGGAGTGCAAGCCGCACGGCACCTCCGACGGTCGCGACGAATCGGCGGGCTGGGAGCACTCCGCCACCGCACGCGACGACGCGGAAGCCGTCGAGGATCGCTCCGGCTCGGAGCGGAACACGCCCGGGGTGAACGGACGGTTCTCCGGCCGCTACGGGAGCTGGCCGCCGTCAGGCGAGGACGCGGACGGACTCGGCCTGCGGGCCTTTCTGCCCGCTGCCGACGGTGAACTCGACGGACTGTCCCTCTTCGAGCACGCGGAAGCCCGACATGTCGATGTTGGAGTAGTGGACGAAGACGTCCTGTCCGTCACCGAGGGTGATGAAGCCGAAGCCCTTCTCGGCGTTGAACCACTTGACGGTTCCCTGGGTCATGCGAATCTCCTGAAGCTGTGGGACATCGAAATGCTAGCCACGGCGTCCGTGCCGGATTCGGGGTTACGGCGTCTTTTGACACCACCGAACCGAACTGTTTACGACCGCGAAACACATCCCGAGGGACCCCTCCCTCCAGGCTCACTCCGAGCGGAAGTCCAGACCCACGACGATCACGAGCTGCGGACGGCTCGTGCCTCCGGCATCCGTCGTCTCGGGAGGAGCCACGACCTGGTACGAATCGTCGAGCGAGACGTCCGCACCGCCGATGGCATCCGCAAGACCGCGTGCGGCCGCTTCGTCGCCCGCCGTGCCGTAGTAGACCGTCGTCGTCGGGAAGTCGTCCGAGCTCGCGTTGCTCGCTTCGACGTCGGCGGCCGCCCATCCGGCAGCGATGACGTCGTCGCGGACCTTGGCGCCGAGTCCGCTCTCCTTCGTCGCATTCAGGACAAGGACCTGGTACGAAGTGTCGACGCGCGGCGCCACGACGCTCGCCCGCCCTGTCGCGGCCGGCGCCGCCTCGAGCCGTCCGGTGGCGTAGAGGGTGCCGAAGACTCCCGCGGCCACGATCGCGACGGTCGCGACGACGGACCAGAGCACGATGACGCCCACGCGCAGGCGAGGAGCCTCGGCGCGGTGCGCACCGACGCGCGCGGAGCGCACCGGGAGGTCGTCGAAGCGATCCGTGCTGGCGGACCGGCCCTGCGAGGCGGAAGGATCCGTCGGGGCGGGCTGCTCTGGCTCGGTCGAGGAAGTCGGAGACGGCACCCGAGGATCCTACCGGGCCGAGGCCGGGAGGATCCTGGCGCGGGTGCGTCGCTCGCGTTCCTGCGCAGCCTGCAGCCGCCGAAGCCGGTGGACGAGCACCGGATCGTGAGCGACGGCATCCGGTGAGTCGAGGATCCGACCGAGGAGCTGGTAGTACCGCGCAGGCGTCAGCGACAGCTCAGCCCGCAGCGCCTCCTCCTTCGCACCCGAATGCCCGTGCCACAGCGCCTCGAAGTCGAGGATGGCGCGGTCGCGGTCGGAGAGGGGCACTCCCCCACCGTACGACCGTCATGCGGCGACACTGCGGAACATCCGGGCGGTTCGTCCGGTTGAATAGCACGAGGGAAGGAAGAACACATGAGCTATCGCGTGGAGAAGACCGACGAGCAGTGGCGTGAGGAGCTGACGCCCGAGCAGTACGCCGTCCTGCGTCAGGCCGGGACGGAGCGCGCATGGACCGGCGAACTCCTCGATGAGGATCGCGCCGGGTTCTACACCTGCGCAGCCTGCGGGTCGGAACTGTTCCAGAGCGGCACGAAGTTCGACTCGCACTGCGGGTGGCCGAGCTTCTACGAGTCGGTCCGCCCCGAGGCGGTGGAGCTGATCGAGGACAACAGCCACGGCATGGTCCGCACCGAGGTGCGCTGCGCCAACTGCGGATCGCACCTGGGGCACGTGTTCCCCGACGGGTTCGGCACCCCGACCGGAGACCGTTACTGCATGAACTCGCTGTCGCTCTCGTTCACCCCGAGGGCCGACGAGGCCTGACCGACCGCGGCGCTCAGCGCCGTACGCGCCAGAAGGCCGCGACGGACACCGACGCGAGGCCGATCACGACCGTGATCGCCTCGACCACGAGTCCGGGGCCTGCCGGTGCAGGCCACGCGGCGTCGAGGGCCAGTGAGGCGACGAGCTGACCCGATACGGCCGCCAGGCCGAACAGCAGGACCCCTGTCCGCGCCACGATCGCGGCCGACATCACGATGTACGTGACGCCCAAGACGCCCCCGAGGTAGAGCCACGGCTCCCCCGGGGGCGTCGCGGGCGGGCCGCTGACCAGCGTGACGATGACGGCGAGCACCGTGAGGATCGCGGTGCCGACCACGAAGTTGACGAGAGTCGCCGTCAGCGGCGTCCCGACGCGAGCCCGCAGACGACCGTTCGTGGCCTGCTGCCAGGCGAGTCCGACCCCGACGATCACGGGCAGGATCACCATCCACACCGGCACCCCGGCCAGACCGTCACCCGCGACGAGCATGACGGCCACCGCCGCGAGCGCGAGCACCCCGCCGACCAGGCGCGGCACCGTGACGGCCACGACGCCTCCCGGGCCGTAGCCGATTCGATCGAACACGAGACCACCCACCGTCTGTCCGGCGACGATCCCCACGGTGAACAGCGAGACACCGACGATCCCGACGGCGAGACTCTGCGTCCCGACGGTGAGGGCGCCGGCTGCGCCGCCCACCAGCATCCACCAGGGGATCGAGTGATCACGGATGCCGCGGGCCAGCGCCGCGGCGCCGCGTCGCCCCGCGGGCGTGGCCGCACTGATGACCGCGATCAGCAGCAGCCCGCTCGCGAACGAGATGACGGCGGCGGCCATCGCGTGCTCCAGACGCACCCCGAGTTGCCCGTTGATGCGGGCCTGAACGGCGGTGAGGACACCGACCGCCACCGCGCCCGCCAGGGCGGGACCGATGGATGCCGGGGCTGATGGAGACCCAGTCGTCACGCGGATCGGCTCAGCCGAACAGCGCGGCGGCTTCTTCGTACCGGTGCAGAGGAACCGTGTGGAGCGACCCGAGCGCCTCGGCGAAGGGGACGCGGACGATCTCGGTGCCCTGCATGGCGACCATCTGACCCCACGCGCCGTCGACGATCGCGTCGGCGGCGTGCAGACCCAGACGGGTCGCGAGAACGCGGTCGAAGCCCGAGGGCGATCCGCCGCGCTGGATGTGACCGAGCACCGTCGAGCGGGTCTCGATGCCGGTGATGCGCTCGATCTCGGGAGCGAGGATCTCACCGATGCCGCCGAGACGCGGGCGGTTGAAGGCGTCGAGACCCTTGTCGCTGTAGGCCTCCTCCATGCCGGTGAGCTTGAAGCCCTCCGACACGACGACCAGCGGCGCACGACCGCGGTCGTGTGCCTTGGTGACCTGCTCGGCGATGTCGTCGATCGACATCGGCACCTCGGGGATGCAGATGACGTGGGCGCCGGACGCGATGCCCGAGTGCAGGGCGATCCACCCGACGTGGCGACCCATGACCTCGGCGACCATGCAGCGCTGATGAGAGTCGCCGGTCGTGCGCAGCCGGTCCATCGCCTCGGTGGCGATGTTCACCGCCGTGTCGAACCCGAAGGAGTAATCGGTGGCGTGCAGGTCGTTGTCGATCGTCTTCGGCACACCCAGGACGTTGATGCCGTCCTTGTGCAGCCGGTCGGCCGCCGCGAGCGTGCCCTCGCCGCCGATCGCGACGATGCCGTCGAGGCGGTGTCCGTACATCGTCTTCGAGATGTTCTCCGCGCCACCGCGAGGCCCCTCATAGGGGTTCGTCCGGCTCGTGCCGAGGATCGTGCCGCCGACCTTGGACAAGCCCTTCACCTCGTGACGCGTCAGGGGGAAGAAGTCGCCGTCGACCACGCCGCGCCACCCGTCGCGGATACCCACGAACTCGATGTCGTAGGTCGTCGTGCCCTTCAGCACGATGCCTCGGATGACGGCGTTCAGTCCAGGACAGTCGCCGCCGCTCGTGAGGATACCGATCTTCATGGGTGGTCCTTAGGTGATTCGGGTTGATGCTCGGGGCGACGCTGCCTCCACGACACTAGCGTCGCGGCGGCATCCCCTGCCAGCGGACCGGCGTCAGGCTGCGCCGAGTGCCTGTCGGAGCAGATGCATCAGCGCCGACAGCTGCACGGAGTCGCTCGAGGTCGGATCGACCGCGTCACCGTCGAGGGCGCGCTGCGCGAGACCTTCCTTGCTGTCGATGAGCTCGGCGATCTTCGTGTCGATCGTGTGCGCGGCGATGATCCGCCACGCGGTGACCGGCTCGCCCTGCCCGATGCGGTGCACGCGGTCGATCGCCTGCGTCTGCTCTGCGGCCGTCCAGCTGAGTTCGGCGAGGACGACGTTCGAGGCCGCCTGCAGGTTCAGGCCGACACCGGCGGCGGTCAGCGAGCAGACCGCGATCGCCACGTCCGGCTCGCCGTTGAAGGCATCGATCGCCTGCTGACGGACGGGGGTCGTCTGGTCGCCGCGGATCGAGACGGTCCGGAGCCCCGCCGATGCGAAGTGCGCCTCAGCGGCATCCATCACGTCGATGTGCTTCGCGAAGAAGACGACCTTGCCGACCGAGCGCTGCAGCTGCGCGGCGTAGTCCGCCGCCAGCTGCGCCTTCGCCTGGCCGATGCGGCGGACCATGGTGAAGACGTTCTCGGAGCCCGACCCGGCGGCCTTCGCCTCTTCGAGCTCGCCGTGGGCGACGAGGCGCACGATGTCGTCGTCGGCCTCGCCGCGGATCACACGGTCGCCGCGGGCCTCGATGATCCGGCGGTACTTGGCCGCCAGACGCTCGCCCAGCTCGCGCTCGGCGGCACGGATCGAGCGGCCGTACTCGTCGTCGAGCTCCACGGGGAGGTCGGCCACGAGCTTGTCGGGCAGATCCGCGGCGACGTCCTTCTTCTTGCGGCGGACGATCCCCATCGAGATCACGGCCGAACGCGCCTCGGGGTAGAACGCCTTGTCGGCGGGGGTCAGCCCCGTCTCGTCGAGCCGCGCCATGAGATCGGGACCGGGCTTCTCGCCGTTCGTCCAGCCGAGGAAGCGCCAGATCGCGTCGAAGTCCTCGACATCGTTGATGAGCGGCGTACCCGTCAGGGCGAGCAGGAGCGGATCGCGCACCTGCTCACGGATCCGCGAAGCCAGGGCGAGCACGTTCCGCGAGCGCTGCGAGGTGAGGTTCTTGATGAAGTGCGCCTCATCGACGACCATGCCCTTCAGCCCGATGGAGCTCAGCCAGGCGAGGTGACGATCCAGGATCTCGTAATTCACGATGAAGACGTCGGCGAAGGCGTCCATCGTCTCGCCATCGCCCTGGATGACGGTCGCGCGGCGCTGCGGCGTCCAGCGCTCAACCTCGCGGGCCCAGTTCATCTTCACCACGTTGGGGACGACGACCAGCAGCGGGTAGGCGTCGGCGACGGATGCCGCGAGCACCGACTGCGCCGTCTTGCCGAGGCCCGGCTCGTCGGCGAGCAGGAAGCTGCGGTGCCCGGCGCGGACGGATTCCAGGAACCGCGACTGGTGGGGCATGACGTCAAGACCCTTGGGCGAGAGCCGGTCGAACTCGGGTACGGGCGGGAGCTCCATCGAGGCCGCACCTCCCCCGGCACCGGTCTCGAACGCCTTGTAGAGGGGGCCCATGAGCTCCCAGCCGTCGAGGCGACGACGAGGCGTCGGTCCGGCCGCGCGCAAGGCGACGTCGGGCGCGAGGAAGGGGTTCGACTCCTTGCGCGCCTCGACCTGCGGCGGCACGACCTGGCGATCGGCGACGCCCTCGGGGACGACGGGAGCCTGCGCGGGCTTCGCGTCGGTGATGATCAGCTCGTCCTCGGCGAGGTCCGCACCCGATTCGAGCAGCCAGTCGCGCCTCATGCGACGGGCGACCGGCGACGTCGCCTGGTCGACCTCCAGCAGCTGGATGAGGGAGGTGTCGCGGGCGGCGGTCTTGGCGAGGATGGTCGCGACGCCGTCGAGCCGCTTGAGCAGCTCGGCGCGGGCGCCGTCGGCGATGTCGGTCGCGGCCTTGACGCGTGCGCGCTCCTCGCGGACCAGGAACGCGATGACCTGGAACTTCACCCGGTTGGTGGGCCCCAGCTTCCCGCGCTGCGCCTTGGCTTCGACCTCGCGCACCTTGCGGGCGAGGATCGGGATGAGGGGTGCTTCGTCGTCTCGACGCGACGACGATCCCCGGCGACGCCGAGCGGCGGTCTTGGGGGCGGTGGCTGCCGTGGTCGGCATGCTCCTCCTGAGCGTGACACCGGCGGATGCCGGCGGTGGCCGTCGATGACGACGGTCTTACGGGACCGCGACGAAGGACCGCGGTGCGAATGTGTTCCCCGGATCCCCCGGCTGCGGGCACTCGCTTCTGCGGGCTGCGGCGACGGAAGGATCCTTCTCCCCCAGTCTAGCGCGTCCGCGACCCCGGACACGTCGCGCCGCGGCCGGGCGCGTACGCTGGGAATCATGCCCACCGAACGCGAACTCGCCGCCACCATCGACCACGCGATCCTGAAGCCCGAGCTGACCCGAACCGACGTCGACGCCGAACTCGACATCGCGGCGGAATGGGGCGTGTTCAGCGTGTGCGTTCGCCCCAGCGACATCCCGCACGCCGTCGAGCGTCTCGCCGGTACCGGCGTCGCCGTCGGCACCGTGATCGGGTTCCCCCACGGCACCACCTCGACGGCGGCGAAGGTGGCCGAGACCCGTCAGGCTCTCGCCGACGGCGCCGTCGAGGTCGACATGGTCATCAACATCGGCGCACTCCGCTCGGGCTTCGACGACGTCGTGGTGGCCGACATCGCGGCCGTCGTCGAGGCGGCGGACGGACGCGTCACCAAGGTGATCCTCGAGACCGCGCTCCTCGACGACGAGCAGATCGAGCGCGGCAGCCGCCTCACCGAGGCGGGCGGCGCGCACTTCGTCAAGACCTCCACCGGCTTCGCCGGCGGCGGCGCGACGGTCCCCCATGTGGAGCTCATGCGTCGCACGGTGGGTGCGGACGTCGAGGTGAAGGCCTCCGGCGGTGTCCGCAGCTACGCCGACGCCCTCGCCATGATCGAGGCGGGTGCCACGCGCCTCGGTACGAGCGGCAGCGCCGTCATCCTCGGCGAGGCACGACGAGTGGATGCCGGGGCCTCGGCGACCGGCGCGGTGGACGACACCTCGTACTGAGGCCTCCCCCGGCGGCCCGCCGCCGGGGCCGACCCTCAGCCCCGCAGTGCGGCGCGGACGTCGACGACGTCGGCATCCATCTGGGCGATGAGAGCCTCGATGCCCTCGAAGGCGACCATGCCGCGGACTCGGGCGACGAACTGCGCCTGGACCATGTGCCCGTACAGGTCGAGTCCCGTCTCGTCGAGGACGTACGCCTCCACCTGCCGGACCGGCACGTCGTCGAACGTGGGGTTCGTCCCGATCGAGATTGCGGCGGCGTATCTCGTCGCGGGCGCGTAACCGCCGGCATCCGTGCCCTCGTCGACCAGCCAGCCGGCGTAGACACCGTCGGCGGGAATGAAGCCTTCCGCATCGGTGGCCAGGTTCGCGGTGGGGTAGCCGAGCTCGCGACCCCGTTTGAGCCCGTGGACGACCTCCGCCCGGACGGCGTGCGGGCGGCCGAGCAGCCGCGCGGCGTCCTCGACCTGACCGGCTGCCAGCAGTTCGCGCACCCAGGTCGACGAGACGCGGCGTCCGCCCCCCTGGACGTCGCCGACGACGTCGACGGTGAAGCCGTGCTCGCGCCCGAACTCGATCAGGAACTCCGGCGTGCCCGCTCCCCCGCGACCGAATCGGAAGTCGGCGCCCACCATGACGCAGACCGAGCCCAGGGCGTCGACGAGGATCCGCTCGGCGAAGGTCTCGGGCGCGAGCGCTGCGAGAGCCTCGTCGAACCGCAGCACGAGCACCGCGTCGACACCGGCGTCGCGGAGCAGGGCGATCTTCTGGTCGACGCTCACGAGAGATTCGGGGCAGCGGTCGGGGCGCAGGAGGCTCAGCGGATTGCGGTCGAAGGTCACCGCGACGACGCGAGCCGCGGCATCCGTCGCCGTCACGCGGGCACGGTCGATGACCGCGCGGTGGCCGGAGTGCACGCCGTCGAACTTGCCGATCGCGACGACGCTGGGGCCGAAGCCGGCGGGGATCTCGGCGGGGTCGCGGAAGACGATCACACGGCGCCGCCCGTCGTGCGGACGCGCCGATGCGCGATGAGCCACCAGAGGCCGAGGAACGGCAGAACGAGCGGGATCAGGACGTACCCGATGCCGTAGCCGGACCACACCGTGGGGTGGTTGAAGAGCTCGGGATGCGTCAGCGAGAGGGTCCCGACGACGAGGACGCCGACGAGCTCGAAGACGATCGCGGCCCACGCGATGCGGTACCACCGCTCCGACGCACTGAAGATCAGGGCGAGGGTCGCGAGGACGTAGACGAGCGCGGAGAGCGCCGACAGCGAGTACGCGAGCGGTGCGTCGTCGAACTCGCGGACGATCTGGACGAACGAGCGGCCCGTCGCTCCCAGTGCCATGATCGCGTAGACGACGACGAGGACGCGGCCGACTCCGGTCATCCGACGAGGGGATGAGGATGCGGCCGACGGAGCGGACGGGGTCGGCGCGATCTCAGGCATGGCCCTTCAATCCTACGGCCGTGGCGAGCGGGCCTCGCCGCCCGGCCGGCAGGCCTCAGGCGACCTGGATCGTCCAGATGACGTTCATGCGCCACACCATGATCGCGATCGCGAACGCCGCGACACCCATGACGACGGTGCTCCACCGGCTCCGCTCGATGAGAGCCCAGATGACCGCGGCCGGCGGTATCAGCACCGCCGAGACCAGGTAGACCCAGAACTCGAGCAGATCGCCCGACGGCGGATTGCCCGCGAAGGGAGCGATGATGGCGATCACCACCTGCACGATCAGCAGCACCAGGATGAGAGCCTGGGTCCCGACCGACAGGTCGCTGGGGCGTCGCCCCGCGAGACCCAGCACGGTGCACAGGAGCCCGGCGGCGCACGCGACGGCGATGACGACGACGGTGAACCAGGCGATCACGGCTGCTGCTCCTCGGGCATGTTCATGAGGCTCTTGACGTCGCCGCCGCGGCGGCCGACGATGCCGACGAGGGCTCCGTCGGGAGCGATCGCGGCCGGGGTCTCCGCCTCGAGTCGCTCGGCGGCGCCGAGCAGGCGCTTGCCGTGCCGCAGGTCGCGCGCCTCCTCCGCGGTGACGGGGAAGGCCCCGAGAAGGGATGCCGCGACCCCGGCGGCATCCCTCAGCGGCATCGCGGGGGTCAGCTCCGTCACGGCGTCGGCGACGTCGAACGGGCCGACACGGGTGCGCCGCAACGCGGTCAGGTGCCCGCCGACGCCGAGGTCCGCGCCGAGATCACGGGCGAGTGCACGGATGTAGGTGCCGCTCGAGCAGTCCACGACGACGTCGACGTCGATGATCTCCTCGCTGCGGCGGACCTCAAGCACGTCGAACCTGCTCACGACGACATCCCGCGCCTTCAGCTCGACCTGCTCCCCCGCGCGAGCCAGGTCGTAGGCGCGTCGCCCGCCGACCTTGATCGCCGACACCGTGCTCGGGATCTGGGCCATGGGCCCGGTCAGCGAGCGGATGCCGCGGTGGATCGCGTCGTCGGTGACACCACCGGCATCCGTCCGCGCGGTCTCAGCACCGTCGGCGTCGTCGGAGTCCGTCGCGACGCCCAGCCGGATCGTTGCCTCGTACGTCTTGTCGAGTCCGACGACGTAGGTCAGCAGCCGTGTCGAGTGGCCGACGCCGAGGACGAGGAGCCCGGTCGCCATCGGATCGAGGGTGCCGGCGTGACCGATCTTGCGGGTGTTCAGCGCGCGGCGGGCTCGAGCGACGATGTCGTGACTCGTGACGCCGCCCGGCTTGTCGACGAGGAGGATCCCGCCGCTCGCCTGACTCTGGTGCATGGCTTCCAGCCTAGGCTGGCGCCCGTCCCCGCTCACGCTCCCGCCTTCTGTCCAGATCATGTTCTCTCGTCGACATCACACGCTGTGCGCGTTCGTGCGATGTGCTCTCGACGAGAGCACATTATGTGGCCGGGCAAGGAGGGCACGCGTGGCGACCTAGGCTGGAGCGGTGCCCGACCTCGCCCCGCCGCTGATCGCGTGGTACCGCGAGAACGCCCGGGACCTGCCGTGGCGTCGCAAGGGTTTCAGCGCTTGGGGGACGCTCGTGAGCGAGTTCATGCTGCAGCAGACCCCCGTCGCGCGTGTCATCCCACGTCTCGAGGAATGGCTCGAGCGCTGGCCGACTCCCGCCGACCTCGCCGCCGCTCCCCCGGCCGACGCCGTGCGGCTGTGGGCGAACCTGGGCTACCCGCGCCGCGCGCTGTGGCTGCACCGCGCGGCGACGGAGATCCGCGACCGACACGACGGTGTCGTCCCCCGCGACGTCGACGCCCTGCTCGCCCTCACCGGGATCGGGGACTACACGGCGCGGGCGGTGGCGGTGTTCGCGTTCGGCGACCGGCATCCCGTCGTCGACACGAACACCCGGCGCGTGCTCGCGCGCGCCGTCGACGGCCGCTCCCAGCCGGGGCCTCCCGCGAAGACCGACCTCGCCGCGATGGCCGCGATCCTCCCCGCGGACGACGACGACGCAGCGATCGTCAACGCGGCCGCGATGGAACTCGGCGCCGTCGTGTGCACGGCGCGGTCGCCGCGATGCGAGGCGTGCCCGCTGGCAGAGACCTGCGCCTGGCGCGCGGCCGGGTACCCGGACACGGGCGACGAGCGCCGCAAGCAGGCGCGGTACGAGGGCAGCGACCGGCAGGCGCGCGGCGCCGTCATGAAGGTGCTGCGGGATGCCGACGGTCACGCCGCGCCCGCAGAGTCCGTGATCGCCGAATGGCCCGACCCGCAGCAGCGGGACCGGGCCATCGACTCACTCATCGTCGACGGCCTGGTCGAGGCCGTCGACGGGATGCTGCGGCTGCCGCGATAGAACGCGTCAGGCAGACGGTGTCAGTCCTCGTCGCCCTCTTCGCGCGGCTTCACGTAGGGGTCCGCTTCGCCGGCGTAGGTGCCGGATGCCGCGATGCCCGCCACCTGCGCGTCGCGCTCGCGCGCCTCGCGGAGGAGGTCCTCGATGTGCCCCGCGTTCTCGGGGAGCCCATCGAGGATGAATTCGAGGGTCGGGGTCAGACGGGTGCCGAGCTGGCGCCCGACCTCGCTGCGCAGCATCCCCGTCGCCGCCTTGAGGGCAGCGGCCGAGTCCGTCCGCGCGTCGTCGTCGCCGTAGACCGTGTAGAAGACGGACGCGTGCTGCAGGTCACCCGTGACGCGGACGTCGGTGATGGTGACGAATCCGAGCCGCGGGTCGCGCAGCCCCTTCTCGAGGCGCTCCGCGATGAGCACGCGGATGCGGTCCGCCAGCCGTGCCTGCCGTTCTCCGGCCATGTCCTTCTCCTCTTGTGCTCCCCACCCGCGATCGGCGGACGGGGGAAGTGCGGAGGCGATGGATGTCGCCGGGATAGTCGGGGTCTTGGGGTCCCGTTATCCCGGCGGCATCCATCGCCGTAGCAACAGACGCGATCAGCCGCGCGGCTTCTCCACCATCTCGGTCGTCTCGATCTCGTCGCCGATCTGGATGTCGTTGTACTTGCCGAGACCGATACCGGCCTCGAAGTCCGTACGGACCTCGGTGACGTCGTCCTTGAAGCGGCGCAGCGACTCGATGGCCAGACCGTCGGCGATCACGACGCCGTCGCGGATGACCCGCGCCTTGGCGTTGCGCGTGATCGTGCCCGAGCGGACGATGACACCGGCGATGTTGCCGAACTTCGAGGAGCGGAACACCTCGCGGATCTCGGCGACACCCGACTGCACCTCTTCGAACTCCGGCTTGAGCATGCCCTGGAGGGACTGCTCGACGTCGTCGATCGCGTTGTAGATGACCGAGTAGAACCGGACGTCGACACCTTCACGGGCGGCACGTTCACGGGCCTTCGTGTCGGGGCGGACGTTGAAGCCGATGACGATCGCGTTGTCGATCGTCGCCAAGTTGATGTCCGACTCGGTGACGGCACCCACACCGCGGTGGATGATGCGCAGCTGGACGCTGTCGTCGACCTCGATCTTGAGGAGGGACTCCTCGAGGGCCTCGACGGCACCCGAGACGTCACCCTTGATGATGAGGTTGAGCGACTCGACCTTGCCCTCTTCGAGAGCGCGGGTGAAGTCCTCAAGCGAGATGCGCTTGCGGGCCTTGGCCAGCTGGGCGTTGCGCTCGACCGCTTCACGCTTCTCAGCGATCTGGCGGGCCATGCGGTCCTCTTCGGTGACGATGAACACGTCGCCGGCGCGGGGCACGGAGTTCAGACCCTGCACCTGCACGGGACGCGACGGGTAGGCCTCGTCGACCGCGTCGCCGTTCTCGTCGATCATGGCGCGGACGCGGCCGTAGGCCGTGCCGGCGACGATCGCGTCACCGACGCGCAGCGTTCCGGACTGGATCAGCACCGTGGCGACCGAGCCGCGACCCTTGTCGAGCTTGGCTTCGATCGCGACACCGCGAGCCGCCTTGTTCGGGTTGGCCGTGAGGTCCAGACCCGCGTCGGCGGTGAGGAGAACGGCATCCAGCAGCTCCTGGATGTTCGTGCCCTGCCGAGCCGACACATCGACGAACATGACGTCGCCGCCGTACTCCTCGGCGACCAGGCCGTACTCGGTGAGCTGCTGACGGACCTTCGCGGGGTTCGCGTCGGGCTTGTCGACCTTGTTGACCGCGACCACGATCGGCACGTTCGCCGCCTGAGCGTGGTTCAGCGCCTCGACCGTCTGCGGCATGATGCCGTCGTCGGCCGCGACGACGAGGATCGCGAGGTCGGTCACCTGCGCACCGCGGGCACGCATGGCGGTGAACGCCTCGTGACCCGGGGTGTCGATGAAGGTGATCGCACGCTCGATGCCCTCGTGCTCGGTCCACACCTGGTAGGCACCGATGTGCTGGGTGATGCCACCCGCTTCACCGGCGACGACGTTGGTCTGACGGATCGCGTCGAGCAGTCGCGTCTTACCGTGGTCGACGTGGCCCATGACGGTGACCACCGGGGGACGGATCTCGAGGTCGTCCTCGCTCTCGGCCTCGAGTTCGGCCTCGAGGTCGAGACCGAAGCCTTCGAGGAGCTCTTTGTCCTCGTCCTCGGGAGAGACCATCTGGATCTTGTAGCCGAGCTCCTCACCGAGGATCTCGAAGGTCGCCTCGTCCAGCGACTCGGTGGCCGTGGCCATCTCGCCGAGGTTGAAGAGGATCGTCACCAGGGTGCCGGGCTGAACGGTGTAGCCGCGCAGGGCCTCGAGCTTGTCGGCAAAGTCCGCGATGGACGCGCCGCGGCGCAGGCGGATGATCTCGCCGTTGCCCTTCGAGACGTTGACGCCGCCGACGACCGGCGCCGACCGCATCTCGAACTCTTGCCGCTTCGCCCGACGCGACTTGCGCTGCTTGGACTTGCCGCCGCCCTTACCGAAGGCACCCGCGGTACCACCGCCGGGGCCGCGGCCACGACCGCCGCCACCACCGGGACGACCGGCGAAACCGCCGCCGGGAGCACCGGGACGCGCAGCACCGAAGCCGCCGGCGCCGCCGGGACGACCGGGGCCGCCGGGACGCTGCTGGAAGGGTGCGCCGGGACGACCGCCACCGGGACGGCCCGCACCGCCGGGGCGCGGAGCGCCGGGGCGAGGGGCGCCGGGACGCGGAGCCTGCGGACGCGGGATGTTGCCCGGGTTAGGACGCTGGCCCATGCCCTGCGCCGAGGCGAAGGGGTTGTTGCCGGGACGCGGGCCGGCGGGACGCTGTCCCATGCCCTGCGAGCTGGCGAAGGGGTTGTTGCCGGGGCGCGGTGCACCACCGGGGCGCGGCGGCTGAGCACCAGGCTTGCCCGGAGTCGCGCCGGGGGCTGCTGCACCCGGCTTGGGAGCCGCGGACTCGGCGGCAGCCGGTGCGGGCTTCTGCGCGGCCGGCTCAGCCGGTGCGGCGGGCGCCGCCGGCTCGGGAGCCGGACCGGGCTTGGGAGCCGACGGGCGGGGGCCGGGGGTCGCACCGGACGCCGGCGACTTGGCAGCGGGCTTCGCGGGCGCAGCGGCAGGAGCCTTGACGCCTTCCGCCTCGAGGGCGGCGCGGAGCTTGCGAGCCACGGGGGGCTCGATGGTGGACGAAGGGCTCTTGACGAATTCGCCGAGCTCCTTCAGCTTCGCGAGGGCGACTTTACTGTCGACGCCGAGCTCGGAAGCGATCTCGTGCACGCGTGGTTTTGCCACAATTCTCCTGTCTGGGGTCCGCCCCGGACAGGGCGGACCGTCATTCGCGGACGGGTCTCATTTCGAGCCGTTCACTTTGTGTCCATAGCCGTTCAGCCGTTTCGCTGGAGGGATTCTCTGGTGGTCCGCGCATCCAGTTCCGCTGTGTCCAGCGGTGTGGATACCCGTAGTGCGCGTCCGAATGCGCGCCGCTGGAGGGCGGTGCTCACGCATTTGTCCGTGTCATGCACCCACGCGCCCCGTCCCGGGAGGACGGCCTTCTCGTCGATGACGAGGGCACCGTCCCTGGCCACGATGCGGAGCAACGAGGACCGGGCGGCACGCGCGCGGCATCCCACGCACGTTCGAACAGGTTCCATCCTACCGCGTCAGGACTCGTCGAGAATGCTGTCGGGCTGGATGTCGATCTTCGCGCCGGTCAATTTCGCCGCGAGCCGCGCGTTCTGGCCCTCCTTGCCGATCGCGAGCGAGAGCTGATAGTCGGGGACGAGGGCACGGACGGCCTTGGTGGCCTGGTCGAGCACGAAGCTCGAGGTCACCTTGGCGGGCGAGAGCGCATTCGCGACGAACTTCGGCAGGGTCTCGTCGTAGTCGACGATGTCGATCTTCTCGCCGCCGAGCTCCTCGGTCACGGCGCGGACGCGCCGGCCGAGCTCCCCGATGCAGGCGCCCTTGGCGTTGACGGCGGGATCGTTCGCCTTGACGGCGATCTTCGTGCGGTGACCGGCCTCTCGGGCGAGCGAGACGATCTCGACGACGCCCGAGGCGATCTCGGGGACCTCGAGGGCGAAGAGCTTGCGCACGAGGCCCGGGTGGGTGCGCGACACGGTGATCTGCGGGCCCTTCAGACCCTTGGAGACGGACGTCACGTAGACGCGGAGGCGGGAGCCGTGCGGGTAGTCCTCGCCGGGGACCTGCTCCTCGGGAGGAAGGATGGCCTCGATCGTGCCGAGGTCGACGTGCACCATGCGGGGGTTCGGCCCCTGCTGGACGACGCCGGCGACGATGTCGCCCTCCTTGCCCTTGAATTCTCCGAGGACGGCGTCGTCGGCGATGTCGCGCAGACGCTGGCTGATGACCTGCTTCGCGGCGAAGGCGGCGATGCGACCGAAGTCGTCGGGAGTGGACTCCTCCTCGCCGATGACCGCGCCCTCGTCGTCGCGCAACGGGATGTACACGGCGACGTGTCCGCTCTTGCGGTCGAGGTGGGCGCGAGCGCCCTCGGGGAGTTCACCGTCGGGAGAGGTGTGCTTCGCGTAGGCCGTCAGGATGGCCTGCTCGATGATCCGGATCAGCTCATCGAACGGGATCTCCCGTTCGCGCTCGACAGTCCGCAGCAGCCCCAGGTCGATGTCCATAGGTGCCTCCCTTTTCAGTTGCTCAACACGGCGCCGCGATCACGCCCGGGAACCCGGTGCGTCGCGGCATCCCGTCAACGTTACCCGATCGGCTCGGCGGCGACCTGAGAAGATCGGAGGATGACCGATGCCGTGGAGGACGCCGCGCGCAGCGTGCGCCGCTCCCCCGTCGCACGGGGCCTGGCACGCGGGGGGTACGCCGCCAACGGCATCGTGCATCTGCTCTTCGGGGTCATCGTCGTCGTGATCTCGTTCGGCGGGCGCGGCGAATCCGATCAGGCGGGAGTCTTCCGCGCGATCCTCGAGGCGCCGCTGGGCCTCGCCCTCGTGTGGCTGCTCGGCCTGCTGCTCGGGGCCCTCGGCCTGTTCCAGGTGCTACGCGCCTTCCTCGCGAGGGGAACGGATGCCGCGGCCTGGGGACGCCGACTCTCCGCCGCCGGGCAGGCCGTCGTCTACCTGGCGCTCGCAGCGATCGCCGTGACGGTCGCGCTCGGCGCCCGCCTCGACGGCGACCGCAGCGCCCAGCGGGTGACGCGGTGGCTGCTCGACACTCCGGGAGGCGTGTTCGTCGTCGCCGCGGCCGGGATCGGACTCGCCATCGGCGGTCTCGTGTTCGCCTCCATCGGTGTGCGCCGTTCCTTCGACAAGCAGGTCCGGATCCCCCGTGGAGCGATGGGGACGGCCGTCACCGTCACGGGCATCGTCGGCTACCTCGGCAAAGGCCTGTCGGTCGTCATCGTCGGCGTGCTGCTCGTCGTCGCCGCCGTCAAGCAGGAGGCTGCGGCGGCCGGCGGGTTCGACGCCGCCATCGCGGCGCTCCTCGAGCAGCCTCTCGGCCCCCTCCTCGTCTTCCTGATCGGGTTCGGCCTCATCGTCTACGCCGCATTCAGCTTCCTGCGCGCCCGCTACGCGAAGCTCTGAGGCGCTCCGATCACGACACGGCGTGCGGCTCGTTCGGCGGGGAGGCGGTCGGCGCGGATCCGAGCTCGTTGACGGCGCGGATGAGGTGATGCAGCTCGCCGACGCGGTGCCGGTCGAAGTCCATGATCAGCCGCGGCATGTCGAGACGGTCGTCGTCCTGCCGCTCTCGCCGGAGAGGGGCCGTGCGCTCTATCCGGCCGCCGGTCAGCAGATGAGAGAACCGCTGCGAAAGGTCGGCGACCTCAGCGTCGGTGGGTTCGGCGCACAGGCGCAGGACGAGGCGCGAACCGATCCAGCGCAGCGAGTCGTAGTTCCGCCAGAACCCGCTGATCTCCGCCTCCGCATCGGCCACCGAGTCCGTGATGAGGACGCGGTCGAGGTCGTCGGGAGAGATGACCCCCGACGGGATGAGCTGCTCCCGCGCGAACCGCTCCAAGCCGCGCCAGAACGTGCCGCCGGGGGCGTCCAGGAGCACGATCGGCGTCGGCTCCGCCTTGCCGGTCTGCTGCAGGGTGAGCAGTTCGAACAGCTCGTCCAGGGTGCCGAAGCCGCCCGGGACGGCGACGAACCCCCGTGACTCCTTGACGAGCATGAGCTTGCGCGTGAAGAAGTACTTCATCGCGACGACGCGATCGGCCTCGGCGATCACGGCGTTCGGCTTCTCTTCGAACGGGAGGCGGATCGACACGCCGAGCGACCGCTCGGGCCCTGCACCCTCGGCGGCCGCCTGCATGATGCCCGGACCGGCACCCGTCACGACCATCCAGCCGCGGTCGGCGAGCGCACGCGCGATGTCGGCCGCGGCCCGGTACAGCGGGTCATGCGGCTGCGTCCGCGCCGACCCGAAGATCGTGACCTTCGGCGACGACCGGTACGGCGCGAACAGCGAGAACGCCGAGCGCATCTCCGACAGCGCGGCCGACGCGATCTTCAGGTCCAGGCGATCGGTGTCGTCGACTCCCAACCCCACCCCCGTGACGAGGATGCGTGCGACGAGGTCGACATCCTCCTCGACACCGGCATGCGAGAGAAGGGTGCGGATGGCGTCGGTGACGTCACCGTCGAGGGAGGACGTGGAGCTCGGCGACATGCCACCAGGCTGTCACGATCCGACGTCCCACGGGTGAACGACAGGCTCTCCGGCGGTGACGGATGCCGGCGCTCAGGCGGTCAGCGCTGCGACCGCATCCGCCGCGGCGAGCGTGGTGCGCTCTCCCGACCGGCGATCCCAGAGCTCGACCTGGCCTTCCGCGGCGCCCCGGCCGACGATGAGGATCTTCGGCACGCCCACGAGCTCCGCATCGCCGAACTTCACGCCGGGCGAGACCTTCGGGCGGTCGTCGAAGAGCACGTCGCGCCCTGCGGACTCGAGGTCGGCGGCGAGTTCCTCAGCGAGGTCGAAGGCCGCCGCATCCCGTCCGGTCGCGACGACGTGGACGTCGAACGGCGCGATCGACTCGGGCCACACGAGCCCCCGGTCGTCGTTGTTGAGCTCGGCGAGGATCGCGAGGATGCGCGTCACGCCGATGCCGTACGAGCCCATCGTGACGGTGACGAGCTTGCCGTTCTCGTCGAGGACCTTCAGGCCGAGCTTCTCGGCGAAGAAGCGTCCCAGCTGGAACACGTGGCCGATCTCCATGCCGCGGGCGAGCTCCACGGGACCGGAGCCGTCGGGCGCGGCGTCGCCGGCGCGGACGTCCGAGACGTCCACGACGCCGTCGGCGGTGAAGTCGCGGCCGTAGACGACGGAGTGCGCGTGCTTCTCGTGCTCGTTCGCACCCGTCACCCAGGCGGTGCCATCGACCACCCGGGGGTCGACGAGATAGCGGATGCCGGTGGCCGACTCCTCTCCCAGGACAGCGCCGTTCGGCGACCAGGGTCCGATGTACCCCTTCACGAGACCGGGGTGCGTGGCGAAGTCGGCCTCGGTCGCGGCCTCGACCTCGGCGGGCGCGAAGGCGACCTCGGCGCGCTTGTCGTCGATGTCGCGGTCACCGGGGAGCCCGACGACGACGAGCTCACGTGTGCCGTCGAGATGGGTCAGCGCGAGCACGACGTTCTTGAGCGTGTGTGCGGCCGTCCACTGCTGCACACCGTCGGTCGCGGGACCGGCGATGCCGGGCGCGGGTGCCTCCAGATGCGCGTTCGTGTGCGCGACGAGGGTCTCGATCGTCGGCGTACCGGGCGAGTCGAAGACGACGGGCGCACCGCCCGGGATCGGCAGGGCGTCGGGCACGACGGTCGCGAAGGCCTCCACGTTGGCGGCGTACCCGCCCGCGGAGCGGACGAAGGTGTCCTCGCCGACGGCGATGGGGTGCAGGAACTCCTCGCTGCGCGCGCCGCCCATGAGGCCGTTGTCGGCGGCGACGATGACGTACTCCATGTTCAGGCGCGTGAAGATCCGCTCGTAGGCGTCGCGCTGCGACTGGTACGAGACGTCCTGGCCCGCGTCCGTGTAGTCGAACGAGTAGGCGTCCTTCATCGTGAACTCGCGACCGCGCAGGAGGCCCGCGCGGGGGCGCGCCTCATCCCGGTACTTGTTCTGGATCTGGTAGATCGTCAGCGGCAGATCCTTGTACGACGAGTACAGGTCCTTCACGAGCAGGGTGAACATCTCCTCGTGCGTGGGCGCGAGCAGGTAGTCGGCGCCCTTGCGGTCCTGCAGACGGAAGATGCCGTCTCCGTAGGAGGTCCAGCGGCCGGACTCCTCGTAGGGGTCGCGGGGCAGGAGGGCCGGGAAGTGCACCTCGAACGCGCCTGCCTCCGCCATCTCCTCACGGATGATCTGCTCGAGCTTCGCCTTCACGCGCAGACCCAGCGGCAGCCACGTGAAGATGCCGGGCGCGGCACGGCGGATGTAGCCGGCGCGCACCAGCAGCCGGTGGCTGGTGACCTCGGCGTCGGCCGGGTCTTCGCGGAGCGTGCGGAGGAAGTATGTCGAGAGACGGGTGACCACGAGGGTCAAGTCTAGGACCGCCCGCCGGCCGCGCGTGGCGGGTGACGCGTAGCCTGGACGGATGCCGACACTGCTGCTGACCGGCTTCGAACCCTTCGCGGGCGACACCGTCAATCCTTCCGGTGACGCGGTCCGCGCCGTCGCCGAGCGGTGGACCGGGTCGGATCGTCTCATCACCGAGGTTCTGCCCGTCACCTTCGACGGCGCCATCGCACGGATGGCGGCCTTGCTCGACGAGCACCGACCGGACGTCGTCCTCGCCACCGGTCTCGCCGGCGGCCGCACCGCCGTCACTCCGGAGCGCATCGCGGTGAACCTCGCCGATGCCCGGATCCCCGACAACGTCGGTCACCGCCCGCAGGACGCCGCCGTCGTCGAGGGCGGCCCCGCCGCATACTTCGCGACACTCCCGGTCAAGGCGATCAGCGCGGCCCTCGGAGCGGCCGGCATCCCGTCCACCCTCTCGCACACGGCGGGCACCTTCGTCTGCAACGCGACGATGTACGCCGCGCTCCACGCGACCGAGGGCACCGCCACGCGCGCCGGATTCATCCATCTGCCGTGGGCCGAGGGGACCGGGCCCGACGGAGCACCGAGCCTGCCGATCGAGACCATCAGGGACGCCCTCGAGATCGCGGCGCGTGTGGCGCTCGCTTCCGAGGACGACGTCGCTGCAGCAGGCGGCGAGCTGTCCTGAGAAAGGCGGTCCGGCTCGACCCGACGAGGGCCGCCCGGACCTACACTGACCGCGTGCCCAGCCGTCGCGCGCGTCTCGTCTCCCCCGCCCAAACGGAACTCCGCGACGCGCTCGCTGCCCTTCGCACCGAGTTCGATCTCCCGGCGGACTTCCCGGCCGATGTGCAGGCCGAGGCCGAGCACGCCGCCCGCACCGTCCCCGTCGATCCGGCGGTCGAGGAACTGGCGGACCTCCGCGACGTCCCTTTCCTCACGATCGATCCCGCGGGCTCGACCGACCTCGACCAGGCGCTGCACCTCGAGCGGACCGCCGACGGCGGCGGCATCCTGCACTACGCCATCGCCGACGTCCCGGCGTTCGTCGCCCTCGGCGGGACGGTGGATGCCGAGGCCCGCCGCCGCGGCCAGACCGTCTACGCGCCCGACGGGCGGATCCCCCTCCACCCCGCCGTCCTCAGCGAGGACGCCGCCTCACTGCTGCCGGAGCGGGATCGTCGCGCCTACGTCTGGCGGTTCGAGCTGGATGCCGGGGCCCGGCCGACCTCCACGACGCTGACCCGCGGGGTGATCCGCTCCCGGGCCCAGTGGTCGTACGTGGACGCGCAGGCCGCGCTCGCGGGCGGCGGCGCGCCCGACTCCATCCATCACCTCGTCTGGTTCGGCGAGGAACGCGCCCGCCGGGAGATCGAACGCGGTGGAGCGAGCCTGAACCTCCCCGAGATCCGCGTCGTCGCCACGGCGGACGGGTACGCGCTCGAGGCCGACGACGGCATCCCGCTCGAAGACGCCAACGCGCAGGTGTCGCTGCTGACCGGGATGGCCGCGGCCGAGATCATGATCGCCGGGCGCGTCGGGATCCTCCGCACGATGCCCCCGGCATCCAACGAGGACGTCGCGGCCTTCCGCGCGCAGACCGCCGCCCTCGGTCTGCCGTGGCGCGAAGGCGTCGCCTACGGCGAGTACCTCCGGGATCTGCCGCGCACGCCTGCGGGCCGGGTCGTCCGCGACCTCGCCGCCGGACTCTTCCGCGGAGCCGGGTACGCCGCCTTCGACGGAGACCTGCCGGAGCTGACGACGCAGGCGGCGATCGCGGCTCCGTATGCGCACGTGACGGCCCCGCTCCGGCGGCTCGTCGACCGATGGTCCCTGCTCGTCTGCGACGCACTCGCCAACGGTCGCGCGGTTCCGGGCGAGGTCCGCGCCTCGCTCGCCGAGATCCCCGAGGCGATGGAGCGGTCCGCCAGGTCCGCGTCGCAGGTCGATGCGGCGGCCGTCGAGCGTGTCGCGGCGGCGGTCCTGTCGGCCCGCGTGGGCGAGGAGTTCGAGGCCGTCGTCCTCCGGCGCCGCGAGAACGGCGCGCGCGTCGCGATGTCGGATCCCCCGCTCGAGACCGTCGTCCCGGGCCTCGACGCCGAGCCCGGCAGCCTAGTCCGCATCCGCCTGGTCGCGGCGGACGTGACGACCGGCACGAGCGAGTTCACCGCCGCGTGAGCGTGTCGATTTGCACGGCGGGGCGGTGACGTGTGCAATATATTGCATGCCAGTCCCCTCCACCTCTCTCCCTCCCCGTGGACTCCTCCGCGACGAGGTGCGCGCGACGCTGCGCGATGCCATCGTCGACGGCACCCTCGCGCCGGGCGAGCAGCTCCGCGACGCGGAACTCTCCGCCTGGCTCGGCGTCTCACGGACGCCTGTCCGCGAGGCGCTCCTCGACCTCGCCCGCTCCGGGCTCGTCCTCGCCCAGCCGGGCCGATCGACGATCGTCGCGCCCATCGACGGGCGGGCTCAGCGCGATGCCGCCTCGGTCGTGGCGGCGATGCACCGCATCGCCGTCGTCGAATCCACGCCGCGCCTAACCGACGACGACATCGATCGGATGCGGCGGGCGAACGACGCCTTCGTGGCCGCCCACGCCGCCGGGGACGCCGCTGCGGCCCAGCGTGCCGACCACGACTTCCACGCCGTCGCCGTCGATCGGGCCGCCAACGAGGCCGTCCGCACGGTGCTCGCCCTCTACGGACCGGTCCTCGAGCGCGCCGAGCGCCTGCGATTCTCCTCCGACGAGGCAGACGCCTCCGCCGCCCGCCACGCCGACCTCATCCGCCACTGCACGGCGCGGGACGCCGAGTCCGCAGGCGCCGTGGCCGAGGGCCTCTGGCTCGACCTTCTCGCCGACACCACCCCTCAGGAGACCGCATGATCCTCGACCAGTTCCCCCGCCATCCGCTCACCTTCGGACCGAGTCCGCTGCAGCACCTGAAGCGGCTGACCCAGCACTTGGGCGGCGCGGAGGTCTGGGCCAAGCGCGAGGACGTCTCGAGCGGTCTCGCCTTCGGCGGCAACAAGACGCGCAAGCTCGAGTACATCGTCCCCGACATCCTCGCGAGCGGTGCCGACACGATCGTGTCGATCGGCGGCTACCAGTCCAACCACACCCGTCAGGTGGCGGCCGTCGCCGCGCATCTGGGGCTGACGGCGCGTCTCGTGCAGGAAAAGTGGGTGCCGTGGGACGAGCCGGTCAACGACAAGGTCGGCAACATCCTGCTGTCCCGCATGATGGGCGCCGACTCCCGCCTCGACGAGGCCGGTTTCGACATCGGCATCCGCGATTCGTGGAAGCAGGCGCTGCAGGAGGTGGAGGATGCCGGCGGCACCCCCTACCCGATCCCCGCCGGCGCATCGGAGCACCGCCTCGGCGGTCTCGGCTTCGCGAACTGGGCGTTCGAGGTCGCTGAGCAGGAGAAGCAGTTCGGCGTCTTCTTCGACACGATCGTCGTCTGCACCGTCACCGGGTCGACCCACGCGGGCATGATCGCCGGGTTCGCGGCGCTCGAGGAGATGACCGGTGTCCGGCGTCGGGTGATCGGCATCGACGCATCCGCCACGCTGCAGAAGACGCGCGACCAGGTCGCCCGCATCACGCGGAACACCGCCGAGCTCATCGAGCTCGGCCGCGACCTCCGCGAGGATGAGATCCAGGTCCTGGAGGGGTGGGCCGGCGACCTGTACGGAATCCCCGTCGAGTCCACGATGAACGCGATGGCGCTCGGCGCGCAGCTCGAGGCGATGATCACCGACCCCGTCTACGAGGGGAAATCGCTCGCCGGGCTCATCGACCTCGTGAAGGGCGGCGACATCCCGAAGGACTCGACCGTGCTGTACGCGCACCTCGGCGGTCAGCCGGCGATCAACGCCTACCACTCCCTCTGGAGCTGACCGGGAGCGGATGCCGGAGGTCAGGCCCGCGGCATCCGTGTCCCGTCAGGAGGTGACGACCTGGGCGGTCCCGATCGGGGCGTCCGGCCCCATCTCGTCGGCGAGACGGTTCGCCTCCGCGATGAGGGTCGCGACGATGTCCTCTTCGGGGACGGTCCTGACGACCTCGCCCTTGACGAAGATCTGTCCCTTGCCGTTGCCCGAGGCGACACCGAGGTCGGCGTCGCGCGCCTCGCCGGGGCCGTTGACGACGCAGCCCATGACGGCGACGCGCAGCGGCACGGTCATGTCCTTGAGACCCTCGGTGACGTTGTCGGCGAGGGTGTACACGTCGACCTGGGCGCGACCGCACGACGGACACGACACGATCTCGAGCTTGCGCTCGCGCAGGTTCAGCGACTGAAGGATCTGGTGGCCGACCTTGACCTCTTCGGCGGGGGGTGCCGACAGCGAGACACGGATCGTGTCGCCGATGCCCTCCCCCAGCAGGATGCCGAAGGCGGTCGCGCTCTTGATGGTGCCCTGGAAGGCGGGCCCGGCCTCGGTCACGCCGAGGTGGAGGGGCCAGTCGCCCCGCTCGGCGAGCATGCGGTAGGCCTTCACCATGACCACGGGGTCGTTGTGCTTGACCGAGATCTTGAAGTCGTGGAAGTCGTGCTCCTCGAAGAGGGATGCCTCCCACACGGCGCTCTCGACGAGGGCCTCGGCCGTCGCCTTGCCGTACTTCTCGAGGATCCGCTTGTCGAGCGATCCGGCGTTGACGCCGATGCGGAGAGAGACGCCTGCGGCCTTGGCAGCTGCGGCGATCTGACCGACGTTGCCGTCGAACTCGCGGATGTTGCCGGGATTGACGCGCACGGCGCCGCAGCCCGCGTCGATCGCGGTGTAGATGTAGCGCGGCTGGAAGTGGATGTCGGCGATCACGGGGATCTGGCTCTTGGCAGCAATGATCTTCAGCGCATCGGCGTCTGCCTGGTGGGGCACCGCCACACGGACGATCTCGCAGCCCGAGGCGGTGAGCTCGGCGATCTGCTGGAGGGTCGCGTTGATGTTGGTGGTGGGCGTCGTCGTCATCGACTGGACGCTGACGGGCGCGTCGCCACCGACGAGGACCTTGCCGACCTTGATCTGACGGCTCTTGCGACGAGGTGCGAGGACCTCCGGCACGCGGGGCATCCCGATGTTGACAGCTGGCACGGGTCCAGCCTAAGCCGCCGGGGCGCGCGCGGCACGGTGTGCGGCCGCGAGGATGCCGCCAAAGCCGCCTGTGGTAGGTTCACCCCATGTTCGCGAACCGCACGTGGTGGCGCACCGCCTGAGGCGGACGCCGCGAACATTCGACGACCGCCCGAGCTGAGAGCCCGGCGGTCGTTTCTCGTTTCATCGGCGACCGCCCCGAACGGAAGAACCACCATGACCGGCACCGCCCCGATCATCCTCGCCGACCTCGCCGCCCGCGGCGTCCCCTTCGCCCTCCTCGCCCGCGACGGCGAGACGGTCGAGGTGCTCACGGGCGAGGTCGTCGACGTCGACCTGCTCGCCGACATCCCCCTCTCCGACGCGGACGGCGCCGACCGCGAGGTCCTCGCCCTCGTGCCGTTCCGTCAGGTCGTCGAGCGGGGCTTCGCGTGCCACGATGACGAGGCACCCCTGCGCTGCCTCGTCATCGGAGAGCGACGCGCCCTCCCTCTCGCCGACGCACTCGCGCAGCTGCCGACCGACCGTATCCCGCTCGAGGACGCGGGCTTCGACATCGACGACGAGGCGTACGCCGACATCGTCCGGCGCGTCATCGCGGACGAGATCGGCCGCGGCGAAGGCGCCAACTTCGTCATCCGGCGCGACTACGTCGCCGGCGTCGGCGGCGACCCGCTCACCGCCGGCCTGACGTGGTTCCGCGCCCTCCTCGAGCACGAGCGCGGCGCCTACTGGACCTTCCTCGTCTCGACGCCCGGTCACCTCGCCGTCGGTGCCAGTCCCGAGGCGCACGTGAGCGCGCAGGACGGCATCGTGACGATGAACCCGATCTCGGGCACGTTCCGGCACCCCGCCGGCGGCGCGACCGCCGAAACGCTCACCGAGTTCCTCTCGTCCACGAAGGAGACCGAGGAGCTCTTCATGGTCGTCGACGAGGAGCTGAAGATGATGTCGGCCGTCTGCAGCGACGGCGGACGGATCACCGGCCCGCACCTCAAGGAGATGTCCCGCCTGACGCACACGGAGTACATGCTCCGCGGGACGAGCACGATGGACCCGCGCGACATCCTCCGCGAGACGATGTTCGCCCCGACCGTCACGGGCTCCCCCATGCAGAACGCCTGCACCGTCATCGCCCGTCACGAGCAGAGCCCGCGCGGCTACTACTCGGGCGTCGCCGCGCTGTTCACCCCGCGCGCCGGCGGCGGCCACGACCTCGACGCCCCGATCCTCATCCGCACCGCCTACGTCGCGGGAGGCCGACTGCGGGTGCCCGTCGGGGCGACCCTGGTGCGCCATTCCGACCCCTACGGCGAAGTCGGCGAGACGCACGGCAAGGCCGCCGGTGTCCTCGGCGCGATCGGCGCCATCCCCCGCGACACGGTCGTCACCGCCGAGGTCGACGAGGATGCGCCCGCCCCCGCGCGCCGGCCGCTGGGCGAAGACCCGGCGATCGCCGAACTCCTCGCGTCACGCAACGCCCGCCTCGCGGCGTTCTGGCTCAACCCGCAGGGTGAACCCGGACGCGGTCCTCTCGCGGGACGGACGGCCCTAGTGGTGGATGCCGAGGACCGCTTCACGACGATGCTCGCCCATCAGCTGCGTCACCTCGGCTTCGAGGTGACGATCGCCCACTGGTCGGAGGCGACCCCGGATGCGGTCGCCGCGGCCGACCTCGTGGTCTCGGGCCCCGGCCCCGGCGACCCCCGGGATGCGGACAGCGAGCGGATCGCGAGACTGCGCCACGTCGTGGGCGCCCGCCTCGATTCCGGCGCGCCGCTGTTGGCCGTGTGCCTGAGCCATCAGGTGCTCGCCGACCGGCTGGGCATCGAGCTCGCGCCCCTGGCGAGCCCGCACCAGGGGCTGCAGAAGACGGTCGACGTGTTCGGGGCCGAGGCATCCATCGGGTTCTACAACACCTTCACCGCGCGCGTCGCGCCGGGGACCGACCGGGTGGGGGCGACCCACGTCGCCGCGGACCCCGCCACCGGCGACGTCTACGCACTCCGTGGTCCGGGGTACGCGTCCGTTCAGGGCCACCTGGAGTCGATCCTGTCGCGCGACGGGCTGACGACCCTCGAGCGGCTCGTGACGCACGCGCTCCAGCCCGCTGAGGGCTGACGCGACGTCAGCCGAACAGCTGGACCGGGTTGACGATGTCGGCGAGGATCAGCGTCCCGCCCATGAGGATGAGACCGATCACGACGACGTAGGTGACGGGGACGAGCTTCGTGGCGTCGACAGGTCGCGGTGCGCGGCGCCCCGTCAGTCGTGCCCAGGCACGCTTGAGTCCGTCCCAGAGCGCCACCACGATGTGACCGCCGTCGAGCGGGAGCAGCGGCACGAGGTTGAAGACGAACAGGGCGATGTTCAGCGACCCGAGCAGGGTGAGCATGCCCGAGATCCGGTCGAGCACGGGAGCTTCGGTCGCCGCGACCTCGCCCGCGATGCGGCCGGCGCCGACGACCGAGAGCGGTCCGTTCGGATCGCGTCCGGCACCCGTGAACGTGTCCACCGCTGTCTGGTAGACGCGCGCCGGGAGCTGCCAGATGATCCCCATGACCCGTCCGGTCTGCTCGATCGCCGCCTGCGGTCCGTCCCAGATCGGCTGCGGGACCCGCGCGACCGTGGCGGTCATCCCGACGAAGCCGACCTCGGCCGTCTTCGAGGTCCCGTCCTCCCCCGCGATCTGACGGGTGGCGAGCACGGGGGTGACCTGGAGCGTCTCGCGGCGGCCGTCGCGATCCACGACGACCGGAAGGGTGGCGCCCGGGGACTTCTGGATGATCGCGGATGCCTCGGCGAAGGTGTCGACGGCGGTCCCGTCCACCGAGACGAGGACATCGCCCGGACGGATGCCGGCGGCCGCCGCCGGGGATGCGGGGTCTTCGGGGGCGCACGCCGTCTGGGACGTCCCGGCCGGCAGGACGCACTCGTTGACGGCGGCGACCGTCGTCGTCGCTGTCTGCAGACCGATGCCCGAGAAGACGATGCCGAACAGGATCACGGCGAGCACGAGGTTCATCACCGGCCCACCGAGCATGATGATGACCCGCTTGTAGACGGGAAGTCGATAGAAGGCGCGCTCCGCACCGTCTCCCTGGAGCGTCTCCTCGTTGACGACGCGGGCGTCCTGGATCATCGCTTCGAACAGGCGTCGACGGCGGACGGGGCCGCCCTCGGGTTCCCCGGCGGCCGCCGCCTTCGACGGCGGGTACATGCCGGCCATCGAGATGAACCCGCCGAGCGGGAGCAGCCGGAAGCCGTACTCCGTCTCGCCGATCCGACGCGAGAAGATCCGCGGACCGAAGCCGATCATGTACTGGCTGACACGCACGCGGAACGCCTTCGCCGGGGCCAGGTGTCCGACCTCATGGAGGGCGATGGAGACGGCGAGTCCGACCACCAGCACGAGGACGCCGACGATGAATGCGAGAACGGTCACGAGCCGACGCTACCCCCGCTCACTATGAACCTGCGATGACCGCGCTCGCCACCACCGGGACGCTCCCGATCTAGGCTGGTGGGGTGATCCTCCGCCCCGTCGACTCGCGTCGCGCACGCGTCGTGCGAGCGGGCGGAGCGGCGGCGATCGCCACTCTCACAGCGTCCGCCGCGCACACCCTCGGAGGCGGCATCCCTCCCGCGCCGTGGCTCGTCCTCACGGTGATGCTCCTGTCGTGGCCGCTCGCGCTGGCGATCGTGGGACGCCGTCCCGGGTCGGTCCGCACGGCCCTGGCGGTCGTGTCCGCGCAGGCGCTGCTGCACACCGCGTTCGCGCTGGTCGGCGGTGCGGAACCGCACGGGATCTGGGGGACGCACCATCACGGCCGCCTCATCCTCGACGCCACCGCCGCTGCCGGTGCCCCACCGGACACCGGCATGCTGTCGGCCCACGTCGTCGCGGCGATCGTGACCGCAGCGATGGTCTGCCACGGCGAACGGATGCTGCGCGCCACGGCCCGCGGCATCCGCTACCTCCTGCGCCTCCGGACGCCTGCGCTCCTCTCACCGACGCCTGTGCCGACCGCGGCCGGCCCGCTGCCGCGTCGTCCGCGGCCCCGGCTGCTTCTCGCCGACCTCTCCCGACGCGGCCCGCCGCGCTGAGCCCGCCGCTCCCGCAGCGGCCGACGCTCACCATTCATCCGCGGGCCCCGGGCCCGCATCCCTCACGGAGACCTCGATCATGACCACCCGTTCTGCGCGCCGTTCCGCGCTCACCCTCACCGGCCTCGCCCTCGGCGGCGCCCTCGTCCTCGCCGCTCCCTTGGCGGCATCCGCGCATGTGCACGTCCACGCCGACGGGGCCGCCGCCGGCGCGACCTCGCGCCTGGAGTTCTCGTTCAGCCACGGCTGCGACGGTGCAGCGACCACCGCGCTCGTCTTCGACATCCCGCAGGGGGTCGACAACGTCACCCCCGTCGTCGACGGCGTGTGGAAGGTCAGCCGCGTCCTCGGCGAGAACAACGTCCCGACGCAGCTGACCTACACCGCCATCACACCGATCGAGAACGGCTACGCCGCCTCGGCATCCTTCGACGCGCTGTTCTCGTCGAAGGTCGGCGGCACCGACGTCGCCTTCCCTGTGACGCAGGAGTGCGTGTCCGGGGAGACCGAGTGGAATCAGATCGCCAAGGACGGCGAGGACCCCGAATCGCTCGAGTCCCCCGCCCCCGTCGTCGCGGTCGGCGCGGCCTCGGCGGCGTCGTCGGACCACGATGACGACGGCGACCACGACGAGCACGTCGCCGCCGCACCGGCGGCGACCGAGACGACCTCCACCGACCCGATCGCCACGTGGCTCGGCGGCGGAGCCCTCGTCCTGGGAGCGGCCGCGCTCGTCGTCGCGATTCTGAACCGCCGCAGGGTCTGAGCCGGGCCGGCCGGAGGCCGGATGCGATGATGGAGGGACCATGCAGAACCCCTCCGCCCCGCCACCCGTCCTCCGGCCGTCGGCTCCGACGGCCGTGCCCCTCGCCGACATCGCGGCGCATCTCGGCGTCGACGCGCGCGAGGTCTTCGACGGAGTCAGCGTCCGCGGCGTGACCCTGGCCACGGCCGACCTCCGCCCCGGCGAGCTGTTCGTCGCCGTTCGCGGCGTGCACCGGCACGGCGCGGAGTTCGCCGCCGACGCGATTGCGCAGGGTGCCGTCGCCGTCGTGACGGATGCCGCCGGCGCCGCGCTCCTGGCGGACGCCCGGGTTCCCGTCCTCGTCGTCGAGAACCCCCGCGCGATCCTCGGAGATCTGTCGGCGCTCGTCTACGGGACGGGAGCGGATGCCGCGCTCCCCCCGCTCCTGGCCGTCACCGGCACGAACGGCAAGACGAGCGTCACCCACCTCATGGAGGGGATGCTGCACGGCCTCGGCGTCGTCACGGGCCTGTCCTCGACCGCGGAGCGTCACATCGCGGGCGAGGTGATCCCGTCGCGGTTGACGACGCCCGAGGCGTCCGAGATGCATGCCCTCATCGGCCTCATGCGTGAGCGCGACGTGCAGGCGATCCTCGTCGAGGTGAGCGCTCAGGCACTCACGCGCCACCGCGTCGACGGGCTCCATTTCGACGTCGCCGGATTCACCAACCTGTCGCACGACCACCTCGACGACTACCGCGACATGACGGAGTACCTCGCCGCCAAGGCAGCGCTGTTCACTCCGGCACGCGCGCGACGGGCCGTAATCTGCGTCGACCAGCCGGCGGGCATTCGGATCGCGGCGACCACCGGCATCCCCGCCACGACCGTCCTCACCCCGGCGATCGCCGAGGACCCGACCGTCGCAGCCGACTGGCGGGTGGAGATCACGTCGGAGACCCCTGAGGGCACGACGTTCACCCTCAGCGGCCCGGCCGGCGCACTCACGACCACCGTTCCCGTCATCGGCCCGCACATGGCCTCGAACGCGGGCGTCGCCATCGTGATGCTGCTCGAAGCCGGATGGGAGTGGGCGGCGCTGACCGGCCTCATCGACGGCCGACGCATCGACGCCCGCCTTCCCGGCCGCATCGAGCGGCTCTCAGGCGAGCGGGGCCCCGCGCTCTATCTCGACTTCGGCCACTCCCCCGACGCGTTCGCCAAGACGCTCGACGCGGTGCGCCGGGTCACGCCCGGACGCGTGATCATGGTCTGCGGGGCCAACGGCGACCGCGACACCACGAAGCGTGCCGACATGGGCGCCGTCGCAGCGCTCGGGAGCGACATCCTCGTCATCACGGACCAGCATCCTCGCTCAGAGGACCCCGAACTGATCCGACGCGCTCTTATCGACGGGGCCCTCGCGGCGAAGCCCGATGCGGTCATCCGCGAGGTGACGCCTCCGGAAGAGGCGATCGCGACGGCCGTCTCGCTGGCCGGTGACGGCGACGCGATCCTCTGGGCGGGACCGGGCCATCAGCACTACCGCGAGATCCAGGGCGTCCGGACGCCCTTCGATGCGGCGGGCGCTGCACGGGACGCGCTTCGGCGCAGCGGCTGGCCGATCCCGGGCTGAGCCTCGCTCAGCGCTCGGCGATCACCCGATCCGCCGTTTCCCGTGCCCACCGCTCGGCCTCGGCGAGAGACTCCCGGGTGAGCTCGCTCGGGGCATCGTGCGCGTCGACGACCCGCGAGATCGTGTCGACGATGCCGAGGAACGGCAGCGCACCCTCGTGGAAGGCATCGACCGCCTGCTCGTTGGCGGCGTTGAACACGGCCGGATAGGTCGCTCCGGCGACCCCGACCTGCTTGGCGAGGCCTACGCTCGGGAAGGCATCGGCGTCGAGCGGCTCGAAGGTCCAGGTCGACGCCGAGGTCCAGTCCAGCGGAGCGCCGACACCGGCGACGCGATGCGGCCAGTCGAGCGAGAGCGAGATCGGCAGGCGCATGTCGGGCGGGGACGCCTGGGCGATCGTCGAGCCGTCGATGAACTCGACCATCGAGTGCACGATCGACTGAGGGTGGACGGTGACGTCGATGCGGTCGTAGGGGATGCCGAAGAGGAGGTGCGCCTCGATGACCTCGAGGCCCTTGTTGACGAGCGTCGCGGAGTTGGTCGTCACGACGCGTCCCATGTCCCAGGTCGGATGCGCGAGGGCCTCGCGAGGCGTGACATCACGCAATCGGTCGCGCGTGCGTCCTCGGAACGGTCCCCCCGAGGCGGTGAGGACGAGCCGGCGCACTTCGGCCGGGTCACCTGACCGAAGGCACTGCGCGATCGCTGAGTGCTCGGAGTCGACCGGGACGATCTGACCGGGGGCCGCGAGCTTCGTCACGAGCGGCCCACCCACGATGAGCGACTCCTTGTTGGCCAGCGCGAGCACCGCCCCTGACTCGAGGGCCGCGAGGGTCGGCCCGAGCCCGACGGAGCCGGTGATGCCGTTGACGACCACGTCGGCCTCGACATTGCGGACGAGGCGCTCGGCATCGGCCGCGCCGAGCGCGGTCTCGCTCACGCCGAACTCGTCGGCCTGCACCTGCATCCCGTCGCGATCGCGCCCCGCGGCGAGACCGACGACCTGGAACCGGTCGCGGTTCGCGCGGATGACATCGAGCGCCTGCGTTCCGATCGAGCCGGTGGAACCCAGGATCAGGATGCGTCGCATAGCCCTCACCCTACCGGCGGGCGTCGAGGCGCCGCCGAAGCGTCAGTCCTCGGGGGAACCCGCCGTGGGCGACTGCGCGCCGAGGATGTCGACGACGAAGACGATCGTCTCGCCCTTCAGGTCGGTCTCGTTGATCTTTCCTTCGCCGTAGCCTTCGGCGGGCGGGATCACGACGAGGACCTGAGACCCCACGGTCTGCCCCTCGAGGGCTTTCTGGAAGCCCTCGACGTACTGCGTCGTGGGATACGCGATCGGCGTCCCCTTGTCCCACGTCGAATCGAACGTCGCACCGTTCGACCACCGTACGCCCGTGTACTGGATGAGGGCGTAGTCGCCCTTCTTCACGGTGTAGCCGTCGCCCTTCTTGAGGACGGCGAGCTCGGTCTCGGTCGGCGGCTCCTCGCCCTTCGGGATCGTGACCTTCGGTGCCCCGGTGGGAGCGAGCTCCACCTTCGGGAAGCCCGCGGGCGCCTCCTGCGGCTCGCCCCACGCGGCCGTCGGCACGGTGCCGAGCAGGTCGAGCACGTAGACCTCGGCCTGGGCCTTGTCGGTCGCGGGGAACGCGGCGACGACGCGCTCACCGATCTTGCCGCATCCGAACACCTGGCCGAGGACCGAGTCCGCCGACAGCTGCGAGGGGAGGAACTCACCGGGCTTGTACCCGACGGTGGCAAGCTCGTCGCCGGTCTTCGCGTTGTAGGCGGTCATCGCGTACGAGACGAATTCGCCGGGCTTGACGGCCTTGCCCTTGCCCTCGTCGAGCACGGTCACTTCGAGTTCCTTCGGCTCCAGCGGAGTCGTGAACGTCGCTTTCGAGGGCTTACCGGCGTCGCCGTCGACCTTGACGGACTCGGATGCCGAACCGGACGGAGCCGCCGCGGCGCAGAGATCTGCGGCCGCAGTCCCGGTGGGCTGGGCCGAGCCCTGACCGGCCGCGCACCCGGCCAGGATGAGGACGGCCGCAGCGGCGGCGGAGACGGCGGCGAAGGGACGAAGACGCACGGATGAACCTCACAGATGAACGGGGAGTCGTTACATCCTCCCCCAGGTTCTTTTGTCCGGGGTGTGAGTCGCTCCGATTCGTCCGCGGATCGGCGGATCCGTCATGTCGGGACGCGCATGGGTTTGGCAGTACCCTCTTCTGGTGACCGAAGCGCCGACTCCACCCGAGACCTCCGCCGAGTCGTCCGCAGATGAACTCGCCCGCGCCGGCGGACTCTACTATCTCGTTCGCTGGGGGTTCGGACCGCTCGCACGACTCTTCTACCGCCCCCGCATCGAGGGTGCGAAGAACATCCCCCGGTCGGGACCGATCATCCTCGCCAGCAACCACTTGAGCTTCATCGACTCGTTCGTGCTGCCGCTGTTCGCCCCGCGCCCCGTGTACTTCCTCGCCAAGTCGAGCTACTTCGACGGCGGCGGCGTGAAGGGCTGGTTCAGCAATCGCTTCTTCCGCGCCCTCGGCGCCACCCCGGTTCAGCGCGGCGCCGGCCAGGCCGCCCTCGACGCCTTGGACCAGCAGCGCCGCATCCTGCAGTCCGGTAAAGCGATCGCCCTCTACCCCGAAGGCACGCGCTCGCTGGACGGACGCCTTTACAAGGGGCGCACCGGTGTCGCCTTCCTCGCCCTCGAGACCGGGGCCAAGGTCGTGCCGGTCGGAATCGTGGGGACCAACGACGCGATGCCGGTCGGCGCCAAGTGGCCTCGGCTCTCTCCCCGCGTGACGATCCGCTACGGCGAGCCGATCGATCTCTCGCACCACGGTGCGTCATCGTCCGGCCGTGCCCGGCGACAGGCGACCGACGACATCATGGCGGCGATCCACGCGCTTTCGGGGCAGGAACTGGCGGGCGCGTACAACGAGGTCCCGGCGCAGAACCCGGTGGAACGCCTCAAGCAGGTGCTCCCCCACGAGCGGCGCTGACCGATCCGCGCATGTCCCGGGTTCACGCTGCCGTGACGACCGCCTCGTGGCGCACGGGGAAGTTGACCGAGTTCGCGATGAAGCACCACTCGTTCGCCTGACGGTGCGCCGCCTCGGCGGCGGGGATCATCGCCTCGTCGGCGACGGTCACCCGAGGGCGGAGGATGACCTCACGGAAGGCGCCTCCGCCTTTCCCGTCCAGCACCAGGGTGCCCGTCGCGTCGTCCTCGTACGAGGTCACGACGACGCCCGCGGTGACGCAGGCGTGGAGGTACGACAGCAGATGGCACTCCGACAGAGCCGCAAGGAGCAGATCCTCGGGGTTCCAGCGAGTCCGGTCGCCGCGGAACGGGCGGTCGCTCGAGCCGAGGAGATCCGGTTTGCCGTCGACGCGGAGGGTCACGTCCCGGTCGTAATCCCGGTAACCGCTCGTCCCGGTGCCCCGGTCCCCGGTCCATCGAGCGTTGACGCGATAGTGGTGTTCGTCGTGCACGCGGCCAGTCTTGCACGCTCGGAGCCACGGCCGCGCCGGAGAGGCTGGGTAGGCTTGGCGGGTGCCTGAGACCTTCGCCGTGACGGATGCCGTCGAACTCGCCGTCGTCGAGCGGAGCGGTTTCGTCGAGTCCCGCCACGCGGGTTCGGCGATCGTGCTCGACACGGACGGGGGTGTCGTGTCGTCTCTCGGAGACGTCGATTCCCCGATCCTCCCCCGGTCTGCGCTCAAGCCGATGCAGGCGCTTGCGAGCGTGTCCGCGGGCGCAGCGCTCGACGGCCCGCACCTCGCCGTCGCGACGGCGAGTCACTCGGGCACCGACCGGCATGTGACGCTCGTGACCGACATCCTCAACATGGCGGGCGTCGCCGAGGACGCCCTCCTCTGCCCGCCCTCCTGGCCCGGAGACGCGGCCGCACGGGACGAGATGACCCGGGAGCTCATCGGGCCTCAGCGCGTGCGGATGAACTGCTCGGGCAAGCACGCGGCGATGCTGCTCGCCTGCCAGGTCAACGGCTGGGACATGGCGAGCTATCTCGACCCGCAGCATCCGCTCCAGGTCCACACCCGCGAGGTCGTGGAGCGGCTGACCGGTACGAAGATCTCCGTGACGGCGGTCGATGGATGCGGCGCGCCCGTGCATGCGATGAGCCTCGCCGCGCTCGCGCGGGCCGTCCACCGCATCGGTGCGTCCTCGGAACGCTCGCCGTTCGCGCTGCATCGCAGCGCCGGCGCTCTCGTACGCGCAGTCCGCGAGCACCCGTGGGTGATCCAGGGACCCGGCCAGCCGGACTCGGTCGTGACGGAACGGCTGGGAGTGTTCGCCAAGCACGGCGCGGAGGGGGTCATGTCGATGGTCGCCCCCGACGGCACGACCGTCGTGCTCAAGATGCTCGACGGCAGCAACCGCGCGGGCGTCGTCACGGCGTTGACGCTGCTCGTCCGTGCGGGTGCGCTTCAGGCCGCGGACGTCGCCCGCACCCTCGGCGACCTGCCGCTGACGGTGACAGGCGGGGGCAGGGACGTCGGCGTCATCCGTCCCACCGTCTGACCCCGCTGCGGACCGCATCTATGCGTCCTCGAGGACGACACGTCGCACCGCCCGCTCGGGTGCGTGCAGCCACGCACGGCCGACTCCCGGCAGAAGGAACGGCGGCAGTTCTCGGGAGCCCACGAGCGCGCGGTACTCGTTCGCACACGCGGCGTCGATGATGAGATCCGCGTCGGCCCGAGCCGCGGCGAGAAGACGCCACTGCCCGAGCCAGGCGTCCGGTGAGCCGACGACGACGCTCCCTCGCTCGAGCGTCGTTCCCGCATCGATCCGACTCACGCGGATCCCGATACCCTCCCACGTCGCGATGAGCCGCCGGGATCGAGGCCCGGCGGGAACGACGACGGCCGCGGGGCGCCGTCCCGGTCGCCACACGGGAGGCCGGGCACCCCGCTCCTCGACGTCGGGCTCGTCGACATCGACGACCTGAACGAGCGTGCGCCCGAGGCGCCCGCGCCCGGGCGGGAGGTCCGGTACGAAGTCGGCGGCCTCGCCGCCGGCCGCGACGTGGTCGGTGCGGGATGCCGTACCGAGGATCAGACGTCGCGGCACGAGCTCGAGGAGGCGACCGATCCCCGCTCCGACGCGCTGCGTCGCGAGGACGATTCGGACGCCGCGTGTCCGCGCTCCCCGCAGTGCACGATCGAGCGCATCGGAGGCCGCTGCGCCGTATTCTCCGGGCAGCCCGGAGATGATCGCGTCGAGGTCGTCGATCAGCACCGTCGTCCCGCTCCGCGCATGCTCCAGCGCAGCGATCGCGTCCCACGCTGCCTCCGGATCCGCGGGCACCCGCACGACAGCGGTCTGGGCGGCTACCGCGCGCAACACCCCGCTCCGTCCGCTGCCGGGCCCCCCGATCACCGCCAGGGCCGCGTCGCTCCACATGACCTCCTGCTGCCGCTGATGCTCCGGCTCGTCGGCGACGGCCAGCAGGACGCCCGCCCTCGCGGCGTTCGTCTCGAGTGGGATGCGCTGCGGGAGCGCGGGGAGCCACGGGCGTCGCGCTCGGGCGCCCGTGTGCCGCTGCGCGACGCTCGTCACGAGGTCGGACGGGCAGAGCGCGACACGGACCACGTGAGGTGCGGTGTCGCGGCTCCGCCGGATGAGGGCGGTCCCGCGCGCCTCGGCGCGACCGGAGAGCCGACATGCGTCCTCGACCCCGAGGACCGCGCGCGAATCCGCTCCGTCCGCAACGCGGAGCGCGATCCGCAGCGGCGCGTTGGCGAGGACCGCGTCGCGGAACACGCCGTTCGCGCGCTGCGCGGCGAGGATGAGGTGGATGCCGAGTGCCCGCCCCCTCGCGGCGAGGTCGCCGAACAGGTCGTGCAGGATCGGATGCGCGGCGACGAGCGCGGCGTACTCGTCGACGACGATGATGAGCCTTCCGAGGGCGTCGTCTGCCTCGTCGATGTCGCGCGCGCCGACGGCGGCCAGAGCCCGCTCGCGATATCGCACCTCCGCGCGGAGACTCTCGATCGCCCGCAGCGTCGTCGGCTCGTCGAGATCCGTGAGGACTCCGGTGACGTGCGGCAGCGGCGCGAGGTGGTCGAATGTCCTGCCGCCCTTGAAATCGACGAGGAGGAACCCGAGCTGCGTAGGCGAGTGCGTGGAGCACAGAGAAACCACCCACGAGGTCAAGAGCTCGCTCTTGCCCGCTCCCGTCATCCCGATGACCACCGCGTGCGGTCCGTCGACGACGAGGTCTATCGGCACGGCCGTCCCGCCCGCGCCCGCGAACGCCGCGGGGAGTGTCCCCGGGCGCGCCGCCGGTGCCGTCTCCCACGCGGTTCGGAGCGTGAGCGGTTCGTCGGCCGCGTGCCCGAGCGCGCGGGCGGCGCGGTCGGCGAGCACCCGCATCACACGCGCGGCCTGCGCCTCGCTCACGACATCGACCGTCACGTCGCGGATGCGCCCGTCGAGGTCGAGACGCGCCGTCGTCGGACCGGTCATCCGCAGAACGGCGCCGCAGCGCGGGGGCGGCGGCGCGCCGTCGGGCACCACGATGAGGGGGATGTCCACGTCGCCGCCCACGACGCCGCCCGCTTCGAGGATCTGGAGCAGGGGCCCCACGGCCGCGGCTCGGTGGGGCGCCGCATCCGTCCAGGCGGGACCGCCGTCTCCGAGGCGCAGCCGTCCCGGCGCCAGGCACAGCAGCGCCTGAACCGCGAGCGCCCGTGCGACCGCAGCAGCGATCGCGGGGGGCCCGACGACGGCGACACCCGTCGTCATCGGGACGAGAATCGGGACGTTCGTCACCACACCGGCAGCGCGTCGCAGCGCGATCGCATCGTCGTCGCCGTCCCCGCCGGAGACGCGGAGCTCACTGGCGTCCTCCCCTGAGCCGATCACGAGCGACTGCTCGCGCTCGGGCACCGCGCGCCAGATCGACTCGGGCCGCGCGAGGAACCGAGGGACGTCGGGATGAGTGGCCCATCGCTGCTCGCGCTCCTCGGCGTGACGACGTTCCACCTCCGTTTCCGCGGCGGCCAGCTCCCGCGCGGTCGAGGCGGCATCCTTTCGCGCGGTGCGTCGCGACGTCCGCGCCGCGTCGGCGACCGACGCGACGGCGATGAGCGGACCGAGTGCGGCGAACAGAAGCGCGTATACCGATCCGGTGACGGCCCAAAGTATGACTGCTCCGATGACGGGGATCACCGCCGTCCACACCGGGACCGGCGGTCTCGGTGTGGCAGCGGCGCGGCGCGGCAGGGTCAGCGGATCATCGCGAGAGAGGGAGGACACGCATCCACGATGCGCAAGATTCCGCGCCGCCGGCCCTCGAGCGGAGCGACCTGTGGAGGGTTCCGATCAGGAGGAGACCGGGGAGGAGATCTCTGCCGTCGCGGTGTCCGCCTCCGCAGACATCACGTGCGCGCTCACGACGATGACCGTCACGTTGTCGCGTCCGCCGTTCTCCAATGCCGCCTCGAGCATTGCGTCGACCGCGGCTGCGGGGTCGTCGTTCTGCAGCAGGAAGTGGAGGATCCCGTAGTCGGTCAGCTCCTTCGTGAGCCCGTCACTGCAGACGACGAAGCGATCGCCGTCGACGACCTCGAGTCGGACGTAGTCCGGGACGACGCCGTCGCTCGGGCCGACCGCACGCGTGATGACGTTGCCGTACGGGTGGTTCTCGGCCTCTTCGGGGCTGAGACGCCCGGCGGCGATGAGCTCTTGGACCACGGAATGGTCGGTGGTGATCTGCGCGAGCGCTCCGTCGCGGAGCAGGTATACGCGTGAATCGCCGATGTTGAGGGTGACCCACGTCGGCTCGTCGCCGGTGAGGTCGAGGTACACGCCCGTGACCGTCGTGCCGGTGCCGTCGTCGGTCGTCTCGGCGTGGGAGGCGATGTCGTCGACGGCGCGCTCCAGGGCGTCCTCGATCACGTCGGGCGACACCGTGCCGCGCTCCACCGCAGCGGACAGACGCTCGACCGTTCGGGAGCTCGCGATCTCGCCGCCGATGTGACCGCCCATGCCGTCGGCGACGACGAACAGCGGGAACGCCGACAGCACGGCATCCTGATTGTTCTCACGGCGGCGCCCCTGGTGGGTGACCTCCGCCCAGCGCACCTCGATGGAGCCCGCGCCCGTAGGGACGACGCGGGATGAGGTGACGGCTTCGGGCACGCTCCCACCCTTCTTTCCTGATCGGCGCAGCGTCCTCACACTCTAGTCGACGGCGCCCCCGTCATCATGCGGCACTACCCGTTGCGATCGACTCGGTGCGCCCAGTACGGTTTCGCTGAGCCAGCGCGCACGCGCTGAACGCCGCCTGTGCGGCGTCGCCGACAGAAGGGCAGATCGATGTCAGACCCGAACACGCCGCCGCACGACGGTCCCGCGTCTCCCCCTCCGGCCGGCGCGCCCACACCCCCGACCAACCAGACGCCCGGCGGGTACTCCGCCCCGCCGCCCCCGCAGCAGGCGTACGGTCAGCAGCCTCCGCCGCAGCAGCCGTACACCCAGCAGCCCTATTCTCAGGCGCCCGCCGGGGCCCCGCTGCCCCCTGACCAGGACAAACAGTGGGCGTCCTTCGCCCACTTCGGCGGCATCATCGGGTTCCTGCCGGCACTGATCATCTGGCTGGTCTTCAAGGATCGGGGCCCACGCACCAACACCGAGGGGAAGGAAGCCCTGAACTGGCAGATCACGTTCACGATCGCCATCATCGTGGCGAACATCGCCGCCCTCGTGCTGGGCTGGATCCCGGTCATCGGCTGGATCATCGGACTCCTGCCCGTCGCCATCTGGGTCGTCAACATCGTGTTCTCGATCTTGGGCGGCGTGCGCGTGAACGCCGGCGGGAGCTACCGCTACCCGGTGACGCTCCGTCTCATCTCGTAACCGCGGGGACGACGAGCTCCCACTCGCCGGCAGCCGCAGATGGGCGCAGGACGATCTTCTCGTCCTGCGCCCATCTCATGAGCGCGGCGGCATCCGTCGCGTCCGGTCGGGTCAGGGCGAGCCGGCGCACCAGCTCCCCCTTCGCGTGCTTGTTGAAGTGGTTGAGCGCACGGACCGCACCACCCGGAGCCTCCGCGACCACGCGGACGTACGCCTGCGGGATGCCGCTGGGCACCGGCCCCAATGCGACGTACGCCTCGGAGCGCAAGTCGAGCACGAACGACGGCGACGCCGCTGCGATGGCGTCACCCACGGCATCCGCCCAGATGGATCGCGTCGACGGCAGACCGGGAACGCGGATGCCGGCTCCCAGACGGTAGGCGGGCAGCGGGTCGAGCGCGCGGACGATCCCGAAGGGCGCGGAGTGGATCGCGACGTGGGACGAGAGCCACTGTCGCGCGGGTGAGTCCAGCGACGGCGCGTCGAGGGCGTCGAACAGGACCCCGGTGTAACGGTCGACGGCCGGGAGCGTCGGGGACGTCCGGAGTGCGGCATTGACCGCGATCTCGGGGCGCTGCCGCTCCGAGAGCTTCAGCACGCGGGCCGCGGCATCCTCGTCGGCGCTCAGCGTGATGAGTGCGTCGACCACGCGATCGCGTTCGGCTCGAAGACCCGGGAACGACAGCGCGTCGGCCCGCCATGACGGACCGTCCCCGCCGACGCGCTTCGTCTCGGACGGTGGAAGCAGGATGAGCACGGAAGACCTCCGGGAAAAACGCAGCGCCGCCCGGCGAACCGGACGGCGCTGCGCGAAAAGGTGTCAGGACTGCAGGGCTGCGTTCCCGGCCACGATGGTGAGCTCGTCGTTCTCCATCGAGAGGAAGCCGTCCTCCGCGGTCGCGACGATCTTCTCGCCGTTCGACTGCGTGATGCGGACCTGTCCTTCGGCGAGGATCGCGAGCACGGGCTCGTGACCGGCCATGAAGCCGATCTCGCCCTCGACCGTCTTGGCAACGACGAGGCTCGCCTCGCCGTGCCAGACCTCCGCCTCAGCGGAGACGAGGGTGACGGTCAGCGCCATGTCAGCCGTTCTCCTTCTGGATCTGCGCCCACTTCTCTTCGACGTCGGAGATGCCGCCGACGTTGAAGAAGGCCTGCTCGGCGACGTGGTCGAAGTCACCCTTGACGATCGCGTCGAACGACTCGATCGTCTCCTTGATCGGGACCGTGGAGCCCTCGACGCCGGTGAACTTCTTCGCCATGTAGGTGTTCTGCGAGAGGAACTGCTGGATGCGACGTGCACGCGACACGACGATCTTGTCCTCTTCGGAGAGCTCGTCGACACCGAGGATGGCGATGATCTCCTGCAGTTCCTTGTTCTTCTGCAGGATCTGCTTCACCGAGGTGGCCACGCGGTAGTGGTCCTCACCGATGTAGCGCGGGTCGAGGATGCGGCTCGTCGAGGTCAGCGGGTCGATCGCGGGGTACAGACCCTTCGATGCGATCTCACGCGAGAGCTCGGTGGTCGCGTCGAGGTGGGCGAACGTGGTCGCCGGAGCCGGGTCGGTGTAGTCGTCAGCGGGGACGTAGATCGCCTGCAGCGAAGTGATCGAGTGACCGCGGGTCGACGTGATGCGCTCCTGGAGCACACCCATCTCGTCGGCGAGGTTCGGCTGGTAACCGACGGCGGAGGGCATGCGACCCAGCAGCGTCGAGACCTCGGAACCGGCCTGCGTGAAACGGAAGATGTTGTCGATGAACAGGAGGACGTCCTGCTTCTGGACGTCGCGGAAGTACTCCGCCATCGTCAGGGCCGACAGAGCGACGCGCAGACGGGTCCCCGGCGGCTCGTCCATCTGGCCGAAGACGAGAGCCGTCTTGTCGAAGACACCCGCCTCTTCCATCTCACCGATGAGGTCGTTGCCCTCACGGGTGCGCTCACCGACACCGGCGAACACCGACACACCACCGTGGTCCTGCGCGACGCGCTGGATCATCTCCTGGATGAGGACGGTCTTGCCGACACCGGCGCCACCGAAAAGACCGATCTTTCCACCCTGCACGTAGGGGGTCAGGAGGTCGATGCTCTTGATGCCGGTCTCGAACATCTCGGTCTTGGACTCGAGCTGGTCGAAGTTCGGAGCCTGGCGGTGGATGCCCCATCGCTCGGTGACCTCGATGGTCTCGCCGGGAGCGGCGTTGAGGACGTCGCCCGTGACGTTGAAGACCTTGCCCTTGGTGACGTCGCCGACGGGGACCGTGATGGGGCCGCCGGTGTCGCGCACCTCCTGGCCGCGGACCATGCCGTCGGTGGGCTTGAGCGAGATGGCGCGGACGAGGTCGTCGCCGAGGTGCTGCGCGACCTCGAGCGTGATCTCGGTCGACTCGCCGTCGATGGTGATGGTGGTCTTGAGGGCGTTGTAGACCTCGGGGATCGAGTCGTGCGGGAACTCGATGTCGACGACCGGGCCGGTGACGCGCGCGACGCGACCGACGACGGGGGTCTCCGTCTTCTCAGCGGTGAGGCTCATGGCTTCTCTTCTTTCGTGTGGTCTATTTGCCCGACGCGAGGGCGTCGGCGCCGCCGACGATCTCGGCGATCTGCTGCGTGATCTCGGCCTGACGCGCGTTGTTGCGCAGGCGGGTGTAGTCGGTGATGAGCTTGTCGGCGTTGTCGCTGGCGGACTTCATCGCCTTCTGCGTGGCGGCCTGCTTCGCGGCGGACGACTGCAGTAGCGCGTTGAAGACGCGGCTCTGCACGTACACCGGGAGAAGCGCGTCGAGCACCGTCTCGGCATCCGGTTCGAACTCGTAGAGCGGGTAGACCTGGCTCGATGCCGTGTCATCCGCCTCGACGACCTCGAGCGGCAGCAGACGGACCGTTTCCGGCGTCTGCGTCATCATGCTGACGAAGCGGTTGTAGACGAGGTTGATCTCGTCCACGCCGCCCTCTTCGCCACCGAGCTCGTATGCCGCGATCAGCGCCGCCGCGATCTCCTCGGCCGTCGAGAACGCCGGCGTGTCGGTGTCCCCGATCCACTCCCCCGCCGTCGCGATGCGACGGAACTGGAAGAAGCCGACCGGCTTGCGACCGATGAGGTAGTACACCGGCTCCCGGCCCTCGCTGCGCAGCAGCTCGCCGAGCTGCAGCGCCTCGCGGATGACCTGCGAGTTGAACGCACCGGCGAGGCCTCGGTCGGAACCGAAGACGACGACGGCGGAGCGACGGATCTGCTCCCGCTCGGTGGTCAGCGGGTGCTGCACGTTCGAGTGCGTCGACACGGCGGAGACGGCACGCGTCACGGCCCGCGCGAAGGGGTTGGACGCGCGGACGCGTGCCATCGCCTTCTGGATGCGCGAAGCCGCGATGAGTTCCATCGCCTTCGTGATCTTCTTGGTCGTCTGAGCAGAAGAGATCTTCTGCTTGTAGACCCTGAGTTGTGCGCCCATTGGTTATGAGTCTCCCGTCGGCGTCAGCCGCGGCGGCCCTTGACGATCTTCTCCTGGTTCACGTCGTCGACGTCCGCAGCAGCGACCTCTTCGTGACCCGGCGCGCCGAGTGCCTGACCCTTGCCGCCCTGGAATTCGAGGACGAACGCGTCGACCGCCTTGTCGAGCTCGGCGACGGTGTCGTCACCGAGGACGTTCGACTCGCGCAGCGTGTCGAGGATCGACGTGTTGCGCTTCAGGTGGTCGAGCAGCTCGCGCTCGAAGCGGAGGACGTCCTCCACCTCGATCGTGTCGAGCTTGCCGTTCGTTCCGGCCCAGATCGAGACGACCTGCTCCTCGACGGGGTACGGCGAGTACTGCGGCTGCTTGAGGAGCTCCGTCAGACGCGCACCACGGGCGAGCTGACGACGCGACGCGGCGTCGAGGTCGGACGCGAACATCGCGAAGGCCTCGAGCGAGCGGTACTGGGCGAGCTCGAGCTTGAGCGTTCCCGAGACCTTCTTGATCGACTTCACCTGGGCGTCACCGCCGACACGCGAGACCGAGATACCCACGTCGACTGCGGGACGCTGGTTGGCGTTGAAGAGGTCGGACTGCAGGAAGATCTGGCCGTCGGTGATCGAGATCACGTTGGTCGGGATGTACGCCGAGACGTCGTTGGCCTTCGTCTCGATGATGGGAAGACCCGTCATCGATCCGGCGCCGAGCTCGTCGGACAGCTTCGCGCAACGCTCGAGCAGACGCGAGTGCAGGTAGAAGACGTCACCGGGGTACGCCTCGCGGCCCGGCGGACGACGCAGGAGGAGCGACACCGCACGGTAGGCCTCGGCCTGCTTCGACAGGTCGTCGAAGATGATCAGGACGTGCTTGCCCTCGTACATCCAGTGCTGGCCGATGGCCGAGCCGGTGTAGGGAGCGAGGTATTTGAAGCCGGCGGGGTCGGATGCCGGGGCCGCGACGATCGTCGTGTAGTCCATGGCACCGGCGTCCTCGAGCGCGCCCTTCACCGAAGCGATGGTCGAGCCCTTCTGGCCGATCGCGACGTAGATGCAGCGGACCTGCTTCGTGACGTCGCCCGACTCCCAGTTGGCCTTCTGGTTGATGATCGTGTCGATCGCGATCGCCGTCTTGCCGGTCTGGCGGTCACCGATAATGAGCTGGCGCTGACCCCGACCGACGGGGATCATCGCGTCGATGGCCTTGATGCCGGTCTGCATGGGCTCGTGGACCGACTTGCGCTGCATGACGCCGGGCGCCTGCAGCTCGAGGGCGCGACGGCCCGTCGTGGCGATCTCGCCGAGACCGTCGATCGGGTTGCCGAGCGGGTCGACGACACGGCCGAGGTAGCCCTCGCCGACGCCGACCGAGAGGACCTCGCCCGTGCGGGTGACCTTCTGGCCGGCTTCGACGCCGGAGAAGTCGCCGAGCACGACGACACCGATCTCATGCTCGTCGAGGTTCTGCGCGAGGCCCTCGACGCCGTTCTCGAAGCGCACGAGCTCGTTCGCCATGACGCCGGGCAGACCCTCGACGTGGGCGATGCCGTCCGCGGCGTCGACGACGGTGCCGACCTCGGTCGCCGCTGCCCCGGTGGGCTCGTAGGCGGCGACGAAGTCTTTCAGCGCGTCACGGATGACGTCGGGGCTGATGGACAGTTCTGCCATGGTCTTCCTTCTTAGTGAGGTCTTGTGGCGGGCACCTGGCCTGCCGGGTCCGCTCCTCGGTGGAGCGGGAAGAGTCAGCCCGCCAGACGCTGGCGGAGATCGCCCAGTCGGGACGAGACGGTGGCGTCGATCACGTCGTCGCCGATCTCGATGCGGACACCGCCGACGACCGCGGGGTCGACGACGACGTTCAGCGAGACCTCGGTGCCGTAGCGAGCGGCCAGCGTGCTCTGCAGACGCGACGACTGCTCGTCGGTCAGGTCGGCTGCCGCGAAGACGGTCGCCACGGCCCGGCCGCGCTGGTCGGCGACCACGCGCAGCGCACGGCTGAGCATCGAGCGGACGCGACGCTCACGCGGGATCTGGACGAGCGAGGACACGACGATCGTCGTCGCCTCGGCCGCACGGCCGTTTAGCAGGTTCTCGACGAGAGCGCCCTTCGCGGCGGAGTCGCCCAACCGGCTTCCCAGCGCGAGCTCGAGCTCGGGATTCGCGGCGATCGTGCGGGCCACGGAGAACAGCTCCGCCTCGAGGTCGACTTGCGGCTCGGCGATGGCGGCGGCGCGGACGCCCGCCTCCTCGATGCCCGAGATCAGGTCGTCCGCGGACGACCAGCGCTGCGCGACAGCCGCATCCAGAACCGCCACGGTCCCTGCCGAGTACCCGCCGAAGACGCTCGAAACCACCTTGCGTCGCGCCTCGGCGGGTGCCGACGCATCGGAGAGCGCGCCGCTCAGCTGCGACGAGCCGGCCAGGGTGCGCACCGCGGCGAAGAGCTCGCGGGCGACACCGAGGTCGACGCCCGGCGCGGCCGTGAGGGCCGACGTCGTCGCCGCGAGGGCTTGAGTGGTCGCGCTGCCCATTACTTCGCCGCCTTCTCGGAGGATTCGAGGTCGGCCAGGAAGCGGTCGACCACGGCCTTGGCCTTGGCGTCGTCGGAGAGCGTCTCACCGATGACCCCGCCGGCGAGGTCGAGGGCGAGCGTGCCCACTTCGCTGCGCAGCGAGACGAGTGCCGTCTGGCGCTCAGCCTCGATCTGGTGGTGCGCGGCGGAGGTCAGACGCGCGGCCTCGGCCGATGCGGTGTCCTTCGCCTCGGCGACGATCTTCTTACCGTCCTCGCGGGCGGTCTCACGGATCTCGCCGGCTTCCTTGCGAGCCTCGGCCAGCTGGGCCGTGTACTCCTCGAGAGCAGCCTCAGCCTTGCGCTGCGCCTCGTCGGCCTTCGCGATGTTGCCCTCGATGGCAGCAGAGCGCTGGTCGAGCAGAGCCTGCATCTTGGGCAGGGCAACCCGCCAGAAGACGAAGAGGATCACGAAGAAACAGACCGCGGACCAGACGATGTCGTAGATCGCCGGGATCAGCGGGTTGTACGACTCGCCTTCTTCGGCAGCAATGACAAGAGCGTTCAGCATCCTGTCTCCTTACAGTGCGATCGAAGCGAGATTACGGAGTGACGTTCGTGAAGATGAAGTAGGTCGCGATGCCGATGAAGGCGAGTGCCTCGGTGAACGCGATACCGATGAACATCAGGACCTGAAGGCGACCGGCCAGCTCGGGCTGGCGGGCGACGCCTTCGATCGTCTTTCCGACGACGATACCCACGCCGATGGCGGGACCGATGGCGGCAAGACCGTAGCCGACGGTGGCGATGTTGCCGTGCAGGGCGGCGAGAACCGTAGTTGCGTCCACGGAGGTGTTTCCTTTCGGTTGGATGGCTCGGCGTGCGCCGGACCGCTTAGTGCTCTTCTGCCACCGCGAGCTGGATGTAGACCGCGGTGAGGATGGCGAAGACGTATGCCTGGAGGAAGGCGACGAAGATCTCGAACAGCGTGAAGGCGAACCCGAACGCGAGCGTTCCGGCTGCGAGCGCCGAGAACCAGCCGCCCAGGGTGAAGAGGAAGAACTGCGTCGCTGCGAAGAACAGGACGAGCATGAGGTGTCCGACGATCATGTTCATCAGCAGTCGGAGCGTCAGAGTGACGGGCCGGATGATGAAGGTCGAGAGGAACTCGAGCGGGATGATCAGGATGTAGAGGAACCACGGCAGCCCGGGAGGCATCAGCGAGTTGCGGAAGAAGTTGCCGGGGCTCGCCTTCAGGCCGGCGTAGATGAACGTCACGTACGCCACCACGGCGAGAAGCAGCGGGACGGCGACGATCGACGTGCCTGCGATGTTCAGACCCGGGATGACACCCGTGATGTTCATGAACAGCACCATGAAGAAGATCGTGGTGAGGATCGGCAGGAACCGGCGGCCGTCCTTCTTGCCGAGCAGGTCTTCGGCGATGTTGACGCGGACGAAGTCCAGGCCCATCTCGACGATGCTCTGGAAACGGCCGGGGACGACCGTCATGCGGCGCGTGCCGAGCCAGAAGATGAGGACGATCGCGATCGTCGACAGGAACTGGATCAGGTGGATCCGGTTGACCTCGAGGAAGCCGATCTGGAAGATCGTCTCCGGGAAGAACTCCGAGATGGACGGCCCGTGGAACTCTTCAGGGGCTTCTTCGGCGGCAGTAGCGATCAGGGTCGCAGCTTGAGTAAACAGCGCTGGCTCCAGCTTCGGGGCGTCGATCTCACGATCGGGCGACGATGGTCGGTGAGCTTACTCCGCAGACATCCCGTCGGGGTTCAGGCGGGCTCGGTGAATAGCCTATCAGCCCCGCGGCGCACTCGAGTCCCCCGCGCCTCGTTCGCCCTCCTCGATCTGCGCCGCGGTGGGCAGGCGGGCGTCGCTGACGGTCGGAATCCTCATGCGGATCATGACGACGACATCGACCACGAGCGAGGCGACGATGCTCGCGACGAGGGCGCCGAGGAACACCATCGGCGTGAGCCACGGCTGATCGCGGAGCACGAACAGGACGATCAGGAAGACGACGAACTTCAGGATCCAGCCGCCCATCACCGCGCCGAAGAAGATCGGCACGAACAACGGGTCGCCGTAAAAGCGATTGGCGACGAGGATCGACACGATCGTGAAGGCCAGGAAGACGGCGGCCATGAGAACCGCTACCAGCGCACTCCACAGCCCCGAGGTGCCCGCCGCAATGAGACCGACGACACCTCCGACGATGGCGAGGACGGCGGTGACGATGCCCGACCAGACGAGGGCGGTGCGAAGCAGGGGCGTGGAGGAGAGGTCGCTCACGTGAGGGCCTTCGGTTCGGGCGCGACGGCTCGGGTGCGACGCGCGGGGGGCAGGGTGACGATGACACAGGCGATGCACCCGATGACGAGGAAGGCGACCCCCGGCCAGTAGCGACCGGGCCATCCCTTCGTGGTGCCGATGTACATGAGGAGGACCGACAGCGAGACCACGGCCGTCCACGCGTAGAACACGAAGACGGCGTTGCGATCGGTGTGCCCCATGTCCAGCATCCGATGGTGGAGGTGCTTCCGGTCGGGCGAGAAGGGCGATTTACCCTTGGCCATCCGTCGCACGACGGCGAGTCCGAAATCGACGAGCGGGAGCAGGACGATGACGACCGGCAGGATGACGGGGATGAAGGCACCGAGCAGCTGCGACCGCCCGAAGAGGTCGTTGTCGCTCAGAAGGTTCGGCGGCAGGTTGCCCGTGACGACGATCGCCGAGGACGCCATCATCAGCCCGAGCAGGAGGGCGCCGGCATCCCCCATGAACATGCGGGCGGGATTCCAGTTGAACGGCAGGAACCCGGCGCACATGCCCAGCAGCACGATCGCGATGAAGACCCCGGTGTTGCTCTGCTCACTGTTGTCGAAGTCGCGCACGAGCATCGCCGAGTACGCGAAGAACACCGCGTTCGCGATGAGGCAGACACCCGCGACGAGACCGTCGAGACCGTCGATGAAGTTGACGGCGTTCATGACGATCACGATCAGGAGGATCGACAGTGCGATGCTCACCCAGCTCGAGACGACGACCTGCTGCCCGAAGGGCAGATAGAAGATCTGGATGCCGCCGAGGAAGACCACGATCCAGGCCGCGACGAACTGGGCGCCGAGCTTGATCATCCAGTCGAGGTCGAAGAGGTCGTCGGCGACCCCGACCACCACCATCAGAGCGGCAGCGCCGAGGAGCGACCACACCATCGATGGTTCCTGCCAGACGATGGAGAAGGCCGGCAGCTGGGAGGAGAGGACGAAGAATCCCAGCATCCCGATGAACATCGCCACACCACCCAGCCGCGGGGTGGGGGTCTTGTGGACGTCCCGTTCGCGGATGGCCGGGTGGAGCCCGAACTTCATCGCCACGCGCCAGACGACCCACGAGAAGACGAAGGTGAGGACGCCGGTGAGGACGAACGCGAACAGGTAGTCCCTCACGCGGCGTCGGATTCGTCGGCGTCGGATTCGTCGGGGTCGACCGGATCGGGTTCGAGCAGGTCTCCGAGCACGTCGCGCAGCTCCGCGCGCGAGACCGCGCCCTCGCGCAGAACGGCGACCGGCCGCTGATCACGGCCCACGAGCCCGGTCGCGTCGATGATCGTCGAGGCGACGCCGGTCGCCACGATCCCCCCGTCGAGGTACAGAGAGATGCTGTCGCGGAGCATCTGAACGGCTGAGTCGACCTCGAGAGCGGCCGGCCTGCCGGTCAGATTCGCACTCGACACCGCGAGCGGACCGGTCTCCTGCAGAAGTTCGAGGGCGAAGGGGTCGTCGGGCATCCGCACGGCGACGGTCCCCCGGGTCTCCCCGAGATCCCATCGCAGCGAGGGCTGAGCCGGCAGCACGATCGTCAGACCTCCCGGCCAGAAGCGCTCGACGAGTCGGTCCACGGCCTCGGGCACCTCGGCGACGAGCGCGCGCAACGTGTCCGGACCGGACACGAGCACGGGCGGCGGCGACTGACGTCCCCGCCCCTTAGCCGCCAGCAGACGAGCGACGGCGGAGGCGTTGAACGCGTCGGCGGCCACACCGTAGACGGTGTCGGTCGGCATGACGATGAGTTCGCCGCGACCGATGGCCTGGCGTGCCTGGCGGAGCGCGGGCAGCAGCTGGTCGGCGTCACGGCAGTCGAGGACGGGAGACATATCCGCAGCATTCTACGAGGAGAGGGCATCGCCGCGCCTGCGAAAGGGCGGGGCGGGCCGTCGGGCGGGTCAGGGGTCGATTCAGGGCCGGAGCGCGGTCGTGGCGCGATCGCGCAGCGTCAGGTCGGGATGCGTGGCCGCACCGCGCCAGCCATCCGCCCTCAGGATCTCGCGGATCCCGGCGCCCTGCCACTCGCCGTGCTCGATCACGAGCGTCCCTCCCGGGTGCAGCAGGCGCAGCGCGACTCCGGAGAGGATCCGCACGACGTCGAGCCCGTCGGGACCTCCGTAGAGCGCGGCGGGAGGGTCCCAGTGACGCACCTCGGGGTCGCGCGGGATGGCGTCGTCGGGCACGTAGGGCGGGTTCGAGACCACGACCGAGACGGTGCCGTCGAGTTCGGGGAACGCGTCGGCGAGGTCGATGAACGCGAGCCTGGCGTGCGGGGCGTGCTCGGCGAAGTTCTCCTTCGCCCAGATGAACGCGTCGACCGAGTTCTCCGCGGCGTGCACGTGCGCGTGGGGCACCTCGGTGGCGAGGGCGAGCGCCAGGGCACCGCTCCCCGTCCCCAGGTCGACCGCCACCGGCTCGGGACCGGGCGCCTCACGGAGGGCGTCGATCGCGAGCTGCGCGACCATCTCGGTCTCGGGCCGCGGAACGAAGACCCCGGGGCCGACGCGGAGCTCGAGGTGCCGGAACGGAGCGCGTCCCGTCAGGTGCTGCAGCGGCTCGCGGGCGGCTCGCCGCGCGATCAGCTCGGCGAAGCGGGTCGCCTCGGGTTCCGGCATCCGATCGCCCCGCAGCATCGCGGCCGCGAGCTCGCCGCGACCGACCCCCAGGACGTGCGCGGCGAGGAGTTCGGCGTCGACGTCGGCCGAGGGGACACCGGCGTCCGAGAGACGCTGGGCGGCCGCCCGGACGAGGGGCGCGAGGTCGCTGCCCGCGGGCGCGGCGGAAGTCCGTGAAGTCGACATGGGAGAGCCCAGGATACCGCGCCCGGCAGCGTCACACGGGGCCGCGGCCGGCGCGAGGACCGTAGGCTGAAGGCGCATCGCGGGCACCTGAGCCGCGACCGACGTTCTCCATCCGCACGGAAGGCATCCCATGACCGGCATCCACTCCGACATCACCAGCGCATTCGGCAACACCCCGCTCGTCCGATTGAACCGCGTATCGGAGGGCCTGCCCGGAACGATCCTCGCCAAGCTCGAGTTCTACAACCCGGCATCCTCGGTCAAGGACCGCCTCGGCATCGCGATCGTCGACGCCGCGGAGGCATCGGGTGAGCTGAAGCCCGGCGGCACGATCGTCGAGGGCACGAGCGGCAACACCGGCATCGCCCTCGCGATGGTCGGCGCCGCCCGCGGCTACAAGGTCATCCTGACCATGCCGTCGTCGATGTCGACCGAGCGCCGGATGCTGCTGCGCGCCTACGGTGCCGAGCTCGTCCTCACCGACCCCTCGCTCGGCATGAAGGGCGCCGTCGGCGAGGCGGAGCGCATCGCGGCGGAGACGCCCGGTGCCGTGCTCGCCAAGCAGTTCGCCAACCAGGCCAACGTCGAGATCCACCGGAAGACCACCGCCGAGGAGATTCTGCGCGACACCGACGGCGCGGTCGACTACTTCGTCGCCGGCATCGGCACGGGGGGCACCATCACGGGCGTCGGTCAGGTCCTCAAGGAGCGCGTGCCGTCCGCGAAGGTCGTCGCCGTCGAGCCCAAGGACTCGCCTCTGCTGACCGAGGGCAAGCCCGGCCCCCACAAGATCCAGGGCATCGGCCCGAACTTCATCCCGCCGATCCTCGACCAGGGCGTGATCGACGAGGTCCAGGACGTGACCTTCGACGACGCCATCGAGACCGCGAAGAAGGTCGCCACGAGTGAGGGCATCCTCGTCGGCATCTCGTCGGGTGCCGCGATCTGGGCGGCGCTGCAGGTGGCTGCGCGCCCCGAAGCCGAGGGCAAGAACATCGTCGTGATCATCCCCTCCTTCGGCGAGCGGTACCTCTCGACGGCGCTGTTCGAGGAGTTCCGCGACTGACCCGCACGCCGACACCCGAAAGGTCCGCCGTGCCCGGTCCCGCTTCCTCGTTCGTTCGCGGCGTCGCCGCCGCGTCACGGTCCGTCCGTGAGGACGTCGCCGCTGCGAAGCTGCGCGACCCCGCCGCCCGCGGTGGCGTCGAGATCGCTCTGCTGTACCCGGGGCTCCACGCCGTGTGGAGCCACCGGGTCGCGCACGCCCTGTGGCGACGCGGCAGGCGGTTGCCAGCGCGCGCGATCTCCCAGGTGACCCGCTGGCTCACCGGGATAGAGATCCACCCGGGGGCGCGCATCGGGCGGCGGTTCTTCATCGACCACGGGATGGGCGTCGTCATCGGCGAGACCGCCGAGGTGGGGGACGACGTCATGCTCTACCACGGGGTGACGCTGGGCGGTCGCACCCGGGACGGCGGCAAGCGGCATCCGACCCTCGAGGACGGCGTGGCCGTCGGCGCGGGCGCGAAGATCCTCGGTCCCGTCGTCATCGGGGCGCATTCGGTCATCGGCGCGAACGCCGTCGTGACGAAGGACGCTCCCGCCGACTCGGTCCTCGTGGGGGTCCCCGCGCGAGCGCGTCGGCGTACGGTCAATGAGGACACGCGGGCGATCCTCATGGCGCCCGAGTATCACATCTGACTCCGGTCAGGCCTCCGAGCCCACCGCCGCCAGCTGCGCTTCTTCGTCCGCGGCGATCGCGGACTCGATGAGGGGCCCGAGGGCGCCGTCCATCACCTGGTCGAGGTTGTACGCCTTGTATCCGGTGCGATGGTCCGCGATGCGGTTCTCGGGGAAGTTGTAGGTGCGGATCCGCTCGGAGCGGTCCATTCCGCGGATCTGCGATCTGCGAGCGTCGGATGCCGCGGCATCCCGCTCCTCCTGCTGCTTGGCCAGCAGGCGCGCCCTGAGTACGCGCATACCGGCTTCGCGGTTCTGCAGCTGGCTCTTCTCGTTCTGCATCGACACGACGATGCCGGTCGGGACGTGCGTGATGCGGACGGCGGAGTCGGTCGTGTTGACCGACTGCCCGCCGGGTCCCGAGGAGCGGAAGACGTCGATCTTGAGGTCGTTCGGGTCGATCTGCACCTCTTCGGGCTCGTCGACCTCGGGGAAGACGAGGACGCCGGTTGTCGAGGTGTGGATGCGCCCCTGCGACTCGGTCGCGGGGACGCGCTGCACCCGGTGCACGCCGCCCTCGTACTTCAGGTGCGCCCAGACGCCCTGGGCGGGGTCGCTCGACGAGCCCTTGATCGCGATCTGGACGTCCTTGTAGCCGCCCAGGTCCGACTCGTTGCGCTCGAGCAACTCCGTCTTCCAGCCGCGGGATGCCGCGTACTGCAGGTACATGCGGAGCAGATCGGCGGCGAACAGCGCGGATTCCGCGCCCCCCTCCCCCGCCTTGATCTCCAGGATCACGTCGCGCGCGTCGTCGGGGTCGCGCGGGATGAGGAGGCGCCGAAGCTTCTCCTGCGCGTCGGCGAGGCGTTGCTCGAGAGCGGGGATCTCCTCGGCGAACGCGTCGTCCTCCCTGGCGAGTTCACGCGCCGCGACGAGGTCATCCTCCGCGCCGCGCCACGCGTCGTACGCGGCGACGATGCGCGACAGTTCGGCGTAGCGCCGATTGACGCGCTTGGCGCGCGCCGCATCGGCGTGCACCGCGGGGTCGGAGAGTTCCTCCTGCACCGCGCGGTGCTCGTCGATCAGCGTCTGAACGGACTCGAACACGGCTCGAGGATCAGCGGATGCTGTTCTCGTGCCCACCGGCGGCGGGAGCCGGCATCGACTTCTGCATCTGCACGAGGAACTCGACGTTGGACGTCGTCTCCTTCAGCTTGCCGAGGACGACCTCGAGGGCCTGCTGCTGGTCGAGTCCGGCGAGGGCGCGACGCAGCTTCCAGGTGATCTTGACCTCGTCGGCCGAGAGCAGCATCTCCTCGCGGCGTGTGCTCGACGCGTTGACGTCGACGGCCGGGAAGATCCGCTTGTCGGCGAGCTGGCGAGACAGGCGCAGTTCGCTGTTGCCGGTGCCCTTGAACTCCTCGAAGATGACGTCGTCCATCTTGGAGCCGGTCTCGACGAGGGCGGTGGCGAGGATCGTGAGCGACCCGCCGTTCTCGATGTTGCGGGCGGCGCCGAAGAAGCGCTTGGGCGGGTAGAGCGCGGAGGCGTCGACACCGCCGGTGAGTACGCGGCCCGAGGTGGGCGCCGAGATGTTGTAGGCGCGGCCGAGGCGGGTGATCGAGTCGAGCAGGACGACGACGTCGCGACCGAGTTCGACCAGGCGCTTGGCGCGCTCGATGGCGAGTTCGGCGACCGTCGTGTGGTCCTCGGCGGGGCGATCGAAGGTCGAGGCGATGACCTCGCCCTTGACCGTCCGCTGCATGTCGGTGACCTCTTCGGGACGCTCGTCGACGAGCACGACCATGAGGTGGACCTCGGGGTTGTTCGTCGCGATCGCATTGGCGATCTGCTGCAGCACGATCGTCTTTCCGGCCTTCGGGGGCGCGACGATCAGCCCGCGCTGCCCCTTGCCGATCGGCGCGACGAGATCGATGATCCGCTGCGTGAGCTTCTCGGGCGCCGTCTCGAGGCGCAGGCGCTCCTGCGGGTAGAGGGGCGTCAGCTTGCCGAACTCGACACGGGTCGCCGCGTCCTCCACCGACAGGCCGTTGACGGCGTCGACCTTGACGAGGGCGTTGTACTTCTGACGGCTCGACTGCTCGCCCTCGCGGGGCTGCTTGATCGCGCCGACCACGGCGTCGCCCTTGCGCAGGTTGTACTTCTTGACCTGGCCGAGCGAGACGTAGACGTCGCTCTGGCCCGGGAGGTAACCGGTCGTACGCACGAAGGCGTAGTTGTCGAGGACGTCGAGGATGCCGGCGATCGGGATGAGGACGTCGTCCTCGCCGATCTCGGTGTCGAACTCGTCGTTCGGGTTCTGCCCGCGGCGCTTGTTGCGCTGCCGGCCGCGGCCCTGCCCCTGCTCGTCGTCGGAGGCGGACTCGACGGCGGGCTTGTCGGCGGGCGCGTTCTGGGCGTTCCCGCCCTGGCCGTTGCCGTTCTGGGCGTTCTCGCCCTTGTTGCGGTTGCGGTTGCGGCTGCGGCTGCGCGAACGGCTGCGGCCGTTGCCTTCGCCGTTCCCCTCGGAGTCATCGGATGCCGCGGCGTTCGCGTCGCTCGATGCGGACGCGTTCGCATCGGCGGGAGCCTGCTCGGCGGAGACCTCGGCCGGGGTCTCGGCGTCGGCGGCGCCGGTCGGAGCATCCGACGATGCGGCCTCGGCTGCGCGAGCCTCGGTCGCCTCGGCGGGCTCGGAGGTCGGAGCGGCCTCTGCCGCCGGCACGTCGCTACTCTTCGCCCGGCGCGGGGCACGCTTGCGCGGCGCCTTCGCCGGCTTCTCGTCGGCAGGCTTCTCGTCGGCGGACGGCTCGACGGATGCGTCGGCTGCCGAGGCGTCGTCCGCGCCGGACTCCGCGGGCGCCTCGGCGGCGGCCGCCTTCTTGGCGGACGTCCGCTTGGTGGCCGGGCGCTTGGCGCGTGCCGGCGCTGCGGTCGCGTCAGCTGCGGTCTCGTCGGCGGCCGGGGCGTCGACAGCAGCCGCGTCGGCGGCATCCGTCGTCGTGGCCTCCGCCGGAGCGGCGGTGGTGGTCTCGTCGGCAGCGGCGCCGCCGGTGGCGACGTCGTCGCCGGTCTGGATCTCGGAGATGGACTCCACGAGTTCTCCCTTTCAGATGTGGAAAGTCATAACCGCAGGTGGTCCCGTCCACGACGGATCCGATTCCTCAGCGGGGTGTACGCGCAGGCACAGAGTTGCGCAGGCCCGTCAGAAGGGGTGTGCGGTGGTTCGCAGATTGCGATGGAGGGCAGATTCACGTGATCACGTGGCATCCTCCGTATGGTCCCTCACTGTACCACCCCGTACATCGACGGCCAGCAGCAGGGGCTTCCATGGCGTGTCCGTCGATGTCGCGGCGTGGTCGACCGCCTCGAGTCGGCGGCCCGGCCCGTCGGCGAGGACGAGGACGCTGGGGCCGGCTCCGGAGACGACGGCGGCGAACCCGGCGGCGCGCAGGCTCTGCACGAGCGCGTCGGTCGCCGGCATCGCCTGCGCACGATAGGACTGGTGCAGCTTGTCCTCGGTGGCCGCCATCAGCAGCTCGGGGCTCTGCGTCAAAGCAGCGATGAGAAGGGCGGAGCGCGAGACGTTGAAAACGGCGTCTTCGCGCGTGACGTGGAGCGGCGCGAGACCGCGCGCGACCGAGGTCGACATCGTGAACTCCGGGACGAAGACGAGCGGCGAGACCCCCCGGTGGACGGCGAGCTTCTTGTGCTGCGGCCCGTTCTGATCCATCCAGGCGATCGTCAGGCCGCCGAACAGCGCCGGCGCCACGTTGTCGGGGTGTCCCTCGAGTTCGGTCGCCAGGCGGAGCAGCGTGTCGGGGCCGAGCGTGACGTCACCCTCGAGCAGCCCCTGGGCCGCCAGCAGTCCTGCCACGACGGCGGCGCCGGACGATCCCATGCCGCGGCCGTGCGGGATCACGTTGTGCGCTCGCAGACGGATGCCGGGCATCGGCCGACCGACCGCCTCGAATGCATACGCCATCGAGCGGACCACCAGGTGCGAGGCATCCGTCGGAACGTCGGCGGCCCCCTCCCCCGACACCTCGATCTCGAGGCCGGGACCGCCGAGGGCGGTCACGACGAGCTCGTCGTGGACGCTCAGGGCGAGACCGAGCGTGTCGAAGCCGGGTCCGAGGTTGGCGCTCGTCGCGGGGACGCGAACGGCGACGGAGCGCCCCGCGAGCGTCATCCCGCCACGCGCGTGAGATCGAGCGCGGAGGCCACCTCGCTGGTCGCCGCGTCAACGACGAGGGGCTCGACCTGCGAGCCGTCGGGGTTGCGGAGCGCCCACTGCGCGTCCTTCAGGCCGTGACCCGTGACGGTGAGAACGACCTTCGCGCCGTTCGGGATCACACCCGCCTCGGCACGGTCGAGCAGGCCCGCCACGCTGATCGCGGAGGCCGGCTCGACGAAGACGCCGACCGTCCCGGCGAGGAGCTTCTGCGCCGCGAGGATGCGCTCGTCGTCGATGGCACCGAACCAGCCGTCGGTCGCGGCGCGCGCCTCGAGGGCGAGCTCCCACGACGCGGGGTTGCCGATGCGGATGGCGGAGGCGATCGTCTCGGGGTTCTTCACGACCGCGCCGCGCACGAGCGGCGCCGAGCCCTCCGCCTGGAAGCCGAACATGCGGGGCACACGGGTCGCGACGCCGCGCTCGGCCTCTTCGCGGTAGCCGCGCGAGTAGGCGGTGTAGTTGCCGGCGTTGCCGACGGGGATGAAGTGGAAGTCGGGGGCGTCGCCGAGCTGACTGACGACCTCGTACGCCGCGGTCTTCTGACCCTCGATGCGGTCGGGGTTGACCGAGTTCACGAGATGCACCTTGTAGCCGCCGGCGAGCTCGCGCGCGATCTCGAGGCAGTCGTCGAAGTTTCCGCGGATCTGGATGAGCTTCCCGTTGTGGGCGACCGCCTGGCTGAGCTTGCCCATCGCGATCTTGCCCTCGGGGACGAGGACTGCGGCCGTGATGCCGGCGTGCGCGGCGTAGGCCGCAGCGGATGCCGACGTGTTGCCGGTCGAGGCGCAGATGACGGCCTCGGCGCCGTGCTCGACGGCCCGGGAGAGCGCGACCGTCATACCGCGGTCCTTGAAGGAGCCGGTCGGATTCATGCCCTCGAACTTGATGTAGACATCGGCACCCGTGATGCGCGAGAGCGATGCCGCCGGGATGAGCGGGGTGCCGCCCTCGCCGAGCGTCACGACGGTCGAGGCGTCGGTGACGCCCAGTCGGTCGGCGTACTCGCGGAGGACTCCGCGCCAGACGTGTGCCATGTCAGTCTCCTTCTACCCGCAGGACCGAGACCACCCGACGCACCGCGCTGGTCGCAGCGAGGCGCTCGACGGTGTCGGCCAGGTCCTGCTCCCGGGCCGTGTGGGTTCCGATGACGAGGTGCGCGACGGCATCCTCGTCCTCCTGGGCGACGGCGCCGCCCGAGGTGGTCTGTTCGACGGTCGCGATCGACACGTTCCCGTCGCTGAGGATGCCGGCGACGGTGGCGAGGACGCCGGGCCGGTCGTCGACCTCGAGGGTGATCTGGCAGCTGGTGCGGATGCGACCGATCGGCACGATCGGCAGACCTCCGCGCGTCGACTCGCCGACGCCGGGACCGCCGGCGACATGGCGACGAGCGGCCGACACGACGTCGCCGAGGACGGCGGAGGCGGTCTGCACTCCCCCGGCACCCGCGCCGTAGAACATCAGGTCGCCGGCGGCCTCAGCCTCGACGAACACGGCGTTGTTCGCGCCGTGGACGGAGGCCAGGGGGTGCTCGCGCGGAACCAGCGCGGGGTACACCCGCACAGAGATCGCCTCGCCCGAGGGCGCGGCGTCCGCCTGGTCGACCAGCCGTTCGCACACGGCGAGGAGCTTGACGACGTAGCCGGCCTTGCGGGCTGCCTCGATGACACCGGCATCCACCGACGTGATCCCCTCGCGGTGCACGGCATCGAGCGGCACGGTCGTGTGGAACGCGAGGCTTGCGAGGATCGCCGCCTTCTGCGCGGCGTCGTACGCCTCGACGTCCGCGGTCGGGTCGGCCTCGGCGTAGCCGAGTCGCTGCGCCTCGGCGAGCACCTCGTCGAAGCCGAGACCCTCGCGGTCCATACGGTCGAGGATGTAGTTCGTCGTGCCGTTGACGATGCCCATGATCCGTCGCACGCGGTCACCGGCCAGCGAGTCCCGCAGGGGGCGGATGATCGGGATCGCCCCGGCGACGGCGGCCTCGTACGCGACCGTCGCGCCCACCTGATCGGCGGCGTCGAAGATCTCGCTGCCGTGTGTGGCGAGGAGGGCCTTGTTGGCGGTGACGACGTCGGCGCCGGAGGACAGCGCGTGGAGGATGCGGGTGCGCGCGGGCTCGAGCCCACCGGTGACCTCGATCACGATGTCGGCGCCCGCGATGAGGGTGTCGGCATCCGTCGTGAACAGATCGCGCGGGAGGTCCGCCTCGCGAGGGGCGTCGACGTCGCGGACGGCGATCCCGACGAGGTCGAGCGGGGCACCGGCACGATCGGCGAGTTCGTCGGCGTGGGTCAGCAGGAGGCGGGCGACCTGGGATCCGACGGCGCCGGCTCCCAGCAGCGCGACGCGCAGGCGGCGGGGTTCGATCATGCGGACTCCTCGGAGGTGCGGGATGCCGGTGCGACGCCGAGGTCGCGCGCCAGCAGGTCGTTCTCGTCCTCCCCGCGGATGATCAGCCGCGCGGCACCGCCGCCGACGGCGACCACGGGAGGACGCGTCAGGTAGTTGTAGTTGCTCGCGAGCGAGAAGCAGTAGGCACCGGTCGCGGCGACCGCCACCAGGTCCCCCGGCACCACATCACCGGGAAGGTACTCGTCCGACACGACGATGTCGCCCGCCTCGCAGTGGCGACCCACCACACGGGCGAGCGCGGGGGCGGCGTCGCTCCGGCGGCTCGCGATGCGAGCGCTGTAATCCGCGCCGTAGAGGGCGGTGCGGGCGTTGTCGCTCATGCCGCCGTCGACGCTCACGTAGAGCCGTTCGAGGTCGTCCGAGACGCGCACGGGCTTCACGGTGCCGACCGAGTACAGGGTGACGCCCGCGCGTCCGACGATCGTCCGCCCCGGTTCGAAGGCGAGCTCCGGAAGCGGGATGCCGCGGCTCTCGCACTCGCGGGCGACCGCCGCGACGATGCCGTCGGCGAGCTCCGCGATCGGGGTCGGGTCGTCCTTCGACGTGTAGGCGATGCCGAAGCCGCCGCCGAGGTTGAGGAGAGGGACCTCGCCATCGGCGAGGAGCCGCGCGTGCAGCTCCACGACCCGAGCCGCGGACTCGGCGAAACCGGAGGTTCCGAAGATCTGCGAACCGATGTGGCAGTGGAGTCCCGCGAAGCGGAGCGCCGGCAGCTCGCGGATGCGCGCGACCGCAGCCCCGGCATCCGTCAGCGTGAAACCGAACTTCTGATCCTCGTGAGCCGTCGCGAGGAAGTCGTGCGTCTCGGCGTGGACGCCGCTGTTGACCCGGACGAGCACGGTCTGGACGCGACCCTGGGCCTCGGCTTCGGCGGCGATCCGCTCGATCTCGGTGAGCGAGTCGATGACGATCGAGCCGACGCCGACGCGCACGGCGCGGGCGATCTCGGGGACGAGCTTGTTGTTGCCGTGCAGCCCGAGGCGAGCCGGGTCGGCGCCCGCGGCGAGGGCGACGGCCAGTTCGCCGCCGCTGGCGACGTCGACCCCGAGGCCCTCCGCGGTGACCCAGCGCACGACATCGGTGGTCAGGAGCGCCTTGCCGGCGTAGTAGACCCGGGCCGTGCCGCCATGGCGGGCCGCGGCATCCTGGAACGCCGTCAGCACCTCGCGGGCGCGGGCGCGGACGAGATCCTCATCGACGACGTACAGCGGCGTGCCGAACCGCTCGGCGAGCTCCGTCGCGGGGACGCCGCCGAGGACGATCGCACCGGCGTCGTCACGGGCGGCTCCCTCGGGCCACACGGCCTCGACGAGCGCATTCGCGTCGTGCGGCTGGGTCAGCCACTCGGGCACGGCGGGACGGTCGGAGGTGGTGGACACGCAGGGGCACCAATCGGGGTGGGAACGGGTACGTCGGGCGGTGTGGCCACGCCCCGACGGTGCCCACAGTCTAGGGCACCGGCGCGGAGCCTCCCGGCTCCGTGACGCTAGCGGTCGGCGGCGCAGGAGCCGGGCTCCTGCGCGGACGTGTCACGGAGGATCGAGCTGTCGATCTCGAAGCTCGCGACGATCCCGCGATCCTCGACGGCGACATCCGTGAGAGTCATCGCCTTCGGCAGGTACTGGGACACGCAGACCGGGAACTCCTCCAGCATCGATCCGACGAGCGGACCCAGCTGCTCGCGAAGGGCGTCGGCCGACAGGTCCGCTCCGCCGAGGCGGAACGTCGTGGGCGAGAGGATGATCTCGCCGTCGCGGGCGGCGGGCGAGAGGGTCACCCCGACGGGGACCGACGTGCCGAGGACCGGGAAAGAGGTATCGACGGCGACGTCGGGCGGGTCGAGGGTCACGGCCTCCGCGGGGAAGCCGTCGACCTCCGACAGCAGGGCACGGGTCTGAGCCTGATCCATCACGACCGTCGCGTTCGCGAAGGACCAGTCGGCATCCCTGTACATCGGCACATCGGCCGCGGTCACGTCGACGTCCGCGGTGATGCCGTTCAGCTCGACATCATCGGCCGTCAGCCTGATCTCGGGCAGCTGTCCGACCACGACGAGCGGGAGCATGAGCGCCGCGGGGATGTCGACGTCGATCTTCTGATCGGCGGGGAGACCGACGTTCTCGACGATCTGATCGCGGATGATCTGCGGCGTGACGATGCGCGCGGTGATCTCCGCCGCCACCAGGACGCCGACGATCGCGACGATGACGACGACGACCCACGTGACGCGTCGACGCGGACGACGGCGAGCAGGCTGAACCCCGGCCGCACCCGTCATGTCACATCCGTTCGGGCGCGCTGACGCCCAGCAGATCGAGACCGTTGCGGAGCACCTGGCCGGTGGCGTCGTTGAGCCACAGGCGCGTGCGGTGCACGTCGGTGATCCCCTCGTCGCCGAGGGGCGTCACGCGGCAGGAGTCGTACCAGCGGTGGTACAGGCTCGCGAGCTCCTCCAGATAACGGGCGACACGGTGCGGCTCACGGAGCTCGGCGGCGAAGGCGACGAGGCGCGGGAACTCCTGCAGCGCGCCGAGGAGCGCGGACTCGGTCTCGTGGGTGAGCAGTTCGGGGGCGAACGCGTCACGGGCGACGCCGGAGTCGGCGGCGTTCCGGGCCACGTTGTGCGTGCGCGCGTGGGCGTACTGCACGTAGAAGACCGGGTTGTCGTTCGTCCGCTTCTGCAGGATCTCGGGGTCGAGCGTCAGCGGCGAGTCCGCCGGGTAGCGCGCGAGCGAATAGCGCAGCGCGTCGGTGCCCAGCCACTCGCGCAGGTCGTCGAGCTCGATGATGTTGCCGGCGCGCTTGGACAGGCGCGCGCCGTTGACGGAGACGAGCTGCCCGATGAGCACCTCGATGTCCTTCTCGGGGTCGTCGCCCGCCGCGCCCGCGAGCGCCTTCAGTCGGTGCACGTAGCCGTGGTGGTCGGCGCCCAGCAGGTAGATCTTGTGTGCGAACCCGCGGTCCCCCTTGTTGAGGTAGTACGCGGCGTCGGCGGCGAAGTAGGTGTACTCGCCGTTGGAACGCCGGATGACGCGGTCCTTGTCGTCGCCGAAGTCGGTCGTGCGCACCCACACCGCATCGTCGGCGTCGAAGACGTGTCCCTGCGCACGGAGGCGATCCACGGCCTCGTCCACGAGGCTGGGTCCGCCGTCCGCCTTCTTGGCGTGGAGCGTCCGCTCGCTGAAGAAGACGTCGAAGTGGACGTTGAACTTCTCGAGGGATGCCTGGAGCTCCGCGAGCTGCAGTTCGTAAGCCTTGTCGCGGACCGCAGGCATCCGCTCCTCTTCGGGCAGATCGCCGATGCCGGGCTCGGCGTCGGCGACCCGCTTCGCGAGATCGTCGATGTACGCACCGGAGTAGCCGTCCTCGGGAGCGGGATCGCCCTGCATGCGCGCCAGCACGGAGCGGCCGAAGCGGTCCATCTGCGCACCGGCGTCGTTGATGTAGAACTCGCGGACGAGCGTGGCACCACTCGCGAGCAGCAGGCGGGCGATCGCGTCGCCGAGCGCCGCCCAGCGCGTGTGCCCGATGTGCATGGGACCGGTCGGGTTCGCGCTGACGAACTCGAGGTTGATGGTGTTGCCCTCCTGGCTGCGGCCGCGACCGAAGGCGGCACCCGACTCGACGATCGTCTTGGCGAGCGCGCCGGCAGCGGCGGCATCCAGTCGGATGTTGATGAAGCCGGGCCCCGCGACCTCGACGGAGGCGATGCCGTCCACCGCGGCGAGCGCCTCGGCGACCTCGGCCGCGAACTCGCGCGGGTTGGCGCCGACCTGCTTCGACAGCTTGAGGGCGGCGTTCGAGGCCCAGTCGCCGTGGTCGCGGTTCTTCGGGCGTTCGACCGGGAAGTCCGCGATCGTGAGCGCCTCACCGGAGCCGGGTCGTCGCGCCTCCGCGAGCGGGGAGACGACGGCGAGAAGGGCTGCGGAGAGGGCTTCTGGAGTCATAGCCCGTCAAGTCTACGTTTCGGGCGCTCCTCACGCCGACGGCAGGACCACCCACACCCGAGCGCCGCCGGCGGGCGACTCGTCGATGCCCATGCGGCCGCCGTGCGACTCCACGATCCGGTGGCACGTCGCCAGGCCGATGCCGAAGCCCGGCACGGCGGCGTTCGATCCGCGCTCCAGCGGCTCGAAGACGAGCTCCCGTTCGGCGGCCGGGACGCCGGGGCCGTTGTCGTCGACGGTGATGCGGACGCCCGCGACGACGGCGCCGACGGTCACCGTGATGGCCGGCGTGCGCTCACCGGCACCGGCGAACTTCACCGCGTTGCCGACGAGGTTCTGCATGAGGACGCCGAGCAGGGTCGGGTCGGCGGGGATCGGAACGGATGCGTCGACCGTCACCTCGGCGCCGTTGTCGAGACCGGCGCTGCGCAGGTCCTCCATCGTGGCAGCGACGAGAGGGCCGACGTCGACCGCGGAGCGACGGATGGGGGCGCCGCCGACACTCGCGTAGTCCAGCAGACGCGCGATCATCCCCGACATCCGGTCGGCGACCGACTCCGCGCGCGCCAAAGCCCGGGAGGCGGCGGGCACACCGGCGACCTCCGGCACCTCCGACGCCAGCTCGATGTAGCCCGTCAACGCCGTCAGCGGGTTGCGGAGATCGTGCGCGACTTGCGCGGCGAAGCTCTCGAGCTGTTCGTTCGACTCGCCGAGCTCGCGCGTGAGGCGGCGCAGCTCGAGCACGTCGACGATCTGGTGAGCGATGAGAGCGAGCGCGGCGCTCTCCTCTTCGGGCAGCTCGCGCGGCTCCTCGTCGAAGATGCAGACCGTTCCGATCGGGACGCCGGACGGAGTGATGAGGGGGCTCGACGCGTAGAACCGCACGTTCGCGACTTCGCCCGTGACGAAGGGGTTCCCCGCGAAACGGTCGTCGAGCGCCGCGTCCTCGACGACCGTGTGGCCGGGCTCGCGGAACACGACGGCGCACATCGAGTCCTCGCGGCTGCACACGGCCGGTTCGAAGCCGACGGCGGCGATCTGATGCTGCGAACGGTCGTCGATGATGTTGATGACCGCGGTGGGAACGCTGCACACCGTCGCCGCCAACTGCACGAGGCCCTGCAGATCCGGCTCGGGCGCCCGCCCGAGCACGCCGTAGCCCTCGATGATGGCGCGCCGGATGGCGTCGTCGGCAGTCTTCACATTCAGCTCCCGGATCTCCCTCACTTCACCCTAGTCACCCCGTGCCGGGCGGGCTCGGTGCCGCGTCAGGCGATCGTGACGAGGGAGGCGCGATCGTCGCGCAGCGGATCGGATGCCGCGGCCACAGCCGCGTCGTCGCCCTCGACGCGCGCGTCGACGAGCATCCGCTGCAGCGACAGGTTCGCGCCGTAGTAGCTGAGGAACGCGCAGTCGGCGGCATCCCTTCCCGTCGAGATCCGCACCAACCCTCGACGGTTCGACAGACGGGTCGCGTCGACGACCAACCAGCGGCCGTCCATCCACGCCTCGGCGACGGCGTGGAAGTCCATCGGCACGAGACCCGGGGCGTAGCAGGCGACGTAGCGGGCGGGAACGTCCATCGCCCGCAGCAACGCGATGACCAGATGCGCGTAGTCGCGGCAGACGCCCTGCCCCGTCGCGAGCGTCGTCACTGCGGAGTCCGTGCCGAGCGAGAGACCGGGCGAGTACGTCACGGTCTCGGCGACGAAGGCCTCGACCGCGGCGAGGAGGTCCGTGCCGCGCAACCCGCCGAACTGCCGGCGCGCCTGCGCGAAGACGGCGTCCGAAGGCGCATACCGGCTGGGGCGCAGATAGACCGCGGTGTCGAGGTCGGACGCGGACGCCGCGTCCGCCTCTCCGAGGACGCGGGCGTCGTAACGGACCTGGAGCGGCCCCGGGGCGACCCGGAGGCGGTGGAGCCGCGACCCGGCGGCATCCGTCACCTCCAGGGGGGCGAGGTCAGCACCCTCCCGCACGAGCGACAGCCGTTCCGAGGCGACGGGGACCCCCGTCGCGACGGCGACGGACAGGATGAGGTCGAGCTCACCGTCGACATGGAGGTCGAGTTCGGCTGTGACGACGCGCTGCACCGAGCAATACTCGCACGGCGGTACCGACACCCGGCGATGACGCGGGACCGGTCCGTGTATCGGTCCGGTGAACAACGGCTCGAGATGATCCGGGATCGCTTACCCTCGTCGCATGAGTTCTGTACGACGCGCCCGCAGCTGGGGGCTGGGCGTCGTCGCCGCCGGTGTGGCTGCGATCGTCGCCGTGTCCGCTTGGCAGCCGTGGCGAACCCCTCCCACCGCCGAAGCCGCGTCGGCCGTCGGCGCCGTCGCGGACGTCGAGCCGCTGTCCATCCCCGCCGACGCGAAGGTCCTCGTGTTCGGCGATTCGTGGACGTACGGCGCGGCGGCGACGGTGCCCACCGACGGCTACGCCTACCGGCTGGGCAGGCTCAGCGGGTGGAACGTCACCGTCGACGGGGTTCGGGGATCCGGCTACATGAAACCCGGTCGGGACGGACCGGACTTCCGGCGGCGCGCTGAAGCGCTGGACCCGTCGACGGCGTACGACCTCATCATCATCCAGGGCTCCATCAACGACGACCAGCAGGGTGAGCGCGGGTACCGGGAAGCCGTCGACGCGACCTGGGACACCTTCGAGCGGCTGTTCCCGACGGCGCAGATCGTCATCTTCGGACCGACGCCGCACGAGTTCCCCGTCAACGAGGGCACCGCGCGCATCGACTCCGATCTCGAGGCCGCCGCGGCCTCCCGCCACTGGTGGTACATCTCGTCCCTGCAGGAGCGGTGGCTCACACCGGCCAACTATCACGAGATGATCGACACGGGAGCGGGGCGCAAGCACCCATCGGACCGCGGACACGAGTATCTCGCCGAGAAGCTCCTGGCCGCCCTCCATGAACGCAGCGTCACGACGGACGCTGGCGCGCCCCGCGAGGACGCACCGGCACCCGTCGTTCCGTGACGACGGGCGCGATCAGGCGCGGATGGCCTCGGCGATGGGCTCGTCGCCGTTGTTGAACGAGATCGTCCGGCCGATCGTGCTCGGATCCGCAAGCGCCGCCGCGATCACCGCAGCCACGTCGGCACGCGACACCGAGGTTCCCTTCTCGGCGGCGGCATCGATGCGTCCGGTCGGCTCGTCGAGGGTCAACGCCGACGGCGCGAGGATCGTCCAGTCCAGGTCCGCCGCGCGCAGGTGCTCATCGGCGGCCGCCTTGGACTCCGCATACGCGAAGAAGTCATCGGACGGGTCGACTCCGTGGTCGGGGCCGGCGCCGAAGTAGGAGACCATCAGGTATCGTCGCGCCTCGGCGGCCGCGGCGGCATCGATCGATCGGATCGCGGCATCCCGGTCGACCGCGTAGGTGCGCTCCGGAGACCCTCCGCCGGCGCCTGCCGACCAGACGATCGCGTCGCTGTCGGCGAAGAGCTCGGTCATCGCGCCGGTGTCGGATGCCGCGACATCGGCCACGAGTGCAGTGGCGCCGGTCGCGCTCACGTCGTCGGAGTGATCGGGGTTCCGGATGACGGAGGTCACGTCGTGCCCCGCCTCGACGAGCAGGGGGGCGAGGAGCAGACCGACCTTGCCGTGTCCGCCGATGATGGTGATGCGTGCCATGAGGTGGCTCCTTTCGTCAAGACCCGACGCTACGTCGACGTACCGCCGGGTGGCTCGCCCTTGCGCTTGTACCCTCGACGTGGAAGGGGTCACCGACCGCTTCCACGTCCACACGCACGAGGGGGAAGACACACGTGAGCGAGACGACTCCGGCCGGGTGGTATCCGGCTCCGCACGCCGGTAACGAGCTCCGCTACTGGGATGGGACCTCCTGGCACGCAGCGCCCGCGTATCTCCCCGCCGGCACGTCCGCAGCCCCCGGCATCCCCTCCCCTGCGCCCGCGGCGCCGGTGCTGCCGCCGTACGCGTCCGGCGCGCCCGGCATGCCGCCCGGATACCCGCCCTACTCCGGCGGCCCCGTCCCGCGGCCCCGCTCCGTCGGCCTCGGGGTCACCGCTCTCTCGCTCGGAATCGCGGCGTTCGTCCTGGGGTGGATCCCGTTCCTGGGCTTCGTCGTCGCGATCGCGGGTGCCGTCTTCGGTGTGATCGCGCTCGTGCGCCGTCAGCCGAAACCCCTGGCGCTGACCGGGACGATCCTGTCGGGGGTCGCCCTCGTGGTGGCGTGCCTCGCGACGTTCTCGATCCTGTCCCTCATCTGGAGCGATACGACCGACGACTACAGCTACAACAGCGAGCAGGACTACGGTTCGGATTCGAACGACGCCCCTGCCGTCCCCGAGCTCGAGCCGTACGCACCCGCGACCGGTCCGGGATCGCTCACCGACCCGCTCCCCCTCCCCTACGTCCACGAGACGGGGTCGCGCACGGAGTACAGCGCGGAGGTGCGCATCGTGGACGAGGACGCGACCGACGAGGTGCGGTCGTGGAACTCGCTCAACCCGGCCGCGAGCGACGGGTACCGCTACGTGCTCGTGGAGATGACCGTGGCGAGCCTGGACCCGGACGGTCTTCCTGCCGCGTTCCCGACCTACGACCTCTCCCTCGCGACCGACGACGGCGGGGTGTATCCGTACTCCTTCGTCGTCGCGCCCGACGACTCGACGCTCCTGCGCGACGCGGGCACGATCGCCGAGGGCGACACGGCAACCGGTCTCGTGGCGTATCTGGTCCCGGACGACGCGACGGACTTCCTGCTGACCGATCTCGCGGGCTACTACGCTTTCTGACGCGGCAGCGGGAGAACGCGCTCCCGATCCCATGGCTCGGTCCATCCCAGCCGGGAGAACAGTCCGTCGAGGATCATCGCCGTGAACCCCCACACGAGCCGCTCGCCGCGCGCCGTCGGGAGCAGGAAGGCGGGCCCGCGGAACTCGCCGCGATCGGTGCGGACGACGGTGACACCGCGGTGGGCCGGATCGAGCAGGTCCGCCACGGGCGCCCGGAACACGTCGGCCGACTCCGCCTCGTCGACGACCCGGACCGCAGAGGGACGTCGCCACCACGCCAGCACCGGGGTGACCAGGTGCCGCGAGTACTCCAGCGGGATCGGCTCGAGCACCCCGAGGACGTCGACGCCGGCGACATCGAGGCCGGTCTCCTCACGCGCTTCGCGGAGGGACGCCGCGATCGCATCGGCATCCTCGTCGTCCATCCGTCCGCCCGGGAACGCGACCTGACCCGGGTGGGACCGGAGCGTCTCGGCGCGGGAGAGGAGGAGGACATCGAGGTCCCGCGAGACGGCCGCGGCGGAGTGATCACGATCGGCCGGAACGTCGTCGAGGACCCCGAAGAGGATGAGCACCGCCGCCGCGCGTGCACCCGGCACCGCGGGCAGGGCCCGGAGAGCGTCGAACCCGGGGTGGACGACCCCGCGCGCGATCGAGTCGACGAGCTGCTCGAGCTGCGCTCGCGCGGCGGGGACGGGCGCGGGCGAACTCATGGAGTCAGGCTATGCGACGCGGTGCGGGTGGACGCGGAACCGGCTGCACCGGTGATAGTCTCGATCGGTACGCCTCCGTAGCTCAGGGGATAGAGCGTTGGTTTCCGGTACCAGAAGTCGGGGGTTCGAATCCCTCCGGGGGCACAGTGAGATGAAGGGGACTCGGCATTGCCGGGTCCCCTTCATCGTTCCCTGATCCAGATCAGTCGTCCGCAGCGTCGCTGTCGGGGTCGACCGGCTGACCGAACGGCGGGATGCCGCCGGGCACCGCGCCGTCGTGCGTGGGGAGTTCCACGTCGGGGCCCTCGTAAGCGTTCTCGTCGGTACCGCGTTGCTCACCTGACATGTCGTCCTCCGTGGTCGGTGTCGTCCGTGTGGACGCGACGCTACTGCGAGCCCCCCGGGTCTGCCCGGGGTTGACAGTCGAGCGCGTCAGTCGGAGACGAGCTTCAGCCCGACGATGCAGCCCACGAGCCCGAGGATCAGGAGGACCTTCACGACGGACACCGACTCCGCACCGGTGACCATCGCCCAGACGACGGTGAGGGATGCCCCGATCCCGACCCACACGGCATAGCCGGTGCCCGTCGGGATCTCGCGGAGCGCGAAAGCCAGTCCGCCCATGCTCGCGACCAGAGCGACGGCGAACGTGACCGTCGGCCACAGTTTCGTGAAGCCTTCCGAGCGCCCGAGGGCGGTGGCCCACACGGCCTCGAGCATCCCGGCGACGATGAGTACGATCCACGACAGCATGACTGACCTCCTGGCCAGTCTTGTCGCTCACCGGGTACTGAACCCTCGTCCGGGGGCCCGGTCGAGGGCCCGCCGTGAGTCTATCGACGCTCGCTGGGCGGAGTCGGTGCGGACGGGATCGCGCCGCGCCACGTCGTGACGGCCTCGGCGGTGGCGGCGTCGGCGTGAGCGTCCAGCCACGCATCGAGGTCGAGCCGGCGGTACATGTCGCGGAAGGCGGACTCCGGCGTGTGCGCGAAGCGATCGAGGACGCTCAGACGCTCGGCGACGTCGAACGAACGGCTGTGCAGCTCCGCCATGGTCTCGGCGTTGGCGAACGACGAGAGGTAGTCCCGGGTCGCGGCATCCTCGGTCACACCGACGGCCTTCAGCAGGACCGCAGCCAGCAGGCCGGTCCGATCCCAGCCTGCGCCGCAGTGGAACAAGATGCCGCCCGTACGGGCGCGAGCGATCTCGTCGAGGGCGCCCGCGAGCCGATGCGGCAGTTCCCTCACGTGATCCACGTAGTACAGCGGGGTCCCCCACTGACCGTCCTTCTCCCGGGATTCCCAGAAGTGCCGTTCGTCGCCGTCGAGGTCGACGTACCGGACGGTGATGTCGTGGGGGACGGACACCGTCCGCTCACTCGGGCGGCGAAGGTCGACAACCGTGCCCACGCCATGCGCTCGAAGGCGATCCCACCCGGCGTCGGGCACACGGTCGAGCGTCTCAGCTCGGATGAAGACGCCGGCCGGCGTGCGGGAACCGTCCGTTCGTTCGAGTCCGCCGAGGTCTCTCGCGTTGGCCAACCCATCGATCCCCAGAGGCGTCTGCATGTGGCGATCCTGCCACGCCGGGTGCGCAGCAGCGCCGGAACCGATGTCGGAACCCTCTCCTTCTCTGGGACTATGTCCGGCCCACCCCCGTTCGTCGACGAGGTCCCCGAGGGGATCCCAACGACCCTGGACTGGGTGGTGATGAGTTCACCCCCCGACCCACCGACCCACCGCTGTTCTCGCGGCGAGGTCATCCCGAAGGATGACACGGGCCAGCCCCAGGGCTGACGCGGGAATCCGCGGCGATTCGTAGCGTCGAGACATGGCCACCGCGACCCTTCCCACCGCCTCGAACTCCCGCTCCCGTGTGGGCACCACGACGTCCGCCGCCGTACTGTCCGTGCTCGGAACGATCGCCGCGATCGGCATCGCGGCGACGAGCCTGCTCGTCGTCCCCATCGCTCTCTTCGTCGCATTCGGCCCGTCGCTGCTGTCGCGCTTCTGAGCACCTGAGAGGATGCCGGAGATGTCGATCCTCCTGCGCCCCTGGAACTCCGACGACGCCGACGACCTCAGCCGCGCCGCTCGCGGGAGCGACGATCTCGCGCCGCAATTCGGCGGCGCGGACCTCGCCGATGCATCTGCTGCTCGGGGATTCATCGAACGACACCTTCGCTTCGACGACACGGCCAAGAACTGGGCGGTCGAGATCGATGGTCACGCCGTCGGCAACGTCGGGGCGACCGGCATCGAATTCCGCCACCAGACGGCGTGGATGTCCTACTGGCTCGCGCCTGATGCTCGGGGTGGCGGCGTCGCCGCGGCATCCCTCGCCCGGGTCAGCGACTGGGCCTTCCGCGCCGGGCTGCACCGACTCGAGCTCGGGCACCGCATGAACAATCGGGCGTCGTGCCGAGTCGCCCACGCCGCCGGGTACCTCGTCGAAGGCATCGAACGGCAGAAACTCCGGTACGGCGACGAGCGATACGACGTCGAGACCCATGCGCGACTCGCGACCGACCCGCAGCCTCGCGAACGAGGAACTGCCGTCGCGCTGAGGACGGACATCCCCGCGCGACGGCAGAACTGATACTCAGGTCGATCTAGCCGCCCGAGGGGTTCTCGATGGGAGTTCCGTCCTCGTTCGTGGTCACCGGCGGGTTCTCGTCGGGCGATCCACCCGACGCCGTGTCGGCGTCGACCTGATCGTCGGGGACACCCTGGGTGTTGTGCTCATCCGAGCCGTTCGTGTCGCTCATCGCGGTCCTTCCGGTCGCTGTCGGTCACGTGAAGGCGACGGTACGCACGCCGCCCCCGCGCGGTGAGGGCCTTGACAGCCGGCGCAGATCAGAGATCGACCGTGTCGTTGCGTCCCTCGTACGGCGTCCCCGTCACCTTGGACTTCACGAGGCTGATGATCGACGCGACCGTACCGCCCGGGCTGCTCCAGTACTCACCCGACGCGGCGTCGATCTTCAGGAGCGTGACATTCGGGTCCTCCGGGCCGTCCGGGAACCAGGCCTCGACGGCCGGCGACCAGTACTCCCGCAGGCGCTCGAGATCGTCCACGACCTCGGCGTTGCCCGCGAGCGACACCCAGGCGTCGTTCGTGCTCAGCGCGACACCCACCGCGGGCCGCGCAGCGACGTGCGCGGCGACCGACGAGTCGCGGCCGACGATGAACCACAGATCCCCGTCGAACTCCCGGTCCTGGACGGTCAACGGGCGTGCGACGTGCGCACCCTCCTCGTTCATGGTCGTGACCATCGCGAAGCGGAACTTCGGCAGCAGGTCGATGAGTGTCGCGTGCGGATCGTTCTCGGTGGCCATGGGGCCCTCCTTCGTCTCCGCTTCAGCGTCACACCCGTCGCGGCATCCGACCTCGGGGTTGACACGTCCGAGCGAGTGGCGTCTCAGGGCGCGGGGACGAGGAAGATCGCGTCGAGCAGCCCGGGGTTGTGGGCGTGGACCAGCACGCCGAAGACCACGGCGTCGAACAGCAGGTGGACGGTCACGACGTAGGCGAGCGACCTCGTGCGCAGGAAGATGACGGCCTGCAGCAGGGCGAACGGGATCGTCAGCACCGGACCCCACTCGCGGTAGCCGAGCTCCCACAGGAAGGACACGAACACGATCGCCTGCAGCACGTTCGCGGTCGCGTCGGCGAAATGGCGCCGCAGCAGCGCGAAGCACGTGCAGATGAAGAACAGCTCATCCCAGATGCCGACCGCCCCGACGCCGACGAACAGGCGCGCGATCAGGTCGGGAGTGTCGACGACGGGCCAGTTCTCGTACACGCCCGAGGTGATGAAGTAGAACGGCAGCAGCAGCCAGCCGAGCACAAGGACCGCGATCAGCCACGCCCACTGCCACGCCGTCCAGCGGCCACCACCGCGCCACGGGAACCGGATCGCATGGTCACGGTACACGAAACGCGAGACCAGGTACGGCACGAGAACCGCACCGCCCAGGGCGAGCGTGAAGCGGATCATCGCCGCGTCGTCGAGCTCCGCCTTCAGCGGGATGACGCTCACGATGAGCATCCCGAGGGCGATGAGCGAGAGGTCGCGCGTGATCGACGGGCCGGATGCCGCGGCATCCCGCCGTTCGATGATCAGGGCGACGACGAGGCCCGCACCCAGCAGGAGCCACCCGAGCCAGGGTGTCAGCAGGACGAAGAACGCTGGCGCCGCGAGGCACACGAGAAGCGCGGGTACGACGCGGACGTCGAGGACGGGCCGGCGCCCGCCGTCCGCGCGGGCCATCACGCCGACCGGGGATGGCGGCGGTAGGTCAGGTCGCGGATCTCGCGCCCCTTCGCGATGCCCTTGCGCTCGAAGGCGGTCATGATGCGACCGTCGAAGCGGTCCGCCCACTCCCCCTCGAACACCGGCTCGAAGTGGTCGGCGCCGGAGAGCACGTCGCGCATCTGCAGCGCATAGTCCTCCCAGTCGGTCGCGAGGCGCAGGGTTCCGCCGTCACGCAACGCCCGTGCAGCGAGCGCGGGGAACCCGTCTGCGATGAGACGGCGTTTGTTGTGCTTGGTCTTGTGCCACGGGTCGGGGAAGAAGATCCACACCTCGTCGACCGATGCCTCGGGCAGCAGGTGCTCGAGGACCTCCGGCGCGTTCGCCTCGACGAGACGGAGGTTGCGCACGCCCTCGCGGTCCGCGTCGAGCATCGTGCGGGCGAGCCCCGCGCGGAACACCTCCACGGCGATGAAGTCGCGCTCGGGCGCCTGACCGGCGGCGTGCACGATCGCGTGCCCCTGGCCCGAACCGATCTCGACGACGAGCGGGGACTGCCGGCCGAACTCGGCGACCGGATCGATCGTCGAACCGGGACGGATGCTGGTGGCAGCGGCATCCCGTTCCACCTCGAGCAGGTATGTGCTGGAGAGATCGTCCCAGGCTCGTTCCTGCGCGTCGCTCATCCGGCCGCTCCGACGCACGAACGACACGGGCTTGTCTCGGAAGCGCGGCGCGGACTCGGGCGCGTCGGGATCGGGCATGCGACCAGGGTATCCCGCGGGGTCGGGGGTCTCCGCGGGCCTGCCTCGGCGTCGCCCGCTCATGCGGTCACGAAATCGATGAGTTCCTCGACGCGGCCGAGGAGAGCCGGGTCGAGGTCGCGGAAGGTCGTGACGGACCCGAGGATGCGCTGCCAGTTCTCGGCGATGTCGGTCTGGTCCTCTGCGGGCCAGCCGAGGGCGCGACTGACGCCCTTCTTCCACTCGATGCCACGGGGAACCTCTGGCCACGCGGCGATCCCGAGGGCGCGGGGTGTGACGCACTGCCAGACGTCGATGTACGGGTGGCCGACGATCTTGAGGTGCGGGCCGTGCGGGCCGCGGAGGATCTGCTCGGCGATGCGCGTCTCCTTCGACCCGGGGACGAGGTGGTCGACGAGCACCCCGTAACGCCGCTCGGCGCTCGGCGGCTCTGCGCGCAGCAGATCCTCGAGCAGGTCGACGCCCTGCAGATATTCGACGACGACACCCTCGATGCGGAGGTCGGCGCCCCACACCTTCTCGACGAGTTCGGCGTCGTGGCGTCCTTCGACGAGGATGCGCGAGGCGCGGGCGACGCGGGCGCGTGCCTGCGGGTCGGCGAAGGAGCCGGACGCCGTGCGCGTGCGACCGGCGGGGGTGGCGGCGCGCGGCGGGACGAGCTGGACGGGCTTGCCGTCGACGAGGAAGCCGCCGCCCATCGGGAACACCCGCACGCGCCCGTGCCGGTCCTCGAGTTCGACGTGACCCGCCGTCGCTCCCGTCACCGCTCCGACGAAGTCGTCGAGGGCCACCTCGACGACCAGACCGGGGTCCGCCGGAACGGTCGTCACCGTCGGCCGTCCCTTGTCGCGCCATCCCGCGGCGAGCACATCACTGCCGTACCGATCGTCCACTGACACCTCCCGAAACCTCGGGAAGCCTAGATCAGCAACGCAGGGGGAACGCACAGGCGCTCCGGCCGCAACCCGGTACCGAGACATACGGGCCGCGGCATAGACTCGCGACAAGCGGCTGTGTCCGCTGCGCGACTCACCGAGCGACTCCCGGAGGCCTCACCGATGCGATCCCGACTGACGTCCGTCGTCGCGGCCTCGATCGCGGTCCTCATCGGGGCCTTCGGGTTCGCGGCACCGGCCTCGGCGACCGCGCCCGTGACGCTCGGCGACAGCCGTGTGCTGGATGCAGCCGATGTCCTGACGGACGCGCAGGAGGCGAGCCTCGACAGCCGTCTCGAGAAGCTCACCGATGACACCGGACTCGACCTCTGGGTCGTCTACGTCGACAGGTTCACCGATCCGACCGGCGCGCAGCAATGGTCCGCCGACACCGCGGAGCTCAACAACCTCGGACCCGATCAATACCTCCTCGCCGTCGCCACCGAGGGGCGCGCCTTCTACCTCTCCTCGGACTCGTCGGGCCCCCTCTCTGACGGTCGGATCACCGCGATCGAGCAGGACCGTGTGTTCCCCGCCCTGGATCGAGGCGACTGGGAAGGCGCCGCAGTCGCCGCCGCCGACGGGCTCGCCGACGCCCGATCCGGCGGCGGGAGCGGTCTCATCTGGGTCGTGCTCCTCGTGGTCGCCGCCCTCGCCGGTCTCGTCGTCTGGGCGGTCGTCCGCAGGCGCCGCGCCGCGACCGGCGCCGACCCGGGAAAGCGACAGGTGCCCCTCGACGAGTTGGAGCGGCAGGCCGGCGCCGCCCTCGTGCAGACCGACGATGCGATCACGGCGAGCGCGCAGGAGCTCGGGTTCGCCGAGGCGGAGTTCGGGGATGCCGCGACCGCCGAGTTCTCGCAGGCGATCGCCGCGGCGCGGACCGCGCTGGAGCGCGCGTTCTCGCTGCAGCAGCAGATGGACGACGAGACCCCCGACTCCCCCGACCAGCAGCGCGCCTGGTACGAGCAGATCCTGGACCTCTGCCGGAGCGCCCAGGCGACGCTGACGGAGAAGGCGGACGCCTTCGACGCGTTGCGCGACCTTGCGAAGAACGCTCCGGAAGCCCTCATCCGCGTGCAGCAACGGCGAACCGAGGCGGGCGCGCGTCTCGACGGTGTCGACGCGCGGCTCGGCGAGCTCCGCGCCGCGTACCGGGCCGAGGCCGTCGCCGCGGTCGCCGACAACCCGGCGCAGGCCCGCGATCGTCTCGCGTTCGTCGACGCCCGATTGGCCGAGGCGCAGACCGAGGTCGCGGCGGGCAACGGCGCAGGGGCGGCCGTCGGCATCCGTGCCGCCGAGCAGGCCGTCGATCAGGCGGTCCGCCTTCAGGACGCCGTCGGAAAGCTCGCCGCCGACTTGTCCGCAGCCGAACGGGAGGGTGCCGCCCTCGTCACCGAGCTCGACGCCGACCTGGCGGCCGCCGCCGCGACGCCCGACCCCGAGTCGCGTCTCGCCCCGGTGATCGCGTCGACGCAGCAGAACCTCGACACCGCACGCGAGAAGCTGACCGGACCGGCGCGCGATCCCCTGGCCGCCGTCGATCTCCTCGAAGACGCGAATGCGGCTATCGACGGCGCCCTCGGTCAGGTGCGGGACGCTCAGCAGCGCGCCGACCGCGCCCGCAGCGTGCTGTCCCAGACGCTGCTGCAGGCGAAAGCCCAGGTGTCGGCGACCGAGGATTTCATCAGCGCTCGTCGCGGTGCGGTCGGGGCGGCGGCGCGCACGCGTTTGGCCGAAGCCGGGGCCGCCCTCGTTCAGGCGACACAGCTCCAGCAGAGCGACCCCGAACGCGCGCTCGATCTCGCGCACCGATCCGCCGCCCTGGCCGGCGAAGCGATGCAGCGCGCGCAGGGCGATGTCGGATCGTTCGCCGGCGGCGGAAACGCTGGCGGCGGGGGCGACTTCGGCGGCATGCTGGGCGGCATCATCCTCGGCTCCCTCCTGGGTGGCGGTGGCGGGTCGCGACGTTCCTCCGGTGGGTTCGGAGGCTTCGGCGGCGGCTTCGGTGGCTCATCCTCCCGTCGCACCGGCGGTTTCGGCGGCGGATCCACCGGACGCAGCGGCGGCGGTTCCCGCTCCCGGCGCGGAGGGGGACGCTTCTGATCTTCCGACGCCGCACCTCTCAGACCTCGACAGCACGACCTCTCGTAACGAAAGGAAACCCGATGGCAAAGCAGTCCATCTTCGGCCGCATCTCCACCCTCGTGAAGGCGAACGTCAACGCCCTTCTCGACTCCGCCGAGGACCCGCAGAAGATGCTCGATCAGCTCGTCCGCGACTACACCAACAACATCGCCGACGCCGAGACCGCCATCGCCGAGACCATCGGCAACCTGCGCCTGCTCGAACGCGATCACGACGAGGACGTGAAGGCCGCCGCGGAGTGGGGCAACAAGGCCATCGCCGCGAGTCGCAAGGCCGACGAGCTGCGCTCGGCAGGCAACACGACGGATGCCGACAAGTTCGACAACCTCGCCAAGATCGCACTGCAGCGTCAGATCAGCGAGGAGAACGAGGCGCGTGCCATCGCCCCCTCGATCGCCGCGCAGACCGAGGTCGTCGAGAAGCTCAAGGACGGTCTCAACGGCATGAAGCAGAAGCTCGACCAGCTTCGCTCGAAGCGCTCCGAGCTGCTCGCCCGCGCGAAGACCGCCGAGGCGCAGAACAAGGTGCACGACGCTGTGAAGTCGATCGACGTGCTCGACCCCACGAGCGAGCTCGGCCGGTTCGAGGACAAGGTCCGCCGCCAGGAGGCCCTCGCTGCAGGCAAGGCCGAGATCGCCGCCTCCACGATCGACGCGCAGTTCAACCAGCTCGAGGACCTCGGTGAGCTGACCGAGGTCGAGGCGCGTCTGGCCGCGCTGAAGACCGGCGGCAGCGCCGGCGCGATCGAGCAGTAAGACCCGCACGCACGACGCGGCGCCGGACCTCTCGGGTCCGGCGCCGCCGTGCTCCCCCGGAGGTGCCCATGACCCGATTCCTCGTCGTCCCGCAGTGGCAGGGTTCGCCGTCCGCCCGCGCGATGCGCCTCATCGACGGGGCCGAGGCGATCGCCGACGACCTGCCGCGCTCGGGGCTCACCCGCGTCGACGTTCCCGCAGAAGCGGGCGAGGCGGTGGGCACCGGCATCCGTCGGTTCAGCACCCTCACCCGCGTCCGTGACGCGATCGCCGACATCCTCGACTCCGGGGAGGAACCTGCGCTCATCATCGGCGGGGACTGCGCCGTCGCCGTGCCGGCGATCGCGGCCGCCGCGAAGCGGCATCCCTCTCTCGCGGTCGTGTGGCTCGATGCGCACGGCGACCTGCACACGCCGGACTCGTCCCCCTCGGGCGCGCTGGCGGGAATGACCCTGCGGGCGACGATCGAGCCGGGACCGTTCGTCGCCGATCCGCTCATCCCCGCCGCCCGGACCGTCCTCGTCGGCGCCCGCGCCCTCGACGACGCCGAGGCCGCATTCCTCGACGGCTCCGGCGTCACGTCAGTCACCGCGGGCGCCCTCACCGACCCGGCGGTGCTGGCGGACGCGGTCGCCGCGACGGGGGCCGACGCGGTCTACGTGCACATCGACCTCGACGTCCTCGACCCCGCCGCCGTGGTCGGCGTCCTCGAACCGGTCCCCTTCGGCGCCGACCCCGCCCACGTCACCGCGTCGATCGCCCGACTGCGCGAGCGCATGCCGCTGGTCGGCGCCTCGCTGTCCGGGTTCGCGCCGGCGACACGGGACGCCGCTGTCGAAGACCTCGGCACGATCCTGCGCCTGCTCGGGGCCCTCGCATGAGCCCGGTCCCCCCGGAAGGCTGGGAGGCTCGGGCGGAGCGCGCCGTGGCGCGCGGACGACGGGTCGACCGCTGGATCCCCGGCATCCTGCTCGATTCGCCGCTCAGCCGCCTGGGCTACCTCGCCGGCACGGCGTTCGGCTTCACATGGGGAACGCTCTGGTCGACCGGCCGCGTCGAGCGGCGAGCGGGGCTCTGGGTCTTCCGGGGGATGCCGGGGGTCACCTTCGGTCGCGGGGGTGTCTGCGTCGGCGGGTGCTTCCTCACCGGCGATGGTCATATCGACGACCGGCTGCTGCGCCACGAAGCCGCGCACCGCGAGCAGTGGCGCCGCTACGGCATGCTCATGCCGCTGCTCTACCTGCTGGCGGGCCGGGATCCGCTGACCAACCGGTTCGAGATCGAGGCGGGTCTCGCCGACGGCCGCTACATCCCCCGCTGACGGTCGGTCACGAGCACACGCCTCAACTCCGCCGTCTCTGCGGTCGTGAGGCCGTGCGCCTGGAGATACTCGACGGGACCGCCGTACCGCAGGCGGAGGTCGTCGAACACGGCGCGCATCGCGTCCACCGGCGACCGGGTGACGAGATCCTCCAGGTGCCGCGCACCCGGGTATCGCCTCCGGAGGTACCGCAGGACGCCATCGTTCCGGGCCGCGGGGAGCAGCGCCTCCGTCCGCGCGTAGTCGGCGATGACGGCGCCCTCGTCCACGCCCGCGGCGGCGAGGATGAGCGCCACCGACAGCCCGGTGCGGTCCTTGCCCACCGTGCAGTGCACGAGCACCGGGTGGACCTCGAGCACCGCACGTGCCGCCTCGATCAGCCGCGATGCCGACCCGTCGACGAGCGCCCGGTAGACGTCGTCGAGCGACAGGTCGTCGGCGAAGAACGACGCCACCGAGCCCGCATACATCGGTAGGCGGACCGTCTCGATGCCGAGGCCGTCGATCCGCGAGGGCTCGAGGAGGCGCTCGTCGTCGTCGCGCAGGTCGACGATGCGACGGATGCCGAGGCTCGCGACGCGGTCTCTTCCTGCCGCCGTCAGGTGGCCGAGGTTGCCCGAGCGGAACAGGACACCGGGCCGGGTGCGCCCCTGCCCCGCCGGTAGGCCCCCGACGTCGCGGAAGTTGAAGGCGCCCGGGACCTCGACGACGCTCACCGGGTCGGCGGCGGCGTCCGCCGTTCGGGAACCGGGTAGCGGCCGGCGATCGCGATGCGGTTGAACGCGTTGATCGAGACGAGCAGCCAGCTGAGGGCGACGTACTCCTCCTCCGAGAGGATGCCGCCGACACGGTCGTAGACCTCGTCCGAGACGCCCTCGTCGTGGATGAAGACGTAGGACTCCGTCAGCTCGAGGGCCGCCCGTTCCCGCTCGCTGAAGACACCGGATTCCCGCCAGACCGGGAGCTGCGCGACGACATCGAGGGTGAGCCCGGCCTTCACACCCCGGTCCGCGTGGACGCGGACGCAGTACGCGCAGCCGTTGAGCTGGGATGCGTGGATGAGGGCGAGCTCACGCAGCCGCGCATCGATCCCGGCCTCGGCAGCGAGGTCCCCGACGGTCGTCGCGAACGCTTCGAGGGCGTCGTAGGCCGGGCGGGCGGCCTTGGCGAGGTGGACGCGGTGGTGATCGCTCATGCCGTCACCCTAGTCGCGGCATCCGCCTGCGGCATCGGTCACAATGGTGTGCGTGAGCGACGCCGCCTTCGACGAGTTCTCCTACCTTCCCGCCCAGGCGGCCGACATCGGCGTCCCGCCGCCCGAGGTGCGCCGGGTGACGCATCGCCTGCCGGACGGCCGCGCGATCAGCGCGTTGCGCTTCGGGGATCCGGACCGCGCGCCGGAGGTCACGTTCCTGCACGGTGCCGGGCTCAACGCGCACACCTGGGACACCACGATCCTCCACCTGGGTCTGCCCGCCCTGGTCCTCGATCTGCCCGGCCACGGCGATTCCTCATGGCGGGACGACGCGCGGTACACCGGCGAGAGCATCGCCGCCGACATCGCGCCGGCTGTGCACGAGTGGACGAACGGTCGCCGCCAGGTGCTCGTCGGCCACTCGCTCGGAGGTCTCACGGCGGCGGCGCTCGCTGCGCGGCATCCGGACCTCGTCCGCTCCCTCGTCCTCGTCGACATCTCCCCCGGCGTCGATCCGGACGGGGCGGCGTCCTCCATCCGCGCCTTCTTCGCCGGCCCGACGGACTGGGCCAGTCACGACGAGCTCGTCGACCGCGCCCTCTCGTTCGGGCTCGGCGGCACCCGCGAGGCGGCCACTCGTGGCGTCTCCCTGAACTCGCGCGTGCGCCCCGACGGCCGTGTCGAGTGGAAGCACCACTTCGCACACCTCGCCAATCGACTCGCCGCGGACCCCGACGCGGCGAGCGCGGTCGATGCGGCGCAGCGATCGGAAACGGGGGCGCTCTCCGCCGCAGGGTGGGACGACCTCGCTGCCGTCGCCGCACCCGTCGACCTCGTCACCGGTACCCGCGGATTCCTCACCGATGCGGACCGCGCCGAGTTCCTCCGCCGCGTTCCGCAGGCCCGGCACACCGAGCTCGACGCGGCGCACAACGTGCACGAGGAACGGCCCCGGGAACTCGCGGCCCTCGTGCGGTCGACTCATGACGAGCCGTGACCGAACCGCGCGCGCGGGACTCTAGGCTGTAACGCGCACCGAGCACCGCGATGGGCCGGCGTCGACGCCGACGCCCATCGACGCCGAAAGGACCCCCCCACACACATGCTTCGCCGCACCGCTTTGGCCGCCACGGCGCTCCTCGCCGCCGGAGCCCTGTTCCTGTCGGGCTGCACCGGCTCGCAGCCGGCTCCCTCCGGATCCGCCGGAACCCCCGACCCCGACGCGACCGTCAACGTGCGCCTCGTGCTCGAACCCGGCAACCTCGACATCCGCACGATGGCGGGGTCGGCTCTCGACCAGATCCTGATCGACAACGTCTACCAGGGCCTCATCGCCCGAACCCCCGACCAGAAGATCGTGCCGGCGCTCGCCAGCAACTACGAGGTGTCCGCCGACAAGCTCACCTACACCTTCACGCTCCGCGAGGGCGTCACCTTCCACGACGGTCAGCCCCTCACCCCGCAGGACGTCGTCTGGTCGCTGACCCAGGAGCGCGACACCCCGGAGTTCCGTGACTCGGCACGACTGGCGAACGTCTCGCAGATCACCGCCGACGGCCAGAAGATCACGCTGACGCTGAAGGCGCCCGACTCGACCCTGCTCTGGAGTCTGACCGGTCGCGCCGGCCTCGTCCTCAAAGAGGGCGACACCATCGACCGCAAGACCGCCGCCAACGGCACCGGCCCGTTCCGTCTCACCGACTGGCGCGAGGGCGACAGCATCGTCTTCGAGCGGTTCGCCGACTACTGGGGCACCCCGTCCGCGGCCGCAGAGGTCGTCTTCTCGTACGTGAGTGACAACCAGGCCGCACTCAGCGGCGCCCTGGCCGGCGAGTTCGACGTGCTCACCGGCTTCGACGCGAACCTCCAGGACCAGATCGAGGCGAACGGCGACTTCGCTCTCGAACTCGGCGACTCCACCGACAAGGGCACCCTCGCGTTCAACCAGACCTCTGGCCCGCTGGCCGACAAGCGCGTGCGCAAGGCCATCCGGCAGGCCATCGACAAGAAGGCGATCGTCGAGGCGCTCGGCGCCGGTAAGACGATGTACGGCCCGATCCCCTCGCTCGACCCGGGATACGAAGACCTGTCGAAGGTCGCCCCCTTCGACCCCGAGGCCGCACGGAAGCTTCTGGCCGAGGCCGGCGCGGAGAATCTGTCCCTGACGCTGACGATCCCCTCGGCGTACGGCACGACGATCCCGCAGATCCTCGTCTCGAACCTGCGCGACGTGGGCATCACCTTGAAGGTCAACCCGGTCGAGTTCCCCACCTGGGTCAACGACGTCTACGTCAACAAGGACTACCAGCTGAGCTTCGTCCTCCACACCGAGGCGCGCGACTTCGAGAACTGGGCGAACCCGGCCTACTACTTCACCTACGACAACCCCGAGGTGCAGAAGCTCTACGCCGAGGCCGTCGCCGCGACGGACGACGCCGCAGCCGCCGACCTCTTGAAGGAGGCCGCGCGCATCGTCTCCGAGGACGACGCCGCCGACTGGCTCTACAACGGCCAGTCCGTCCTCGCCGTCGCGTCGAACGTCAGCGGGATGCCGACGGTCAACGTGAACGAGCGCCTGAACGTCGCCGAGCTGGCCAAGAGCGAGGGGTGATCCGTTACGCGCTGACGCGACTGACCCTGCTGGTGCTGGGTCTGTTCGTCGCCAGCGCGCTCATCTTCACCGCACTCCGGGTCCTGCCGGGCGACATCGCGCAGCTGATCGCCGGGGTGAACTCCACCCCGGAGCAGCTCGCGGGCATCCGCGAACAGCTCGGCCTGGATCGCCCGCTCCCCGTCCAGTACGGCGAGTGGGTCGGCGGCATCCTGAGCGGCGACCTCGGCAGGTCCCAGCTCACCGGCACTCCGGTGGCGTCGGAGCTGCTGCGGAAAGCGGAGGTCACGGTGCCCCTCGGCATCCTCTCGTTCATCATCGCGCTGCTCGTCGCCCTCCCCTTCGGGGTGCATGCGGCGGTGCGGCGCAACCGGCCGGACGGCGTCGCCGTCTCGGTCGGCGCACAGGCCCTCGCCGCCGTGCCCGTGGTCTGGGCGGGCATGATGCTCGTCGTCGTCTTCGCCGTGTCGCTCGGGTGGCTGCCTGCTCAGGGCTTCCCGCGGGCGGGGTGGGCGGACCCGGCCGCCGCCCTCCGCGCCCTCGTGCTGCCCGCCGTGACGATCGGCGTCGTGGAGGGCGCGGTCCTCCTGCGCTTCGTCCGTTCAGCGACGCTGCAGGCGATGGGGCAGGACTTCGTGCGGACCGCCGCGGCGAAAGGCCTCACGCGCACGCAGGCGCTGCTGCGGCACGGCCTGCCGAGCGTCGGGCTGTCGGTGATCACGGTCCTCGGCGTGCAGGTCGCGGGAATCATGGTCGGCGCGGTCGTCATCGAGCAGCTGTTCAGCCTGCCCGGGATCGGACGCATGCTCGTCGAGGACACCGGCAACCGCGACCTCGTCAAGGTGCAGAGCGAGCTCCTGGTCCTGACGGGCCTCGTCCTCGTCATCGGGTTCGTCGTGGACCTCGTGCACCGCGTCCTCGATCCACGCCAGCGAGAGGCCGAGTGATGCGACGACCGCAGTGGGCGACACGTGTGTGGGGGTCGGGCCCCGGCCGCTTCGGGGTGATCGTCGTCCTCGTGATCGCCGCGACGGCGCTGGTGTCGCTCTTCTGGACGCCGCTCGACCCGCAGCGCGTCGACATCGCGAACCGCTGGGTGGGCCCCGGCGCCGAGCACCTGCTCGGCACGGACGGATCGGGGCGCGACATCCTCAGTCTGCTGATGGCCGGTGCGCGCACCACCGTCCTCGTCGCAGTGGGGGCGGGCCTCATCGCGACCGTCATCGGACTCCTGCTTGCCGCGCTCGGAGCGCTGACCCCTCGGCCGGTCCGCGAGGGTGTGACGGTGCTCGTCGACATCCTCATCGCCTTCCCGGTGCTGCTCATCGCGATGATGATCTCGGCCGCGTGGGGCGGATCGCTGCTGGTCGTCATCGCGTCCGTCGGCATCGGGTTCGGCGTCAACATCGCCCGCGTCACCCGCCCCGAGCTGCGCCGCATCCTCCGCAGCGACTTCGTCCTCGCCGGTCGCGCCTCGGGGCTGACCCCGGTGCAGAACCTGTGGCGTCACCTGCTCCCGAACGTCGCCCCCGTCTTCATCGTTCAGCTGTCATGGGGTATGGCCGTCGCGGTGCTCGCCGAAGCAGGGCTCTCCTACCTCGGGTTCGGTGCCCCCCTGACTCAGCCCTCGTGGGGACTGCTCCTGGCCGACCTGCAGCGCTTCATCAGCGTCCACCCGCTGTCGGTGCTCTGGCCGGGCCTGGCGATCACCCTCACCGTCCTCGGCTTCAACCTCCTCGGCGACGCCCTGCGCGACGCCACGGATCCGACCCTGTCCCGCGGCTCCGCGCCGCGCGGCACCCAGCCTCCCGCGGCGGTGACGGCATGACGCTCTCGGTCACCGGTCTGACGATCGACATCGCCGGACGCCGCGTCGTCGACGGGATCGACGTCGAGGTCGGCGACGGCGCGCGCGTCGGCCTGATCGGCGAGTCCGGATCGGGCAAATCCCTGACCGCCCTCGCCGTGCTCGGCCTGCTCCCCGACGGCGCTCAGGCGAGAGGCAGCATCCGCTGGGACGGTCGGGAACTGATCGGCATGCCGGACCGCGACCTCGCACGCCTGCGCGGTGACGAGATCGGCATGGTGTTCCAAGAGCCCCAGACGGCCCTCAACCCCATCCGGACGGTGGGTCGGCAGATCGCCGAGTCGATCCGCATCCACCAGCGCGGCGTCTCCCGCGCGGAGGCGTGGGAGCGAGCCATCGAGGAGGCCCGCCGGGTGAGGCTGCCCGAACCCGAGGTCATCGTCCGCCGCTACCCGCACCAGCTCTCGGGCGGCCAGCGGCAGCGCGTCGCCATCGCGATGGCGCTCGCGTGCCGACCGCGCCTGCTCATCGCGGACGAGCCGACCACCGCCCTCGACGTCACGATCCAGGCCGAGATCCTCGACCTGCTCCAGCACCTCGTCGACGAGGCCGGGATGTCCCTCGTGTTCATCACGCACGATCTCGCCGTGCTGTCCCAGATCGCGACCGACGCCGTCGTGCTCGAGGCGGGACGCGTGGTCGAAGCGGGACCCCTGCGAACCCTGCTGCGCTCCCCCGCCTCGCCCGTGACCCAGGCGCTCCTGCGCGACGCGACGGCCACCCTCTGGCGACCGGGAGGACGCGCATGAGCGACCTGATGCGCGCACGCGGGCTGACGCGCAGATATCGGATGCCGCGGTCCCGCCCGTTCGAGCCCGCACGATGGACGACCGCCCTCGACGACGTCGACGTCGATGTCCGTGCCGGCAGCGCCCTCGGCGTCATCGGCGAGTCGGGCTCGGGCAAGTCGACGCTCGTCCGGCTGCTGCTCGGCCTCGATGCACCGAGTGCCGGAACCGTCGAGTTCGACGGACGTCGCGTGGACGCGTCGGCGTCGGCGCGCTCGCTGCACTGGCTGCGGCGCCGCACCGGGATCGTCTTCCAGGACCCGTACGGGTCCCTCGATCCGCGGATGAGCGTCGGCCGCATCGTCGCCGAGCCGCTCTCGGCCCTCGACCTCCCGGGCGACCATCGGGCTCGCGTCCGCGAGGTCCTCGACGACGTGGGGCTGCCTGCCGACGCCGCGACCCGCTTCCCCCACGAGTTCTCGGGCGGGCAGCGGCAGCGCATCGCGCTCGCACGGGCACTCGTCCACCGTCCCGACGTCCTCGTCGGAGACGAGCCGCTGTCGGCCCTCGATGTGACCGTACGGGCGCAGATCCTCGACCTCATCCGCGAACTCCGGCGACGCGACGGCCTCACCCTGGTGATGGTCTCGCACGACATCGGGGTGGTGCAGAACCTCTGCGACGATGTCGTCGTCATGACCGAGGGCCGCGTCGTCGAAGAGGGTCCGACCGAGAAGGTGCTGCTCGAACCGCAGGTCGCCTACACCCGCCGCCTGCTCGCCTCGATCCCGGTCATCGATCCGCGGGACCGGTGACCGGCGGTCACGCTGTCGGCGACGGGGACTAGCGTGGCGGCATGCACGCCATCGTCCCGCCGTATCTGCTCGCCCGTCTCGCGGCCGCTCCGGCCGAACGATTCCCCCACGCCGTCGCCGCGGCGCGCGCAACCCTCGCCCTCCCTCGCGCCTACGCACCGATGCGCGCCCACCTCGACCTGTCGGTCGATGGGGACGCGCTGGTCGTCTCGGCCAGCCCCGACCCCGATCGGCTGATCTCCGACGCCGAGAACCGCGAGGAGCTGCCGGGCAGGCCCGCCCGTGCCGAGGGCGCCGCTCCGACCGGCGACGCGGCGGTCGACGAGGCCTACGACGGGCTCGGCGCGACGTTCACGTTCCTCTGGGAGGCCTTCGAGCGCGTCGGGCTCGACGGACGCAGCGGCTCCCTCGCCGCCACCGTCCACTACGGCCGCGCCTACGACAACGCGTTCTGGGACGGCGAGCGCATGGTGTTCGGCGACGGCGACGGCGAGGTGTTCGCCGGATTCACCCGCTCGCTCAGCGTGATCGCGCACGAGCTGGGGCACGGCGTCATCGAATCCGCGGGTGGCCTCGACTACTCGGGACAGTCTGGTGCCCTCAACGAGTCCATCGCAGACGTGTTCGGCGCCCTCACCGACCAGCACGACAAGGGACAGACGGCGGATGCCGCGACCTGGCTCGTCGGCGCCGAGATCTTCACCGACGCGGTCACCGGCTCCGCCCTCCGTTCCCTCGCCGCCCCCGGCACCGCGTACGACGACGACGTGCTCGGTAAGGATCCGCAGCCCTCCCACATGCGCGATTTCGTCGAGACCTCGGGCGACAACGGCGGAGTGCACATCAACTCCGGCATCCCGAACAAGGCCTTCCACCTCGTCGCGACCGCTCTCGGCGGTTACGCCTGGGAACGGGCGGGGCGCATCTGGTACCTCACCCTCGTCTCGGGCTCCGTTTCGCCGTCCGCCACCTTCGCTCAGTTCGCCGCCGCCACCGCCCAGACGGCGGAGCGGGAGTACGGTGAGGATTCGGAGGAGGCCGTCGCCGTCCGCACCGCGTGGGCGAGCGTCGGAGTCGTGGAGGATGCCGCACCCCGTTGATCCGCTGACGATCGTCGTCGTCCGCACCGGTGGATTCGCCGGACTCCGTCGCGCCTGGCGCGTCGAGGTCGTCGGCGACGACGCGGACGCCTGGCTGCCGCTTCTCGATGCCTGCCCGTGGGGGGACCCCGGGGCATCCGCGTCCGGAGCCGACCGGTTCTCGTGGGAGGTCGCGGCCGCCCACGGGGAGGTCGATCACCGGGCGGTCGTCGGTGAGGCCACCGGCCCCTGGCGCGAGCTCATCGAGCGCGTGCAGGCCGACGGCACGCCCATGCGTCCCGCCGACCTCAACGAGAACGCAGGCGCGTGAGGAGCGAGTCCTTCTTCTTCGGGTTCAGGTGCTTCTGCAGGTAGATCGTGCCGAGCGGGCGACCGAACTTGTACCCGACCCTGCCCATCCTTCCGACCTCGACGAATCCCAGTCGCTCGTGCAACGCGAGGGAGGCCTCGGCCCCCTTGTCGCTCACGACGGCCACCATCTCGCGGATGCCCTTCTCCTCGCACGCGGCGATCAGCCCCTCCAGGAGCGCGCGGCCGAGACCCTTGCCGGTGGCCGCCTGCCCCAGATAGATCGAGTTCTCGACGGTGTAGCGGAACCCGCTCTTGCCCGCCCACGGCGAGACGAGTCCGTACCCGAGGATCTGCCCGCTCGGCGACACCGCGACGAGGAAAGGCAGGCCGAGCTTCGCGAGATGGTCGAACCTCTCGACCCACTGCCGGTGGGTCCAGCGCTTCTCGTCGAAGGTCACGACCGAGTTCGCCACGTAGTGGTTGTAGATCTCACGGACGTCGGCCATGTCGGTGCGGACGGCGGGGCGCAACTCGAACGAGAACCCGCGCTCGGGCTCGGGGCGACGGCGGAGGTGGCGGGGAAGGCGACGGCGATCGCGCTCGTACTCGTCCTCCAGCATGCCGCCAGCATACGGCTCAGTCGGGCAGTCGCCAGTCGACGGGATCGGCGCCCTGCGCCTCGAGCAACGCGTTCACCCGTGAGAACGGCCGCGAGCCGAAGAAGCCGCGTCGCGCGGACAGCGGGGAGGGATGCGCCGACTCGACGCGCGGGGTGTTCCCGAGCATCGGAACGAGACTCGCGGCATCCCTCCCCCACAGCACGGCGACGAGCGGTTCGGGACGCGCGACGAGCGTCGAGATGGCGTGCGCCGTGACGCGCTCCCACCCCCAGCCGCGGTGGGATCCCGCATCACCGGGTGCGACCGTCAGCACGCGGTTGAGCAGCATGACACCCTGCTCCGTCCACGCCGACAGGTCGCCGTGAGACGCCGGGGGGATGGCGAGATCGCTGGAGAGCTCGGCGTAGATGTTCCCGAGGCTCCGCGGGAGCGGGTGCACCTGGCGGTCGACCGCGAACGACAGGCCGATCGGATGCCCGGGAGTCGGATACGGGTCCTGCCCGACGACGAGCACGCGCACCGCTGAGAGCGGACGTGTGAACGCACGCAGCACGTGCTCGCCCGCCGGCAGGTAACCGCGCTCGTCGGCGCGCAGACGATCCCCGAGGGCCGCGATGTCGGGGGCGACGGGGGCGAGGGCTTCGGCCCATTCGGGATGCAGCAGCCCGTCGGCGGCGAGCTCCGGCAGGGAACGCCCGGTCATGCTCCGGCGGGCAGGCCCGCATCCTCTTCGGCGACGGATCCCTGGAACGACCAGGGGAAGTCGATCCACCGCTCCGTCTCGCGCCACGAGTAGTCGGGCACCGCGACGGAGCCGGGCTTCGTGTAGATGCAGATCGAGCGGACCTCGGCGCCGGCGTCCCGGAGCAGCTGCACCGCGAGCGCCAGGGTGCGGCCGCTGTCGGCGACATCGTCGACCAGGACGACGCGCTTGCCGTGGAGAGCGCCGAGGTCGAGGTCGGGCGGAAGGATCTCGGGGGCGTCGAGCACCGTTCCGATCCCCGTGTAGAACTCGACGTTGAGCGCCCCGCAGCTCTTGACCCCGAGCCCGTAGGCCACCGCGCCCGCCGGGAGGAGCCCGCCGCGGGCGATCGCGACGACGACGTCGGGCACGAACCCGTCCGCGACGACCCTCCGCGCCAGCTCTCGGGTCGCCCCGCCGAAGTCGTCCCAGGTCAGCGTCTCGCGTTCGGCGGCCACCGGCATCCCTTCGTCCATGGATCCTCAGAATACGGCCTGCGTGGAGATGGGCCCCTCCGACGCTAGGCTCGCGCTCGTGACCGGGATCCCACCCTCCTCCGCGCCGCTCCTGCGCTCCTCCGCGCTGCGTTCCTCCGCCATGGGCATCACCGCGGTGCTCATCGGGTGGTTCATCGTCGTCGAGCTGGTCAGCGGCATCCTGCAGGGGTTCTACGTTCCCCTGTTCAGCGACATCGTCATCCAGCTGGGCATCCGCGACGCCGACGTGAACTGGTTCGAAGCCGGCCAGCTGCTGCTGAGCGCCCTCGTCGTCCCGGTCCTCGCGAAGCTCGGCGACATGTTCGGGCACAAGCGGATCCTGCTCGTCGCCGCGATCCTCACTGCCCTCGCCTCGTGGGGACTCGTGTTCGCCGGGTCGTTCTGGACGTTCCTGCTGTTCTGGTCGCTCCAGGGCTTCTACGTCGTGTGGCTGCCGCTCGAGGTCGCCCTGATCTTCGAGCGCGGCAGGCAGCAGAACCGCGGTGTCTCGCTGACCCGTCGTGCGGCAGGCCTGCTCGTGGTGGGACTCGAAGCGGGAGCCATCATCGGTGCCCTCGCCGCCGGCCGCATCTACGCGGCCACGGGCGACCTCGCCCTCACCCTCATGGTCCCCGCGATCGCGGTCTCGCTCGTCGTGGTCGTCATCTGGCTCGCGGTGCCCGAGTCCACCCCGAGCGGGGAACGGCGCCTCGACACGGTCGGCGTCGTCCTCCTCGCCTGGGGACTGCTGCTGGTGACCGGCGCTCTCGCGTGGATGCGACTCATCGGGGAGCTCGCCCTCGGGGCGGGAACGTGGGTGGGAGTCGCCGTGCTGCTCGTACTCGGCGTCGGGGTGCTCGTCTGGTTCGTCCGGCACGAGCTGGGGCACCGGCATCCCGTCGTCGACATGCGCGTCCTCGCCCGTCCCGACATGTGGCCGGTGCAGGCCACCGCGTTCCTCATCGGCATCAGCCTCCTGGGCGCGCAGGGACCGCTGTCGACCTACGCGGGGACCGACTCGTCGCTCGGCTACGGACTCGGGCTCGACGCGACGGAGCGCTCATACGTGATCGGGCTGTACCTCGTCTCGCTCATCGTGGGTGCGGTGCTGTTCGCCATCACCTCGCGACGTGTGAGCCCGCGCCTCGCGCTCATCGCCGCCGCCGTCCTCGTCGGAGTCGGGTATGCGCTGTTCCTGCCCTTCCACCAGGAGGTCTGGCAGGTGCTCCTGAACCTGTCGATCGCGGGCATCGGCTGCGGCGCGCTCGTCGGGGCGATGCCGGCAGCCGCAGCCGCGGCGGCCCCCGTCGGCAAGACCGGCGAGGCGTCGGGCATGACGAACACGACGAAGACGATCGGAGGCGCGTTCTCGTCCGCTGTCTTCGGCGTCGTGCTCGCCGCAGGCGCCGGTACCGTCGCCGGGCAGACGGCGAGCTCGCTCGGCGGCTACCTCACGGTGTGGGCGATCTGCGCGGCCGGCGGTTTCCTCGCCGCCCTGCTCCTCCTGCTCGTCCCGAAGGTCGCTTTCGCGGACGCTCCGCCGGCGGGCTGAGCCGGCTCAGCTCTCGAGGGTGCGGGGACGCAGGGGCCCGCGCGCCAGCAGGTGCTGCGCGGACTGGGCGACCGGACGCATCGTGATGAGGTCCAGGTTGACGTGGCCGGGGGCGTTCAGCGCGTAGGCGACGACGTCGGCGACATCCGCGGCCACGAGCGGCTGCTCGACGCCGTCGTAGACCTTCTCGGCCGCCGCGCGGTCGCCACCCAGACGATTGAGCGAGAACTCCTCGGTCTGCACCATGCCGGGGGCGACCTCGACGACGCGGATCGGCTCACCGTTCAGTTCGAGTCGCAGGGCGTGCACGAGCATCGCCTCGCCCGCCTTCGCCGCGTTGTAGCCTGCGCCGCCCGGATAGGCGGTCTGCGCGGCGGTCGAGGTCACGTACACGGTGTCGGCATGGCCGTCGGCCTCGGCCGCGCGCCGCAGGTGCGGTAGGAGCGCTGCGGTGATCAGCTGCGCCGACAGCACATTCGCCTCGAACATCCACCGCCAGTCGGCCGGGTCGCCCTCCTCGACGCGCTGCGCCCCACGGGCGCCGCCCGCCACGTGGACGAGGGCGTGGAGGGGGCCGGTGTCCTCGAGGTGCGCGGCGAGAGCCGTGACATCGGCCTGACTCGTCAGGTCGGCCGCGTACGACTGCGATCCGGTCTCGGCGTCGAGGGCCTCCAGGCGGGCAGCGCGACGGGCGACGCCGACGACGTCCCATCCGGCGGCTCTCAGCGCGCGGACGACCGCCTCGCCGATCCCCGAACTCGCACCGGTCACCACTGCACGTCGATTCGCCATGTCGACAACGCTAGTGACTCCGCGCGCTCGGGCGGACCACGGCACGTTACGCCCCGTGTCCCGTCCCGTTGTCCTCCCGGGGCGCGGCTCGTAACGTCGGTGTCGGGCCCGCGGCATCCGTCGCTGACCGCCACCCGACCACACACGCAGGGAGCCATGTCATGTCCGCACCCGAGAACTGGCGCTTCGAGACCAAGCAGATCCACACCGGCGCCGCTCCGGACCCGGTGACCAAGGCCCGCGCCACGCCGATCTACCAGACGACGTCCTACGTCTTCGACAACGCCGACCACGCCGCGAACCTCTTCGCGCTCGCCGAGTTCGGCAACATCTACACGCGCATCCAGAACCCGACGCAGGACGTGCTCGAGCAGCGCCTCGCCGGCCTCGAGGGCGGCACCGGCGCGCTCGTCCTCTCGAGCGGCCAGGCGGCGTCGACGTTCGCCGTCCTGAACATCGCGCAGGCGGGCGACCACATCGTCTCGTCGAGCTCGATCTACGGCGGCACCTACAACCTCTTCAAGTACACACTCGCCAAGCTCGGCATCGAGACGACGTTCGTCGAGAACCAGGACGACCCCGAGGAATGGCGGCGCGCCGTCCGCCCGAACACGAAGCTGTTCTTCGCCGAGACGATCGGCAACCCGCAGATCAACGTGCTCGACATCCGCACCGTCGCCGACGTCGCCCACACCGCCGGCCTGCCGCTCATCGTGGACAACACGATCGCGACGCCGTATCTCATCCGCCCCTTCGAGCACGGGGCCGACATCGTCGTCCACTCCGTGACGAAGTTCCTCGGCGGACACGGCACCACGATCGGCGGCGTCATCATCGACGGCGGCACGTTCGCATGGTCCGAGCACTCCGACCGCTTCCCCGGCCTCACCACGCCGGACGAGTCCTACCACGGCGCGGTCTACACGGATGCCGTCGGTGACGGCCTCGCGTACATCATCAAGGCACGTGTCCAGTTGCTGCGCGACCTCGGCTCCGCCATCTCGCCGCAGAGTGCCTGGAACCTCATTCAGGGTGTCGAGACGCTGTCGCTGCGCATCGAGCGTCACGTGCAGAACGCGCAGGAGATCGCGGAGTGGCTCGAGAACCACCCCGACGTCGCCTCGGTGAACTACTCGGGCCTGCCGACCTCTCCCTGGTACGCCGCGGCGAACCGTTACGCCCCGAAGGGTGTCGGCGCGGTCCTGTCGTTCGAATTGAAGGGCGGCGTCTCGGCCGGCCGTGAGTTCGTCAACGCCCTGACCCTGTTCAGCCACCTGGCGAACATCGGCGACGTCCGCTCGCTCGTCATCCACCCGGCATCCACGACCCACTCGCAGCTGACCCCGGAGCAGCAGCTCACCTCGGGCGTGACCCCGGGTCTCGTCCGTCTGTCGGTGGGTCTCGAGAACATCGAGGACCTGAAGGCGGATCTCGACCAGGCTCTCGCCGCCGCGCGCCGCCACTCCGAGGCCGCCCGCGCCTGACCTCCCCTCCTCAGGAGACCGACACCCCGCCCGGCCGCGGCCCGGCGGGGTGTCGCGCGTACGGACGTCCGCGTGACCGGCCGTGAGGAATCGTCATCCGCGGGGATGATGCGCCCACGACGCGAGATGGACGCGGCGGTGCCGCGGGACGCATAGGTTCGCAGAATGCAGATGAGCTACAAGAAGCGCGCAGTCAACATCGGTTTCGGCGTCGGGATCGGCTTCATCGTCGTGGGACTGCTCATGGTGTGGTTCGCACCGGCGGCCTGGAGCGGTTGGGCGACCTTCGCCGTCGTCGTCGGGATCGTTGCCGCCCTCGTCGGCTTCGTCTTCGCCGTGGTGCCCGCCCGCGACCAGCGCTGACCGACTCCTGCTTTCGGCGTCGACGCGGCGGAACGGCGTGGTGCCGGTGCCTCGCGTCCGTAACACGACGCCGAGCGTCCGCGCGGCCCGGGACAATGGAGGCATGGACTGGCAGACCTCGGAGGACACGGTGCCCTCGGCCCCGGTGACCGAGGCCGATGCCCGGTTGCTCCTCGGGCGCCCGCCGGCGACCGGCGCCTGGCGCGACGGCGACCCGATCGGCGAGCGCAGGTTCGCGCAGTTCGGCGCCTTCACCACCGAGGGCGGAGCGAGCCTGCCCGGCATACGTCTCGCCTACGAGACGTGGGGCGAGCTCTCCCCCGCCCGCGACAACGCTGTGCTGATCCTGCACGCCCTCACCGGCGACAGCCACGTCCGCGGCGAGGCTGGCCCCGGTCACGCGACCGACGGGTGGTGGGGCGACATCGTCGGCCCGGGAAGGGCCATTGACACCGACCGCTGGTTCGTCGTGGTGCCGAACATGCTGGGCGGATGCCAGGGGTCGACCGGTCCCGCGAGCATCTCCCCGGACGGCTACGAGTGGGCCTCCCGGTTCCCGTTCCTCACGATCCGCGATCAGGTCGCCGCGCAGGTCAGGCTGGCGGACGCCCTCGGCGTGGACGTCTGGGCGGGCGTGATCGGCGGCTCGATGGGCGGCATGCACGCCCTGGAGTGGGCGGTCGGGCACCCGGAACGGGTCGAGCGTCTCGGCGTGCTGTGCTCACCGCCGACGACGACAGCCGACCAGGTCGCGCTGAACTCCGTCCAGCTCGCCGCCATTCAGATGGACCCGCGCTTCGCGGGCGGCAACTACTACGACGCCCCGGACGGCGACGGCCCCCACCGCGGGCTCTCGCTCGCGCGACGCATGGCGCTGCTGAACTACCGGACGCCGACGGAGCTGAACCAGCGCTTCCAGCGGTCGTGGCAGTCCGACAAGAGCCCCTTCGGCGAGGGCGGTCGCTACGCCGTCGAGAGCTACCTCGACTTCCACGGCAACCGGTTCACCCGCCGGTTCGACGCGAACTCCTACCTGACACTCGTCGAGGCGATGAACTCGCACGACGTGGGCCGCGACCGCGGCGGCGTGGAAGAGGCGCTCGCCCGTGTCACGGCGCGCACCCTCGTGCTCGGTGTCGACAGCGACCGCCTGTTCCCCGTCGAGGGGCAGCACCGCATCCACCGCGGCATCCGCACGACGATCCACGACGACACGGTCGTGCTGAGCAGCGACTTCGGGCACGACGGGTTCCTCATCGAGACCGAGCCCGTCGGGCGTCACCTGCGGCAGCTGCTCGAGAGCTGACGACGACCTACCGCGGTGCGAGATCCGGCGAGATCCGCGTGCCGAAGGTGTGACGCAGCGCTGAGCGCGCCGCGTGCCACCCGGCCAGGCCGTGCACGCCGGGCCCCGGACTCGTCGATGCCGAGCAGAGGTACACGCCGTCGAGCGGCGTGCGCCACGGCTCGGGCGACACGATCGGCCGTTTCAGCAGCTGCCACAGGGCGGGAGCACCGGCCGCGATGTCGCCGCCGGGGTAGTTCGGGTTCTCGGCCTCGACCTCGACGGCGTTCCGCGAGTTCATGCCCACGATCAGGTCGCGGAAGCCGGGCGCGAACCGCTCGATCTGCCGGATGACGGCCTCGGCTCGATCGGCGGTGCTTCCCGACGGCACGTGCGTGTACGTCCAGAGCACGTGCCCGCCCGCCGGCGCGCGCGACGGATCGAATCCCGACGGCTGCGCGACCAGCACGTAGGGAGCGTCCGGCAAGCCGCCGCGGGAGACGAGGTTCTCGGATGCCGCCATCTCGGCGCGCGTGCCGCCGACGTGCACCGTGCCGGCGGAGCGCACCTCCTCGTTCGTCCACGGGACCGGGCCGGACAGGGCGAAGTCGATCTTCGCGACAGCGCCGCCGTAGCGGAAGCGTTCGAGCGCATCGCGGTAACCGGCGGGCACGGCGTCGCCCGCGATCCGGAGGAAGTCGCGCGGGACGACGTCGAGCAGGACGGCCGTGGCTGCGGGCAGCTCCCGCAGCGACCCGACCTCGGAGCCGATGACGATCTCGCCGCCGTGCTCGCGCAGGTCGTCCGCCATCGCGTCGACGATGCTCTGGCTTCCACCGACGGGGATCGGCCACCCGCGTGCGTGCCCGTACGTCGACAGTGCGAGCCCCGCCCCCGCCGCCGCCAGACTCGGCAGCGACAGGATCGTGTGCGCGGCGACACCCGTCAGCAGCGCCGGAGCGGCATCCTCTTCGAAGCGGGCGTTCCAGAGCCCGCTCCCCTGTTCCAGCGCCCGCAGACCGAACCATACGGCGGCGACCGGGTCGGCGGGCAGGCGCAGCAGCGGGTGGCCCGTGAAGTCCGCGACGCCCGAGGCGCGCTCCACGAGCGGACGCATCAGGCGCACATAGGCGTCGCCGTCTCGGCCGAGGTTGTCGGCGGTGCGGTCGAGGTCTCGGTAGGCGACGGCCGCCCGGCCGCCGTCGAGGGGTTGAGCGAACGACGCGTCCGGAACGGCGAAATCGACGCGTCGCCGTAGGCCGAACTCGCGGAAGAAGCGGCTCTCGAAAGCGAGCGGATGCACAGCCGAGCAGACGTCGTGCCGGTAGCCGGGAAGAGTCATCTCCATCGTCCGGGCGCCGCCGCCGACGGTGTCGCCCTTCTCGTAGACGCGGACGGCGAGACCGGCACGGGCCAGGGTGACGCCTGCGGCGAGCCCGTTCGGTCCCGCGCCGACGACGATCGCGTCGAGGTCGCTCACTCGCCGACGCCCTCGTCCTCGGCGGAGGTCTCGTCGGTCGGACGCGCGGCGCGGCCTTCGGCGAGGTACGCGAGGCGGTGGAGGGTCTCGTGGTTGCGCAACTGCAGCCCGAGGTCGAGCAGAGCCGACGGGATCAGGCTCCCGGGGCCCGCGACGGCCTCCTCCTGGAGGCGTACCACCGCGCCGTCGCGGTGGGGCCGCACCTGGATGTCGACCTGCGCCTCGCCCATCGGCCATCCCTTGGCTCGCAGGAGGATGTGACGCGGCGGGTCGTAGGCCAGCACCTCGGTCTCGTCGTCGATGAGGACCGGCCACACGCCGAAGGAGTGATGCAGGTGCGATCCGACCCGGGGCCACGAGTCCGCGACCTCGCGCATGCGGGACGCACCGACCACCCACGACGGGAAGAGCCACCCGTCAGCGAGCACGGCGAAGACGTCGTCAGGGGTGCAGGCGAACACACGCGAGTTGCGGGACATGCCTCGACGCTATCGACTGCGGATGCGCCTCACCGACGGGGTTGCGCCCTCCGACTGAGCGTGTCAGACGCCGGCCGGGGTACGCGCGGCTGCGCGCCGTTCGACCGTCACGCTGACGACGCCGATCACCAGGCCGCCGAGGGCGAGCAGAAGACCCACCCAGACCGGAGCCGTGAAGCCGAGACCGGCGGCGATGACGGCCCCGCCGAGAGCCGCACCGACCGCATTGCCCGTGTTGAAGGCCGAGTGGTTCAGCGCGGCGGCGATCGACTGATTGTCCCCGGCGACGTCCATCAGCCGGGTCTGGACCGTCGGGCTCACGGCGGACGAGGCGAACGCCACGGCGAACACGAAGACGATCGCAGTGACGATCCAGCCCGCCGTCAGCGCCAGCGACAGCTGCGTCACCACGAGAAGAGCGAGCAGTCCGAGCATCGACCGGACGAGGTTGACGTCGGCGAGGTGGCCGCCGACCAGGTTGCCGACGGTCATCCCGAGCCCCAGGACGACGAGCACGATCGGGACGAGCCAGGCAGGGGCCCCGGCTGCCTCGGTCACGAGGGGCGAGACGTAGGTGTACACGGCGAAGAAACCGCCGAATCCGATCGCGCCGATCCCGAGGGCGAACCAGACCTGTGGGATGCGGAACACCTTGAGCTCCGCGCGGAGGGTGCGGGACGGCTCGCCGGGACGGTGCGGCACGGTGCGGGAGATCGCGGCGGTCGCCACGGCGAAGATGACGACGACCATCACGAACGCCCACCGCCAGCCGAGGTTCTGACCGAGGAACGTGCCGAGCGGTACGCCGACGACGTTGGCGACCGTCAGTCCCGTGAGGACGAAGGCCACACCCTTGGCCCGGTTGCCCGGCCCCATGACGTCGGCGGCCACGAGAGCGCCGATCCCGAAGTACGCGCCGTGCGGCAGGCCCGCCAGCAGACGAGATGCCGCGACGAGCTCGAACGTCGGCAGGATCAGCGTCAGAGCGTTGCAGAGGGTCAGGGCCGCGGCCAGGAGCACCATGACGCGGTGCCGGGGGTACTTCGCGACGGATGCCGCGATCGTCGGGGCGCCGATCACGACGCCGAGCGCATAGAGCGTGATGAGCCAGCCCGCCTGGGCGATGGCATCCTCCTGCGACGAGGCCCAGTCGGTGGGCAGCAGCTCGCGCGCGATCTCGGGGAGGAGACCCATGACGACGAACTCCGTCATCCCGATGGCGAAGCTGCCGATGGCCAGCGCCAGAAGGGCGCGTCGGGGTCGCGCGGGCGTCGAAGTCACTCAGGGATCGTAGTCCCGCTCCCCTCCTGAGGACGAATCGATTCGAGCGCGGACTCGAGGCGTGCGATCTTGCCGTCGATCTCGCCGGTGTAGCCGGGCCGGATGTCGGCCTTCAGCACCAGCGACACGCGAGACCCGAACGGCTGGACGGCGTCGACCGCGCCCTTGACGACGGCCATCACCTCGTCCCACTCCCCTTCGATCTCGGTGAACATGCTGGTGGTCCGGTGCGGCAGTCCCGCGGCGCGGACGACGGCGACGGCAGCCGCCACCGCATCGTGGACGGAACCGTCCGGGTTGCCGTTCCCGGACGGGGCGACGGAGAAGGCGACGATCATGGGGACCTCCGGATCAGGGGATGGAGCGGACGGGGAGACGCACGAGGCGGACGACCATCCACACCGTCAGCACGACCAGTGCGAGGTTGCGGAGGGTCAGCACGGTCACGGCGACGACCTCGGGCGAGACGATGCCGTTGTAGAGCACGGGATAGACGAGCTGAGTCAGCACGGCCGAGACGAGGACGAGGATGCCGGGCGCCACCCATCGGCGACGATCCACCACGAGCCCGAAGACGACGATCGCGAACATCCACGTCTGGAACTGCGGCGACCCGACCTTGTTGACGACGATGAGGACGGTCGTGAGCGCGAGCCCGAGGGTCGGGAAGAGGCGCACGAACGGAGCGTTCCGGCGGACCTTGACGACGCCGATCGCGACGACCGCAGCGGCAGCCAGGACCAGAGCCGGGGTCATGAGCGCCGAGACGGCCCCGAGTAGGGGTCCCGTGACCTGGAAAGTGAGGATCCCCTGGTCGTAGTAGACGGTCCACCCCTCGGCTCCGAACAGCGCGCCCCACAGGTAGACGGCGCTCACCGGGGCCTCCACCTGCAATCCGCGACCGGTCTGGCCGGACACGAAACCGAGCGCATGGTCTGCGCCGCCCGCCGCCACGACGACACCGAGGACGACGACGCTCACGAGTGCTCCCGCGCCCAGGACGACGCTGCGCCGACGAACCGCGACGACCGCGGTCGCCACGAGGGCGGCGGGCCAGATCTTGATCCACGTCGCGGCGGCCAGCAGCGCGCCGGCGACGCCCGGCCGACGCAGCAGCCACAGGCATCCGAGGATCGCGAGCGGAACAGAGATCGCGTCGATCCGATACATCCCCACGGGCCCGAGGGCGACGACCGCGACGAGCCAGAACCCGGCGGCGGTCAGCCTGCCGGTGGATCGTCCCGCGCCGATCAGGATGGCGAAGGCGATCGCGTCGAGGACCGTCACGAGGATCGCCCACCCGACGGTGTAGCTGCCGACGAGCGTGCCCGGCAGGTGCGCGGCGAGCATCGGCAGGAGCGCGAGGTGCGGGTACACCCAGTCCTGCGTCACGCCGACGATGCCGCCGCCCGAGAAGACGGCACGCGACCACGGCTCGTACACGCGGTAGACGTCGCCCATCGGCTCGTTCGGCAGCAGGAAGCCGAGCGCGCCGACGACGAGGTGGACGAGGGCGAACGCGGCCCACAGCAGCACGCGGTTCGTCACGCCCTCCAGCCTAGGGCGAGGGGCTCGCGTCACCCCGCGAGCGCTGCCGCGACGGCGTGCGGCAGGTGCTCGGCGACGTCGAGGGCGACGATCGGCCCCCCGCCGTGGGCGGCGACGGCGAGCGCGGCGGCGTGGCCGTGCAGCCAGACGGCGGATGCGGCGGCTCGCTGCAACGCCGCGAGGTCACCCGGCGACATCCCCCGCCCGATGACGCCCGCGAGGACTGCGCCGACGGTTCCGGCGAGGACGTCCCCCGTGCCGGCGGTCGCGAGCCATGATGTCGGCGCGGTGACCTCGACGGGGTCGATCCCGGGTGCGGCGACGACCGTGGTGGCACCCTTCCGGACCACGACACCGCCGAGCGCCGCGGCGGTGCCCGCGACGTCGTCGACGTCGGGATCGAGTCCCAGCATCTCGCGAAGGCGCGCGTGCTCGCGGCCGTGCGGTGTTGCGACGACGGACGCCGACGCACCGACGGCGAGGTCGAGCGCGCCCGCGTCGACGACGACGGGTTGCGCACCCGAGAGGATGCCGACGAGCGCCGCGCGTTCCCGCGCAGACCGGTGAGCGGCATCCGTCCCGGAGCCGATCACCCACGCCTGGACGCGACCGTCGGCGGTCACCGTCTCGGGCCGCCTCGTCAGGACATGGTCCGCGGCCCGCTCGGGGCCGAGATAGCGCACCATCCCCACGCCCGTGCGCCACGCGGCCTCGACGCCGAGGACCGCGGCACCGGGGAAGGCGGCCGAGCCTGTGCGCATCCCGACCACGCCACGGGAATACTTGTCGTCGTCCGCCGTTGGCTCGGTGATGACTGCGGCCGTGTCCGCACCGTTCCACGTCTGCGCCGTCATGGCGCCAACCCTATGCGACGGAGTCCGCTCATGACCCTCCTCTTCCGCCCGCTCGACCTGTCCGGTACGACCGCCCGCAACCGCCTCTGGGTCTCGCCCATGTGCCAGTACTCCGCCGTCGACGGCGTGCCGAACGACTGGCACCATGTGCACCTCGCACAGTTCGCGGACGGGGGCGCCGGGGTTGTCATCGCCGAGGCGACGGCCGTCGTGCCGGAGGGCCGGATCACCCCGTCCGACACCGGTCTGTGGAACGACGCGCAGCGGGATGCCTGGGCTCCCGTCGTCGAGGCGATCCATTCCCGCGGGGCGCTCGCCGGCGTTCAGCTCGCGCACGCGGGCCGTAAGGCCTCGACGCACCGTCCGTTCGACGACGCCCGCGGCAGTGTCGCTCTCGACGAGGGCGGCTGGACGACCGTCGCACCCTCCGCCGTCGCGTTCGACGGGTATGCCGAGCCGGTCGCCCTCGACACGAACGGGATCGACGCGCTCGTGGTCGCGTTCGGCGACGCGGCACGTCGCGCCGACGAAGCCGGATTCGACCTGCTCGAGGTGCACGCCGCGCACGGCTACCTGCTCCACCAGTTCCTCTCGCCGTTGTCGAACGAGCGCAGCGACGAGTACGGCGGATCGCTCGAGAACCGCGCCCGACTGCTCCTGCGGGTCGTCGAGGCGGTCCGGGATGCCGCGCCCCGCCGCACGCTCGCCGTCCGCTTCTCGGCGACCGACTGGGCCGATGGCGGCTGGGGCGTCGACGAGACCGCGACCGTCGCCGGCTGGGTCGGCGAGCGCGGGGCGAGCGTCATCGACATCTCGACGGGCGGGCTCGTCGCGCACCAGAAGATCACGACCGGCCCCGGCTACCAGGTGCCCTTCGCCGCGACCGTCCGCGAGCGCACGGGCCTGCTGGTCACCGCCGTCGGTGAGATCCTCGACGGCCCGCAGGCGGAGTCCGTCCTGCAGGACGGACTCGCCGACGCGGTGATGGTCGGCCGCGGGTGGCTGCGGAACCCCCACTTCGCGCTCGAGGCCGCCGACGCGCTCGGCGACGCGGAGGCCGCGGCGCTGTGGCCGCCGCAGTACCTCCGCGCCCGCCGGCGCTGAACCCTCTCAGAGGCGACGCGTCGCTTCGGTCCGTCAGAGGCGACGCGTCGCGTCGTGCACTTCGCCGACGAGTTCCTCGATGATGTCCTCGAGGAACAGGACCGCCGTGGTCTCGCCCGCCGAGTCGCGCACCTGGGCCAGGTGACGGCTCGACCGGCGCATGAGGGCGAGCGCGTCCTCGAGGTCGGTGGTCTCGCCGATGGGGATCATGTGGTGGATCCGCTTGGGCTTGATCGGTTGGGCGACCGTCGCCTCGGAGTCCTCCCCCTCGGCGGCCCGCAGGACGTCCTTCAGGTGCACGTAGCCGAGCGGCATCCCCTCGTCGTCGACGATCACGTAGCGCGAGAACCCGTGCCGCGCAACGGCGCGCTCGATCTCGTCGGGCGTCGTGTCCTCGGGCAGGGTGACGAGCTCCGAGAGCGGGACCGCGACATCCTTCGCCTTCTTGTCGGTGAACTCCACCGCGGCAGCGACCGCGCCCGACGCGTCGTCGAGCACGCCCTCGATGCGCGACTGGTTCACGATCGTGGCGACCTCGTCGAGCGTGAAGGTCGAGGCGGCCTCGTCCTTCGGCTCGACGCGGAAGAGCCGTACGACGTGGTTCGCGATCCAGTTGAGCGCCACGATGATCGGGTGGAAGACCCGCGAGACGAACACGAGCGGCGGCGCCAGCAGCAGGACGGCGCGGTCCGGGAGCGAGAACGCGAGGTTCTTCGGAACCATCTCGCCGAACACGACGTGCAGGTACGAGACCAGCAGCAGGGCGATGACGAATCCCGTGACGTCGACGACCGCATAGGGCAGACCGACGGCCTCGAGCGGCACCGCCAGCAGGTGGTGGATCGCCGGCTCCGAGACGTTCAGGATGAGCAGCGAGCAGATGGTGATGCCCAGCTGGCACGTCGCCAGCATGAGCGTCGCGTGCTCCATGGCCCACAGTGCCGTCTTGGCGGAGCGCGAGCCCTTCTCGGCGAGGGGCTCGATCTGCGAGCGGCGCGCCGAGATGACGGCGAACTCGGCACCGACGAAGAACGCGTTCGCGACGAGGAGGACGACGAGCCAGGCGATTCCGATCCAGTCGTTCATCGACGTTCACCCCCCTCGGTCTCGGCGCCGATCGGCACGGGGGCGGCCACGAACTTCACGCGGTCGACGCGCCGCCCGTCCATTCGCTGCACGGTGATGGTCCCGTCGTCGAGGGTGATCTGGTCGCCCACCGCGGGGATGCGCTCCAGGGTGGCCATGATGAATCCGCCGACGGTGTCGTAGACGTCGCCTTCGGGAACACGGATGCCGGTGCGGTCGAGCACCTCGTCGGGTCGCAGATCGCCGGGGAAGATGATCGACCCCTTGGCCCGGACGACGCCCGCGCGGTTCCGGTCGTGCTCGTCGAGCACCTCGCCGACGATCTCCTCCACGAGGTCCTCGAGGGTCACGACACCGGCGGTGCCGCCGTACTCGTCGACGACGATGGCCATCTGGTAGCCGCGGGATCGCAGCTCGGACATCAAACCGTCGAGGTGCACGGCCTCCGGGACGCGCAGCGGGTCCTCGGCGATCGCGGCGGCGGGCACGTCCGCGCGTCGGTCGCGCGGGACGGACACCGCTTGCTTCAGGTGGACGATGCCCGTGATGTCGTCCATCGACTCGCCGTACACGGGGAACCGGCTGTGGCCGGTGCGTCGGGCGAGCTGGACGACGTCCTCGACGCTGTCGTCGGCGGCGACGGCGTGCACGCTCGGTCGCGGGGTCATGACGTCCGCCGTCGTGAGACGGGAGAACGTGAGCGTGCGGTCCAGCAGCGACGCGGTGTCCTCCTCGAGGACGCCGGCGCTGGCCGAGCGGCGGACGAGGCTCGACAGCTCCTCGGCCGTGCGGGCGCCGGAGAGCTCCTCCTTGGGCTCGACGCCCATCGCACGGAGCACGGCGTTCGCGCTGCCGTTGAGGAGCTGGATCGCGGGCTTGAAGACGGTCGTGAAGACGGTCTGGAAACCCATGACGAGCTTCGCCGTCTGACGCGGGATCGCGAGCGCGAAGTTCTTCGGGACGAGTTCGCCGATGATCATCGAGAAGATCGTCGCGGTCGCCATGGCCACCACGGTGGCGATGGGGCGGGATGCCGCTTCCGGCAGGCCCCATACCGTGAACACCGGGTTCAGCAGGTTCGACAGCGCCGGTTCCATCGTGTAACCGGTGAGGAGCGTCGTCAGCGTGATGCCGAGCTGGGCGCTCGACAGGTGCGTCGACGTGATCCGCAGCGCGTTGATCGTGAGCGAGAGTCGGCTCTCGCCGGCAGCGCGGCGCGCTTCGAGGTCGGCCCGGTCGAGATTGACGAGTGCGAACTCACTGGCGACGAACAGGCCGGTTCCCACTGTCAGGAGCAGCCCCACGCCCAACATGACGTAGTCCATCACACGTCACCCCCGATCGTCGGGGTGCAGGGTCGGTGGGGCGAAGGTCTACTGGGAGGGTCGTCCATTGTGCGGATGATTCTACGGCACCGCCTGCGTCGCGCGGACGCGTTCTCTCACCAACTGACCGGCAGTGCCTTGCCCTCTTCGTATCCGGCCGCCGACTGGAAACCCACCGTCGCGCGCTCGTGGAAATCCGCGACGGTGGCCGCGCCCGCATAGGTGAAGGAGGACCGCACGCCCGAGGTGATCATGTCGAGCAGGTCCTCGACGCTCGGCCGGAGCGGGTCGAGGTAGATCCGCGACGACGAGATGCCCTCGGCGAACAGCTCTTTGCGCGCCCTCTCGAACGGGTCGAGCCGGCCGAAGCGTCCCTGCACGGCTTTGGTGGAGGCCATCCCCCACGACTCCTTGAACACGCGCCCCTCGGCATCGACGCGCAGGTCGCCGGGGGCCTCGATCGTGCCGGCGAACCAGGAGCCGATCATGACGGATGCCGCGCCCGCCGCGAGCGCCAGCGCGACGTCGCGCGGGTAGCGGACACCGCCGTCGGCCCACACGTGCGCGCCGAGCGCGGCAGCGGCCTCGGCGGTCTCGAGGACAGCGGAGAACTGCGGGCGCCCCACGGCCGTCATCATGCGGGTGGTGCACATGGCGCCCGGGCCCACGCCGACCTTCAGGATCGTCGCGCCCGCCTCGACGAGGTCCCGCACGCCTTCCGCGGTGACGACGTTGCCGGCCACGATCGGGAGGCCCAGGTTCTCGGCGGCGACCGCGCGGAGCGCGCGGATCATGCTCTCCTGGTGCCCGTGCGCCGTGTCGACGACCAGCGCATCGACGCCTGCGGCGGCGAGCGCGCGCGCTTTCGCTGCGACGTCGCCGTTGATCCCGACCGCGGCCGCGACGATCAGGCGTCCGTCGGCGTCGACGGCGGGCCGGTAGAGCGAGGAGCGCAGGGCGGTGCGCTGGGAGAGCGTGCCGACGAGGTGGCCGTGTTGCACGACGGTGACGATGTCGGCCTCGGCCGCGACGAGCAGATCGAAAGCCGCACGAGCGGTGTCGACGTCGTCCGCGTCGATGGATGCCGCACGCCCCCGCACGAGGTCGCCCAGACGCGCGTCGGGAAGCGCGGTGCCCAGGCGCTCGGCGGGGACGATGCCCAGGATGTCGTCCACATGGATCCGGCCCGCACTCGAAGCGACGACGACGCCGTGTCCCGCCGCGGCCGGCAGGAGCGAAGCGGCGTCCGCGACCAGCGCCTCGGGCGGGAGCACGAGCGGGGTGTCCCAGCGCACCGGCTGTTCCTTCACCCACCGGATGCCGGCATCCACATCCTGGAGCGCCATGTCCTGCGGCAGGACGGCGAGACCGCCACGGCGCGAGAGAGTGGCCGCGAGCCGGGGGCCCGTGACCGAGTTCATGTTCGAGGCGACCAACGGGATGGTCGCGCTCGTCCCGTCGCCCGGCGAGAGGTCGACGTCGAGTCTGCTCGCCACGTCGGAACGCCGCGGAACGAGGAACACATCGGAGTAGGTCAGGTCGCCTGCGGGCCGCTCGCCGGAGAAGTGCATACACCCACGCTAAGCGACGAGGAACCCCCGCGTCCTGGCCGCTGGTGCGGGTCGGAGGGGCGGCAACCTGGGATACCCTTGACGTCTGTGCGCGAGGCCGCGCGAGGCCCGCACAATTTCGAACGTCGACGACGAAAGCAGGCGGAACCGTGTCCAGTCAGGCGACCGGCGTGGGAACTACGAGCGACGGGGAGTTCGGAGCCAACGAATGGCTCGTCGCAGAGCTGTACGAGCAGTACAGCCGCGACAAGAACTCGGTGGACAAGGAGTGGTGGCCGGTCCTCGAGGCCTACACCCCCGACGCCCCCTCCGGTGGAGCCGCCGCGACGGCGGCACCGACGGCATCCGCTCCGGCAGCTCCCACCGCCGCACCGACGGCATCCGCCCCCGCCGCGGAATCGCGTCCCGCTCCCGCCGGCGCCCAGCCCGTCGCCCGCACGACCGCTCGCCCCGCGGCGCCGCAGCCGATCCCGGCCGAGGCTCCGAAGGCGGCCACCGGCGAGAAGGCGACCCTCGAAGACACCGTCACCCCGCTGCGCGGCCTCCCGAAGACCCTCGCCGCGAACATGGACGAGTCGCTGACCGTCCCCACCGCGACCAGCGTGCGCACCATCCCCGCGAAGCTGATGATCGACAACCGCATCGTCATCAACAACCACATGTCCCGCACGCGCGGCGGCAAGGTCAGCTTCACCCACATCATCGGGTGGGCGCTCATCCAGGCGCTCAAGGCGTTCCCGACGCAGAACGTCTACTACGCCGAGGTCGACGGCAAGCCGTCCGTCGTCGCCCCCTCCCACATCAACCTGGGCATCGCGATCGACCTCCCGAAGCCCGACGGAACGCGCGCGCTCATGGTGCCCAGCATCAAGCAGGCCGAGACGCTCACCTTCGGCGAATACCTCTCCGCCTACGAGGACCTGGTCCAGCGCGCTCGCAAGAACAAGCTGACCGCCGCCGACTTCCAAGGCACCACCGTCTCGCTCACCAACCCCGGCGGCATCGGCACGGTCCACTCGGTCCCCCGCCTCATGAAGGGCCAGGGCTGCATCATCGGTGCCGGGGCCCTCGACTACCCGGCTGAGTTCCAGGGCGCGAGCGAGAAAACGCTCGGCGAACTCGGCATCGGCAAGACCATCACGCTGACGAGCACCTACGACCACCGCGTCATCCAGGGTGCCGGCTCGGGCGAGTTCCTCAAGATCGTGCACCAGCTGCTGATCGGTCAGGAGGGGTTCTACGACGACATCTTCGCGGCCCTCCGCATCCCCTATTCCCCCATCCGCTGGTCGAGCGACATCAAGGTCGACATCGCCGAGCGTGTCGACAAGACCGCCCGCGTGCAGGAGCTCATCAACTCCTACCGCGTGCGCGGTCACATGATGGCCGACATCGATCCGCTCGAGTACGTCCAGCGCACGCACCCCGATCTCGAGATCGAGAACCACGGGCTGACGTTCTGGGACCTCGACCGCGAGTTCGTCACGAACGGCTTCGGCGGCAAGCGCACGATGAAGCTGCGAGACATCCTCGGGATCCTCCGCGACTCCTACTGCCGCACCGTCGGGGTCGAGTACATGCACATCCAGGACCCGACCCAGCGCAAGTGGTTCCAGGACAACCTCGAGGTCAAATACCAGAAGCCCGGCCACGACGAGCAGCTCCGCGTCCTCGGCAAGCTGAACGAGGCCGAGGCGTTCGAGACCTTCCTGCAGACGAAGTTCGTCGGTCAGAAGCGGTTCAGCCTCGAAGGTGGCGAGTCCCTCGTCCCGCTCCTCGATCAGATCCTCCAGGGCGCTGCCACCGAGGGCCTCGACGGAGCTGCCATCGCGATGGCGCACCGCGGCCGCTTGAACGTCCTCACCAACGTCGCCGGCAAGACCTACAGCCAGCTGTTCCGGGAGTTCGAGGGCTCCGTCGCCGTCGGTTCCAAGAGCGGATCCGGTGACGTCAAGTACCACCTCGGAACCCAGGGGACCTTCGTCGCCGACGGCGGCGAAGAGCTGCCGGTCTACTTGGCGGCCAACCCGTCGCACCTCGAGACCGTCGACGGCGTCCTCGAGGGGATCGTCCGGGCCAAGCAGGACCGCCTGCCCATCGGGTCGTTCTCCTGGCTGCCGATCCTGGTGCACGGCGACGCCGCCTTCGCGGGCCAGGGCGTCGTCATGGAGACGCTGCAGATGTCGCGTCTGCGCGGGTACCGCACCGGCGGCACGGTCCACGTGGTCGTCAACAACCAGGTCGGCTTCACGACCCTCCCACTCGATGCGCGCACGTCGATCTACGCGACCGACGTCGCCAAGACGATCCAAGCGCCGATCTTCCACGTGAACGGCGATGACCCCGAGGCGGTCGTCCACGTGGCCGAGCTCGCCTTCAGGTACCGCCAGGAGTTCAACCGCGACGTCGTCATCGACCTCGTCTGCTACCGCCGCCGCGGTCACAACGAGGGCGACGACCCCTCGATGACGCAGCCGCTCATGACGAACCTCATCGAAGCGAAGCGATCGGTGCGCAAGCTCTACACCGAGGCGCTCGTCGGTCGCGGCGACATCACCGAGGAGGAGTACGACAAGGCCAAGCAGGACTTCCAGAACCGCCTCGAGATCGCCTTCGCCGAGATCCACGCCGCTCAGACAGGGACCTCCCCCGTCGTCTCCGACGAGACCCAGGCCGAGCCCGCGGTCGGCGAGCCCGAGTCCACGGCGGTCAGCCGAGAGGTCATCGAGCGCATCGGCGATGCCTTCGTGAACAAGCCCGAGGGTTTCACGGTGCACACGAAGCTGCAGCAGCTCCTCGACAAGCGCCATGACATGAGCCGCAACGGCAAGATCGACTGGGGCTTCGGCGAGCTGCTCGCCTTCGGGTCGCTCCTCGCCGAAGGCTCGAACGTCCGCCTGGCCGGCCAGGACGTCCGCCGCGGCACGTTCGTGACGCGTCACGCGGTCATGCACGACCGGGCCAACGGACAGGAATGGCTGCCGCTGGCCAACCTGAGCGACAATCAGGGCCGCTTCTACGTCTACGACTCCCTCCTCAGCGAGTATGCGGCGATGGCGTTCGAGTACGGATACTCGGTCGAGCGCGCCGACACCCTCACCCTGTGGGAGGCGCAGTTCGGCGACTTCGCCAACGGCGCGCAGTCGGTCATCGACGAGTTCATCTCCTCGGCCGAGCAGAAGTGGGGTCAGCAGTCGGGCGTCGTCCTCCTGCTCCCCCACGGCTACGAGGGCCAGGGGCCGGACCACTCCTCGGCACGCATCGAGCGCTATCTGCAGATGTGCGCGCAGGACAACATGACCGTGGCCCGACCGTCGACACCCGCGTCGTACTTCCACCTGCTGCGCCGCCAGGCGTACGCCCGGCCGCGGCGGCCCCTCGTCGTCTTCACTCCGAAGGCCATGCTGAGGTTGCGCAACGCGACGAGCTCCGTCGAGGACTTCCTCGAGGGCCGGTTCGAGCCGGTGATCGACGACGAGCGCTCGCTCGACCGCGAGTCCGTCACCCGCGTGCTGCTGCACGCCGGCAAGATCCATTGGGACCTCACCGCGGAGCTCGAGAAGAACCCGAACGAGAAGGTCGCGCTCGTCCGCCTGGAGCAGTACTACCCGGCGCCGATCGATCGCCTCAACGCGATCCTCGACAGCTACCCGAACGCCGAGCTCTACTGGGTCCAAGAGGAGCCGGAGAACCAGGGCGCCTGGCCGTTCATCGCCCTCGAGGTGGTCAAGCACCTCCACGGTCGGACGATCAAGCGGATCTCGCGCTCGGCAGCGGCGTCCACCGCCACCGGCTCGCCCAAGGTCCACGCGCGACAGCACGCCGAGATCATGAATGAGGCGCTGAACTTCTGAGCACCCGTTCCGATACGGAAGAAGGCCCCGCTCCTGCGGGGCCTTCTTCCGTATCGGACGATCGAGTGTCGCGTCAGTGGTGGGTGGCCTGCTCTGCCCGCAGCCGCGCGAGCACCTGATCACGCAGATCCTCGGGCGCGGCCTCCTTGCAGGCGCGCGCGACGACGGCCGTGAGGGTCGTGGCGACGAGGGCCTCGTCCCGACACGCCGCGCAGTTCTCGAGGTGCTCGGTGATGTCGGCGTGACGGGTGTTGCACACCTCGTTGCGCAGGTATTCTTCGAGGTCCTTCTGGGCTTTGTCGCAACCGCAGTCGGTCATTTCGCACTCCTTGTGGCGGGCACCTCGATGCCGCGCTCCTTCGCATAGTCGGACAGCAGGTCGCGGAGCTGTCGTCTGCCACGGTGCAGACGGCTCATGACCGTGCCGATGGGGGTTTTCATGATGTCCGCGATCTCCTGATACGCGAACCCTTCGACGTCCGCGAGGTACACGGCCAGTCGGAAGTCTTCGGGAAGGGACTGCAGAGCGTCCTTCACGACGGATGCCGGCATATGGTCGATCGCTTCGGCCTCGGCGGAGCGAGCAGACGAAGCCGTCGTCGATTCCGCGCCGCCGAGCTGCCAGTCCTCGAGCTCGTCGATGGTGCCCTGGTAGGGCTCACGCTGCTTCTTGCGGTACGTGTTGATGTACGTGTTCGTGAGGATCCGGTAGAGCCACGCCTTGAGGTTGGTGCCCTGGGTGAACGACGCCCATGCGGCGAACGCCTTGACGAAGGTCTCCTGTACCAGGTCCGACGCGTCGGCGGGGTTGCGGGTCATCCGCATCGCCGCCGCGTAGAGCTGGTCCATGAAGGGGAGCGCCTGCTCCTCGAACTGGGTACGCGGGTCTTCGACCGCCTGATCGTTCATCGCAGGCCAGTCTACGTCGGCCCATTCGGCGAGTTCCGGTGCCTCCAGTGTGGCGATCATCCCGCTCCTCTCCCGTCCGTGCACGTCGTCGACACGATGGTCCAACGGGCATGGGGCTGGGCCTATTCCCCGCCGGGTCCGGAAGCCCCGGTCACCCCGTGCCGACGGGCAGGTCGATGCTCACCCGCGTGCCGCGCCCCTCGGAGGAGTCGACCGAAACGGTGCCGTCGTGTCGTTCCACGATGGTGCGGACGAGGGCGAGACCCAGGCCGCTTCCGGGTCGATCCCGCGCATTCGAGCCTCGCGCGAGCTCTTGCAGAACAGTCGGCGCGTCGGCGGCGGGGATGCCGCGACCCGTATCGGCGACTTCGATGGTGACGCGGCCGGACCGCTCGATGCCGCGGATCTCCACCGTGTCACCGGGGTCGGAGTACTTCACGGCGTTCGCGACGACGTTGTGGAGGGCTGTGAAGAGCAGATCGGGGTCGCCCATGACTGCCGGCAACGGCCACGGCGCCGACGGGAGGGTGACTCGGACGTCTCTGCCATGCGCATCGCGGATCGTGGCAGCGACGTCGGTGACGATCGCGCCGGGATCGACGGGAACGCGTTCCATCTCCGCGGTCTGCAGCTCGCCCAGCTTGCGGAGGTCTCCGACCAGACGCGCCATTCGAGTCGTCTGGGTATCGATCGCCGCGAGTTGCGGAGTGACGTCGTCACTGACCGCGACCGCGGCGCGGATCGCGGTGATGGGGTTCTTCAATTCATGATCCAGCCGGTCGAGGAACCGACGGTGCTCGGCGGCGGCCGACTGCAGCGCGCCCCGTTCTGCACGCGACGACGCTCGACGCACGTGCGCCCACCACGTCACGACAAGGGTCGTGACGGCGGCGACCACCGCGGCCGCGATGAGCAGAGACGACCCGAGCGGGGCGGACACGGTGATGGTGCGTCGGTCGACGACGAGGAGCACAACACCCGCGACGAGGAGAGCGAGCGTCGGCGCCGCGGCGAGGACGAGGCGACGCCCGCTCATGCGCGACGCACCGGTCGGACGAAGCGGTAGCCGACCCCCGGCACGGTCTCGATGTACGACGGCGCGGACACATCGTCTCCGAGGACGGAACGCAGTTCGGCGATGCGGTTGTCGACGGCGCGGGTGTGGGCGGCGAAGTCGAATCCCCACACGACGCTGAGCAGACGTTCTCGGGCGTGCGCCTCTCCGGGCCGGGTCATGAGGAACTCCAGCAGCTGGAACGCCTTCGGCGTGAGCGACACCTCGACGCCGTCGCGCCAGACCCGCCGTGCCGGCCGGTCGAGTCGGAGCCCGTGCGCCTCGACCACTTCGGACGAGACGAGCCCGCCCGCTCCCGCCGCCACGCGCCGCAGGACGGCTCGACTTCGAGAGACCAATTCCTGAGGATCGAAGGGCTTGTTGAGGTAGTCGTCGGCGCCTTCGTCGAGAGCCGCAGATCGCTCGCCCGACTCCCCGACGTGCGTCAGCAGGATGACCGGCGTCGTGTCGCCGGTGCGCCGCAGCCGTCGCAGCAGCTCGCGTCCGTCGACCACGGGCATGACGACGTCGCTCACCACGATGTCGGGATGCCGGGACTCGATGATCCGCAACGCGGCAGCGCCGTCCGCGGCGACATCGACCTCGAAGCCGCTGCGACTGAGGAAAGGAGCGAGGCTGTCGGTGATCGACTGCTCGTCGTCGACGAGAAGCAGTCGCGGCGCCGATTCGGAGGGCATATCCGGATCGTAGCGATCAGGGCAGGGGCGTCGTGACGTTGGCCGTGCCCCCGTAGGCGATCTCCGGCGTTCCGCTCTCCCAGCCCACGACATTGATGTCGGCGCTCTCGTCGAACGCGATCCTCTTCGCCGACGCCAGGACGACCGTCGCACCGTCGCCCTCGATCGTGAGGGTCCCGACGTCGGGCAGCAGAACGCCGCCGGCGCTCGCGAGGATCGTCACCGTCGCGCATTCCCCGGTGAGCTCGACGTACATCCCGTCGAGATCGCGCCCCACGGTCGCGGCGCCGTCGACGCACGTCAGGTTCTGCGTCACGAGCTGACGCAGGCGCGCCCGATCCAGCTGCGCCGGCAGGTCGGGGTCGACCTCGACGCTCGATCCCGCGTCCGGCGCCGGCGACGCGTCCGGCGCCGACGATGCGGCCGGCGCGTCCGGCATCGAGCTGCGCGGGTCCGACGCTGCAGGTGCGGAGCTCGACGCGGGGTCGGTGACGGCCACGGAGCATCCCGCCAGCAGGAGGGGCGTGAGAAGGGCAGCGGTGAGGACGACGGATCGGATGCCGGTGCGGGTGCTGTGTTCCATGGGATTCACGCTAGGGGGTCGGTGTCGCCGCGCTGTCGCGAGGATGTCGCAGATCGGCGACATCCTCGCGGCACTCGCACCTCGGCGACGACGACCCGTTCAGTAGGCTGGACGCGATGAGCGACGCCCCTTCCTCCCCCGCCCCCGCTGACGAGATCCCCGACGGATCGTGGCCGGCGCCTACGCCGGATGCGCCCGTGCACGCGCGCGTCGCCGTACCGGGGTCGAAGTCGCTCACCAATCGTGAGCTGGTCCTCGCGGCCATCGCCGACGGACCGAGCCTGCTGACGGGCGCGCTCCACTCCGACGACTCCGCTCGCATGATCGAGGCGCTGCGCGAGCTGGGGGTCCGCATCGAGACCGTCCCGGGCGACTCGCCGTTCGGGCCCGACCTCGACGTCACGCCGCCCTCCGCCTTCACGGGCGGTACGACCATCGACTGCGGCCAGGCGGGAACGGTCATGCGCTTCGTCTCCCCCATCGCGGGTCTCGCGGCGGGCGACGTTCACGTGACGGCGCATCCCACGGCCATGCACCGACCGATGGGCGCGATGATCCACGCCCTCCGCGAGATCGGTGCCGACATCGACGACGGCGGCAGCTGGGCTCTCCCCTTCGACATCCGCGGCCACGGGCACATCCGCGGCGGCGAGGTGACGATCGATGCGAGTCAGTCCAGTCAGTTCGTCTCGGGGCTCCTTCTCGCCGCCGCGCGTTTCGACGTCGGACTCCGGCTCATCCACGAGGGCGAGCGACTCCCGAGCCTGCCGCACATCGAGATGACCATCGAGTCGCTGGCGCGCCGCGGTGTGCACGTGGAGCACCCGGCACCGAACGAGTGGGTCGTGCCCGCCGGGCCCATCCGCGGCAAGGACGTCGCGATCGAGCCGGACCTCTCCAACGCAGCGCCCTTCCTCGCCGCCGCGATCCTGACGGGCGGGTCGGTGACGGTGCCCGGGTGGCCCGCCCACTCGACCCAGCCCGGGGCCCTCCTCGCCGACATCCTGCCCGTCATGGGGGCCCACGCGTCCCGCCGGGCGGGAGCGCTCACCGTGACCGCCGGAGAGCGCATCGCCGGGGTCGACCTCGACCTCTCGGCCGCGAGCGAGCTGACACCCACACTGTTCGCGCTCGCGGCGTTCGCCGACGCGCCGACGACCTTCCACGGCATCGGGCACATCCGCGGCCACGAGACGGATCGCATCTCCGCGCTCGTCGACAACCTGCGCGCGCTCGGCGGCGATGCGCAGGAACAGGAGGACGGCATCCACATCCGGCCCCGCCCCCTCCATGCCGGGCTCTGGAAAGCACACCACGATCACCGGATGGCGACCGCCGGCGCCGTGATCGGACTGCGGGTGCCGGGCGTCGTGGTCGACGACATCGGCACGACCGCCAAGACCATGCCCGAGTTCCCCCAGCTCTGGGCGGACATGCTCGCGTGAGCTGGCTCAGCGACGACGATGACGACGACCTCGAGTTCGACGAGGCCGACATCCGCGTGCGCCCCAACCCGAAGGCGAACCGACCGCGCACGAAGCGGCGTCCGGCCCACGCGGACGCTCAGACGGCCCGCGTCCTCGGTGTCGACCGTGGTCGGTACACGGTCCTCATCGACGAGGACGGCCCGGACGAGCGACAGATCCTCGCGTCCCGTGCGCGCGAGCTGCGCAAGCAGCCGATCGTCAACGGGGACCGTGCGCGCGTGGTGGGAGACACCTCCGGGAACGACGGCACACTCGCGCGGATCGTCGGCATCGAAGAGCGGACCTCGCTCCTGCGACGCAGCGCCGACGACACCGACCACGTCGAGCGGATCATCGTCGCCAATGCCGACCAGCTCCTCATCGTCGTCGCCGCTGCCGACCCGGAGCCGCGACCGCGTCTGGTCGACCGCTACCTGATCGCGGCGCTGGACGCCGGGATGCATCCGATGCTCGTCGTCACCAAGACCGACCTGGCCGATCCGACGGTGTTCCTCGCCCACTTCGAGGGTCTCGACGACCTCGAGGTCTTCACGAGCGGCCGCGACGCGATGCCGGTCGACGCCATCGGCGCCCGCCTCGCGGGGCACGCCACCGTTTTCGTCGGACACTCCGGCGTCGGCAAGTCGACGCTCGTGAACGCTCTCGTCCCCGACGCGCTGCGCGCGATCGGGCACGTCAACGAGGTCACCGGCCGAGGCCGGCACACCTCCAGCTCGGCGGTCTCGCTGCGGTACACCGGAGACGACGGTCGCGGGTGGGTCATCGACACCCCCGGAGTCCGGTCGTTCGGCCTGGGCCACGTGGATCCCGCCAACATCCTGCGGGCGTACACCGATCTGGCCGCTGTCGCAGAGGAGTGTCCCCGCGGCTGCACCCACCTGCCCGACGCGCCGGATTGCGCTATCGCCGAGGCCGTGGCCGAGGGACGCCTGGGCGAGCGAGGACCCGCGCGTCTCGACTCGCTGCAGCGCTTGCTCGCCACCTTCGCGACCTGACGAGGCGGCCTAAGATGGTCGGATGCCGCGCCTGAGCACTGGATCCCCCGCACCCGAGTTCTCCCTCGTCGACCAAGACGGACGCACCGTCTCGCTCGTCGACTTCCGCGGGAAGCGTCTCATCGCCTTCTTCTACCCCGCCGCGATGACGCCCGGATGCACGACCGAGGCCTGCGACTTCCGCGACAGCGTGGCACCGCTTCAGGCCGCGGGGTACACGGTCGTCGGGATCTCGCGCGACGAGCCTGCGAAGCTCCAGGCCTTCCGCGAGCGCGATACCCTCCCCTACGACCTGTTGAGCGACCCCGATCACTCCGTCCACGAGGCCTACGGCGCGTGGGGCGAGAAGATGAACTACGGCAAGGTCGTCGAAGGCGTCATCCGATCGACCTTCGTCATCGACGAGGACGGCGTGATCGCGCACGCGCTCTACAACGTGAAGGCGACCGGGCACGTCGCCCGCGTCAGGGCGCTGCTGGAGGTCTGATCAAGCCTCGCCCGGGTCGTGGGCGGACTCCTTCGAGCGCTGTCCTGCCGTCCGCGCCGCTGCGATGAGCAGCACCAGTCCCACCAGCGCCGGCACGGCGATCGCCGCAGCGAGCCGAGGGTCCGCTCCCTCACCGGTGAGCGTGCCGAGCGCGACGGACAGGACGAGGACCTGGACGACGACGCCACCCGACCGGCCACCCGACGCTCCGCGCCACACGGCGACGGCGAAGGCGACGAGCGCCGCAGCAGCGAGCACCGTGAGGGCGAGGAGCGCGATCGAGCTCGGGACGCTCTCGCTGTCGCCGCGCACGAGGGCGACCAGCTCCCACACCGCGAGGACGAGGATGCCGGCGGCTTCGAGGGCGAGCCATCCGGCCGCAAGACGCTCGACACGGCTGATGCGCACGATGATCGCTTCTTCCTGGGCGCCGGGCCACGGCGAGGCGCCGAAATACTCCGTTAACCCTTGATTCACATGCCCGGGCATGGGAATATTGACAGGCAAGTGTGCTCCCACAGCGGCGTGGGGCGAGCATCAGCTCGCACACCACCCAGGTTAGTCGACGTCGCCCGGCGTCGCATCCCGACTTCCGATCCCCCCACAAGGAGCACCGCTATGGATTGGCGCGACAAAGCCGCCTGCCTGACCGTCGACCCCGAACTGTTCTTCCCCGTGGGGAACACCGGGCCCGCCGTCGACCAGATCGAGAAGGCGAAGTCCGTCTGCGCCCGGTGCACCGTCACCGAACTCTGCCTGCAGTACGCCCTCGAGACCGGTCAGGACTCGGGCGTCTGGGGCGGCCTCTCCGAGGACGAGCGTCGCGCGCTCAAGCGTCGCGCCGCCCGCGCCCGCCGCGCCTCCTGACGAGCCCGCGCGCGGGCCTCAGGCCCGCGCGCGCTCGATGTAACGCATCGGGATCTCGATCGTCACCTCGGTGCCGCTCCCCACCAGGGTGTGCCAGTCGATCGTCCCACTGAGTTCGCCCTGGATGAGCGTGCGGACGATCTGAGTTCCCAGCCCACGGCCCACTTGGCCTTCCGGCAGGCCGACGCCCGTGTCGCGCACCCGCACCAGCAGCTGATCCGCATCACGTTCGGCGATGATCTCGACCTCGCCTTCCTTGTCGGCCAGGCCGTGCTCGACGGCGTTGGTCACCAGCTCGGTCAGGGCGAGGGCGAGGGGCGTGGCGTACTCGCTCGGCAACGTGCCGAATGTGCCGGTCTTGACCGTCCGGGCACGCGTGTTCGGGGCCGCGGCGACCTCGGCGACGAGTTTGAGCACGCGTTCGAAGACGTCGTCGAAGTCGACGCTCTGCGTGAGGCCCTCCGAGAGCGTGTCGTGCACGACGGCGATCGCGCTCACGCGACGCATCGCCTGCGTGAGGGCATCCCGGCCCTCGTCCGAGTGAGTGCGGCGCGCCTGGATGCGCAGAAGCGACGCGACCGTCTGCAGGTTGTTCTTGACGCGGTGGTGGATCTCGCGGATCGTCGCGTCCTTCGTGATGAGTTCCTGCTCCTGATGGCGGATCTCGCTGACGTCGCGGCAGAGCACGATCGCGCCGATGCGCGTGCCGTTCTCGCGCAGCGGGATCGTGCGGAGCGAAACGGTCACGCCCCGCGCCTCGACGTCCGCGCGCCACGGTGCGCGACCGGCCATGACGATCGGGAGGGACTCGTCGAACTGACGGGATGCCGGCATGATCGTCGTCGCGACCTGCATGAGCGACTCACCCTCGAGCTCGTCGTCGAAGCCCAGCCGGTTGAAGGCGGACAGCGCATTGGGGCTCGCGAAGGTCGTGATGCCGTCCACGTCGAGCCGGATGAGACCGTCCGACGCGCGTGGCGCCCCGCGCCGGGGGGAGGTCGGTGCGGTGAGGTCGGGGAAGTCCGCCGAGGCGATCATGCCGAACAGATCGTCGGCGCAGTCGTTGAAGGTGATCTGCTGGCGCGACGGCGTACGCGCCTCGCCCAGGTTCGTGTGTCGGGTGAGGACGCCGATGACGCGGGTCTCGCGGCCCTCGGCGGCGCGTTCGCGCACGATGGGAACCGCGCGCACACGCGTGGGCGTCTCCTCGAACCAGTCCGGCGACGCCGAATCGACCATCCGGATCTGGGTGAAGGCATCCTTGACCTGCGTGCGCCACTGCGGACGCACGACGTCGCCCACGATGTCGCGGTAGAAGAGGGTCGCCGCACCGCTCGGACGCGTATGAGCGACCGCGATGAACGAATCGTCGGGAGTCGGCACCCAGACGACGATGTCCGCGAATGCCAGATCGGCGAGCAGCTGTCCGTCACCCGCGAGACGGTGGAGCCATTCGACATCCTCCGCGGTGGAACGGCCTTGGGCGTAGACGAGGTCGCTGAGGGTGGACACGCCTCCACCCTAGATCCTCCTCATCGGAGCTCCCGCGAGAGCTGCCGGGAGGGGGTCAGGCAGTCCGCGCGAGACGGCGAAGCGAGTGACGTGTCGCCGTCGCCGCGCGCGCCTCTCGCGGGGCGAGGGACTCGGCGACGAGGCGTCGCACCGCGGTCGGCACCGCCGAACGCGGTGCGACGTGGGCGATGGGACGGGCCGCGAGCATGGCGGCATCCGTCCCCCGGGCATCCCACGGCACGAAAGCGACATCCGTGACGCCCGTGTAGCGCTCGAGCGTGCGACGCACCTGCCCTCGGGCGTCGACGCCGAGCGCGGCCGCGCGCACCTTGTTCACCACCACGCGGACCGGCGCCGCACCGGACGCGGCACGGAGGTCGGGCCACGCCCGCACGAAGCGGGATACGCCGACGGGATCCGCGGCGACCACGGCGAGGACGACGTCCGCGGATTCGAGCGACGCGAGAGTGGCGGCGTTGCGACGAGGACCGTCGACGAGGTCGCTCACGATCTCCTCGTCTCGCTCGAGCGGCGCGGCGGTGTCGATGACGACGTCGTCCACCCAGGACCGGCACGCGTCGATGGCGGCGACGACCCGGGTGTGCGAGAGTTCCGGCCAGCGACCCGGCCGGTTGAGACCGGTGAGGACGTCGATTTCGCCCACGGACGAGGCGATCCGACTGAGCTCCGCAGTCGTCAGCGCACCCCGTTCGGCCTGCCGGCATGCGGCCGCGAATCCGGGCCCTTCATCGGCGAGCCCCGTGGCGAGGGCCAGCGACGGCGCGTGCGCATCCGCGTCGATGAGAGCGACGCGTCGCGTCGGGCTCGACAGGGCGCAGGCCACCTCGATGGCGAGGGTCGTGCGGCCCGGAGCGCCCGGCGCCCCCCAGACGGTGATCACCCGTCCGCTCGTCGGTTCGACGGGCGCGAGAGGCATCGGGGCGGCGAGGAGATCCGCGGCGGGCACTCCGGGGTCGTAGGCGGTGAGCCCGAGGGACCTTGCGAGGCGGTCGTCCGACGCACGAGAGGACAGCGGCACGATCCGCACGGACATGCGATCGCACGCTGCGACGAGCGGCGCCGTCAGCGTCGCGGGTCGCCCGTCGACGATCAACACATCCGCGCGCGACAGCTCCGCGAGCAGTTCCGCAGCCTCGGGGGCCGCCAGGGCATCCCTGGCAGCAGCAGCCGGAGCGGATGCCGCCACCACCGCGCGGACGTCCGCGCCCTCCTCGCGCACGCGCCGTGCGACGTCCTCGCCGGTACGGCCGTCGAGGGCGACGACGACCCTCATCTCGGCTCCCCCGCAACGGGCACGACCGACAGGCTCGAGTCGTCGGACAGGGCCGCCAGCGTGGCAGCGACGTCCGCCCGCGGGATGACGATCTCGAGCGAGACATCCTCGCCCGAAACGACCCCGTCGTCGCGGGTGACGGCGACCACCGTCGCCGACGGAACGAGGATGCGGGGTTTCCCGAGCTCGCCGCCGTCGTCCGTGGGCGCCGCCCAGACCTCCACGGCGGAGCCCGCCACCACGGCGGCCGACACGTCGCCCGCGGTGCGGATCACGACGCTCGTCGTGGTTCCGGAATCGGCGTCGCCTACTGCTCCTTGCGGGACGAGTTCCCCCTCGAAGATCGTGCGGGTGGCGACCGCGCCCGGTTCGAGCGAAGCGGGCGACACATAGGTGTCGCCCGCTTGACCGAGCGCGACGTCCATGACGCGGAGATCGTCCGCCGTCACGGTCTGCCCGGGAACGATCGTGCGCGCCGCCGCGAACACGGGGGCCGTCTGGCGTGCCGAGGCGACGACGAGCCAGACACCCGCGACCGAGGCGATGATGAGCGCGATTCCGAGCAGGAACCGCGCATCGGCCCAGAACGCGCGCGGGGCGGGTCTCACGGTGTCGGGAGTGGTCATGGGCCCATGGTGACGGAGCCGTTCATGACGAGGCGTGGATTATCCACAAGCCGTCGACAGTCGGGAGAAGACCCACCGCCGGGCCCATAATGGCCTCATGCCCGATCGGACCCCCGTGCGTATGCTCACGCCTGCCCAGGTTGCGGAGATGCTGCAGCTCCAGGTGGATGAGGTCGTCGCGCTCGTGCTGGACGGCCGGCTCCGTGGCGCCCGGGTGGGCTCCCCCGCGGCCTGGCGGGTCGAGGAGGCCAGCGTCGAGGACTATCTGGACGATCAGGCCGAGGACGCCCGTCTGCATGCGCTCTGGCGCGAATCGAACGCCGCGAGCTTTCCCGAGCTCTGGGGCCGGGGCCGGCGCGGCGGCGGCGCGTAAGACGACGCTGTCGTCGCCGCGATCAGAGGGCGACGGGCGCCTCGAGCCTGACCCCCGCAACCGCAGTGAAGGGGACGAGACGGTGGCCGGCCACGAGGTCGGCGCGGCGGGGTGTCCCCCGGTCGTGCAGGGCCAGGTCGAGATGATCCGACGCGGCGCGATCGACGGTGCCGCTGTATTCACGACCGTCCGTCGTCAGCAGGGTCACCGGCACTCGACGCCGAGCGAGATCGCGCAGAATGAACCCGAGCGTCATCCGTTCGCGGATCCGGCCGGGCGCTCCGCCCCGAGCGCTTCGCAGGACATCGGCGTGTGATGCACCCAGCGCGATGACCGCGGCGAACGGGACGACGAGCACTCCACGGGATGTGCCGTCGTCGAGCGCGACCCAGTCAGGGCCGGCGGCGACCGGACGTCCCGTCGCCGACGCACCGCCGCGTATGTCGACGAGCACGTCGGCCTCTGTCGAGCCCGACAGCGCGCTCAGCCGTTCGAACAGCGAGAGCCGCGCCACCCGGAGCCGCTCGGCCTCGCTGTCGAGCGCGGCTCGTTCGGCCTCCCATTCAGAGTCGAGTTGGTCTTCGAGGTCTTCGAAGAATCGGTCCCAGCGCACCCAGGCGACAGTAGGCGACCGGAGTATCGGGCGCGGGGTTTGTCCACAGGTTGGAGTATTCTCATCCAGCCGCGCGCCTGCCTGTGCTGTACTCGTGCCGTTCACACGCCCCGCAGACACCTGTCGCCCGAGAGGAATCGACATGGCCCTCGCCGCCCCCGAAGACATCCGCATCCCGCGGTCGGGAAGCTCCCTCGAGGTCGCGGAGTACTTCGCGCCGCAACGCACCTCCTCGAGCGACCTGCCGGACCCGCTTCCGCTGGTGAAGAACCTGACGATCGGCGTCCTGGAGGTGCTCGCCGGCGTTCGCGACGTGGATCAGCTCGCTCGATGGCTCGGCGAGGATGCGTACCGCGCCCTCGTCACCCGCGCGAACCTGTCCGCCCGCGCCCGAAGCGCACGTGGCGTCGCCGCTGTGCGACCGGCGCATCGGATCCTGACCGAGCGGACGTGCGAGCCGTCGGACGGTGCGCTCGAAGCAGCCGTCATCGTGAGCGGTCCGGTGCGCACGCGGGCTGTCGCGATGCGCCTCGAAGGGTGGGACGGGCGCTGGCGCGCCACCTCTCTCGCCCTCCTCTGATCCGCGTCACTGCCGGTAGGACGAGAGGAAGTTCCCGAGTCGTTCGATCGCCTCGGTGAGCACGCGAGCCTCCGGCAGGGTGACGATCCGGAAGTGATCCGGGGTCGGCCAGTTGAAACCCGTCCCCTGGACGAGGAGAACGTGCTCGGCTACGAGGAAGTCGTACACGAACTTCGCGTCGTCACGGATGTCGTGGACCTCGGGATCCAGGCGAGGGAAGGCGTAGAGTGCCCCCTGCGGCTTGACGCAGGTGACCCCGGGAATCGCCGTCAGGCCCTCCCACGCCGCGTCGCGCTGCTCGTGCAGGCGGCCCGTGGGTGCGATCAGCGCGTCGATCGACTGGATCCCGGAGAGCGCAGCCTGCACAGCGAACTGAGCAGGCACGTTGGGGCACAGGCGAGTGGAGGCGAGGAGCTGGATCCCCTCGAGGAAACCCACTGCGTGCTTCTTCGGTCCGGTGATGACCATCCACCCGGACCGGTATCCCGCGACGCGGTACGTCTTCGACAGCCCGTTGTACGTCAGGCACAGCAGATCGGGGGCCAGGGTGGCGAGCGGGATGTGCGTCGCACCGTCGAACAGGATGCGATCGTAGATCTCGTCCGCGAGCAGCAGGAGCTCGTTCTCCCGAGCGATCTCGACGATCCCCTGGAGGACCTCGCGGGTGTACACGGCACCCGTCGGGTTGTTCGGGTTGATGACGACGATCGCCTTCGTGCGGGGAGTCACCTTCGCGCGGATGTCGTCGAGGTCGGGCTGCCAACCGTTCTCCCCGTCGGCGACGTAATGCACCGGCGTGCCCCCGGCCAGGCTCGTCATCGCCGTCCACAACGGGTAGTCGGGCGACGGGATGAGGACCTCGTCGCCCTCATCGAGCAGCGCCTGCATGGTCATCGTGATGAGCTCGGACACACCGTTGCCCAGGTAGACGTCGTCGGGGTCGAACTTCGGGAAGCCGGGCTCCTCCTCGTACCGCGAGACGATGGCGCGACGCGCCGACATGATGCCCCGCGAATCCGAATAGCCGTGCGCCTGCGGTACGGCCTCGATCATGTCGCGCACGATCTGGAACGGAGCCTCGAACCCGAAGATCGCCGGGTTACCCGTGTTCAGCTTGAGGATCGTGTGACCCTCGTCCTGCAGCCGGTCGGCCTCGACCAGGGCGGCACCGCGGATCTCGTACAGGACGTCCTTGAGCTTGGATGACTGGTCGAGGGTGCGCGGGGTCATCGGTTCAGAATAGCGAAGGCCGACGGGGCCAATGGCGGGTCCGTGGACCGCCCGGCGCCCGTCGGCCCGCCGTCACTTCTTCTTGCCGGCCGCCCGGCGCTGCGCTCTGTTGCCGGCGTCCGCCGGCTCGGAAGCGGCATCCACCTGCTGCCCGAAGGAGCCCCGCTGGGTCTCCGCGGGCGCTTCCTGCTCGGCCTCGCGCTGACGGGCCTTGGTGGTCGCCGCCTGCTGCACCTGACCGCGCTCGTTTCGCACCTCGACCTCGCCGGCGTCGTTGGGCGCGGTGTACTGCAGCTTCTGAGCGTCGATGTCGGGAGAGTCCAGCCCCTTCGCCTCGATGTCGCCACCCTCTGTCTGGCGCACCTCGACCTCGAGGTTGAAGAGGAATCCGACCGACTCCTCCTTGATCTGCGCCATCATCGACTGGAACATCTGGTAGCCCTCGCGCTGGTACTCGATGAGCGGGTCGCGCTGAGCCATGGCTCGGAGGCCGATGCCGTCCTTCAGGTAGTCCATCTCGTAGAGGTGGTCACGCCAGCGGCGGTCGAGGACCTGCAGCACGACGCGACGCTCGAGCTCCCGCATCGCGGGCTCGCCCAGCTTCTCCTCGCGCGACCGGTAGGCGATCATGGCGTCCGAGAGCAGCTCGCGCTTGAGGAGCTCCGGAGTCACCTTGCCCTTGGCTCCGCTCTCGGCGACGACCTCGTCGATCGTGACGCCGACGGGGTAGAGCGTCTTCAGCTCGGCCCACATCGCGTCGAAGTCCCAGCTCTCGTTGTGCCCCGAGCCGGTGTGCTCGTCGATGATCGCGGAGATGGCGTCCTCGATGAAGTGCTCGACGCGCGAGGACAGGTCGTCACCTTCGAGCATCTGACGGCGGTCGGCGTAGATCGCCTCGCGCTGCCGGTTGAGGACGTCGTCGTACTTGAGGACGTTCTTGCGGATCTCGGCGTTCCGGGCCTCCACCTGGGCCTGGGCGCTCTTGATCGCGCGCGACACCATCGACGACTCGATGGCGACGTCGTCGGGGAAGTTCGTGCGGGCCAGGATCGCCTCGGCGGCGCCCGACTGGAACAGCCGCATGAGGTCATCGGTCAGCGACAGGTAGAAGCGGCTCTCGCCGGGGTCGCCCTGACGCCCCGACCGACCGCGCAGCTGGTTGTCGATACGACGCGACTCGTGACGTTCGGTGCCGAGGACGTACAGGCCGCCCGCCTCGACCACGCGGTCCGCCTCTTCCTGAACCGTCGCCTTGACGCCTGCGTAGACGTCCTCCCACGCGGCCTCGTACTCGTCCGGCGTCTCGACCGGGTCGAGGCCCTTGGCCTTCATCTCGGAGACGGCGATGAACTCGGCGTTGCCGCCGAGCATGATGTCGGTGCCGCGACCGGCCATGTTGGTGGCGACCGTGACGGCGCCGTACCGACCGGCGCGGGCGACGATCTCGGCCTCGCGCGCGTGATTCTTCGCGTTGAGGACCTCGTGCTTGATGCCCTTCTTGGCCAGCAGACGCGAGAGGTACTCGCTCTTCTCGACGCTGACCGTTCCGACCAGCACCGGCTGTCCGGACGCGTGGCGCTCCGCGATGTCCTCGACCACCTGCGCGAACTTCGCCTGCTCGTTCTTGTAGACGAGGTCGGACTGGTCCTTGCGGATCATCGGCTTGTTCGTGGGGATCGGGACCACGCCGAGCTTGTAGGTCGACATGAACTCCGCCGCCTCGGTCTCGGCGGTACCGGTCATGCCGGCGAGCTTCTCGTAGAGGCGGAAGTAGTTCTGCAGGGTGACGGTCGCGAGGGTCTGATTCTCGGCCTTCACCGCGACACCCTCCTTGGCCTCGATGGCCTGGTGGATGCCCTCGTTGTAACGGCGGCCGACCAGGATGCGGCCGGTGTGCTCGTCGACGATCATGACCTCGCCGTTCATCACGACGTAGTCGGTGTCGCGCTTGAACAGGGCGAGCGCCTTGATGGAGTTGTTGAGGAACGAGATGAGCGGCGTGTTGGCCGACTCGTAGAGGTTGTCGATGCCGAGGTAGTCCTCGACCTTCTCGATGCCGGGCTCGAGCACGCCGATGGTGCGCTTCTTCTCGTCGACCTCGAAGTCGACACCGGGCTCGAGGGTGCGGGCGATCTTCGCGAACTCGGTGAACCAGCGGTTCGCCTCGCCCGAGGACGGCCCGGAGATGATCAGCGGGGTACGCGCCTCGTCGATGAGGATCGAGTCGACCTCGTCGACGATGCAGTAGAAGTGGCCGCGCTGAACGAGGTCCTCGCTGCGCCAGGCCATGTTGTCGCGCAGGTAGTCGAATCCGAACTCGTTGTTCGTGCCGTAGGTGATGTCGGCTTCGTACTGCTGGCGGCGGACCTCGGGATTCTGCCCCGAGACCACGGTGCCGGTGGTCATGCCGAGGGCGCGGAACACGCGGCCCATGAGCTCGGACTGATACGACGCGAGGAAGTCGTTGACGGTGATGACGTGGACGCCCTTGCCGGCGATCGCGTTGAGGTACGCCGGCAGTGCCGCCGTGAGGGTCTTGCCCTCACCGGTCTTCATCTCGGCGATGTTGCCGAGGTGCAAAGCGGCACCGCCCATGACCTGGACGTCGTAGGGGCGCTGGCCGAGGGTGCGGCTCGCGGCCTCGCGCACGGCGGCGAAGGCCTCGGGCATGAGCTTGTCGAGCGACTCCCCGGCCTCGTGACGCGCGCGGAGTTCCGCCGTCTCGCCTCGCAGCTCCTCGTCGGTGAGGTGCGCGTAGTCCTCTTCGAGCGCCGACACGGCTTTCACGACCTGCTGCAGCCTGCGCAGAACGCGGCCTTCACCGGCACGAAGCAGTTTCTCGAGGGGGTTCGCCACGGAGGTTCTCCATCTGTCGATTCAGCATTCCGACGAGCGATGTCGGGATGCCGGTGCGCAGGACGCGCAGACATACATCGCCATGTTATCCGCCCGTGACCTACGAGGTTGCTGGAGACGGCGGCATCCTGCGGCAGGCGACCGACCGCCGGCATCCCTCGGCCCGTAAGATCGGGCGCATGGCGGGTTTCTGGGGTAGACGCAAGCGCGAGGACGCGGAGATCGAGGCACAGGATGCCGAACTCAGTCGGAAGGCCGGCGCAGCACTCGTCGCCGCGGACGAGCGCATCCGGGTGACCGACGACGAACTCGCGTACGCGGAGATCGAACTCGGGCGCGACGCGACGAAGGACCTGCGCGATGCGCTGGCCGCCGTGCGCCAGCACCTGGGCGAGGCGTTCCAGTTGCACCAGCTGAACCACGACGAGATCCCCGACACCCCCGAGGAACTGCGCACGCGCAACGCCCGCATCGTGCAACTGTGCGAGTGGGCCGAGGACCTTCTCGACGACCGCACCGAGTCGCTTGCCGAGTCCATCGCCCGGGCGCGCCGTGCTCCCGAGATCATCGCGGGTATCCGCACCGACGTCGCCAGGCTGCGAGAGCGCCTCCCCGCGTTGAACACGAGTCTCGAGCGACTGTCGACCCGGTACTCGGATGCCGCGATGCGCACGGTGCTCGGCAACGCCGCCGAGGCGGCTCAGCTGCTGAATTTCGCGGAGCACAGCTCGGACGTGTCCGAGCGTCGCCGCGACGCCGGGCAGCGCGAGCAGGCGAATCTGGCGCTGGAGACCGCGATCGAGGCCTCACGCCGGGCGGGCACACTCGTCGAGGCCGTCGACACGTTCGAGATCGAGGCGCTTCGCGCCGAGTCCACGCTCGCCGCGATCGTCGACGACTCGCGCGACGATCTGATCGTGGCGCAGCCGATGCTCTCCAACGCGGCCGTCGCCGCGGCAGCAGCCGACCTTCAGGCGGCGCTGGGCGAACTGACTCCGGCGGGAAGCAAGCCCGATCCCTTCACCGAGCTCACCCGCCTCCGCGCCGCGAACGCCGCGCTGGATGCGGCCGTCGCGAAGGCTCGGGAGCGCGCCGCTCGACCGGTGCCCAGCGAGGCGCACGTCCATCACGCCATCGACGACGCCGACCGGCAGATCGGCGTCGCCCGCAGTGTCATCTCCGGTCACCGCGGATGGATCGGGGCGGACGCACGCACCCGACTCGCCGAAGCCGAGCGCGTCCGGAACGACTTGCTGCGCTTCGCCGGGACGATCGATGAGGACGACCGCGACGAGGCGATGGGCCTCGCACGGCGCGCAGCGCACCTGGCCGGCGAGGCGCTCCAGCTCGCGCAGCGCGACATCGACTCCTCCCGACCGAACGACTGGGGGAACGGCGGATACGGCGGCCGCGGCATGGGCAGCGGCATGGGCGGCGGAAGCCTCGCCGGAGGCCTCCTCGGCGGGCTCGTCATCGGCGGGCTCCTCGACGGCATGTTCGACTGATGACTGCCCTCGACGACGCGGTTTCGTTGTCCCAGCGTTGGGACGTTCCCCACGCCTCGGTCGCGGTGGTCGGCGCCGACGGCCGGACCAGGGCATCCGCCGGGGACCAGGACCGGGTCTACCGACTGGCTTCGGTGACGAAACTCCTGAGCGCGTACGCGGTACTCGTCGCCGTCGAAGAGGGAGCGCTCGCACTCGATCAGCCGGCGGGCCCGCCGGGTGCGACCGTCGAGCATCTTCTGGCGCACACGGCCGGCTACGACTTCTCCTCGTCGGCACTCCGCGCGTCCCCCGGCGAGCGCCGCCTGTACTCCAACACGGGCTTCGAGGTCCTCGCCGATCTCCTGGAGTCCGAGACGGGCATCGCCTTCGATGCGTACGCGCACGAAGCCGTCTTCGCGCCCCTGGGGATGGCCCACACCTCGATCGGCGACTCGGCCGCAGCGAGCGGTTCGTCCACGACCACGGACCTCGCGCGTTTCGCCGCGGAACTCCAACGGCCGCGGCTCCTCGATCCTGCGACGCTCGAGCGCGCCACGGGCGTCGCATTCCCCGGCCGACGAGGCGTGCTGCCCGGCTTCGGGCAGCAGCCGGAGAATGACTGGGGCCTCGGCCTGGAGATCCGTGGAACGAAGACCCCGCACTGGACGGGTGCCCACAACTCCCCCGAGACCTTCGGACACTTCGGCCAGTCCGGCACGTTCCTCTGGGTGGACCCTCGCGCGGGTGCCGCGCTGGTCGCACTGACGGATCGGCCGTTCGGCCCGTGGGCCGCCGACGCCTGGCCTGCCTTCAGCGATGCGGTCCTCGAGGCCCTGCGGACCGGCTGACACCGACGGCTCCTCCACATGAAGAGGGTGGATGCCGCGCGGCATCCACCCTCTTCTGTCGGTCGTCGGGTCAGGAGGCGAGCTCCGCCGGCGCGGCCGTGGTGGTCAGGGAGATCACGCCGTAGTCCCAGCCCTTGCGGCGGTACACGACGCTCGGCTGGTCGGTTCGGGCATCGATGAAGAGGAAGAAGTCGTGACCGACGAGCTCCATGCGGTCGACGGCATCCTCGACGGTCATCCACTCGGGATCGAAGCGCTTGGTGCGGATGACGACGGGGGTGTAGTCCTCCTCGTCCTCGGCGCCGGTGATGATCGGCACCTCGCCCGTCACGACGGCACGGATCACGTCGACCGACGCCGGCTGGACGTCGATGCCCTGCAGCGTGCCGGTGCCCTTCTCGAGCTTGGCGCCGCGCGGATGGTTGCGCAGATCGACGCGCTTCTCCTTCGCACGACGGATCTGCTCTCCGAGCTTGGTCATGGCGAGATCGAGAGCGGCGAACTTATCGCCGTCCACCGCCTCGGCGCGGACGACGGGACCCTTGCCCGTGAGGGTGACCTCGACGGTCTCGTCCTCGCGGCCCCCGTTGTGATAGGCGCGATGCGTGACCTTGACGTCGAGCCGTTGGGCTCGGGGCGAAAGGTGCTCGATCCGGGCGGACTTCTCCTCGACAACGGAGCGGAAACGGTCGCTGACGCTCACTCCCACGCCGACGATACTGATCTCCATCGTGACCTCCTTGTTCCGGTCCACCCGGTCAAGGGCGGACCTCGGTTCGCCTTGTGTCCCCCCACCGTAGTGCCGTCCCCGCGTCGTGTCACGGACTGATCACGATGAATCCGCACTCAGCGGGAAGAAGCCCCGCGCAGGGGGGTCGAGGCGATCGTGACGGCGCCGATCACGTGGATCCCCGCCGCGGCGAGCGCGCGCGCCGCCTCGGCGAGGGTGGCTCCCGTCGTCACCACATCGTCGACGAGGACGACGTCTCGTCCGGCGAGCCGGGCCACTGCGCGGCCCCTCACCCCCATCACGCCCGAGAGGTTGACTGCGCGCTCCTCCCGGCCGAGCGCACGCTGGTCTGCAGTCGGACGCGCGACGCGCAGCAGTTCGTACGGGCGCCAGCCCGCACGCCGGCAGACCAGGACGACCGGAGCGTACCCGCGTCGACGCATCGACGACGCACTCGCGGGGATCGGCACCGGCACGGCGTCCCACTCCGGCGGCCACACCTCCCGGAGGACATCGCCGAGGGCTGAGGCGAGCGCGGTGCGCCCGTCCTCCTTGAATGCACGGATGACGCGGGCTGCGACTCCGTCGAAGACCACAGCGCTGCGCACCCGCAACCCGCCTGGGAGCCGTCGCTCGAGGGCATCGGATGCGAGCTCCGCAGCGCAGGGAGCGCACAGGTCGACATCGGGGCGGTCGCAGCCCGCGCATCTGACGGGGAAGGCGACGGCGAGCGCATCCGCGACCGCGCTCCGCAGCGACGACAGGGCGGCGGGACCGGCGGGGCGGAACATGCCTCCACCCTGGGACATCACCCGCGTCGCGGGCCGCCCTGCCGCTGTCGCCGTGCTCACGAACGCGTTGCGACGGCCTGGGGAGGAGGATCAGCCGGGAAGGCCCTGCTGGTCGGCGAGCACGCTCACGTCCGCCGCGAGGATCTGCCACGATCCGCGCTGGGCGTACAGGCTGCCGTCGTCCGTGAGCAGGAAGACGCTGCCGCTCTGGTTGCCCCCCGCGATGGCGACGACGCCGTCGGGCCCGCGGACCTCGGTCCCCAGCCCCCCGACCGTCTGCTCGCGGACGACCCGCTGCTGCCCGTCGACGTACACGACCGCGATGGTCGCCCCGTCGATCCACGACAGATCGACCCCCCGGCCCCCGAGGGCGGCCACCGGGAGCGGCTCCCCGAGGGATACGGGGACGGAGCCGCTCTCGTCGCGGACGATCCCCGCGACCCAGACCGCCCATCCGCTTCCCGTTCGGACGAGGGCGGCCAGGCGAGCACCGTCGCGGGACACCCGCATCGCCGAGACCTCCGTGGCGCCGGCCCATCCGGCCGGGATCTTCCGGGCGCTGCCGTCGGGAGCGTAGGCGACGACCTCGCCGGGCCGCTCCTCGGGCACCGTCCAGATGTACCCGAACGTGTCGATCGTCGGTGCCGTCATCCCGGCTCGCGTGTCGAGTTCTCTCCGGCTGCCGTCGGAGTTCACACGGAGGATCGTGCCGGCGCCGGTGCGCACCGCCGCCGTCGTGCGCGGGGCATCCGTCTCCACCGCCTCGGGGTCCGCCTCGTCGAGCGCCTCGGCCAAGCCGGGAACCGTCTCGATGTCGTTGCCGGAGAGGAAGCCGAACGCACCGTCCCGGAGGACGAGCGGACGCGCATCGACCGCCGTCGACCTCGTCGTGCGCGCGGTGACGTCGAGGGGCTCGTCGCCCACCAGCATCTGGACGTCCAGGATGCCCGCTCCGGCCAGGCTCGCCTCGAGCTGGGTCTTCATTCGTGCAAGCGTCTCGCGGTTCAGGTCACGGATCGACGGATCGAAGGAGATCTGCGCGATGCCCGACTCCACCGGTACGGAGGGCTGCGTCAGCGTCACCTCCCCCGTGAACGCCGATCGCACGGATTCCGCCAACCAGGGGCTCGGCGAGCCCGAGACGAGCGCCGCCGTGATCCGCGTGGCGGGGTTGGTGGATGGGAACCAGCGCACGTCGGGGATGAGCGTCCGCCACCCGCGATCGAAGTACGAGAGGTCGTAGCTCTGGAACACCGAGCCGAAGCGGTTCGCATCGAGGATGATCCCGTCGGGCGCCTGCGAGATGCGCCACTGACCCCGTTCCTTCAGGAGGGAGAAGGTGAACGGGATGCGGCCGGGATCGGCCGGACGGTAGGAGCCGGTCGCATCCACCGTCGCGACCGGTTCGACGCTGAACACGAGCTCGTCCTCAGCCGGGGACGTGAGGGAGCTCTCGCCGGGAGCGTAGACGGTGACCCCCGCCTGCGGCTGCCATTTCTGCCGGAACGTCGTCGTCAGGAACTCCTGCGCGACCTTCCAGTTCCCGCGTGGGCCCGAACCGGCGGCGATGAACCCCTCGACGATCTGCTGGGGGGTGGCATCCTTCACGGGACTGTTGGGCACATAGGAGAAGTCCGGCGGACCCTCGACCTCGTCGATCGCCTTGCCGACGTGGACGGGACCGCCGGTGGGCAGACCCGCGCACGCCGTGAGGACGACGGCGAGGAGCAGCGCGACCACGGCGCTGACGGTACGGCGACGGGTCATGATCTCTCCTCCCGCGGGGGCAGGGTGATGGGCTGGGTGAGACCGAGCTCGCCGAGGGCGGCGTCGTCCCGTGGGTCGAGTTCGATGGGCGATCCACCGGTGAGGTGCTCTCCCACCCGCCGCGGCAGCGTCAGGACGAAATGACTCCCCCCGCCCAGCTCCGACCACACCTCGAGCGCGCCGCCGTGCAGGCGCGCGTCTCCCAGCGCGATCGAGAGGCCGAGGCCCGTTCCCCCGATCGTGCGGCGCCGGGACGGGTCGGCGCGCCAGAACCGGTCGAAGACCCTTTCGGTGTCCGCCTCGCTCATCCCCAGCCCGAAGTCGCGCACACCGAGCGCGACGGCGCGTTGATCGCTGTCGACGGTGACGACGATCGGACGGCCCTCGCCGTGCTCGATCGCGTTGCCGAGCAGGTTGCGGACGATGCGTCGGATGCGGCGGGGGTCCATCTCCACGGGTGAATAGCCGCCGGGGGCGACCAACCGCACGTCGCTGCCGTGCTGCTCCGCGAGCTGAGCCATCGACTCGATCGTGTCCTCGGCCAGATGGGCGAGGCTGGTCGCCTCGAGCTCGAGTTGGACCGAACCCGCGTCGTACCGGCTGATCTCCAGCAGGTCGCCGAGGAGCACCTCGAACCGCTGCACCTGGGCGTGCAGCAGCTCGGCGGCGCGGGCGGTCGAGGCATCGAACTCGTCGCGCTGGTCGTTGATCATGTCGGCGGCGAGGCGGATCGTCGTGAGCGGTGTGCGGAGCTCGTGCGAGACATCGGAGACGAATCGCTGCTGCACGAGCGACAGCTCGGCGAGCTCCTTGATCTGTCCTTCGATGCTGTCGGCCATCGCGTTGAAGGAGCGCCCCAGAGTCGCGAATTCGTCCTCGCCGCGAACCGGCAGGCGCACGGCCAGGTCGCCGCCGGCGAGTTTGGCGCTCGTCTCGGCGGCCTGCGCGATGGGCACGGTCACGGACCTCAGGACGAACAGCGAGATTCCGCCGATGAGCACGAGGAGGGCGGCGCCGACCACCCACAGGGTCACCTGGACGAACTGGAGCGTCTGCGCCTCGGAGCCCAGGTCGTACGCGAAGTAGACCTCGTAGGCGCCGGCCTCGGGCACGATCAGCTGCTGCCCCACGATGATGCCGGGTGTCTCGCCGCCGTCGGGCTCGGGAAGGCCGATGGACTGCCACCACTGCCGATCGGCCGACAGCCGCACGCTTTCGCGGAGCTCTGGAGAGATCATCGACTCCTCGAGCCCCCCGGCCTCGAAGTTCTGCGGCGCGATCGCCGAAGGCTCGTCGTCGATGCGGAACACCGCGAGCATGGTGGTCCCCGCCTGTCGGGACAGGATCTCGCGTCGCACCTCATCCATGAGGACCTGCAGCGCCACTTGATCGCTGTCGACGACGGCTGCGTCGAACGTGCTCTGGGCAGCCTGCGTGGCGCGCTGCGCGGCATCCTGCACCTGCTCCGCACGGGATTCGTACAGATCGGTGAGGATCGCGAGCGACATCCACACGAGCGCCACGAGGATCGTCAACGCGGTGAGGGTCAGGGTCACCGCCAGCGTGCGGAACCGGAGCGACCGTCGCCACAGGAATCGGATGCGTCGCTGCCACGACCGCCAGTCGCGCCAGCCCGGGACGACCGTGTGCGTACCGGTGCGAGCCGTCACCGACACGGAACGCTACCCCGACCGGTCACACGGCGGCGCCGGCGCGGTACCCCACGCCGCGCACGGTCGTCACGATCTGCGGATTGTCGGGGTCGCGCTCCACCTTCGCGCGCAGCCGCTGCACGTGGACGTTCACGAGCCTCGTGTCGGCCTTGTAGTGGTATCCCCAGACTTGTTCGAGCAGCATCTCGCGGGTGAAGACCTGCTGGGGCTTGGAGGCCAGTGCGACGAGGAGCTCGAACTCCAACGGGGTGAGGGCGATGACCCCGTCCGCACGGCGGACCTCGTGCGCGGCGACGTCCACCGTCAGATCCCCGATCCGCAGGTTCTCGGTCTGCGCCTCGGCGGTGGGCCGCAACCGGGTGCGGATGCGGGCCACGAGCTCCTTCGGATTGAAGGGCTTGACGATGTAGTCGTCGGCGCCGGACTCCAGGCCCCGGACGACGTCCGCGGTGTCCGTGCGGGCGGTGAGCATGATGATGGGGATGCCGGATTCGGCACGCACCCGGGTGCACACCTCGATGCCGTCCATGCCGGGGAGCATCAGGTCGAGCAGGATCAGGTCGGGACGCTCGTCACGCCACGCGTCGACGGCTTCCGCGCCATCCGCGCAGAAGGCGACGTCGAAGCCTTCGGTGCGCAGCACGATGCCGATCATCTCTGCGAGGGCGGTGTCGTCGTCGACCACCAGGATGCGCGATGTCATAGAACCGATGTCGTCCTTCAGGGATGGCGGAAGCCGGTGCTCCGCCCACGGGTGAGTCCACAGTAACCGACAGTCGGTCGCTCCCGCCCGGACGACGCACGGCCCCTCCTGCGCAGGAGGGGCCGTGCGGTCGCGATGGCGGTGCCGATCAGGCGTGGAGGTCGAACCGGTCCAGCTCGGTGACCTTGGTCCACGCTGCGACGAAGTCGTGGACGAACTTCTCCGCCGCGTCGTCGGAGGCGTAGACCTCGGCGATCGCGCGCAGTTCCGAGTTGGAGCTGAACACCAGGTCGGCACGGGTGCCGACGCCGATCTGCGAGCCGTCGGCGGCGACGCCGCGGAAGGCGTGCGAGCCCGGATCCAGCGGCGTCCACGTCGAACCGAGGTCGAGCAGGTTCACGAACACGTCGTTCGTCAGCGCGCCCGGCCGGTCGGTGAACACGCCGTGGGTCGAGCCGTCCCAGTTCGCGCCGACGGCCCGGAGGCCGCCCACGAGCACCGTCATCTCGGGCGCGCTGAGGGTCAGCAGGTTCGCCTTGTCGATGAGGTGGTGCTCGGCGGGCAGGAACGCGTTCGGGCCGTAGTAGTTGCGGAACCCGTCGGCGGCCGGCTCGAGGTAGCCGAACGACAGCTCGTCCGTCTGCTCCTGCGATGCGTCGGTGCGGCCAGGGCGGAACGGCACGGAGACGTCCACGCCGGCATCCTTCGCCGCCTTCTCCACGCCCGCGTTGCCCGCGAGCACGATGAGATCGGCGAGCGAGACCCTCTTGCCGCCCTGCTGCTCGGCGTCGAAGTCCGCCTTCACGCCTTCGAGGGCGGCGAGGACCGTCTGCAGCTGCTCGGGGTTGTTGACCTCCCAGTCCTTCTGCGGCGCGAGGCGGATGCGGGCGCCGTTGACGCCGCCGCGCTTGTCGCTGCCGCGGAAGGTGGATGCCGCCGCCCAGGTCGTCGCGACCAGCTGGGCCGTCGTCAGGCCGGTGCCGAGGATGCGCTCCTTGAGGACAGCGGCATCCGCGTCGTCGATCAGCTCGTGGTCGACCGCGGGCACCGGGTCCTGCCAGATGAGCTCCTCCTGCGGCACCTCGGGACCGAGGTAGCGGGCCACGGGGCCCATGTCGCGGTGGGTGAGCTTGAACCAGGCGCGGGCGAACGCGTCACCGAAGGCGACGGGGTCGTCCTTGAAGCGCCGCGACACCTCGTCGTAGGCCGGATCCATCCGGAGGGCGAGGTCGCTCGTGAGCATGCGGGGCTCGCGACGGCCGTCGGAGTGGGCCAGCGGCACCATGTCGGCGCCGGCGCCGTTCTTCGGACGCCACTGGTGTCCGCCGCCGGGACTGCGCATGAGCTCCCAGTCGTAGGCGTAGAGGATGTGGAAGAACTCGTTGTCCCAACGGGTGGGGTGGTAGGTCCACGTGACCTCGAGGCCCGAGGTGATCGTGTCGTCGCCCTTGCCGGTGCCGTGGTTGTTCTTCCAACCGAGGCCCTGGTGCTCGAGGCCGGCGGCCTCGGGGTTGTCCTCGACGTTGGTGTCGGGGGCGGCGCCGTGCGTCTTGCCGAAGGTGTGCCCACCGGCGATGAGGGCGACGGTCTCCTCGTCGTCCATGCCCATGCGACCGAAGGTCTCGCGGATGTCGCGGGCCGACTTCAGCGGGTCGGGCTCACCGTTCGGGCCCTCGGGGTTGACGTAGATGAGCCCCATCTGGACCGCTGCGAGCGGCTTCTCGAGGTTGCGATCACCGCTGTACCGCTCGTCGGCGAGCCACGTGGTCTCGGGTCCCCAGTACACGTCGTCGTCCGGCTCCCAGACGTCGGGGCGTCCGCCGCCGAAGCCGAAGGTCTCGAAGCCCATGGTCTCGAGCGCGACGTTGCCGGCGAGGATCATGAGGTCGCCCCACGAGAGCGACTGGCCATAGGTCTTCTTGACGGGCCAGAGAAGGCGACGCGCCTTGTCGAGGTTGACGTTGTCGGGCCAGCTGTTGAGCGGCGCGAAGCGCTGCTGCCCGGTGCCGCCGCCGCCGCGGCCGTCGGTCGCGCGGTACGTGCCGGCGGAGTGCCAGGCCATGCGGATCATGAGGGGGCCGTAGTTGCCGAAGTCGGCGGGCCACCAGTCCTGCGAGGTGGTCAGCACCTTGGCGATGTCCGCCTTCACTGCGGCGAGGTCGAGGCTCTCGAACGCCGCCTTGTAGTCGAAGTCCTCGCCGACGGGGTTGCCCACCGCGGGGTTCTTCTTCAGGATGCGGAGGTTCAGCTGGTTGGGCCACCACACCTGGTTGGCGGTCCCGACGGTGGGATGCGGCTGGCCGCCGTGGTTGGCACGGTCGGCGCCGGGCGCCGCGTGGATGACGGGGCAGGCGTCGGCGGTGTTCTCCCGGGGCCGCGTCTCGCCGTCGCCGCGCTCGTCGACCGGGGTGTCGATGGGGGTGACGGCCTGGTCGACGTCGGTGGCCTCGGCGCCGATGGGCTCGGCCTGGGGGTCACGGTCGCTCATGGTGATCCTTCCGTTCGGGTGGGTGGGAGTGGGCGGATGGGTTCAGGCGGCGGCCTCGGCGGCGCACGGGCCGCAGAGCCCCCAGTAGGTCACTTCGGCGGACGCGATCCGGAAGCCGTGATCGTCCGAGGGGTGCAGGCAGGGCGCGGCGCCGACGGCGCAGTCGACGTCCTGCACGCGGCCACATGAGGTGCACACGAGATGGTGATGGTTGTCGTCGACGCGCAGCTCGAACAGCATGGGCTGTCCGGCCGGCTCGATGCGACGGACGATAGCGGCATCCGCGAAGTCGTTCAGCGCGTTGTACACCGACTGACGACTCGCCTTCGGCAGGGCGCCGACGACCTCGGCGAAGACGGCGTCCGCGCTCGCGTGCGGGTGGGCGGCGAGCGCGGCGAAGACCGCCAGCCGCGACTCGGTCACCCGCAGCCCGGCATCGCGCAGGGCGACAGCGTGGTCCGCGGCGAGATCGGTCATGATGACCAGCGTACGCGTTCTTTTGATCCCATCAAAAGAGAGGAACGTCGGGCGTGTCGGCTCCACAGCCGCGGGCACGCACCCGTCCGCTGCGCAGGATCAGACGCGGAGCGTCTCGTGACGGACGACGACCCACCCCTTGGGAACCGACATCCGGCCGGTGTGGATGGCGCAGAGATCGTGGGCGTGCGGGTCGTTCCCCGCGCCGAGCGGACCGAGGACGGCCATCTGGTCGCCGTAGTCGTAGGTCAGGGTCGTGACGGCCTCACGGGCGCAGCCCACCTTGGAGCAGAGTCTGTCGAGCATCGCCTCCACGCTATCGGCGCGACGCGGCACCGGCGGGGAGCCGCGCCGGACTCAGCGCACCCCGCGGGCAGTGAGTGCGTCCCCGAGATCGTCCGCGTGACGGAGCGCGAGTACGAGGAAGGGAACCACGAAGACCCGGATGCCGCGGGCGCCCCGCGCGCGCTGGGCGTCACGGACCTCGCGCGCCAGGCGTGCGAGGGTCGGCACCGTTCCGAGCGCGACCACGAGCAGGAGAGCGACACGGCCGGCATCCACGCCGAAGACCCGCAGCGGAACCAGCGCTCGCTCCGCGGTGTCGAGGAGAGCCGCCACCGGGGTCGTCAGGGCGAGCAGCCCGGCGAGCGAGACGGCCGCGACGATGCGAACGGTTCCGACGGTCGCCGCTTCGACGCCCAGGAAGATGCACGGAATGCCGAAGGCCACCGCGATGAGCCAGCGCAGCGTCCACACCTGTCGGGCCAGCTGCGCCGGACCGACCCCCGGAACGAGGTAGCAGACGATGCACGCGCCGGCGGCGACGACCGCGGCCGGCCACGTCGAGGGCAGGAGCGAGACGCCGAGCACCAGGAGGAGGAGGACGAGCGTCTTCGGCCCTGCCGGCATCCGGTGCCACGGTCCCGTTCCCGGGCGGTAGAGGGTCAGCATCGCCAGCTCGCGGAATGCGCCGCGACGACGTCGGCCGCCGCACCCACCTGCGCGATCCGACCCTCGCGCATCCGGACGGCGACATCGCACCGCGCGGCGAGATCGAGGTCGTGCGTCACGACGACGAGGCGGTGGCCGGCGTCGGCGAGGAGATGCCCGGAGACGACGTGCGCGTTCCGCCCGTCGAGGAAGGCGGTCGGCTCGTCGGCGATCACCAGGTCCGGTCGCCGGACGAAGGCCCCGCAGAGCGCGAGGAGCTGCTTCTGCCCGCCGGAGAGCTCATACGCAGGGCGATCGGCGAGGCCCGCGAGGCCGAACCTCTCGAGCGCAACAGCGACGCGCATATGCCGCTCCGGCCGGGACAGCCGGTCGGCGCGGAGCGAGAAGGCGACGTCCTCCGCGACGGTGGGCATGACGATCTGCGCGTCGGGATTGCTGAAGACGATCGCGGTGCGGCGGCGGAGGGCCGCGGCATCCCTCACCGTGTCGAGGCCCAGGACCTCCACGCGTCCCGCCGACGGGCGCACGAGTCCACCGATGAGCCGGGCGAGCGTCGACTTGCCCGAGCCGTTGTCACCGACCACGGCGACCGTGCGGGCGTCGAGCACGAGGTCGACGTCGTGGAGGACGTCGGTGTCGGCCAGTCGGACCGAGACGCCGGCGAGTCGGACGGCGCTGGTCACCGGACCGGCGCCGCCTCGCGTGCGACGCTCGGGCGCGGAGACCAGGTGCGCCGGAACGCGCGTGGGTAGCCGCGGACCAGCGCACCCACGACGACGGTCGCGACGACGGCCTTGACGAGGTCGCCGGGCACGAACGCGAGGTTGGCGAGCGCGGCCTCCCCTGGACCGATGCGCATGACGAGGCTCTGGAGCGGGATGCCGCAGGCGTACACAGCGAGGACGCCGCCGACGAGCACACCGAGGAAGGTGCGCCACCACACCGGCCGCCGTCCCCCGGCATGCACGATCAGCCCGATGATCACGACGCCGACGAGCCAGCCGAGGAGGTAGCCCGCCGTCGGCCCGACGAAGACCGCCGCTCCCCCGCGCCCACCGGCGAGCAGAGGCAACCCGAGGGCCACGAGCGCCAGCAGGGTCGCGACGGACACCGCGCCGACGAGCGGCCCGAGGATCGCGCCCGCGAGCATGACTCCGAGCGTCTGTGCCGTGATGGGCACCCCGCCGAAGACGGTGAAGGACCCGGGGAGCCCGAGGACGGCGATGACGCCGGCGAAGATCGCTGCGCGTGCGAGATCGGTGGTGTCCAGACGCAGAGTCGGGTGCGGGCGGGTCATCTCATCCTCCTGAACGCCGTTCATGTGAACGGCGTTCAGGTAGGGTAACCGCATGACGCCTCCGGACTCAAACCGGCCCCCTCGTGCGCCGCGCCGGACGAAGGACGACGTCGTCGACGCCGCGGTCGAACTGCTCGACCGCGTCGGTCTTCCCGACCTTTCGATGCGGCGCCTCGCCGAGGAGCTCGGCGTCCAGCCCAGCGCCCTGTATTGGCACGTGGCGAGCAAACAGGAGCTGTTGGCCGCCGTCAGCGCACGCATCCTCGCTCCCGTCGCCCTCCGCCCGTCAGACCCGGAGGACCTCGCCGCCGCGGCCGTGACGTTGGGACATCGCCTCCACGACGGGCTGCTCGCCCACCGGGACGGCGCCGAGGTCGTCTCCAGCTCGCTCGCGCTCGGCCTCGTGGCATCTCCGGTGCACCAGGCTCTCTCCGCACAGGCCGATTCGACGACCGCCCGCGTGGTGGCCGACGCGGTCACCCATTACGTCGTCGGGGTCACCTTCCACGAGCAGCAACGCCGGTCAGCGGATGCCTGGGGCACCGCCGCACCCGGGGTCGCCGTCACGGCATCCTCGTTCGCGCACCCGACCGAGGATGCGTTCTCCGCCGCACTCGCTCTCATCGTGGACGGCATCGCGGCCCGGCGGAGCGGCATCGGACGACCAGCCGACGCCTAGGATGGCGTCATGCGCAGCAAGGTGGACCCGTGAGGCGACGCGCTCGCACGACCGCCCGGCCCGATCGGCACGGCCGGCACGGCCGGCTCGACCGCAGCTCCGTGGTCCGCCCACCGCTGCCCGCCATCGAGACCCGCGCCGAGAAGTTCGACCTGACCGTCACGACGGCCGTCGAGTTCCTCCGGAGCGCGTGGCCCGAGCTCCGGGAAGTCCGCTTCGACATCGGGTGGATGCCGGACGCGTCCGACGACGACGGGATCCCGCGCTGGGAGGTCCAGGGCGAGCAGAAGCGGATCATCCTGTTCCGCCTGCCGATCGAACGGCTCGCGCGGCTTCACCGCAATGACGACCTGCACCGCCGCATGATGATCGAGAGCTGCGTCTTCCGCGCCGCCGCGGAGTATCTCGATCGCGATCCGTGGGACCTCGGCCCCGACCGCTTCCGTTTCTGACCGCGGCGGAGCCGCGGGGGTGGGTGTCAGCGGGGCCGCACGACGACCGGCGCGGCCGCCGCATCGGCCGGGACGACGGCGTAGCCCGCGATGGCGTCGGGCGCGGTGAAGGTGACGCTCGCGCGGAGGGTCCCCCCCGCGGGATCCAGCCGGTACAGTCCGCCGGCCCGCAGATCGACCGACGCCGAACCCCCCGCGGGGATCCGGATCTCGCGAGGCTCGCCCTCGCCCGCGTCGTCCGTCAACACCGCCGCGACCTCCTGCGTGCCGGGGTTGACGACGGCCAGCTGCGGCTGCGGCCCCTGTGCGACGGCGAAGAGGGAGGGGACCCGGATGTCGTCGGCCGTGCCGTACCAGGCGAAATCAGACCCGGCATCCGCCCCGGTCGAGGCATGGGCGGAGGCGACGACCGGAGCGCCGGCGTCGACGTCCACGCGGTAGCGACCCTGCGACAGTCGGTCCAGATCGATCTCGATCGGGACCCCCGCCGTCAGCGCCAGCTCGGGGAACGAGGCAGCGGGGGTCTTCCCGCCGACGGGAGTCACCGACACCGACGCCGTCGTGTCGTCGGAGGGCGCGAGCAGTCGCACCGCGGTGTCGGTGGGCTCATCGCCCTCGCCGATCGCGCTGAACGCGGGAATCGTCTGCTGCGCGCGCGGCAGACCGGTCGCTCCCCCTTGATCCACCCCGACCGGGACGAGGGTGCGGGTGAGACTGGACTGGAGTGTCGCCTGCACCGGGGCCTGCGTGGCGGAGACGAGCACGACGGGGCTCGCCTCGCCGAGCGCCAGGGACGCCAGCGGCACGATCCGCTGCTGCTTCGGCGGCACGAGGATTCCCGCTCCTGCTTCGGGCGTGACGCGGCCGCCGGATGCGAAGACGGTGAGCTCGACCCGGGCGGCGACGTCTCCCGGATTCGCGATGATCACGAGGTCGGCGGCACCGGTCAGGCCCGTGCCTGCGGAGAGCCACGTCTCCATCGCGGGCGGGCCGCACGCTGAGGCGGCGAAGCCGGTGAGATCGTCGGCATCCACCCGAGCGGACCCCGCGGCTGCGAGGTCCGTCCGCATCCGATCGACGGGCGCGGCGGAGAACGAGTCGACGGGCGGACCGTCGGGTACCGCGGAGGCGATCTCCGCAACCGACGGCGGGGCATCGCCTGCAGCGGTCCCCGACACGACGCTCTGCTCGGCGGCGACCTGCACCTCCGCCGCATCGTCCGAGTTGCGCCCGGCCGCGAGGACGGGTCCGGTACACGACAGGAGGGATGTGGCGGCCTCGGGACGGGTGGTGAGCGACAGCGTCGGACGCTCGATCTCAGGCAGGGGCGTCGTCACGAACAGGAACGCGCCGGTGACGACGAGGACGCTCACCACACCCCCGATGCCCCGACGGATTCGCCTGCCGGTCGTCATGAAGCGCTCCTCTCCGCCGCGAGGGCGTCGCGTTCGCCGATGATGCGCGGGTGCCGTCGACCGGCTCGGAGGCTCGCCCGGGTGGGGACGGCCAGCAGCAGGGCAATCACGATGACACCGAGCTGGAGGAGCGCGACACGGATCGATGTCGGCCCCGATGCGTCGTCGACGGTGCGTTCCGCGATCGCACCCTCGACACTCCACAGGGTGCCGCGGGCCGTGTCGCCGACGCTCACGAGATCGGCGCGCTGATTCAGCAGGTTCTGGGCGCCGAGTCGACCCGCCCGGGCCAGATCGCTCTCGCGGGGCGCCCGCTCGAGGAGGACGTACGCCACGCCGTGGCGGGCGAGGGTCGACACGACGTCGCCGCCGGTCGTCGAGACCAGGTCGGCCGTCACCCGGGCGAGCTCCCGGTCACCGGTGGTCAATCCGGAACGGGTCGATTGCAGCGTCGTCTGCCCGCCGAGCGTCTCGCTCGCACCCCAGACCACGGATGCCGAATACGCGGCATCCGACTGCACCGTCAGGACGAGGGTCGCCGTCTGCTCACCGTCGCGCTCTCCTTCGCTGCCCGCGGTCTGCACATAGGCGGGGAGCGTGCTCGTCGGTCCGTCCGTCAGAGCGGACTGTCCACGGACGGCGGCCGTGAGCGCCGGCACCGCGCCGACGGCGAGGAATGCGATCACGAGGGACGCAGCGACGGGCACGAGCGCGTCGGCACGTCGCAGCCCGTCCAGCCCCGCGACCGCGGCGAGAACGAGACCCGCCCAGGCAAGCGAGAGTCCACTGCCGGGCCAGATCGGGACGGGTCCGGACATTCCCGCCGTCAGGGCGATCCCGGATCCGACGACGGCGGTCGCAACACCCAGAAGAGCCGCGACGAGGGCGACGGATGCCGGCAGGAGCCGTCCGAGGACAGGACCGAGCAGCGCCAGGATCAGGACAGGGGCGGTGAAAGCCGCAACCCACCAGGCCCGTCCGTCGTCGCCGAGGAATTGTGCCCAGCCGACGCCGTCGGTCGAGGGGAAGCCGAAGGCGAACAGGATCTTCGGCAGCAGCCCATCCGGCTCGCCGGCGATCGCGAGCGGACGCCCGGGGTCGGCGAAGATCGCCAGCGGGTCACCGAGCACCACGTGATACCAGCCCACGGGCACGAAGACGGCGATGGACGGCACGACCAGCCAGGCGATGCGGCCGGCGCCCCTGCCGCGGCGGGTCGAGACCGACAGTCCGAGCGCGCCGAGCCAGAGCACGATCAGCGCGGGGCCCAGCGAGGGGGCGCACGCCGTCACCACCACGAGGAGGATCGACGCCAGTCCCGCGCTGCTCCACGAACGCCTGGCGGCGAGCGCCGTGTACACCAGCCACGGGAGTGTCAGGTGGAGGATGACCGCGGCCGGTCGCCCCTCGACGAGGGCCGCGAGGAACATCGGCGCCACGGCCCACGCGAATCCCGCAGCCGCGCGCAGAACGGGACGCGCCGTGACCCGTGTCGCGGCGAACCAACCGCCCAGAGCAGCCAATGGGAGCGCGAGGAACCAGAGGACGACGAGCGCGCGGGACGGAGCGAAGGGCGCCAGCGATCCGATCGCGGCGACGACGGCGGCGAACGGGTCGGCGGGGCCGACCGTGTCCCATCCCAAGGCACGGGGGCCGTAGGCGGCATCCGTCCACAGCGCGAGGACGCCACTGCGCAGCGGAGCGAGACCGCCGCCGCCGAGGACGGGCCACGCCAGAAGCGCACCGAACGACAGCACCGACGTCGCGAGGGCGCCGAGGACGAGCCACGCCCCTCCCCCGCTGAAGAAATGCAGATCCTCCCGGGGAGCGGCGGCGGCATCGGCCTCGTCCTCGAGACGCTCGCGCAGATCGCGGCGCCCGATGCGCAGCGGTGCGATGGACGACCACGGCGCGGAGCGGTGGCGGCGGATCGCTCGGCGCGCACGCACCACGGCGGCGAGACCGAACAGGACCGCGAACGACGCCACCCACTCCGGGCCGATCCGACCCGGGTTCTTCGCGAGGAGATGTCCCAACGTCCGCCACAGCGCCAACGGGAGGAGGCTCAGCCAATGGAAGGGGGCGGCGAGCGCAGGTGCGTAGACCATCCGGCGATGCAGTTGAGCTTTGCGTTCGGCGTAGAGACGACGGCCCCGCGCCCCCGCGGAACGTCCCGTCGAGGCGCCGGCGACACCGTCGCCCGCAACGGCCACGAGAGCGGTGGGGGCGAGCGCGACCCGCCCGCCCGACAGCCGGGCGCGGATGCCGAGGTCGAGTCCCTCGTCGGCGCCCGCGAGACCCGGGTCGACGCCGCCGAGGTCCTGCCACACCTGCGCACGTACGAGGACGCCGCGGATGTCCGCGCCGAGCACGTCTTCGCCCGTGTCGTGCTGCCCCTGGTCGAGCTCGCCGTCGGCCAGGCCGACGGTGCGGCCGGTGCGCGTCATGGTCACACCGAGGGAGACGATGCGACTCGGGTCATCCCACGAGACCAGCTTCGGTGCCGCGAGGGCGACGGACGGCGCGGTCTCGAGTGCACCGGCGAGTCGGGCGAGCGCATCGGGAGCGGGCGCCGTGTCCTGCGCGAGCAGCCACACCGCGTCTCCGGTGAGGCGGCGTTGGGCGAGTCGGAGCGCGTCGGCGAAACCCGTTGCGCGGCCCGTGACGATGACGGCCTCGGCGCCGGACTCTGAGGCCAGCTTCTTGAGCGCCTCGTCGGGGCCGCACAGGACGACCGTCAGCGCGTCGACGCGCCGCGTCTGGGCGGCGAGCGCACGCAGCGTGCGACTCAGATGAAGATCCCTGGGGCCGCGTCCGTGGGGGCGGACGACGAGGATCGCGTGTACTCGGGCGGGCATGACCAGGTCAGCCTAGGTCGCGTGTCGGCCGTCGCGGGGAGGACGGCCGGGGTGGCGCGGATCGCGTCAGGACGCGTGTCGCTTGAGCTTGCGGCGCTCCCGCTCGCTCAGTCCGCCCCAGATGCCGAACCGCTCGTCGTTCTGCAGCGCGTACTCGAGGCACTCACCCCGAACGTCGCAGGAGGTGCAGATGCGCTTGGCGTCGCGCGTGGATCCGCCCTTTTCGGGGAAGAACGCCTCGGGATCGGTCTGTGCGCACAGGGCATCGGCCTGCCATGCAAGAGCCGTGTCCTCATCGGTGTCGGCACGCCGGCGGACACCGGGAACCCCGAGGTTCACCGGGTCGACGAACCAATTCTCGGGAACGCCGGAACGGTAACCCGTCATCTTGCTCTCCCACCTGTAGACACTCGCCGCGGTGCGGCCGATGCCTAATTACACCCGTGTGATTCGCTCCGGTCAAGTCGCAAATCGTAAACCCTCAACCCGACATTGAATCTTCTTGAGGCCACCGGCGTGTCGCGCGCCTCACCGCCGACGTCCGGGGCGGGCGACGTACACGACGCCGACTCCGTCCAGGACCAGTGAGTCCTCGTCCTGCGCGTACGCGGCCGTGCCCGGGGTGAGTTCGACACCCGCTCCGTCGACGGACACGGAGACCGCGCCCTCGGTCGCGAGGACGATCGCGGGACCGTCGAGCGCGACCGCCATGGGTCCGCGGGCCACCCGATGACGCGTCAGGAGGAAGTCGGGGACGCCGACGTCGAACACCTCGCCGGCGCCGTCGTCGACGGGGATCAGCGCTGCGGCCGCGGCGGGTTCGGTGTCCACGATGCGCATGAGCTCGGCGACATCGATGTGCTTCGGCGTGAGGCCGCCGCGCAGCACGTTGTCGCTCGCCGCCATCACTTCGACGCCGAGACCGTCCTGATAGGCGTGGAGCACACCGGCAGGTGCGAAGACGGCCTCCCCCTTTCGCAGCACGACGAGGTTCATGAGCAGCGCGACCACGATCCCCGCGTCACGCGGGAAGTCTCGGACGATCGCGCGGAGGACGTCGATCTCCTCCTCGAATCCGGGGACGTCGGCGTCCTGAAGCACCGAGGACAGATCCGTGACGACGTCCTCGGCGCGACCGCTAAGAGCCGCGTCGATGACGGAGCGGAGCGCGTCGCCGGGGGCGCCCTCGGCCAGCTCCTTCCGCAGCCGTCGCACGCCGGATGCCTCGCCGAGACCTGCCAGCAGCCGGTCGGTGTCGGCGACGGGACGCAGCCCCACGAGCGCACGGAAGCGCTCGCTGACGGCGACGATGATCTCCGGCTTGTGGTTGTCGTCGCGGTAGATGCGCTCCGCTGCGTCACGCGGGATCCCGGCGGCGTCCTCGGCCGCGAAACCCGCCCTCGCCTGGGCGAGATCGGGGTGCGCCTGGATCGACAGTGACGAGGAGGCCGCCAGGATCTTCAGCAGGAAGGGCAGGTGAGGCTCGCCGGCCTGCGAGCGCGCATCCGCGAGGGTCCGTCCGTCGCCCAGTCGCGCGGGGCTTCCCGGGTGGTCGCCGAACCAGACCTCGGCCTCCGGTTCGCCGGTGGGCGTGCGCCCCTGCAGTTCCGGGATGGCCGTGGGGGAACCCCACGAATAGTCACGGGGATCGTTCGCAAGCGTCTCGAGCACGCGATCAGCCTAGGCCGTGGGCCGGAACGCACGGGGTCGCGCGATACCCTTCTGTCACCATGGCCGTCCACTCCTCGCACCCGGTCTCGGCGCCCCCGGCAGCCCCGCCGCGTGAGCGGACGAGCCACATCCTGCTGCGGGGATGGTGCATCGCCCTCCTGGTCATCACGCTCTCGGGAACGGCGCTCCCCCTCGCCTTCGGCGTCCCCGTCGCCGCGGCCATCGGCGTCGTCAGCTTCCTCGTGTCGGTCATCCTCTGGGTGACGATCCGGCCTCGCGTGCAGTGGCCGCGGTTGCCCTGGTACGCGCTGGCCTACCTCGTCTGGGCGCTCGCGTCGATCCTGTGGACGCAGTGGCGGGAGGCGACCCTGACCACGGTCGCCCTCCTGATCGTGACGACCGTCGGCGCACTGTTCGTCGGGGCGGTCCTGACCTGGCGCGAGGTCGTTCGGGCCCTGGCATCCGCTCTCAAATGGATGCTGGCGCTGTCGATCCTCTTCGAATTGTGGGTCAGCGTCATCTGGCGCGGACCGATCCTGCCCCACTTCGAGCGCCCCGTCGGCCGCGTCGCCGACCCCATCGTCCTGTGGGTCCGCGACAATCTGCTCGACGGCGGTCGCATCCAGGGCGTGTTCGGCAACTCCAACGCACTCGCGTACGTCGCGCTCCTCGCGATCGTGGTCTTCGCGATCCGGATCGCCTCGCGCGCACCCCGTCGCCCCGTTCTCGTTCTCTGGCTGCTGCTGGCGGTGTACCTCTTCGTTCGCGCCGGCTCCGCGACGGCGACCCTCTCCGCCGTCGCCGTGATCGTCGTCCTGCTGACGGTCCTGGTCATGCGGACGACGACGCGGGCCGGTGAGCGCACGCGCTACTACATCGCCTATGTCGTCCTCGCCGTCGGCGGCCTCTTGGCCGCCTGGCTGCTGCGAGACCGCATCTTCACTGTTCTGGGCCGCTCGAGCGACCTCACCGGCCGGGAGAGCATCTGGCAGAAGGTGCTCGAACGCGCCGTCGAGCACCCCGTGACCGGATGGGGCTTCTCCACGCCGTGGATCCCCACCGACCCTGCGTTCGACGGATGGATCATCGACCACGGCCAGACCGTCATGCAGGCGCACAACATGTGGGTGGACGTCTTCCTCCAGCTCGGTGCCGTCGGGGTCGTCCTGATCGCCGCCGCCTACGTCGCCTTCGTGTGGCGGTCCTGGTTCTTCGCCGTCGATCGCCCCAGGTGGGATCTCGTGTCCGACCGCCCCTACACCGCAGTGACCCTGCTTCCGACCCTGACCGGCGCGATCCTGCTGGTGCAGGGCTTGGCGGAATCGACCCCGCTCCTGAACTGGGGGTGGTTCCTGCTCATCCTCTTCGCCTTCAAGATCAAGCAGGCACCGCTGGTGGGTCGTGGACCGTCGGAGGAACGTCTCATCGGCGAACAGGGCGACAGGCCCGCCGAGTGATGAACCCCGGCCTCGTCCGCGTCCTCGACGTCCTCCGATCGAGCGACTTCGCCGCCGCTTACGCGAGCGCGACGATCGGCGCCCTGTTCGCCACGCACGCGCTGCGTCAGCTCATGGGCGACGCCGGATTCGGCGCCGTCACGACGTCACTGTGCGTCATCGGGGCGGGAATGATCATCGCCCGCCGGCGGGAATTGCGTCTCGTCGAGATCATGCCGACGACGCTGGCCCTCCTCCTCATCTGGCTGCTCGCCTCGTTCCTCTGGGGCCCGTCCGCATCGCAGACGTTCGCCGGCTGGCTGCAGATCGCGGTCCCGACCTTCCTCGCGGTCGTCGTCGCGCAGCTGCGCGACACGCTTCAGACCGTCCGCTCGACCGGTGACGTCCTCCGCTTCCTGCTCGCGTTGTCGCTCGGGCTCGAGATTCTCAGCGGCATCCTCCTCGACGTACCGATCCGCATCCTCGGCATCGGCGGCAACCTCGCCCTCGGCGGCCCGATCCAAGGCGTCTTCGGCACACGCACCGTGCTGGGCGTCGTCACGATGATCGCGCTCATCACGTTCCTCGTCGAGTGGCGGACCCGCTCGGTCGCACCGGGGGTATCCCTCTTCTCCGTGATCCTCGCCTCGGCCCTCGCCGTCTTCACGGATTCCCCCATCGTCCTGGTGATGGCCGTCGTCACCGTGCTCGCGACGCTCGTCCTCGCGCTGCTGCGGCGGGCGCCGGTGCGGGCACGACCCGCCCTTCAGCGGGTGATCGGCGGAGCTGTCGCCCTCGGGCTCGTCCTGACATACGTCTTCCGCCGCCCGCTCGTCTACTGGCTCAACGCGGAGCCGGACTTCCTCGTGCGATCGCGACTGTGGAACGCGGCACTCGACCTCTCCGAGAGCAGGCCGGTGCAGGGATGGGGATGGGTCGGCACGTGGCCCGACTATCTCTCGCCGTACTCGTACATCCGGCTGATCGCGGGGCGCGACCACGGGTCCGCTCTCAACGCCTGGGTGGACATGCTCCTGCAGGCGGGCGGCGTCGGCGTCGCCCTCCTCGCCCTGCTGGCCGGCTTCGCACTCGCCCGCTCGTGGATGAGCGCGACCGAGCGACGCTCTACGGTCTACACGTGGACACCGCTCGTGCTCATCATCCTCCTGGCCGACTCGATCGTCACGAGCGCACTCCTCGGCGGCTTCGGCTGGTTCCTCCTCGTCGTGTGCAGCGTCAGCGCGTCGAAGGTGCGCGGGTGGCGTCGGGACCTGTCCGAGCGCGTCGGCGGCTGAGGCGGGTTTCGTCTCGCGGTTATAGTTGAGGGCGGGAGCCCTGCGGATCCGCTCGCGTGTCGTGCTGGTCGAGCGTTGGACGGCGGCTCGCCGAGAGCATCCGCGCGGACGGCGAGCAGACTGCGGCCCCCGCCGATGATCAGCGATGGGAACCAGAATGACGGACGGCACTGCACTCTTCTCGATCATCGTCGCGATGTACAACGTCGAGCCGTACCTGCCCGCCTTCCTCGACAGTCTCGACGCGCAGAGCACAGACCTCGGCGAGGCCGAGATCGTGTTCGTGGACGACGGTTCACCCGATGACTCTCGACGGATCGTCGAGGAGTGGGCCGCGAGCCGCGAGGCCCGCACCGTCATCGTCGCTCAGGAGAACCAGGGTGTCGCCGCCGCCCGCGAGGCCGGCACCGCCCACGCCGGCGGGACCTGGATCACCTACGCCGACCCGGACGACGTGCTGGAGCCCGGGTACCTCGGCTCGGTGAGCGAGGCGTTGCGATCGGCCTCCGACGCGGGCGTCGTCCCCACGATCGTGTCGACGCGCCTCATCTACACAGACGACACCCTCCTCACCCGACGCGACACCCACCCGCTGCGCAAGCAGTTCGACGGCGGGCGACGCATCGTGTCACTCCGCGACGATCCTCAGCTCATCAAGCTGTCCGCAGCGACGTCGTTCCTGCGCCGCGAGGACGTGCTTCGAGCCGACATCCATTGGGACCACCGCATCCGTCCGAACTTCGAGGACGCCTCGTTCATCGCCCGGTACCTGCTGACGTTCGACGACCCTCAGGTTCTCGTCGTCCCCGAGGCGCACTATCTCTACCGGCGCCGGACGGCGACGAACTCGCTGACGACCACGAGCTGGCAGCGCGTCGAGAAGTACCTCGATGTCCCGCGATTCGGATGGCTGGCGATGATGGAGGACGCGGTCGCTCAGCGCGGGCACGTGCCGGTGTGGATGCAGAACACCGTCCTGTACGACATCTACTGGTACTTCCACTACGACGCGCAGATCCACAGCCCGACCCGCTGGATCCCGCAGGACGTGAAGGACCGCTTCCTCGAGACCGCGTCCCGGGTCCTCCGCCTCATCGACCCCGAGGTGATCGCGACCTACCGGATCACCCCGTTCTCGCCTCAGCTGCGCGCGGTCCTCATGTCCCTCGGGGGCCACACGCTGCCCCTCTCCCCCGTCCACCTGTGGCGCGCGGACCCGGGCAATCGTCAGGCGCTGGTGAAGTACTACTTCGCGGGCGACCGGCCGACCGAGGAGTTCACGGTCGGGCGCGAGCAGGTGGTGCCGTCGTACGCGAAGGACCGCGTCATCGTCTACTTCGGCCACGACGTGCTGTACGAGCGGATCCTGTGGCTCGAGCCGCGCGAGGGCCTCACCATTCGTCTCGACGGCCAGCGTGCCGAGATCCGCTACAACAGCCCCGGGGCCCACGAGCTCGCGGTGTCGAACGAAAGCCTCCGCAACCGCCTGGGCATCACCGAGCGAGCGCGCCGGCTGCCCGCTCCCCCCGCTGCTGCCGAGAAGCGCACCCAGGACCTCCTCGGTGCACGCATCCGCAAGCGCGCCGCCCAGGTCGGCCGCATCGTCCGCGGCGAGTCGGTCTCCGCTCGCCGCCCGTGGGCCGCCGCCGCGCGTCGAGCCGCGCAGACCCCGCCCGTCCGCGACCGCTACGCCGGAGCCTGGGTCTTCATGGACCGCGATGTCCAGGCTCAGGACAACGCGGAACACCTGTACCGCTGGGTCCTCCAGAACCGTCGCGATGTGAACGCCTGGTACGTCCTCCGCAAGACCAGCTCCGACTGGGCCCGACTGAGCCAGGAGGGGTTCCGGCTCGTCGACTTCGGCTCCACGGAGCACTTCATGTTGATGCACCACGCGAAGTTCCTCATCTCCTCGCACGTCGACCAGTACGTTCTGCAGCCGTGGAGCACGAAGCTCCTGCGAAAGCGCGACTGGCAGTTCGTCTTCCTGCAGCACGGCGTGACGAAGGACGACATCTCCCGCTGGCTCAACCGCAAACCCATCCGCCTCATCCTGACGACCGGACAAGCGGAGTTCGACAGTTTCGTCGACGACGGGACGCCGTACACCTTCACGACGCGCGAAGTCGCCCTGACGGGCTTCCCACGGCACGACGCCCTGGCGCAGAAGGCCGCGACCGTGCCCGCGGCTGAGCGCGACCTGGTCCTCGTCATGCCGACCTGGCGCGAGTACCTCATGACGAAGATTACCGACAAGGGAACGGTGCGCGGGCTGATCGACGACTTCGACGACTCGGTCTACGCGTCGCAGTGGCGCGAGCTCCTCGCCCGACTCTCGAAGGACCCGGCGCTGGCCCAGCAGGGCTGCCGCGTCGGCTTCGTGCCCCACCCCAGCCTCGAGCCGCACCTCGACCGACTCGGGGTTCCGCCGGGTGTCGAGGTCTTCCGCTACCGGGACAACGACATCCAGTCGGTCATCTCGCGTGCCCGACTCCTGGTGACCGACTATTCCTCTCTCGCGTTCGAGGCGGCGTACATCGGGACACCCGTCGTCTACTTCCAGTTCGACGCCGAGCAGTTCTTCGAGGAGCACCCGCACCGCGCGGGGTACTTCGACTACGCCGACAACGGGTTCGGGCCGATGACGCATGATGCCGACGAGGCGGCCGCCGCGATCCGCGAGTCGCTCACGACGCCGGAGTCGACGGCTGTCTACGCCGACCGGGCGACGACGTTCTTCATCGACCGGGACGGCAAGAACTGCGAGCGCGCCTTCGACGCCATCCGCTCGATTCGCTGACAGGCGCGGCCACGTAGACTTGGCCGATCCCCTCCGAAAGCGGTGACTGCTCGTGCGTGAACTCCTCCGGGCGAGTCGGGTGCTCCGTTGGCTCCGCGCGCAACCCGTCGCGCTGCCCTACCGCATCCTGCTCCGGATCACTCGGGTCCGGCCCGAGCGGTTCCTCTTCCTCTCCGACTCCCACCTCGGCTTCACGGGGAACATGGGTTTCGTCCGCGACGAACTGGTACGACGGACGCCGGAGGCACAGGTGGCGGGTGTCTTCAAGCCGCATCTGACCGCCCGACGGCCCGTGCGCGATGTCATCCGTCTGCCGTGGCTGCTGGCGACGAGCGGAACGATCGTGGTCGACGACTTCTACCCGATCATCTATCCCCTGCCCATCCGTCGAGGAGCACGACTGGTGCAGATCTGGCACGCGGCGGGCGCTTTCAAGCAGGTCGGCCACAGCCGCGCCGGGCTCCCGGGCGGGCCCGTGCCGGGGAGCGACATCCACCGCAACTACACGCACGTGCCCGTCAGTTCCGAGGCCGTGCGTGCCGACTATGCGGAGGCCTTCGGGATCGACGTGTCGCGCGTCCAGGCACTCGGTGTGCCGCGCACCGACGCCTTCTTCGACGCCGACGACGTGGCGGCGACGCGCACACGCGTGCGCGCCCGCCTCGGCGTCTCTGACGATGCGCGCCTCGTCCTGTACGCCCCGACCTTCCGCGGCAACGGTCAGCGCTCGGCGCGCCCGGAGGAGTCCGCGGACTGGGGGCGGGTCGCCTCCGAGCTCGGCGACGGATTCCGGATCGTGGTTCGACAGCACCCCTTTGCGGCGAAGTCCGCGCCACCGCTCCCCCGCGACGTCCTCGACGGCGGATCGGAGGAGATGAACGACCTGCTCATGGCCACCGATGTCCTCGTCACCGACTACTCCTCGTCCATCTTCGAGTTCGCCCTGCTGCGGCGACCGATCGTCTTCTTCGTGCCGGACATCGACGACTACGCCGGGTCGCGATCGTTCTACCGCCCGTTCGAGTCCTACGCGATCGGGCCGGTCGTGCGCGAGCCCGCAGGCCTCGCGGCCGCCCTGCGAAATGCGCGAGTGGATGAGAGCCTCCTCGACGCGTTCCTCGAGGAGTTCTGCGCCGCCCTGGACGGGGGATCGACCGCTCGGATCGTCGAGCGGATGCTGCTCGCCGCCCCGGAGCGCGTCATCGTGGACGAGGAGGCGGTGGCACCCGGCTCCGTCGAACCCACCCGTGCCGAAGGAGCGATGGGACTCCGAGTCGCCGTCGCGCACCTCGCCCGCATCGTCCTGGGCCTCGCGTACGCACCCCTCAAGCTCCTTCCCGTGCAGCGGAAGGTGGTCATGATCAGCCGCGAACACCCCGTCGTCCCCGACGACTTCACCGACCTCGCCGCCGCCCTCACCCGGCGCGACGGCGATGTGCGCGTGGTCATGCTCGTCCGCATGGTGCCCCCCGGCATCCTGCGGAAGGTCGGCTACGGCTTCCACCTCCTGCGCCAGCTGTACCACGTGGCGACGGCACGCGTTCTGATCATCGACACATACGCGATCGTCGCAAGCGTCCTCCGTCATCGCGATGAACTCACGGTGATCCAGATGTGGCACGCCCTCGGGGCGTTCAAGAAGTTCGGACTCAGCATCCTCGGGCGCGAGGAGGGGCGCGACAGGCGGCTGGCCGAGGCCATGCGCATGCACCACGGCTACGACATCGTCCTCACGAGCGCGGAGGACTGCCGCCCGGCGTTCGCCGACGCGTTCGGGACTCCGCTCGACCGGGTGCAGGTGGCACCGCTTCCGCGGGTGGACCGGCTCCGAGACCCCGCGCGCCGCGAGCGGACCCGCGAACGCATCCTCGAGTCGCTGCCGCACCTGGCCGGGCGGCGGATCGCGGTCTTCGCCCCCACGTTCCGGCTCGACGGCACCGTCGCCGTAGACGTCCGTGCACTCACCGAGTCACTCCGCAGTCAGGGCGTCCACACCGTCGTCAAGCTGCATCCCCTCATGCACGCGGACTTCGGGCCCGACGTCGACACCGGAGGCGACTTCTCGACGCAGGAGATGCTGGCGATCGCGGACCTGTTCATCACGGACTACTCGTCCGCTCTGTACGAGGCTGCGGTGCTCGACATCCCGACGTACTTCGTCACGCCCGACCTCGACGCCTACCTCGAGTCACGCGATTTCTACCTCGATTACCGCCGCGATCTGCCGGGGCCGATCGTTCGGAGCGTCGAAGAGCTCGCGAGCGCCGTCGGACGAGGGGACGCGTCTCCCGACGATGCGCAGCGATTCGCGCGACGTTGGGTTCAGGTTCCGGGTGACCCCGCTCCCGCGCCGGGTGCGACGCCGTGCGCTGATGCGATCGCCGACATCGTGGCCGCGCAGCTCGCACCTCCGCGCAGCTGATCAGAGGGCGGGCGTCGCCGCCGGTGTCCGTTCGATGCGGGTGAAGGATCTCTTGACCTGGGTCCGCAGCCACCGACGCGTCCGACGCTCAACCCACCGCTCGATCGCCGCAGCCAACAACAGGACGAAGGCGATCGCCGCGATGAGGACGACCCACTTGTTCAGGTAGGGGCTGAGCTGCCCGATGACCCACCAGCCCCAGAGCTCGTGAACGAGGTAGAGCGGGTAGGTGAGGGCACCCAGGTAGGTCATCCATGCGAGACCGCGGGACTGCAGTGGGGAGAGCGTCACGAGGGCGACCGACGCGAAGATGACGACCATGATGACCACCGCGACCGGTTCTTTGAGGTCGATCCCGGTGAGCCGCTCCGCGTTGGCCATGTCGTACATGATGGTCTGCTGGGCGGCGAGGATGCCGTTGCCGATGACGAGCATCCAGCGGAGGAGGTTCGACCCTCGCGAGTGGATGACATAGAGCATCATCCCCGCAGCGAAGAGGGACGCATACGCCGGCGAGAGGAACATCGCCAGGAACTGCATGTTCGACCGGTCCGCGATGAGCGCGGCCAGCGGCCACAGGAACGCCAGCCAGGTCACCTTCTCGACGGTCAGGTTCCGGCTCATGAAGATGCCCACGAGCACGTAGAACAACAGCTCGACGGCGAGGGTCCAGTAGACGCCGTCCACGTGGGGCACGCCAGCCCACTCCTGGAGCATCGTCAGGTTCGTGAGCACCTGGACGAACGTCACGCTCTTGCCGAGCTGGTCGCCCGCGATGAACTCGATGAGGATCGCCGTCAGGATCACCGCGGCCCAGTATGCCGGGAACAGACGCGAGACGCGCGCGGCGACGAAGTCGCCGACGGACCGCCCCTCGACCGACATCAGAATGACGAAGCCACTGATGAGGAAGAACAGCTGCACGCCCATGAAGCCGTACGCGCTGATTCCGGAGAGGAACGGAAAGTTCTCGTCGGGAGAGCCCTGCCATTGCGTGTGACGCCGAGCCGTGTAGTGGTACAGGACGACGGCGAACGCGGCTCCGAAGCGAAGCAGGTCGAGCAGCAGAAGACGCGGACGCGGGGCGACGTCGGCGGTGGCGGGAACCGGGAGCACGAGTCGCCATTCTAGCCATCACCAGTCTGCGGACTCGGTGCGAGCGCGGAACCGTCCCGTATCGCGCGTCGACGGTTCAGGCGGTGCGGCGGGAGATCGCCCGACGCGCGACACGCTTTCCCAACTGCGCGGCGACCCTGATCAGGCTGCGGAGCCGGAGTGTCCACGCGACCTCCGGATCTGTCACGGGCTTCCACACGCGAACGTCGCCCCGGCGGGACGGGATCGCCCACACCCCGACGGTCGCGCGGCGGTGCCGGTCCATCGTCTCGGTCATGGTCTCGCGCGCGCGGGCCCGCACGACGGGTCGTTCGCGACCATCCACCTCGATGCGATGAGGCACGCGATCGACGTCGGCCACGTGAACCTGCAGCAGATCCTGACCGAAGTAGTCCGGAGTCGAGCGCTCGACGTGAGTCGCCGCGATCACGCGCCCGCCCTCGTCGAGCAGGCGGATGCCGGCGCCCGCCGTGACGGGTGTGCTCACCCGCATGCCGCCGCCGCTATGCGATGCATACGACCCGATCCACGGCGGCAGGGGCCGCCCCGCCAGCAGCTGCAGCAGCAGCCGACTCTCCAGGGGGAGCGCCGTCGCGTCGTATTCGAAGAGTCGCTTCTCGGAGACGTACCGGGCGCATCCGGCGAGGGCGCGGAGGGTCGTCTCACGCTGTGCGTCGTCGAGCACCTCGGCGCGGCCGTCCGCGGTCAACTGGACAGGCAGCAGCCACTGGCACTCGTAGAGGAACATTGACTGCAGCCAGTCCGGCGGGCCGTCGTCGCCGCGTCCGCTCAGGAGCGGCTCGTACCCGTCGAGGAACCTCTCGTAGTACGCGCGCGGATCGGTCCGGAAGGCGTCGACCGCGGAATCCCGTGCGGCTCGGCGGCGATAGACATAGGACGCGGACGCGATAAGACCCAGTCTCGGCGCGCAGAGCCCGAGCAGATACTGCGCCACGAAAAGCGCATCCTCGGACGCATGCAGCCCTGTGCGGAACCGCACCCCGGCACGCCGCAGATCCGCCAACCGGAAGAAGGCCGACGCGACGTTGAGCTGGAAGACGTCCGGGTGCTCGAGCATCGACACGACACGGTCGCCTCCGGCGAACCGGAAGCTGAGCGCGTGCACGTCCTCGGGCACGGGTGCGGGCTCGCGCAAGCGGAGCAGCCGTGCCGACGCGAGGTCGATGTCGCCGGCGCGCGCTGTCAAGAAACGTGCAGCGGCCGCGAAGTAGTCGTCGGCGAGCAGGTCGTCGGAGTCGGGGAACGTCACCCACTCCCCCGTCGCGGCATCCATCCCGCGGTTGCGCGCCGCGCTGACCCCGGCGTTGTCCTGACGCACCAGGACACCCGTGACCGACGTCGAGGCCAGCCAGCGCTCCACCATGCCGGCCGAGTCGTCCGGCGAACCGTCGTCCACGAAGACGACGTCCAACTCGTAGGGCCCCGGATCCTGCGCGTCGAGCGATCGGAGCAGGTCCGGAAGGTACCGTTCCACGCGGTGGAGCGGCACGACCGCCGTGATCGTCACCACGATGGCCACCGTCGTCGCTGCATCCGCTCAGTTTACGTCGGCTCCTTGGCTCGTCTCGCGGGGCGGCGAGGAGGCGGCGGATAGGATGGACCGTCCCCACCCGAGGAGCACCATGCCCACTCAGAGCCGAACCGTCGCCGTCGTCCTGGCGGGCGGGATCGGGGTCCGCGTCGGCCTCGGCATCCCCAAGCAGTTGCTGAAGATCGCCGGAAAGGCGATCGTCGAGCACACACTCGAGGCGCTCGAAGCGAGCGAGGACATCGACGAGATCCTCGTCATGATGAACGCCGACTCGATCGGCGAGCTCGACCACCTCATCGAGAGCGGTCGGTTCGGCAAGCTCAGCCGCATCCTCCCGGGCGGTGCGACGCGCAACGACACCACGAAGCTCGCCATCTCGGTGCTCGACGGCGACGACACGAAGGTGCTCTTCCACGACGCCGTACGCCCGTTCATCGATGCGCGGATCATCAGCGACTGCGTCCGCGCGCTCGACACCTACGACGCGGTGGACACCGCGATCGCCTCCGCCGACACGATCATCGAGATCGATGCCGCGAGCCTCATCACCGCCATACCCGACCGGTCGCGGCTGCGACGCGGCCAGACGCCGCAGGCCTTCCGGCTGGGCACCATCCGACGCGCCTACGAGCTCGCCGAAGGCGACCCCGCCTTCCGCGCCACCGACGACTGCGGTGTCGTCTTCACCTACTTGCCCGACGTTCCGATCTTCGTCGTCGAGGGGACGCCGGAGAACATGAAGGTCACCGAGCCGATCGACGTCCACATCGCCGACAAGCTCTTCCAGCTGCAATCGGCGAGCCTGTCGATGGAGAGGCTCGTGCGTGAGCTCCCCGATCTCACGGGAGCCGGAATCGTCGTGTTCGGCGGCAGCTACGGCATCGGGGCGAGCATCGTCGAACTCGCTCGCGCGCAGGGCGCCGACGTCATGGAGTTCAGCCGCACCTCCACCGGCACCGACGTGCGCTCGGCATTCCAGGTGGGTGATGCCCTGACCGAAGCGGCCCAGAAGATGTCGCGCATCGACGCCGTCATCGTCACCGCCGGTGTGCTGCGCATCGGACCGCTCGTGGAGACGTCGCAAGAGGACCTCGAGCACACCATCGAGACGAACCTGCTCGCCCCGGCGATCATCGCCCGCGAGGCGTATCCGCACCTCGCCCGCCACGGCGGCCAGGTCGTCCTCTTCACCTCCAGCTCGTACACACGAGGTCGCTCCGGCTACGCCGCCTACTCGGCCACGAAGGCCGGTGTCGTCAATCTCACCCAGGCTCTGTCGGAGGAGTGGGCCGCGGATGGTGTGCGGATCAACTGCATCAATCCCCAGCGCACGGCGACCCCGATGCGGACCGCCGCGTTCGGATCGGAGCCGGAGGGCTCGCTGCTGGACGCCGAGGACGTCGCGAAGGTGACCGTCGGCATCCTGGGCTCGGAGCTGACCGGCCAGATCGTGACCGTCCAGGTGTCGGAGATGAAGAACCTCCGCTAGTTCGGCGACGTCGTCGGCTCCCGAGCGTCAGGACTCGAGGATCTCTAGTGCCTCCGCGATGGGGCCGTCGAACACGACGTCTCCCTTGCGCAGCACGATGCCGCGGGTGCAGAGTTCCTTGACCTGTCCCTTGCTGTGGCTGACGACCATCATCGTGACGCCCTGATCAGCGAGCTCTTTGAGCTTCGCGTTGCACTTCGCACGGAAGGGTGCGTCGCCGACCGAGAGGACCTCGTCGACGAGAAGGACGTCGAGTTCGACGTGGATCGCGACGCTGAACGCCAGGCGCATGAACATGCCCGACGAGTAGTGCTTGACCTCCTGGTCGATGAAATCGCCGATCTCGCTGAAGGCGACGATCTCGTCGAAGCGCGCCTTGGTCTCCTTCTCGCTCATCCCGAGGATCGCCGCGTTCAGGAAGACGTTCTCCCGGCCCGTCAGGTCGGGGTGGAAACCCGCCCCGACCTCGATCAAGCCGGCGACCTTGCCGCGGGTGAGCACGCGCCCGGAATCGGGCTCGAGGACGCCCGAGACGAGCTTGAGCGTCGTGGACTTACCCGAACCGTTGAGGCCCATGACAGCGACGGACTCGCCTTCGCCGATGGAGAACGACACGTCCTTCAGTGCGTGGAACCTCGTCGAGCGCACGGGCTGGCGGCGCACCGCGGCGATGAAGGCGTCCTTCATCGAGCGGGTGCTTCGCTTGCTGAACCACTTCGACACGTGGTCGACGATGATGCGGGGCTGGGGCTGAAGTGAAGTCGACATCACAGGTCCTGTGCGAAGCTGCGCTCGAAGCGCCGGAAGACGAACTGGCCGATGACCAGCGAGAGGATGACCACGCCGATGGCAGCCACGACGTGCCACTCGAACTGAGGCGGCCAGTCCAAATTGATCGGGCGGGGCTCAGCGTCATTGACGACCGGGAGGGTGCCCCAGAAGGCGTGGTGGTAGAGCTCGACGCCCACCGCGAGCGGATTGGCCATGTAGAGGTCGAACAGCCACGGTACGTGGTGGCTGCTCGTGACCTTCTGGACCATCTCCCAGGTGTAGAGGATGGGCACGGACCATGTGGCGATCGTGCGGATGATGTCGACGATGTTGCTCGCGTCGCGGAAACGGACGTTGACGGCCGAGAAGAACAGCCCGAGTCCCATCACGAACGTGACGACGAGCAGGATGCCGAGAAGGGCGAGACCGACCGACGCGAACGACGGCAACCACCCGAAGAGCAGGCTCACCACGATGAGGACGGCCAGCTGCGGGAGGAAGTGCGTGAAGGTGCCGATGATGGCGGCGAGGGGGAAGAGCTCGCGCGGAAGGTAGATCTTCCTGACGAGGGCCTTGTTGCTGACGATCGAACTCGTTGCGGCCGACATGGTGTCGTTGAAGAGGTTGACGAGCACGAGACCGCTGAACAGGTAGAGCGGGAAGGCGGGCACCTTACTGTGCAGGCCGAGGATCTGACCGACCACGAGGTAGTACACGAGGAACTGGACGGTCGGGCGGACATAGGACCAGAACCATCCGAGGACCGAGTTGCGGTAGCGCAGAGACGTGCTCTTGCCGATGAGCAGGCGCAGCAGGTAGTGATACCGGAAGACGTCGAGGATGCCTCGGCCACGCCCCGGGGTGTCGTAGGCGCTGTAATCGATCTGGGTCACAAGGTTCCTCGCGGTGTCGTGATGCCACCGGGGTCTTCGCCACCGGGTAGGCCATCCGCCATCCTAATGGACCGCGAGCTTGGCCTTTCCGGTGAGCACGGCCCGGATCAGCGCAGGTAGTCCCCGTGCACCCAGCCGGTCCGGGTTCCCGCAGTCACCTGGAACCAGACGCCGCTGGTCGCTGTGACGGTGACGACGGTTCCCTTCGCGAGGGTCGTGATCTTCGCGCTCGAGGTCGAGGCAGCACTCCGCATGTTGACGGCGGTCGTCGTGGTCTTCCGCGTGGACACCGGCGCGGTGGTCACCGCACTCGCGAGCACCCACCCCGTCGAACTCCCCGACGTGACCGCACGCCACCCCGAATACGAATCGACGATCGAGACCTTCGCCCCCTTCGCCAACGACACCACCGACGCCGTCGAACCCGACGCACCCGCACGCACCGTCACCGCCACCGTCGTCGTCGCCGACACCGGAGCAGACACCGACGGCTTCTTCGCGACCAGACGCTTACTGTCGACCCAGCCCGTCGCCCCACCCAGCTTCACCTGAGTCCACGCACCCTCGACCTTCACGACCGAGACCTGATCACCCTTGCGCGCCGTCGCCGTCATCCCACTCTGACTCTTCTGCGGACGCAGATGCACCACATCCGTCGTGAACATCGACACCGGCGCGGTGGTCACCGCACTCGCGAGCACCCACCCCGTCGAACTCCCCGACGTGACCGCACGCCACCCCGAATACGAATCGACGATCGAG
>NZ_JBIVUD010000003.1:0-195804 GCF_044757025.1 Microbacterium sp. NPDC091382 | reverse complement strand
CCTGATCACCCTTGCGCGCCGTCGCCGTCATCCCACTCTGACTCTTCTGCGGACGCAGATGCACCACATCCGTCGTGAACATCGACACCGGCGCGGGCGCCGCCTTGAGGGTGAGGTAGTCGCTGTGAGCCCAGTACGTCGAACCGCTGACGGTGAGCCGCCACCAGGCACCGTACGTGCCCGTCCGCGCGTAGGTCTGCCCGTCCGTGATCGATCGCTTGCCGGTCTCGCAGCTCGTCGTCGGAGCCTTGCGTGCGTTCAGCGACGCGGTGACGACCACGGCCGTGCCCGACGCCTTCGTGATGCTCGACTCCGCCGGAAGCTTGCAGGCGTCCGAGCCGGCGGCCGGCGAGCCGCCCGGCATCCGGAGCGCGGACTTCGCGACCCACAAGGTGCCCGACCCGTTCGCGATCTGCACCCACGAGCCGTAGGTGCCCTTCACCGTCACGGCGGCTGACGTCGCCAGTGCCTTGGTCCCCGACGTGCAGGATGCGACGGGCGCCTTCCGCGCCGTCGTCGCCGTCGTGACGGTGGCCGTTCCCGAGGCCGAGACGACGTCGGCCGCCACAGGGACGGTGCAGGCGGCGACGGTCGCCGGCGCGCCCGTCGCGTTCGGGACCGCGCCGGGAGCGAACCACTGCACGTAGTAGTTGTAGAAGTTCCGGTTGCCGTAGCTGGAGCACCCGTCACCCTGCGCGTAGCCTGCCGCGAGCGCCGCGATGTTGGGACGGTACGGCGTGTAGATGTAGAGGTTCGCGGTCGCCTGGTTCTTGATGAAGACCTTCGACGTCCCGCACGCGCTGTCCGGGTGCCACTTGACCGTGTTGACCTGATTCGCGCGGTAACCGTACTTCGTGGGATTCTTCTTGTAGACCTGCTGCTGGCGGGCGCCGAGGTAGACCTGGTTGACGAACCCCGCGGATGCCGCGCTGCACGGCGCCGTGTCGGGGCAGTTCATGCCCATCGAGGCGCGGTAGCTCCACTCGGTCGGCTTGGTCGAGGTGACGAGTCCCTGCTCCTTCTGGAGCATGACCAGGATCACCTTCGGACTGATCCCGCACGCCTTGCCGACCGTGACGACGATCTCGGACGCGCGCACCTTCTTCTTGCCGGTGATGGCGTTGCAGTAGGAGTCCTTCGCCTTCGCCGGGAGGTCGGCGGTGAAGTTCCGCAGGCACGTCGGCCCAGTCGTCGCCTTGCACGAAGGCACCCGGGCCTCGAGGAACGTCTGCGCCTGCGCCGCCGTCATCGAGTTCCCGTTGAAGAACTCGGCGTCACTGATGATGTAGCCGCCGTCCGTGATGGACGACGGGAGCTCGGCGGCGCGGGCGGCGGATGTCGGCGCGACGGCCATGAGAACCGAGATCGAGAGGAGCGCCGCGAGCATCATCGCCATGCTCCGCAGGGACCGTCGGGGCACGGAAGATGTGAGGCGCATGTGAACAGTGTTACTGAAGTCGCGCGGTGTTACCAGTCAGGCCCGAAGATCGGCCGCACGACACGCCGCCCCTGCGACCTTCTCAGCGAGGTCAGAGTTCGGCGTGAAGCTGCCACACGCGCTCCGCGGCGCCCATCCACGTGAAGGCACGACCGCGATCCGCGGCGAGGACGGCCAGGCGGTCCACTGCGACGGTCGACGACAGCGTGGCGGCCAGCTCGACGCCGAGCGACTCGCCGTCCCCGAGCGCGAGGGCCGCCCCGTCGAGCAGGAGCTCGCGATGCGTGGCACTGTCTGCAGCGACGATGGGCACCCCCAGCCGCAGGGCGTCGAGCGTCCGCCACGGGAAGGATGTCGTGTCCGACGGCGCCAGGAACGCAACCGCCCCCGCCAGCACAGCCGCCCGGTCGAAGACGTCGAGGCGTCCCCGCACGTGGAGGCGGCGTTCCGGAAGGCCCGCCGCCGCGGCGAGCTCGGCGATCGCCGGCTCCTCGCCCTCCGGGGCGTCGATGACGACGACGGCCGTGTCGCGCCCCGACCGCACGACGGCGTCGAAGCCGGTCCGAAGGCGATCCGACGCGGCCACGGACCCGGCCATCAGCACGTAACCCTCCGGGACGCCTACGGCGCGACGACGCCCGACCTCGTCGGACGGGACGCGCAGCGAGGTCGACGGAGCTCCCGCGATGACCCGGATGCGATCCCCGAGCGGCGCCAGGTCGGCCACTCGACGGGCGAGTTCGTGCGTGGGCACCACGACCGCGTCGGCGTGCCGCGCTGCACGGCGGAGCATCGCACGCGCCCAGGCGGACTCCGCTCGCGGCAGATCGTCGGGGGCATCCCACGCCCGCGTGTCCCAGAGGGTCACGACGGTCTGGTCGTGATCGTGGACCCGATCGTGTTTCACGAGCGGCGCGGCGAGGCTCGCGGAGTGGATGAGGCCGTCGCCCGCGCCGGCGCGCAGACCGTGCCGCCAGAGCGCCGTCGCCGCCGCAGACCCCACGGGCAGGCGGTCGAGCCCGGCAAGACCGTCCGCCAGCACGGTCTCGTCCGCCCCGTCGCTCGGAACGATGGCGCGCACGTCGCATCCATTCGGAGCTGTCGTGACGAGCGCCGCGGCCAGTTCCCGCGACGCCCCGACGACGTCCGGCCCGACCCCGGGAGCCGACGGGTCGAACACCACCCGCAGAGTCGTGGTCATCGGTGATCTCCCTGGTCTGCGTGGTCGCTCACGGTGCGGGCGTCGGTGTCGGCGGGTGCAGGAGAGTCGAGACCTTCGTGCGGATCCGCTGCCAGTCGTCGGACGTCGGGTTCTCGGCATCGATGTCGACGCCCTTGGGCGTCAGCTCGAGGTCTTGAACCTTCTGATCCTTGGCCTTGCCTGCGAGGTCGACGAGGTACGGGAGGAGCGAGTCGGGGATGTCCGTCTGCACGAGGTTCTTGCCGGCCGCCACGATGTCACTGAAGCGGGTCAGCACGGTCGACGGCGTCGCCTGCGCGAGGATCGCGGTCTGCAGTTCGCGCTGCCGGCGCATGCGGTCGTAGTCGCTCGTCGTGTAGCGCGAACGGGCGTACCACTGAGCCGTCTGGCCGTCCATGTGCTGCGCGCCCTTCTCGATCCACCCCGTGGCCCACTCCTCGGCGGGCTGATCACGGTAGCGGGGACCGGGCCCCTCGGGGAGGCGTTCCTTCACCGTGATGTCGACCCCGCCGAGCGCGTCGACCAGATCGGCGAACCCCTTCATGTCGATGAACACGTGGTACGGGATGTCGATGCCGAGGATCCCCTCGGCGGCATCCTTCGTCGCCTCCACGGCGGGTGTGCTGTTCTGGTCGGCGGCATCCGGGTAGAGGCTCGCGCCCCGGTCGGCCCGACAGACCTCGACCGCGTTCGTGAGCTGGTTGATGCCCGAGGACCAGCCGCAGCTCGAGGACGTGTGCCCTTCGAAGCCGTCGGGATAGAGATCGCGCATGGGCCCGTCCGAGAACGGCACATGACGCAGGTCGCGCGGGATGCCGAAGATGGTGACGGCGCCCGACTCGGCGTTCACCGAGACGACGGAGATGCTGTCGAACCGCATGGAGTCCCGCCCCTGCCCGCTGTCGGCGCCGAGGAGGAGGAAGTTGTAATGACCGTCGGACGGAGGGACGCTCGGCCCGTCGGCGAAGATCCCGAGCCCCGACCGCAGCGGGGCGATCACCGACTGGGCCGTGTAGGCGGAGGCCGATGCGGGAACGAGAGCGAGGATCAGCGCGACGACGACCACGGCGGCGCGCGTTCGCCCCGGAACGCGCCGGAGCCGAACGAGTCGAAGGGTGTCGATCGTCAGGACGACCCAGAGGACGGCATACGCCCACAGCAGTATCTGCGCGCCGATGAGCGTCCACTCCGACGCGACGATCGACGCCAGCATCGAGCGCCACATCAGTCCCAGCAGAAGGCCGACCGCGAGCACGACCCACATCGCGATCGTCGCGATAAGTCCGACCCGCCCCAGTCGCCGATTCCCCGCCAGGGTCTGCGCCGAGCCCGGGAGGAGGAAATTGGATGCCACGAGCCACCACGCCCGCCGCGACATGACACTCGGTGCAGCGACGTCGGGGTGGCGGAGCGGCCGCTCCTCGACGAGAACGCGGCTTCGGGGTTCGTATGCCGTCGCGCGCGACGGGCTCAGGACGCTCATCCCCGCGATCCCGCGTCGCGGCGCATCACAGCGCGTCCTTGAGGCGCCGGTTCTTCTCCTCGACCTGCCCCTCGAGGTCGGCGGCGTACGCGGCGACCGCATCGGCGACGGCAGGGTCGGACGAGCCGAGCAGGCGCACCGCGAGGAGACCGGCGTTCTTCGCGCCGTTGATCGACACCGTCGCGACCGGGATGCCCGCCGGCATCTGCACGATGCTGAGAAGGGAGTCGAGGCCGTCGAGCGTCGCGAGCTGAACCGGGACGCCGATGACCGGGAGCGTCGTCACCGATGCGAGCATCCCGGGCAGATGCGCGGCTCCGCCCGCCCCGGCGATGATCGCCCGCAGCCCGCGGTCGCGAGCCTCGCGCCCGTAGCGCAGCAGCTTGTCCGGCGTGCGGTGGGCCGAGACGACCTCGACCTCGTGCGCGACACCGAAGTCGGTGAGCACCTGCGACGCGTCGGACATGATGCGCCAGTCCGAATCGGACCCCATCACGACGCCGATGAGGGGGGCGGAAGACGAGTGGAGGGGGCGGTTCACTCGACCAAGGCTAGGCGGGCGAGCTTGGAGAACCCCGGAACGGCACGGATCAATCGAGGAAGAACGCGGCTGCGGCCCGTGCCTGGTACACGATGTCGTCCAGGTCGTCGCCGGCCACGTTGACGTGTCCCACCTTGCGGCCGGGTCGCGGATCCTTGCCGTACGTATGCACCTTCGCCGAGGGATGAGCCTCGAGCGCCGCCGGCAGGCGGTCTGCCAGCGTGCCTTCCGACGGCCCCCCGAGGATGTTCACCATGACGGCGTGCGGGGCACGGAGAGCGGTGTCACCGAGGGGCAGGTCGAGAACCGCACGCAGGTGCTGCTCGAACTGGCTCGTGATCGCACCGTCCTGCGTCCAGTGGCCGCTGTTGTGGGGGCGCATGGCCAATTCGTTGACGAGCAGACGCTCGTCCCCGGTCTGGAACAGCTCGACCGCGAGCATCCCGGTCACCCCGAGGCCGGTGGCGATCGCTTCGCCGATCTCGGCCGCGACGCCCGCGAGGCGCCCTGCCGAACTCGGGGCCGGTGCGATCGCCTCCGCGCACACCCCGCCCTGTTGCACGGTCTCGACGACCGGATACACGACGAGATCACCGGACGGACGGCGCGCGACCTGCTGGGCCAGCTCCCGGGTGAAGGGCACGAGTTCCTCGGCGAGGAGGGCGGCACCCGACTCGAGCCCGCCGATCCAGTCGGCGACGTCGCCGCTGCTCGACACGACGCGGACACCCTTGCCGTCGTAGCCGCCGCGCGGCGTCTTCACGACGGCGCGGCCCCCGTGCTCCGCGATGAACGCGTCGAGGGATGCGGCATCCGTCACGGCAGCCCACTCCGGCTGCGGAAGCCCCAATTCGGCGAGCTTGGTGCGCATGTCGATCTTGTCCTGCGCGAAGGCGAGGGCATCGGGTCCGGGGCGCACGGCGACGCCGGCCTCCACCAGGCCGCGGAGGACGTCCTGCGGAACGTGCTCGTGATCGAAGGTGATGACGTCGACGTCCCTCGCGAAGGCGAGCACCGTGTCGAGGTCGCGATAGTCGCCCACAGCAGTGGCCGCCAGACCCGCGGACATCCCCGGCTGCTCCGCCAACACGCGTACGTCGATGCCCATCTCGACGGCAGGCGCGATCATCATCCGCGCGAGCTGTCCGCCTCCGACGATTCCGATCTGCAGTGCCATGCTGCTCCTCCCGTCGACACCATCCTGGCGCATCCAGCGGGAGCGTCGTGGCGCTCAGTCGTCCGTATCGATGATCGGAATGCTGTGGGAGTCACGATGCGCGAGGATCTGGCTGACCTCCACCTGGTCGGACAGCGTCTCGTGGACCAGGCGCACGGAGGGGATGTCGATGAGGCGTACCGGCTCGTCGACACCGTTGGCGAGGGTGAGGCTGCCGCTCCCCCATAGCCGCTGCACGGGCCCGCGACGCTCCGCGATCGTGTACCCCCGGGCATGGGGGATATCGGTGCGACGACGGTTTACGAGCCCCGCCCGTTCGATGACCCGCCTCGTCGTCACCGTGTAGGTGTGCGAGAGCCAGCGGAGGTAGGGCACGATGACGAGGAAGACGAGCACCAGCGCCGCCGCAGCCCACAGCATCCACTCCTCGAACGGGGCGGGCAGGTTGCCGGCGAAGTATCCGACCGCCCCGGCCGTCGCGACGAAGATGAGCGCGGGGAGGAACATCCGCCGCGCGTGACGTCGCAGTCGTGCGACGACGAGCTCCGGCGCGGCCGTCCCGGGTGCAGGCGTGCGGGGACGTCCCGGATACGCAGTCGGCTGGCTCACACGACCATCATGACGCGCTCCACCGACCGGCCGCGGGCGACGCGCCCGCGCGAGCGGGAGCGGCCGGCTCCGTCAGCCCTGTCACCGCACGTGGACGACATCGCCGGCGGAGATGACGTGGGTGGCCCCCGCGGCCTCGACCACGAGCCTCCCCTCGTCGTCGATCGCCCGTGCCGACCCGATGAGGGTCGATCCGTCGGGAAGGGAGACGGACACGTCCGACCCGATCGTCGTGCACGCGTCACGGACCGCCTTGGTCGCGAGACCCGCAGCGGTTCCTCCGACGGCGAGATCGGCGATCCCGTCACGGAGCCTCGTGAGGTAGTCCTCGAGGAGGCGATCCTCGTCGGCGGTGAGGGTGAGGGCCGCGAACGAGGTCGCCGTCGGGACGGGCAGCTCCGCGGCGGTCATCCGCGTGTTCACGCCCGCGCCGACGACGACGGCGTGCGGGTCGCCGGGCATGACCTCGGCGAGGATGCCGCAGATCTTGAGGCCCCCGACGAGGACGTCGTTCGGCCACTTCAGGCCGACTTCGCGATCCTCGATCTGGGCCCGGACGGCTGCCGTCATCGCCGCGCCCGCGATCAGCGGGATCCACCCGCGTGCCGCCACCGGCACGGCGTCGACCCGGAGCAGGACCGACACGGCGAGCGCCGAGTCGGGCGGGGTCACCCAGGTGCGGTCCAGGCGGCCGCGTCCTGCGCGCTGGTCGCGTGTGACCACGACCGAGAGGTGGGGATGGGCTTCGGGATCGTCGAAGGCGTCCTTCAGGAGCAGCTGGTTCGTCGAGTCGACACTCGGGACGACGTGGAGGCGAGGGGTCACCGCAGCGGCCCGGGGGTATCCGTTCTCGGGGATCGACATGCCGCCACCCTAGAACCGTGCCGCCGTCGCCGCGGTCGGGTTGACAGCGCGAGGATGAGGGATGCCACAGCGGATCCGCCGTGCCGTTGTCGCCCCTATCCAACGCTGCCGCGGATGCGCTCGCTAGGGTGGAACGCGTGACCGATCAGCCCGACCTGTTCACGACCGCCGGCAAGATCGCCGACCTGCGTGCACGCTACGAAGAAGCCGTCGTCTCCGCCGAGGAGACCGCCCGCGCCAAGCAGGGTGCGAAGGGGAAACTGACCGCTCGTCAGCGGATCGAGCTCCTCGTCGACCCCGGCTCGTTCGTCGAACTCGACGAATACGTGCGGCACCGCACGACCGCCTTCGGCATGGACCGCTCCCGGCCGTACGGCGACTCGGTCGTCACCGGCACCGGCACCATCCACGGACGCACCGTCGCCGTCTACTCGCAGGACTTCACGACGTTCGGCGGATCGCTCGGCGAGGTGGCCGGCGAGAAGATCATCAAGGTCATGGAGCTGGCGCTGCGCAGCGGCATCCCGATCATCGGCATCCTCGACTCCGGCGGGGCCCGCATCCAAGAGGGCGTCGTCGCCCTCGGCAAGTACGGCGAGATCTTCCGCCTGAACACCGCTGCCTCGGGAGTCATCCCGCAGATCTCCCTCATCATGGGACCGGCCGCCGGCGGCGCCGTCTACTCCCCCGCCCTCACCGACTTCGTCATCATGGTCGACAAGACCAGCCAGATGTTCGTGACCGGCCCCGACGTCATCAAGACCGTCACGGGCGAGGACGTCGGCATGGAGGAGCTCGGGGGCGCACACACGCACAACACCCGCTCCGGCGTCGCGCACTACCTCGCCGAGGACGAGGACGACGCGATCGACTACGCGCGCACGCTCGTCGGCTTCCTGCCCGACAACAACATGTCCGACGCGCCCGGGTACGAGTCCGGTTTCGAGTTCGAGACCACCGACTCCGATCGCGTCCTGAACACCGTCATCCCGGACTCGCCGAACCAGCCCTACGACATCCACGAGGTCATCTCGCACATCGTCGACGCCGGCGACTTCCTCGAGGTCCAGCCGCTGTTCGCGCCCAACATCGTCATCGGCTTCGGTCGCATCGAGGGGCGCACGGTCGGCATCATCGCGAACCAGCCGTCGCAGATGGCCGGCACACTGAACATCGACGCCGGCGAGAAGGCCAGCCGCTTCGTGCGCTTCTGCGACGCGTTCTCGATCCCGATCCTCACACTCGTCGACGTCCCCGGCTATCTGCCCGGCACGGACCAGGAGTGGACGGGTGTCATCCGGCGCGGCGCGAAGCTGTTGTACGCCTACGCGGAAGCGACGGTGCCGCTCGTCACGGTGATCCTGCGCAAGGCCTACGGCGGCGCGTACATCGTCATGGGGTCCAAGCAGCTCGGTGCGGACATCAACCTCGCGTGGCCCACGGCCGAGATCGCCGTCATGGGCGGCCAGGGCGCGGTCAACATCCTGTACCGCGGTGAGATCAAGCGGGCAGAGGAGGCCGGCGAGGACGTCGCCGCCGTCCGCACGCGTCTGGCGAACGAGTACACCTACAACGTGGCCTCGCCGTTCCTGGCCGCCGAACGCGGCGAGCTCGACGGGATCATCGAGCCGGCGCAGACCCGGGTCGCCGTTGCGAAGGCGCTGCGCGCCCTGCGCGGCAAGCGCGCGAGCCAGCCGGCCAAGAAGCACGGGAACATCCCGCTGTGACCCTCCCCGACGACGCCGCGACCGCCGCACCTCTGCAGGTACGGCGCGGCGACGCGAGCCCGGAGGAGCTGGCGGCGGTGATCGCCGTCGTCAGCGAGGCCGTGGTCCGTGAGCAGCAGACGGCCGTCGCCGACGAGCCCGCCGTTTCGGCATGGCGGGCGTCCGGGCGCGGGATACACAGCGGAATCCGGCGGGACGCGCCGTGGGGGCGCTGGGCGGGCTGAGACCCGCTCGACGTGTCCCCCAAAGTACCTACAGACACGGATTTGACGATCAGTCAGACTAAAACTGCTGGAACGCTTCTGCGTTCTGTCGATCCGTATCCCTCAGAGCGCGGATCGGCATGTGCGGGTCGGTTTTCGGGTAACCACTCGCATGGCGAGGGGCGGGCGGCTTCGCCGCCCCTCGCCTCTTCTCTTCCCGCTCCCACCCCGCTGACGCGAGGCTCAGCGGTCGAGGGTGGGACGCGGATGCGCGATCTCATGCCAGAGGTCGACGACCTCGTCTCCGTCCGGATCCTCCCGTCGACGTGAGCGACCCACGACGGTGACCGCCACTCGAGGGTGCGGCGAGGTGCGGATGTAGATCCGCTCCGACGACGCACCCGCCAGGGCGTCGGCCAGATCGGCGCGGATCCGCTCGAGCGCGGCCGGACTCACGGCATCCAGTCCGCCCTCATCCAGGACCGTGACGGTGCTTCCCCGCAGACGCGCCTGCTGCAACCGGGCCCGCACCGCTTCGTCGAGCAGACGCGGTCCGCGCAGTTCGTCGCGCAGTGACCCCTCGGCCAGACGTGCACGCTCGCGCTCCTCGGGCTCGAGGTCGCCGTCGGACTCGATCGTGCGGATGAGGAGGGGACCTGCGACGGCGAGCGCCTGCTGCACGCGCACACGCCGTTCCCGTCGACGCCCTTCCTGGCTCGCGAGCCACTCGAACGAGCGACGCTGGATGCCCGTCAGCTCCGCCGTGTCGACCGCAGCCCGGTCGACGAGGCCCGTCAGGAGCTGAGCGACGATGACCCAGACCGCGGCACCGACGAGCCCCAGAGCCAGCGAGTTGGGAAGACCGATCCACACCGACGAGGAGACCCCGAGGAGGACGACCCCGATCCACGCGTACAGCGGTCGACGCCGAACGGTGACGATCGTCAGGAGAGCCCCGATCCCACCCAGGCTCCACGTGGCGAACGGCTCGAGTCTCGCACCCTCGGGCACGGCCGACCAGGTCGCCAGCGGCACGAGAACGGTGGTGGCGAGGACCAGCACGCAGAGCCAGAGAGGCAAGGAGGCGCCTCGTGGCATCCCGCGCTCCGGACCATCCTCGCTGCGGGCCTCCGCCCCGGCGGGGCGTGGGGCGAAGTCCCAGAACACGCAGAGCCAGGTCGTCACGAGGTACAGCGACAACGCGGCGATGAACAGCGCCGGTTGCGACACGGGGGACGTCCACACGAGTCCGCCGACGGCGAGGTACGCGGTGAACACGATCGCCACGATCGAGAGTCCGGTGTGGACGCGCATGTTCATCGCGGATACTCCCAGCGCAGATCGACGATCGTGCCGCGGCGCGAGCTGCGCACCTTCGCCTGGCCACCGACGGCGGCGACACGGGCGACCACGGAGCCGCTGATCCCGAGCCGGTCCTCGGGGACGGCGTGGACATCGAACCCCTGCCCGGTGTCGACGACCCGCACCACGACACGGCGGTCGTCCGCGGTCACCTCGGCGTACAGTCCCTCGCCCTGGGCATGCTCGATCGCGTTGACGACCGCCTGAGCCGCCGCGAGCACGAGGGCGCGCGCGACCCGGCCCGGCAGCGCCTTGGCCCTCGGGTCGATGTCGATACGCAGTTCGACGTCGACGTCGTGTTCGAGAGCCGCTTCGCGGATGCCCTCTGCCAGGAACATCGGCTCGACCGGCTCGTCCGGGCCTTCCTCCGCCTCACGGTCGGCATTGGCGAGTCGCGTGAGGGCGTCGCGCGCCATGCCCACCGCGAGGTCGCGCTCGCGCGGCGTCGAGGCGCGCTCCGCCGCGATGAGCGCGGCCAGGACGCTGTCGTGCATGAGGGCGGCCACCGAGATGCGTTCCTGCTCGACGGCGTCCGCCGCGGCCGCGGCCGCATAGGAGCGCACGGCCTCCTCACGGGTGCGATCCAGTCGCTCGGCGAGAAGCCGCAGCATCCACCCGATCATCGTCATGACCACCGCGAGGATGACGGCGTACACCACCTGTCGGGAGACCTGGATGACGTTCTCGACGCCCGCCCCGACCTGGATGAGCCGCACGACGCCGTACAGGATCGGGATCAGGGCGCACCAGACGTACTGCAGCGCCAGCGGGAAGACGAGCACCGTGGCGACGGTTGCGACGTTGAGCAGGTACCAGATCCACGGTTCGCTCGAGACGGATGCCTCCCGCCCCACTGTCGCGATGGGCCAGACCAGGAGCACGAGGGGGAAGACGATCGCGAAGACGGCGGCCAGCGGGCGGTAGAAGCGTCCGGCGATGCTCGCCGCGATCATCAGCAGGAGCGGCCCGAAGGTGACGACGGTGAGCACGACGTTCCACGTGTGGTGCTCCTGACCCGACGCGAGCGCGTGCAGGAGCGCTTGGATGCCGAGCACGGCCGATCCCACAGCGACCACGAAGGCGAGGATGCGCTCGACGCGCTCGCGCGAGAAGAAGGTCGAATCGGGCGGGATCGTCAGCATCCCGGTCGTCGCGACCTCAGGCGCCACCGGAGTCCTCTGCGACGAGGCCGTCTTCCATGGCGCGTCGGAGCAGGTCCACTTTCGTGGGAGCGGGCCGGCCCACTTCGACGTATTTGACGCGGACGCGTGTGATGTTCTCCTTGGCGGTCGAGTACGCCACCCCCAGCCGCTCCGCGACGGTCTTGAGCGGGAGCCCCGCGGCGTAGAGCCTGAGCACGTCCCGCTCACGGGATGACAGCTGCGCGTCGGCGAACGCGCGGTCACCGTCGATGGCCGATGCCCACTCGACGTTGTCGAGCGACTCCCCGCGAGCGACCGTGTCGATGGCGGAGATGACCTCGTCGGTGCGCGACGCCTTGCTCACGACACCGGCAGCGCCCGCGACGAGCGCCTCGCGCACGGCGGCGGGGCGATCCGCGACGCTGTGGATGATGACGGGTGACCCGTCGTGGACGACGCGCGTGACGTTCTCGGTGACCGTCGCACCGTCGCCGAGCGTCAGATCCAACACCACGACGTCGGCGGGTTGCTTCTGAGTGAGGGTGCGCCAGTCGAGATAGGCCGAGACGCTCTCCCCCGAGAAGACGACGCGCATCTCACCCGTGCGGGTGCAGGCGGCCTCGAGGCCGAGTCGCACGGATTCGTGGTCGTCGATGAGGGCGACGCGGATCATGCGCTCACCTTATCCGTCACCGCGTCAGGACGGCGATCGCTTCGACGTGGTGCGAATGCGGGAAGAGGTCGAAGGCCCGCACCGACGGCGCCGTGTAGCCGTGTGACGCGAAGGTCCCGAGATCCCGGGCGAGAGCGACGGGATCGCAGGCGACGTAGACGATGCGCTCGGGCGCGAGGGACGCGAGACGCTCGACGACCTCTCTGCCGGCGCCGGCGCGCGGCGGGTCGAGCACGACCGTTCCCTGTGCGAGCCGCGCGCGCTGGGCGGGCGTCGCGGTGTCGACGAGATGGCCGAGCCAGCGATCCACCCGCGCGGTCTCGGCACGGGCCCCGATCCAGGCGGCGAGGTTCTCACCGGCGTGCTCGGTCGCCCGCGGATCGGATTCGACGGAGGTGATCCGAGTCGCAGGCCCCCCGACGCCCGCGACGGATGCCGCGAGGAGACCCACGCCGCCGCACAGGTCGAGGTGCCAACCCTCCGGGTCCACGCGTGCGGCGACGGCATCGGCGACGGCGTCGTGGAGGGTGCCGGCCGCGAGGCGGTGCACCTGCCAGAAGCCCCCCGCATCCACGCGGAACTCGCGATCGCCGACCCTTTCGATCACGACCTCGCGCGCGGCGGGGTCGACCGGCCCCGGACGGCGGGAACGGGTGGGCTCGGGACGGGAGATGACGCGCACGCGGCCGTCCGCCGGTTGCACGAGGTCGAGTCTGCCCGGCGACCCGCCCTGACGCCGCACCATGGCGCGGGCGATGCCGGGCGTGGCGAGCGGAAGGTCCTCGACGGGGATGACGCGGTGACTCCGCGCCGCGAACGGACCGATGCGTCCCTCCTCGTCCACGTGGAGACTCACCCGGGTGCGCCATCCGGTGCCGTCCGGTGATTCCTCGACGAGCCGGTCCCCTATCGTCTGCGCCGTCGGCGGCTCGATCGTGACCGGCGCCTCGGAGCCCGCGAAGCGGGCGAGCGCGTCGCGGAGCACCTCGGCTTTGAGGGCGCGCTGATGGTCGAGGGCGATGTGGCCGAAGTCCGCTCCGCCCGGACGGTCCGCGGGAGGCGTGCCGACGTCGGCGGGGGACCACACGTGGGGGCGGCGATGCGGCGAGGCATCCAGCACCTCGACCGTGTCGCCGCGCCAGAACGACGACTTCTTCGTGTCGGTGAGCGCCACGCGGACGCGCTCACCGGGGATCGCGTCCGAGACGAAGACGACCCGGTTCTCGTGACGGGCGACGAAGACGCCGCCGTGGGCGACGGCCGTGACGTCGAGGTCGAGGAGGTCTCCGGGGTGCATCCTCCGATGCTGTCACACCGCTCGCGGCTACCGTGGTGTGCATGCGCGTGTGCCTCGCCTCCACCTCCCCCGCCCGCCTCATGCTGCTGCGACAGGCCGGTGTCGAACCCGAGACGAGAGCACCGCGGGTAGACGAGGAAGCGGTGATCGCCGAGACCGAGACGGCGCAGGCCCGCACCCTGTCGCCGGAGGAGCACGTGTTGCTCCTCGCGCGCCGCAAGGCCGCCGACGTCGCCGAGACGCTCGCCGCGGAAGGGTTCGACGGCCTCGTCGTCGGCGGAGACTCCATGTTCGAGCTCGACGGCGAGATCCTCGGCAAGCCCTACACGCCGGAAGCGGCACGGGCGCGGTGGCAGTCCATGCGCGGACGCACCGGCGTCCTGCACTCCGGCCACAGCGTGTTCCTCGTCGGCCCCGACGGGATGCTCACCGAAGCGCACGCGGTGGCCGCGGCATCCGTCTCGTTCGCGGCGGACGTGACGGATGCCGAGATCGATGCCTACGTGGCGACGAAGGAGCCTCTGCTGGTCGCCGGCGCCTTCACGGTCGACAGCCTCGGGGGCGCCTTCATCGAACGCGTCGAGGGCGACCCCTCGACGGTCGTCGGCATGTCACTGTCGATGCTGCGCCGCCTCGTCCGCGAGCTCGGCGTGGAGTGGACGGCACTGTGGAACCGGACCGGCGCGGCCACCCCGTAGTGGACTCTGCGACATGAATCCTGCGTGACTTTGTGCGAGGGATCCAAAGAACCCGGCATCCACCTGGGTAGGCTCGAAGCCATGCCTGAGAGCGTGACCACCCGAATCTCGAAAGTGCTGATCGCCAACCGCGGCGAGATCGCGGTGCGCATCATCCGCGCCGCGCGCGACTCGGGGAAGGCCTCGGTGGCGGTCTACGCCGACCAGGACCGCGACGCGATGCACGCCCGCCTCGCCGACGAGGCGTACGCCCTCGGCGGCGCGACGAGCGCCGAGACGTACCTGTCGATCGAGAAGATCCTCTCGGTCGCCCGCCGCTCCGGTGCCGACGCGGTACACCCCGGCTACGGCTTCCTCGCCGAGAACGCGGAGTTCGCCCGCGCCGTCATCGGCGCAGGGCTCGTCTGGATCGGCCCCTCCCCCGAGGCCATCGAGGCTCTCGGCGACAAGGTCACCGCGCGGCACGTGGCCGAGAAGGTCGGCGCTCCCCTCGCTCCGGGCACCCCGGGCCCCGTCTCGGGCGCCGACGAGGTCGTCGCCTTCGCCGAGGAGTTCGGCCTGCCCATCGCCATCAAGGCGGCCTACGGCGGCGGCGGACGAGGTCTGAAGGTCGCCCGCGAACTCGACGAGGTCGCGGAGCTGTTCGAGTCGGCCACCCGCGAGGCGATCGCCGCCTTCGGCCGCGGCGAGTGCTTCGTCGAGAAGTACCTCGACAAACCGCGCCACGTCGAGACGCAGTGCCTCGCGGATGCCGAGGGCAACGTCGTCGTGGTCTCGACCCGCGACTGCTCCCTCCAGCGCCGTCATCAGAAGCTCGTCGAGGAGGCCCCCGCTCCGTTCCTCACCGCCGAGCAGAACGAGATCCTCTATTCCGCCTCGAAGGCCATCCTCAAGGAGGTCGGCTACGTCGGTGCAGGGACGTGCGAGTTCCTCATCGGCGCCGACGGCACCATCTCGTTCCTCGAGGTCAACACGCGTCTCCAGGTGGAGCACCCCGTCTCCGAGGAGGTCACCGGCATCGACCTCGTCCGCGAGCAGTTCCGCATCGCCGAGGGCGGCACACTCGATTACTCCGACCCCGAACCGGTCGGCCACTCCTTCGAGTTCCGCATCAACGGCGAGGACCCGGGCCGGAACTTCCTCCCTGCTCCCGGCGACATCCACGTCTTCAAGACGTTCGGTGGGCCCGGTGTCCGCCTGGACTCCGGCGTGACCGCCGGCGACAGCGTCTCCGGCGCGTTCGACTCGCTCCTGGGCAAACTGATCGTCACGGGACGCACCCGCGAAGAGGCGCTCGAGCGGTCGCGTCGCGCGCTCGACGAGTTCGAGGTCGCCGGGATGCCGACCGTCCTGCCCTTCCACCGCAAGGTCGTGCGCGACCCCGCCTTCACCGGCCGGGACGGTTCCTTCGGCGTCTTCACGCGCTGGATCGAGACCGAGTTCGACAACGACATCCCCGCATGGGACGGCGAGGCGGGCCCCGCCGCCGATCCCGAGAGCCGGCACACGGTCGTCGTCGAGGTCTCCGGGAAGCGTCTCGAGGTGAGCCTTCCGGACCGTTTGACGCAGGCTCCGGCCGCCGTCGGTCGCCCCGTCGCGGTGCCCCCGTCGCGTCGCTCGCATGCATCGACCGCCGTGTCCGGGGCGAGCGGTGACGCCGTCGCCTCGCCGATGCAGGCGACCGTCGTCAAGATCGCCGTCGAGGAGGGACAGCAGGTCGTCAAGGGCGACCTGGTCGTCGTCCTCGAAGCGATGAAGATGGAGCAGCCCATCCAGGCGCACAAGGACGGTGTCGTCGGGGCGATCAACGCCCAGGCGGGCGCCACCGTCTCGGCTGGTCACCAACTGCTCACGATCTCCTGACCACGGGCGGCGAGCCGCTTCCCACAACTATCGTGTGGGGATGACGAACCCTCGCATCCCGCTCGCGCTCGCAGCCGTGGCGCTCCTGCTCACCGGATGCACGAGTGCGCCGAGCGTGGACCTCGACGCCGCACGGGAGTGGTACGACGGCGTCGTCGACGCGGAATCCGACGGCCCCGGCTCCATCGGCATCGCGGGCATGCAGATCGGTCCGGACGGTTCGGACCCCGCCGAGGTGCGGATGGACTTCGCTCAGCCGACGGAGGTCTCCCGGATCGACATCCGCTGCTTCGGCGGGGTGACCGCGGCCGTGCGCGTCGCCGTCGCGGGAGGCGCGACCACCGAGCAGGACATCGCCTGCGACGAGGAACCGCACAGCATCACAGTCGACGCTCCTGCCGCGGACGGGGTCACCGTCTCCGCGACCGCACCCACGCGCACGTACCTCCACGCGACAGCGTTGCAGGAGCTCACCATCGAACGGTGACCGCGGTCAGAAGGCGACCGCCCGCGGGTTGGCCCACACGCGCCATCCCCCGATCGAGCTGTCCCAGCCGAAGCCGTCCGACCAGTGGGTCGCCGCCCCGAACCGCGACCCGGTGCTCAGGGCGACGTGAACCCCGTCGCGCCCGAACCCGACGATGTCGGCACGGCCGTCGCCGTTGACGTCGACGACGCTTCGCGGCATCCATCCCGGAGTCCACTCGCGCGAGCCGAAGTCGGTCGTCCAGACCGTCGACGGGCCGAAGGAGCTCCCCCGGTTGAGGGCGACGTAGGTCCGCGTGGAGCCGAAGCCGACGATGTCGAGCCGGCCGTCCCCGTTGACGTCGGCGAAGGTTCGTGAGTGGACGTCACCTCGCCAGGAACCCGAGGCGGCGTCCGTGCCGAAGGCCGAGGTCCAGCGGACGGGCTGGGCGAACCCGGAACCCGTACCGCGCGCGACCAGCACGCCGCGGGCGCTGAAGGCGACGATGTCCGGCTTGCCATCGCCGTCGATGTCCATCACGCGACGCGGGTGCTGCACGACGCCCCACCCCTGGTCCGTGCCGAACTCGGCCCGCACCAGGGTCATGGGCGCGAATCCCGAGCCGGTGTTGCGGGCGACGTACACGCCCTTCGCGCCGAACCCCACGAGGTCGGGGCGACCGTCGCCCGTGACGTCGACGACGTACCGCGGATGCCGCGACGCGACCCACCCGCCGGCGGCAGCGCTCGAGCCCATCTCGCGCGACCACAGGGCCGGCTTGGCGAAGGACGAGCCGGTGTTGCGCGCGACCCAGACGCCCGCGCCTCCGAATCCGACGATGTCCGGTCTGCCGTCGCCGGTGACGTCGACGACGATGCGCTGGTGAACCCCGACTCGCCATCCCTGGTCGGTGCCGAACTCCCTCAGCCAGCTGCGTGCGGCGGTGAACGTGCTGCCGCCCGTCCCCGTCGCGACCGACACGCCTGCCGCGCCGAACCCGACGATGTCGGGTTTGCCGTCGCCGGTCACGTCGAGGACCATGCGGGGATGCGTCGAGCGCTGCCAGCTCTGCGAGGTCCCGAAGTTGTTCAGGCCGAGCTGCCGCGACGTGAAGCCCCGCCCGTTGCCGAAGGCGGTGTACGTCCCGGGTCCGCCGAACGCGACGAGGTCGGGCAGTCCGTTGCTGTTGAGATCGGTGTCCCACGCGGTCGCGTCGGAGTAGTCGTCGATCCCGTTGCCGTCGGTGTCGGGCAGGGTCGACCCGCCGGTCGGTCCGATCCGCGTGGATGCCGTCAGGCAGCAGGTGACCCGGCGCGACGTCAGCACGACGTCGCCCTGGAGGTTCCGCCAGACGCCGTTGTAGGCACCGCTCGAGTCGCGGAGCGTGTAGTTGTCGAACTGGATACCGCTGACCGAGACGTACTTGCGCTTGCCGCTGGGCACGTCGAGAGCCGCGTTGAGGATGGACAGGTGCACATGCGCACTGTCTCCGGGCGTGCCGCCGCACGGCAGCGTCTGACCGGCGGTGCCGATCGTCGTCCCGGCCTCCACCCACTGGCCGACGAGCGAGGACTTGGCATTGGTCAGGTGGTAGTACTCCGACATCCAGCCGCCGCCGTGGTCGACGCCCAGGAACCACCCTGTGCTGCACCGGACCCGGTAGACCGTTCCCGCCGCGACGGTGCGCACCGCACGGTCCTTGGACGACAGCGGCGAGAAGTCGATGGCGCCGCGGTTGATGCCGTCGCTGTCGGAATGGGATCCGCTGGCGCCCCAACGGATCCCGGGGGCGAAGGGCAGGCGGAACACCGGCTGCGGTCCGTACTGCGGAACCGTGAGACGTAGCGGCGCGATGGGGATCGACGAGTCCGGTGGCAGCTCACGCGTGAGCGGCAGAGTGGGGCCGTCGTGCTCGTGGTCCTCTTCCGGGACCACCTCGGGTGACGGTGACGGTGACGGCGACGCCCCGGGGTTCGGTGCCGGGGTCGCCGACGGAGTGGGGGCGGGCGTGGGATCGGCGGACGGCCCCGGTGTCGGTGCAGGCGGATCCGGGAACGGTGTCGGCGACGCGTCCGCCGCGGGGGTCGGGTTCGGGTCGGCGCCGGATTCTCCGACCTGCGACGATGCCGTCGGCGACGGCTCCGGCAGCGTGCCCGCCGACAACGGCAGGGAGGCCAGAACGGCCGCTCCTGCGACGGCGATGCTCAACATCGTTCGGACTGGTGCGCGCATAGGTCTCTCCGGGTCTCCCCAGATCAGCTCGCCCTCCCCAGGACGCTCTCACTCTACGCGGGCGTCCACTCCCGCCAGGGGGCTTGACGCCGGCGCGGCGTCCCGGGTAGCCGGTTCAGCTGTAGGTGTCCTCGTCACGGGCGACCTGGTGCATCGCGCGCGTCGCGTCGGTGATGCTGCCCGCGAGCGAGGGGAACACCGCGAACACGCGCGAGAGCTGGTCGACCGTGAGTCGCCGTTCCACCGCGATGGCGATGGGGTAGATCAGCTCGGACGCGCGCGGCGCGACGATGACGCCGCCGATGACGGTGCCCGATCCCTCGCGGGCGATGATCTTCACGAATCCGTCCTTGACTCCCATCATCTTGGCGCGCGCGTTGGCGGCGAGAGGGAGCTTGTGGACCGTGCCGTTGACGGCGCCCGACTCGATGTCGCGCTCCTGCCGACCGACCGTCGCGATCTCGGGCGCTGTGAAGATGTTGGCTGTAACGCGCTGCTTCTCGAGCGGGATGACGGTGTCGCCGAGCGCGTGGAAGACCGCCATCCGTCCCTGCATGGCGGCGACCGAGGCGAGCGGCAGGAACGTGGTGCAGTCGCCGGCGGCGTAGATGTTCGGGACCGAGGTGCGCGCGACGCGGTTGACCTGGATGTGGCCGGAGTCGGTGAGCTGCACCCCGGCATCCTCCAGTCCGATGCCTGCCGTGTTCGGGATCGATCCGACCGCCATGAGGCAGTGGCTGCCCTCGACGGTGCGGCCGTCCGACAGCGTCGCGACGACGCCGTCCTTCGTCCGCTCGACCTTCTCGGCGCGGGACTTCGAGAGCACTTCCATGCCGCCGCGCGTGAAGACCTTCTCGATCACCGCTGCCGCGTCCGAGTCCTCGCCGGGCAGGACCTGGTCGCGGCTGGAGATCAGCGTGACCTTCGAGCCGAGGTTCATGTAGGCGCCGGCGAACTCGGCGCCGGTGACACCCGACCCGACCACGATGAGGTGTTCCGGGAGGCTCGTCATGTTGTAGAGCTGCGTCCACGTGAGGATGCGCTCGCCGTCGGGCTTGGCGCTGTCGAGCTCGCGCGGTGACGCTCCCACCGAGACGACGAGGGTGTCGGCCTCGACGCGGTCGAAGTCGGTGCCGCCGGGACCGGTCGAGACGACGACGGCGTGCGTGCCGTCGAGGCGGCCGTGTCCGGAGATGATGCGCACACCGGCGTCCACGAGCTGCGCACGCTGGTCGTCGGACTGCTGGCGGGCGAGCGAGAGCAGCCGCTTGTTGACCGCGCCCAAGTTGATGGCGATCTCGGGCTTGAGCGGCTTGCCGCTGTCGCCGCGGGCGAAAAGCTGCACGCCGAGATCGGACGCGCCGCGGATGGCGACGGCGGCATCTGCCGTGGCGATGAGCGTCTTGGACGGCACGACGTCGGTGATGACGGCCGATCCTCCGATGCCTGCACGCTCGACGAGGGTCACCTCGGCTCCGAGCTGGGCCGCTGCGAGAGCCGCCTCGTATCCGCCGGGGCCGCCGCCGATGATCGCGACACTCTGGGTGGTCTCGAAGCTCACAGACATGTGGACCATTCTTTCAGGCTGCAGGGGGGTCTGCGCGCCGCGCCGCGCTGCCCGTCGTGTGGCCGAGGGCCGCGGCGGTTCCTAGAGTGGGAGCATGCACGAGGAGACCCACCCGCTCGACGACCCCGCCATCGACCCGTTCGAGGTCGCGGACACCGCCGCAGCAGACATCGCCCGCCTCACCGGCGTGGCACGCCACGACATCGCCCTGACCCTGGGCAGCGGTTGGGGCAAGGCCGCCGAGCTCATCGGCGAGACGACCGCTACCCTCGACGCGACGGAGGTCACCGGCTTCAGCAAGCCCGCCCTCGCCGGGCACGTCGGGTCGATCCGCAGCATCCTGACGCCCGACGGCAAGCGCGTCCTCGTCATCGGTGCGCGCACCCACTACTACGAGAACCACGGTGTCCGCCGGGTCGTGCACAGCGTCCGCACCGCCGCCGCGACCGGTGCGAAGATCATGGTGCTCACCAACGGCGCCGGCGGCATCAAGGAATCCTGGTCACCGGGACAGCCCGTCCTCATCAGCGACCACATCAACCTCACGGCGGACTCCCCCCTCGAGGGCGCGACCTTCATCGACCTCACCGACCTCTACTCGTCGCGCCTGCGCGACCTCGCGCGGACGATCGACCCGGGTCTCGACGAGGGCGTCTACTGCCAGTTCCGGGGACCCCACTACGAGACGCCGGCCGAGGTCCAGATGGCGAAGACGATCGGCGGACACATCGTCGGCATGTCGACGGCCCTCGAGGCGATCGCCGCCCGTCAGGCGGGCATGGAGATCCTCGGCTTCTCGCTGATCACGAACCTCGCCGCCGGCATCCAGTCGACCCCGCTCAGCCATCAAGAGGTCCTCGAAGCCGGCCGCGACGCCGAGCTCGTCATCTCGGACCTGCTCGCCCGCGTGATCGGCGTCCTGTGAGCGGGGGCGTGCTCGAGACCGCGCGGCAGTGGCTCGCGCAGGACCCGGATGAGACGACCCGCGCAGAGCTCGGGGATCTCATCTCGCGCGCCGAGACCGGCGACGACGCCGCGACCGCCGACCTGCACGACCGCTTCGACACCCGCCTGGCCTTCGGGACGGCGGGTCTGCGCGGAGCGATCGGCGCCGGGTCGAATCGCATGAATCGCGTGCTCGTCGGTCAGGCGGCGGCCGGCTTCGCCGCCTACCTCCGCGAGCGCGCGGACGGCGGGACTCCCTCGGTTGTCATCGGCTACGACGGACGTCGGAACTCCGACGTGTTCGCCCGCGACAGCGCAGAGATCTTCGCCGGCGCAGGGCTGCGCGCGATCCTCCTCCCCCGCCTGCTGCCGACGCCCGTGCTCGCCTTCGCGGTGCGTCACCTCGGCGTCTCAGCCGGCGTCATGGTGACGGCATCCCACAACCCGCCGGACGACAACGGCTACAAGGTCTACCTCGGCGACGACGACGGGGGCGCACAGATCGTCTCGCCGGCGGATGCCGAGATCGCGGCGCACATCGACGAGATCGCCGCGCGAGCAGACCTGGGTGCGGTCCCCCGCTCGGACGCATACGAGATCGCCGACGAGTCCGTCGTCGAGGCTTACGTCACCGCGACCGCCCTCGTCGCCCCCGCACCCGCGGGCGCCGCCGGCCTGAACTGGGTCTACACGGCGATGCACGGCGTCGGGCACGAGACGTTCGCTCGCGTGCTCGAGACGGCGGGCTACCCCGCACCGACCGTCGTCACGGCGCAGATCGAGCCCGACGGACGCTTCCCCACCGTCGCCTTCCCGAACCCGGAAGAGCCGGGCGCGATGGACCTCGCGGTCGAGACCGCCCGCGAGGCAGGCGCCGAGCTCATCGTCGCGAACGATCCCGACGCCGATCGGCTCGCCGTCGCGATCCCGGATGCGGCGGCCCCGGGCGGCTGGCGCCGATTGACCGGCAACGAGGTCGGACTGCTGCTCGGCTGGCGCGCCGCTCGCACCGCAACGTCGGGGACCCTCGCCTGCTCGCTCGTCTCCTCGCCCGGTCTGCAGACGATCGCCGAGCACTACGGCCTCGACTTCACGGCGACCCTCACCGGTTTCAAGTGGATCTCCCGCGCACCGGGGCTCGTCTACGGCTTCGAGGAAGCACTCGGCTACCTCGTCAACCCGGGCACCGTGCGCGACAAGGACGGGATCTCGGCTGCTGTCGCGATCCTCGGCCTCGTCGCCGAGGCGCGGGAGGAGGGCAAGACGCTCGGCGACCTGCTCGACGAGTCCGCAGCGACCTTCGGGCACTTCGCGAGCGGCCAGGTCTCGATCCGTGTCGACGATGTCTCGGTGATCGGCCGCATCATGACGGCGCTGCGGGCGGCGCCCCCGGTATCCGTCGGTCCGGTCCCCGTCGGCCGCCTGGAGGATCTGCTGGCGGCGCCGGACGGGTCGCCGCGCGGTGACGTCCTGCGGCTGTGGCTCGAGGACGGCTCGCGCGTCATCGTCCGGCCGAGCGGCACGGAGCCGAAGCTGAAGGCCTACCTCGACGTGCGCGGCGAGTCCGCGGACGACGCCGCGGCCCGACTCACGGCCGTCGATGACGGTGTGCGCGCCCTGCTCGACGCAGCGCAGGCATGACGACCGCGCTGACCGAGCAGGTCACGCTGAGCCGGGGACGGGTTCAGCTGGTGCCGCTCGACCCGTCGCACGCCGACGCCCTGACGGCGGCGCGCGCGGGGCTCGAGTACGCCTGGTACACCGCGATCCCGGCATCCGTCCCCGACGAGATCGCGCGGCGGCTCGCGGAGCGCGACGCCGGCCGGATGAATCCCTTCACGGTCGTCGTGGACGGGCGCCCGCAGGGCATGACCACGTTCTGCGACATCGACGCAGAGAACCGCCGCGTCGAGATCGGGTACACCTGGCTGTCGCGGGAGGTGCAGCGCACCGAGGTGAACACGACCGCGAAGCGCCTGCTGCTCGGGCACGCGTTCGAGGCGTGCGAGGCGATCGCGGTCGAGTTCCGGACGTCCTGGCACAACCGGCAGTCCCGCGCGGCGATCGAACGGCTCGGCGCGCGTCAGGACGGCGTCCTGCGGAATCACCGCATCGGGCCCGGTGGAACGATGCGCGACACCGTCGTGTTCTCGATCCTCCCGCACGAGTGGCCGGGCGTCCGGATGGGACTCGACGCGCGCCTCGCGGACTGATCAGCCGTCGACGACGGCGACGAGCTCGTCGAGGAAGCCGGTGAAGCTCGTGCCGCGGCGCAGGATCCGCTGCACGCTGTCCCGTTCGCTGAACACCTCGACGAACTGCTCGAAGACGGTCTGGAACGCCTCGCGGTCCGACTCCGAGAACGCCACCATCGCGACGACCTGCACGCGCCCGTCGCCCCATCGGATGGACGGGTCCGCGAGGCCGACGGCGATCGCCGTGCGCGTCGCGGTCATGCCGATCGCGTGCGGGACGGCGAGCGCGTCGGTGAAGGCGGTCGAAGAGATCCGCTCCCGTTCCAGCGTGCGGTGCACGTAGTCCTCGGTGATGACCCCCTGCGCAGCGAGCAGCCCGCCGAGGCCGCGGATGACGGTCTCCTCGTCTGCGTCGGCGGGCAGGCGCGACACGAAGGCGTCGGGCGAGAAGTAGCGCTCGAGCTCGGCGCGGAGGCCGGCCAGGCGCCGCGCGCGTCGCGCACGAGCCGCGGCGGCCTGCACACGCTCCACGTCGGGCTCGGTGAGGAAGGGCTGGATCCGCACGAGCCTCTCGGAGGGCTCGGGAGGATCTATCGTCGTGAGCACGAGGTCGGTGTCGAGCCCTGCCCAATCGGGATCGACGCGCGTCTCGACCGCGACCACCTCGATCTCGCGCCCGAGCGCGCGATCGATGCTCGTGCGCAGCAGCTCGTGCATCTCGTAGTACCCCGGGCAGACGAGCGTCGCGGTCAGCAGACGCGCGGACTGACGCGAGCGCTCGAGGCGCCCTCCGACGTGCATCGCGATGTAGGCGATCTCGTCCTCGTGGAGCGGAGCGCCGACGACGACGCGGAGCTGCTCGGCGATGAAGACGGCGACATCGAAGATCATCGGGTAGCTCGATTTCAGCGAGCGGGTGAGCGCGTTCCGCGACCACGCCCGGTCCTGTGCGCGCTGACGCAGATTCTGCACGTGCAGCGACAACCTCAGGATGAAGTCGTCGTGGTCGATATCGACCAGGAACTCGGATGCCGCCCGCGCGACGACCGCGCGCACGGCCGCCTCGACGTCGGCATCGAGCCGGTCGCGGATGACGGCGTCGGGTTCGGCGGCTCCCGGCGCGACGACCCGGGTCTGCACGAGCGCGGCCAGGTGGTCGCGGTCGCCGTCCCCGAGGTGGACTCCGAGGTGGACGACGGCCAGGCGATCGAGGAGACCGGCGATCTCGCTGCGCGCGGCGGAGTCGCCGACCGGCGTGCCGTCGAGTCCGCGGCCCCGTCCGACGCGGTCGGCGGCGATCGCGATGTGCATCATGACGTCGCCGATGCCGAACTCGTTGACGAGGTAGCCGAGCTCGCCGAGCCCATCGACGAGCTCGGCCTTGAACGCGCCCAGAGCGGAGGTCTCGGCGGTGCTCTCCCCCAGCGCACGGCGGAGGGCGCGGAGGTCGAACGCACCCTGCTCCATCTCGTCGTGGACGAGGCGGCTGAGCAGCCGGCGTTGGGCCATCTCGGTCCCCGAGAGTCGCACGCGTTCGGCGGAGCGCTCCAGGGTGAGCTGCGTGCCGCTGAGAAGGGCGCGCACGCGCCCGAGGTCGGACTCGAGCGTCGCTTCGCTCACATGGAAGTGCTGCGCCGCGGCGTAGACGTCGATCCCGGCGGGCGCGTCGAGGAGGTCCCGCACGAGGCGGTGGAGCCGGTCGCGCGGGGTCTCCTCGGTCACCGTCCGGAGCGCGCCCGCGGCGCCGGCGCCGGCGCGGTAGCCGGAGGCCCCGGACTCGATCGCATCGCCACCGGGCACGCGGGCGTTGAGCGCTGCGACGTACGAGCGGATGCTGCGGGGCGTGACCCCCACGACGTCGGCGAGCTCGCCGGCCGTCCGCCAGGCGGCATCCCGGATCAGGAGCGCCATGACCTGGTCCTGTCTCGCCCGGCTCACCCGACCAGTCAACCACCTGCACGGCCAGGGGGTTTCCTCCCCCGCGGAAGAACGGCTGGTTGTCGCTTCCTGGGAGTCGGATGAGAATGGCGGAGAGACAAGGAGGCGGATCGATGAAGATCCTCGTCGTCTGTGGCGCCGGTGCGTCGAGCACGTTCGTCGCCCAGCGTCTGCGGCAGGCCGCACAGCGCGAAGGCACGGAGCTGTTCGTCCGCGCGGGAGTGCCCGGCATGGTCGCCACGGAGGCCGAGGCCGGCGACGTGGTGCTCGTGGGTCCGCACCTCGCCTCCGCCCTCCCCGACATCGCACGGGATGCCGCCACCCGACAGGCGCATGCCGTGCTGCTTCCGGAGGACGTCTTCGGCGACCGTGACGGAATCCGCACGCTCGCCCTCGTGACGGCGGCGATGGACGCCGACCGCAGTGAAAGGACCCCGCGATGAGCGCACCGGCCAGCCGGACCGTCAGGATCGGCTCCTCCAACGGCCTGCACGCCCGCCCCGCGAAGATGTTCGCGCAGGCCGCGAAGGATGCCGGCATCCCCGTCACGATCTCGAAGGGATCCGGTGGGGCGGTCAACGCCGCCAGCATCCTCAGTGTGATCTCGCTGGGCGCCGAGAACGGCGACTACGTGACGCTCACCGCCGACGGCGCGAACGCCGAAGAGGTGCTCGACGCCCTCACCGAACTTCTGACCACCGACCACGACGCCTGAGGGACACATGACTGAGCTTCGAGGAGTAGGAATCGGCCTGGGCGTGAGCCACGGCCCCATCGCGCGGATGGCGGAGCCGCTGCCCGCGCCGAAGGATGAGAAGAGCGCGCGGAGCGCGGAGGAAGAGACCACGCGCGTCCGCGCCGCGATCGAGGCCGTTGCGCGCGAGCTGGAGCAGCGCGGCGAGACCGCCGGAGGCGCGGCTCAGGAGGTCCTCGAGGCGCAGGCCATGATGGCCGAGGACCCCGCGCTCGAAGAAGAGGTCACGAACCGCATCGGCGCCGGCAAGACCGCCGAGTTCGCCGTGTTCGACGCCTTCGCGTCGTTCCGCGACACCCTCTCCGCGATGGGCGGCTACCTGGGCGAGCGCGCGGCAGACCTCGACGACGTCGCCCAGCGCGTGATCGCGAACCTCCGTGGCGTCGCCGCCCCCGGCGTGCCCGACCCGGGGCATCCGTTCGTCCTGGTGGCGAAGGACCTCGCTCCCGCGGACACCGCACTCCTGGACCTCGACAAGGTCCTCGCACTCGTGACGACGGAGGGCGGCCCCACGTCGCACACCGCGATCCTCGCGCGTGAGAAGTCCATCGTCGCCGTCGTCGGCGTCCGCGGCGCCGCCGATCTCGCCGACGGCGAGACCGTGATCGTCGATGCCGCCGGCGGCGTCGTCACGACCCAGCCGACCGATGACGACATCGCCCAGGCCGAGCGTCGCGAGGCCGATCGCGCCGCCGCTGCCGATGCCCCCGTCACGCCGGGCGCGCTCGCGGACGGGACGGCCGTGCCGCTGCTCGCGAACCTCGGCAAGCCGCAGGACGCCGCGAAGGCCGTCGAGCTCGGCGCCGAGGGCGTGGGCCTGTTCCGCACCGAGTTCCTGTTCCTGAGCTCGTCTCAGGCGCCGACGGTCGAGGAGCAGACGAAGGCGTACACCGAGCTGCTGCAGGCGTTCCCCGGCAAGAAGGTCGTCGTCCGCGCATTGGATGCCGGGGCCGACAAACCGCTCGCCTTCCTCAATGACGCGCATGAGGAGAACCCGGCCCTCGGACTCCGCGGCCTTCGCGCACTCCGCGCCAGCGAGGACATCCTGCGCGAACAGCTCACCGCCCTCGCCAACGCGGATGCCGCCACCCAGGCAGACCTCTGGGTCATGGCGCCGATGGTGTCGACCGTCGAGGAGACCGAGTACTTCGTCACCCTGGCGAGGGAGTACGGCATCAAGACCGCCGGCGTCATGGTCGAGGTCCCGTCGTCCGCGCTGCTCGCGGACAGGGTCCTCGCCCACGCCGACTTCGCATCGATCGGGACGAACGACCTGACCCAGTACACCCTGGCGGCCGACCGCCTCCTGGGTTCGGTGTCCTCGTTCCAGGACCCGTGGCATCCCGCCGTCCTGCAGCTCGTCAAGGCGACGGGCGACGGTGGACGCGTCACCGGCAAGCCCATCGGCATCTGCGGTGAAGCGGCGGCCGACCCGCTGCTCGCGGTCGTCCTCGTCGGCCTCGGCGCCACGACCCTCTCCATGGCACCGACGGCGCTCGCAGACGTGCGCGCCACCCTCTTGCACCACAGCCTCGACGACGCGAAGCGCATCGCCGAGGCAGCCCTCGCCGCATCCGATGCGGCATCCGCCCGAGCCGCGGCACAGGAAGCCGCAGCACAGCACAAGGAGAACAAGTAACCATGACAACGACGTCTCCGGCACAGACCCGGGGAGGAGCACGCGTCGCCGTTCAGCGATTCGGCACGTTCCTCTCGGGCATGATCATGCCGAACATCCCCGCGCTCATCGCGTGGGGCATCATCACCGCCTTTTTCATTCCCGTGGGCTGGACGCCCAACGCGGACCTGGCGACGCTCGTGGACCCGTTCATCCACTACCTGCTGCCGCTGATCATCGCCTACACGGGCGGCTACATGATCTACCGGCAGCGCGGCGGTGTCGTCGGCGCCATCGCGACGATGGGCGCCATCGCCGGCTCCGACCTCATCATCAACAACTTCAACGCCGCGCTCCTGGCTGCGAACCCGGATGCGTCCGAGCTCGGCAAGGTGCACATGTTCATCGGTGCGATGATCCTCGGCCCGCTCGCCGCCTGGACCATGAAGAAGCTCGACTCGCTTTGGGAGGGCAAGATCCGGGCGGGCTTCGAGATGCTCGTGAACATGTTCTCAGCGGGCATCTGGGGCTTCATCATGGCCGTCATCGGGTTCTACCCCGTCGCCTGGCTCGTCAACGGCATCATGACGGTTCTGTCGAACGCGGTGAACTTCCTCGTCGACACGAACCTGCTGCCCCTGACCAGCATCATCATCGAGCCCGCCAAGGTCTTCTTCCTGAACAACGCCATCAACCACGGCGTGCTCACCCCGCTCGGAATCTCCGAGTCGGCTGAGCAGGGCAAGTCGATCCTGTTCCTGCTCGAGGCGAACCCCGGCCCCGGTCTCGGCCTGCTTCTCGCGTTCACGTTCTTCGGCATCGGTGCGGCTCGCGCATCGGCTCCGGGCGCCGCGGTGATCCAGTTCCTCGGCGGCATCCACGAGGTCTACTTCCCGTACGCGCTCATGAAGCCGGTTCTCATCGTCGCGCTCATCGCGGGCGGCATGACGGGCGTGACGACGAACATGCTGCTCGGTGCGGGCCTGCGCGCACCTGCGGCTCCAGGCAGCATCATCGCTGTGCTGGCCCAGACCGCGAGCGACAGTTACGTCGGCGTCATCCTCTCGGTGATCCTGTCGGCTGCGGTGACGTTCATCGTCGCCTCGATCATCCTGCGCGCTTCGCGCAAGCGCGATCTGGCTGCCGCCGAGCTCGGCACTGATTCCTTCGCCGCCGCGGTCTCGCAGACCGAGGCCAACAAGGGCAAGAAGTCCGACGCCCTCTCGGGCCTGCGCGGTTCAGCCACGGCTCCCGCCGCGACGACGGACGCAGCAGCCGCGGCATCCGCCCCGGCCGAGACCGCCGTCGCCGAGCGCGAGATCACCAACGTCGTGTTCGCCTGCGACGCCGGCATGGGCTCGTCCGCGATGGGCGCGAGCGTCCTCCGCAACAAGTTCAAGAAGGCGGGCGTCGAGGGCGTCACGGTCACCAACAAGGCGATCGCGAACCTCGACCCGTCGGCCGACCTGGTCATCACCCAGCAGCAGCTGACCGACCGCGCGCGCGGAGTCACCCCCGACTCGGTGCACGTCTCGGTCGACAACTTCATGAACTCGCCGAAGTACGACGAGGTCGTCGAGATGGTGCGTCGCCAGCGCGGCGACGCCTGATGCACAGCGCTGCGGGGTCGGGAACAATGGTCCCGACCCCGCAGCATCCTTTTTTCCACCCCCTCAGAAGGAGAACGTCATGGCTCGCGAAGTCCTCACCCTCGGCCAGATCCGCATCCACTCCGGCTCCGTCAGCCAGGAACAGGCCATGAAGGAGGCCGCCGACATCCTCGAGGCCGCCGGCGCCGTCACGAGCGCCTACTTCGACGCGATGCAGCAGCGCGAGGTCGCCGTCTCGACCTACATGGGCAACGAGCTCGCGATCCCCCACGGCACCAACGAGACGAAAGAGGCCATCCTCGACTCCGCACTCTCCTTCGTCCGCTACGACGGCGGCGTGGACTGGGGCGGCGAGCACGTCTCATTCGTCGTCGGCATCGCCGGCAAGGGTGACGAGCACCTCGAGATCCTGTCTCAGATCGCACTCCTCTTCTCCGAAGACGACGAGGTCGCGAAGCTCAAGGCCGCGCAGACGCCCGAGGAGCTCTACCAGCTGCTCGCGACGGTGAACAACGCATGAAGGCCGTCCACTTCGGCGCCGGCAACATCGGGCGCGGCTTCGTCGGACTGCTCCTTCACGAGGGAGGGTACGAGCTCGTCTTCTCCGACGTCGCTCCGACCCTCGTCGAGACCATCAACGCGGCGTCCGAGTACACCGTCCACGAGGTCGGACCGGGCGGCGGCGACAAGACCGTCACCGGTTTCCGCGCGTTGAACAGCCAGGCCGACCCGGATGCCGTCGCCGACGAGGTCGCTTCGGCCGACGTCGTGACGACCGCGGTCGGGCCCAACATCCTGCCGTTCGTCGCGCCGCACATCCTCGAGGGCCTCGCGCGGCGCGCCGCCGACGCGAAGCCGCTGCAGGTCATGGCGTGCGAGAACGCGATCGGCGCCACCGACACCCTTCGCGGCGAGATCGAGAAGCTCGCGGGCGACGCCTGGGGCGACCTCTCGACCCGCGCCGTGTTCGCCAACACCGCCGTCGACCGCATCGTTCCCGGTCAGCCCGAAGGCGCCGGTGTCGACGTGACGGTCGAGCCGTTCTTCGAGTGGGCGATCGAGCGCGGGCCGTTCGGCGACGATCTGCCCAGCATCCCCGGGGCCCACTTCGTCGACGACCTCGCCCCCTACATCGAGCGGAAGCTGTTCACGGTCAACACCGGCCACGCCGCGACCGCCTACTTCGGTGCCGCGGCGGGAATCACCCGGATCTCGGACGCACTGGCGGACCCTGGCATCCGGAGCAAGGTCGAGCAGGCCCTCGAGGAGACGTCCGCGTTCCTCGCCGCCGCGCACGGGCTCGACCCGACCGAGCTCGCCGAGTACCGTGCGACGATCCTCGAACGGTTCTCGAACGACGCGCTTCCCGACACCGTGCAGCGCGTCGGCCGTCAGCCGCTGCGCAAGCTCTCGCGTCACGAGCGCTTCGTCGGCCCCGCATCCGCCGCCGCCGAGCGCGGTCTCGGAGTGGACGGCCTCATCGCAGCGATCGCTGCGGCGCTGCGCTTCGAGGACGCCGCCGACCCGCAGGCCGTCGAACTGCAGGAACGCATCCGCACCGAGGATGCCGCGGCTTTCACGGCATCCGTCACCGGTCTCGAGCCGGCCCACCCCCTGTTCGGGCGCGTGCAGGAGCAGGTCCTCCAGCGGCAGACCGAGCTCGGCGTCTACAGCGCGTGAGCGCGTCGACGCGGCCCCGCTCCCGGGCACGGCGCGTCGTCTCGATCGTGCTGCTGTCCGTGGCGGGGCTGCTCGTCGCCGGCGTCCTCGGCATCGTGATCTGGAGCCAGGTCGGTGTGATGGATGCCGAGGCGGGCCCACTCGCGTCGGTGCGCGATGACGATCGCATCACCGTGTCCGACGTCGGCGGCAATGTCGTGATGTCGCCCGCGTCCGATGAAAGCACCGTCGGGCTCGTCTTCATCCCCGGCGCGAAGGTAGAGGCCGAGGCGTACGAGGCGAAGCTGTCGGGACTGGTCGCGGAGGACGGGATGACCGTCGTCATCACGCGCCCCTGGCTGAATCTCGCCTTCTTCGACCCGCGGCCGCTGTCGACGTTCACCGATGCCGCGCCCGGCGTGGACACCTGGCTCGTCGGCGGCCACTCCCTCGGCGGTGTGCGGGCGTGCCAGCTCGCTCCGGACGCCGACGGTCTCGTCCTGTTCGGCTCGTACTGCGCGAACGACCTCTCCGAGTCCGGCCTGCCGGCGCTCAGTATCTCGGGATCGGAGGACGGCCTGTCGACCCCCGAGAAGATCCAGGCGGCCCGCGACATGCTGCCTGCCGACGCCGAGTTCGTCGAGGTCCCCGGCGCCGCGCACGCCTCGTTCGGCGACTACGGCCGCCAAGCCGGCGACGGCACCCCCACGATCGACGACGCCGACATGACGGCCGACATCACGGCATCCGTCACGGACCTGCTCGCACGCCTCTGACCTGCGCTACGAGGTCCCGCGACCACAGCCGCGGAGAATCGCTCACCTCCGACTCTCGCCGCCACCTTCCCCCTCGCGTACTGGCCGCAACCGCGGAGGAATCCGCGCCCGCCCACACCATCGCGGCTGATAAGGGCCACTGGGCCACAAAACTCCTCGGACAGCGCCGCACTGCGAATTTCGCGGCAAGGGATGTCATCTGGCGCAGCTACAGAACTCCGCGCACAGTGCCGGCGCCGGTTCCTCCCCGGGCGCGGGATCGACCCACTGCTCCCCACGTCGGCTGCCCAACCGACCGGACCCGCGCGGAAAACGCCATCGTGAGTCGCATGTCCACGCCCACTTACCCCGCTCATGCCTTCTCGCGACGTCAGCTCCGCGACGCCGGAATGCGACGCCGCGACATCGACCGTGCCCTGGCATCCGAGCGACTCGTGCGTGTGCGTCGGGACCGTTACCTCCCGGGAGACGCTCATCCCGACCTCATCCGTGCGGCCCGATCGGGTGACCGTCTGGACTGCGTCTCGCTCCTGCGAACGCTCGGGGTGTACGTCCTCTCAGACGCACGATTGCACGTCCAGGTGACGCCGCACCGCAGCAGCCTGCTGCCGGCTGAGTCTGACGTTGTCCGGCATTGGCGGCCCGCTTCGCTGCCCTCGAGCGCGACAGCAGTGGACATCGTCAGCGCGATCGTCGCGGCCGTCCGCTGCCAGGAACCGCGCGCCGCCGTCGCCTCCCTGGACAGCGCCTGGCATCTGGGACACATCGACGAGGTCTCGATCGCGGAAATCTTCCGGCGGCTCCCGCGTCGCCACCGCGGTCTTCGTGCCCTCATCGACAGGTCAGCCGAGTCCGGGCCCGAGACCCTCATGCGACTGATCCTCCGTTCACTCGGTTGCGCCTTCGAGACACAGGTGTGGATCGCGACGGTCGGTCGGGTGGACTTCGTCGTGGAGGGCTGGCTGATCATCGAGTGCGACAGCCGCGCCCACCATGAGGGATGGGAGGCGCAGAAACGCGACCGGCGGCGAGACCTTGCGGCCGCTGCGCTCGGCTACGCCACGGTCCGCCCGCTCGCGGAGGACATTCAGTACCACCGCGACCAGGTCCGTACAGCGATCGGATGCGCGCTCGAGCGGCACTGACCGCGGAGAATCCGACGTCAGTGCCGCTCGTGTCGCACCGGCTCGTCAGCCGGGCCCGGAAAGTCCGCGGACCTTGCCGCTCAGAAAGGGCCTCGAGGGCCCGTCAGGCCGAGAACCCCTCGCCGATGAGCTCGATGAGCTCCTCGCGCTCCTCGATCGTGAGGAAGGCCGCCGCGGCGGCGTTGAGCTGGAACGCCTCGAGGTCGTCGAGGGTGTACTCGAACGCGTCGGCGAGGAGCTTGAGCTCCCGCGTCAGCGACGTGCGGCTCATGGTCCGGTTGTCGACGTTCACGGTGACCGCGAAGCCGAGCTGGTAGAGCAGGTCGAACGGGTGATCCTCGAGCTGCGTCCCCCATGCGGCGATCGCACCGGTCTGCAGGTTCGAGGACGGCGACAGCTCCAGCGGGATCTCGCGGTCGCGTACCCATCGGGCCAGGTCGCCGAAGCGCACCTGCACCTCTTCGCCCTTCTGCTCGACGACGTCGAGGTCCTCGGCGATGCGGACGCCGTGCCCCAGGCGCAGCGCACGTCCGTCGATCAGCGCGGAGCGGATCGAGTCCAGGCCCGCGGCCTCACCGGCGTGGACCGTGGCCGGGAAGAAGGCCGAAGCCAGGTAGTCGAACGCCGGGCGCAGGTTCGACGGCGGGAATCCGGCCTCGGGGCCCGCGATGTCGAAGCCGACCGCGCCCCGTCCGCGATGGCGGACGGCGAGCTCGGCGATCTCGAGGGACCGGTCGGTCTGGCGCATCGCGCTGATGAGCTGACCGACACGGATGTCGCGGCCCGATGCCTCGACGGCGTCCTCGCCCTCCTCGATGCCTTCCTGCACGGCTTCCACGACCTCGTCGAGGCTCAATCCGCCGCCCAGGTGCTGCTCAGGAGCCCACCGGACCTCGCCGTAGATGACGCCGTCGGCCGCGAGGTCCTCGACGAACTCCTTCGCCACCCGTCGCAACCCGTCGCGGGTCTGCATGACGGCGATCGCGAGGTCGAAGGTCTTCAGGTACTCGACGAGCGACCCCGAGTCCGACTGATCCTCGAACCAGTCGGCGAGGTCGTCGGCCGCCGTCTCGGGGACCTCGACACCCGCCTCGTCGGCGAGCTCGATGATCGTCTGCGGACGCAACGCGCCGTCGAGGTGGTCGTGCAGCGACACCTTCGGGAGGGAGCGGATCGAGACGCCCTCGAGCTTCGCGTCACCGTGCTGATCGATGGCCATTGTGCAGTCCTGTCGTGAGGGTTCAGGCGGTGATGCGCTCGAGGACGAGCGGGGTGGATGCCGGGGCTTCCGCACCGATCTCCCAGGCGCCCTCGAGCGCCTCGGCGGCCCGCGCGAAACGCTTCTCATCCTCGGCGAGGAGGGTGAACAGCGGCTGTCCGGCGGTCACGGTGTCGCCCGGCTTGACATGCAGGTCGATGCCGGCGGCATGGATGACGGGGTCCTGTGCGCGGGCGCGTCCGGCGCCCAGGCGCCACGCAGCGATCCCGAACGGGAGGGCCTCGAGCCGGGTCACGACGCCGGACTCCGTCGCGGTGACGGTGTGCGTCTCGCGCGCCGTCGGAAGGGCGGCATCCGGGTCGCCGTCCTGCGCCCGGATCATCCGACGCCACGAGTCCATGGCGCGGCCGTCCTTGAGCGCCGCCTCCACGTCGGCGTCGGGCTGCCCGGCGAGGGCGAGCATCTCGCGAGCGAGGGCCACGGTCAGTTCGACGATGTCGGCGGGCCCGCCGCCGGCGAGGACCTCGACGGACTCGCGGACCTCGTTGGCGTTGCCGATCGCGAGCCCGAGAGGCGTGTTCATGTCGGTCAGCAGCGCCGTCGTCGCGACGCCTGAATCGGTGCCGAGGGCGACCATCGTGCGGGCGAGCTCACGGGCCTTGTCGACGTCCTGCATGAACGCGCCGGAGCCGAACTTCACGTCGAGGACGAGCGAGTCGGTGCCCTCGGCGATCTTCTTCGACATGATGCTCGACGCGATGAGCGGGATCGCCTCGACCGTCCCGGTGACGTCGCGGAGCGCGTAGAGCCGCTTGTCGGCGGGAGCCAGGCCGGAGCCCGCGGCGCAGATGACGGCGCCGACGCCCTGCATCTGCGCGATCATCTCGTCGTTGCTGAGCGCCGCACGCCAGCCGGGGATGGCCTCGAGCTTGTCGAGCGTTCCGCCGGTGTGGCCGAGGCCGCGGCCCGAGAGCTGCGGCACGGCGACGCCGAACGAGGCGACGAGCGGCGCGAGCGGCAGGGTGATCTTGTCGCCCACACCGCCGGTGGAGTGCTTGTCGACGGTCGGCTTGCCGAGACCGGCGAAGCTCATCCGCTCCCCCGACGCGATCATCGCATCGGTCATGACGCGGATCTCGTCGCGGCTCATCCCGTTGAGGAGGACGGCCATGGCGAACGCGGCCATCTGCGAATCGGCGACGTACTCCCGCGTGTAGGCGTCGATCATCCAGCGGAGCGCGTCCTCGGGGACGGCACCGCCGTCGCGCTTGGTGCGGATGACGTCGACCGCGTCGAACGCCTCGACCGCGCTCATCGGGCAGCCTCCAGGTCGCGGGGACCGAAGGCGTCCGGCAGGACCTCGTCGATCGTTCGGATGCCCGAGACCGTCTCGAGCAGCATCCCGGGGATCGCGAACTCGTTGAGCAGCTGTCGGCAACGTCCGCACGGCATGATCGTCTCGCCGTCGTTGTTGACGCAGACGAACGCGACGAGCTCGCCGCCGCCGGTCATGTGGAGGTTCCCGACCAGGCCGCACTCAGCGCACAGTCCGACGCCGTAGGACGCGTTCTCGACATTGCAGCCGGTCACGATCCGCCCGTCGCTCACAAGCGCCGCGGCGCCCACTCGGTAACGGGAGTACGGCGCGTACGCCTTCTCCATGGCCTCGACGGCTGCGGAGCGCAGCTCGTCCCAATCGATGTCGGTCACGACTTCTTCCTCTGTAGATGAGCGGATGCCGCGGGTCGCGGCATCCCGTGTCAGCCCTTGATGTAGGGCTTGCCCGCTGCCGCGGGTCCGCGGATCTGCCCGGCGAACCCGGCGACCGCGAGGATCGTCACGACGTACGGCAGCATCAGCATGAATTCGCTGGGGATCGGGGTGTCCAGCACGGTGAGCTGGTTCTGCAGGTTCGTCGCGAACCCGAACAGGAGCGCGGCCAGCGTCGCGCGGATCGGGTCCCACCGGCCGAAGATGACTGCAGCGAGGGCGATGAAGCCGAGTCCGGCGGTCATCTCCTTGCCGAACTGCGGCACCGAGACGAGTGTGAAGTAGGCGCCGCCGATGCCGGCGATCGCACCCGCGAGCGAGACGTTCCAGAACCGCGTCGTGTTGACCTTGATGCCCACGGTGTCCGCCGCCTGGGGGTGCTCACCGACGGCGCGCAGGCGCAGACCCCACCGTGTGCGGTAAAGGCTCCACGACACGACGGCGACCGTGACGTACATGAGGTACACGATGAAGGTCTGGTTGAACAGGACCGGACCGATGATCGGGATCTCGCTCAGGAGCGGGATCTCGATGCGACCGAAGCGCTCCGGACGGTTCAAGGTGTCCTCGTTGGGGACCAGCAGCGCTCCGTAGAGGAAGCCGGTCAGACCGGTCACGAGGACGTTCAGGACGACGCCGACGATCACCTGGTCGACGAGGTACTTGATCGCGAACGCAGCGAGGACGAACGACACCAGGACGCCGCCGACCATCGCGCCGATCAGGCCGACGAACGGGCTGCCCGTGATGCTCGACAGGAGCGCGGCGGAGAACGCACCGAGCAGCAGCTGGCCCTCGATGGCGACGTTGACCACGCCGACGCGTTCACCGATGACACCGCCGAGCGCTCCGAACACCAGTGGGACGGACAGCGAGACCGCGCCGAAGAGCAGGCTCGTCACGGGGAAGACGCCCCCGGCGGCGGCCCACACGATGAAGGCGACGACGGCGACGACGGCGAAGACCGTGGTCAGCCACAGGGGCGTCCGACGGTAGTTCCACGCGTTCCACGCGGCAAGTGCCGTGAGGAGGACGAGGACGACGACCATCACCCAGCTCGTCGGGCCGGTCGGCACCTCGATGTTCGGGACGGCGATGGACGACGTCGCGTCGCCGAGGCGGAACGTCGTGACGACCCCTCGGGGGACGAGGACGAACAGCAGTGCCATCAGGAAGACGACGACGGCGAAGACGATCGGCACCTTGATGTGACGCGCCTTGACGACGGTCAGCTGAATGGTGCCGTCGGATTCGACTGCGGGAGCCGGAGCGCTCATGCCGCCACCGCCTTCTTCGCGGCCTTGGCTCGCGCCTTGTCCGCCTTCTCGATCTCGGTCTTGGGGAGGAAGAACACCGCACGCAGCAGAGGCGGCGCCGCGATGAACAGCACGACGAGCGACTGGACGACGAGCACGATGTCGACCGGGATCCCCTGCGCCTGCATCGAGAACGACCCCGCCTTGAGTGCGCCGAACAGGATGCCGGCGGCGAAGGTCCCCCACGCGCGGCTCCGGCCGAGAAGGGCGACGGTGATCGCGTCGAAGCCGATGCCGGCGTCGATGGTCGCCGCGAAGCCGGTCGTGACGTTGCCCTGGATCTGGTTCATGGCGGCGAGTCCGGCGAGACCGCCGGCGAAGACCATGGCGTAGATGTAGATGCGCTCGACGTTGATGCCGCCCGCGCGCGCGGCATGCGGGTTCTCGCCGACGGCGCGCATACGCAGACCGAGGCTGGAGCGCTCGATGAGCCACCAGACGAAGACGGTCGCCAGCACGACGATGACGAAGCCCCAGTCCAGCTGCGGGAACGTCGGGCCGAGGAGGTCCGGGAACTGCGCCGTCACGGGTGTCGGCTGCGACTGCGGCTGGTTGCTGCCCTCGGCCTGCAGGAGACCCGGGGTGCGCAGCATCCACAGCAGCAGGTAGTACGCCACGTAGTTGAGCATGATCGTGAGGATCACCTCGTGCGCACCGGTGCGCGCCTTCAGCAGACCGACGAGACCGCCCCAGATCGCGCCGCCCAGGATGCCGGCGAGCAGCGTGAGGGGCAGGTGCACGAGCAGCGGCAGGTCGAGGTTGAATGCGAAGAAGCCCGCGAAGAGGGCGCCGACCAGCATCTGACCGCGCGCACCGATGTTGAACAGGCCGACGCGGAACGCCAGCGCGACGCCGAGACCGGCGGCGATCAGGGGCGCGGCGAATCCGAGCGTGTTGGTCAGCGGGCGGATCTGCGCGGAGAAGTCGCCGACGCGCGGGTTGAACACGGCGCCGCGGAAGAGCGCTTCGTATCCGGTGTAGATGGCGTTCCAGGCAGCGACGAGCGTGTCGGTGGGGCGCGCGAAGAAGTAGCCGCTCGTACGCTGAACCTCGTCGTTGGTGACCGCGATGAGCACACCGCCGACGATCATGGCGAGCACGAAGGCGAGGATCGTCGTGACGGCGCTGCCGCGCATCAGTTCGCGGAAGAAGACGTCGGTACGCGACGTCTGTGTCGGTTCCTTCTCCCCCGTCAGCGGGCCGCTCGCGGCGGGCAGCTGTTCAGCGGGATGCGCCGCGTCGGCGGCGCCGGGCGTCGTGCCGCTCATGCAGCCACCTCCGGGTCGGTTGCGCCGGCCATCATGAGGCCGAGGGTTTCGCGGGGGGTGTCACCGGGGACGATTCCCACGATGCGGCCGCGGTACATGACAGCGATGCGGTCGGCGAGAGCGGTGACCTCGTCGAGCTCCGTCGACACGACGATCACGGGGATGCCCGCGTCGCGGGTCTCGACGATGCGCTTGTGGATGAACTCGATGGATCCGACGTCGACGCCGCGTGTCGGCTGAGCAGCGACGAAGAGCTTCAGGTCGCGGCTCATCTCGCGGGCGATGACGACCTTCTGCTGGTTTCCACCGGACAGCGTGCCCGCGGGGGTTTCGGGACCCCTCGTGCGGATGTCGTACTCCTCGATCCGCGCACGCGCGAACGCGTCGAGTTCAGCGCGGCGGATGGTGCCCCCGCGCGAGAACGCGGGATCGGTGGTGCGGTCGAGGATGAGGTTCTCGGCAACCGAGAAGCCGCCGACGAGCCCGTCCTCCTTGCGGTCCTCGGGGACGAAGCCGACACCGGCGTCCAGGATGCTGCGGACGCTCTTGCCCACGAGCTCGGTGCCGTCGAGGCTGATGGAACCCTCGGTGCGGGCGGCGAGGCCGACGATCGCCTCGACGAGCTCGGTCTGGCCGTTGCCCTGCACACCGGCGACGGCGAGGATCTCGCCGGGGCGCACATCGAACGACACCTCGTCGACGACGATGGCACCGCCCGGGGTGAGGACGCGGAGGTCACGCACCTCGAGGCCGCCGGAGCTCGGCTTCGCCGGCTCCTTCTGGACGGTCAGCTCGACGGCACGGCCCACCATGAGGGAAGCGAGCTCCGCGTTGGTCGCCGTCGGTGACGCGGTGCCGACGATCTTGCCGAGGCGCACGACGGTGATGCGGTCGGCGACCTCGCGCACCTCGCGGAGCTTGTGGGTGATGAAGACGATGGAGGTCCCCTCGTCTCGCAGCTGTCGCATGATCCCCATGAGCTCGTCCGTCTCCTGCGGCGTGAGGACTGCGGTGGGCTCGTCGAAGACGAGGACCTTCGCATCACGGGAGAGCGCCTTGATGATCTCGACGCGCTGCTGGACGCCGACGGGGAGATCGCCGACGAGAGCATCGGGATCGATCTGGAAGCCGAACCGATCGGCGACGGCACGCACGTGCGCGCGGGCCTGCGCGAGGTCGAGCTTGCCGAGGCCGGTCGTCTTCTCGTGGCCGAGCATGACGTTCTCGGCGACGGTGAAGACGGGGATGAGCATGAAGTGCTGGTGCACCATGCCGATGCCGGCCGCCATCGCGTCGCCGGGACCCCGGAAGTTCTGGACGGCGTCGTCCAGGAGGATCTGTCCCTCATCGGCACGGTAGAGGCCGTAGAGGACGTTCATGAGAGTGGATTTGCCGGCGCCGTTCTCGCCGAGGAGAGCGTGGATCTCCCCCGGCTCGACCACGAGGTCGATGTGATCGTTGGCGACGAGGCTGCCGAATCTTTTCGTGATTCCGCGGAGCTCGAGCTTCATACGAGAACCCTAACCGGCGGGTGTCTGGAAGTACCCGCCATAAAACATTGTGCGAACGTCACTCGGGGCGGGCAGCTTCGCGCTGCCCGCCCCGAATGGATGTCGTTCAGATCACGGCGAGTTCTTGGACTCCACCGTGATGTCGCCGGAGATGATCGACTTCTGGAGCGCAGCGAGCTCGTCGGTCAGACCGGCGGGCAGCTTCGACTCGAAGTCGTGGAAGCTCGAAAGCTTGACGCCCTCGTTCTCCAGGGTGCCGATGTACGGCGCGGCGTCGAACTTCCCGGTCGATGCGGCGACGGTGGTGTCGTAGACGGCGACGTCGATCGCCTTCATGATCGAGACCAGCGTGATGTCGGAAACCGTCTCGTCGGCGACGGCGAGGTCGCTGTCGACACCGAGGATGAGGGTGTCGTCACCGCTGTCCTTGATCGCCGCTGCGGCACTCGTGTAGATCGGGCCACCGACGGGGAGGATGACGTCGACGCCCTGGTCGAGGACCGACTGCGCGGTCTGCTTGGCGGTGTCGTTCGCGTCGAAGCCGCCGGTGAAGGCGCCCTTCTGACCGGCGACGTCCCAGCCGAACAGCTTGACGTCGGCGCCCTTGTCCTCGTTGTACTTCTCGACACCGAGGGCGTAGCCGTCCATGAAGACAGCGACCGAGGGGATCTGAAGTCCGCCGAAGGTGCCGACCTTGTTGACGCCGGCCTCCGCGGACCACGCGGCGGCGGCATAGCCACCGAGGTAGGCAGCCTCAGCCGTGTTGAACACGAGGGGCTTGATGTTGGGGGCGTCGGTCTTGCCGTCCTGGTCGGTGTCCGCGTAGTCGTCGATGATCGCGAACTGCAGGTTCGGGTTGGCCTTGGCCGCCTCGACCGTCGCCGCGGCGAGCTTGAAGCCGACGGAGACGATGAGGGTGCAGCCCTCGGAGATCGCCGTGGTCATGTTGGGCTCGTAGTCGTTGTCGTTGGTCGACTCGAACTCGAGGGGCTTGATGCCCAGCTCGTCAGCGGCCTTGTCCATGCCGTTCTTGGCGGATTCGTTGAACGACTTGTCGTTCCAGCCGCCGGCGTCGGAGACGAGGCAAGGCTTGAAGCCGTCGACGACGTCGCCGGCACCGGCGCCTGCGGACGAGGACGGGTTGGCCTCGGGGGCGGTGCCGCAGCCGGCCAGCGCGGCGATGAGAAGCGCGGCGCCGGCGATGCCGGCGAGCTTCTTCGGGTTCGAGATGGTCAAGAGTGCCTCCACGGAAGAGAACCCGCGGACTTCGCGGGTGTGCGCAACCGAAGTTACCCACTGTGACGACGACCGGGCACCCTGATGAGCGCGTGAGGCGGAATGGTTACAAAGCCGCAACCAACCCGTCACAGGAGCGGCATCCTGCTCACCCGACATGGTGTCAGAGCACGTCGCCGCGACCCGTCACCTTCAGCGCGTCGACGACGCGCTTGACCCGCTGCGCATGCTCGGCGGTCGTCACCAGCAGAGCGTCGTCGGTGTCGACGACGACGATGTCCTTCACACCGATGATGCTGATGACCCGGCTGGTCTGCGAGACCACGATGCCGCTCGCCGCATCGGAGAGCACGCGGGCGTTCTCGCCCAGGATGGCGAGGTCGCTGCGCCCTGCCGAGTTGAGCTTCGCGAGGCTCGCGAAATCCCCCACGTCATCCCAATCGAAGTGGCCGGGCACGACGGCGAGCCGGCCCTTCTCCGCCGCGGGCTCGGCGACGACGTAGTCGATGGCGATCTTCTCGAGGGTCGGCCAGATGCGGTCGACGGCCGGTCCGCGGCGCTCGCGGTCGTCCCACGCCTCGGCGAGTTCCATCAGCCCCGCGTGCAGCGTCGGGTTGTTGGCTTCGATCTCGGCGAGCAGGACGTCCGCACGCGAGATGAACATGCCCGCGTTCCAGAGATAGGAGCGATCGGCGACGTAGGACCTGGCGGTCTCGAGGTCGGGCTTCTCGACGAAGCGCTCGACGAGCGACGCGTCCCGAGCCCCGTCGACGATCAGCTCACCGCCCCGCTTGATGTAGCCGAATCCGATCGCCGGCTCCGACGGTGCGATGCCGATCGTGCAGATGTACCCCTCGCGTGCGACCGCGACGGCGTCGCGCACAGCGAACTCGAACACGCGGGAGCCGCGGATGACGTGGTCGGCCGCGAAGGAGCCGATGACGACATCGGGATGCCGGCGGTGCAGGATCGCTGCCGCGAGACCGATCGCGGCGGCCGAGTCGCGGGGCTCCGATTCGAGGATGACGTTCTTGTCCGGGATGCCGGGGAGCTGCCCCTCGACGGCCGCCCGGTGCGCGCGACCGGTGACCACGGCGATCCGGTCGGGCCCCGTGAGCGGCTCCAGGCGGTTCCACGTGTCGCGCAGCAGGGAATGCCCTGACCCCGTCAGGTCGTGGAGGAACTTCGGCGCGTCGGCGCGGGACAGGGGCCAGAGGCGCGATCCGACCCCGCCGGCGGGGATGACCGCGTAAAAGTCCTCGATGTGATCGACCATGCCCCGAACCCTACCGGCCGATTAAGGCTCGCCTTCCTCGCCCGCCCCTCTCGAGGCCGCTTAGGATGGTCGATGCGCCCGCTTGCGACGATGGGCGACATTCCCCGGGATGCCGCGATCTCGCCGCACGCGCGCGATCCATCTCACTCAAGGGAGGACGACCGTGTCTGCACCAGCACGCGTCACGCCGTCGATCGCTGAGACCACGTCCAAGACCCCGCGCGGCACCCTGTACCGCGGCAACGAGGGCATGTGGTCGTGGGTCCTTCACCGCATCACCGGTATCGCCATCTTCTTCTTCCTGCTCGTGCACGTCCTCGACACCGCACTGATCCGGGTCTCGCCCGATGCGTACAACGCAGTCATCGGCACGTACAAGAACCCGATCATGGGCCTCGGCGAAGTCGCCCTGGTCGGAGCGATCGTCTACCACGCCTTCAACGGCCTCCGCATCATCGCGGTGGACCTCTGGCCGTGGGCCACACGGCACCAGCGTCAGCTGTGGTGGGGCGTGCTGGCCGTCTGGGCCGTCACGCTCGTCGGCTTCGCAGCTCGGCACCTTCCGAACGTCTTCTCGCACATGGGAGGCGAGCACTAATGACCGCCGACACCCTCGCCGCACCCCGCACTCCGCAGGGCAAGGCCGCCGTCCGCAAGAAGGGCCCCAACCTCGAGAAATGGGGCTGGGTCTTCATGCGCGTCTCGGGCGTGCTGCTGCTCGTTCTGATCTTCGGCCACCTCTTCGTCAACCTCATGGTCGGCAAGGGCATCTCGGCCCTGGACTTCGCCTTCGTCGCCGGCAAGTTCTCCACCCCGTTCTGGCAGTGGTGGGACGTCCTCATGCTGTGGCTGGCGTTCATCCACGGTACGAACGGCATGCGGACGATCGTCAACGACTACGTCACCAACGCGAAGGTCCGACGGGTGCTCGTCACCAGCCTCTGGGTGGTGGCCGGCTTCATGATCCTCCTCGGCACCCTCGTGGTCTTCACCTTCGACCCCTGCATCCCCAACCTCGACGGCAGCGTCCTCGCCGAGGTCTGCAAGGCACAGGGCTGAGCCGGCCCGCCCGGCACGCAAACGCAGAGAACAGAGGCAATCGTCACGTGAGCACTCAGACCGCGGACTCCGTCGTGAAGGACGGCGTCCACTACCACCAGTTCGATGTCGTCATCGTCGGCGCCGGCGGCGCCGGGATGCGTGCGGCCATCGAGGCCGGTCCCGGCGCGAAGACCGCCGTGATCACCAAGCTCTACCCGACGCGCAGTCACACCGGTGCGGCGCAGGGCGGCATGGCGGCGGCGCTCGCCAACGTCGAAGAGGACTCCTGGGAGTGGCACACCTTCGACACCGTCAAGGGAGGCGACTACCTCGTCGACCAGGACGCGGCCGAGATTCTCGCGAAGGAGGCCATCGACGCGGTCATCGACCTCGAGAACATGGGCCTGCCCTTCAACCGCACGCCCGACGGCAAGATCGACCAGCGTCGCTTCGGCGGGCACACGGCCGAGCACGGCAAGAACCCCGTCCGCCGGGCCTGCTACGCCGCCGACCGCACGGGTCACATGATCCTCCAGACGCTGTTCCAGAACTGCGTCAAGCTGGGCATCAACTTCTTCAACGAGTTCTACGCGCTCGACCTCATCACGGTGAAGGATGCCATGGGTCGCACCGGCATCGCCGGTGTCGTCGCGTACGAGCTCGCCACCGGCGACCTGCACGTCTTCCACTCCAAGGCCGTGATCTTCGCGACCGGCGGTTTCGGCAAGATCTTCAAGACGACCTCGAACGCCCACACCCTCACCGGTGACGGCGTCGGCATCGTCTGGCGCAAGGGTCTGCCGCTGGAGGACATCGAGTTCTTCCAGTTCCACCCGACCGGCCTGGCGGGCCTCGGCATCCTCCTCACCGAGGGTGCGCGCGGCGAGGGCGCGATCCTCCGCAACGCCTCGGGCGAGCGGTTCATGGAGCGTTACGCCCCGACCATCAAGGACCTCGCGCCCCGCGACATCGTCGCGCGATGCATGGTCAAGGAGGTCCTCGAGGGCCGCGGCGCCGGCCCCAACAAGGACTACGTCTACCTCGACTGCACGCACCTGGGTGCGGAGGTCCTCGAGACCAAGCTCCCCGACATCACCGAGTTCGCGCGTACGTACCTGGGCGTCGATCCCGTCGTCGAGCCGGTGCCGGTCATGCCGACCGCGCACTACGCGATGGGCGGCATCCCGACGAACATCAAGGGAGAGGTCCTCGCCGACAACGACACCATCGTCCCCGGGCTCTACGCGGCGGGCGAGTGCGCGTGCGTGTCGGTCCACGGCGCGAACCGCCTGGGCACGAATTCGCTGCTCGACATCAACGTCTTCGGCAAGCGTTCGGGGCAGAACGCCGTCGAGTACGTGCAGACCGCCGACTTCATGCCGCTCCCCGAGGACCCCGCCAAGGAGGTCCGCGAGATGATCGAGGGCCTGCGCGGCAACACGGGCACAGAGCGCATCTCGACCCTCCGCAAGAAGCTGCAGGAGGAGATGGACGCGAACGCCCAGGTGTTCCGGACCGAAGAGACGCTCACCAACGTCATGGGCACGATCAACGATCTGCGCGAGCGCTACAAGAACGTCCACGTCGACGACAAGGGCAAGCGCTACAACACGGATCTGCTCGAGGCCGTCGAACTCGGCTTCCTGCTCGACATCGCCGAGATCGTCGCCTACGCCGCACGCAACCGCAAGGAAAGCCGCGGCGGGCACATGCGCGAGGACTACCCCGACCGCGACGACGACAAGTACATGCAGCACACGATGGCCTACCTGACGGGCGACCCGCACTCCGCGAACCCCGAGGACCACATCCGCCTGGATTGGAAACCGGTCGTGTTCACCAAGAACGAGCAGGGCGAGTACAACTACCCGCCGATGGAGAGGAAGTACTGATGACCATCGTCGATTCCGACGCTCCGGCCGGCACGCAGGAGTCCACCGACTCCGGCATCCAGTCGTACCTGGTCACCTTCATCATCCGCCGCTTCGACCCCGAGGTGGACGCTGAGCCGCGCTGGGTCGACTACGACGTGGAGATGTACCCGACGGACCGCGTGCTCGACGCGCTGCACCGCATCAAGTGGGACGTCGACGGGACGCTGAGCTTCCGTCGCTCGTGCGCTCACGGCATCTGCGGCTCCGACGCCATGCGCATCAACGGCCGCAACCGCCTCGCCTGCAAGACGCTGATCAAGGACCTCGACATCTCGAAGCCGATCTACGTCGAGGCGATCAAGGGTCTGCCGCTGGAGAAGGACCTCATCGTCGACATGGACCCGTTCTTCGAGTCCTTCCGCGACGTGCAGCCCTTCCTGCAGGCGAACACCGCGCCGGAGCCCGGCAAGGAGCGCATCCAGTCCATCAAGGACCGCGCCGTCTACGACGACACCACCAAGTGCATCCTCTGCGCCGCGTGCACCTCGTCGTGCCCCGTGTTCTGGACCGACGGCCAGTACTTCGGCCCTGCGGCGATCGTGAACGCTCACCGCTTCATCTTCGACTCGCGCGACGACGCGGGCGACGTGCGCCTCGACATCCTCAACGACAAGGAGGGAGTCTGGCGTTGCCGCACGACCTTCAACTGCACCGAGGCGTGCCCCCGCGGCATCGAGATCACGAAGGCCATCGCCGAGGTCAAGCAGGCGGTCCTCCGCGGCTGATCCATCCGGATAGCCTCGAGGCGTGACCTCGGACGACACGACGCCTCCCCTGCGTGAGCGGTGGGAGGCGTCTCGTCTGCGTGAGCGCCTCGATCAGCCGATCGAGCGGGCCACGGAGCTGACGCAGCGGACCATCGGGTCGTTCCCGGTGCGGGTGTGGCGCCGGTTCCTGCGCCGGAACGGGTTCCTGCTGGCGGCATCCATCAGCTACCAGTCCCTGTTCGCGATCTTCGCGACGCTCTACACCGCGTTCGCGGGAGTGGGGCTCTGGCTCGGCGGCTCGCAGGCCGCCATCGACGGGCTCATCGCCGTCGTGAACTCCTACCTGCCCGGGTTCATCGCGGTGGGAGGGACCCTCGACCCCGCCGACGTGGCGGGCATCGCACGCGACAGCGGGAGCCTGCTCGCCGTGACCGGCGCGATCGCCGTCACCGTCGCGATCTGGACGGCGATCGGGTTCGTCACCTTCACGCGGCGTGCGGTGCGCGACATGTTCGGCCTGCCGTTCGATACGCGGAGCTTCGTGCTCCTCAAGCTCGGCGACCTCCTGGCCGCTGTGCTGTTCGGTCTCGCCCTCGTGCTCGGCGCGGTGTTCGGACTCGTCGCCGGCGGTGTCGTCGCGGTCGTGCTCGACTGGGCGAACATCCCCTATGAATCCGCCGCCGTCGACGTGTCGAGCCGGATCGCCTCGGTCCTCGTCAGCGTGCTCCTGAACACAACGGCGCTCACCGGGCTCATCCGCTTCCTCACCGGGACCTCGCTCCCGTGGCGGTCGATCATCCCGGGAGCCGCGCTCGGCGGGGTCGCCCTCGCACTCCTTCAGCTCGGCGCCGGGTTCCTCGCCGTCTACTCCCCCACCAATCCGCTGCTGGCGACCTTCACCGTCGTGGGGCTCCTCCTCTGGCTGCGCCTCGCGGGCATCGTGATCCTCGTCGCCGCCTCGTGGATCGCCGTCGCCGCGGACGACGCCGACATCCCGCTGGTCGAACCCACAGCGGCGGAGCGCCGCGAGCAGGAGCGCCGTGCGCTCCGGATCGTGGCCGAAGCGGGCGTGCGCGAGGCCAGGCAGGCCGTCGCCGACGCGTCGTGGTGGCAGAAGCCGGGCGCTCGGCGAGACCTGCGGCGAGCCGAAGAACTCCTGGAGCGCACACGGCGATGAGGCCGTGTCCGCGGCCCTCGATACGCTGGAACGCGTGCCACGAACACTCCGCATCGCCTCCGTCAACGTTAACGGCATCCGCGCCGCCGCCCGGAAGGGGATGCACGACTGGCTCGAGACCGCCGGCGTCGACGTCCTGACCCTGCAGGAGGTGCGGGCCGAGGCATCCGATCTCGCTGCGGCCCTTCCCGGATGGCATCTGGTGAACGACGAAGCCCTGGCGAAGGGGCGCGCCGGCGTCGCCATCGCTGCACGCGAGCCGCTGGACGTATGGCGCGTCGATCTCGGCGACGACGCGCTGGATTCGAAGGGCCGCTGGGTCGAAGCCGACCTCGAGGTCGACGGCGAACTGCTCACCGTCGTCAGCGCCTACGTCTTCACCGGCGAGGCGGGCACCGAGAAGCAGATGGCGAAGTACGCCTTCCTCGACGCGATGGAAGAGCGGATGCCGCACCTCGGCGATCTCGCGCTCATCACCGGCGACCTGAACGTCGGGCACCGCGAGTTCGACATCCGCAACTGGAAGGGCAACGTCAAGAAGGCGGGCTTCCTCCCCCGCGAACGCGCGTACTTCGATCGCTTCACCGGCGCCGCGGGCGAGACCGTCGCGACCGTGGACGGCGAGAGTGGAACCGGACTCGGCTGGGTCGACGTGGGGCGCAGCTTCGCCGGCGAGGTCGACGGCCCGTACACGTGGTGGTCGAACCGCGGCAAGGCGTTCGACAACGACACCGGCTGGCGGATCGACTACCACCTCGGGACCCCCGAGCTCGCGACGCGGGCAACCGACTACCGGGTAGTCCGCGCGCCCTCCTGGGACACGCGGTGGAGCGACCACGCGCCCGTCGTGGCGGACTACACGCTCGGTAGCTGAGGCACGGACGCGGGGGCGCGGCATCCGTTCACGCCTAGGATCGTAGGGTGAGCAAACCCCGCCTGTACTCCGGAATGCAGCCCTCCGCCGACTCGCTTCAGATCGGCAACTACATCGGGGCCCTCATGCAGTGGCGGGACCTGCAGGAGTCGTACGACGCCTTCTTCTCCGTCGTCGACCTGCACGCGCTCACGCAGCCGAACGACCCGTCGGAGCTGCGCGAGAAGACCCGCCGTACGGCCGCGCAGTACATCGCCGCCGGTATCGAGCCGGCGAAGTCGACGCTGTACGTGCAGTCTCACGTCCGTGCGCACGCCGAGCTCGCCTGGGTGCTGTCCACGATCACCGGGTTCGGTGAGGCGGGGCGGATGACCCAGTTCAAGGACAAGTCCGCGCGTTACGGCACCGACGCCACCAACGTCGGGCTGTTCACCTACCCGATCCTGATGGCGGCCGACATCCTGCTGTACCAGACCGACATCGTCCCCGTGGGGGACGACCAGAAGCAGCACGTCGAGCTGACCCGCGACCTCGCGGAGCGCTTCAACGGGCGCTTCGGCGAGGCGTTCCGCGTGCCGAAGCCCGTCATCCAGAAGGAGACGGCGCGCATCTACGACTTGCAGAACCCGACCTCGAAGATGTCGAAGTCCGCGGAGTCGGATGCCGGTGTCCTCTGGCTCCTCGACGATCCGGCGAAGTCCGCGAAGAAGGTCATGCGCGCCGTCACCGACTCGGAGGGCGTCGTCCGGTACGACCGGGAGAACAAGCCCGGCGTCTCGAACCTGCTCGTGATCTACGCCGCCCTCACGGGCCGCGAGATCCCGACCATCGAGGACGAGTACGCCGGTCGCGGGTACGGGGACTTCAAGAAGGGTCTCGCCGAGGTCGTCGTATCGGAGTTCGGTCCGGTGCGCGAGCGCGCCCTCGAGCTGCTCGATGACCCCGCCGAGCTCGACCGCGTCCTGTCGGCGAACGCCGCTCGCGCCGAGGAGGTCGCCGACCGCACCCTCGGCGACGTCTACGACAAGCTGGGGCTGCTGCGTCGTGCCTGACCAGCCTGGACTCGAACCCGCCTCCGACGCGGTCGCCGCGATCGATGCGGCCGCCGCGACGTCGATGGCCGCCCCCGACGATCGCGCCGCCCAGGAGCGCCTGTGGCGTGCGGTGTTCGCGCTGGAGAAGTGGATCTTCATCGCGCGCGGAACCGAGGATCAGCCCACCCCCTTCGCCGCCACGACCGAGCAGGGCCCGGCGATCTTCGCGTTCTCCACCCCGGAGCGCGCCCTCGAGGCTGCGACGGGCTTCGGCATCCCGTCCGAGGAAGCCGACCGCCTGCTGGCCGTTCCGATGCCGGATGCCGCCGGCTGGGTCGCCTCGTACGCCGAATCCGGCGTCGAATCGATGGTGTTCGACGCCCCCGTCACCGGCGCGATGGCTCCGCTGGCCAACCTCGCCGCGATGGCCGTCTGGATCCAGCAGCACCCCGAGGGCTGACGCCGGCCGCGGGTCGGCGGGCCGTTCTCCGGGCCGATGTCACTTCCGTGGTGCACGCAGGGCCGCTGGGCCTCGTTCATCCGGAGAACGGTACGACGAGCCGGCGACGACGAGCTCCAAGCAATCCGCGGAGGGCTGCCGCCACGCGTCCGGGGTGCCACATGATGTCGACGGCGGAGACCCGGAGGGTCGTGAGACCGAGCTCTGCCAAGGCGAGGTCTCTTGCCCGGTCGACACGATACGCCTCAGGCCCGAGGTGATGAGCCTCGCTGTCGCACTCGATGACGAGCCACCCGTCCACCAAGAGATCGACCCTGCCGACGCCGGCGATGCGGACCTGCACCTGCACCTCGGAGCACAGACCTCGTAGGAGCAGGCGCACGAGACTCTCCGGCCCGGATTCCGCTCGCCCGTCGATCAGGCGCTCGAGCCGCGCGTAGCGTTTCGGCAACGCCGCGAAGACGTCGGGGATGTCGCTGGGCCGGATGAGCCCGGTGTGGATCGCGCTGTCCAGGGTCGCGATCGCTGGCCTAGGTGGTTGGCAACGCACCGCATGGATGAGCATGTCCGTGGGAAGCGCACACGCACGTCGTGTGGTCGGTGTCTCGAGCGGCTCCCGCCAATGACGCACGACATGTCTCGAGACGGCCGGCAGCCGACTCGCATGCGGCGGCACGAGCACATGAAGACGGGACCGCTCGAGGACGAAAACACCCAGAAGTCGAAGTGCGCTCACACAGGTGAGGACGCCGCCCGCGACGACTGCGGCGATCAACTCCGGACGAGTGCCGGCGGCGAGGTAGCTGTCGCGCCGCGCCCGGACGAGCTCTCCATCGCACACGGCGGCCGCGATGCGCCGCCTGCTCATGCCTTCGGCGCGCAGATCTGCCGCGGCCCAGACCGGGGTCTCGATGAGGTCGGCGGCTCGCCGCTGGAACTCCCGCCGCTCGCTCTCCCGCATGGGCCCACCTTCGCCGACCGGAATCCCGGGCGGCGGCCCCGCTCACGGCCGGTGGATGAGGTGACATTCAGCGGCAATGTGGAGGACTCCCGAACGGTTCTCCGGAAAATGCCGCCGATAGAGCGCCCGCGGGGGCGGTCCGGGAGTCCTCCCGGAGAACGGCACGCTCGTCACCACCGGGCGGCTTCGGCGCGGCGAGCAGAGAAGCACGCGAAATGCGAACCCAACTCCGGAGAACCGAACCCAACTCCGGAGAACAAGGTGCAGACGGGGGCGAAACCGGCGGCATCCGCTTATTTCTCCGGAGGACGGCGCCGCCGCGGATAGGGTCGGAGCGTGGAACCGGTGACCCTGCGAACCGAACGGCTCGAGCTGTCCATCCCGACGGCGGCCGACATCGACGCGATCACGGCGGCCGCGCAGGATCCCGAGGTGCCCCGGTGGACGACACTCCCCTCGCCCTACGAGCGGCGGCACGCCGAGGAGTTCGTCGAGAAGGCCTCCGGGTGGTGGAAGGACGAGAGCGAGCTCACCTGGGCGGTCCGTCTCGAGGGCCGCTGGATCGGCATGCTCGGTCTGCACCGCGTCGAGAAGAGGGGTGCCGCCGAGATCGGCTTCTGGATGGATGCCGCGGCCCGCGGCCACGGCTACCTCACCGAAGCCGCCGTCGCCGCCGTGGAGTTCGGCTTCGCCGAGCCCCTCTCGCTCGCCCGCATCCAGTGGCGCGCCGTCGTCGGCAACCAGGCGTCGGCGCGGGTCGCGCAGAAGCTCGGGTTCCGGTACGAGGGGCTCCTGCGCCAGGGCCTCAACGACCCGCGCGGCCGTCACGACGGCTGGATCGCGTCCCTGCTGCCCACCGATGACCGGACGCCGCAGTCGTGGCCGGTGCTCTGACAACCCCCTGATCCCCGTCGCACCCGGATGGCAGGATGACCCCATGCCTGAGATGCCCGAGGTGCAGGGACTGGTCGATTTCCTCCGCGAGCGCGCGACGGGACTCGCCGTGACGAAGGTGTCGGTCGCCAACATCGCGGCACTGAAGACGTACGACCCGCCGATCGACGCCATCACCGGTGCGACCGTGACCGGTGCGAGCCGCCACGGCAAGTTCGTCGACCTCGAGACGGATGCCGGTGCCCACCTCGTCTTCCACCTCGCCAAGGCGGGCTGGCTGCGCTGGTACGACCAGCTGCCTGCGACCGTCATCCGGCCGGGCAAGACCCCGATCGCCCTGCGGGTCGGCTTCGACGACGGCTCCGGGTTCGATCTGACCGAGGCCGGCACCAAGAAGTCCCTCGCCTACTACGCCGCCCGCTCCCCCGCTGACGTTACCGGCATCGCCCGCCTCGGTCCGGACCCCCTCGACGCGACGTTCACGCGGGACACCCTCGCGGGCCTGCTCGAGGGGAGACGCACCCAGATCAAGGGCGTCCTCCGTGACCAGTCCATCGTCGCCGGGATCGGCAACGCGTACTCCGACGAGATCCTCCATGCCGCGAAGATGTCGCCCTACGCGCTGGCGGCGGGGCTCACGGATGCCGAGATCGATCGACTCTACGCTGCGCTGCGGCAGACCCTCACCGACGCGGTGGCCGCGGCATCCGGCAAGCCTCCAGCGGATCTGAAAGACGCCAAACGACGCGGCATGGCCGTGCATGGGCGACGCGGTGAGACCTGCCCGGTGTGCGGCGACGAGGTGCGGTCGGTGTTCTTCGCCGACAACAGCCTCGAATACTGCCCGACGTGTCAGACGGGCGGCAAGATCCTCGCGGACCGGCGTCTGTCGCGGCTGCTGAAGTAGGTCAGACGGTTCCGGCGAGGACGCGCGCGTCGTCGTCGACCCAGTCCATCGACTTCGAGACGGCCTTCTCCCACAGGCGGCAACGTCGGTCGCGCTCGTCGGGATCCATCTGCGGCTCGAAGCGGCGATCCTCCTGCCAGTATCCGCGCAGAGCGTCCTTGTCCGACCAGACGCCGACGGCCAGGCCGGCGGCGTAGGCCGCCCCGAGCGCCGTCGTCTCGACGACCTTCGGACGGATCACAGGGATCCCGAGGATGTCGGCCTGGAACTGCATGAGGGTGTCGTTGCGGGTCATCCCGCCGTCCACGCGCAGCTCATCGAGGTCGCGGCCGGTGTCGGAGACGACGGCGGTGATGACGTCGCGTGTCTGGAACGCGGTCGCCTCGAGGGCGGCCCGGGCGATGTGCGCCTTGGTGACGTAGCGGGTGAGCCCGACGAGGGCGCCGCGCGCATCGGGGCGCCAGTACGGGGCGAACAGGCCCGAGAAGGCGGGGACGAAATAGGCGCCGCCGTTGTCTTCGACGCTGCGCGCGAGCCGCTCGACCTCGCCGGAGTCGGAGATGATCCCGAGGTTGTCGCGCAGCCACTGCACGAGCGATCCGGTCACGGCGATCGATCCTTCGAGCGCGTAGTGCGCCGGCTCGTCGCCGAGGCGGTAGGCGACGGTGGTGATGAGGCCGGCCTCGGAGCGGACGAGCTCGGTGCCGGTTCCGACGAGCAGGAAGTTGCCCGTGCCGTACGTGTTCTTCGACTGGCCCGCGTCGAAGGCGGCCTGCCCGAAGGTGGCGGCCTGCTGGTCGCCGAGGATGCCGGCGATCCGGATGCCCCGGGCCACGCGCGGCTGCACGACCTCGCCGTACACCTCGGAGGACGAGCGGATCTCCGGCAGCATCTCGCGCGGGATGTCCCAGACCTGCAGCATCTCCTCGGACCAGTCCAGGGTGGTCAGGTCCATGAGCAGCGTGCGGCTCGCGTTGGTGACGTCCGTGATGTGGATGCCGCCGTCGCTGCCGCCGGTGAGGTTCCAGACGATCCACGTGTCGGGCGTGCCGAACATCAGGTCGCCGTTCCGGGCCGCGTCACGCGCGCCCTCGACGTTGTCGAGGATCCACGAGATCTTCGAGGCGGAGAAGTAGGACGCGAGCGGCAGCCCGGTGACGTCGGCGAAGGCGTCGACGCCGTGGGCGTCGATCATCCGGTCGATCGCGGGCTGCGTGCGGGTGTCCTGCCAGACGAGTGCGTTGTGGATGGGCCTGCCGGTGCGGCGGTCCCACACGATCGCGGTCTCACGCTGATTGGTCACCCCGATGGCGGCGACATCGGACGGCGCCAGGCCGACCTGGTTGAGGACGCGGGCGAGCACCCACTCGGTGTTCGTCCAGATCTCCACGGGGTCGTGCTCGACTCGCCCGGCCCGCGGGAAGATCTGCTCGTGCTCCCGCTGCGCGGTGGCGACGAGGGCCCCCTCTCCGTCGAACACGATCGCTCGCGTCGAGGTGGTTCCCTGGTCGATGGCGATCACGTGTTCAGCCACGTCTCGTCTCCTCTTCGAGTACTCGTCACCGCTGGTGACGGATGCCGGGCGTCAGACCGCGACGGGATCGGCGGCGTGCACCGCCGCGAGCGCCCGGTCGATCTCGGAGCGCCGTGCTGCGGTATCCCAGCCCATCACATCCGTGATCGCGTCGGCCACTTCTTCGACGACCTCGTGCGTCGCCTCGCCCCGGAAGCCGATGTTGGTGCGGCGGAGCAGGATGTCGTCGAGGTGGACGATCGACTCGGTGCGGGCGATGTGGCGGAACTCGCCCGACGAGAACCGCGGCAGCGAGGCGAGGGGGGCGTCCTCGTCGTCCCGGCGGATGGAGGCGGCCACGGCGAGCGCATGCGTGCCGTAGCGGTGCAGCAGTCGGGTGCCGCGCTCGAGTCCGAAGTCGGAGAGGTGCTGGTGCACCCACTCGTCGCGGTCGGCGTCGGTACGCGGGAAGCCGACGGCGCCGCCGATCGGCAGACCCTTCGTGGAGCGGACCCGCTGTCGACCGATCCGCGTCATCAGCTCGTCGGTCAGGCGGGCGGCGACGGCGCGGAACGTGGTCCACTTGCCGCCGACCAGGCTGAGCACCGGCACCCCGTCCGATCCCGGGAGGATGGCCTCTTCGATGCGGTAGTCGCGTGAGACGAAGCCCGCCGCCATGTCGCCGTGACCGGGCAGCGGACGCACGCCCGAATAGCGGTGGACGATCTGCGAGCGGTCGACCGGGATCGTCGGGAAGACGTGGCCGATGAGATCGAGGAAGTAATCGACCTCCTCCTCGGTGCAGACGGCCGGCTCGGACATGTCGTGCTCGAGGTCGCTCGTACCGACGAGGACACGACCGTTCAGCGGGTAGATGAGGACGATGCGTCCGTCGGAGTGCTCGAAGAAGAGCTCGCGGCCGCCGGTGGCCTGCATGAGCTCGGGGTGGTCGAGGACGATGTGGGAGCCCTTCGTGCCACCCATGTACTGCGTGGCGTCACCGAGGGCGCGGTTGGCGATGTCAATCCAGGGGCCCGCCGCGTTGAGGACGACGGATGCCGCGAATGCGAACTCCTCGCCACTCTCCTCGTCTCGCAGGACGACCTTCCCGTCCTGCACACCGGCCGCGGACACGTAGTTGGCGGCGCGAGCGCGGCTGCCGCCGACGGCGACGCCGTCGCGGACCAGGTCGAGGCCCAGGCGCTCGGGGTCACGGAGCGAGGCATCCCAGTACGTGGCGGTGTACTTCACGTCGGGGTTCAGGTCCGGCAGCGCTCGCAGCGAGCGACGGCGACCGTGGAACGTGTGACGGGGAACCTTGCCGCCGCCGCGCGAGAACGAGTCGTAGATGATGAGCCCCACCTTGATGAGGAGCGCGCCGCGTTCGGTCGAGGCCGTCTTGCGGTGGAGCACCATGCGCAGCGGCGCCGAGAGGAGGCCCGAGAAGGTCGAGAAGATCGGCACGGTCGTGCGGAGCGGGCGGACGTAGTGCGCTGCCGTGGTGAGCAGGTCGTTGCGCTCGGTGACGGCCTCGTGGACGAGGCGGAGCTCGCCGTTCTCGAGGTAGCGGATGCCGCCGTGGATCATGTGGCTCGACGCGGCCGACGCGCCGGAGAGGAAGTCGCTCTTCTCCACGAGCGCGACGTCGACCCCCTGCAGCGCCAGATCGCGGAAGGTGGCGACACCGTTGATGCCGCCGCCGATGATGAGCACGTCCGCCTCGGGCCGCTCTCGCAGCGCCGCCGTCGTCGATCGGATGTCGGTGTCCACGTCACACACTCCTGCTTCTGCCGGGTGTCCACCCGGTCGCCTCAGACCGCCACCGCAGTGGCCGATGGCACCAATGATGACATTCATGGACGAGATTGCAGTCGCCATGCACATACGTGCACACTGTCATCCGTGGAAGAGACGCTCGATCCCGACGATGTCCGCCGTGCCCTCACGGCGGCGCACCTGTATTACGTCCAGGACCGCACGATGGAGGCCATCGCGCGCGAGCTCGGCACCTCCCGATCGACGGTGTCGCGCTTGCTCTCGCGGGCCCGCGCCACCGGCATCGTCGACATCCGCATCCGCTCCCCCTTCGCCGCGCCGCAGCTGCTCGAACAGGATCTCGCCGACCGCTACGGCATCACGGCGCACGTGGTGCCGGTCCCCGACGACGCGAGCGACGTGGAGCGCCTGGAGCGCGTTGCGACCGCAGCGGCGCACCTGCTCGGCGACCTCATCGTCGCCGACACGACCGTCGGGATCGCGTGGGGGTCGACGACCGCCGCCGTCAGCCGTCGGCTCGTCCCGAAGGCCGTGCACGGGACGACGTTCGTGCAGCTCAACGGCTCCGGCAACACCCGGACGACGGGTCTGCTCTACGCGAGCGACATCCTCAGCCGCTTCGCGGAGGCGTACGGGGGCAGTGCACAGCAGTTCCCCGTGCCGGCGTTCTTCGACGATCCGCGGACGAAGCACGCGATGTGGCGCGAGCGGAGCACCACCCGCATCCTCACCATCCAGGCCGCGATGGACCTCGTCGTCTTCAGCGTGGGTGCAGCGGACTCGCGCGTGCCCAGCCACGTCTACTCGGGCGGCTACCTCGAACCCGAGGAGCTCGCCGCCCTCGACCGCGAGGGTGTCGTCGGCGACGTCGCGACGGTGTTCTACCGACTCGACGGCTCGACCCGGGGCATCGAGCTGAACGACCGCGCGACCGGTCCGCGATTCGACGTGCTCCGACGCGTGCCCAGCCGGGTCTGCGTCGTCTCGGGCGTCGACAAGCGGGACAGCCTCCGAGGGGCCCTCGCGGCCCGTCTGGTCACCGAGCTCGTCGTCGACGAGGCGACCGCGCGCGCCCTGACCGGGTGACGCACGAAGTCAAGAGATGACGCGGGAATGAATCGCGCGAAGAGCGGTTGATTACACTGCAAGAGCAAGAAACGTGCTCCGGGGTCGGTGGGAATCCGAACCGGCGGTGACAGTCCGCGAGCGGGATCGAGGTCCTGCTGATCCGGTGGAAATCCGGGACCGACGGTGATGCGACGAGAGTCGCTAGTCCGGATGGGAGGCAGCACGGTGGATGCGGCGACGCCGCGCCGCCCGCCGCGCCCGCGCCCCGGAGAACCCCATCGTGAGGATCCGGATGAGTGTCACCGACGCGGAGCGCAGCGCGCTCCGTCACGCGTTCGCGCTCGCGACGAACGGACCGCGCGGCCTGAACCCGCAGGTCGGGGCTGTGATTCTCTCGCCCGACGGCGCCGTGCTCGCCGAGGGCTGGCACCGCGGTGCCGGTACGCCACACGCCGAGATCGACGCGCTGTCGAAGCTCGAACCGGATGCCGCGCGCGGCGCGACCGCCGTCGTGACGCTCGAACCCTGCAACCACACCGGCCGCACCGGTCCGTGCGCCGTCGCCCTCATCGAGGCCGGCATCGCCCGCGTCGTCTACTCCGCCGAGGACCCCGGCGCCGTCTCATCCGGAGGCGCCGAGCGCCTGCGCGCCGCCGGCGTCGACGTCGAGGGCGGCGTGCTCGGCGACGAAGGCGTGGAGCTCATCGCGTCGTGGCTGACCGTGCAGCGGCTGGGGCGACCTCACGTCACCGTCAAATGGGCGCAGTCGCTCGACGGGCGGGCCGCGGCATCCGACGGCACCAGCCAGTGGATCACGGGACCCGCAGCGCGCGCGGACGTGCACCGGCGCCGCGCGCTGGCCGACGTCATCGTCGTCGGAACCGGTACCGTCCTCGCCGACGACCCGGCACTCACGGCACGCACGGCCGACGGTCCCCTCTACGACCACCAGCCGCGGCCCGTCGTCGTCGGCACCCGCGCGGTGCCGCAGGACGCGGCCGTCCGCCGCCACCCCCGGCCCTTCATGCAGGACGAGGGCGAGGACCTCCGCGACCTGCTCGACCGGCTCCGCGAACTCGGTGCGCACCGGGTCTTCCTCGAGGGCGGTCCGACGCTCGCGGCTTCGTTCCTGCGACAGGGACTCGTCGACGAGCTCCTCGTCTACATCGCCCCGACGCTGATCGGCGGCGACCGTGTCGCGGTCGGCGACATCGGTGTCTCGACGATCGCGGAGCAGCGCCGACTCGACATCACCGGCATCGACAGACTCGGTGACGACATCCTCGTCACCTTGACCCCCGAGGAGGGCTGATGTTCACGGGCATCATCGAAGAACAGGGCGTCATCACGGCCATCGAGCCGTCCGGAGACGGCGTGCGCCTCGCCGTGCGCGCACCGCTCGCGGTCTCGGACGCGCAACGGGGGGACTCGATCTCGATCAGCGGAGTCTGCCTCACCGTCACCGATCAGACTCCCGAGGGCTTCACCGCCGACGTCATGAAGCAGACGCTCGACATGTCGACGCTCGGCACGCTCGCCGTCGGCTCCCCTGTCAATGTCGAGCGGGCTCTCGCCGCGCACACGCGCCTGGGCGGACATATCGTGCAGGGACACGTCGACGGCACCGGCGAGGTGCTCGACGTACGCCCGGGCGAGCAGTGGCGCGTCATCCGCGTCTCGCTCCCCGCCGACCTCGCCCCGCTCGTCGTCGACAAGGGGTCGATCACGGTCCAGGGTGTCTCCCTCACCGTCTCGGCCGTGTCCGAGCCCGAGGTTCCCTCGCACTGGTTCGAGATCTCCCTCATCCCCGAAACCCTCGAGGTGACCACCCTCGGCGCGCTGGCGGCCGGCGACCGGGTCAACCTCGAAACCGACATCCTGGCGCGGCACGTGCAGCGCCTGCTCCGTTTCGCCTCACCCGACGGCATCCCGTCCACAGAAGAAGGAGGCTCCCGATGAGCCTTTCCACCATCCCCGACGCCCTGGCAGCGCTCAAAGAAGGCCGGCCGATCCTGGTCGCCGACGATGAGAGCCGCGAGAACGAGGGCGACATCATCCTGTCCGCCGAGCTCGCCTCGCCGGAGTGGCTCGCCTGGACCATCCGCTGGTCCAGCGGCTTCCTCTGCGCACCGATGCCCGCCGACTGGGCCGACCGCCTCGACCTGCCGCCGATGGTCGAGCAGAACCAGGACGCGCGCAGCACCGCCTACACCGTGAGCGTCGACGCCGCCGAGGGCGTCACGACCGGCATCAGCGCCTCGGACCGCGCCCGGACGGTCAACGTCCTCGCCGACCCGAGCTCCGTTCCCGCCTCGCTCATCCGCCCCGGTCACGTGCTGCCGCTGCGCGCCGTCGACGGCGGCGTCCGCGAGCGTGCCGGACACACCGAGGCGGCTGTCGAGCTCATGCAGCTCGCGGGCCTGCAGCCGGTCGGCGTCATCGGCGAGGTCGTCGCCGACGACGGAAGCATGATGCGGATGCCGGGGCTCATGGAGATGGGCGAGCGCGAAGGCATCCCCGTCATCACGATCGAACAGCTCATCGCGCACCTCAACGCCGCCGACGGCGACAGCACTTCCGCCCACATCGACCACCCGGCCAAGCGCCGGGTGAGCCTGCGTGCGGAGGCGACCGTGCCGACCTCGCACGGCGAGTTCCGCTTCCTCGCCTACAAGGACCGGATCACCGGCACCGACCACATCGCCGTCGTCTCCGGCGACCTCACCGAGGAGGCTCCGCTCGTGCGGGTGCACTCGGAGTGCCTGACGGGCGAGGCGTTCGGCTCGCTGAAGTGCGAGTGCGGCCCGCAGCTCGAGGCGGCCCTCGACGCCATCGAGCAGGACGGCGGCGTCGTCATCTACATGCGCGGCCATGAGGGTCGCGGCATCGGTCTGATCAACAAGCTGCGGGCATACAGCCTGCAGGAGCGCGGCCTCGACACCGTCGACGCCAACCTCGCCCTGGGTCTGCCGGCCGACGCCCGCGACTACGCAGCGGCCGCCGGCATCCTGACGGATCTCGGCGTGAAGCAGATCCGCCTGCTGACCAACAACACCGACAAGGTCGCGCAGCTGACGGCGCTCGGCCTGAAGATCGTCGACCAGGTCCCTCTGCTCGTCGGCGTCGGCGCGAACAACCACCAGTACCTGGCGACGAAGGCCGACCGGATGGGCCACATCATCGACGCCGACGACCTGCGCGAGGCGCTCGCGCACAGTGAGGAGCACACCGCATGAGCGGACACGGAGCACCGAAGACCGAGATCGTCGACGCGAGCGGCCTGACGGTCGTCGTTGTCGCGGGCCAGTGGCACGACGTCATCACCGACGGTCTGATCGCCGGCGCCCAGCGGGTCCTGGACGCCTCCGGCGCCTCGTGGCGGCTCGTGCGCGTGCCGGGCTCGTTCGAGCTGCCGGTCGCAGCGAAGGCCGCTCTCGATGCCGGCGCCGATGCGGCGGTCGCCCTCGGCGTCATCATCCGGGGCGGAACCCCGCACTTCGATTTCGTGTCGTCCGCCGCGACCGATGGACTGACCCGCGTCGCCCTCGACACCGGCAAGCCGGTCGGCTTCGGCGTCCTGACCCTGGACGACGAGCAGCAGGGCATCGACCGTGCCGGGCTCCAGGGCTCGAAGGAGGACAAGGGCGCGGAAGCCGCGGATGCCGCCATCCGCACCGCCCTCGTCCTGCGCGACCTCCGCGGCTGACCGCACCAGTTGCTGCGCAGGGTCTCCACCTTCAGGTAGCCTGAGGGCATGGAGACCCTGCGCAGCATCGTCGTTCTCGTCCACCTCGTCGGATTCGCGACGCTCTTCGGAGCCTGGGTGGTCGAACTCGTCGGGCAGCGGCGCGTGACGCGCATCATGCATTGGGGACTGGGCATCGCGCTCGTCGCCGGTCTCGCCCTTTCGGCGCCGTGGGGCCTCGACCACGACCTCAACTACGCGAAGATCGGCATCAAGCTCGTGATCCTCGTGATCATCGGCGGCCTGCTCGGTGCCGGTGCCGCGCGCCTGCGGAAGTCGGGCGCCGTCCCCGCCGGGATCTTCTGGCCGGTCGGCATCCTCACCCTCGTCAATGCGGGACTCGCGGTCATCTGGCGCTGATCGGGACTTCTCGCGCGGCGCGCGGGAGTAGGGTGGAGGTTTGCGTCGACCACTCCGTCGGCGCCTCGGCGATCCCAGTGCTGTGATGCCCTCGCGTCACCCCTGCGAGCGCATCCGCCGCCGACGCGTCCCATGAGGACCCACCGCTTCGTTCCGAAGGTCCCACGCATGTCATCCGCAGCACCCGCGGCATCCGCGGCGCCCGCCAATCCGCGCTCCCGCGTCATCACGGCGAGCCTCATCGGCACCACGATCGAGTTCTACGACTTCTACGTCTACGCGACCGCCGCCGTCCTCGTCTTCCCCATCCTCTTCTTCCCCGCCGGGAACGACACCACGAACCTCCTGCTGTCGTTCAGCATCTTCGGCGCGGCCATGGTCGCGCGCCCCGTCGGCGCCGTGATCTTCGGGCACTTCGGCGACAAGTTCGGTCGCAAGGCCACCCTCGTCGGGTCGCTCCTGACGATGGGCGTCGCGACGTTCCTCATCGGCTTCCTGCCGACATTCGACCAGGTCGGCATCGTCGCCCCGATCCTGCTCCTGGTCCTCCGCCTCGCGCAGGGGTTCGCGCTCGGCGGCGAATGGTCGGGCGCCGCTCTGGTCGCGACCGAGAACGCCCCGAAGGGCAAGCGCGCCTGGTACGGCACCTTCCCGCAGCTCGGTGCGCCCATCGGCTTCATCATCGCCAACACCGTCTTCCTGGTGATCTACTTCCTCCTCCCCCACCCGGACGGACCCGCGCAGCGCAGCGAGGAGTTCCTCGCCTGGGGCTGGCGTGTGCCGTTCCTGTTCTCGGCGGTGATGGTCATCGTGGGCCTCTACGTGCGGCTCAAGCTCGTCGAGTCGTCGACGTTCGCGAAGGCCGAGAAGACGGGCGCGATCCGCAAGTTCCCGCTGGGCGAGGTCGTCCGCCGCCACTGGAAGCAGCTCATCCTCGGCACGTTCATCATGCTGGCGACCTACGTGCTCTTCTATCTGATGACGAGCTTCACCCTCGCCTACGGCACGAAGGCGACCACCGACGGCGCCGCCGCGGCGGCCGAGGCAGCGGGCACCCCCTTCGACGCCGCCACCTATGTGCCGGGACTCGGCTTCGGCTACACCGACTTCGTGATCATGCAGATCATCGGCGTCGTTTTCTTCGGAATCTTCACGCTCCTGTCGGGCCCCGTCGCCGACGCGGTCGGCCGCCGTCGTCTGCTGTTGTGGATCACGGGTCTCATCGGCGTCTTCGGTCTGCTGTTCAACGTGTTCCTGCTGCCCCAGCTCGACCCGAAGTTCAGCGGCGCACTCGTGCAGGCGTTCCTCATCCTCGGCTTCATGCTCATGGGCGCGACCTTCGGGCCGATGGGGGCGCTGCTCCCGGAGCTCTTCCCGACGAACGTCCGCTACACGGGGTCGGCGATCTCGTACAACGTGTCGTCGATCCTCGGGGCCGCGCTCGCCCCGATCGTCGCGACCGCACTGTGGGCGGCCGCGGGCGGATCGCCCTGGCTCGTCGGCGTCTACCTGTCGGGCTCCGCCGTCCTCACCTTCATCGCCCTGTGGCTGTCGAAGGAGACGAAGGACGTCGAGTACGAGACGAACATCGGACACGCCGAGGCCGTCACCCGCTGACCTCGCGCTGAACCGACGGATGCCGCGGCCCGCCCCACCGGGAGGGCCGCGGCATCCGTTCTGTCAAGAGTTCCCCTCGGGCATGAGGCGGGTCTATCGTCGGCCCCACAGGCACACGAGGGAGTGGACGATGGCGATCAAGAAGGTGACCCAGGCATCGGTCGTCGAGTACGACCAGACCGGCGGGCCGGAGGTGCTGCACCTCGTCACCCGGTCCCTCCCCGAACCGGGACCCGGCGAGGTCACCGTCGAGGTCATGACGATGGGCCTCAATCACATCGACGGCTTCGTCCGCTCCGGCGCCGAGAAGGAATGGGACGACGAGTTCCCGCGCCGCTCGGGGAGCTGCTTCGCCGGAACGGTGATCGCCGTCGGGCCCGACACCACGGGCTTCCCGGTCGGCAGCGATGTCGTCGGTCATGTCCGCTCCGGCGCTCAGGCGAGCCACCTCACCGTCTCGGTCGACCGCCTGGTCCGCAAACCCAAGAACGTGACGTTCGAGACCGCCGGCGGGCTGTATCTGGCCGGCACGACCACTCTCGACATCCTCGACGAGCTGAAGGTCGGCGCGGGCGATACCGTCGTCATCTCGGCGGCCGCCGGCGGGGTCGGCAGCGTCGAGGCGCAGATCGCGATGCACCGGGGCGCCCGCGTCATCGGCACCTGCGGAGCGCGCAACTTCGACTACCTGCGCCAGCTCGGCGTGAAGCCGGTGCAGTACGGCGAGGGTATCGTGGACCGCATCCGTGCACTCGCCCCCGACGGCGTCAGCGCCTACATCGACAACTTCGGCCAGGACGGGCACGAGATCGCCGAGGCGCTCGGTGTTCCGGCGGGGAAGTTCCGTTCCAGCGCTGATCGGCGGGACCGCGAGGTCGCGCTGCTCGCTGACGATCCGGACGCCGTCGCGCACGGCACCGATCAGCTCCGCAAGGTCGTGGACCTCGCCGAGAAGCGCGCGGTGAACGTCCTCGTCTCGGGCTTCTACCCCCTCGCCGATGTCGCCGAGGCCTACGACGACCTGCTCAAGCTGCACTCCCGAGGCAAGGTCGTGCTCGCGACGCATCCCGTGAACCCGCGTCGCATCCGCAAGGCTCGCGACGTCATGGAATCCGGCCGCTGAGCGACATCCTCAGTCGAGGAACAGGGCGCGCAGCCGCTTCGTCGTGAAGACGAGCCCGACGGCGATCATCACGACGTAGTACAGGACGTGCCACAGCATGTCGACGGACAGGATGCCGAGGGTCAGCCCCCGGATGAGCTCCACGCCGTGCCAGAGCGGCAGCGCCATGACGATCGACTGCACCCATTCGGGGTACACGGTGATCGGGTAGAACGTCGCCGAGAAGAGGAACATCGGCAGGAGGACGAAGTTGATCCAGTCCATGTGCTGGAAGGTCTTCATGTAGCTCGTGATCGCCATGCCCAGGCTCGCGAAGCCGAATGCGATGAGGAGCACCGCGGGGATGGCGAGGATCGCCGTCCAGGCGAGGTTGAGACCCAGGACCTGCATGACGATCATGAAGCCGGTGGCGTAGAGAAGACCGCGCATCAGGGCGTAGAGGATCTCGCCCAGGGCGACATCGAGGGGGCCGAGCGAGGTCGCCAGCATGCCCTCGTAGAGCTTGCCGTAGTTGAGTTTGAAGAAGACGTTCCAGGTCGAGTCGTAGATCGCTCCGTTCATCGCCGAGACGGCGAGCAGGGCGGGTGCGATGAAGGCGGCGTAGCTGACGTCGACTCCCTGCGAGGTCTGCACCTCGCCGATGAGTTTGCCGAGCCCGAGCCCCATCGAAGCGAGGTAGAACACCGGCTCGAAGAAACCGGACAGGACGACGGCCCAGCTCGACGACCGGGCCGCGAGGAATCCGCGCTGCACGACGGCGCCGGGATTGCCCGCCCACAGGGCGCGCACGCCGCCGCGGCGGGTGACGGTGTCGATGGTTGCGGCAGTCACTTCGCGAGCCTCTCGATGAAGACCTTCCGCGCCCAGAGGTAGCCGACCCCCGACAGCACGACGAGGTAGGCGAGGTGGACGACGACCATCGCCGGAGGAACGGCACCGCCGTACGTCGCGAGGCGTCCCAGCTCGGCGCCGTGCCACAGCGGCGAGACCCAGCCGATCCACTGCAGCCAGACGGGCAGCGTCTCGAGCGGATAGAAGGTGCCCGAGAACAGGAACATCGGCATGAAGATGAAGCGCTGGACGAGGGCGAACTGACCTTTGTCGTCCTCGATCGACCCGGCGTACGCCATGAGCGGGATGCCGAAGGCGAGACCGGCGAGCAGCCCCGCCGGGATCGCGAGCCAGCCGGTCTCGGGGTTCGGCACCGTCGTCCACCCGATACCGAGGGCTCCGAGCAGCCAGATGAACAGGTAGTACGCCGCGACCGCGAACGCCATGCGCGCCGCCGCGCCGACGATGACGCCGTTCGCGATCTGCGGACTCGAGAGGGCGGACGCGTTGAACCCGAAGAAGTAGCGCCGCCACTTGAACCCGGCCATGACGGGGTACGTCATCTCCTCGGAGGCGACCGAGATCGCCGCGGTGACGAGCAGGGCAGGGGCGACGAAGACGAGGTAGTCGACCTGCACACCGCGGTCGTCGATCGGCGTCTGGATGAGCGCGGCGAGGCCGGCGGCGAGACCGAGCAGGTACAGCACCGGCTGGCCGAGCGCACCGACGACGATCGTCCAGCCGTAGGCGCGCATCGCGCGGACCATGTGCTCCGTGACGTACCAGCTGCCGAACCGCCGGGGCTTGCGCCCCCACTCCATCGCCTCGGCGCGCAGCTCGTCGAGCGTCGGCTGCGCCGCCTGTGTTGTGTCGCTCATTCGATCAGCGACCGTCCTGTCAGGCGGAGGAAGACGTCCTCGAGACTCGAGCGCCGGACGAGGCTCGTCATCGGCTGCAGACCCGACGCCGTCACGCGCTCGAGAGCGGCCTCGCCGTCGTGCGCGTAGACGAGGATGCGGTCGGGCAGCACCTCGACGCGGTCCCCGATCCCCTGCAGCTGCGCAGCGACCTGCTCATTGCGGTCCGAGCCGAACCGCACCTCCAGTACCTCCCGGCTGGAGTGCTCGCGGATGAGCGACGCAGGGCTCCCCTCGGCCATGATGCGTCCCTTGTCGACGACGATCAGCCGATCGCAGAGCTGCTCGGCCTCGTCCATGTAGTGAGTGGTGAGCACGAGGGTCGTGCCGCGCTCCTTGAGACGGAACAGCCGGTCCCACAGCACGTGCCGCGCCTGCGGGTCGAGACCGGTCGTGGGCTCGTCGAGGAGGAGGATGCGGGGGTCGTTGATGAGCCCGCGCGCGATCGTGAGCCGGCGCTTCATGCCGCCGGAGAGCTGGTCGACCTTGTTCTTCGCCTTGTCCTCGAGCTGCGCGAAGGCCAGCAGTTCATCGGCCTTCTCGGCGCAGACCCTGCCCGGAAGGCCGAAGTAGCGCCCGTAGATGTAGAGGTTCTCACGGGCGTTCAGTTCACCGTCGAGGTTGTCCTGCTGGGGGACGACACCCAGGCGCGAGCGGATCTCGGGACCGTACCGGTCGGGGTCGAGCCCCAGGATCGAGAGGTCACCGCTCGTGCGCGTCGAGACGGCGCCGATCATCTTCATCGTGGTCGACTTGCCGGCGCCGTTGGGGCCGAGAAGGCCGAACGACTCCCCCGGCGCGACCTCGAACGACAGTCCGTCGACGGCGACGAAGTCGGGCTTGCCCTTGCTCTTATAGGCCTTGACGAGGCTCTCGGCGTGGATCACGGGTTCTGGCACCGGACCACCCTATCGACGGGCGGGGACATAAGAAGTACGGAGGAAGATAGAGGGATGTCCACGCCCCGCCGCGGTCTGCGCCGCCCCACGAAGGACGACGGCCCCCGTGCCAGCCTCCGCCAGCTCCTCCCGTTCCTCCTCGAGCACAAGCGCGTCCTCGTCGTCGTCGGCGTCCTCAGCGTGCTCGAAGCGGTCGCGACCCTCGTGCAGCCGCTCCTCGTCGGGAACGTCATCGGTCGCGTGCAGGCAGGGCAGGCCCTCGGCATCCTCGTCTGGGTCCTCGTCGGACTCGTCGTGGTGTCGTCCCTCGTCGGAGGGTTCCAGCACTACCTGCTGCAGCGCACCGGCACCGCGGTGGTCTACTCGAGTCGCCGCCGTCTGATCGCGAAGCTCCTCCGGTTGCCCGTGCAGGAGTACGACGCGCGTCGCACCGGCGATCTGGTGTCGCGCGTCGGCACCGACACGACGCTTCTTTACGCCGTGCTGACGCAGGGTTTCGCCGACTCGATCGGCAACGCTCTCATCTTCGTCGGCGCGATCATCGCGATGCTCGTGATCGACCCCGTCCTGCTCCTGCTCATCGTCGTCGTGATCGGGGCATCGGCAGCGGTCGTCGGCGTGCTGAGCGGCCGCATCCGCCGCGCCACATCCGTCCAGCAGGAGAAGGTCGGCGCACTCGCGTCAGGCGTCGAACGGGCGATCGGCTCGATCCGCACCATCCGAGCATCCGGCGCGGAGTCGCGCGAGCAGGACGCCATCTCGGCGACGGCGAGCGAGGCGTACGACGCCGGCGTGAAGGTGGCGAAGGCATCGGCGATCGTCGTGCCGGTGGCCGGCATCGCCCTCCAGGTGTCGCTGCTGGTGGTGCTGGGCGTCGGCGGGTTCCGCGTCGCGTCGGGCGCCATCGAGATCGCGCAGCTCGTGGTGTTCGTCATGTTCCTGTTCTTCCTCGTGCAGCCGCTCGCGTCGTTCTTCGGGGCCATCACCTCGGTCAATCAGGCGCTCGGCGCGCTGGGTCGCATCCAGGAAGTCCTCGACCTCCCCGACGAGACGGCAGAGGATGCCGCGATCGCCGCCTCGACCACCGTGCGGGAATCCGACTCCGCCGCCGCGATCGAGTTCCGCGACGTGCACTTCTCCTACCCCGAGGCGGTCGTCCGCGCTCGCAGGAGCGCTCAGGACGAGGCGCTGAAGACCCTCGTCGACGCCCGAGCGCCACTCCCCGAGGACGCCGAGCCCGAACCCGAGGCGACCGTGCTCCGCGGCGTCTCGTTCCGCGTGCCGCGCGGTTCGCGCGTCGCACTCGTCGGCCCGTCCGGTGCGGGCAAGTCGACCACCCTCGCACTCATCGAGCGCTTCTACGACCCGACCTCGGGATCCGTCCTCGTGGACGGCGTCGACGCGCGTGCCCTCGACCGCCTGTCGCTGCGCGCCCGGCTCGGCTATGTGGAACAGGACGCCCCGACCCTGGCCGGCACCATCGCCGACAACCTGCGCCTCGCCTCTCCGGATGCGTCCGACGAGGACTGCGAGCGCGTGCTCGACGCCGTCAACCTGACCGAGGTGCTCGAGCGGTCGCCGCTGCGCCTGCAGGCTCCCGTCGGCGAGGCAGGTGTCATGCTCTCGGGCGGCGAGCGTCAGCGCCTCGCGATCGCCCGCGCCCTGCTGGCCGCGCCGCCGATCCTGCTCCTCGACGAGTCCACGTCGTCGCTCGACGGCCTCAACGAGCAGCGCATGCGCGAGGCGATCGACGCCGTTGCGGCGGGTCGCACCCTGGTCGTCATCGCGCACCGCCTGTCCACCGTCGTCGACAGCGACCTCATCGTCGTCCTGGACCACGGCCGGGTCGTCGGACAGGGCACGCACGAGGCACTCATCCGCGACGTGCCGCTCTACCGCGACCTCGCCGCCCGCCAGCTCCTGGTCTGACGCAAGACGTCGCAGATGGTCGCCTCCCGCAAGGGAAAGTGACCATCTGCGACGTCTCGGCGCGTGCCGGAGGTCAGGCGTCCTGCTGAGCGCGCTGCAGGCGGTAGCGCAGTGCGGCGAGCTCGGCGTAGAGAGCCGCAGGCACCTTGCCGCCGAAGGTGCGGTAGAACTCCTCGGTGAGGTCGGCCTCGGCGAGCCAGGATGCCGGGTGCACCGCGAACAGCTCGTCGAGATCGGTCTGCGGCACGTCGATCCCCGTGAGGTTGAGGTCCTCGGTCTTCGGCAGGCGCCCGACCGGGCTCTCGATAGCGCCGACCGACCCATCGATGCGGCGGATGATCCAGTCGATGACGCGGGCGTTGTCGCCGAAGCCGGGCCACAGGAACCGACCGTCCGCGCCCTTGCGGAACCAGTTGACCTGGAAGATCCGCGGCGCACGGTCGAAGCGAAGCTTCTGCCCGACCTTGAGCCAATGACCGAAGTAGTCGGCCATGTTGTATCCGCAGAACGGCAGCATGGCGAAGGGGTCTCGACGCAGCTCACCCACGAGGCCCTCGGCGGCGGCGGTGCGCTCGGACGAGATGTTCGAACCCATGAAGACGCCGTGGGTCCAGTCGGTGGCCTCGACGACGAGCGGCACGTTCGTGGCCCGACGCCCGCCGAACAGGATCGCGTCGAGCGGCACGCCCTCGGGAGCGTCCCAATCGTCGGCGATCTGCGGGCACTGTCCGGCGCTGACGGTGAAGCGCGAGTTCGGGTGTGCGGCGGGACGACCGGATGCCGGGGTCCAGGGCTTCCCCTCCCAGTCGGTGAGCTCGGCGGGCGCCTCATCGGTGAGCCCCTCCCACCACACGTCGCCGTCGGGGCGGAGCGCCACGTTGGTGAAGATCGTGTTGCCCCACAGAGTGTCGACCGCGGTCACGTTCGTCGACTCACCCGTCCCGGGCGCGACGCCGAAGAAGCCCGCCTCGGGATTGATGGCCCAGAGCCGGCCGTCCTCGCCGGGACGCAGCCACGCGATGTCGTCACCGAGCGTCTCGACGCGCCAACCGGGGATCGTCGGGCGGAGCATGGCGAGGTTCGTCTTGCCGCACGCCGACGGGAACGCAGCGGCGACGTGGTAAGCCTTGCCCGCCGGGTCGATGACGCGGATGAGGAGCATGTGCTCGGCGAGCCAGCCCTCGTCTCGTCCGATGACCGAGGCGATGCGCAGCGCGAAGCACTTCTTGGCCAGGATCGCGTTGCCGCCGTAGCCGGAGCCGAACGACCAGACCTCCAGCGTCTCGGGGAAGTGGACGATGTACTTCTCGTCGTTGCAGGGCCACGCCTCGTCCTGCTGTCCGGGAGCCAGCGGAGCGCCGACGGAGTGCACCGTCTTGACCCAGGGCTTGCCGTCGGCGATCTGCTGCAGCACCTGTGCGCCGACGCGCGTCATGATGCCGATCGAGGTGACGGCGTACGCGCTGTCGGTGACCTGGACGCCGATGTGCGACAGGGGACCGCCCACGGCGCCCATCGAGAACGGCACGACGTACATCGTCCGGCCGCGCATGCTGCCCTCGAACAGGGGCGTGATGGTGGCGCGGATCTCGTCGGGCGCGATCCAGTTGTTCGTGGGACCGGCATCCGCTTCGCGCTCCGAGGCGATGAAGGTGCGCGCCTCGGTGCGGGCGACGTCGCTCGGGTGCGAGCGGGCGAGGTAGGACCCGGGACGCCACTCGGGGTTGAGCTTGATGAGCTTCCCCTCATCGACCTGCTGGCGCAGCAGGGCGTCGTTCTCGGCGGCCGAGCCGTCGACCCAGTGGATGCGCGCGGGCTGCGTGAGCTCCGCGATCTCGTCGACCCACGCATGGAGGGCGGCCATGTCGTCTCCCGTGAGGGCGGGGCGGATGCCGGTGGGTGCCGTCGGTGTCGCGTGAGCGACGATCGGGGTCGAGCCGGTGCGGGTGGGGCGGGTGAACAGGTCTGCGATGGCCATTCGGCGCTCCTCGGTCGTGGTGGGCGTATGTCCACTGTGAGGGCTCGCTGCGAAGACTTTTCGCGATTCTCAGCGTCAAGAAATGCATTTCTTTCATTAGGATGAAGATCATGGCGACACCGCTCCAGCTCTCCACGCTCGGCCACCGCATCAGGCACCAGCGCGTGTCCCACGGCTACACGCTCGACGAGCTGGGGGCGATCGTCGGTATCGCCGGCAGCCAGCTCAGCCTCATCGAGAACGGGAAGCGGGAGCCCAAGCTGTCGATCCTGCAGGCCATCGCCTCCGCGACGGGCACAGACGTCACCGATCTGCTCTCCACCGAGCCGCCGAATCGTCGCGCCGCTCTCGAGCTCGATCTGGAGCGCGCGCAGCAGAGTCCGGTGTTCCGTCGCCTCGGCGTCGCCCCCGTCAAGGTGACCAAGACGATGTCCGACGAGACGATCGAAGGCATCCTCGCGCTCCACCGCGAGCTCGAGCGCCGGGAGCGGGAGTCGATCGCGACCCCCGAAGAAGCACGCCGCGCCAACACCGAGCTGCGTCTGCGCATGCGCGAGCAGAACAACTACCTGCCCGAGATCGAGAAGCTCGCCGAGAAGAAGCTCAAAGCCGCCGGGCACACCACGGGCGCCCTGACCCACCGCACCGTGAGCATCATGGCGGAGCAACTCGGGTTCGAGCTCATCTACGCCAACGATCTGCCGCACTCCGCGCGTTCGGTCACCGACCTCGAGAACGGGCGGATCTACCTCCCCCCGGCATCCATCCCCGGCGGTCACGGCCTGCGCTCGATGGCGCTGCAGGCGATGGCCCACCGCCTGCTCGGACACACTCCGCCCACCGACTACGCCGACTTCCTGCAGCAGCGGCTCGAGATCAACTACTACGCGGCCTGCTGCCTCATGCCCGAGACGGCGTCGGTCGCGTTCCTCGCCCAAGCCAAGAAGGACCGGAACCTCGCCGTCGAGGACTTCCGCGACGCCTTCGGCGTCACCCACGAGGCCGCCGGGATGCGACTCACGAACCTCCTCACCCAGCATCTCGACATCCCGCTGCATTTCCTGCGCGTCGACGGGGCGGGTGCGATCAACCGCGTCTACGAGAACGACGGCCTCCCCCTGCCGATGGACGTCACGGGGTCCGTCGAGGGCCAGGTCGTGTGCCGGAGATTCGCGGCACGCTCGGCCTTCGCCGAGCAGAACCGCACGACGGAGCATTACCAGTACACCGACACCCCGAGCGGGACGTTCTGGTGCTCGAGTCAGACGGGAACGACCGCAGACGGCGAGTTCTCGATCACCGTGGGCGTGCCCTTCGACGACGCGCGCTGGTTCCGCGGGCGCGAGACGCAGAAGCGCGCAGCCTCGACGTGCCCGGACGAGGCGTGCTGCCGTCGGCCCGACGCCGATCTCACCGACCGCTGGCAGGGCAAGGCGTGGCCGAGCGCACGCGTGCACATGCAGATGTTCTCGCCGCTCCCCCGCGGGATGTTCCCCGGTGTGGACGACGGCGAGGTCTACGCGTTCCTCGACCGACACGCCTGACCGCCGTGTTGAGCGTCGCCGTTCGGCGGGTGTACGCTCTCGCGAGTGAGGTTCGCCTAACCTAATCTGCCACGTCGTTTCGTCGTCGCACAGCGGTTCCTGCGAGCGGGCTGCGACGGGGCAGCAGGCACCGGCCTCACTCCCGAACACCCGAAGAGATACCCGTGCTCGCCTCGCTCCTCCCTCCCTTCCTGATCGGCCTCCGCGAGGGGCTGGAAGCCGCCCTCGTCGTCGGCATCCTCGTCGCCTACCTCGTCCGGATCGACCGCCGCGACGTCCTCCCGAAGCTCTGGGCCGGAGTAGGACTCGCCGCCGCGCTCGTGCTCGTCATCGGCGCCGCCCTCACCTTCGGCGCCTATGCGCTGACGTTCCAAGCCCAGGAGCTCCTCGGCGGCCTGCTGTCCCTGATCGCCGTCGGCATGGTCACGTGGATGATCTTCTGGATGCAGCGGACGGCGCGAACGATGCGCTCCCACCTCGAGGAAGGTGTCGATCGCGCGCTCGCCATGGGCGGTTTCTGGGGCATCGTGCTGATCGGGTTCGTGTCGGTGGCGCGCGAAGGCATCGAGACGACGCTGTTCCTCTGGTCGATGGTGCAGACCGCCGGACAGGAGGGCCCCGGCTGGCTCGGCGCCGTGCTCGGACTCGCCGTCGCCGTCGTCCTCGGGTGGCTGCTCGCACGCGGTGCGGTGCGCCTCGACCTCCGACGGTTCTTCGCCTGGACGGGCGGCTTCCTGGTCGTCGTCGCCGCGGGGGTGCTGGCCTACGCGCTCCACGACCTGCAGGAAGCGGGCGTCCTCCCCGGCCCGTTCTCGGACGCGGCGACGATCGACCCGGTGACCGGCGGTGTCGGTGTGGGATGGGCCGGATTCCCCTTCGGCTGGGCCTTCGACGTCAGCGGGCAGCTTCCGCCCGGCGGCGCACTCGCCGCCCTCCTGCAGGCCACCGTCGGCTTCATGCCCGAGATGACCTGGCTGCAGGTGATCGCCTGGGCCCTCTACCTCGCCGTCGTCGGCACGTTCTTCGTCCGTGGCCTCATCGGGCGCCCGAGCCCGACTCCTGCCGCATCCACCGGCACCCCCGCATCCCGTCACGCATCCCTAGGAGCATCATGACCCGCCCCCTTCTCACCAAGGCCCATGCCGCCCTCGCCCTCGCCGCCGTCGGTGCCGTCGCCCTGTCGGGGTGCGTCGCAAAGTCCGAGGCCACGAGCGCGGACGCACTCACCGTCAGCTCCACCGACTCCTCGTGCGACGTCTCGGCCGCGACGGCGAAAAGCGGGACGCTGACGTTCGCGGTATCGAACGAGAGTTCCCAGATCAGCGAGTTCTACCTGCTGGCCGAGGACGGGCTGCGGATCATCGGCGAGGTCGAGAACATCGCCCCCGGTGCCCAGCGCACGCTCACCGTCGTCGCGCAGCCGGGAGAGTACAAGACGCTCTGCAAGCCGGGCATGGTCGGCGAAGGGGTGGGCCGCGCCGACTTCCGTGTGACGGGCACGACCGTCGCAGCCACCGGGGACGATGCCGAACAGAAGCAGAAGGCCGTCGAGTTGTACGCCGCCTTCGTCAAGGACCAGGTCGAGCAGCTCGTGCCCGCCGTCGACGCGTTCACGACCGCGTACGAGTCGGGGAAGGACGATGAGGCCCGCGCACAGTTCCCGAAGGTCCGCGCGTTCTACGAGCGCATCGAGCCGGTCGCCGAATCGCTCGGGGACCTCGACCCGCGGATCGACTACCGCGAAGTGGATGCCGTGGCGGAGGGCCTCGACTGGACGGGTTTCCACCGCATCGAGAAGGACCTGTGGCAGCCGCAGGAGGACGCTCTGAACGCGGACGGCGAGACGCCGGCATGGCAGGACTGGGCGCCGTCGACCACCGACGAGCGCGCAGCCTACGGCGACAAGCTCATCGCCGACGTCGGCGAGCTCAACGACTACGTCCACTCCGAGAAGTTCCAGCAGGCACTGGACGCGCAGGGAGTCGCCGGCATCTCCAACGGCGCCATCGCCCTGCTCGATGAAGTGGCGACCGGCAAGATCAGCGGCGAGGAGGACTGGTGGTCGGGCACCGACCTCTCGGACTTCGCCGCGAACGTCGAAGGCTCGAAGATGGCCTTCTCACTGGTGAAGGACTTCGCGTCCGCCACAGGTTCCGACGGTGCGACGCTCACGGAGGAGATCGCCCGTCGATACGACGACCTGGAGGCCGCCCTCGCCGCCCATGGATCCCTGCAGAAGGGATTCGTCGCGTACAAGACACTGACCGCGGACGACAAGCGCGAGCTGACCGACCTGATCAACGCGCTCGCCGAGCCGCTGTCCCGCCTCACCTCCACCGTCCTGCAATGACCGCCGAGGGATCGTCGCCCGACGAGGCTGTCCAGCCGTCGTTGAGCCGGCGCGGTCTGTTCGGCCTGGCCGCCGGCGTCGGAGCCGCCGGACTCGCCCTCGGCGCGGGAGCAGGATCTGCCGCGGGAGTCGCGATCGGGCGCGCTGGGGCCACGGAGGACGCCGCGTCCGTCCACCCGTTCTTCGGCACGCACCAGGCGGGCATCACGACGCCGATGCAGGACCACCTGCACTTCGCCGCGTTCGACATGATGGCGGGCACGGGCCGTGAGGATCTGCGGTCGCTGCTGCAGGACTGGAGCTACGCGGCGGCCCGCATGACGCAGGGACTCCAGGTGAGCGCCACCGGTGCCGTCGGCGGGTCTCCCGAGGCGCCGCCGGACGACACCGGCGAGGCCCTGGGATTGCCGGCATCCGGTCTCACCATCACGATCGGACTCGGCCCGACCCTCTTCGAGACGGCGGACGGCGCGGACCGGTACGGGATCTTCTCGCTCCGCCCGGCGAGTCTCGCGAAGCTTCCCGCATTCCTCGGAGACGACCTCATCCCCGAGTCGTCGAACGGGGATCTGTGCATCCAAGCGTGCGCGGACGACCCGCAGGTCGCCGTGCACGCCATCCGCAACCTCAGCCGGATCGCGTTCGGCCGCGCGCGCCTGCGGTGGTCGCAGCTCGGCTTCGGCAAGACCTCGAAGACGACCGCCGCCCAGGCGACCCCCCGGAACCTGTTCGGGTTCAAGGACGGCACGGCGAACATCCTGGCCGACGACACCGTGGCTCTCGCCGATCACGTCTGGGTCGATGCGCACGACGAGCACGCCTGGCTTGCGGGCGGGTCGTATCTCGTCGCCCGCAAGGTCGCGATGCTCATCGAGACCTGGGACCGTGTCCGGCTCTCGGAGCAGCAGCGCATCATCGGCCGCGACAAGTCCGAGGGCGCCCCACTGTCGGGCGGGGCGGAGGCGACGGCGCCGGATTTCCGGAAGAAGGATGCCGCCGGCACCCCCGCCATCGATCACGCCTCGCACGTGCGCCTCGCCCACCCCGACCTCAACGGAGGCGTCCGCATCCTGCGCCGCGGCTACAACTACGTCGACGGCAACACCGGCCTCGGCCGACTCGATGCGGGGCTGTTCTTCTTGTCGTACCAGCGGTCCCCCGAGCAGTTCGTCACGCTCCAGCGTGCGCTCTCGACCGATCTCATGAACGAGTACGTCCGGCATATCGCGTCCGGCATCTGGGTGATCCCTCCCGGCGCGAAGAACGGCTCGTTCGTCGGCGCGGGCCTGTTCTCCTGACCCGCGTACACACACGAAGAAGCGGGGAGCACGGTCCCCGTCGTGCTCCCCGCTTCTGCTCGCGCCGCCCCCCAGCTGCCCGATGGCGCGAGCGGTGAAGGTCAGTCCTTCTTGAAGGCGTCCTTCACGTTCTCGCCGGCCTTCTTCGCCTCGGCCTTGGTCTGGTCGGCCTTGCCCTCGGCAACGAGCTTGTCGTTGTCGGTGGCCTTGCCGATCGCTTCCTTCGCCTTGCCGGCGATGTCCTGAGCGGCGTTCTTGATCTTGTCGTCGAGTCCCATGAGGGTCTCCTTTCTGTGTGGTGCGGATGGGGGAACCGGTGCCTGGACCGGGGATCGGGGGCGGATCAGCTGACCCGCGGGGCGTCCGTGGCGAGCTTGCTGCGAAGCCCTCCGTGGACGGAGATGAACGCGGCGGTGTCGGTGCCGGTCACTGCCGCCAAACCGTCCATGACGCGATCGACGTCATCGACGACCCGGCGGGGGTCTGCTCCCTGGCGAGCCGTGACGCTCACGTGGAGGACGGGCTCGTCCTTGACCGAATGGGCCGTGACGGAGGCCGAGAGCACGCCGTCCCGACGGGCGAGCGAATTCTTGACGGCGTCCGCGGCGAACCCCTCGGCGACGGTGACCCGGCCGAGCGGGGTCTGCGACCCGCTCGATCGCAACACCGTGCGGGAGCGTCGGCTGACGAGGGTGGTGAGTGCCGCGAACAGGATCACCGCGATGACGACCGCAACGGCCACCGCGCCGAGGACGGCCCAGCTGAGGGTGGTTCCCCCGATCGTCGTGGCGTCTCCGGCGGCTCGGAGTCCGTCGACGGCTGCCGTTCCCGCCGAGGTCCACCGGTCGCCGACGGCCGGGACGGCGACCGCCGTCGCCGCCGCTCCCCCGCCGACCAGGAGGACCAGACCGACGATCAGGAGCACGGTGCGGTTCAGTGCACGGTTCGTGTCGTTCACGCCGCCTTCTCCTCTCCATCGGTGCGTTCGATCCGGACGCGGGCACGGACCGGGCGCGCGAGCCTCAGCGAGGCGATCTCCGCCTCGGCCAGAGCCGCTACCTCGGATCTCTCGATCGGGATGCCGGCGCCCGGCCGGACGGTGACGTCCACGCTCCGGTGGGCGACCCCGACCGTCACCCGATCGCGGGCGACGCCGATCTCGTCACTCACCCGCTGTGCGAGTGCCGACGCGAGCACACCGTTGTCGATGACGGCGACTCGGCCACCGGCATCCACTTCGTGCTTGGACAGGCGTCCCGGGGCGATGGCGAGGATCACGAGCCAGAGCCCGATCGCGGCCACGACGAGCCCGCCGGCGACGCCGGCAGCCGTCGGGACGCCCCCGGGAAGTCCGGCCAGCCACCTCAGCGCGGTCATCGGCCGCGCCAGGAGGGGCGGTTGTGCCGCGAGCGCGAGCACGAGCTCGACCGCGACGTACAGGGCCAGAACGATCCCGAGGAGGACGACGAGAGCGAAGGCGACGCTGCGCGGCGAGTGCGTTTCGCGGCGCACGACGCGACGGAGCACGGGAGTGGTCATCGCACACGCTTCCTTTCCGGGGTTCGGGCACCGGTCACGGTGATGTCGATCCGGGCGATGTCGCGCCCGAGGAGGTGGGTCAGTCGCTCGCGCAGCTGCTCTTGCATCCGAGCGGCGCGCTCGAGGACGGGAGTGGTGCTCCGCACCGCTTCCGCGTCATCGAGGTCGGGGACGGGCAGGGGACTCGAGACCTGCAGAGCCATGCCGTCCCGTCGATCGGTGACACCCACGGAGACCTCGCCCCGCGGGACGCCGATGACATCGGCGGACACCGCCCGCGCGACGCCGACGAGCACACGCTCGGCGACGTCGGTGCGGCCGGCGACGCCGGGGGCGGCGGCGAGTCGCGGGGACTCGCCGCCCGCCGTTCCGTCGGTGTCGGTACGCATCAGGAGGTGCGCCGTCCCGTGAAGGCATCGGTCACGGCCCGGACGTCGAGCTTGCCCGACGCGATGCGGCCGATGACGGCGCCGATGGCCATGAACAGGGCGGTGAGGAGGAATCCCCAGAACCCGAACACGAGGCCCACGACGGCCAGGATGGCGCCGGTCATCGCGCCGATGACTGTGGTGCTCATGAGACGCGCGACTCCTCGTGCTCCTCGTCCTCGTCGCCCGGGATGTGGACGTCGTCGACCGTCACGTTGACCTCGACGACCTCGAGTCCGACCAGACGGGTGATGGCGCCGGCGACGGCGTCACGGACCTGCGAGGCGACCTGGTGGACCGGCGTCGGGTACTCAACGACGATCGTCAGGTCGACGGCAGCCTGCGTCTCGCCGACTTCGACCTTGACGCCCTGGCCGAGGTCCGTCGCGTTGATCGCGTTACGGATGGCGCCGAGCGCACGGGCGCCACCGCCACCCAGCGCGTGCACGCCGGGGATCTCACGCGCGGCGATACCGGCGACCTTGGCGACCACGCCATCGGCGATGACGGTGGTGCCACCCGTCGCGGACGACGACTCCTCCGTACGGGGAGCGGTCCGGTCGACGCGTCCGGTGCCCGGCACGGCGGGGGTGGTGGTCTTCGGGGTCTCGGTGGCCATGATGTCTCCTCTTTCTCGAACGATTCGTCGACGCGGGATGCGCGTCGTGGCCGGTGTTGTCGGCCTCGTACATAAGAGGCACCGGCGTCCGGATTCGTCACAAAAAAGTTCGGAGAATCTTCGTGCAGGGCTCCCGCGTCAGTGAATGCGGGCGATCTGGATGCTGATCTGCGCGTCCTCGGGGGTGTTCGCCAGCAACGCGTCGGCGACCCGGCGGGCCGCATCGGGGGTGTTGTCGTGCGACGCGGTCGCGATCCGCGCGGCGACCAGCGGCATTTCGTCCCGAACGGTGACGGCGACCTCCGCCATACGGTCGTCAGCGGCGCCGGCGGCCGCCGCGATGAGGCCGGGGATGCGACTGACCGCGGAGCGCGGCGAGTACACGTCGGTCACGCCGTCGACGGCACGGATGCGGGCGACGAGATCGAGCTGGTCGGCCTGCCCGTCGGAGGTGTCCGCGGAGTGGTCGGCGGAGAGCGGTCCGGTCATGTGCTCACTCCTTCCCTTCTGTCCCGTGGATCTCATCCACGGCGACGTTGACGGCGGTGACGTTCAGCTCGGTGTGCTCGGCGAGGACGCGGTAGACCAGCTCACGGAGCGAGCTCGTGAGCTCCGGGATCGACTTGCCCCAGGCGACGGATGCCGTGAGCTCGATGCGCACCGGAGCGCCCGGGGTCTCGGCGTCTCCGACGATCTCGGTGCGCCCGAGATAGATGCCGTCGAGGGCATCCGCGCGGGTCCGGACGAGCGACCGGACCGCCCCCTCCGTCACCGTGATCGTGACGCGGGGATCGGGGTGGTGGATCGGGAAGCTGCGCCCCGCGCGGAGCTCGGAATGGATGACCGACAGGATCCCTTCGAACCAGCTCTCGGGAGGTCGCGGCATCCGCTCGGCATCGTCTGCCAACAGATCGCGGGACAACTGCCCCACGCGTTCCAGCGCTTCGATCGCGTTGAGGCAGTCGGGGCACGACTCGATGTGCGGGTCGCGGGGCGTGCGACCGGATTCGACGTAGCTGCTGAGTTCCTCGATGGTGCGGCCGCAGTCGAGTGTGGAGTCGTCGGTCATCGCCATCCCTCCATCTCGATCGCGATGCTGGCCCTCGCGCGGGCGAGCAATCCTCGGACGGTGCTCTCGGTCATGGTCATCTCTTCTGCGATCTCGGCGTAGCTCAGCTCTGCGACTTCGCGCAGTAACCAGCATCGACGTTGATCCTCTTTCAGTCGATCGAGCGCGCGCGACAGAGCTGCCATACGGTCGTTCTGGATGGCCGTCCGCTCGGGCTGCGCCTGCGACGACGGCGGAAGGACGGCCTCGTCGAGCGCGTCCTCCTTCGATCTCCCGGTCGCGACGGCGAGCGCCTCGCGACCGGCGATGCGCATGAGCCACGATCGGAACGCCGCGGGGTCGCGAAGGGTCGGCAGCTGCTTCCATGCGGTGACGAATGCGTCCTGCACGACGTCGTCCGTATCCGCCAGCGACCCGACGATGCGGTAGACGTACGCGCGGACCAGCGACGAGTGACGACGGAGCAGGTCGCTGAAGGCGACGGCATCCCCTTCGATGGCGCGCTCGACGAGGATCCGATCCGGCACATCGCGCGGAAGCGAGGGCATGCTGCGCTCCCTTCGTCGCGCCCGCGGGGTTCGGCGCGTAAGAGGACGCTAATGCGGCTCGACGGAGGCGAGAACCGCTTGCGCGGCTGCGTCCGGATCGCTATGCGACGGCGAAGAATCGCCGAACGCGCGCCAGAGCCTCGAACACTCCGGCGTCCGATTCCCCCGTGAAGAGCGTCGCATCGGGGATGCCGCGGCTACCGGCGGCGAGCGACAGCGCCCATGTCCCGACGGCGACACCGTCACGGAGGAGGACGGGACGCACCATCCCGTTCGCTGTCGGCCCGACCGTCGTCCTGTCACCGACGCCCATCCCGAGGGACCGATCGGCGTAGGAGAGCACGTACTCGTCGAAGGCGGGGAGCGCGAGCGGAGCCGGGACCGTCCCCGCGGTCGTCTCGGTGAGGGCGAGCAGCCCGTACTCGAGCCTCACCACGCGTTCTCCGGCCCGCTCGGCGGCAGCGCGCGCCTGCCCCGACGGCAGACCGGCCCACCACGCGAAGTCCGCGATCGTGGCCGGTGCGTGTCCGCGCAGATACGCGACGAGCAGGTCGACGGTCGGATCGTCCGTATCGGCAGCGCGAGGCGGGAGCGCCACGACAAACTGCTCGCGCGTGACGCCCGCGGCCCGGGGGACGACGGGCCCGAGGGCGAGGACGCCGCGGATCGAGAGCGCCGTGAGGATGCGGCTGCCGGCCGTGACCGATCCGGCGACCCCGTCGCTCTGAAGCGCCTCGACGAACGCCGACCGGGTGAGATTCCCTTCTGCGTCGAGGGCGGCCCGGAAGACGCGCTCACCGCCGTCGAGCACCTGCGGCTCGATGCCGTACGCGCGTGCCTGCCGCTCTCCGGTGACGGCGAGGATGGTGCCGACGGAGTGGGGTTCGACGACGTGGAGGGTTCCGCGCTGCGTCCACGCGCGCACGAGATGTCCCTCGTCGAAGGCGCGATCGACATCGCCGACGGTGAGGCCGCCGGCGGTGCGGATGCCGAGGGCCCAGCGGCTCGCGGCGAAGTCCTGCGCCTGCACGGCGAGCAGGCGTCGCGCGACGTCGGGAACGGTCGCGGCCGGCTCGGCGAGCAGGTGCGACTGCAGGCGCCGCCTCCGGACCTCTGCGGCATCCATCGACGCCTCAGTCCGTCGCGTACGGCTGGAGGGCGTCGACGACGCTCCCAGCGAAGTCGGCGCTCGCGCCCCAGTCGAACCGGAACAGGGCGCCCTCTCCCCCGCCCGACCCGCGGAACACGGCCTTCGTCGGGCCGGCGAGGTTCTCGAGCAGGACGGTCAGCGACGCCCGGCTGCTGGTGCGCATGTAGTACTTCTCGAAGATCAGCAGCGCACTCTGATGCCCGGCATCCGTCGCCGTCGCGTGCTGTCCGACGCACTCGACCGTCATCCCCGACGACTGGACGTGATCGAGGACGATCCGGGCGGCGTCGAACGGCGTCAGGCTGATCTCCATCGTCTGCAGCATGATCGCAGTGTGCCACGGCGGGGCCTGCGGGGGTGCCTATACTTGTGCCGTCCGGGACCGCGAGGCCCTGGTGCTCGGAAAAGGGGCACGCAGCCACCCGCATCGCCGCGGGGCGCGAGACATATACGGCATCCGTCGTCATCGTCTCCAGGAGCTCTCATGCCCACCGTCGCCGCCCACGTCGCCGCCGCCCTCGCCGCCCACGTCGATCACGTCTTCGGCGTGATGGGCAACGGCAACGCCCTCGTGCTCGACGCGCTCGAACGCCGGGGCGACGTGACCTTCACCGCCGTCCGCCACGAGGCGGGGGGCGTCGTCGCCGCGGATGCGCACTTCCGCGCCGGCGGCGGCCTCGCTGCGGCCACCTCGACCTACGGCGCCGGCTTCACGAACACGCTCACGGCGCTCGCCGAGGCGGCGCAGGCCCGCGTGCCGCTGGTACTCGTCGTCGGCGACGAACCGACATCGGGTCCTCGCCCGTGGGACGTCGACCAGCTCTCGCTCGCGTCGGCCGTCGGCGTGCGCACGTACACCGTGGGACGAACGGATGCCGCGGCCACGACCGTGATCGCCATCGAGCACGCGCTGTCGTTCCGCATCCCCGTCGTCCTCGCGATCCCGTACGACGTGGGCGGCCGCGACGCCGGCGAGATCCCACCGCCGCCCGAGCCGGTGCTGCCCGCCCCACTGGCACCGACCGGTCCGCACGCGTCCGCGACGGTGGCCGCGGTCGCGCGGGACCTCGCGTCGGCCGAGCGGCCCCTCCTGCTCGCCGGCCGCGGCGCCTGGACGGCGGGAGCGGGCGAGGAGCTCGGACGACTCGCCGACGCCGTCGGGGCACTGACGGCATCCACCGCCCTCGGCCGCGGTGTCTTCCCGCGCGGTGAGTACGACCTGGGGGTGACCGGCGGGTTCGGCGCGGAGGGGGCGATGGCCGCGATCCGCGAGGCGGACGTCGTCGTCGTGTTCGGCGCGTCGCTCAACCAGTTCACGATGCGCTTCGGCGAGCTGTTCGCGCCGGGTGCGGCGATCGCGCAGGTCGACGTGGCGCCCGCGGCGACGCATCCGCAGGTGGGCCGGTACCTGCGAGCGGATGCCGCCCTCGCGGCGCGCGCGCTCGCGGACGAGCTCGCGCGGCTCGGCGGTGCGCCGTCGGGGTGGCGCGAGACGGTGGACGTCGCGAGCCTTCGCAGCTACGACGCCGGTGACGGTCTCGCGCCGGACGGGCGACTCGATCCGCGGAGCGCGGCGGCGGCGATCGCCGAGCTGCTGCCGGAGGATCGCGTCGTCGTCTCGGACGGCGGGCACTTCATCGGTTGGGCGAACATGTTCTGGCCGGTCGCCTCACCCGACCGGATGATGATGATCGGTACGGCCTATCAGTCGATCGGGCTCGGGTTCCCGTCCGTTCCGGGAGCCGCTCGTGCACGGCCGGAGTCGACGATCGTCCTCACGACGGGTGACGGCGGCGGCTTGATGGCGATCGCCGACCTCGAATCTGCCGTCCGGGTGGCGCGAGGACGCGGCCTCGCGGTGGTGTGGAACGACAGGGCGTACGGAGCGGAGGTGCACCTGTACGGCGTCATGGGTCTCGCCCGTGGGCCCATGGAGATCCCCGAGGTCGACTTCGCCGGCCTCGCGCGCGCCGTCGGAGCGGAGGGTGTCATCGTTCGGACGCTCGACGATCTGCAGGCTCTCGCCCGCTGGCGCGATCTCCCCGCCGACGAGCGGCCGTTCCTGCTGCTCGACCTGCGCGTCTCCGGTGCCGTCCGGGCGCCGTATCAGGAGGAGATCCTGCAGGTGAACCTGCGGCGCTGAGGCTCGGCGGGGCCGAGCCGACACGAACTGACGCTAAGACGCCGTCCTCGCTGCACCTCGCGTCGGGTCGACGGCGTGCGCCGGGCTCACGCCTCGCGGCGCGGCATCCGTGCCCGCCGACCGACCGCGAGCCACGCGACGGGACCGGCGACCGGAATCAGCAGCACCACGAGCACCCACACGAGCGCCTGCGTCGAGGTCAGCCGCCGCGCGGACAGCGCCAGCGAGACCAGGGCGACGATCGCAAGCACCGTCAGCACCAGCGCGACGATCGACCAGGCGATGTCGTCCGCGGCCGGGATCAGCGGGTTCACGGTGTCCACACCCCGACCCTAGTGCGAGAGGTCTCAGATGGTCGGCGGGACGCCGCGTCAGCGACCATCTGCGACGGTTCGAGGCACCGGGGCTCAGCCGGCGGGGCGGAAGGCGCCGGACAGGAAGTCCGCCAACTCGGCGGTCGCGGTCAGCGGCAGGACAGCGGCGACGTACTGGTCGGGCCGGACGACGACGACCGCGCCCTGCGCCGAGATCCCGCGCTCGGCGAAGATGTCGACATCCGTCCACGTCGAGGGTCCGGTCGCGTAGACCTTCTCCCAGTCCATGAGGCCGAGCGGCCCCGAGTGCGGACGGAACACGGCGGGAACCTCCGCCATCTCGACGTCCTCGTACCGTCGCGGGTAAATAACCTTGGCGTCGAAGACGGCATCGGGATCGGCCCCTGCCGGCGTGTGCCGGGCGATCGGACCGGATGCCGAGGCGAACCACTCCGCCCACGCCGAGAGGTCCTCGCCCGAGGCGTCCGCGAAGGCGTACACGCGCCATCGCCCGTCCGCCTTCGCGTGGTGCCCGAGGTGCACGACGTTGCCGTCCGCGACCCGGACGACCTCGGCCGACGTCAGTCGCTTGCCGACCGGGAACCCGGTCGCAAGGCCCTCGTGCCCGGTCCCCGAAACGATCGTCGACGGCCCGTACTGCGTCATGAACCCCGATGGGAACTCCGCGGTCGCCAGGTAGTAGGTCGCGAGATCCTCGGGGTCGGTTATCTCCTCGGGCTTGCGCGCCATCAGCGACGACCACTCCTTGTCGAAGTCGATCAGCTGCTGCGCGACGGGTCGCCGTTCGGCCTCGTAGGTGGCGAGGAGGGATGCCGGTGCCAGCCCGGTCAGCACGTGACCGAGCTTCCACCCGAGATTGAACCCGTCCTGCATCGAGACGTTCATGCCCTGGCCGGCCTTGGCACTGTGCGTGTGGCACGCGTCGCCGGTGAGGAAGACACGCGGATCGCGGTCACTGCCGGCCGGCACGTCGTCGAACCCGTCGGTGACGCGGTGCCCGACCTCGTAGACGCTGTGCCAGGCGACCTGCCTCACGTCGATCGTGTACGGATGCAGGATCTCATTGGCGCGGCGGATGACCTCCTCGATGGGGGTCTCGCGGACCCGGTGGTTGTCGTCCGCCGCGACGGCGCCGAGGTCGATGTACATGCGGCTGAGGTACCCGCCCTCGCGCGGGATGTGGAGGATGTTCCCCGCCGAGCTGTTGATGGCGCACTTGATGCGCCAGTCCGGGAAGTCGGTGTCGCCGAGGACGTCCATGACACCCCACGCGTGCTTCGACGCGTCGCCGACGTGCACGCGTCCGATCGCCCGTCGCACGCCGCTCCGGGCGCCGTCGCAGCCGACCACGTACCGCGCCCGGATGACGCGTTCCTCCCCCGCCCGGGGACCGTCGACGTGGCGGACCGTCACGGCGACGGGGGCCGCGGCATCCTCGGGCACCTCGAGGTCGACGAACTCGATGCCGTAGTCGGGCACGATCCGTCCGGGGCCGTGCGCGGCCGCCTCGGCGAAGTAGTCCAGCACGCGCGCCTGGTTGACGATGAGGTGGGGGAACTCGCTGATCTTCAGGCCGTAGTCGTCGGTCCGCGACGTGCGGCGGATCCGGCTTGGATCGGCCGGGTCGGGGCCCCAGAAGTTCATGTAGCCGATGTTGTACGCCTCGGCGATGATCCGCTCCGCGAACCCGAACGCCTGGAAGGTCTCCACCGACCGCGGCTGGATGCCGTCGGCCTGCCCCAGTTCGAGCCGGCCCGTGCGCCGCTCGATGAGCCGGGTCGAGACCTGCGGGAACTGCGACATCTGGGCGGCCAGCAGCATCCCCGCCGGACCCGATCCCACGATGAGCACGTCCGTCTCGTCGGGGAGCTCCTCGGGCCGGTCGATCCCGGTGCCCGCGGCGGGCGCGACCCGCGGGTCACCGGAGACGTAGCCGTGGTGGTGGAACTGCATGGTTCTCCTCGGGCGCTCAGGCGCGGGTCAGGCCGCGGACCGGGCTGACGGCCTGCTCCGCCTCGTGATCGGGGTCGAGCGGGATGCCGCTGCGATCGCGCAGCAGCAGCGTCGCCACCAGGCCCAGCACGGTCATCCCGGCCAGGTACCACGTGACGGGTGTGGTCGAGCCGAAGGCGGCGACGAGTGCCGTCGCGATCGTCGGCGCGAAGGCGCCGCCGAGGATGGCACCGATGGCGTACGAGATCGAGACGCCCGAGAAGCGGATCGACGCGGGGAACAGCTCTGCGTAGAGCGCCGCCTGCGGGCCGTAGGTGAAGCCGAGGCCGATCGTGAGGATCGCGAGACCCAGGAACAGCACGAAGACATTGCCCGTGTTGACGAGCGGGAAGAGAGTGAACACGCCGACGAGCTGCATGATCCAGCCCGCGATGTAGGTCGTGCGGCGCCCGATCCGGTCGGAGACGAACCCGGCCACGAGAGTCGAGAGCAGCCACGTGACCGCCGATCCCGTCACCGCCCAGAGCACCGGACCGCGGTCGAGGGCGAGCGGGCCCTCGGGGTTGGTGGCGTACCCCTGGATGTACCCGCCCGTGGTCATGTAGCCGACGGCGTTGTTGCCGGCGAAGACGAAGGCGGCGATGATCACGAGGACCGCGTGCGTGCGGAACAGCTCGACGATCGGCATCCGGCTGTGCTCCTTGCGCTCGGCGAGCTCGAGGAAGACGGGGCTCTCCTCGACGCGACGGCGGACGTACCAGCCGACGAGGATCAGGACGACGCTGAGCAGGAACGGCACGCGCCAGCCCCACTGCAGGAACTGCTCGCCGGGAGCGATCGCCGACATGAGCGCCATGACGCCCGAGGCGAGCAGGAGCCCCAGCGGCACGCCGATCTGCGGGGAAGCGCCGAACGCGCCGCGCCGGGTCTTGGGGGCGTGCTCGACGGCCATGAGCACCGCGCCGCCCCACTCGCCGCCGGCGGAGATGCCCTGCAGGATGCGCAGCAGCACGAGGATGATGGGCGCGGCGAGACCGATCGACTCGTAGCTCGGCAGCACGCCGATGAGGGCGGTGGCGAGCCCCATGAGGATGAGCGTCCACATGAGCACGACCTTGCGGCCGTACTTGTCGCCCAGGTGTCCCGCGAGGAACGCGCCGAGCGGACGGAAGAGGAAGCTCACCCCGACGGTCGCGAACCCGATGAGGACGCTGTCCTTGCCGAGAGGGGCGAAGAAGAGCTGGCCGAACACGAGGCCGACGGCGGTCGCGTAGATGAAGAAGTCGTACCACTCCACGGTGGTGCCGACGACGGTGGCGAACACGACGCGGCGGCGGTCCGCGGCTGTCGCGATGGTCCCGGTGGGAGTGAACCCGTCACGGGCGGGGGAAGTGCTCATGCTGACTCCTGTGTCATCCGACGTCTTCGTCGATATCCGGTTGTCCGGGGCAGCACGATCATATACGATTTGAGATACGACGCAAGGGCGAAGGAGCTCAGACGATGCAGAACGACGATTCGGTGACGGATGCCGCGACCGCCGACCCGCGCTTCGCGGCCCTTCCCGGCCGACCGGGGAAGATCATCGCCGTCCACCTGAACTACCGCTCGCGCGCCGCTCAACGCGGGCGCACCCCCGCGGCACCGTCGTACTTCTTCAAGGCGTCGAGTTCGGTCGCCGCTTCGGGCGGCACGGTCGAGCGGCCCACGGGCACCGAACTGCTCGCCTTCGAGGGTGAGATCGCGCTCGTGATCGGTGCCGCCGCCCGCCGGGTGAGCGTCGACCGAGCGTGGGATCACGTCGCGGGGGTCACGGCATCCGACGACCTCGGCCTCTACGACCTGCGCGCGAACGACAAGGGCTCGAACGTCCGATCCAAGAGCGGCGACGGGTTCACGCCGATCGGCCCCCTCGCCCTCGACGCCCGTGCGCTCGACCCCACCCGCCTGCGCGTGCGCTCCTGGGTGAACGGCGAGCTCGCCCAGGAGGGCTCCACCGACGACCTCCTCTTCCCCCTCCCGCAGATCGTCGCCGACCTGTCGCAGCACATGACCCTCGAACCCGGCGACGTCATCCTCACCGGGACGCCCGCGGGCTCGTCGGTCATCGCCCCCGGCGACGTCGTGGAGATCGAGGTCGACGCCCTCGACACCGGAGTGTCCACGGGCCGACTGACGACGACCGTCGTCGCCGGTCCGGACGCCCCCTTCGACCCGGCACTCGGCTCGCTCCCCCAGGTCGACGACACGCAGCGCGAAGAAGCCTGGGGATCCCGCGGGGCCGCCGGGCTCGCGACGGCATCCGTCCTCTCCCCCGACCTGCGCGCGAAGCTCGAGCGCGTCCCGGTCGCAGGGCTGTCGCAGCAGCTGCGAAAGCGCGGCCTCGACAACGTCACGATCGACGGCGTCGCACCGCTCCACCCCGACGCCAAACTCGTCGGCGTCGCCGCGACCCTCCGCTTCGTGCCGAACCGCGAGGACCTGTTCCGAAGCCACGGCGGCGGCTACAACGCGCAGAAGCGCGCGTTCGACGCGGTTCGCGAGGGCGAGGTCATCGTCATCGAGGCGCGCGGCGAAGCCGGATCCGGCACGCTCGGCGACATCCTCGCGATCCGTGCCCACGCGCAGCGCGCAGCCGGCATCGTGACCGACGGCGGCGTGCGCGACGCCGCCGCGGTCGCCGCGGTCGGCATCCCCGTCTACTCGGCCGGCGCCCACCCCGCGGTCCTCGGCCGCAAGCACGTGCCGTGGGATGCCGGGGGCACGATCGCCTGCGGCGGCACGACCGTGCAGCCGGGCGACATCATCGTGGGCGACCGCGACGGCGTCATCGTGCTGCCACCGGCGCTCGCCGAGGAGGTCGCCGACGCAGCCCTCGCACAGGAGGACGAGGACGCCTGGATCGCCGCCCGCGTCGCCGAGGGCGAACCCGTCGACGGACTGTTCCCCATGAACGCGCAGTGGCGCGGACGCTACGAGGCCGAGCGGAGCAGCCGATGAGCGGGATCGCCGCGCCGAGCAAGTCGCAGCAGGCGTACGCCTGGCTCAAGGAGCGCATCGTCGACGAGACGTTCACCCCCGGCTACCGCCTGGTGCTCGGCAGCATCGCGGGCGAGCTCGACATGAGCGTCGTGCCGGTGCGCGAGGCGATCCGTCAGCTCGAGGCCGAAGGGCTCGTCACCTTCGAGCGCAACGTCGGCGCGCGCGTCGCAATGGTCGACGACTCGCAGTACCGCTACAGCATGCAGGCGCTGTCGATCCTCGAGGGCACCGCCACCGCGCTGTCGGCGCGAGCGCTCACCGGATCGGACATCCGGCGAGCGCGCGAGATCAACGAGCTCATGATCGAGACGCTCGACCACTTCGATCCGCGAGCCTTCACGCGGTTGAACCAGGAGTTCCACGCGACCCTCTTCGAGCGGTGCGCCAACCCGCGGATGCTGGAGCTCGTCCAGACCGAGTGGGCACGGCTCGGGCACCTCCGTGACTCGACGTTCAGCTTCGTACCCGGCCGAGCGCAGGAGTCGGTGCGCGAGCACGAGCAGATCCTCGTCCTCATCGAGCGGAGCGCCCCCCTCAGCGAGATCGAGCACGCCGCGCGTCGACACCGCTCGGCGACCCTCGACGCCTATATGACCCATGAACACCCCGACCAGGCCCTCGGCCTGCCGAACTTCTGACCCCTCAAGCAAGGACGCACGACATGACGGATCCCACCCTGGCGGCCCCGCACACGCCCGACGGCCTACCGGGCCGCATCCAGCACTACATCGACGGCGCGTTCGTCGACTCCGTGGACGGCGAGACCTTCGACGTCCTCGATCCGGTGACCAATCGCGTCTACCTGCAGGCCGCGGCCGGCAAGAAGGCTGATGTGGATGCCGCCGTGGCCGCCGCACGCCGCGCCTTCACCGACGGCCCGTGGCCGAAGATGCTGCCGCGCGAGCGCTCGCGCATCCTGCACCGGATCGCCGACCTCGTCGAGGCGCGCGACGCCCGGCTCGCTGAGCTCGAATCGTTCGACTCGGGGCTCCCGATCACACAGGCGCTCGGCCAGGCGCGTCGCGCGGCCGAGAACTTCCGCTTCTTCGCCGACCTGACCGTCGCCCAGTCCGACGACACCTTCAAGGTTCCGGGGCGTCAGATCAACTACGTCAACCGCAAGCCGATCGGCGTGGCCGGGCTCATCACCCCGTGGAACACGCCGTTCATGCTGGAGTCCTGGAAGCTCGGGCCCGCTCTCGCGACGGGCAACACGGTCGTGCTGAAGCCGGCCGAGTTCACGCCGCTGTCGGCATCGCTCTGGGCCGGCATCTTCGAAGAGGCGGGACTCCCCCAGGGCGTCTTCAACCTCGTCAACGGCCTCGGCGAGGACGCCGGCGATGCGCTCGTGAAACACCCCGACGTGCCGCTCATCTCCTTCACCGGCGAGAGCGCGACCGGCCAGCTGATCTTCGCCAACGCAGCGCCGTGGCTGAAGGGCCTGTCGATGGAGCTGGGCGGCAAGAGCCCCGCCGTCGTCTTCGCCGACGCCGATCTCGACGCCGCAATCGATGCGACGATCTTCGGGGTGTTCTCGCTCAACGGAGAGCGGTGCACGGCGGGCAGCCGCATCCTCGTCCAGCGCGAGGTGTACGACGAGTTCGTCGAGCGCTACGCGGCGCAGGCCCAGCGCGTGACCGTCGGCTACCCCCACGATCCCGCCACCGAGGTCGGGGCCCTCGTGCACCCGGAGCACTACGACAAGGTCATGTCGTACGTCGAGATCGGCAAGGGCGAAGCGCGCCTGGTCGCCGGCGGCGGCCGCCCCGACGGGTTCGCCGAGGGCAACTTCGTCGCCCCCACGGTGTTCGCCGACGTGCCCCCGACCGCGCGCATCTTCCAGGAGGAGATCTTCGGTCCCGTCGTCGCGATCACGCCCTTCGATACGGATGACGAGGCGCTCGCCCTCGCGAACGACACGACCTACGGCCTCGCCGCCTACATCTGGACGAACGATCTCAAGCGCGCACACAACTTCTCGCAGGCCGTCGAGGCCGGCATGGTGTGGCTGAACTCGAACAACGTCCGCGACCTCCGCACGCCGTTCGGCGGGGTGAAGGCGTCCGGACTCGGCCATGAGGGCGGCTACCGCTCGATCGACTTCTACACCGACCAGCAGGCCGTGCACATCACACTCGGCGCGGTCCACAACCCCACGTTCGGCAAGAACTGACTCCGCCCACGACCAGCAAGGACGCTGATATGAGCCACCGCGACGGCATGACCAAGACCTTCTCCGGGTTCTTCGTCTCGCAAGAAGCCCCCATCCGCACCGACGACCCCGTGCAGACGCCGACTTCGCCCGCCCCCGACATCCTGCGCTGCGCCTACATGGACCTCGTGGTCACCGATCTCGCGGCATCCCGCCAGTTCTACGTCGACGTCCTGGGACTTCACATCACCGAGGAGGACGACGAGGTCATCTACCTGCGCTCGACCGAGGAGTTCATCCACCACAACCTCGTGCTGCGGAAAGGTCCCGTCGCCGCCGTCGCCGCCTTCTCGTATCGGGTCCGCACGCCCGAGGACCTCGATCGGGCCGTCGCCTTCTACGAGGAGATCGGATGCCGCGTCGAACGCCGCGCCGAGGGCTTCACGAAGGGCATCGGCGACTCCGTACGCGTCGAGGACCCGCTCGGCTTTCCCTACGAGTTCTTCCACCACAGCGAGCACGTCGAGCGGCTGTCGTGGCGGTACGACCTGCAGATTCCCGGGGAGTTGGTGCGCCTCGACCACTTCAACCAGGTGACGCCGGACGTGCCGCGCGCCGTGCGCCACTACCAGGACCTGGGGTTCCGGGTGACGGAGGACATCCAGGACGAGGACGGCACGGTCTACGCGGCGTGGATGCGGCGCAAGCCCACCGTGCACGACACCGCCGCGACCGGCGGCGACGGGCCCCGCATGCACCACGTCGCCTTCGCGACGCACGAGAAGCACAACATCCTCGCGATCTGCGACAAGCTCGGCGCGCTCCGTCGCTCCGACGCGATCGAGCGGGGGCCGGGCCGTCACGGCGTCTCGAATGCGTTCTACCTGTACCTGCGCGACCCCGACGGCCACCGCGTGGAGATCTACACGCAGGACTACTACACCGGCGACCCCGACAACCCCGTCGTCACGTGGGACGTCCACGACAACCAGCGGCGCGACTTCTGGGGCAACCCCGTCGTCCCGTCCTGGTACACCGAGGCATCCCTCGTCCTCGACCTCGACGGCAATCCGCAGCCGGTCCGTACGCGTGAGCACCGCAGCGAGATGGCGGTGACGATCGGCGCCGACGGCTTCTCGTACACCCGCGAGGGCGACGACGAGGCGATGCCGTCGTGGAAGCAGGGCGAGTACAAGCTGGGGAACCAGCTCTGATGCTGTCCGCCGACGACGTCTCGCGCATCGCCGACGAGCTCGCCCAAGCCGACCGCGCGCACGGCGTCATCCCGCGGATCACGGCGCGCTACCCGCAGGCGACGGTCGAGGACTCGTACGCGATCCAGGGCGTCTGGCGCGACCGGATGGTCGCGTCGGGACGGCGTCTCGTCGGCCGCAAGATCGGCCTGACCTCGAAGGCGATGCAGCAGGCGACAGGCATCACCGAACCCGACTACGGCGTCATGTTCGACGACACCGTCTACCGCTCGGGCGACGGCATCCCGGTCGACCACTTCTCGAACGTGCGGATCGAGGTCGAGCTGGCCTTCGTCCTGGCGAGGCCCCTCGAAGGTCCCGACTGCACGCTCGAGGACGCCCTCGCGGCCATCGACTACGCCGTGCCCGCGCTCGAGGTGCTGAACTCGCACATCGAGCTCGAGGGACGCACGATCGTCGACACGATAAGCGACAACGCCGCGTACGGCGCGATGGTCCTCGGCACCGAGCACCGCCGTCCCGACGAGATCGACCTGCGCTGGGTGCCCGGAGTCCTGTCGCGCAACGGCGAGATCGAGGAGACCGGTGTCGCCCAGGGCGTGCTCGGGCACCCCGCGACCGGCGTCGCGTGGCTCGCGAACAAACTCCACCAGCACGGTGCGCGGCTCGAGGCGGGTGAGATCATCCTCGCGGGCTCGTTCACCCGGCCCATGTGGGTGTCGCGCGGCGACGAGGTGCGCTGCGACTATGGGCCGATGGGAGTCATCGAATGCCGTTTCATCTGAACCCGACGTTCCGCGAGGATCTGGCGGATGCCGATCGTCCCCTCGCGGGCATGTGGGTCTGCTCCGGGTCGCCGCTGGTCGCCGAGATCTGCGCGGGGGCGGGCCTCGACTGGCTGCTCATCGACATGGAGCACTCCCCGAACGGCCTCGAGTCGGTACTCGCCCAGCTGCAGGCCGTCGCGGCCGCCCCCGTGACGACGGTGGTGCGTGTGCCGATCGGGGATGTCGTGACGATCAAGCAGGTGCTCGACCTGGGCGCGCAGAACATCCTCGTGCCGATGGTCGACACGGCCGCGCAGGCGGCGGAGCTCGTCGCGGCGGTCCGCTATCCGCCTCGCGGTCGCCGGGGCGTCGGGTCTGCGCTCGCCCGTTCCGGCCGGTGGAATCGCGTCGAGGACTACCTCGCCGACGCCGACCGCCACGTCTCATTGTTCGTGCAGGTCGAGACGGTCGAGGGCGTCCGGAACGCCGCCGAGATCGCCGCAGTCGACGGTGTGGACGGCGTGTTCGTCGGTCCTAGCGACCTGGCTGCGTCGATGGGACTCCTGGGGGCGCAGACGCATCCGGACGTCGTCACCGCCGCCCTCGAGGCGTTCACGGCCGTGCGCGGCGCGGGCAAACCGGTCGGGGTCAACGCGTTCGATCCGGATGCCGCGCAGCGCTACCTCGATGAGGGCGCGTCGTTCGTCCTGGTCGGCGCCGACGTGACGCTCCTCGCGCGAGGATCAGAGGCGTTCGCCGCGCGGTGGGTGCCCCCTCGCGACTGAGCGACCGCAGGGTCGTCAGCGGTCGGCATCGCACCACCGCAGGACCCGGAGCGCGAGGAACGTGAGCCATCGCGACGGCTGCCCCTCGGGCGCGTCGATGTCGAACCATCGCCGCCCCTCGAGCGCGCGTCCCTGGAGCCAGGTGCCGTCCGGATGCCGCGCCGCGCGCACCATCTCGATCGCGTCGGCCAGCCGCGGGTCGGGAGCGGAACCGTCGTGCAGCGACGCCTCGCGGAAATGGTCGAGCGCGGCGAGCGCGCTGTAGCGGTACCGGTTGGGGTAGACGAAGTCGGTGACGAACGGTCCGACGAGGTCCCCCGTCGACAGCCGGTACGCCAGGCGCCGTTCGAGGAGGTACTCCTCGCCGCGGTTCCTGCTGGCCCGCAGCGCCGTGTCACTGCGGAACTGCTCGTAGGCGAGCATGCCGCGGACGGCATTCAGGGTCGAGTGGAACGAGCCGCGCACGGACTCACCCTCCTCGGCCTCGCAGTTCCATCCGCCGTCGGCGAGCTGATGCTCGGGGAACCAGCGCGCCAACGCCGAGACGTCGGCACCGAGCCAGGCTCCCGTCCCGAGCGTGAACGCGTTGATGCAGACGTCCACCTCGCCGCCCCAGTACGGCAGGTCGTCGTACTCCCAGCGGCTGTTGCGCGCCAGCTTCGCCGCGGTGTCCCCGAGAGCGGATGCCGGGACTCCCCACTCGCGCAGATCCTTGAGCGTCCAGGTCGTGGCCGTCCACGGCTGGCCGGGCATCTCGGACTCGGGGCTGCCGAAGAACCCGGCGGGGAAGTAGGCCCCGCCCTCCCACTGCCCGTCGGCGCCCTGCTGGGCGAGGAGCGTCGCGCCGTTCCCCTCCGTCGCGACGCGCGCACGCGTTGCCTCCCACTGCGCAGGCGGTGCGCCGAGCAGATCCCGCTCGACCTGCCACCGCAACGACGGATCGGAATCGAGCAGCCAGTCCAGGATCGCCTGCGTGGGGGTCATGTCGGCATCCTCCCGCCCTCCACCGACATCCGCCAGAGCGAGGGCGCAGGGCTCAGCCGCGCTGGGCCAGCATCTCGCCGTAGCCGTCCTCGAAGGTCGGGTACGCGAGGCCGTCGAGCACCTCACCGAGGCGCGTGCCGTCGAGGACGGTCCCGCGTCGCTCGTCGGGCTCCCCGCGCGGCGGCACCGGGACGCCGAGGCGGTCGGCGAGGAATGTGACCACCTCCCCGAGCGTCGCGGGACGCCGGTCGACGGCGTGCAGCACGGCGGGCACCTCCTCCGCGCGCAGCATGGTCAGGATCGTGCGGACGACGTCGGTCTCGTGGATGCGATTGGTCCGGCGATCGTGGTCGACGGGCGCCCCCGCCAGCACCTGCCGGATGAGCCGGTCGCGGCCCGGGCCGTAGATCCCCGCCGGCCGCAGGATGGTCGCCCCCAGCAGTTCGGCGGCGCGCACTTCGCCGTCGACGAGCTGCCGGGCGCGTTCGCTGCGCGGTCGCGGCTCATCATCCTCGTCGAGCGCGCGCTCGTCGCTGTAGCCCTCGAACACCCGCGTCGACGACACCCAGATCGTGCGTGCCGGCCGCTCGGGCAGGGCTTCGGCGACGCGGCTAACCGCTTCCGCGAGGAAGTCCGGCTGCTCGCCCGGCGGCAGCGTCACGACCACCGCGTCGACCTCGGGCAGCGCCTCATCGAGCGGGCGGGACAGGTCCGCCGCGATGTGCTGCCAGCTGTCCGAATCGGATGCCGCCGACCGCCGCAGTGCGACCACCTCGCCGCCTGCGCGGCGCAGTTCCTCCGCGACGCGCGATCCGATGCGTCCGGAACCGACCAGGAGTGTGCGCGCGGGGATCATCCCCTCATCCTCCCAGCAGCCCCGGGTGTCGGGCGTGTAACAAAGCGTCGCCGCCGCGCCCGCGGCATCCGTCCTCGCGCGAGAATGATGTCCGGCGCTCCGCGACACGCGGCGACGCCCACTCGACCCCCTCGTCCGAGCACCCTCGGCGCCCCCGGAGGCCCTCATGTCCCGTCGTCCCGCCCTGCGCACCGCCCTCGTCGCCTCCGCCGCGGCCCTCGCCCTGCTCCTCGGAGGCTGCGCCTCGACCGCCGCACCGGGCGCCGGCGCGTCCGCGGGTGCCACGCCCTCGGCCGACGACTACGTCACCCCCGGGAAGTTCACGGTCGCCACCGGCGAGACCGCGTACGAGCCCTACGTGTACGACGACGAGCCCGAGTCGGGCAAGGGCTTCGAGGCGGCCGTCGCGTACGCCGTCGCCGACAAGCTCGGGTTCGCGAAGGACGACGTCGAGTGGGTCCGCACCAGCTTCGAAGCCGCGATCGCCCCCGGACCGAAGAGCTTCGACGTCAACATCCAGCAGTACACGATCACCGACGACCGCAAGAAGGGCGTCGACTTCTCCTCTCCCTACTACTCGGCGAGCCAGTCGATCATCGCCCTCAAGGGCGGCAAGGCCGAGGGCGTCACCGACCTCGCCGGGCTCACGGACATCACGATCGGTGCCATGGCGAACTCGACGAGCGCCCTCACGCTCGACGCCCTCGACCTGGGGCTCACCCCGAAGCTCTACAACTCCAATGAGGACGCGACCGCCGCGCTCAGTGCCGGACAGGTGGATGCCGTCGTCCTCGACACCCCGACCGCGTACGTCGCCGTCACGGCCTACATCACCGACTCCTTCATCGTCGGAGAGCTGCCCAAGGTGGGCGTCGAGGATCAGTGGGGCCTGCTCCTCGCCAAGGACTCCCCGCTGACCCCCGCGGTCAGCGCCGCCGTCGACGAGCTGCGCGAGGACGGAACGCTTGCAGAGCTCGAGAAGGAATGGCTCTCGGGCCTCACCGAAGGCGTGACGAAGCTCCAGTGACGAAGCTCCAGCGAGGACGCGCTAGCGTCGATCCGTGAGTACCCGCACCCCGAGCGCGCTCGAGCTCGACCGTCGCGCCTATCGGCGCGGGCGCGAGCGACGGTCCGCGCTGATTGCGATCCTCTCGACGGCCGCCTTCGCGGTGATCGTGTGGGCGACGGTCATCAACACCGAGGGCTGGGCGAAGGTCCAACAGGCCTTCTTCGACCCCGGCGTCGCCCTCGAGGCGCTGCCCAAGGTGTGGGAGGGCTTCCTCCTCAACCTGACGGTGCTCGGTATCTCGATCTTCACGGTCGGCGGCGTCGCCCTGATCCTCGCTCTGCTGCGCACCCTTCGCGGCCCGGTCTTCTTCCCGGTCCGGACTCTGGTGGCGGGGTACACCGACCTGTTCCGCGGACTGCCCTTCATCATCGTGCTGTACCTCGCCGGGTTCGGACTGCCGACGATCGTCGGCGAGCGGATCGACGAGCTCTTCCTCGGAGTGCTGGCGGTAACCCTCACCTACTCGGCCTATGTCGCCGAGGTGATCCGTGCCGGCATCGACTCGGTGCACCCGTCCCAGCGGCTCGCCGCGCGTGCCCTCGGTCTGAACCACGTGCAGACCCTCCGCCGCGTCGTTCTTCCGCAGGCCCTGCGCAAGATGACGCCGGCGCTCATGAACGACGTCGTCTCGATGCAGAAGGATGTCGGGCTCATCTCGATCATCGCGAGCCTCGACGCGCTCGCACGGGCGAAGGGCGTCGTCGCGACGACGTACAACTTCACGCCGTATGTCGTGGCCGGCATCCTCTTCATCCTGCTCGCGATCCCCACCATCCGGCTGACGGACTGGTACACGGCACGGCTCCGCGAACGCGAACAGTCAGGATCGGTGCTGTGAGCGACATCTTGCGGGCCACCGGCATCCGGAAGTCCTTCGGGGACCGAGAGGTGCTGCAGGGGGTCGACGTGACGCTCGGCGCGCACGAGGTCGTCGCGCTGATCGGTGCCAGCGGATCGGGCAAGTCGACGCTGCTGCGCTGCTTGGGGCTCCTCGAACCCATCGACGACGGGCAGATCTTCCTCGGCGAGGAGGACATCTCCGACCCGCGCGTGGATGGCAACCGCGTGCGGGCGCGCCTGGGTGCGGTGTTCCAGAGCTTCAACCTCTTCCCGCACCTCTCGGTGATCGACAACGTCACCCTCGCGTCTCGCGTGGTGCACCGGATGCCGCGCCGCGACGCCGAAGCCCGCGCGGTCGAGCTGCTGGCCCGGGTGGGGCTCGCCGACAAGGCGAAGGATCACCCCGACCGGTTATCGGGAGGTCAGCAGCAGCGCGTCGCGATCGCCCGTGCGATCGCGACCGACCCCGAGGTGCTGCTGCTCGACGAGATCACCTCCGCACTCGACCCGCAGCTGGTGGGAGAGGTCCTCGAGCTCGTCCGCGACCTGGCGTCGGAGGGCGCGACGATCCTGATGGCGACGCACGAGATGGCCTTCGCTCGCGACGTCGCCGACCGCGTCGTGTTCCTCGACGCCGGCACGATCGTCGAGCAGGGTCCGCCGTCGGCCGTGCTGCGGCATCCGCGTGAGGAGCGCACCCGCGCCTTCCTCGCCCGCTTCACCGCCTGAGCCGCGGCGGGGCGTCGACGGGGCGTCGACGGATGCAAGGGATGCCGGGCGACACCCGGCATCCCTCGTCACCTCACCGGCGTGTCGCGCGCGATCTATTGCATCCGTGAACGGGAGAGGATGGTCGGGTGAGCCTGTCTATACGACCCGCCCGCCTGGAAGGGGCCGATGGACGCGCGGTCGCCGCGATGCTGACGGCATACCACGCGCAGACCGAGGGCGAGAAGATCGCGCACGGCGTCGCTGAACCCGGCGACCTGCCCGAGCGATACGCGGCCGAAGTCAGCGATCCCGCGGCGTCCTTCGCCGGCGCCGAGGTCGTCCTCGCGGATCGTGACGGCGAGGCGATCGGGATGGCCGTCCTGCACGGGTCCGAGTCCGACCTCGAGATCAAGCGCCTCTGGGTCGCGCTCAGGGGGCGCCGGACAGGCGCCGGAACTGCCCTGATGGCGGATGCCGCGACGCGCGGCCGAGCCGCTGGCGCGATCGGTCTGCGGCTGTCGGTCTGGGACTGGCGCATGGAAGCGCTCGCCCTGTACGCGCGCCAGGGATTCGCCCGGGTCCCGTCGTGGGAGTCGCGCGAGCGGCTCGTGTGTCTTCGCCGCGAGCTCTGACCTCCGAACCGCCGCCGGGGCGTCGACGGGGCGTCGACGGATGCAAGGGATGCCGGGCGACACCCGGCATCCCTCGTCACCTCACTGGCGTGTCGCGCGCGATCTATTGCATCCGCGAACGGGCCGAGAAGGCCTCAGACCCGAAGGCCCGCGGCGCGCTCGGCGACCTCGACCACGTTGGTCATCAGCAGTGCGACGGTCATCGGGCCGACGCCGCCGGGGTTGGGCGAGACCCAGCCGGCGATGTCCGCGACGTCCGGGTGCACGTCGCCGTAGACGCGGCTCTTGCCGGTCTCGGGGTCGTCCTCCCGGGTGACGCCGACGTCGAGGACGGCAGCGCCCGGCTTCACGTGCTCGGCGGTCACGATGTGCTTGACGCCCGCCGCGGCGACGATGACGTCGGCCTCGCGCAGGTGCGCGCCGAGGTCGGTCGTGCCGGTGTGGGTGAGCGTGACGGTCGCGTTGTACTCGCGGCGCGTGAGCAGCAGGCCGATCGAGCGGCCGATCGTAACGCCACGGCCGACGACGACGACGTGCTTGCCGGCAAGGTCGTACCCGTTGCGCACCAGCAGCTCGATGACGCCGCGCGGCGTGCAGGGCAGCGGCGACGTGATCGGGGTGTTGACGTTGAGCACCAGACGGCCGAGGTTCGTCGGGTGAAGGCCGTCGGCATCCTTCTCGGGATCGATCCGCTCGAGGATGCGGTCGGTGTCGAGGTGCTTCGGCAGCGGCAGCTGCACGATGTAGCCGTGGCACGTGGGGTCGGCGTTGAGCTCGTCGATCAGAGCTTCGACCTGCTCCTGCGTCGCGTCGGCGGGCAGCTCGCGCTGGATCGAGTTCATCCCGATCGCCTCGGACTGCCGGTGCTTCATCCCGACGTAGAGCTGGGATGCCGGGTCCGCACCCACGAGCACGGTGGCGATCCCGGGCGTCACGCCGTGCTCCTTCAGCACGGCGACGCGCTGGGCGAGCTCGTCCTTGATCGCGGCCGACGCCGCCTTGCCGTCGAGAACCGCCGCGGTCATCGTGTCTCCTGTCCTCGCCCCTGACCCGCGAGACCGCACCGGGCGATCGACCCAGCGGTCCCGGACCACAGTCTCGAGGCGTGCGTGCAATCTCGCGAGCGGAGGAGGGGTCGGATGCCGGGGGTCACTGCTGCAGCCCGGGGTACAGCGGGAACGCGTCGGCGAGCTTCGCGACGCGTGCGCGGAGAGCCTCGTGGTCGGCGCCCGGCAGCAGCGCGAGAGCGATCACGTCGGCGACCTCGGTGAACTCGGCGTCGCCGAAGCCGCGGGTCGCGAGGGCGGGCGTGCCGATGCGCAGGCCCGACGTGACCATCGGCGGGCGCGGGTCGTTCGGGACCGCGTTGCGGTTGACGGTGATCCGGATGTCGTGCAGCAGGTCCTCGGCCTGCTTGCCGTCGATCGCCGCGTCGCGCAGGTCGACGAGCACGAGGTGCACGTCGGTGCCGCCGGAGCGCACCGCGACACCGGCTGCCTTCACGTCGTCCTGCGTGAGGCGGTCGGCGAGGATCGCCGCGCCTCGGATCGTCCGCTCCTGACGCTCCTTGAACTCCGGGGTCATCGCGAGCTTGAACGCGGTGGCCTTCGCGGCGATCACGTGCATGAGGGGGCCGCCCTGCTGGCCCGGGAAGACCGCCGTGTTGATCTTCTTCGCGATGTCGGCGTCGTTCGTGAGGATGAGACCCGAGCGGGGGCCGCCGATCGTCTTGTGCACCGTGGTCGACACGACGTGCGCGTGCGGGATGGGCGAGGGGTGCAGGCCCGCAGCGACGAGACCGGCGAAGTGCGCCATGTCGACCCAGAGGAGCGCGCCCACCTCGTCGGCGATGGCACGGAAGGCGGCGAAGTCGAGCTGTCGGGGATAGGCGGACCAGCCGGCGATGATGACCTTCGGCTTGTGCTCGAGGGCGAGGCGGCGGACCTCGTCCATGTCGACGAGCGAGGTCTCGGCGTCGACGCCGTAGGCGACGATGTCGTAGAGACGGCCCGAGAAGTTGATCTTCATGCCGTGCGTGAGGTGACCGCCGTGGTCGAGCGAGAGACCCAGGAGCGTGTCGCCCGGGCGGGCGATCGCGTGCAGGACGGCGGCGTTGGCCGACGCGCCCGAGTGCGGCTGGACGTTGGCGAACCCGGCGCCGAACAGCGCCTTGGCACGCTCGATCGCGAGCTCCTCGGCGACGTCGACGACCTCGCAGCCGCCGTAGTAGCGGCGGCCGGGGTAGCCCTCGGCGTACTTGTTGGTGAGGACGGAGCCCTGCGACTGCAGCACCGAGACGGGAACGAAGTTCTCGGAGGCGATCATCTCGAGGAACCCGCGCTGACGGTCGAGCTCGCGCTCGAGCACATCGGCGATCTCGGGATCGACCTCGGAGAGGGGGGCGTTGAACAGCGAATCGGTCATGACGATCTCCTGACGACGGCTTTCGGGATGAGGAATCTCGCATCGGCCCAGGCGCGCGGTCGAATGCCGTGTCAATCGCTCCCCGGTGGTGGCCCACCTCAACGCCAGTCGCGACACTGCGAGCATAACGGATGGGCCCGCTGGTAGGCTGGCCCGAACGGTTTTGTTAGGACACCTTACAGAACGGCGGTGGCTCCGGTGCCCCTCCCCCTCGTGCCCTTCCCCGCACACATCGACGTCCGGAGAGGGCCCGCGTTCGACCTGTCCGGGGCCGGACTCTCGGCCGACCCGGATGCCGCGACCGCCCTCCGCTCCCTCGTCGCCGCGCGCACGGGCCTCGACCTGCCGGACGGCGACGGCATCGTGCTCACCGTCCAGGACGGCGGCCCCGCCGAGTCGTACGTCCTCGAGGCGGCGGCCACCGGCATCCGGGTCACGGGGGCGGATGCCGCGGGCCTGCACTACGGCGTGCAGACGCTCGGGCAGCTCATCCGCCGCGACGGCGACCGCTGGGCGGTCCCGCCCGTCCGCGTCGAGGACGCGCCGCGCTTCGCCTACCGCGGCGTCATGCTCGACGTCGCACGTCACTTCCACGACGTGCCGACCGTCCGGGCATACATCGACCGGGCGGCATCCCTCAAGGTCAACGTCCTGCACCTGCACCTCTCGGACGACCAGGGCTGGCGGCTCGAGCTGCGCTCGCGCCCCGAGCTCACCGCGACGGCGTCGGCGACCGCGGTCGACGGCGCCGAGGGCGGGTTCTACACGCAGGACGACTACCGCGCGATCGTCGCGTATGCGGCATCCCATCACATGACCGTCGTGCCGGAGTTCGACATGCCGGGCCACACGCACGCCGTCTCGCTCGCCTACCCCGGGATCGCCGAGGCACCCGTCACCGACGTCATCACCGAGGGCGCGATCCCGGTCGAGGGCGAGCCCTACACCGGCACCGCGGTGGGCTTCTCTTCGCTACGCGTGCACGACGAGGCGACGTACGCCTTCGTACGCGATGTCTTCGCGGAGCTCGCCGAGCTCACCCCCGGACCCTGGCTGCACTTCGGCGGCGACGAGTCCCACGGGACGACGCCCGAGGACTTCGCCCGCTTCGTCTCCCGCGCGAGCGCCGTCATCGCCGACCTCGGCAAGACCCCGATGGCCTGGCATGAGGCGGGTGCCGCCACCGGCCTGGCCCCCGGCACGGTCGGCCAGTACTGGGGCTTCGTGACGCCGGTGGATGCCGCGCCGCAGCACGCCCGCGGGTTCGCCGACCGCGGGGGCCGGGTCGTCCTCTCCCCCGCCGACGCGGTCTACCTCGACATGAAGCCGACCGACGACGCGCCGCTCGGACTCACCTGGGCGAACGGCGCGACGAGCCTCGAGCGCGCCTACTCGTGGGAGCCGGCGGATGTCGTCGACGGTCTCCCGGAGGACGCGATCCTCGGCGTCGAGGCTCCGCTGTGGACCGAGACGGTCGCGACCCTCGCCGACATCGACGCGCTCGTGTTCCCCCGGATCGCCGCGGCGGCCGAGATCGCCTGGTCTCCCGCGACCGGCGCGGAGCGCACGTGGGAGTCGTTCCGGACGCGCGTCGGCGGACTCGGTCCGCTGTGGACGTCCCTCGGGGTCCGATTCCCCGCCCTCGCGGAGGTGCCGTGGACGACGTGACCCGCATCATCCACTCGGCCCGGCTGCTCGACGGTGGAACGGAGACGCCGGACGCGTGGATCCGCACCGAGGCCGGGCGCGTCGCGGCATCCGGAACCGGCGATGGGTGGCGCACACTCACCGCGGACGAGGTGGTCGACGCTCGCGGGCTCGCCGGAGACGGCGCGGTGCTCACCCCCGGGTTCGTCGACCTGCACGGGCACGGCGGCGGCGGACGTGCGCACGAGGAGGGCGTCGAGGCGATTCGGATCGCCCGCGCGACGCACCGCGCGCACGGGACGACGCGCGCGGTGATCTCGCTCGTCGCGGGCTCGCCCGACGACCTCGCGACGCGCCTGGGCACGATCGCCGACCTCGCTGAGACGGACGGCTCGGTCCTCGGGGCGCACCTCGAGGGCCCCTTCCTCGACCCGGGCCACCACGGCGCCCACGATCCGGCACTGCTCCTCGACCCCACGACCGAGAGGGTCGCCGGACTCATCGAGGCAGCGCGCGGATCGCTCGTCCAGGTGACGCTCGCACCCGAACTGCCCGGCGGACAGGAGGCGATCGCGCAGTTCACGGCGGCCGGTGTGGTCGTCGCGGTCGGCCACACCGACGCCGACGTGGAGGCGACGCGCAAGGCGTTCGACGCAGGCGCCACCCTGCTCACCCACGCGTTCAACGCGATGCCCGGCCTCCACCACCGCGCACCGGGACCGGTCGGCGCCGCGACCGGTGACCCGCGCGTGATAATCGAGGTCATCGCCGACGGCGTCCACGTGCACCCCGACGTCATCCGGATGCTGTTCGCCGCCGCCCCCGGCCGCATCGCATTCGTCACCGATGCGATGGCCGCCGCCGGCGCGTCCGACGGAACCTACCTGCTCGGCTCGCTCGAGGTGACGGTCGAGGCGGGCGTCGCGCGCCTGCCCGACGGCACGATCGCCGGCTCCACCCTGACCCAGGATGCCGCGCTCCGCACAGCTGTCGCCGCGGGAGTCTCGGTGCCCGACGCCGTCGCGGCACTCACCCGCACCCCGGCTCATGCGATCGGCCGGTCCGACCTCGGCTCGCTCGCGGTCGGTGCCGTTGCCGACGCGGTGATCCTCGGCGCCAACCTGCAGGTGCGGCGGGTCTTCACCGGGGCCGCCTGAGCCGCGGCAGCCGTCGGGGCCTGCTGCTGTTCGCGGCGCCGCGTTCCGTATTCAGTCCCGTCCGATGCGACCGCTGAGCCAACACGCGGAATTCCGGCCCAGTACGGCCGCACGGCTCGCGTCCAGACTGAATACGGCGCGATGCCGCACTCAGGGGCCGGACACCCCGACGGGCGAGCCCGCCAGCAGCGCCGCACCGAGCGCACCGACCGGCACCCCCTCGGGGACCGGCACGACGCGACCGGCCAGATCGAGCGAGGCGAGGAAGCCCGAGCCGGATGCCGCGGCCCGCAGGTTCGTGCGGACCGGCGCGAACAGCCGCTCCCCCAGGTGCGACACCCCGCCGCCGAGCACGACGACCTCCACGTCGGCGGTGAGGACGAGCAGCTGGACCGCGGCGGTCACCCCGCGAACCACCTCCGCGCGCAGCGCGACGGCGCGCGGGTCGCCCGCATCCGCGGCGTCGAACACGTCCACGACGGGAAGCGCCGACACACCACCCCACCGGGCAGCGACCGCGGCGCCGCCTGCGAGCGCTTCGATGCAGCCGCGTTGTCCGCAGGGGCAGACCGGGCCGGCGGGGTCGACGCTGAGGTGCCCGATCTCGCCGGCCGCGCCGCGCGCGCCGGGCCACGGCATCCCGTCCCGGACGATCCCCGCGGCGACACCCGTTCCGAGGTTCAGGTAGGCGAGCGAGCCTACGTCGGGCAGCATCGCCGCGGCTCCGACGGCGCCGGCGCGCACGTCGTTGTCCACGGCGACCGGCAGCCCCACGCGCGAGGCGAGGGCTGCTGCCAGGTCGAGGTTCGCGATCCCGAGATTGAGGGCGTGGCGGACCACGCCGTCCCGTCCGATCTGGCCGGGCACGCCGACACCGAGGTCATCGACCCGTCGACCCCGCGCGAGCGCGTCGACGACCGCCACGATCCCGTCGAGGACGGCATCGGCTCCGCGCCCCGTCGCGCGGAGCTCGGTCGCCACGACGCGCCCGCCGTCATCCACCGCGACGGCGAGCGTCTTCGTGCCGCCCACGTCGACTCCGATCCGCATCTCAGCCCTTCACGGCGCCCGAGACGAGCCCGCCCGACATCCGCCCCTGGACGATCAGGAAGAACACCACGACGGGGATCGAGATGAGGGTGGATGCCGCCATCACGGCGCCCCAGTTCGTCGCCTCCGTCGCGGACTGGAACGACAGCAGCCAGGGCGGGAGGGTCAGGTTCTGGCCGCGGAGCAGGAGCAGCGCCATCGTGAACTCGTTCCACGACTGGATGAAGGCGAAGACACCGGTCGCGACGAGGCCGGGGGCGAGCAGGGGGAAGGTGACCTTCCAGAAGGCCTGCGAGCGCGTGCAGCCGTCGATCATCGCCGCCTCCTCGAGGTCGACCGGGACTCCGGCGACGAAGCCGCGGAGGGTCCAGATCGTGAACGGGATGACGGCGGCGACGTACACGATCCCGAGACCGACGAGCGTGTTCATGAGGCGCCAGTCGTCGATCATGTCGTAGATCGTGAACATCATCGCCTCACCGGGGATCATCTGGACGATGAGGACCGACACGATGAACGAGCGGCGCCCCCGGAAACGGATGCGGGCGACGGCGATCGAGGCGAGGAAGGCGACGAGCAGGGTGACCACGAGGACGCCGACGGTGACGAGGCCCGAGCTGATCAGCCCGTGGACGAAGTCGGTCTGGCCGGGCGCCGCCGGGCGGTTCCACGCGGTCTCGTAGTTGCGCAGCGTGAAATCCAGCGGCACGAAGCTCGGTGTGCGGCTGATGATCGACTCGCCGCTCGTGAACGACATGTTCAGCATCCAGTAGACCGGGAACACCGAGCATGCGAAGACGATCAGCGCGGCGATGTTCAGCAGGACCCGGCCGGCGGGCCATCGACGTCGCCGTCTGGCGGCGAGCGAGCCCGGCAGGGGTGTCCGGGCGTCGCCGACCGGCCCGGCGACCTCGTCGACGCCGACGGTCGACAGCTGCGCGGCGGGGGTGATCTGCGTGCTCACAGCTCCTCCTCCTGGAGGGTCGTCCGGACGTATCCCCATGAGAGGGCGAGCAGCAGGATGACCGTCAGCACGCCGATCGCGCTCGTGACACCGAACTCCCCCACTCCCTGCCGGAAGATGTACGTGCCGAGGACGTTCGTCTCGGAGGCGAGTCCGCCGCGCTGCTGCAGCGTGTACACCTGCGTGAAGATGCGGAGGTTCCAGATGACCTGCAGCACGACGACGACGGTGACGACGTTGCGCAGATACGGGTAGACCACCAACCGGAAGCGCTGGAGGCCCGTCGCGCCGTCGAGGGACGCCGCTTCGAGCACCTCGCCCGGCACCTGACCGAGCGCGGCGTAGAGGGTGAACGCGGCGAAGGGGACTCCCTGCCACACCACGATGATCGCGAGGACGGCGAAGAACGACCAGGGGTCGAGCAGCCAGGAGTGGTTGGTGAAGTCCGTGGACCCCGTGACGGAGTTCAGGAACCAGTTCACGAGCCCGTACTGCGCGTCGAAGATCCACCCCCAGACGGTCGTCGCGGCCAAGGGCGGCATCGCCCAGGCGAGGAGCAGCCCGATGGACACGAGCAGTCGCCAACCGCGGGCGAGGCGGGTCATGAGCACGGCGACGAGCGCGCCGAGCCCCACGATCAGCACCGTCATGACGAGCATGAGGCCGAGGCTCCGCCCGAGTACGGCCGGGAAGTCCGACGCGGTGAACACCTCGACGTAGTTCTCGAAACCGACGACGTCCGGGAGGGTCCCCTGCACCTTGTTGCGGATCGAGTAATCCGTGAACGACTGGACGACCATGAGGACCGCCGGGTAGCCGACCATCACCGCGAGGATGACCAGCGACGGCCCGAGGAGCGTGAGGGCTGCCGCGCCGTCCTTGCGGCGGCGGTCGCGATCGCGCGACCCCGTGGCGAGAGGATCGCGCAGCGCCCGAGGACGGGCGGGGCGCGTGAGGGTTCCGGACATCATCGTCTCCGCGGTAGGGGAGCGGTGCAGGGGGCCCATCGCCCCCTGCACCGCCGGGTCAGGAGTTGAGGATCGATTCGATCTGAGCGTCGAGGGCGGTCGCGATCTCGGTGACGTCGCCTCCCTGCGCGATCTTGACGAGGGCGTCCTTGATGATGCCCGCCGATTCGACCTCGACCCACTTGGGGCTGGCGGGGACCGCCTTGGAGGATGCCGCGGCCTTCGCCGCCTCGGCGGTGATCTGCCCCTCGGGCAGGTACTGCGCGAAGGAGGTGCGCGCCGGGATCAGTCCGTTCTCGGCGAGGATCTTCTGGTACCCCTCCGAGAGGATGATCTCGAGCGCGGCCTGGGACTTCTCGGAGGCGTCGGACTTCGCCGCGATCGCGATGCTCGATCCGCCGGCGAACACGGGGGCGACCTCGCCCTCGGTCATGCCGGGAAGCGCGTAGGCCGCCAGCTCCTTGCCCGCCTCGTCGGGGCATCCCGGCGCCTCGGCGTCGGCAGGCGCGAGGATCGACCACTGGACCCAGCTCGGCGCCGAGAGGAAGCCGACCTCGCCCGCGCAGAACGGCACCTGGGGGTCGGTCTCATCGGCGTCAGCGGGCGCGATCGTCGCATTCTCGTACACGTCCTGCAGCATCTCGAGACCCTTGATGCCGCCTCCGCTCGAGAACCCGCCGACCCACTGGTCGCCCTCGAGCGTCGCGATCTCGCCGCCGTTGGCCCACACGTAGGGCAGGGCGTTGTACCAGTCCTTGCCAGGCGCGTAGATGCCGGATTTGCCGGCGCTCGTGTTCTCGATGCCGGCCTGGACGTATTCGCTCAGCGTCGTCGGAAGCTCGCCCGAGTAGGTCTCCGGCGAGTAGAAGACGACGCGCGAGCCGGCGTAGTACGGCGCGGCGTAGAGGGCACCGTCGAGGGTCGCGCTGTCGACGAACGCGGGCAGCATGTCATCTCCCCCGAGGTCGTCGCGGATGTCGGTGATGTCGGCGAACAGCCCCTGGTCGATGAACCCGGGTGCCTGGGTGTTGCCGACTTCGACGAGGTCGGGGGCGTCGTTCGACGAGAGCGCCGCCACGTATCCCTCGGTCGTGTCGGCCCAGGTCTTCTCTTCGATCGTGAGCGTCCAGCCGTCGTTCTGGTCCTCGAACGTCTTCTTCAGGTAGTCGCGCGCGTCCTGCGGGGTGTCCGTTCCGACCAGCCACACGGTCAGATCGCCGGTCTCGGCGCTCCCGCCGGTGGGCGTGCCGCCGCCGGCGCAGCTGGTCAGGACGAGGGCCGACGCGCCGAGGAGCGACAGTGCTCCGAGGGTCTTCTTCATAGCGGTTCCTTCACTGTGTGGGATGCGGCGGCCCGGTCGAGCCGTCGCGGATAGGGGTGATGCGGGGTGAAGCGGGTGGTGCGGGTCAGGAGACTCCGAGGCGGCCGGACAGGACCATGACGGCCGCACCGCGCAGGACGATGTCCTCGCTGTGGGTCGACATGCGCACCTGGAGTCCGTCGTGGAACGTGGCGAGGGTGCGGGTGCGGACGGTGTCGGCCGCCGCCTCTGCGAGCGCTCCGTCGAGGAGGTCGGCGGGCCCGGACAGCGCGATCTCCGACAGGTCGAGCGCGCCGACGATCGGGGCGAGCGCGATGCCGAGCCGCTCGCCGGCGTCACGCAGGACGCTGTATGGGTCGTCGGTGGCGGCGAGGCGCTCGGTGAGGGCGGGGACTGCGAGCCAGGCCTCGAGGCAGCCGATCTTGCCGCAGGCGCAGGCAGGGCCGCCGTCCGTGCCGACGGTGACGTGACCGATCTCGCCGGCGGCGAATCGGGCGCCGGCGAGGGGCTCTCCCCCGGTCAGCAGTCCCGCACCGACACCGCGACCGACGCGCACGAGGATCACGTCGTCGCCGGCTCCGCCGAAGGTGTGCTCGGCGAGGACCGCGGCGTTCGCGTCGTTGGCGACGAGGACGGGGAGGCCGATCTCCGCTTCGAGCGCTCCGGCGAGGTCGAGGTCCGCCCAGCCGAATCCGGGCGCGGCGAGGACGACGCCGCGATCGTCGACGACACCGGGTGTCCCGACACCCAGGCCCAGGACGGGGGCGTGTGCGTCCGACACGACGGTGCGCGCCAGGTCGATGATCGCGCCGAGGACGTCGTCCTGACGAGCGGGGACGGGGACGCTGTGCCGGGCGACGATCTCGCCGTCGAGGGTGAGCACCGCACCGAGGAAGCTCTCACTCCCGGACAGGTCCAATCCGACGATCCGGTGACCCTCCCGGGCGATGTCGACGAGGATCGCGGGTTTGCCGGGACCGGATGCCTCGCGCACGCCCTGTTCGACGACGTACCCGTCGTCGATGAGCGACCCCACGAGATCGGAGATGGTGACCCGCGTGAGTCCCGTCTCGCGCGCGAGGTCGGCACGGCTCATCGCGCCCGCCGAGAAGAGCGACTGGAGCACCAACGCCCGATTGTGCGCGCGGGCGTGCTCGGGAAGGATCTTGCCCGCGGCGCGTCGGGAACGGGACACGGCGGTGGATCGGGTCGGCGTCGGCATGTTTGTTAGTAAGCCTTACGAATAGCCGCACCGCAAGAGTCCGATCGCATTTGCAAGCAGTCTTAACAAACTCGTTACACTCCGGGGGCCGCGGCGCCCGCCGTAGAATCGACGCATGTCCGAGCTCCCCCACGTCCGGCCCGAACGACCCGCGGAGCCCGCACCCGCCGCCACCGTACCCGCTGCCGCCGCGCCGGAGGCGCCCGCGCCCGAGCGACTGTCGGCCCTCGACCTCCTGAGCTTCCTGTGCACGCTGTTCGCCGTCGCCTCGCTCGCGATATGGGGCTTCACGGCGTGGGAGCTCCCCTGGAACATCGTCTTCGGTATCGCCGCGCCGCTGGCGACGCTGATCGTCTGGGGCCTGTTCGCCTCCCCGCGAGCGGTCATCCGCGTGCACCCGTTCGTGCGGGGCCTCGTAGAGCTGCTGATCTACCTGTCGGCGACGATCGCCTGGTGGAGTGCGGGACAGGCGTGGATCGGCCTCGGCTTCGCAGTGGTCGCCATCGTGGTCGGCGTTCTCGCAGGACGCCGCCGCCTGTCGTGACCGACGTCGCCGCGCTCCTCCGCGACGCGCTCGGTGAGCGCGTCGACACCTCGGAGGCGGCCCTCGAAGCCGCCCGGGCGGACAAGTCCGGGCATCGGACGGCGGGGCGTCCGCTCGCGGTCGTGCACGCGGCATCCGTCTCCGACGTCCAGACGACGATGCGGATCGCCACGGCGACCGCCACACCCGTCGTGACTCGTGGGGCGGGAACCGGGCTCGCCGGCGGCGCGAACACCGGCCCGGGCGAGATCGCCCTGTCGGTGCGGGGCATGAACCGGGTGATCGAGGTCCGCCCCGACGACCTGCTCGCGGTCGTGGAACCCGGCATCCTCAATGCGGACCTCGGCCGCGCTCTCGCGCCGCACGGCCTGTGGTGGGCGCCCGATCCCGCGAGCCGCGAGATCTCGACCGTCGGTGGCAACATCGCCACCGGCGCGGGCGGACTGCTGTGCGCGAAGTACGGAGTCGTGCGCGACGCCGTCCTCGCCCTCGACGTCGTCCTCGCCGACGGCCGCCTCATCTCCACCGGCCACCGCAGCGTGAAGGGCGTGACGGGGTACGACCTCACTGCGCTCATGATCGGGTCGGAGGGAACACTCGGCATCGTCGTGGGTGCCACCCTCAAGCTCCGCCGGCTCGTTCCCGGCGAGACCCGCACGCTGACGGCGCAGTTTCCCGACGTGCGCACCGCCGCCGCGGGAGCCGCGGCCGTGACGGCTTCCGGCGCGCAGCCCGCGATCATGGAGCTGATGGATGCCGTCAGTCTGGCGGCCGCGCACGCGCTCCTGGGCCTCCCCTCCCCCACGCCCGGCGCGACCCAGCTGACGGTGCAGACCGATGGCGTCGCTGCCGCTGAGGAGCAGGCGGCTATCGCCGACATCCTGACCTCGATCGGGGGCGCGGTCCGTCTCGCCGCTGACGATGTCGAGGCCGCGCAGCTCTGGGCCGTACGCCGGGCGATGCATCCGGCGATGGAGAGCCTCGGCACGGCGCTCATCGAGGACGTCTCGGTCCCGCGCAGCGCGCTCCCCGCGATGTTCGATGAGATCGCTCGCATCGAAGCCGAGTTCGACGTGACCATCCCGACCGTCTGCCACGCGGGCGACGGCAACCTCCACCCCAATTTCGTCTTCCACGGCGAGGAGGTGCCCGACCGCGTGTGGCAGGCGGCCGACGCGCTGTTCCGCGCGGCCGTCGCCCTCGGCGGGACCCTCACAGGAGAGCACGGCATCGGCGTCCTCAAGAGCCGCTGGCTCGCCGACGAACTCGGTGAGGATCAGTGGTCGCTGCAGCGCGGGATCAAGTCGGTCTTCGATCCGACAGGGATCCTCAACCCGGGGAAGGTGTTCGCCTCTCAGCCGTGACGCACGGCCGCACCGGACGGCGTCCGCGAGGCGCGACCCGGCGACGGCCGCGTCGTGAGTGCGAGCACCATCGACACGATCCCGACGACGACCGGGATCGTGGCGGGGAGGACGCCGACCGGACCCCCGATCCCGGGGGCCAGGACGGTGGCCGCCGCGAAGACGACCGCGAGCCCCAGACCGAGAGTGATCGCGGCGAGAGGGATCCAGCTCCACGGGCGAGGGATGACCCCGATGCGCAGAATCGCGATCGCCGCGCCGATCGCGAGGACGTAGGAGGCGATCGCTCCCAGAGCGGCGGTCGGCTCGGCGCCGACCCCCGCGGCGTAGCCCGTCGGCCCCGCCCACCAGACCGCGCGCACGAGGACGAACGCCCCCAGCGCGAGGAGCACCGCCACCCCGGCAGGGCGGCGCGCGACGACGCTCTCCGCCGGTCGCAGTCCGAACGCGTAGACGAGGCAGGCGGCGGCGGTGAGCACGGCGGCACCCAGCTCAAAGGGGACGGCGGCGGCATTGCCGGAGCCGACGGCGAGCGCGGCGAGCACGCCGAGGATCCCCTGCCCGATGAGCAGGAACCCGCCGAGCAGCCACGACCACACCGTTGTGCGTTGCATGGGCACACGATAGCCCCGGGGGTCCGGCGGCGTCATCCGCCGTGCCGGGCAGGAGTCCACTGTTCGCCCAGCGAACCCGTGGCAGGCTCGAACGGTTCCGACCCGAGGAGGCCCCGTCGTGCCCGCACCCCGCTCCGCCCGCATCGTCGGCGCGCTGCTCGCCGTCGGCTCGGTGACCGTATTCGGCGCGGCGTGCGCCCCCGAGCCCTCCCGGGGCGAGAACCAGACCGTCGCTTCCGCCTGCACGGCCGTCGCAGACACCGTGGGCGACGCGATGGCGGTATTCGCCGAGACGGATGCCGCTGATCCGTCCGCCGCTGCGACCGCCACGGCGGACGTGAGCGCACAGCTGACCACGCTCGCGCCCTCCGTCCGCAACCCCGACGTCGCCGCCATCGTCGCCGACCTGCGGTCGGGATTCGATGTCCTCGCCACGGCGACCGCCGCCGCCGCGGGCGGCGATCTCGACGGCGTCTCCGGCCTCGGCGATGCGACCGACCGCATTCGTGCCGGTGTCTCGGAATATCACGATCTGTGCGCGGGGTGAGCTGCACGCACCCCTGGTCGCGTACCCTTTCGTGAAGCGACATACGCCCTGGCGACGGACCCCGGATCCCCGTGACCTCCGGAACGCCGGGCAGCAGCTCGGGGGAGAGGGATGTCCGAGATCATCACACGCCAGGACGCCGGCGACACCGTCGCCTCCGGCGCACCCGTCGACGTGCGCTGGGCGCCCGCCGACCCGCCCCGGAAGCCTCGCCGCCTCTGGCTGAAGGTGGGTGCTCCGGTCGCGGCCGTCGTGGCCGCGGCGACCGTCTGCTCGCTCATCCTGATCGCGCCGGGCACGACCGCCGCCGGCGTGCCGGTGGGCGGCCAGACCTCCGGGGCGGCCGCGGACTCGATCGCAAGCCGCCTCGCCACCATCGAGGTGTCGCTCGGCGAGGGCGGCCCCACGGTCTCGGCCGCCGACCTCGGCGCATCGGTGGATGCCTCGGCTCTGGCCGATGCCGCATTCGCCGGCAGCCCCATGTGGAACGTCACGGCGTGGTTCGCCGAGTACGGGGATCCCGAGGTGACCCTCGATGCCGAGCGCGCCGCGAACGCGCTGCGCGCGGCGCTGCCCGACGCCTACGCCGACCCGACCCCCGCGGCCGTCGCGTTCCAGGACGGCGCCTACACCGTGACCCCCGCCGCCGACGGCACGGGCGTCTCGCTCGACGCGGTGCGCAGCGCCCTCGAGTCCGCGCTGAGTTCCGGAGCGGCGACGGCGACAGTGGATCCCACGCCCGAGCCCGTCGCCTCCGTGGTCACGACGGAGGCGGCTCAGGCCACGGCGTCCAGTCTCAACGACATGATCGCCGAGGCGGGCTTCTACGTGGGCGACGACCGCGCCGTCCCCGTGTCGGCCGGCACGCTCGCCTCCTGGCTGGATGTGACGACGGACGAGTCCGGAGCGTTCTCGTTCACGGTGGATGCCGCGGCGATCCAGACCGCCGTCGACGGCCTTCCCGACCAGGTCAACCAGGACCCCGTCGACGCCGCCGTCCTCTCCAACGAGGCGGGTACGGTGCTCACCACCCTCGTCGAAGGGCAGGACGGACGAGTGCTGGGCGACACGTCCGGGGTGGCGCGCGACTTCGCGGATCAGCTCGCCGGCGGCGACGCCTCGTACGATCTGACAGCCGACGTGACCCCGCGTGGAACCGTCAGCACGGTCCGCCTGGCGGAGGTCGACCTGGGAGAGCAGCGCCTCTACTTGAAGGAGAACGGCAAGGTCGTCGACACCTGGCTCATCTCGAGCGGGCGCGACGGCGCGATCACCTATCAGGGCCACTACTCCATCGGCTGGCGCACGCCCCTTCAGGACATGAAGGGCACCTCCCGCGACACGGGATCGAAGTACACGCAGCCCGACGTCCCCTGGGTGATGTACTTCAACGGCAACCAGGCCTTCCACGGCGCCTACTGGCACAACAACTTCGGTCACCAGATGAGCGCCGGCTGCGTCAACATGCCGCCCGCCCTGGCCAAGAAGCTGTACGACTGGATGCCCGACGGCGGAGACGTCTGGATTCACGCCTGACACATTCGGGAGCATCGGCATCCGTGCTGTGCGCGGGACACCGATCGCGGTTAGCCTGTGCTCATGGCTGACCTCCGCGTGGAAGAACTGTCGGCGTCGACGATCGTCGCCGTGAACACCCTCTCGCTCAAGCCGGGCCAGGAACGCTTCATCGCGCCCGAGAGTTACGCGATCGCGGCGACCGTCGTCGATCCCGCCACCTCGTGGCAGCGGGTGATCCTCGACGGCGACGAGGTCGTCGGCTTCGTGAGCGCCGGTTTCGATGAGGATGCCCCGCACGAGCATTTCCGCTCGGTGCTGTGGCGGATCAACGTGGATGCCGACGATCAGGGCCGAGGCATCGGTCGCTACGCCGTCGATCAGCTCGTCGATGAGGCACGCGCTCGCGGCTTCGACCACGTCAACGTCATCTACGAAGCCGGCGAGGGCGGCCCGGACGCCTTCTTCCGTCGCGTCGGCTTCACCCCCGTCGACGAGACCGAGTACGGCGAGGTCGTCGCGCAGATCCGCCTCTGACGCTCCCCGAACGCACGGATGCCCCGGCCCGCTCTCGCGGCCGGGGCATCCGTGCGTCGGATCAGAGTCCGTCGATGATGCCGTTCAGCGTGGCCGACGGGCGCATGACCTTCTCGACCAGTGCCGGGTCGGGACGGTAGTAGCCGCCGATCTCGGCAGGCGAGCCCTGCACCGCGACCAGCTCGGCGACGATCGTCTCCTCGTTCGAGGTGAGCGCCTCGGCGACGGGGGCGAACGCCGCCGCCAGCTCGGCGTCGGTGCTCTGACGGGCGAGCTCCTGCGCCCAGTACGTCGCCAGGTAGAAGTGGCTGCCGCGGTTGTCGATGGTGCCGAGAGCACGGCCCGGGGACTTGTTCTCCTCGAGGAACGTGCCGGTGGCGGCGTCCAGCGTGTCGGCGAGGACCTTGGCGTGCGCGTTGCCGGTGTAGTCCGCGAGGTGCTCGAAGGATGCCGCCAGCGCGAAGAACTCGCCGAGCGAGTCCCAGCGGAGGTAGTTCTCCTCGACGAGCTGCTGCACGTGCTTCGGAGCCGAGCCGCCCGCACCGGTCTCGAACAGCCCGCCGCCGGCGAGCAGCGGCACGATCGAGAGCATCTTGGCGCTCGTGCCGACCTCGAGGATCGGGAACAGGTCGGTCAGGTAGTCGCGGAGCACGTTGCCGGTGACCGAGATGGTGTCCTCGCCGCGGCGGATGCGCTCGAGCGAGTACCGGGTCGCCTCGGCGGGAGCGAGGATCTCGATGGTGAGGCCCTCGGTGTCGTGATCGGCGAGGTAGGTCTTCACCTTCGCGATGAGGTTCGCGTCGTGGGCGCGGTTCTCGTCGAGCCAGAACACGGCCGGGTCGCCGGTCGCGCGGGCACGGGTCACGGCGAGCTTCACCCAATCGCGGATCGCGACGTCCTTCGTCTGGGTCGCGCGCCAGATGTCACCGGGCTGGACGGCGTGCGAGAGCAGCACCTCGCCCGCGGACGTCACGACCTCGACGGTGCCTGCGGCCGAGATCTCGAACGTCTTGTCGTGCGAGCCGTACTCCTCGGCGGCCTGCGCCATGAGGCCGACGTTGGGGACGGAGCCGATCGTGGCCGGGTCCAGCGGACCGTTCGCGATCACGTCGTCGATCGTCGCCTGGTACACGCCTGCGTAGGAGGAGTCCGGGATCACGGCGATGGTGTCTGCCTCGCCGCCGTCGGCGCCCCAGAGCTTGCCGCCGTTGCGGATCAGCGCGGGCATCGAGGCGTCGACGATCACGTCGGAGGGGACGTGCAGGTTCGTGATGCCCTTGTCCGAGTTGACGTAGGACAGGCGCGGGCCCGCGGCGATCGCTGCGTCGAACGCCGCGCGGATCTCGTCGCCGCCCTCGACGCGGCCGAGACCCGCGAGGATCGCGCCCAGACCGTCGTTGGGGGTGAGACCCGCGGCGGCGAGCGTGTCGCCGAAGCGCGAGAACACGTCGGCGAAGAAGGCGCGGACGACGTGGCCGAAGATGATCGGGTCGCTGACCTTCATCATGGTTGCCTTGAGGTGCACCGAGTAGAGCACGTCCTCCGCCTGCGCCTGCGCGACGGTGTCGGCGAGGAATGCGTCGAGCGCGGTCGCCGAGAGGAACGTCGCGTCGACGACCTCACCGGCGAGGACCTTCAGACCGGACTTCAGTTCCGTCGCGGTACCGTCTTCGCCCGTGAAGCGGATCGACAGGACGTCGTCGCCCTCGAGGACCGTCGAGGTCTCGTTGGATTTGAAGTCGTCGTGGCCGAGGGTCGCGACGCGGGTCTTGCTGCCGTCGGCGAACGCCTTGTTGCGGTGCGGGTGCTTGCGGGCGTAGTTCTTCACCGAGAGAGGAGCGCGACGGTCGCTGTTGCCCTCGCGCAGGACGGGGTTGACCGCCGATCCCTTGACGCGGTCGTAGCGGGCGCGGACGTCCTTCTCGGCGGCATCCTTCGGCTCGTCCGGGTAGTTCGGGACGTCGTAGCCTGCGGCCTGCAGCTCGGCGATCGCGGCCTTGAGCTGCGGGATGGATGCCGAGATGTTCGGCAGCTTGATGATGTTGGCCTCGGGCCGGGTCGCGAGGGCCCCGAGCTCGGCGAGCGCGTCGCCGACCTGCTGCTCGGCGGTGAGCTTCTCGGGGAAGAGGGCGAGGATGCGGCCGGCGAGCGAGATGTCGCGCGTGTCGATGCGGACGCCCGCCTTGCCTGCGAAGGCCTCGACGATCGGCAGGAAGGACGCCGTCGCCAGCGCGGGGGCCTCGTCGGTGTAGGTGTAGATGATGGTGGAATCAGGCACGTGTCGTCTCCAGGAAAAGGGCGTCGCGGATGCCCCTCAGCGTATCGCACCACCTCGGTTTCTCTCGATGTCGAGATATCTCCGGCGGTGACCCCCGACCGCTAGTGTGAGCCAATGCCGCGCTTCGATCTGCCTCTGCCCGACCTCCGCGACTACCGCCCCGAGATCCGCGTCCCGGCGGACTTCGACGACTTCTGGACGAGCACCATCGCCGGTGCGCGAGAGGCCGGCGGCGCCCCCGCCGCCACCCCCGTCGAGACCCCTCTCCGCGGCATCGACGCGTTCGACGTGACCTTCCCCGGCTTCGCGGGCGACCCCGTGAAGGGATGGCTGCTGCTCCCGGCTCAGCGCGAGGGCGCGTTGCCGGCCGTCGTCGAGTTCAACGGATACGGCGGCGGTCGCGGGCTCCCGTTCGAGCGCCTCGGGTGGGCGGCATCCGGGTACGCGCACTTCTTCATGGACACCCGCGGGCAGGGAAGCGCCTGGGGCTCCGGCGGCGCGACCCCCGATCCGCACGGCGCCGGTCCCGCGTTCCCGGGATTCATGACTCGTGGCATCGACGACCCCGAGACCTACTACTACCGACGCGTCTTCACCGACGCGGTGCGGGCGATCGACGCGGTGCGCTCCCTTCCCGAGGTGGATGCCGCCCGCGTCGCCGTCTCCGGCGGGAGTCAGGGCGGCGGCATCGCGATCGCCGCCGCAGCCCTCAGCGACGACCTCGTCGCGGCGATGCCCGACGTGCCGTTCCTCTGCCACTTCGAGCGCGCCGTGGGCATGACGGGGCGCGACCCCTACGAGGAGGTCGCCCGCTACCTCGCCGTCCACCGGGGTGCCGAGGAACGGGTCTTCGAGACCCTCTCGTACTTCGACGGGGTGAGCTTCGCGGCGCGGGCGAAGGCGGCATCCCTCTTCTCCGTCGCACTGCTCGACCCGATCTGCCCGCCATCGACCGTCTTCGCGGCGTTCAACGCGTGGGCGGGAGCGGACAAGGAGATCGAGGTCTTCCCGTTCAACGAGCACGAGGGCGGTCAGGCGCACCAGTGGCTGCGACAGGCCGAGTTCCTGGCGGCGCGGGTCTGATCGTGCGCCTCTCACGACGCGCGCTCGACAGCGCCTGGACCGTCCGCGCCACCGCGGGACCGTTCCCCGATTCCCTCGGGGGGCTCACCGTCCCCGCCACCGTGCCGGGCAGCATCCACGTCGACCTCCTCGAGGAAGGTCTGATCCCCGACCCCTTCCACGGTGACAACGAGTCGCTGCTCGCATGGATCGGCCTCGTGGACTGGACGTACCGGACCACCTTCGCGTGGACACCCGACGGCAACGATCGGCATGATCTCGTCTTCGAGGGGCTCGACACGGTGGCGACCATCCGCCTCAACGGCGAGGTCATCGGCGAGGTCGCCAATCAGCACCGCTCCTACCGGTACGACGTGGGCGCGCTCCTGCGGGACGGCGACAACGACCTCGAGGTGGCCTTCCGCGCGCCCGTCCCGTACGCGAACCGGGCGAGCCTCGATCTCGGAGCGCGACCCCGACCCTACCCCCTGCCGTACGAGGCGATCCGCAAGTCCGCCTGCAGCTTCGGTTGGGACTGGGGCATCGCGACCTACACGAGCGGCATCTGGAAGCCCGTCCACCTCGACTCCTGGTCGACGACGCGCCTCGCGCAGGCGCGTGTGGTCGCGACGCCGCACGGTGACGGTGGACGGGTCGGCGTCGACGTCGTCCTGGAAGGGACGGGTGCCGGTGCTCACTCCGACGCCGTCCGCGTGTCCGTGCGGGGGCCGGGTGCCGAGGGCAGCGCCGTGGCGACGATCGAGGGCGGGGAGGGCCGCGTCGAGGTCGAGCTGCCCCAGGTCGAGCGCTGGTGGCCGGTCGGCTACGGGGATCAGCCGCTCTACACGGTCGAGGTCGTGCTGGAACACGACGGCGCCGCCATCGACGCCACCTCGCGTCGCGTCGGGTTCCGGACGGTGCGATGGAACACCGAACCGGATGCCGCCGGCACCCCGTACGAGCTTCACGTCAACGAGCGTCCGGTCTTCGTGAAGGGGGTCAACTGGATCCCCGATGACGCCCTCCCCGTTCGTGTCGACCGCGGCCGTTACGAACGCCGCCTGCGGCAGGCCGTCGAGGCGAACGTCAACCTGGTGCGTGTCTGGGGCGGCGGCTTGTACGAGTCCGACGACTTCTACGAGCTCGCCGACGAGATGGGCCTGCTCGTCTGGCAGGACTTCCTCTTCGCCTGCGCGGCATATCCCGAGGAGGAACCGCTGCGCTCCGAGATCGAGGCCGAGGCGCGCGAGAACATCGTGCGGCTCGCCTCGCACGCCTCCCTCGTCCAGCTCGTCGGCAACAACGAGAACCTCTGGGGCTTCGAGGAGTGGGGCTGGAAGCTGAGCCTCGACGGCAAGAGCTGGGGTGCGACGTACTACTACGAGCTTCTCCCCGCACTCGTCGCGGAGCTCGCTCCCCACGTGCCGTATGCGCCGGGCAGTCCCTTCAGCCCGGAGACGGGATGGGATGCCGCGTCCGGCCGACAGACCGGCCCGCACCCGAACGACGAGACGCGCGGCAGCGTCCACCTCTGGGCGCAGTGGAACTTCCGCGACTGGTCGACCTACCGCGAGCACACGCCGCGCTTCGTTGCCGAGTTCGGGTGGCAAGCGCCGCCTGCCTGGACGACGCTGACCGGCTCGGTGGACGACGATCCGCTCACCCCGGAGTCGCCGGGCATGATCGTCCACCAGAAGGCGATCGACGGCAACAAGAAGCTGACGAGCGGGCTGCTCCCCCATTTCCGTGTCCCCGCGGACATGGAGACCTGGCACTGGGCGATGCAGCTGAACCAGGCCCTCGCCGTGGGAGCCGCACTCGATCACTTCCGGTCGTGGGCGCCGCACACGATGGGCGCGATCGTGTGGCAGCTCAACGACTGCTGGCCCGTGACGTCGTGGGCCGCGATCGATGGCGCAGAACGGGTGAAGCCGCTGTATCACGCACTGAAGCGGGCCTTCGCACCACGCGTTCTGACCGTGCAGCCGCGCGGCGCGGGCCTCGCCGCCGTCCTCGGCAACGACACCGACGAGGCGTGGCGCGCCGCGGTGCACCTGCGGCGGATGACGTTCGGCGGCGACGTGCTCGCCGAGACGACCACCGACGTGACGGTCGACCCGCGCAGCACGCTCACAGTCCCGGTGGGCGCCGCTCTCACGGCGGCGACCGATGCCGCCGGTGAGGTCCTCGTCGTCGACGCCGGCAGTGAGCGCGGGGTCTGGTACTTCGCTGAACCGCGCGACTCGGCGCTCGGCGACCCCGGACTCTCCGTCTCGACGCGGGCCGTCGTCGGCGGGACCGAAGTGAGCATCACCGCGGCCGGGTTCGCCCGCGACGTGAGCCTGCTCGCCGACAAGGCGCATCCGTCGGCCCAGCCCGAGGACGGTCTGCTGACGCTCCTCCCGGGCGAGACGGTACGCATCCTCGTGCAGCACCCCGACGACGTCCGGCTCGAGGCCGATGCGCTGGCCGACCCCCGGGTGCTCCGGTCCGCGAATCACCTGGTGGTCGGCTCCGGCACGGGAGACGCACGATGACCGGGGCCACCGTTCTCGCGATCGACGCCGGCCAGAGCGGCATGAAGGTACGGATCGAGACCGGTGAGCGTCGCGAGCAGTTCGGGTTCGGCGGCATCCACACCGGCATCGAACTGCTGCCGCAGCTGGCGCAGGTCGTCCACGAGGCGACGGCTCGTTCGGGGGTCGCGCCCGACCTCGTCACGGCGGGTGTGTCCGGGCTCACCGATCGCGAAGCCGATGCCGGGGCCCTGCTGGACCTGATCCGGCGCGACGGCGTGCAGGGCGTGGTCCTCGCCCACGACTCGACGACGTCGTTCCTCGGGGCTCTCGGCGATCGGCCCGGCGTCGTGGTGGCCTCGGGAACCGGCGTCGTCACGCTCGGCGTGGGTCGGGCGACGACCGCCCGGGTCGACGGCTGGGGCTGGATCATGGGAGACGCCGGGAGCGGATACTGGATCGGCCGCGAGGCCCTGGACGCCGTCATGCGCGCATTCGACGGCCGCGGTCCCGCGACGACGCTGACGGATGTCGCCCGCGGGCTCTGGCCCGACCTCACCCAGGCCTACATGGAGCTGCAGGCGAATCACGATCGGGTGCGCGTCGTGGCGTCGATGGCGCGCGAGGTCGCCGCCGCCGCGGAGGCTGGAGACGCGGTCGCGCTCGACATCTGCGCCCGCGCGGCCGATGAGCTGGCGCACAGCGTGCGGACGGCCGCGTCGGCGGTGCGGACCGACGAGATGAACCTGCCCGTCTGTGCGATCGGCGGTGTCTTCTCCTCCGCACCGCTACGGGCGGCGTTCACGCGGGCGCTCGACGCGGACGCGCATCTCACGCTCGTCGACCCTGCAGGCGTCGGCATCGACGGCGCCGTCGCGCTCGCGCGGCTCGACCCGCGGCATCCGCTCGGTGCCGTCGTGCACCGCGCCGGCACGGTCTGACCCCGGCGGTTGCCCGGGCTGACGCGCTCGGATTCGGAGATCCGGCTCGGATCCGGACTGCCAGGCGTCTGCGCATCCGGATCCGGGCGCGCGATCCGAATCCGTCCCCGAGGGCCGGCGTGTGCTGCGCCCCTGCACAGATGACGCGGCGTGGAGGCCGTCCCCCGGTCGGGGCGTGGACGACGGGCGGATGCCGGCGGACAGCAGGCTCGTCACATGGACTACGGCGCCTGGGTCGAGCAGCGCGGCGGGATCGTGCATCGGACGGTGATCCTGGCCGCCGGCGGGACGCCCCGCGGACCGCAACGAGCCTGTGCCACCGGCGAGCTCCAGCGACTCCGCCGCTACTGGGTCACGACGGCATCAGCCCCGGGCGACCTCCGCGCCGCGGCGTCCGCGACGGCGAAGGTGGCGTGTCTTTCAGCAGCGCGTCGTCGCGGATGGTGGATGCCTCCCACCGCCGACGACCGGCTCCACCTGCACGTCCTTCCCCATGCCGAGCGACCTCGCACGGACCACGTGATTCATTGGACTCGTCCCCTCGTGCCCGTCGGCAGAACCGCTCTGATCGAGTCCGTGCACGACTCACTCGATCACATCGCGGTGTGCGCAGAGGCGGAGACGGCCGCCGTGCTCTGGGAATCGGCCTGTCGCATCGAGCGCCTCACACCGGCCGATCTGACGCGCGTGCGATGGCGGTCGGCATCCGCCCGAGAGCTCTGCGAAAAGATCACGGGACTGCACGACTCGGGCTTGGAGACGATCTTCGCGGTGAGGATGCGAAATGCCGGCGTCGCGGTGCGGTTCCAGCAGGTCGTCGCCGGGCACCCGGTCGACGCGCTGATCGGTGAGCGCTTGGTGGTGCTTCACGTACGCCGAGGTGCTGCACCGCTGGCACGAGGTAGAGCGCGCGATCGCGCGCGCCGTCGCTCAGGGTGCGCATCTGGATTGCTGAGCGGGCCGCGGCGTCCCGCGCTCGGATTCGGAGATCCGCCTCGGATTCGGACCGTCAGGCGTTCGAGCATCCGAATCCGGGCGCGCGATCCGAATCCGGCGCATGTCCGCGAACGACGGATGCCGGGGCCCCGACATCGGGCCCCGGCATCCGTCAGCGGGTCAGCGCCGGCTCAGACGAGCGACTCCCGCCAGGCGCGGTGCAGCTGGGCGAACTTGCCCGTGCCCGCGATGAGCGCGTCGGGGGTGTCGTCCTCGATGATGCGGCCGTGCTCCATCACGAGCACCCGGTCGGCGATCGCCACCGTCGACAGGCGGTGCGCGATGATGATCGCCGTGCGGTCGGCGAGCAGGGTGCCGAGGGCCTCCTGGATCTGCCGCTCGCTCGGGATGTCGAGCGACGCCGTCGCCTCGTCGAGGATCAGCACCGCCGGGTCGGCCAGGAAGGCGCGTGCGAACGAGATCAGCTGACGCTGACCCGCCGACACGCGACCGCCGCGCTTGTTCACGTCGGTGTTGTAGCCGTCCGGCAGCTTCTCGATGAAGCCGTCTGCGCCCACCGCCCGTGCCGCCGCACGGATCTCATCCATCGTCGCGTCGGGCTTGCCGAGCGCGATGTTGTCGGCAACGGTCCCGCTGAACAGGTAGGCCTCCTGCGTGACCATGACGATCGCGCGGCGCAGGTCCTTGGGGTGCAGCTCCCGCAGGTCGACGCCGTCGAGCGTCACCGCCCCCTTCGTCGGGTCGTAGAACCGCGCGACCAACTTGGCGAGCGTCGACTTGCCGGCACCCGTCGTCCCGACGAGGGCGATCGTCTGCCCGGCGGGGATGTCGAGCTGGAAGTGCGGCAGGATCGTCTTCGTCTCGGAGTACCCGAAGGTGACGTCCTCGAAGCGAAGGTGCCCGCTGGCCTCGCGCAGGTCGACGGGCCGCACCGGGTCGGGGACGGTCGGGGACTCCTCGAGGACGCCCGACACCTTCTCGAGCGCAGCCGTGGCGGACTGGTAGGAGTTCAGGAAGAACGCCACCTCCTGCATCGGCGCGAAGAAGTTCCGCACGTACAGGACCGCCGAGAGCAGGAAGCCGAGCTCGAGCGCTCCGCTCACCACGCGCAGACCGCCCCAGAGCAGGACCGCCGCAAGGGCGAAGGATGCCAGGGCCATCATCGCGGGCTCGAAGGTGCCGAACAGGCGGATGGAGCGCATGTTGATGTCGCGGTAGTCGCTCGCCAGGCCACCGAACTCGCGGTCGTTCGCCGGCTCCTTGCGGAACGCCTTCACGGCGCGGACGCCCGTCATCGTCTCGACGAACTTCACGATGACCTTGGCGCTCACGACGCGCGACTCGCGGTAGACGACCTGCGAGCGCAGATAGAACCAGCGCATGAGGAAGAACAGCGGGACCCCCATGAAGGCGAGCACGAGGCCGGACTGCCAATCGAGGAGGATCAACGCGACGAGGGTGAACCCGCCGTAGAGCAGCCCCGAGACGAGCTCGTTCAGGCCGCCGTCGAGCAGCTCGCGGATCGTGTCGAGGTCGCTCGTCTGACGCGAGATGATGCGCCCCGACGTGTAGGACTCATGGAACTCGAGGCTCAGCTTCTGCGTGTGCAGGAAGATCCGCTTGCGCAGGTCCAGCATGACCGCCTGCGTCAGCCGCGCCACGACCACGGCGTACCAGCCGATCAGGGCGGCGCCGCCGATCGCGGTGATCAGGAAGATGATGACGACGACGATCGTCGGCATCCAGTCGGCTTCCTTCTGGACCGCCGGCAGCGCGTTCGCGATGCCCCAGCCGACGAGGGCGGGGCCGGCGACGCGGAGGACGGTCGAGATGATCAGCACGATCCCCGCGAGGACGAGCTGCATCTTCAGCGGCGTGACGAGCGACCCGAGCAGTCGCAGCGAGCGACGCCGGATCTGCCGGCTCTCCTCGCGGGTGTAATCGGAGCGGTCTTCGCCGCTGGTGCCCGTGACGGTGCTCACAGGGACACCTCCCTCTCGTGCTGACGTTCCTGCTCGTCCTCGAGACTCGAGATGACGTGCCGGTAGTGCTCACTGGTGCGCAGGAGCTCGGAGTGCGTGCCGACGGCGGTGACGCGGCCCTCTTCGAGGAGCGCCACCCGGTCGGCGAGCGTGACCGTGGACGGCCGGTGCGCGACGACGAGCGCCGTCGTCTCGGCCAGCACCACGCGGAGGGCGTCTTCGACGAGCGCTTCGGTGTCGACGTCGAGCGCCGACAGCGGGTCGTCGAGGACGAGCACGGCGGGACGGGCGGCGACGGCTCGTGCGAGCGCGAGGCGCTGACGCTGACCACCCGAGAGACTGAGCCCCTCTTCGCCGATGACCGTGTCGACGCCGTCAGGCAGGTCGTCGACGAACGCGGCCTGCGCGACCTGCAGCGCTTCGCGGAGGACGCGCTCACCCTCGGCGCTCTGCGGATCGAGATCCTCGCGGCCGAGCAGGACGTTCTCGCGCACGGTCTGCGAGAAGAGCGTCGCATCCTCGAACGCCATGCCGACGTGGCGGCGGAGCTCCGTCAGCGGCAGGTCGCGGACGTCCACGCCGTCGAGCAGTACGCGGCCGCCGGTCACGTCGTAGAGGCGTCCGGGCAGTGTCGTCAGCGTCGTCTTGCCCGAGCCGGTGAGTCCCACGAGAGCCATGGTCTCGCCGGGACGCAGCGCCAGGTCGATGCCGTCGAGCAGGTCGCGCTCGGTGGCCGCGGCATCCTGATACCGGAACCGCGCCCCCTCGAAGACGAGCTCGCCGCGGGGTTCCGCGATCGAGACGGGGTTCTCGGGGTCGACGATCGTGTTCTGCTCGTCGAAGACCTCGAAGATGCGGTCCGTCGCCGTCCGCGCATCGACGAGGAACGAGAACAGGAACCCGATCGACTCGACCGGCCAGCGGAGGATCGTCGCCATCGCGAAGAACGCGATGAGGGCGGCCGTGTCGATCTCGCCGACCGAGACGAGGTAGATGCCCGCGCCCAGGCACAGCGCGAAGGCGATGTCGGGAAGCAGCACGAGCCAGAACCAGATCCAGCCGACGGCCTTGGCCTTGCTGATCTCGGTCTCGCGCAGCGTCTCGGCCTGGCGCGTGAACTTGCGCAGCGCGTGGCTGCCGCGACCGAACGCCTTGAGGACGCGGATGCCGTGGACCGATTCCTCGACGGCCGTCGCCAGGTCGCCGGCCTGGTCCTGGCTCTGCCGCGACAGCATGCCGTACCGGTTCTCGAACACGAAGCCCGCGATCCACAGCGGCGCCGAGACGACGACGAAGATCGTGCCGAGCAGCCAGTGCCAGCTGAAGAGGATGACGGAGCCGACCACGATCGTGATCATGTTCACGACGAGCAGGACGACGCCGAAGGCCATCCAGCGTCGGATCAGGCCGATGTCCTGCATCATGCGGCTGAGCAGCTGCCCCGACTGCCAGCGGTCGTGGAAGGCGACCGGCAGGCGCTGAAGGCGACCGTAGAAGTCGGTGCGCAGCTCGTATTCGACGGCGGTGGCGGGGGCGAGCACGAACCAGCGGCGGGCCCAGACCATGAGCGCCTCGAGCAGGCCGAGCAGCAGCACCGCGCCGCCGCCGAGGGCGATCAGCCACGGGTTGCCCGACGCGATGGGGCCGTTCGTGCCGACGATCTGCTCGAGGACGAGCGGGATGGACAGACCCAGCAGGCTCGCGATGAGCGCGCTGAGAGCGCCGAGCCCGAGACGCGGGAGCACGGGCTTCGCGAAGGGGATCAGGCGCGCGAGGGAGCGGGCGGTGGACAGACGGGGATGCGTCGAGGAGGTCATGATCCTGCAGAGGTGAGGAGCGGATGCCGGGCGGCGAGGAGCGCAGCGTGGCGCGGACGATCTGGGTCGCGGGGACCCGTCGAGGGTGAACGAAGAGGGGCGCGCGAAGCTTCCGCGCGGGTCAGGTCTTCGGTGTCATCCCCGACGGACGGGGCGTCCGGCGACGAGGAAGGCGGCGGACTTCGTGTAGACGATCTCCGGGGACATGGCTTCCTCCTTGATGGGGCCGGACGAGGCGCCCGCATCGCGCGGGAGCCCTCCAGGATATCCCTGGGGATTCGCTGTAAGCAAGCGTTTACCCGAGATCCGTGTCAGATCGTCGCCTCGCGCTCCAGCAGTCTCCGCTTGACGTCGAGCCCCCACGCGAACCCGCCCAGGGCTCCCCCGGTGCGCAGGACGCGATGGCACGGCACGAACAGAGCGGGGGCGTTCCGCGCGCAGATGGATGCCGCGGCTCGGACCGCAGCCGGCGACCCGAGGTGCACCGCGAACTCGGCGTAGGTGAGGGGCCGACCCGCCGGGATGCGGCGGAGCGCAGCCCAGCCGGCGGCCTGCATGGCCGTCCCGACCTGGGTCACGGGCACGAGGTCGATCGCCGTGAGGTCGCCGTCGTAGTAGGCGGCGACGGCATCTGCGGCGCGAACTCGACCCGGTGCGACGCTCGCCGGCTGATGATCCGGCCGCAGCCTGGCCAGGATCGCGTCGGCATCGGCGGTCCATCCTGACGCGAGGACGCGACCGTCCTCCTCGAGGATCGTGAAAGCGCCGTCGGCGGTGTCGAGGGTCTGCAGGACCGCGCTCATCGGTCGTCCTTCCGGAGTGAGGGATCGGGGCTGGGCACGCGCCAGGCCTGCGTGACCGGGGCGGCGTACCAGAGGTGCGCCATGAGGTAGCTCCGCCACGGCGCGACCCGTGTCGACCACGCGGTGAGCCCCGCGGCATCGGAGGGGATGCCGGCCGCCGCGGCTCCCGCTCGCGCGGCGACGTCACCGGGAAGCAGGACATCGGGGTCGCCCAGAACCCGCATCCTCACGTAGTCCGCGGTCCAGGGGCCGATTCCGGGGAGTGCCAGCAGCCTCTCGCGCTGCTCGACGGTGTCGTCTCCTGGACTCAGGCGCAGGGAGCCGTCGGCGAGCGCGGTCGCCGCGTTCACGATGGCGCGGATGCGTGCGCCCGGCCCGCGGAGCACCTCTCCCCCGCGCTCGGCGATGGCGGCGGGCGTCGGAAAGAGGAACGAGGGCCCGGAGGGCGAGTCGACGGGTTCGCCGAGCGCGGCGGCCAATCGGCCCATGACCGTCCGCGCCGACGCGACGCTGATCTGCTGCCCGATCATCGCCCGGATGAGCATCTCGTCGGCGTCCATCGCTGCGGGCAGTCTCACGCCGGGGATGCGGGTGACGAGTCCCCTCAGTTCGGGATGCGTCGACAGCGCCGCATCGATGGCCGCCGGGTCGGCATCGAGATCGAACAGGCGACGGACCCGTGAGAGGAGCGGGGCGAGGTCGCGGAGCGAGGTCAGCTCCGCGCGCAGGCGCAGCCGGCCCGCGGCATCCTGTCTCACCTCGAACCAGGCGGGACCGCCGTCCAGACGGATCGTGCGCGCGAAGGATGTCGCATCGCCGGTCTCGACGCCCGGGATGGCGTGCGCGCGCATCCACCCGAACAGCCCCACCTCGTCGAACGGCTCGCGGACGGGGAGGACGAGGTCGAGGCGCCCCGGCGTCGCCGACGTGCCGCGGCGACGTGCTCGCAGCTCCGTCGGCGGGAGGGCGAAGACCTCGGTCACCGTGTCGTTGAATTGACGGAGGCTGCCGAATCCCGCCGCGAAGGCGACATCGGGCATGGGCAGGTCGGTGTCGACGAGGAGAGTGCGCGCCGTGTGCGCACGGTGCGCACGTGCGAGGGCGAGGGGCCCGGCGCCGAGTTCGGCGGTCAGCAGACGGGTGAGATGGCGGTCCGAGTACCCGAGTCGTCCGGCCAACCCGGGGACCCCCTCGCGGTCGACCACGCCGTCCGCGATGAGTCGCATCGCTCGCCCCGCGACGTCGCCGCGAAGATTCCACTGCGGAGACCCGGGTGTCGCTTCCGGCAGGCACCGCTTGCACGCCCGGAAGCCGGCCTCGTGCGCAGCGGCGCTCGTCGGGAAGAAGCTCACATTGGCGGCCTTCGGCGTCCGCGCCGGGCAGCTCGGGCGACAGTAGATCCCGGTCGAGTGCACAGCGGTGACGAACTGACCGTCGAAGCGGGCGTCGCGCGCATCGATCGCGCGGTACCGCTCGTCGAAGGTCATCGCGATCGTCATGACCTCAGCCTGGCACGCCCTCCCGACACGGTCTCGCGGAAATCGGACACGGCAGCGGAAGGGTCACACCCCGACAGGCGCCCGCTGCCATTCGAGCGAGGACACGCACAGGTCGAGAAGGGCCTTCATCACAACGTTCGGACGGTCGTCGACCGGCGCGTCGTCGGGTCGGATGACCGCCGCCGTCAGCTGGAGAGCCCGCCGACGTCCCGTGCCGGGGATCGGGGTGAGGTAGACGATCTGAGTGACCCGCACGGTCGCATCCTCGAAAGTCTGCCGGGTCTCCCGTTCCACCCGCAGGAAGCGCTTGTCCTCGAGCAGCGGCGTGGCGCCCTCCTCTCGGATGAGCGTCTGGACGAGTCCGTCCAGGGTGTCCCCCGGGGTCATCGGGGTGCGCACGGACGCGACGAGCGACGCGGGAAGGGCGAGTGCTTCGTCGTTCCCCGCCTCCGGCGCGAAGAAGGCGATGACCGAGGCGTCGGCCATCCGCGCGAAGGCGTCGGTCAGGAGCGGCCGGATCTGCGCGTAGAGGTCGGGCCGGTGCGCATCGCGCAGCCGCGTGCGCACCTGCGCGTCGAGCGATTCGCGTTCGGCGTCGGTGGCTTCGCGCCTGGCCCACCCGGTGGGGAGGGCGAGGGTGAACTCGGGGTCGGGCGCCGCTCCGAGCTGAGCTCGCACACTGATGCGAGGGCCGCGGCCGTCGGAGGTGGGGGTGTCGGTCATCGTCGCACCTTCTTCGTCTTGTGGTCGAGCAGGTACAGCGCCCCCAGCTCGGAGGCGATGGCATCGCGGAATGTCGTGTCGTCGATCTGTCCACGGGAGTGCAGGATCCCCAGGGCACCGTCACGATCGGCGCGGATCGCGTCGCGCTCCGCGGTCGCCAGTCGCGAGATCGTCTCGCGGACCTCGTCGAGGCCTCCCGGATCCGACGCCGTCGGCGGCTCGTATCGGGCGCGGAAACGGGCGAGGATCGCGATCGTGGCGATCAGTGAGACCGCGACGGACACCACGACCGGGGGGTACCACTGCCCCCACGCCGAGAAATCGTCCGTGTGCGCCGTGTTCGGCACGGACATGAGACCGAAGGCAGAGAACACGAGGCCGACGACGAAGACAGCGGCGATCACCGGCTCCCAGCGCGCCCGCTGAGACACCCAGAGGCCGACCGTCACGACCTGTGCCGCAGCGGCGACCGCGTAGAGGACGGAGGCGATGGGAACCGACCGCTCGGCGGGGATACGCCAGAAGTCGAACCGGTCGCCGCCGAGGACGGCGATCGCAGCGATCGGAGCCAGCGCCGCGAGAACCACGAAGACGGCGGTGACCCACGAGCCGACGCGTCGTACGTCGGCCGGCACCTTTCCGGCAGAGCTCTTCGCCTCGGTCGCACCGGTCGCTCCGAACGATCGGAAGATCTCCGGATGCCGCTGGAACGCCACCGTCTCGAGGCGACCGAAGCTCACGCTCATCGTCGTGGGGTGGGAGTGCGCCCACTCCACCGCACTGTCCTCGTAGATCGTCATCCAGGCAGCACGCTTCCCGACCAATCGTCGTCGATGTCGGCGGCCGGCAGCCCTTCGGGCACGACGGCGCGGACGGTGTGCCCCTCGGGATCGACGAACTCGAGCGTGTGGACGAAGGCGTGGAACTGACCGACCAGCACGGAGAACAACTGCGCCACCGTCGGCTCGAATCGAACCACGACCATCGTGCGGTCGCTGAGGAAGGTCATCTCGAGGCCGAGCAGCGTCGTACCCGACTCGGGGTCATCCAGTCCGATGACGGTGGCGACGCCGGCGCCGAGGCCTTCGGCGACGTAGCGCCTCCCCTCGACGAGCCCGGCGGGCAGCACCTCGGGGCGCTCACCGAAGAACACGCTCACCTGCGCGATCACCGGGGCCGGGAGAGGCCAGATCTGGAACGCGAGCGCCGCTCCTTCGGGACGCGCGTCCACGCCCGCCTGAAGCAGCTCCGGCACCGCATCCCGCCATCGCTCGTCCCAGTGCTCCCCCCACGCTTCGCGGATCTCGTCCACGCGGCCGGTGACCCAATCGTCCGGGGCGTCGACAGCTGCCGGGATCGCGAGCCATCCGGGGACCTCGCTGTGGCCGGTGATGCGCCACGAACCCGCGCCCCAGCCCTCCGGCATCCGCTCGTTCTCGTCGACGGCGGCGATCATCGCATCGGTCACAGGAGAGCCCCCACCCACGGAAACATCTTGCTCGGCTTCTGGTCCGCGTTACCCGTCCAGGTGACGATGTTGTCGACGGCCTTCCAGCTGCCCGAGATCGTCGTGTACGCGAACTCCCAGCTGGCAGCCGCCTTCTGCCACCCCACGTTGTCACCGATCGCTGCAGCGAGCTCCGTGAACTTCGTCGTGTTCTTGCCGAACATGAACCGCGTCATGATGTCGCCGAGGATGGTCGGGTTCTCCTGCGCCCAGGTGTTTCCGAGCCCCTTGAGGAAGCCGATCGCCCCGCCGCCCGAGGTCCGGGCGACAGTGGAGATGTTCGCGAGCTGGCCGGATGCCGCCGACCACGACGAGGGCCGGAAGGCGGTGAACGTCTCACCGGCGAACGTCAGGAGTCCGGGCTTGCCCTTGAACAGCAGACCCACCTTGCCGAAGGGGATGATGCCCACGGCCGCGATGATGAGCTTGTCCATCCCCGCGTCGTCGCGCAGCACTTGGTACGCGGTGAGGAGGAGGGTGGCGATGCCGACGATCGCGCCGATGAGCGCGAACAGGGGACCGCCGATGATGATCCCCGCGATGGCGACGATGATGGCGACGACGCTGAGCACCTGGAGGACGACCTCGACGACGCCGTCGACGTTGTCCCAGAATCCGTCCTCGATCGACCCGTCCAGGACGTCGCCGATGCCGTCGACGGCCGCGTCGAACGCGTTCTCCCACGTGTCGACGTGGCCGTCGAACGTGCGCGCCTCGGAGAGGAACTCGTCGTAGAGCTGACGCTTCCTCTCGTCGTCTTCGGCATCCTGCTCCTGCATCTCCTCGGTCAGAGCCGGGAAGAGGCGCTCCCCAGTCTGGCCGGGTGCGGAGTGGTAGCGCTGCCAGGCATCCTCGCAGGCGTCGACCGCCGCCCGGATGAGCGGCTGCGCATCAGCGACCGCGTTGCCGTAGTGGACGAGCACGGGACCCGTCGGCTGATACATCTCCCCCGCGCGACGGAGCTCCTCGTACGTGTCGCCCACGATCTCGCGGATCTTGTCGATCGCCTTTCCCCGCTGCTCGCCGCCGTCGTCGGCGAGCTGCTGGAGCACGTTGGCGCTGGCGATCATCTGGTTGCCGATCGACCCGATCCGCTGGCCACGACGCGTGATGGTCTCCGCGTCGCCCTCGAGGGTCTCGATCGTCCGGCCTGCCGGTGAGTGTTCCATCTTCGCTCTCTTCCTCAGGCCGGGCTCGGCCGCGTCGCGTCGGTCGTCCCCGACGCATCGATGTCCATCTGAGAGGCCGTTTCGGCGTCCCAGTCCGAGAAACCGTCGAGCACTCCTTGGACGTGCTCCTGGATCTTCGTCACGTCGCGGATGAGGTCTCTGCGGCGGTCATCCCACCGGGACTCGAAGTCGCTCACCTTGTTCGAGAGAGCGTTCTTCCCGTAGGGATGCCCGATCGCACCCGTCAGCTCGTCGGCGAGGTCGCCGGCATCTTCGAGCTCGCCGACGATGTTCCTCAACTGGGTGCTCGTCCGCTCCAGCGTCGAGAAATTTATCCACACCGCATCCGTCACGATTTCCCCCCTCAGGCGTGTCCGGGATCAGTCCCGGTTGATGTCTGAGATCACGCTACCGACGCCCGGCATCCCGGGCGATGGTGAGAACTTCCCTCTTGACAGAGCGCGACGGGGTGGTCGGTTGCCGCCCGGCGCGAGTGCGCCCGGATCATCCGCGTCGGATCAGCTCGTCGACCGTGCGCGCGTCGACGTGTCCTCCGTACGCGGCCCACGCCACGTACGCGAAGGGACCGAGCCGTTCGGCCTGCGTCCGGACGGCGTCGTCGACCGAGGCGCCGTCGCGCGCCATCACCGCAGACCATGCACGGCGCTCGTCCGTGCCGTACGCGAAGCGACTCGCGGCTCGATCGGCGGACACGGCGACGTCGCGCGCGGCGTCGTCCGGGCGGTCGGCACGACGGTCGGTCGGTCCGGCGGGCGCGCTGATGACGCGCACCGCCAGCGCCACCGACGCCACCAGGACCGCGGCTGCGGCGGCCCACCACAGCACATAGGCGGGAGCGCCCGCCGCCCCCATGAGGATGTCGCGTCGCAGGAGCGCGAACACCGCACCGGCGATCGCCGCGACAGCAGCGATGATGGCGCAGGCAAGGGCTGTCGCGTTCCGACGCATCGCGGACGGCACGGTCACGAACGCCAGCGCGAGGAGCACCGCCGCGCCGACGACCATGGCGGGGACCGCGACGGCCATGGCCAGGGCCGGATCCTGGTTGCCCTCGTTGCGCGGCGGCAGGAGCACCGTGGCACCGGCGAACGACGCCGCGACACCCGCGACGAGGGCGATCCACCGGCCGGTGGGTCGGGGAGCCGCGTCACCCGCTCGGGGACCGGGCGACGCCGTCTGCACTCTCGTCCGCTTGTTCGCCACCCCCGCGACCTGACTCGACCAGGCCGCGCGCTCTCCCTCCGGCACGCGCCGGACCGCCAAGGCCACAACCGACCTGATGTCGTCGGCGTCCCCGGCCAGAACGACCTCGCGGACGATCATGAGGCGGTGTCCGCCGGCGTGACCCAGCTGACGGTCGAGGCGATCGCGGCGAAAGCGGCGCTGCTCGCCACAACGGCATCCGAGTCCTCGGACGCGCCCTCCTCGATCATGACCGTCCCCGTCAGGAGGAGTCCCTTCTTGCGGTCCGTGTCGGGAACCGGGAGAAGGTAGTTCGATTGGATCTGCTCGACGCCGGCCTCAGTGCCCGGTTTGCGAGAGCGCCAGGTGACGATCCGCCCGCTGTCATCGAGCATCTGCGCGCCCTCACGGAAGCGCTGCGCGACCCACGCGTCGAGCGGCAGCCCGTTCTGACCGGAGATCACCGAGACGATGAGCGAGACGGGCGCGCTCCCCCGCTCAGCGGATGCCGGGGGCAGGATGACGTAATCCGCACCGGCCCGAGCGAGATCACGCATGCTGCGCCGCAGGATGCTGGCGAAGGCGCCGTCGAGGTCCGGGCGGCCGGCGCGCCGGAAGACGTCGCCGGCTCGTTCCTCGAACGACGCCGCCGTGTCCTCCGAGATCGGATGCGACGTCCACCCCTCCGGCAGCAGCAGACGGAAGGCGGGTTCGACGCTCGGGGCGCCGAGGATCTCGTCACGCAGACTGGCCAAGGGGCGATCCTTCCGTGGCGGCGGTGTCGACGAGCGCTACCCGCGCGGTGAGTTCCGTGAACAGCGGGAGTCCGGCGCCGAGATGGTTCAGGCTCGGGCTCGCGACGATCGACTCGATCAGATGACCGTCGACCAACCGCTGCAGTTGGAGGATGCCGAGCACCCCGCCCTCGGGAAGCTGCTGCACCGTGCTGATGATGCGGGCCCGCGAGGCATCCACCTCCCCGAAAGGGAGCACTTGACGCGGGATCGACGCGGGGGCCTCGTCGAAGAGGTCATCGAGCGATGCAAGATCCGTCGGGGCTGCGTAGACCGACACGATGGCGCGGCCGGGAAGCCCATCGGGGCAGAAGAGCAGGTTCGCGACGGCATCCTCGTCTGCCAGCTCAGCGAAGCCCCGCAGGTCGTCGGCAACCGTCTGCGGATCGTCCTCGCGCTCCGGCTCGATCAGCAACTCGGAGGTCGACCGCGTCACCCACTGCTCGATCTCGTTCGTGGCCGGGATGGCCAGGAACCAGCGATCGTCGAGGGTCACCTCCACCGCGGTGGGCATCACCAGCCGCCGGTCGCGCGGTCGTAGACGAATCCGGCACCGGCTTTGCCGAGGTTGTCGACGACGTCGAGGACGCCGTTTCCGCCCGCGAGCATGTCCTGCATGATGTTGCCGTTCGTCGCGTTGCTGAGGAACTGGTTCAGGTTCGAGGTCGCCTTGTTCGAGAGGCCGGATGCCGCCTCCGAAACGGTCCGCTGCATGGCTCCCTCCCCACCGAAGAGCAACCGCTGACCGATGGACGGCCCGTCGAGGCCGCGGAAGAAGTTTCGCATCACCCGGGTCCCGTTGGCGTTGACGACGGTACCGGCCGCGTCGTGGAACACCTGGCCGGTGCGGCCGCTGGAGAGGAGGGTCGTGAGACGCGACCCGTTCCGCCAACCCGCCCCGACCATGTCGCCGCCCATGTCGACGAGTCCGCGGCCGAGCGCGCCGAGCCGACCCATACCGCTGGCGGCGCGAACGGCACCGAAGGCGGAGAAGGCTTTACCGAACGGGAAGACGCCGATCGCAGCGAAGGCGATGTCGACCCAGGTGCCGCGGCCGCCCGCGACCTTGAGACAGGTCACCGCAAGCGCCGCGAGTCCGACGAGAGCCGCGGCGAGGATGAAAGGTCCGCCGATGATGCAGGCGGCGATCGCCAGCACGATGCCGGCGTACGACAGGATGTCGCCGAGCACCTCGAGGGCGGGGAGAGCGTTGTCGAGCCAGCTGTCCTCGACGCCGTCGTCGTTGGCATCCTTCACACCGTTGCGGGCGTCCTCGTACGCACCCCACCACGTGTCGTACACGCCTTCGTACTGACGCGCGAGGGACTCCCACTCGCCACGGGCGCCGTCGACGTCGCCTTGGGTCGTGCGGTCGTCGGTCTGCCCCTCCTCCGGCTCGGGCAGCTGCGAGTCTTCGGCGAACTGGCCGCGAGCGCTCTCGTACTCCTGCCACTTCTGCTCGAGGTCGGGCATGAGCCGGCGCAGGTCGGTCTGCACGCCGTCGAGGGCGCGCCCGTACCGCAGGATGGCGGTACCGCTGGGGCGGTATCGTTCGCCGGCGGTCCGGAGGTCGCCGGTCATGTCACCGACCTTGTCCTTGATGGCGTCGAGGCTCTTGCCGCGGCACGTCGCGCCCAGGTTGATCGTGTCGAGCAGGTTCGCGGCAGCGATCATCTCGTCGCCGAGTGTCTCGATGTCGATTCCGCGACGCTCGATCTCGTACGCGTCTCCGGTGATCTCGAGGATCTCGTAATTCTTCGAAGGTGTGCGGTCCATGGTCACTCCTCGACCTGGGGGGTCCGAGTGGTGTTGTCGAGGCTCGCGGCCGCCTCGGAATCGAAGTCCGCCCAGGACTTGCCGACCGTGGCAACCTGCTCCTGCACCGAGATGACGCTGTCGCGGAGCGTGTCGCGCTTGTCGTTCCACGCGCTCTCGAACCGGTCGATCTCGTCCCGGAGACCGCTCTCGCCATGCGGGGTGCCGATCCAGCCCTCGAGCTGGTTGGCATTGCGACCGGCGTGCTCGAACTCGTCCGCGATGTTGCGCAGCGCCTTGTCGAGCGACTCGAGGTCACTCATCGGGATGTCGATGTCTCTACCCATGGGATTCCTTCATCATGAGAAACAGCGGGATCTGGTTGCGGGTCGAGCCCGCGGGAATCGCAACGAGTGGGCACCGAAGCGGTGCCCACTCGTTGCGATGAAGACGGTTCAGCCGCCGGCGAGCTGCTGGTCGAGGTCCTGGATCGCCCGCATCATGCCGAGCAGAGCCTCGGACATGTCGTTGATGCCGTCGGTCGCGGTCTTCAGACCGGTCGTGAGCTCCCCGTAGCCCTCACCGAACTTGCCCGACGCGTGCTGCGTCTTGAAGTCCTCACCCAGCAGGGTGTCGACCTGCGACTTCAGCGAGTCCAACTGGCCCTGAATGTCATCACGAGCCTGCGACAGCGACGACGCCACCTGCTCCATCTCTGCATAAGACGCACCGAAATCGGCCATCGTCCACACCTCCACGAATCTGAGAAACCGACCCACCCCGGGCCGACACCAAGAGTCAACCAAACACCAAGCGATTGACCAATGGGGAGTCCTCCCCACTTGACAAACGCCCCCGCATCCCAGCGATCAGGCGTTGGTGCGCCGTCGTATCCGGTCGCACCAACGACAACGAGTGGGCACCGAAGCGGTGCCCACTCGTTGCGATGAAGACGGTTCAGCCGCCGGCGAGCTGCTGGTCGAGGTCCTGGATCGCCCGCATCATGCCGAGCAGAGCCTCGGACATGTCGTTGATGCCGTCGGTCGCGGTCTTCAGACCGGTCGTGAGCTCCCCGTAGCCCTCACCGAACTTGCCCGACGCGTGCTGCGTCTTGAAGTCCTCACCCAGCAGGGTGTCGACCTGCGACTTCAGCGAGTCCAACTGGCCCTGAATGTCATCACGAGCCTGCGACAGCGACGACGCCACCTGCTCCATCTCTGCATAAGACGCACCGAAATCGGCCATCGTCCACACCTCCACGAATCTGAGAAACCGACCCACCCCGGGCCGACACCAAGAGTCAACCAAACACCAAGCGATTGACCAATGGGGAGTCCTCCCCACTTGACAAACGCCGCCCGACCGGGGACGGATGGGGAGAACGACCCATGGGCCCGAGACCATCGCGACCATAGTCTGGCGGCGACTCAGGAGAAGGAGATGCCGCTCATGGCCGACGTCAGGATGGATCTCGACAGACTCGAGTCCGCCGCCGAGAGCGCACGAGAGCTCGCCACCACGTTCGACGATGCGGAATCGTTCGCAGACGATCTCGGGTCGCTCACCGGGCACGGTGGCCTCGCCGACAAGATCGCGGACTTCGGCGGAAAGTGGGACATCGCCCGCGAGGACCTCCGCGAAGGTCTGCGTTCTCAGGCGGACTTCATACAGGCGATCGTCGACACGTTCCGAGACCTCGACCGGACGTTGGCAGAGGACGGAGACCAGCCGTGACGGTACTCCCCGGCGAACCCGATCTGCTCACGACGCGTGCGGCCCGCCTGACGGCGTCCGCCGAGGTGATCCTCGCCGTCGTGCACGAGATGCGCGGCATCGTCGACGACGACGAAGGACGGGCCGTCCAGGCTCTGCGGGAGCAGAACGAACAGATCGCGTCGGACCTCGAACGGATCCATCCGCGATACTCCGGCACGGCGTCGGCGGTCACCGAGTACGCCGTCGCTTTGACGGCCGCTCACGATGCGGCCGAGCGCGCCCAGGACGACCTCGACGATGCTCTGCAGGAGCAGTCGCGCGCGGACGGCACGGTGCGGTCCCTGTCGAACCGCGTCGAGGCCTCGGCCGATTCGCCGTCGTCGCTGACGGACCAGCTGCCCGGGGCGCGCCGCGCAGCGGAGGCCGCGCAATCCTCCGTCGACGACGCCCGGGCGCGGATCGATGCGGCACGCCAGGACATGATGGATGCCGCCGAGGAGGCGATCCGTCGCATCGACGACGCCATCGACGCGACGAATGAGGGGTTCTGGGACCGGGTCGGGGACGTCTTCTCCGACATCGGGGACTGGCTGGCCGGCATCGGCGAGTGGATCACGGACTTCCTCGCAGAGGTCGTGGGGCTGCTGAAGCGCATCCTCGCCACCATCGTGGCGATCCTGGGTGTCCTGCTGGTCTTCCTCCTGATCCTCGCCATCGGATGGCTCTTCGGGACGATCGGCCTGATCATCGCCGCTGTCGTCGTCGGCATCATGGCGGCCTTCCTGTTGGTGAGCATCTTCTCCGACGTCACGAAGCCGACGCCGACGGTGACACCGACGGACCCTTACGCCGACGACCCGTTGAACCGGACCGACCCGCCGACGATGCAGACCGTGCTCGACGGGACGGCCGAGGTCGACACGCTCGGTGGCGAGGAGGAGTCCGTCATCCGGATCACGAAGGTCCTGGGGCCCGACGGCTGGCAGTACACCGTGACCCTCCCGAGCACCCAGGAGTGGCTGTCCCGGTTCGGCGACCAGGGCGCCGTGAACGACCTCGACAGCAACCTCGCCCTGATGCTGACCCCCGCTCTCCAGACGCAGTACGAGCGCGCCGTCCTCGAGGCGATGGCTCAGGAGGGCATCGGACCGGACGACCCCGTCATGCTCGTCGGCTTCAGTCAGGGCGGGATCATGGCGGGACACCTGGCCGCCTACAACACGGACTACAACTGGCAGGCCGTGGTCGCATCGGGCGCACCGATCGACCACATGCCGATCCCCGATTCGGTGGACGTCGTGTCGGTGCAGCACAACGGGGATCCCGTGCCGAACCTCGACATCGTCACCGGGGACCTCGGTACCGAGCACGGCTCGAACTGGACCAGCATCCGCGTGGACCCACCCAACCCCGACCCGATCCTCGGGGTGGACGTCGGCGCTCACAACGCGGAGAAGTACTCGTCGACGTATCAGGACCATGTCGCCGAGATCCAGGCCGCCCACCCGGAGCTCGCGAGTTTCTTCAACGAGGATGGCTACACCGATGTGTCCTACTACCGATGGAACGAGTGACCGATGAGACGGATGCGGCGCCGATCCCCTCTCGCGGCCGCGGCCCTGCTGGGTTCCGCTCTGGCCGTCAGCCTGACGGGATGCGCCATCGCGTCGCCCCCGGCCGCACCCACGACCACTGAGGAGGCTCCCGTGGCGGAGTACGGAAACCTGACCGCCGCCCTGTCGGCCGCGGTCCCGCGGATCGTCGGCGTCGAGGGCCTGAGTCGGTCCCGCAACGGCCTCGGCGAGCGTCTCAGCGCGACGCTGATGCTCGACTCCGCGGAGCCGTTCACCGCTGAAGAATTGGATGCCGTGGCGCACGCCATCTGGCGCGCTCTGCCGTGGGAACCCAACGCGATCGCGCTCGTCGCCGGCGTCGGCGCCACCGACGGCCCGGAGCCGGTCGACCTGCGGGAAGCGGCGGCGGGACTCGAGCCCATGGGCTTCACGAACGTCGGCCAGGGCGGCGTGAGCCTGTTCGACATGTCGGCGCGATACGGCGACTGGGCCGCGCCCGAATGACCGTCGGCGAGCTTCGCTTCCGTCTACCGGGCCGCTGGTTCTCCGTCGACCTCTCGACCGAGGCGTCGACGGCGGCGTCCATCTCAGCGATCGCGCGCGATGCCGTAGGACCGGCCGACGATCGCGCGACGGAGCGAGCCACCGTGCGCCGCGGGCTCCGCGAGGCGGTCGCTGCCGGCGCAGCCGGTGACATCCGCGCCCTCATGCTGGCCCACGAGATCACCCCGGGGACACCGCTCCCCGTGACCCTCCTGGTCTTCGAGCCGTCCGATCTGCGGATGAGCCCGGCCGTCGGCACCGAGCCCTCCAAAGTCCTGGGGGTCTTGACGGAGGCACTGGCACGACTCGACCCGGAGGCGCACGCCACACTGACTCAGGTGAGCGGGCCCGGCGTACCGGCGCTCCGCACGCACCGTGTCGAAGAGGTGGGACGGGATGAGGATCTCTCCGGCACCCGGCGGCTGAGCGCCGACTACTGGGTCCCGGTGCCCGAGACGAAAGGCGTCCTCGTCGTGCGGCTGGCCACCCCGCTCGGCGACATCGAGAACCTCATGCTGTCGCTGTTCGACGGGTTCGTCGCCGCCGCATTCTTCGCTGCCCCCGAAGCGTCGCCGTTGCGTCGAGCCCTTCGGCGCTGAGGCGGCAGCCCCGGTCGCTGCCGCCTCAGCGACTCACGTGTTCGCCGGTTCCGCCGCCGGAAGAGCCGCGGCTTCCACGAGCGGCATCTGCACGACCACTGCGCGACCGGCCTGCACGAACATGCCGCGGCCGGCCGGGAAGTCCGAGCGCTTGATCTTCGGGAACGGCACCTTGAAGACGGCGTCGCCGTCGAAGGCGTCCGGCTTCAAGATGATGCCCTTCCGGCCGCCCTTGAAGTCACCGATGAGTCCGAAACCGCTCGTGACCTGGTTCACGTCGGCGTCGCCGATGAGCAGATGGTCGCTGCGGTTGATCGCCTGGAAGAGCGCCTTCAGCGGGCGTTCCGCCGGGGAGTCCGCGAACTGCGGGACATCCTCGATGACGATCATGAGGCGCTGCCCGAGCGTCTCGTCCAGGACCAGTTCCGCCAGTTCCGTCGCGAGCTCCTTCGCGTCGTCGGGAGTCGTCGCGGTCCGCATCCACGGGGCGAACTCCTTGAGCTGCGCACGCCTCCCGCCGAAGTGGAACAGCTTGATCGACGGATCGAGTCGCGTCATCGAGAGGATGAGCGATTTGAGCGCCGTCGTCTTACCCGCCTGCGGCGGTCCGGCGACGATGAAGGTGCCCACCGGGTCGAACTCGCGAGCAGCGAGGGTGTCCTCGGCGACGCCGAGCGCGGGGAACTCCCCGATGCGGTCCGGAAGATCCGAGGCATCCAGTCGCGTCGGGAGCGCGCCGATCTCGGGGACCTCGCGGGCACCGCGCGCGCGCAGCTCCTGCGCGAGCTGATCGAGGAGCTTGGTCTGCTCGGCGACGTTCGGGGTTCCACCCAGGACGGCGATCTGGGTCTCCATGCCGTCCACGATCGCGCGGCCGGGTTCCGAGCGCTCGTCGAGCACGTCCTTGGGCGCGTTCAGCAGCGCGTAGGCGTTCGCGTCCGACAGGCGGAGGATGACGCGGCGCGACACGTTCGAGCTGACCGCCGTCGGCACCGAGCCCGAGCGGTCCGCCGTCGCGACGACGTGGACGCCCAGCGGGCGCCCCTCGCCGAGGATCCGCATGAACGCCTGGTAGAACGGCATCCGTGCGGTCGTGGACTCCCATTCCGCCCGGAACTGCGGCAGACCGTCGAGCAGTAGCACGATGCGCGCCTCGTCTCGCCCGGTGATCTCGCGGTACTCCGCGATGCTCGACGCGTTGGCTGCGCTGAACCGCTTTCCGCGCTCGTCGAGGACCGCGCCGAGGGAGCGCATGATGCGTTGGACGCGCTCGCTGTCGTCACCCGGGATGATCGACCCGACGTGCGGGAGCGTCTCGAGGCTCTTGAGCGAACCCGACCCGAAGTCGAGGCCGTAGACCTCGACGTTCTCGGTCCGGCGGCCCATTGCCGCCGAGATCGCGATGGTGCGGAGCACAGTCGACTTGCCGGATCCGCTGGTGCCGTAGACGAGCAGCGAGCCGTCGCGGTCCGGCTCGAAGTAGACCGCCTCCTGAAGCTGTCGCTCCGGGATGTCGGCCTTGCCGAGAAGGATCGCGCCGCGGCTGCCGCCGGGCAGTTCGCGGATGTCCACGTTGGTGGGCAGATCGTCGAGCCACGGTCGCCGCGGAGCGGGGATGCCGGCCTGGTTCGAGGCGGCGATGAGGGTCGAGACGATGCGCTTCTGGTCGTTGGGACCGGGATCGACGTCGTGGGAGTCGCTCTCGCCGGCATCCTCCAGCTCCCACCTCTGGATGGAACCGAAGCGGAGCTCGGCGACCGACACGTCGGCGGCGACGACCTCGTCGGTCGTCCACCCGCCCGCGTACGCCGACTGGAAGGGGATGAGACGCCCCGGTCCCGTCTTGGCGATACCGCGACCGGGGATCGAGGGCGGGAAGCTCGCCGCCACCGGATCGTCGACGACGTCCTTCGAGTCGGATTCGTCGGCCATGCGCAGCGCCACGCGGAGGTTCGTGTTCGCGCGGAGGTTGTCCTTGATCACGCCGGCCGGGCGCTGCGTGGCCATGATCAGGTGGATGCCGAGGGATCGACCGCGCTGTGCGATGTCCACCACGCCGTCGACGAACTCCGGGACCTCGCCCGCCAGCGCGGCGAACTCATCGATGACGAGCACGAGGGCGGGCGGGGTGTCGGGGTCGCGGCGCTTCTCGAGCTCGAGGAGATCCTTGGCCTTCTTCCGGTTGAAGAGATGCTCGCGATAGTGGAGTTCGGCCCGGAGGCTCGTCAGCGCACGCCGGACGAGGTGGGGGCTCAGGTCGGTCACGAGGCCGACGCAGTGCGGCAGCTCGACGCAGTCGGCGAAGGCGGACCCGCCCTTGTAGTCGACGAACAGGAACGTGACCCGGTCGGGACTGTGCGCGGCGGCCATCCCGAGGACCCACGCCTGCAGGAACTCGGACTTGCCGGCGCCCGTCGTTCCACCCACCAGGGCGTGCGGGCCCTGCGTGCGGAGGTCGAGCGTCATCGCGTCCGTGGCGCCTTGACCGACGATGGCGCGAAGGTTGCCCGCCTTCTTGAGCCGCGGGAGGGTCGCGCCGGACCGGTCGATGATCGTGTTGTTCTCGCGCCACCGCTCGATCGCGAACGCCGGATCGGAGGCGGTCTCGTTGCCCACGAGGGACAGGAACATGACCGAGTTCGGGATGTCCGACGAGTCCTCGATGACGGTGCTGGAATCCACGACGGGAGCGAGGCGCTTGGCGAGGACCCGCATGAGGTCGTTGGAGACGCCCTCGACCTTGGCCGGCGTGTAGTCCTCGCCGCTGCGGACGACGCCGACGTGCGCCTCGTCGAGTCCGCGGGAGACGTCGACGAAACTGCGGCAGACGGCCGGCAGGGCCTCGACCACCGGCGCGACGAAGAGGCCGTAGACGCCCACGTCGGCGCCGCGTTCGAGGACCTGCGTCAGGCGCGCACGGTCGACCGGGGCATCGGCGGTGACGATCACCAGGACGGCGGTCTGACCGGGGAACGTCGCCTCTTCCGCTGCGCGCCGGACGTCGGTGCCGAAGCGCATCGGATCCCAATCGTCGTCATACGGCAGGCGCGGGGCGGACGCGGCACGGGAGCGCCGCATGACCAGTTCCTCCAGACCTGACAGAAGGGCGTTTCCGGTCGAGGCCGAGTCCGACAGCGGCATGTCGCGGAACGGGCTGCGTTCACTCGAGGTGTGCGGGAGCCAGGTCAGCCAGTCGAGCTGCTTCGCCCACTCGGGCTCGGTCAGAGCGATGGCGACGAGCTCGTTCGGCGAGTGCAGGCCGAACAACTGCGTGCAGATGCCGCGCAGCGCGTCCCCCGCCTCGCGGTCGGGACCGGCGACGCCGATGACGCCGACGCTCTGCAGGGATTCGAGGACGGGGACGTCGTCGATCATGCGGTACCGGTCGCGCAGACGATCGACGCGCTCCACGTACTCCTGGAGCGCTTCGGGCGCATCGGCGCGCTTGATGGTGGTGCGGGACGGTGCCACGCAGGTCCCAAGGCGGACCGCGAGGAAGTTCCAATGCTCGGGACGGCGCGTCCACAGCATCCCGCCGAGCTTCATGGCCTCCTCGAAGACGACGGCGACGGGCGGGACCTCGGCGTTGCGGACCTCGCGCTCACGGGGTCGCTCGCGATAGAGGGTCTCTTCGAGCTCCTCGAAGCCGCGCTCGAAGATCTCGCCCTCCTTCCGGATGCGCTGGCCGATCTGGGTGCGTTGCGAGACGAAGTTGCCGAGCATCATCATCGGCGTCATCGCGACGATGAACAGCGCCTGCGGACGGTTGAAGACGAAGTACATCGTCACGCCGAGCAGGATCGGTGCCACCAGCATGGGCCACGGGAACAGCCGTGCCATCGGCTCCTTCGGCATCCGCGGTTCGGGAAGCTCCTCACCGACGTACCGCGGCTCGACGCGGGGGCTCCGGTTGAACAGCAGGGCGCCGCCGCGCTCGAGCACGGGGTCCTTCTCGACCGGTGCGAAGTCCGGCACGAGCTGGATGACGAGGTCCGAGTCGCCGAGCGTGAAGCGCTGCCCCGGGATGACGTTCAGGCGGGGTACGAGTCCGCCGTCGACCACGATGCCGTTGGCGGAGTTGAGGTCGACGACCTCCACCCCGCCGGAACCCACCTCGATGCGGGCGTGACGCTTCGAGACGAGCGGCTCGTCGAGGACGACATCGGCGCCGGCGGCGCGGCCGATCGTGAAGTGCCCCTTGGGGAGGGGGATCTCACGCCCGGTGAGGGGCCCGCCGACGATGTGGAGGATGGCCGCCGCGGGGCCGCCTCCCCCGCGGTTGGGGACGTGGTCGGGCCCGAGGTTCACCACCGTCGCGATGAAGCCGGAACCGACGGCGGCGTCGCTGATGAGGGTGCCCGGGTCGAGGAGGACATGATCGTTCGACGTCGGCGGGGCGACGGTCAGGGTCACGACGTCGTCGGGGCCGGCGATCGTCTCCCGAGCCGGATCGGTCTCGATGATGCGCCGGGCGACGTCCTGCACGGTGGCGGTCGTGTCCGCCGTGACCACGACGTCGATCGTCCGCGAGTCGCGACGCTGGAGGGTCAGTTTCAGTCTCATCGGGGGGTCCTCATCGGCCGGAGATCAGGTGAGGCGGACCGACGCGTGCCGGTCGCCGAATCGGAGGGTGTCGCCCGAGCGCAGCGTCGCGGGGGCACCGGCGTCGAGCTCGGTCTCGGCTCCTTCGCGGATGACGCCGCTGCCGTTCGTGGAGCCGAGGTCGACGGCGACGAGGGCGCCGTCGACCCACCGGAGCGCGACGTGGGTCTTCGAGACGGACTTGGTCGAATCGGCCACCGCGAGCGGTACGGCACCGGCATCCGCTCCGGCGACGGACGGGGCGCGCCCGAGGACCGCACCGGTCGCGGGGATGTCCAACTGCTCCCCCGAATCGAGGACGAGAGATGCCGTCGGTGCGGCGGCAGCGGCCGGAGGCGGCGGATCGTGAGGAATCAGCTCGGGGGCGGACCAGGTGGACGAGGTCGCGCCGGGAAGCAGGGTTTCGGCGGGAGCCGCCGAGGAGGCGGATGCCGCTGGGGCACCGAGCGGCTCGGGTCGCGACGCGGGCGCGGATTGCGGTTCGGGGGTCGGCGCAGCGGCCGTCGGCTCCGTCGCGGGACGCGCGATCACGACGGGCTCCCGCGTCGGCGGCGCGACGGCGGGCGCCGAATCCACGGCGAACGGGGACTCCTGGATCGGCGCGGCCGGACCGTCGTCGGCAGAGGGACGCTCCCCGGAGCCGACCCGATCCTTCGGTGCGCCGAGGACACCGCCGCGGTTGCGGGCGACGGGGATGTAGACGTCGGTCGCGGGACCGCTCACGGGGGTCGCGAGCGAGGGCAATGAGGCCTTCTCGTCCCGCAAGTCGGTGGCGAGGGTCTTCCGGGCGATGCGCATCCGCTTCGCGTCGTACGGGTTCAGACCCTTGCGGATGTCGACGAGATAGGTCTGCCCCGCGAGATCGGGCCATCCGCGACGCCGACGGTCGGGATCGAATAACGGCGACAGCGCGATGACGAGGAGCGGGCCGATCACCGGGATGAGCAGGCTCCCGACCTGGACGAGGTAGCGGACGACGGCGCCGCGCCAGAAACGGGGCCGCTCGAGCGTCTTGACGTTGACGGCTCGAAGCCCCGTCAGCGCCTTGCCGAGAGTCGCACCGCGTCGGCCGAGGACGATCAGCTGAACGAGGAGGAAGACGGTCGTGAGCGCGTACGGGACGACGGAGCACACGACGATCCAGACGGCATCCGATCGTCCGAAGACGGCGTCGACGGGGTCGGCCGTCCCGACCGCATCGATGATCGCCGGGAGTGCCACGAGGAGCATGGGCAGCTGCAGCAGCCCGATGAACACGCCCTCGATGATCATGGCGAGGACCCGTCGGCCGATCGGCGCCGGGACCAGTCCCAGGCCCGCCGCGTATTCAGGACGCGGCCGTCCCCGTTCGTCGAGCCCCTCGATGGCGCGCGGGCCGTCCTCGATCTCCCAGATCACCTGATCGGACCTCCTCGAATCCCCGGCATCGAGACTAACGGTTGGACGAATCCGCGTCGCAGGCAGAACTCCCCCTTGACCGCGACGGCCGCCTCCGCCAATGCTGGGTCATCCCGTCCCCGGGTGCCACGACAGATCGACGGCGCGGATCCGCCTCGACGGCGACACCTGCGACACCCATCCGAGCGGAACGACGTGCAGCGCGGACGCAGGTGCCGGCTCCTCCTGGGTCACCAGGACGAGCGCTTTCCGACCCGAGCTCCACCAATCCGCGCGACGGGCGCCCTGAGCGCGCAGCGCCGACACGTACGCGTTCGGCGCGTCACCCTCGAGATCGACCGACAGTCCGGCGCCGTGGCGGAACTCGCAGGCCCCGCGGATGCCGCGCCACAGCTCGCCGGCGCGCCGGCGGTGCTCCTCTTCTTCCGGCTCCGACACCGGTTGCCGGTACGTGAGCGGAACGATCCACGCATCGCCGCGCGAGAGGACGGGCACGCCCTCGCACAGCAGATCGGTCGGCCGAGGCGAAACGGCCGCACCCAGGTGCGCCTCGGCCGCCTCGACGATCCGGTCGCCGAGCGCGAGCATGCTCCCGCGCCCGGCCCCGGAGCCCCCGGTGACCCACGCGGCTCCCGCGCGGTCGGGAATGCTCATGCGATCGCGCGATGCCGGATCAGTGGAAGAAGTGACGCTCGCCCGTGAAGTACATCGTGACGCCCGCGGCCTGCGCGGCGTCGATGACCTCCTGGTCGCGCACGGATCCGCCCGGCTGGATGATCGTCGTGATCCCGGCATCCAACAGAACCTGCGGCCCATCTGCGAACGGGAAGAACGCGTCGGATGCCGCGACCGACCCGGCGGCACGGTCACCGGCGCGCTCGACGGCGAGGCGGCACGAGTCCACACGGTTGACCTGGCCCATGCCGATCCCGACGGTTGCGGAGTTCTTCGCCAGGACGATCGCGTTGGACTTGACCGCTCGGCAGCTCTTCCACGCGAACGACAGGTTCTCGAGCTGGTCGTCGGCCGGGCGCTCGCCCGACACGAGCTGCCACGAGTCCACGAGCGATTCGATCTCGTTCGGGAACCGGTCGGCGTCCTGGAGCAGCAGACCTCCCGAGACGAGGCGCACGTCCATGGGCTCCTGGCGCCAGTCGGCGGGCAGCTGCAGGATGCGGAGGTTTTTCTTGAGCCGGAAGACCTCGAGCGCCTCGGGCTCGAAGTCGGGCGCGACGATCACCTCGGTGAAGATGTCGCGCAGGTTCTCTGCCATCTTGAGCGTCACGGTCCGGTTGGCGGCGATGACGCCGCCGAAGGCCGACACCGGGTCGCATTCGTGCGCGCGCAGGTGCGCGGAGGCGATCGGGTCGAGAGCCTGCGGCGCGCCGATCGCGATGCCGCACGGGTTGGCGTGCTTGATGATGGCGACGGCCGGCTTGACCAGGTCGAATGCGGCCCGCAGTGCGGCATCCGCGTCGACGTAGTTGTTGTAGGACATCTCCTTGCCCTGCAGCTGCGTCGCCTGCGCGATGCCGTGACCGCCGACGCGCGTGTAGATCGCCGCTCGCTGGTGCGAGTTCTCGCCGTAGCGAAGGGTGGCCAGGCGCTCCGCTTTGATGGTCAGGTGCTGCGGCAGGTCGCCTTCGCCCTCGAGCGTCTCCTCGGCGAACCACGCGGCGACCGCACGGTCGTACGCCGCCGTGTGCGCGAATGCGCGCGCCGCCAGCTCTCGTCGCTGGACGAGGGTGGTGCCGCCCTGGCCGAGGGCGTCGACGATCGCCGGGTACGACTCGGGCGAGACGGCGATCGCGACGTTGGCGAAGTTCTTCGCCGAGGCGCGGACCATGGCGGGACCGCCGATGTCGATCTGCTCGACGACGGCGTCGCCCTGGGCGCCGGAGGCCACGGTCTCGACGAAGGGGTACAGGTTCACGACGACGAGCTCGAACGGCAGGATGCCGAGCTCGCCCAGCTGCGTCTCGTGGTCTTCGAGGCGCAGGTCGGCCAGGAGCCCCGCATGCACGCTGGGGTGGAGGGTCTTCACGCGTCCGCCGAGCGACTCGGGGAATCCGGTCACCTCGGACACGTCCTTCACCGCGATCCCGGCGTCGCGCAGCAGCGCCGCCGACCCGCCCGTCGAGACGATCTCGACATCGGCGGCGGCAAGAGCCTGACCGAGCTCGAGGAGCCCGGTCTTGTCGCTCACCGAGACGAGCGCGCGGCGGACGGGCACGACATCGCGTGCGCGGTAGAGGGACGGGTCGATCTGCGGGCCGGCCATGCGGGAACTCCTCGGGTCGGGGGCGTTCGGGTGTCGGTTCAGGGGGTGAGCGCGAGCTCGCCCGTCGCGATGCGACGGACGACGTCGATGAGCAGGCGACGCTCCACCGGCTTGATGCGCTCGTGGAGGGAGTGCTCGGTGTCGCCGGGCAGGACGGGCACGCGCTCCTGGGCGAGGATCGGCCCCGTGTCGACGCCGTCGTCCACGACGATGACGCTGGCCCCGGTCTGCTCGGCGCCGGCGGCGAGGGCGTCGCGGACGCCGTGCGCGCCCGGGAATTCGGGCAGGTACGCGGGGTGCGTGTTGATGAGTCGCGGGGCCCAGGCTTCGACGACGGCCGCGGGCAGCAGACGCATGAGACCGCTCAACACGACGAGGTCCGGCTCCCACACATCGAGATGGGCGAGCAGTTCCTCGCCCCACGCCTCGCGGCTGTCGAACTCCTGGAACGGGACCATGAAGGTCGGGATGCCGTACGCCTCGGCGTGAGCGAAGCCGTCGGCCTGCCGGTCGGCACCGACGACGATCACACGGGCGGGGAAATCGGGCTCGTTCGCGGCGTCGAGGAGGGCACGCAGATTGGATCCCGTGCCCGAGATGAGGACGGCGACCGTGAGCACCGGGTCAGTCTAGCGGGGTCGTGGGGAACTCATCGGGCGACGCCGCGGCGGCGGGCTCTCGGCGGGGTGCCGCGGCGGGCGCCGGTGCCGGCGCCTCCCGCGGGACGTCCGCCGCCGTGCGATGGCCGTGCTCGTCGGCGTCGTCGCCCCGAGGCGAGAACAGCACGACAGCGGCGCCGACACCGACCTCCACGGCAGCGAGGAGTGCCACGGACCACGGCTCGGGGCCCACCTGCGCGAGCCGTCCCGGGCCGATCGCCCCCCGTGCGGCCCATGAGAGGACGGCGACCACGATGCCGGTGCCGATCACGAGGACCGAGAGGGCGACGGCGCGCGGACGCAGCGGCTCGGCATCCGTCGTCGAACCCACCAGGAGCGATCCGCGCGAGACGGCGCCGGCGAGGGCGCCCGAGCCGACCACGACCAGAGCCAGCAGCAGCAGCCACGGCGACGTCGAATCCGGGACGATGCCGAGGACGGGGATGCCCGGCACGACTCCCAGACTCGTGCCGGCCGGCGACACCGCTGTGCCGGTTCCGACCGCGAAGCCCGGTCCGACGGCGAAACCCGCGAACCAGAGGACGAGGGTGGGCAGGTAGAGGATGCTGCCGAGCGCGAGGACGACCACGCCGATCAGGTCGGTCTGCGCCGCCTGCGTCAGGGCGATGACCTCACCGCCACGGGCGAAGAAGAGGACGCCGAGGATGAGAGCGCCGATTCCGACGATTCCCGCGACGGCGATCGCCACGCCGCGGACGCCCGCGTCGACGGCGTTCTGGACGTCGTCGGGGAGTCGTTCCGACACGGCGTCGACGATCCCGTCGTCGCCGTCGCTCCACGCGCGGACGATCGCCCCCAGAAGAGCGGGGACGGCGAAGACGAGCACAGGTCCGAGAACGGCCGGAAGGAGGTCCACGGACGCGACGTCGGCGTGTCCGGTGAGGGCGATGACCGTCGCGAGGAGCGCCACCGTGACCGTTCCGGCGAGGACGCCCGTCAGCCACGCGCCGGCGCGGGCGGCGCGTGCGCCGGAGCGCCACGCCGAGAACGCGGTGACGGCGGCCAGTGCGGTCGGGGCGAGCGAGACCGCGAAGTCGGCCCCCTTGGCGGGGAGCCCCGCGAGGACGACCAGTTCGGCCGGGAGCGACACCGCCACCGGGGCGAAGTGGCCCAGCTGCCAGATCGTCGCGCCCGCGGGCCAGAGCGCCGCCCAGTCGGCATCCCCGCTGATCCCGAACACCCACACGAGCGTGACGGGCGCGAGCACGATGCCGACGCCGACCGCGACGGTCACGAGGGCGTCGACGGCGGCGAGGAGGGAGACGAGCAGGCGATTCACAACGAACCGACCTTACCCGCGCCGGACCCCCTCCCCCGGCTCCCGCACCGGGCGCGCGAGCACCCACTACCCTCGGAGGGTGAACAGCACGACTTCCCGCGCGTCCCGCGGTGCCGCAGCCCCGGCATCCACCTCGTTCCTCGACCGCTACTTCGACATCACCGGCCGTGGCTCCACTCTCGGCACGGAGATCCGCGGCGGCATCGTCACCTTCGTGACGATGGCCTACATCGTCATCCTGAACCCGATAATCCTGTCGACCCCCGACGTCGACGGCGTGACCCTGCCCGGCACCGCCGTGGCGACCTCCACGGCCCTGACCGCCGGCGTCATGACGATCCTCTTCGGTCTCGTCACGCGACTGCCGTTCGCATTCGCGGCCGGGCTCGGCATCAACGCGTTCCTCGCCTTCTCGGTCGTCGGCCAGGTCACGTGGGGCGAGGCCATGGCGCTCGTCGTCATCAACGGTCTGATCATCGTCCTGCTTGCGGCCACCGGCCTCCGGAAGATGATCTTCGACGCCGTGCCCGTGCAGCTGAAGCTCGCGATCACGGTCGGCATCGGCCTGTTCATCGCCTTCATCGGCTTCGTCAACGCGGGCTTCGTCACCACGACCGGCAATGCCTCTCCCCCGCTCGACCTCGGCGTGGGCGGCTCGATCACGACGATCAGCACGGTGATGTTCATCGTCACGCTCTTCCTCTCCGGCATCCTGATGGCCCTCCGCGTCAAGGGCGCGCTCCTCATCGGCCTCGTCGGCGGCACGGTCATCAGCTACATCGTCAACGCCATCTGGCCGACCGCCCTCGGCCTGAAGGTCAGCGGGCTGCAGATCGTCGCCCTCCCCGACTTCGGTCTCGTCGGCAGGATCGACTTCGGCTTCGACTGGGCGAAGGTCGGCATCGTGTCGGTCGTCATGATCGTCTTCACCCTCGTCTTCTCGAATTTCTTCGATGCGATGGGCACCATGACGGGCCTCGCGAAGGAGTCCGGCCTCGCGAACGACAAGGGCGACTTCCCCCGCATCAGGTCGGCGCTCATCGTCGAGGGCGTGGGCGCGATCGCCGGTGGTGCGACCTCGTCGTCGTCGGCGACCGTCTTCGTCGAGTCCGGTTCGGGTATCGGCGAGGGTGCCCGCACGGGCCTCGCGAACGTCGTGACGGGTGTGCTGTTCCTGCTGGCGATGTTCTTCACGCCGCTCACCTCGATCGTCCCCGGCTACGTCGCCGCGGCGGCGCTCGTGCTCGTCGGCGCCCTGATGCTCGCGCAGATCAAGAACATCGACCTGAGCGACTTCAGCGTCCTGCTGCCGGTTTTCCTCACGGCGACCGTCATGCCGCTGACGTACTCGATCGCCAACGGCATCGGCGCCGGCTTCATCAGCTGGGTCGTCGTGAACGTCTTCGCCCGCAAGGCCAAGCAGGTCCACTGGCTGCTGTGGGTCGTCGCCGTCGGGTTCGTGATCTACTTCGCCCGCGGACCGATCGAGGCGCTCATCGGCGCCTGACCCCGCTCGCCGCCCCGAGGTCCCGATCGGGCCGGATACGCCCCGCGCGTCCCCAGCCGGATCGGGACCTCGGCCGTTGTGGCGACGCGCCGGGAACGACGAAGGGGCGGATGCCGCTCGCATCCGCCCCTTCGTTCGTGTGGCTTAGAGCGCCTCGATGATCGCGCGCATCAGGTCGGCGGTCTCGGACGGGGTCTTCCCGACCTTGACACCGGCGGCCTCGAGGGCCTCCTTCTTGGCCTGCGCGGTGCCCGCCGAGCCCGAGACGATGGCGCCGGCGTGGCCCATCGTCTTGCCCTCGGGAGCGGTGAAGCCGGCGACGTAGCCGACGACCGGCTTCGTCACGTGCGCCTTGATGTAGTCGGCCGCGCGCTCCTCGGCGTCGCCGCCGATCTCGCCGATCATGACGATGGCCTTGGTCTCGGGGTCGGCCTCGAACGCCTCGAGGGCGTCGATGTGCGTCGTGCCGATGACCGGGTCGCCACCGATGCCGATGGCCGTCGAGAAGCCGAGATCGCGGAGCTCGAACATCATCTGGTAGGTCAGGGTGCCCGACTTCGAGACGAGGCCGATCGGGCCTTTGCCGGTGATGTTCGCGGGCGTGATGCCGACGAGTGCCTCACCCGGGGTGATGATGCCGGGGCAGTTCGGCCCGATGATGCGGGTCTTGTTCCCCTTGCTCTTCGCGTAGGCCCAGGCCTCGGCGGTGTCACCGACGGGAACGCCCTCGGTGATGACGACGAGCAGCGGGATCTCGGCGTCGATCGCCTCGATCATGGCGTCCTTCGTGAAGGCGGGCGGCACGAACGCGATGGAGACGTCGGCGCCGGTCTTCTCGATCGCCTCGGCGACCGAGCCGAAGACGGGGAGTTCGACCTCGCCCTCGTGCGGCTTCTCGTGGGTGACGGTCGTGCCGGCCTTGCGGGCGTTGACGCCGCCGACGACGTTCGTCCCGGCCTTCAGCATGAGGGCGGTGTGCTTGGTGCCCTCACCACCGGTGATGCCCTGGACGATGACCTTGGAGTCCTTGTTGAGGTAGATAGACATGTCTGTGGTCCCTGTATCTCAGTAGTCTCGGCGCGTCTCAGGCGTTCGCCAGCTCGGCGGCCTTGTCGGCGCCCTCGTCCATACCGGCGGCGAGGGTGACGAGCGGGTGGTTCGCCTCGGCGAGGATCGCGCGACCCTCTTCGACCTGGTTGCCGTCGAGACGGACGACGAGCGGCTTGGTGGCCGCGTCGCCCAGGATCTCGAGGGCCTTCACGATGCCCTCGGCGACCGCGACGCACGACGTGATGCCGCCGAAGACGTTGACGAAGACGCTCTTGACCTGCTCGTCGCCGAGGATGACGTCGAGGCCGGAGGCCATGACCTGCGCGTTCGCGCCGCCGCCGATGTCGAGGAAGTTGGCGGGCTTGACGCCGCCGTGGTTCTCGCCGGCGTACGCGACGACGTCGAGGGTAGACATGACCAGGCCGGCGCCGTTGCCGATGATGCCGACCTGACCGTCGAGCTTGACGTAGTTGAGGCCGGATGCCTTCGCCTTCGCCTCGAGCGGGTCTGCGGCACCCTTGTCCTCGAGCTCTTCGTGCTCGGGGTGACGCACCTCGCTGGCGTTGTCGTCGAGCGAGACCTTGCCGTCGAGGGCGACGATGTCACCGGCGCCCGTGCGGACGAGCGGGTTCACCTCGACCAGGGTGGCGCCCTCGCCCTTGTAGACGTCGAAGAGCTTCACGAATACGTCCGAGACCTTCTCGACGAGGTCCTCGGGGAAGTTCGCTGCCTTCGCGATCTCGACGGCCTTGGCCTTGTCGATGCCCTGCAGCGGGTCGACCTCGATGCGCGCGAGCGCCTCGGGACGCTCGACGGCGAGCTCTTCGATCTCCATGCCGCCCTCGACCGAGCACAGGCTCAGGTACGAACGGTTCGAGCGGTCGAGCAGCACCGAGAAGTAGAACTCCTCGGCGATGTCGGCACCCTGGGCGACCATGACGCGCTGGACGACGTGGCCCTTGATGTCGAGGCCGAGGATGGCTTCGGCTGCCGCGTAAGCCTCGTCGGGGGTCTTGGCGACCTTGACGCCGCCGGCCTTGCCGCGACCTCCGGTCTTGACCTGAGCCTTGACGACGACGACGCCGCCGATCTTCTCGGCAGCCGCCTTCGCCTCCTCAGGGGTGTCGGCGATGATGCCGGCGAGCACCGGCACCTCGTACTTCTCGAACAGGTCTCGTGCCTGGTACTCGTAAAGGTCCACTGCAATCCTTCGCTGGGCGACGGTGGGGGTGACGGGCGCGGAATTATCTCGATGTCGAGAGATCGCCCGGTCGAAAAGCCTACTACCCGCGCCTGAGTGCCCCGCGCGGCCCCCTCGTCCGGCGGGGGTCGGCTCACGTCCGCAGTGCGGCTGCCCAGGCGTCCCGGTGATGCTCGACGTAGGCCGTGACGTTCCGCCAGTGCTCCCCGTGCCCGTGCACGAACATCGACGCCCACGGCTCGACGCCGATGTCGCGGGACCGGCGCAGCAGGTCGTGCATCGCCGCCGTGCGCTCGACCATCGCGTCCGGCAGCGCACGCCGGAGCTCGGCGTCGGCGCCGTACCCGTCGACGAGGGCGGCCACTCCCCGGGCCGCCTCGTCCGCCGCGACCGACGTGTCGTTCAGGGCGAAGGACTGCGCGGCGTAGGCGAGGTCCCACAGACGCGTGCTGGGAGCTGCGGCATCCCAGTCGATGAAGACCCAGCGCTCCCCCACCACGAGGTTCCACGGTGCGAGGTCGTTGTGGCAGACGAGCTCCGCCCCGGGCGCGGCGATCGCGGTCTCCCAGACGCTCCCGTCGGGCACGAGGTACCCGACGCTGGCGTCGTGGATCTTCCGCACCATCTTCCCCACGCGAGTCAGCTCGGCCGGGGACATCGGGCCGCGCTCGATCGCGAGCTCCCCGGGCACGTACTCGATCACCTGGCGTCCCGCCTCGTCGCGGCCGCGCGGCTCCGGCGCCTCGACCCCGGCGACGCGCAGGGCGGACACGTATGCGACGACGCTCGACGTCGACGCCGCCCAGGGCTTGCGGACGGTGTCGCCGATGCGCACGACGGCGCCGCTGGCGTTGCCGCCGTCGAGGGGCTCTTCGTGCGGCATCCGTCAGATCCAGCCGCGTTCGCGTGCCGTGATCGCCGCCTGCTGGCGCGTCGCGAGTCCGAGCTTGCCGAGGATGGACGACACGTGGTTGCGGACGGTTCCCGCCGACAGGTGGAGGGATGCCGCGATGTCGGCGATCGTCTCTCCCCGGGCACCCGCGCGCAGCACATCGAGCTCGCGGCCGGTCAGGGGCGAGCGTTCGTCGCTCAGAGCGTCGGCCGCGATCTCGGGATCGACGTATCGACGCCCTGCCGCGACCTCGCGTATCACCGCGGCCACGTCGCCCGCGGGTCGGGACTTCGGGACGAACCCGTCGACACCGGCGCTCAGCGCGCGACGTAGGACGCCGGGGCGGGCGTGACGGGTGACGACCACGCAGCGCGCCGGGACGCGCTGACGGATGCGGGCGGCGGCCTCGACGCCGTCGATCCCGGGCATCTCGAGATCGAGCAGACAGACGTCCGGGCGCAGCTCCAACGCGCGGGCGACGGCAGCTTCGCCGTCGGCGCACTCCGCGACCACCTCGAGGTCGTCCTCGAGCCCGAGCAGGGCGGCCAGCGCCGTGCGGATCATGTCCTCGTCGTCGGCGATCAGCACGCGGATCATGCGGCACTCCTGTCGACCGGCAGGGTCACCACGAGCTCGAACCGCTCTTCGTCCCGGCTCGACGCGACGTCACCGCCGGCCACGCCGACGCGGTGTGCGATCCCCTCGAGACCCGCTCCCGAGCCGATAGCCGAGCCCGGCCCCGGATCGTTCACCATCGTCAGTCGCCACGCGTCGCCGGTTCTCGCGAGTCCGAGCCGCGCCCACCGACCGCCGCCGTGCTTGAGCACGTTGGTGGTGCACTCGCGGATCACCGGCCCCAGCAGGTCGGCGGGAGCGGATGCCGCATCCCTCGCGACGTCGAGCGTGACCGACACTCCGGCCGCCCGCAGCAGATCCGCCGCGTTGGCGAGCTCGTCGGGCAAGGGCACACCGCGGAAGCGTCCGGCGAGCGCGCGCGTGCCGTCGCGCGCCTCGTCGACGGAGGTCCGGGCCAGCGCGATCTGGCGGGCGGCGGCATCCGGGTCCCGCCCGATCATGCGCTCGGCGAGTTCGAGCTGCAGGGCGATGACCTGCAGATGGTGCCCTTGCAGGTCGTGGAGCTCCCCGGCGAGGCGGAGACGCTCCTGGACGGCGGCGAGGCGCGCTTCGGTGCGGCGGGCGCGGTCGAGTTCGAGGACGACGTCCCACGACCAGAGCGAGAGCGCCTGCGTCATCGGGAGCGCGACGGCGAAGAACACGAGCACGAAGGCGTCGCTTCGCGACGTCGAGGCGGTCTGCTCGGCCACCCACAGCACGACGAGGGCGATCTCGAGCAGCACGACGCCGCGCCACCGGATGCCGGGGCCCCAGCGGATCAGGCAGAGGGTGGCTCCCACCAGCGCGGCACCGAGGAGCGCCGAGCCCGCCACGACGCCGAGAACCACTGAGGCGAGGACCGCCGCGACGACCGGGAGCGAGAGGAACCGGCGCCGCCAGGATGGGCGGTCGCCGTCGTCGAGGTCGCCGTCTCGGCGATACCGGGTGAGGAGCAGGACCGTCGCCGCCAGGACGACGACCGCCGAACCGACGAAGGCGACGAGGGCGACGGGGCTGCGCCACCCCTCACGGGCGACGAGCACGACGAGTCCCCACACGACCAGGGTGCCGAGCAGGAAGAACACCATCGACGTGGCGATGTACCACCCCGTCGCCGCGACGCCGCGCGCGAGCGATGCGGCGGTTCGCGTCGGAGTCGGGTCGGGCGTGGTCACACGGCCACAGTACGTCCATGACGAATGTCACCCCTCGACGCGCAGGACCTCCCGCCGGAAGGTGACCCGACGACACTGCCGCGCTCGGGCCCCGGGCGGTGGACTGGGGTCACGGCGATACGAGATCCGATCGCCGACTCCGAGAGGACACCATGTCGAACCCCGTCTCCGACCTCGTCGCCGGCTTCCAGGACCTGGTGGCGCAGATGCCCGACCTCGTCCAGCCGCTCGTCGTCGCACTCGCCGGCGCCGTCCCCTTCATCGAGGGCGAGGGTGCCGCCGCGATCGGTGTCGTCGGCGGCATCCACCCCGTCATCGCCGCGATCGCGGGGGCTGCCGGCAACTTCATCTGCGTCGCGATCGTCGTGCTCGCGACCGCTCGTGTGCGCACCGCCGTGACCTCCCGCGCGGGGGCGGCGGAGAAGACGCCGTCGGCACGGTCCGAGAAGTTCCAGAAGGCGTACCACCGCTATGGGACGCCCGGCGTCAGCCTGCTCGGACCCCTCATCCTCCCGACGCAGTTCACGGCCGCAGCGCTCAAGGGCACGGGCGTCCCCACCCGGACGGTGCTGTTCTGGCAGGCAACGGCGATCGCGCTGTGGACGACCCTGGTGACGCTCATCATCACGGGCGTGATCGCGGCGGCATCCTGAGTCAGTCGACCGGTCGAAGGCCTCTCGTCGCGGGGCCTTCGATGCGGTCGCCGGACGCCGTGAAGCGCGACGCGTGCAGCGGGCAGTCCCACGTGCACTCGAGGTCGTTCCACTCCAGGATCCCGCCGAGGTGCGGACACACGGCGCTCACCGCCCGGGTCTCGCCGTCGGTGGTCGAGATCGCGACCGGGCGCCCGGCGCGCTGCGCGACGACGCCCTGGCCCTCGGCCGGCTGCGACACGGGCACGGCCTCGGCCTCGGCTTCCACCCACCCCTTCGCGGCGGCGAGACCGACCTTGGCGTTCTCGACCGCCCCCTGGGCGACGTCGGCGGGCATCGTGAGGCGCGTCCCGATCTGCGTCATCCACCGCGGACGTTCGCTCCTCCTCTCGCCGCGCAGCTCGCTGACGATGCGCAGCGCTGCCGCGGGCGCGTTCGTCAGTCCCCACTTCGCGTAGCCGGTTGCGAACCGGACGCGCCCCAGCGACCGGGGCATCGCGCCGATGAACGGGATGCGGTTGTGGGACGTGTAGTCCTGCGCCGACCAGCGGTGCGTCTCCTCACCCACCGGCAGGGTCTGCTGCGCCCACCGCGACAGGTCGTCGAGCATCGTCCGTTCGGACACGGCCCGCCCGACCGGGTGCCCCGCACCTCCGACGACGATCTGCGCGACGTCGGCGGGGCCGTCCTCGGGGAGGACCGTGCGCACCGAACGCGTCGGTTCGTCAGCCGAGAGGTACATGCCGTCCGGCAGCGGTGCGGTGAGGGTGAACGAGACGCAGGCCGACCGCATCCCGCTCACCTTGGCCCAGTAGAGACCGCGGTCGAGGATCGGGATGCCGGTGGCCACCACGACGCGGGCTCCGAACATCGTTCCCCGATCGGTCTCGACGCGGGGCTCGGGGAAGACCTTCACCCCGCTGACCTCGACGCCGAGGTGGAGGGTGCCGCCGGCGGCGACGAACGCGTCGGCGAGCGCCGCGAGCATGCGCATCGGGTCGATCGCCCGCTGATCGTCGAGCGCGACGGCGGCGGTCATCGGAACGGCGGCGGCGCGCAGCTCCTCCTCCTCCACGAGGCGCACCGCGAGCCCTGCTTCGCGAGCGGCGTCGTACTCCTCCACCACGGATCGCTTGCCCTCGTCGCCCTGCGCGTAGGTGTAGGCCGTGCGGGCGGTCAGCGGCACGCCGAGGTGCGCCGCGGTGTCGGTCATCCACGCGAGCCCGTCCCGGTTCGCGTCGACATAGGCGCGGACCAGGGATGCCGGGTGCCCCGATCGCAGCGACGAGAGCGTCGTGCCCTGCAACAGCGACACCTTGCCCGTGTTGGACCCGGAGGCGAGCTCGCCGATGCCTCCGCGTTCCAGGAGGGCGACGTCGACACCGGACCGCGCCAGTTCGTAGGCGGTGGCCAGACCGGTGAGCCCTGCACCGATCACGACCACCTCGTGACGTGCATCGGGCTCGAAGGGAGTGCCGGCGGTCTCGGACGGGTGCTGCTTCCACAGGGAGGACATCTGTCGAGTCAAGGGGAGCACGGACGCCGGAACACGGGCCTTGACAGAACAGGGTGCGCACTAGGCTTCCCTCCATGGCCGACGACCTCCGCCCGACGGGCAGCACCGTGGTGGCCGCCGCGCTCGCGCTGTTCGCCGAGCACGGCTACGAGCAGACCTCGGTCGAGCAGATCGCGCAGTCGGCAGGAGTGTCGCGGTCGACCTTCTTCCGCCAGTTCGGCGGCAAGGACGATGTCGTCTTCGCCGATCACGAGCTGCTGCTCGACCGGCTGCGCGCGTACCTCTCCCAGACGCACGAGAATCCGTGGGCGGCGGTGTGCGAGGCGTCGGTGCAGATCTTCCGGCACTTCGCGTCGGACCCCGAGGTCGCCCGCCTGCGGTACGCCGTCGTCCGGCAGGTGCCGTCGCTGCGCGACCGTGAGATCGTGACGGTCTTCCGCTACGAGCGGGTCTTCGACGAGTATCTGCGCCGCTCGGTGCCGGGGCTCGATCCCGTCGACGCCGTCGCGTTCGCCGCCGCCGTCACCGCGGTGCACAACCACGTGCTGCGTCGTCTGCTGCGGGGGTCCGCCCGCGTGCCCGCCGCCGTGCTCGAGACCGCATACGACGAGCTCCTGCGCCGGTTCGGCGTGCACCCCGAGCCCGATCGCGCGGCCGAGGACGACATCGTCGTCGCGACCTTCCCCCGGCGGATGCCGCCCGCCGAGGTCGCCCGCCGGCTCGGCGCGCTCCGCGACTGACCTGATACGGCGTTCCACACGATGTGGAACTGAATCTCAACCGAGCGTATCCTGGCGCGATGACCACTCCCCTGCCCGGCGGCGCCTCCGGTCGCTACGACGTGCTCGGCCGTCTCGACACCGACTACTACGCCGTCTTCGCCGACATCCCCGACGCGGACCGCGAGGTGTGGCAGCGGACGCAGGGTTTCGTCGACGAGGTCGGCGATCGGATGCGGGACGCGTGGGACGCCGCGGAGTACCCGCTCGACATCGCCCGGCGCTTCGGCGAGCTCGACCTGCTGAACGACGGCATCGACCACCCGCGGCTGACGCGCTTCTCTCCGCTGGCAGCAGGCCTGGTGAACATGGAGATCTCGCGCGGCGACGGGTCGCTCGGCACCGTCCTCGCCGTCCAGGGCGGGCTGGCCCTGCGCACCCTCGCCCTCTTCGGTAGCGACGAGCAGCAGGACCGCTGGCTGACCCCGGTCGCCCGGTTCGAGGTCCCGGCCGCCTTCGCCCTCACCGAGCCGGACCACGGCTCGGACTCGGTCTCGCTCGAGACCGTCGCGCGACGCGACGGCGACGAGTGGGTGCTCCGCGGCGCCAAGAAGTGGATCGGCAACGGGGCATCCGACGGCATCACCTTCGTCTGGGCCCGAGTGGACGCCGAGGGCGACGAGCACCACGGCAACGTCCGGTGCTTCCTCGTCGAACAGGACCGCCCCGGCTACACCGGCACCGTCATCGCCGGCAAAGCGTCGCTGCGCGGCATCCATCAGGCTCACATCGCCCTCGATGACGTCCGCGTTCCCGCCGACGCCGTGCTGCCCGGTACCCGGACGTTCAAGGATGCCTCGACCGTCCTGTACGCCACGCGTTCCGGCGTCGCGTGGTCGGCGCTCGGCCACGCGACCGCCTGCTACGAGGCCGCGCTGCAGTACGCGCAGCAGCGCGTGCAGTTCGGCAAGCCGCTCGCCCGTTTCCAGATGGTGCAGGAGCGTCTCGCGCACATGCTCGAGGACCTCACCGCGATGCAGCTGTACTGCCGACGCCTGGCCGATCTCGAGTCATCCGGCGGACTGCGCCCCACGCAGTCTTCGCTGGCGAAGTACCACAACACCCGGGCCGCACGTCGCGTCGCCGCGACGGCGCGCGACCTGCTGGGCGGCAACGGCATCCTGCTCGAGAACGGCGTCATGCAGCACATGGCCGACATCGAGGCGATCCACACGTACGAGGGGACCGAGTCGGTGCAGGCCCTGCTGCTCGGACGGGACATCACCGGCGTGAGCGCCTTCGCCTGACCCGCAACCCCGTTCCGGTGGCGATGCCGGATAGGCAGGATGGGCGCATGTACGAGATCCCCGCGCCGATGCTCGCGAAGTCCGTCCCCGCAGTCCCCGACCCGGCCAGAACCGCCGGTGGATTGCTGTACGAACCGAAGTGGGACGGGTTCCGTGCGCTGATCGGCTGGGACGGTTCGGACGTCGAGATCGGATCGCGGGGGTCGAAACCGCTCACCCGATACTTCCCCGAACTCGTCGATGCGATCTCGCGTGTCGTACCAGAGCCCTGCCTGCTCGACGGCGAGATCGTCGTCGCAGACGGGGAACCGGGATCGCAGCGCCTGCAGTGGGAGCAGCTGTCGCAGCGCATCCACCCCGCGGCGTCCCGGGTCGCGATGCTCAGCGAGACCACGCCGGCCATGTTCGTCGCCTTCGACCTGCTCGCTCGCGGCGACCGCGACCTGCGCGACGAGCCCTTCTCGGAGCGCCGCGCCCAGCTCGAGGACCTGCTGCGCGATGTGCCGCATCCGATCCACCTCACCCGCACGACGACGGATCGGGCCCTCGCCGAGAAGTGGCTCGCCGATTTCGAGGGCGCCGGGCTCGACGGCGTCGTCGCGAAGCCGCTCGCCCTGCCGTACGCCCCGAACAAGCGTGCGATGTTCAAGATCAAGCACGCCAGGACCGCCGACGTCATCGCCGTCGGCTACCGCATCCACAAGAGCGGTCAGGGCGTCGGATCGCTCCTCGTCGGCCTGTACGACGGCGACGGGAACCTCCGCCAGGTGGGCGGAGTGGCCGCGTGGAGCAACGCGCGCCGGCTCGAGCTCATCGACGAGCTCGCCCCGCTCGTGGTCCGCGACGACGACGGCGAGGCGGTCACCGGCGAATCGGACCGGTCGCGGTTCACGGCGTCGAAGGACACCTCCTTCGTGCGGTTGCGCCCCGAGCGGGTCCTCGAGGTCGCCTACGACCAGCTCGAGGGCGACCGATTCCGGCACACGGTCCAGTTCCAGCGCTGGCGCCCGGACCGGGATGCCGCGTCGTGCCGATTCGACCAGCTCGAGACCGTATCGGCCTACGATCTGGCCGACGTGCTCGACTGAGTCAAGGGTCCTCTTTCGAAGAGGCGGGTCGATAGGGTCGCCTCATGGGCCTCTTCTCGTCATCTCCCCGATCGGTGCGTCTCGATGACGGGCAGCCCGTCCGCACGGCCGCAGCCGGCAAACCCGCGAGCATGTGGTCCGACGGCTTCGGCACCCTCGCGACACGCTCGCTGCAGGTCATCATCGTCGCGGTGATCGCGACGGCCCTCATCCTCGGGATGCTGCAGCTCACCGTCGTCGTCATCCCCGTCCTGCTCGCCCTCATCATCGCCTCGGCGGCGGCGCCCCTCATGGCCTGGCAGCGGCGTCTCGGCATCCCCTCCGTGTTCGCGACGATCCTCACCCTGCTGGCCTTCGTCGTCGTGCTCGGCGGAATCGGCTGGCTCGTGGTCAACGCCGTCCAGAACCAGTTCGACGAGCTGTCCAAGAAGGCCCAGGACGGCTTCCAGAGCGTGCTCGCCTGGGCGGAGTCCCTGCCGTTCGACATCGACCAGAAGCAGATCGACGAGTGGGTCGGGAACGCGACCGACTTCCTCACCAGCGCGCAGTTCGGTTCCGGAGCCCTCGCCGGCGTGAGCGCTGTGGCGAACTTCCTCACCGGCCTGGTCCTCATGATCGTGACGCTGTTCTTCTTCTTGAAGGACGGCCCGAGGCTCTGGGAGTTCCTCATCCGCCCGTTCCGCGGATCGGACTACGACCGCGCCGTGCGCGTCGGCCACAAGGCCGTCCAGACCTTCGGCGCCTACCTCCGCGGTACCGCGGCCGTCGCGGCCGTGGACGCGATCGGCATCACGATCGGTCTGCTCTTCCTGCAGATCCCCCTCGCCCTCCCGCTCGGAGCGCTCGTGTTCGTGCTCGCGTTCATCCCGATCGTCGGCGCGACCGTGGCGGGCATCCTGGCGGCGCTGGTCGCCCTGGTGACCAATGGTCTGGTCGCGGCGATCTGGGTGGTCGTCATCGTCGTCGCGGTCAACCAGCTCGAAGGCAACTTCCTGCAGCCGTTCCTCATGGGTCGGTCGATGAAGCTCCACGCGTTCGCCGTGCTCATCGCGCTGACGATCGGCACCGTCCTCGGCGGGATCGTGGGTGCCATCCTCGCTGTTCCCCTCACCGCCGCGGCATGGGGCATCATCCAGGTGTGGGACGGCCCGAACACTCCGGCCCGCTGGGCGCGACGCCGTCCGCCCGTCGAGGAGAGGGTCGACACGGTCGTCGCGGGCTGAGGCCTGTCAGTCCCTCTTCGCGCGGGAGGGCTGCACCCGCGGCGGTTCGCCCGGCATCTTGGGGAACTCGGGCGGGAACGGCAGTTCGCCGAGACCCGCCTCGAGGTCGCGCTGCCACCACTCCAGCAGCGTGTCGATGCGGCCGGGTGATTCCTGCAGGTCCTCCCACGGGTCGCCGGTCGCGGCGAGGCGGTCGGGCACCGTGCGCACGGTGAATGCCGCGGGATCGACGCCGGCGGCGAGCTCGTCCCACGAGATGGGGGTGGCGACGGTCGCGCCGGGGAGCGCGCGCGGGCTGTAAGCGCCGGCCATCGTGCGGTCGCGGTTGGCCTGGTTGAAATCGACGAAGATGCGTTCGCCGCGCTCTTCCTTCCACCAGTTGGTGGTGACCTTCTCCGGCATCCGTCGCTCCAGCTCGCGTCCCGCAGCTATCACCGCATGGCGGACGTCGAGGAACTCGTGCGTCGGCTCGATCGGGCAGAAGAGGTGGATGCCGCGATTGCCGCTCGTCTTGAGCCAGGACTCGAGCCCCGCCTCACGGAGCACCTCGCGCAGGACCGGCGCGACGGCGGCGGCCTCGGCGAAGCCCGTGCCGGGCTGCGGGTCGAGGTCGATGCGCAGTTCGACGGGGTTGTCAGTATCGACGGCCAGCGAGGCCCACGGGTGGAAGACGACCGTGTTCATCTGCACAGCCCAGACGACCGCGGCGGCCTCGTTGAGGACGACCTGCGGATGCCGCCGGCCACTGTTGTAGGTGCACATCACCTGGTCGACGTAGTCGGGGGCACCCTTCGGAGGATTCTTGGAGAAGAAGCTCTCCCCATCGACGGTGTCGGGAAAGCGCTCGAGCGAGACGGGTCGGTGCCCGTTCGCCCGGAGGAACGGTTCCGCGACCGCGATCACGTACTCGGCGAGCTCGTGCTTCGTGATCCCCGGTTCGGGGAAGACGATCCGATTGGGGCTCGAGAGCGACAGCTCTCTGCCTCCGGGAAGCTGCAGGGTGATCCGCTCCGACGCCATGCGGCCACCCTAGGTGCGGGCCGCGGGTGCGGCCAGGGGCTTGCTCCTCGCCGCCTCAGTCCTCGTCGGACTCGGCGGCGGCGTCGACCGTCTCCGCGGCGTCGGCGATCGTGATGAGCGGATCGAGGTCCTCGCGCTCGAGCCGGATCCACGGCCCCGCGGCATCGACGAGGAAGCCGCTGAGCTCCGGTTCGCTCTTGAGCGCCTCGCCCAGCTGCGCGGCGGTCAGCGGCATGGGCTGATCCTCGCGACGGAGGGTGAGGATCTCGAGCGGGTGCGAGAAGACCTGCAGGTAGCGGGTGCCTTCGGCGGATCGCGCCTCGGCGACGCCCATGCTGCCGTCGGGACGACTGCCTGCCGCGATCCACCCGCCGCGGGTTACGAGCGCATCGATCACGGCGCGCGCCGTTTCGGGGGTCCGCGGCCCTGCCAGCAGGTTCTTGATGGTGAAGTCGGGGTCGGCCTGGTCGAGGGCACGCGAGATCAGGCCCGTCGGGAGGATGATGCGACGACCGGGGCCGGCGTGATCGAAGACGATTCCGTCGTAGCCCGCATCGACGACGTTCCGCAGCACGTTCTGCGCCGGCTGACCGAGGACCGACGTGTTGGCGGCCTCCGGGTCGTCGCCCAAGCCCGCCTGCAGAGCAGCGGCACCCGTGTACGCGAGCAGGAATTTCTTGTCGTTCATGATCGAGATCGCGAGGCGCAGCGGTTCTCCCGCGGCGACCTGCGCCTGTGCGTCACCCATGATGCGGAGGTACAGGGTTCCTTGAAGCGCCTGGCGCGTGACCCCGAGGATCGCCGCGTTGTCGGGCTCTTCGGGCGCCTCCATGAGCGCGGCGAGGAGGAGGGAGTTGTCGGGCATGCCCGGACGACCCTCGGTCCGCTCCGGGGCGGTCTCCTCGACCTGCGGCAGCCGCTGCTGCACGGGCGGCGGCACGGGCTGCCCGTAGGTCGACATCGAGATCGGCACGAACGGCACGTCCTCGGCATCCGCCTGCTCCGCGGCGACCGCGGCGCTCACGTCCTGCTGCACGTCGGACACGTCCGCCTGCGCGTCGACGGGAACCTCGTCGGATCCGTCGGAGTTCTTCTTCGGACGGCGGGAGAACAGAGCCATGTGCTCAGCGTACGCGGGTCGCGCAGGGCTCAGCCCCGCGCGACCCGCATGCTGTCACCGCTTGGCGGCTACCGCGGCTGTGGCGCGCGAGGTGGTGCTCACCGTCGCGTAGCCGGACTTCGTGCCGGTGACCTTGACCGTGATCTTCTTGCCCTTCAGGTTCGACGACACCGTGAAGGTCGGCTTCGTCGCCTTCGAGATCGCCATGCCGTTCGCGTACCACTGATACGACAGACGCGTGCCCGCGGTCCATCGACCGGGCTTGGCCGTCAGCTTCTGACCGACCTTTGCGCTGCCTGAGATCGTCGGCGTCGCCGACAGCGCGACCTTCGCGGTGGCCTTGGACGCCTTCGAGGTAGTGACGTGACCGGCTTTCTTGCCGGTCACCGTGACGGTGATGTTCTTCCCGACGAGCGAGGACCCGACCTTGTACGTCGACTTCGTGGCGCCGGTGATCTTCTTACCCGAGGCGTACCACTGGTACGAGAAAGTGGTTCCCTTTGCCCAGGTGCCCGTCTTCGCCGAGAGGGCAGCGCCCACCGTGGCCGTGCCGCTGATCGACGGCGTGCCCGACGGGAGCGCGGCTGCCTTGACGGGTGTGGTCTCGAGCGTGCGCTTGAACTGGATGGTCTCATCCGACGGCGTGCCCGTCGGATAGAGGTAGGCGTAGACATCGACCGAGACTCGCTTGCCCACGGCGTTCGCGCCGAGGGTGAGAGTGGCGGAGGTTCCCTCCTGCAGGAGGTCGTCCCCCGCGTACCACGCGTACTGGAGCTCGGTATTCGCGGGCCACGCGCCCCGCGACACCGAGAGTTTGTTTCCAACGACCGCCGAACCGGAGATCACCGGGTTGCTGGCGACCTTCCCGACCTGGTCGACGTTCGCGTCGATGTCGGTGACCGGCGCATCGCTCACGGGCACGCCCCTGCCGTCTGCGAGGGTCAGCGAGTCGTCGTACCACTCCATCCAGCTGGTGACAGTCTCACCGTCGTCGTAGCCCAGCTCGTTGAAACCTACGTGGTACGTGCCGGCTGGAAGTCCCGTGATCGCATACGTGCCGTTCGACGCGATCTCGCCGTAGTAGACCTCGTACTCCGAGCCGTTGTCGAGCCAGGCGGTTACGAGGCCGTTGCCTTTCGCGATCTGATCGCCCGTGACCTTGCCCGAGATGGCACCGGTCGGTGCCGCGTCCTCGGCGAGGGCTGCCTGCGGCAGCGCCCAGATCGTGCCCGTCAGAAGTGCCGCGCCGGCTGCGAGCGCAACCGTACGACGGCGCAGCGATGCGCCCATTCATTTCCCCAGTCCCGCGACCCCCGTCGCGCGCTATCAGCGAATTCCCAGCGAATCGCTGGGCACAGTCTGACACATCGTGAGACCGGCTCTGTGCTCAGAGCTTCGTGATCGGCGCGACCTTGATCAGGAGCTTCTTGGGGCCAGCCGTGTCGAAGCGGACGTGGGCGACGCGCTTCGCGCCCTCGCCCGTCACCATGTCGACCTTTCCCTCGCCGAAGTCGTCGTGACGGATGCGGTCGCCTGCCGACAGCTCCATGTCTCCGTTGTCGCGGATCTTGGCCGGGATGCGGTTGGCGAACTTCGCGAGCGCATCGGACTTCTCCCGCGGCGGGAGCGGCACGAGGTCGTCGCCGTACCGACTCGACCCGCCGAAGCGCGAGCCCCCGCCGGGGCGGCCGTTGAGCGCTCGCGACTGCGTCCCGCCCCGCGAGTTCACGTCGCCGGGCGACTGCCGCCAGTCGATGAGCTCGTGCGGGATCTCTTGCAGGAACCGGCTCGGCATCGCCGCGGAGACCTCGCCGAACTGCGCGCGGGTCATCGCGAGCGAGAGGTGCAGTCGCTTGCGAGCACGCGTGAGCGCGACGTAGAACAGGCGCCGCTCCTCCTGGGGACCGCCCGGCTCCCCCGCCGAGATGCGGTGCGGGATCAGGTCCTCCTCGACACCCGTGACGAAGACCGCGTCGAACTCGAGCCCCTTCGCGGTGTGCATCGTCATGAGCGAGACCGAACCACTGGCGTCGTCGAGGTCATCGGCATCCGACACCAGCGTCACCTCGGTGAGGAAGTCGAGCAGCGTCCCGTCGGGGTTGTTGCGGGCGAACTCGCGCGTCACGGCGACGAGCTCGTCGAGGTTCTCGACGCGAGCCTCGTCCTGCGGATCCTTCGACATCCGCAGCGCGTCGTAGTATCCGGATTTGTTGAGCAGAACCCGCAGCCCCTCGGTCACCGACGTGGACGGAGCGATCTCACCCGAGCTCGGGAGCATGATCTCGGATGCCTCGACGAGGACGGCGTCCAGCTCGGCGATCGCCTTCTGCACCTTCGCCCCGACGCCGAGGGCAGACGCATTGGCGAGGGCGTCGCGGAAGGTGATGCCTTCGGACGCCGCGTACCGGCCGATCGCGGTCTCGGTGACGTCTCCGATGCCGCGACGGGGCTTGTTGAGGATGCGGCGGACAGCCATCTCGTCGGCGGGGTTCGCTACCGCGATGAGGTACGCCATCGCGTCCTTGATCTCGGCCCGGTCGTAGAACTTCGTGCCGCCCATGATCTTGTACGGGACGGCGGAGCGGATGAAGATCTCCTCCAGTGCGCGGGACTGGGAGTTCGTCCGGTAGAACACTGCGACCTGCGAGTAGTCGACACCCTTGCGATGGAGGGCCTCGATCTCGTCGGCGACGAACTGCGCCTCGTCGTGCTGCGAGTACCCGGTGAACCCGATGATCGGGTCGCCGTCACCGACGTCCGTCCAGAGCTTCTTGTCCTTGCGGTCGAAGTTGTGGCCGATCACCGCGTTCGCGGCGGACAGGATGTTCTGCGTCGACCGGTAGTTCTGCTCGAGGAGCACGACCTTGGCGCCGGGGAAGTCGCGCTCGAACTCGCTGATGTTGCGGATGTCGGCGCCGCGGAAGGCGTAGATCGATTGATCGGAGTCGCCGACGACGGTGAGCGAGGCACCGTCGACCTCGGGCGCCTCGTCGGGCTCGAAGATCATCATGCCGCCGCTCGAGAACGCATCACCGGCCTTGCCGACGACGGGTCGGGTGAGCTCGTGGATGAGCGCGTACTGCGCGTGGTTCGTGTCCTGGTACTCGTCGACGAGGACGTGCCGGAACCTCTTGCGGTACACATCGGCGACGTGAGGGAACGCGCGGAAGAGATAGACGGTCTGCGCGATGAGGTCGTCGAAGTCGAACGCGTTCGCCTTCTGCAGCGAGCGCTGATAGTCCGCGAAGATGTCGACGAAGACGCGCTCGGAGGGGTCGCTCATGTTCGCCTGCCGCGCGTAGGACTCGGCGTCGGCGAGCTCGTTCTTGAGCTTCGAGATGCGCCCCTGGACGGCCGCGGGAGTGAAGCCGAACGAGTCGCCCTCGTGCTCCTTGACGAGTCGCTTGATGAGGGCGCGCGAGTCGCCCGAGTCGTAGATCGTGAAGCTCTTCGTGAAGCCGAACTGGTCGGCCTCGCGGCGCAGGATGCGCACGCACGCGGAGTGGAAGGTGGAAATCCACATGCCCTGCGCGCTGTCGCCGACGAGCTGCCGCACGCGCTCGCGCATCTCTCCCGCGGCCTTGTTGGTGAACGTGATCGCCAGGATCTGGCTCGGGTAGGCCTCGCGGGTGCGCAGCAGCGAGGCGATGCGCCGCGTGAGCACGCTCGTCTTGCCCGAGCCCGCACCCGCGACGATCAGCAGGGCCGGCCCCCGGTGGGTGACGGCCTCGCGCTGAGGCGGGTTGAGGCCGGCGAGGAGGTCCTCGTCGGGGCGGGAACCGCCCGCGGGGCGGGGCGCTCCGGCGCCGACGATGACGGGCTTGATGGAGTCGCTCATGTCCCCACGAGTCTACGTTCGACCACCGACATCGACGCCCGGCGTCGTCGGCGGGAGCTCACGCCAGCGCGTCGGACACCCGCCGCGAGATGTCGGTGATGCGCCCGAGCGTGGCGGCGATCCACAGCCCCGGCTGATCGTGCGCGTCGGCGGTCGCGTCCGGGGCGGGCAGAGACTCCGCATATGCGTCGATGGCGTGCCACGCGGCATCCACCCTCGCGGACATCTCTTCGTCGGCGGGCGGCGTGGCCATGAGCTCCGCGACCCGGCGCATCGCGGCGTCGAGCAGGGCGGGATCTCCGTGCCGTTCGTCGAGGCGTTCGTGCTGCCCGAGGACGTCGAGCAGGTCCCGGGTGAGGTACGCCGCCCGCTCCAGCCCCCACCATCGCTGCGCGTTCTCGTCGTGGACCCCGCCGACGCCTCGCGCGCGGATGTTGGCCCGCTCCGACCGGGACGCCTCGTCCACATCGGCGGCCACGGCGATGACGAGCTCGGCGAGCGCGTCACCATCTTCACGCAGGCTCGCGAGGTCCGGTTCCGCCTCGCCCGCCGAGTCCGCCGCGCGATCGAGAGCCGACGAGACGGCGGCGCGCAGCTCGGAGAGCCGGTCGCGAGCGGACTGAAGATAAAGAGGAGGGACGAGCACGAAGTTGGCCACGACGCCGATCAGCACACCGAATGCCATCGTCGCGAGGTAGGACGATGAGAAACCGTCCGGGTCGTTCCTGCTCAGCAGGAGCACGAAGAGGCCGGCGAGTGCGACCCAGTCGCGTCCGACGCCGAGGGCACGGATGCCGCCGATCGCCACTCCGATGAGCACCACGAGTCCGAGGGCGACGATCCTGGGCGCCCCCGCCGCGACGAGGGCCAGCCCGCCGAAGCCGAGCGCGATGCCGCAGGCCAGTCCGATCAGCGACTGGATGCCGGCTCGAGCGGAATCGGCGACCGTCGGATACATGCTCACGAGCACGCCGAGGGGCGCGTAGTAGGAGTAGTCGGCATCGGCGAACGGCACGAGCGGGGCGAAGAACCAGGCGACCCCCGCGGCGAGAGCGGTCTTGAGTGCCAGGATCAGGCGTCGGGGGGTGAAGACGTCCCCGCCGGCTCGGCGCAGACCGAGCGCCAACTGCGCCGCCGTCAGGCGGGGGGTGTAGCGGGGCATGCGGGGCACGGTACCCGGGCCCGGGGTGTCGGCGCGCGCCCCTTGCGTCCGCGCGGTCGGCGTCGTACGGACGGCCGGCGGACTCACGACGATCAGCCGGCGAGCGTGCGCGAACGGACCACGATAGCCGCCGGCGGGCGGTGCACTGTCATCGTCGACCGGCGAGGGGCCGGCACCGGGACGAGCACCCGATCGGTGCGCGCGCGACGCAGCATGCCGACGGTGAAGAGCGCGGCCAAGGTCGCGGGTCCGAGCGGTCCCCCCGCGGCGAGCAGCGAGCCCGAGACGATGACGGCACCGACCGCGAGCACCGGGACGAGGATCATCTCGTCCTTGAGCAGCGCTGCCGTCTGCGCCATCCCGCGCCGAGTTGCGGTCTTCGGCGTCACCCAGAAGGTCGCGCGTCGGCCGAGGGCGGTACGGACGACCGCGCCGAGGACGACGAACGTCGTGGATGCGTAGAGGAGGCCTGCGGCCAGCGCGAAGGCGAGTCCTGCGGCGAGTCGCTGCGATCGTGCCCGGCGCACCGCCTCGGGCAGGAGCGGTGACGCTGCGGCGAAGGCGGACACGATCATGACCCAGATCGGGGGCGGCGTGCCGGTGCCTGCGAGCGCGGCCCCGGTCACGAGGGTCGCGGCCCCGGCGAGAGCGGTCACGGGCACGAGAGCCGTCTCGAGCGCCAGGTCCAGCGCTTCGCGCAGGCGGAGCCCCCGCATCCGGCCCGGGCGGCGCAGGAACTCGACGGCTCCCTCGGCCGTCTTGCGCATCTGCACGCGGAAGGCCGCGTAGTCGATCGGATAGTCCTCGGTGAAGGCGACGTCGGCGTCGACGACCCGCCAGCCGCGGCGTCGCAGCCGCACGGTCATGGCGAGGTCCTCGGCGACCGCCTCGGGGAAGCCGTCGACGTCCTCGATGGCCGCGGCCCGGACGAGGGCCCCGCGTCCGAGGAATGCGGTGACCCCGTGCGCTCCCCGCCCGCGTCGGGTGACGCCGAGGTGGGTCGCGAGGAGGGGCCCGAAATAGCGGGCGAACCGGCTCTTGCCGATGGATGCCGCGGGCGAGGCCTGCGCGACGGCGACCGTCGGATCGGCGAGCGCCGCCGCGCAGACCCGCGCGACTCCGGCATCCAGGACGACGTCGCTGTCGCAGATGAGGTAGGCGTCGTAGCGGCCCTGGAGCTGCGCGATCCCGGCGTTGAGGTTGCCGGCTTTGAAGCCCGACCGCACCCTGCGACGGATCACGCGCCACCCCCGGGCGGCGGCGAGCGCGTCGACGCGCGCTCGCACGCCCTCGTCCCGGGAGTCGTCGAGGAGGACGACGTCGACGGGAGAGTCCTGACGGGAGCTGCGGATGATCGCCGCCTCGTCGAGGTCGTCGCAGATGCACACGAGCAGCGCGATCCGCTCGGCTCCTCTGCCCGCGGCGTCGACCGGGACGTTGCGCCGGCTGGACGAACGCATCCACAGTCCTACCGCCCGGCCGCCCGCGATCCAGGTGATCGCGCTCGCGACGGCGAACGACACGGCCAACGGGGACTCCTGCGAGGCGGCCCACACGACGACGAACACGACGAGCGCCGCCCACACGGCACCCACGACGAGGGTCGACGCCCGGTTGCGGAAGCGGGAAATCACATACGGAGTATATGTATACATAGAATCTTTTTTCCGGGATGCCGCGGCCCCGCCCCCGGGACGGCTCACAGCAGCCGCCGCTCGGAAGCCCACGCGGTGAGCTCATGGCGCGACGACAGCTGCAGCTTCCGGAGCACCGAAGACACGTGGGTCTCGACGGTCTTCACGGAGATGAACAGTTCCTGCGCCACCTCTTTGTAGGCGTAGCCACGGGCGATGAGTCGCATGACCTCCTGCTCGCGCCCCGACAGTCGGTCGAGCTCGTCGTCGACGGCGGCGGTCTCCCCCGCCGCGGCGCCGAAGGCGTCGAGGACGAACCCCGCCAGCCGCGGCGAGAACACGGCATCCCCGCTCGCGACGGCGTGCACGGCGCGGCTGACATCCGCGCCCGAGGATCCCTTCGTGATGTAGCCGCGCGCACCGGCGCGGATGACCCGGACGACGTCCGCGGCGGCATCCGACACGCTGAGAGCGAGGAATCGCGTCGGCGTTCCCGTCGAGCCGAGGATGACAGCCTCGCCGCCGAGCGAGTGGAACGTTCCGTCCGCTCCCGGCAGGTGGACATCGAGCAGCACGACATCGGGGCGCTCGGCGGCGATGATCGCCACGGCGCCGTCGACGTCGGCCGCTTCGCCGACGACGCGGACGGAGGCGTCGAGGTCGGCCCGCAGACCCGACCGGAAGATCGAGTGGTCGTCGACGATCACGACGCGCAGGCGCTCGCGGCCTGTCGTCGCGTCAGTCACGCCGCCCTCCCGTCGGCAGGCTCAGCCGTACCTCGGTGCCCGAGACATCGGGAACCGACCGGATGACCGCGGTCCCGCCGATGCGCCGCATCCGTCCGATGATCGACTCGCGCACGCCCCAGCGGTCCGCGGGCACCGCGGCCGGGTCGAAGCCGGCACCGCGATCGCGGATGAAGACGTCCACGGCGGATGCCGCCCCCTCGATGTACACCGAGATCTCGCCGCCCGCGTGCCTCGCGGCGTTGAGCATCGCCTCTCTGGCGGCGGCCGCGAGCTCACCGCTCGCGCGCTCGGTCGAGGTGCCGGTCGAGACGACGTCGATACGGACCGGGTAGTCGAGCTCCAGTGCGCCCGCGTAGTCGCGCAGGTCCGTCGCCAGGTCGCTGTCGGCGGGCGAATCGCCGTCGTACAGCCAGGCGCGGAGCTCCCGCTCCTGGGCGCGCGCGATGCGCGACACCTCGCTCGAGGCCTCCGACCGGTTCTGGATGAGCGCCAGCGTCTGCAGCACGGAATCGTGCAGGTGTGCCGCCATGGCCGCCCGCTGCTCCTCGCGCACCCGTCCGATCCGGTCGTCGACGAGCTGACGCCAGGCCTGGAGGAGAGCGGATGCCGCGATGACCACGGCACCGATGAGGGGTAGGACGAGCTCACCGAGGACCGCGCGCACGCCGCGGACGTCAGCCAGCGGGAGCATGGTCAGGAAGACGACCGCGAGGCCCGCGACGGCGAGGAGGCGCACGGTCCCGGCGTGACGGGGACCGCGAGCGGGGTCCACTCGGTCGATGACGCCGCCCCAGACGCCGGCCGCGGTCGCGAACATCGTCGCCGACCACACCCACGGCTCGGTCGGCCAGAACGCGAAGGTGTACCCATGCGGTCCCACGGGCGGGAGGTCGACACGGACCATCCCGTCCTGCGACGCCGCCGCCACCGCACCCGCGACCGCGATCCCCGCGACGCCGAGCGCGAGCCAGGCCACCGGTACCCGCCGAGTGGGTGTCGCGTCACCGGAGGTCATCGGCATGAACATCCAGCACCAGACGTAGAACAGGACGCCTGCACCTCCCGCGAGAGTGCCTGCGATGAGCAGGACGCGCACGCGCGTTACCGCGACACCGAGATGGTCGGCGAGCCCGACAGCGACCCCGGTCACCGCCATGGCTCGCGGTCGCGCGAGAGGCGGCCGGGTGGGGCGCCGCCCGGGGCGCGTCGGGCGCACCGGCCGGGCCGCGGCATCCGACGCCGTCGCAAGGGAGGACATGTCCACATCAAACCATCGGGCCCGGCCGGAGGACATCATCCGGAAGAGGGATCAGGGACCGATCAGGGTGACCCCTGATAGCGGCCCTGTAGCTCCACCGGCATGCTCGGAACATGCCCTCGCCGCACACCAGCGCACCGCCCACCGAACTCCCGCCCGCTCCCGGACGCGGCGACCGCTTCTTCGAGTGGACCTCGAGTCTCGGCGTGATGCGCATGGACGGCTGGTTCGGCGGGGTTGCCGCCGGCACGGCCGCACGGTGGGGAGTCGACCCGCTGATCGTGCGCGGCATCCTCGTGGTCCTCGCGGTCATCGGCTTCCCCGTGACGCCGGTCTACGGAGTCGCCTGGGCGCTCCTGCCCGACGCGGCCGGCCGAGTCCTCGCGCGGGAGGCCTGGCACCGCCGATTTCACACCGGACAGGTCGGAGCGCTTCTGTTCCTCGCCGGGTCGTTCGTCCCCCCTCCATTGCCCCTGCTGTTGGGCATCCCGAGCCTCGCCCTCCTCGGCGGCGCCTGGTTCGGTGACATCGGTGTGGGCATCCTCCTCCTCGCGGCCGGCGCGATCGCGGTCTCGGTCGTCGCCGTGCTGATCGCACCGCGGCGCGCCCGGTCGACCATCGCGCCCGCCGGGCCGGGTGCCGCGGAGCAGGATGCCACCGAGGCGCCCCTCGATCTCGACGCGCCGGCCGCACCCACGACGCCCGCCGACTCCGCCACGGAGGACGATCTCGCGCGGTGGCGCGAGCAGCACGCGGCGTGGAAGGAGCAGGATCAGGCGTGGCGCCGGGAGCAGCAGGATGCCGCGCGATCCGCGCGTGACCAGTTGCGCCGCGAGCGCCAGGAAGCCGCCGCGGCCTTCGCGGCCGAGGCTGCAGAGCGCCGTCGCGAGCGGCATGCGGTCGCGCCCCGTGCGCCGCTCGCGTTCGTCGCTCTCGCCCTCGGGGCGGCAGTGATCGTGGGGACGATCTTCGCGCTGTCGACAGCGGGGGGCGATCCGATCGCCGCCGGATTGTTCGCCGCGGCAGTGGTCCTCGCGGCGGCGATGACGGTCGCCGGTGCCCTACGGCGCCGGAGCGGGTTCCTCGCCTTCGTCACCGCGGTCACCCTTCTCGGGGGCGTCGCAGCCGTCGCAGTCACGGTCGGGCGGGAGCTGCACGTCGACACCGGGAGCGTGTCGAACGCCGATGCCCCCATCGGCACGTTCCGGCAGCCGTGGGGCACTCTGTGGGTCAGCCTCGAGGACACAGGGCGCGACGGCACGATGCATGTCCAGAAGCGCTTCGGGGCGACGTACGTCACCGTGGCCGACGGGGTGCGCCTGGATCTCGAGATCGTCACCACCCATGCGAACGGCGGCATGTCCGTCGCCGATGGGTACGTCGGGCTGCGCGACATAGACGGAATCGTCATCACACCGCTCGCAGACGGCCGCATTCGCTACACCGCCGCTCTGGGCGACACCGCGGCACCGCTGACGACGCAGAGGCTGCTCGTCGAACAGGACTCGGGCTACATCCAGATCGAGCTGGATGACGCCCCCGGCTCCGAAGGGAACCCGTCATGACCGATGCATCCGCCGCCCCGCTCGATGATCTCGAGCCGGCGATCTCCGACGGACCCGCGGCATCCACTCCCCGGACCGACGGACCCCGGACCCGCTGGGCCGCGATCGTGTGGGGTCTCACCTTCGCGGCGATCGCCGCCGCGGGATACTCCGTCACCTCGTCCGCCCGCGCGATGACCGTGCTCACCGACGCCGTCGCTGAGGCGCGGATCGGCCCCGCTGTCGCGATCGGGCTGCTCGTCATCGGCGGGCTGGTGGCGGTCGCCGGCGTCGCGGGTCTGCTGCGAGCCGGGCAACGGTCTTCAGCGCGACGCCGCTTACATCAATCCGATCACGAGTCAACCCGCCAGACGTGACGCTGTCGACCCTTTACGTTCGTGGTGTCGCTTTACCCGGGTGGCACAGGAGCGGACGTCAAGGTCCGGAGTATCGCAGGAGTGGCCGTGACCGAATCGTCCGACGAGTACGCGACGTCGGGCATGCTGGACGGACGGTACGTCCTCGGTCCCTGCGTGGGGCAGGGCGGCATGGCACGGGTGTATCGAGCAGAGGATGTCGTCCTCGGCCGCACCGTCGCGATCAAGATCATGCGGACCGAGTCCGAGAACCCGGCGATCCTCCCCCGCGCGCGCACGGAGATGTCGCTGCTCGCATCGTTGAACCACCCCTCCCTCGTCACGCTGTACGACGCGAAGATCGTTCCGGGACAGCCCGAGTACCTCGTCATGGAGTTCATCGAGGGCGAGTCGCTCGCCGTCGCGCTGAAGGACGGCCCTCTGGATGCCGCAGAGACGGCCGGTCTCGTCGCCGAACTCGCCGCGGGCCTCGAGGTCGTTCACCGCTCCGGCATCGTCCACCGGGATGTGAAGCCCTCGAACGTCCTCTTGGCACCCTCTCATCTACCCGGCCGCCGATTCTGGGCGAAACTGGCCGACTTCGGCGTCGCCTATCTCGCCGACAGCACCAGGCTCACGACACCGGGCACCGTCATCGGGACCGCGGCGTACCTCGCACCCGAGCAGGTGCGCGGCGAGCCCGCCGGTCCGCCCGCGGACGTCTACGCGCTGGGGCTCCTCGCCCTCGAGACGATCACGGGCGGTCGCGCGTTCCCCGAGGCCTCGGGCATCGGGCGCGTGATGGCGCGACTGGTGCAGACTCCTGAGATCCCCGCCTGGCTGGGGCCGGAATGGTCCGCACTGCTGGGCCAGATGATCGCGCGGGAGCCCGGCGACCGCCCGACCGCGGCAGAGGTCGCGGAGCGTGCGCGGTCTCTCCCGACGAACCTCGTCCGAGTCCCGCGCCCTGCGACCTCGATCCTCGAGCAGGAGACGCAGGCGCTCGAGGTCCCCTCCGCGAAATCCCCGTCCACGACGCTCGCGGCGAGCGTTGCGCCGGCGCCCCTGGCAGCGAGCGCGCCACCATCCGATGTCGCAACCCAGGGACTCTCCCGTCGGGCCAGCCGATCGCGGCGACGCGGCCGCCGCTCGCGGGCGTGGATCCTCGCCGGCGCGGTAGGGATCATCGCCGCGATCCACATCGTCCTGCTCAGCTCGTGGTGGGCCGACGGCACCCCCGGCGGCCGCCCCGCACCGGAGGAGACCGTCAGCGAACCGACGGCGCCCGCCCCTGCGGAGCTCGTCGTCGACGGCGGCGAACCGGCCGTCGTGACGCTCGACACCTCGAGCGGCGACCGGACGGACGAACCTGCACCGAAGGCCTCCGATCCGACACCGACGAACGCCGAGCCTCAGTCCCCCGCCCAGGAGAACGCCAACGAGAGGGCGAAGGAGCGCGCGAACGAGAACTCCGCGGTCCACGGCGACAAGAGCACCGGCAACAGCAACAGCAACAGCAACAGCAACAAGGGCAAGGGCAACAACAACGGCAACGGCAACGGCAAGAAGGGTCAGTGAGGCCGTCACACACGGACACGCCGCGTCATGTGCGGTCATCCGTTGCGGCGACGTCCGCCGTCCGGATTAGCGTGACATCATCGCGACGGTCCGGGTGGTCCCGGGCACCGGGTCATACCGGATGTGCAGCGGGTTCGACTCCCGCCGTCGCGTCCACGTCGGAGGACAGCCCTCCCGGGCCGGATGTCGTTACGCTCGATCCGTGAGCGCGCCCCGGACCATCACTCGCCTGATCCTCGGGGCGGGACTCGTCTTCACCGGAACCGCGCACCTGACGTTCGCGCGCGAGGACTTCGTCGCCCAGGTTCCCCGGTGGCTGCCCCTTCCCACCGACCTCGTCGTGGTCGGCTCCGGAATCGTCGAGATCGCGCTCGGCGTCGCCCTCCTGGTCGGACGATATCGCGTCGCCATCGGGTGGGTCGTCGCGGCGTTCTTCGTCGCGATCTTCCCCGGGAACGTGGAGCAGTTCGTTCGAGGCACCGACGCATTCGGGCTCGACACCGACCTCGCCCGCGGCATCCGTCTGCTCTTCCAACCGTTGCTCGTGATCGCCGCACTGTGGTCGACAGGCGCGTGGGCATCCTGGCGAGCCCGCCGCCGGAGGACGAAGAACCGGAATCAGACCCCGGGGTAGCGCTCGCCGACCGGCACGTCGACGGCGAGCACGTTGCCGGGCTGCGCGAGAGGGCACGCCCAGGCGGGGTCGTACGCGCACGACGGGTTGTACGCGAAGTTGAGGTCGAGGACGATCGTCCCGGCGTCGGCATCCGCCCCCAGGTCAGCGCCCTTGATCGTGTCGATCAGGTACCGGCCGCCGCCGTAGGTTCCGTCCGGCCGTCCGGCCAGCGCGTCTCGCAGCGGGATGAAGAGCCCGCCGCCGTACGTCGTGAGCCGCCACACGTCGAGCGAACCGACGTCCGGCAGCTCGACGACGGCGACCCGCTCGAACGGAACGACCCCGTCCGTCCCGGTCGCGAACTCGAAGCCGCCAGGCTCCGCGGGCTGCAAGGGCACCTCGAGCCGCCAGGCGGGGTCGTACGGAGCGACCGGTACGCCGTCGAACGCCAGGCGATCCTCGGGGAGGATCGGCGTCGCAGGGTGATGCGCGAGCAACTCGTTCCGCCCGCGCTGTCACAGCGCGTGCCCGGCCGCAGGATGAGATGCGGCCCGCACCTCGGCGTACAGGGCGAAGACGCGGCGACGCCAGTCGACGACGTTCAGAGCGGTTCGAGCAGCCGAAGGGATCATCGGCCCAGGCTACGCGCATCCTGCCCTGCCCCACGGCGACGGACGCGCGTAGCCTTCCGGGAGGAGGTGCCTCATGCGAATGCGTGCCACGTCCGCCGCGGCGGTCATCGTGTGGGCCGGCCTTGCCCTCACCGCCTGCGCGAGCGAAGGAGCCGCCATGCCCGCCCCGAGCGAGAATCCCCCGTCGAGCCGCCCGCCGTTTCGCACCGCGAGCCCCGCGCCCCTCGGGCCGACCGGGTCGCCCGCGGACCTGCCGCCGGCGAAATGGGACGCGCTGATCGCTGATCTCACCGCCCGCGGCGTCTCGGGTGACCCCACCCTCGTCTCCGCGGAGCGCGTCGAGTTCTCGGACGGCTCCCTCGGGTGCCCCGCCCCGGGGATGACGTACACGCAGGCCATCGTCGACGGATACCGCGTCATCGTCCGTGCGGACGATCGCACCTTCGACTACCGCTTCGGCGCAGGCGACGAGCCGCGCCTCTGCGAGCGCTGAGGACGGATGCCGAAGGGGCGGCGCGTCATCGACGCACCGCCCCTTCGTACCGCGGGTCCTACTTCGTCGAGACCAGCAGCGCTTCCTTGGCTCCTGACTCGTTGTCGACGACGACGACCATCGCGCCGAGCGGCTTCTGCGCGGCGTACGCCGACGCGCTCGTCCGCACCGTCACCGACGCCTTGCCGCCCTTCGGCACGACCTCGTACTGGCCGTTCTCGAAAGCGGGCTTGCTCGGGTCGTATGTGGCCGTTCCGTCGACGGCGTCGCTTCCGTCGGTCGTTCCGCTGAACGACTGCACCGTGTAGTCGAACGGCCCCGTGATGCCGAGGTCGGCGAGGTTCACCGGCAGCAGGATGGTGCTGCTGTCGGTCGGCGCCTGCGCGAGGAATCCGCTCGGGATGAGCTCCTTGGTCTTCACGTTCTGGACGAAGACCTCGGCGACACCGTCGACCGAACCGGAGCGTACGGCGCCCGAGTCGTACGAGAACACGACCCAGTCCGGGGTGCCGTCCCGGTTGGAGTCGATCACCACGTCGAACTCGTTGGATGCCGCATTCGACCACCGCGACCAGGTGTTGACCGCGAAGACGGCCAGGTGGTCGCCCCCCGTCGTCGCGAATGACTGCACGCCGGCGGCGCGGAGGTCGTACCCGGTGTCGGTGAGCGACCTCGGGGCATCCTTCTTGTCCGACAGACCCCACGTGTAGACGTCCGCCGCAGCGTCCAGAGCGCCCTTGCGGTTGCTCAGCTCGAGCTTCCGGTCGCCGTCGGTGATGCGGCCGCGAGAGCTGAGGGCTCCCGTGACCGTCACGTCGCTGTTCGAGCGGGGGACGAGCAGGTAGGGAACCCGCAGCGTCGAGTCCTTCGACGTCAGGACGACGTTGCCCGAGACCTCGTAGAACGAGAACTGGTCGTCAGCGGAGAGCGAGCTCGGGATCGACGACGCGGCGATCGAGACCGACACCCGGAAGGTCGCTGTCCGCCCGGGGCGCACGGTGACCGTCTTGGTGTTCGTCGTGACCTTGGCCCCCAGCGACTGCGCCGACGGAGCGGTCGACACACGGAACGTGACTGCCTTCTTTCCGTCGTTGCGGACCGTGACCGTCTTGGTGCTGTCGAGCTTGCCGGTGGCCTCGTCGAAGCCGAAGCTCAACGCGCTCTCGCGCATCCGGCCGCTGTCGGTGCGGAAGACGTCGCCGGTCGCGGTGACCGTGGTCGCGACCGCCTGAGCGGTGTCGACGAGTCCCACGCCTCCGCGCGTCGGGTCGACGCCGGCGACCGCATCCGGGTCCGCCGTCGAGACCAGGGCCGCCGAGATCTGCTCGGTGTCCCAGGTCGGATGCGCCTGCACCGTGAGCGCGGCGACGCCGGCCACATGGGGCGCAGCCATCGACGTGCCCGACAGGACGGCCGAGTCGCTTCCGGTGCCGACGGCGACGGACGAGATCGAGACGCCCGGCGCGGCGACATCGGGGCTGATCGAACTGTCACCGCTGCGGGGTCCCGACGAGCTGAACGAGGCGTACCCGCGGAAGGCGGGGTTCGCGATCTCCTTCGCGGTGATCGTCACCGCCGCACCGTCGACGAACGCCGCACCCGAAGACGAACGAACGCCGAGGAACGGGATCGTGACCTCGTACGGCGTGCCGTCGTCGGGGTTCTCGGTGATGGCGCCTTCATACGGCGGCAGGTCGTTGGTCGAGTTGACCATGACCGCAGCTGCCGCTCCGGCCTGCTGCGCGAAGATCGCCTTCGCGGCGCGGGCGCAGGTGCCGCGCTCAGCGACGGCGATCTGGTTGCCGCCGGGGGTGACGCCGGCGCGGGTGTAGTCGGATGCCGCGCACCCGAGCGCCTCGTTGGCCGGCGTGGCCGGGTCGTCGGTGAGGCGCACGACGGTCAGCGTGCCGAGGCCGCCGAGCGAGGCGCCGTTGGCGTTGATCGCCTCGACGTTCTTGCCACCGACCGTGAGGGCGGCGCCGGGGAACGACGGGGTGCTGTCGATCGCGGAGACGGCGATGACACCGTCACCGCTGCCCGGCGAACCGGTGAGGTACGGGCTCGGACCGGAGTTGCCGGCCGAGGCCACGACGACCACACCGGCTCCGACCGCGTTGGCCGCGGCGACGGCGCTCGGGTCGTCGCCCGTGCCGAACGAGGAGCCCAGCGACATGTTGATGACGTCCATGCCGTTGTCGACGGCCCAGTCGATGGCCTGGATGGTCATCTCGGTGGAGCCGTCGCAGCCGAACACGCGGACGGCGTAGAGGTCGGCCTCGGGCGCGACGCCAGGGCCGACGCGGAAGTCGACGGACGGCGTCGACTCGTCGTAGGGACCGGTGTATGTCGATCCGTCGGCCCGGACACCCGAACCGCCGGTCGTGCCGGCGACGTGCGATCCGTGGCCCTCGCAGTCGAGGGGGTTCGCGTCGGGCTTCGGGATGAGGGCGTCGCCGGTGCCGGACGGGTCGTAGTCGTCGCCGACGAGGTCGATGCCCCCCTTGACTCGGGGAGCCTTCGGACCGAACAGTGCGGGGTCTGCGGGCTGATCGGATGCCGCGGCTGCCGCCTCGTACGCCTCGACCGTGCCGGGGCCGCCGAATCCGGCGTGGGTGTAGTCGATGCCGGTGTCGATGATGGCGACCTTGACGTTCTCACCGGTGTACCCGGTGCTCTCCCACACCTGGGGGACGCCGAGGAACGGCACGGAGACGGCGTTGTCGAGTTCGTGCCGGACGACGGGGTGCACGGCGACGACCCCGGGGAGGGCTGCCACATCGTCCAGTTGAGCGGCGGGGACGGTCGCCTGGATGCCGTTGTAGGCGGACTGCATCTGCGCGCGGATCTTGCCGCCGCGCTGGGTGATCCCGGAGCGGATCTTGTCCTGCGCCGCCTTGAGGTCCTTCTTCACGGTGGTGCGCTCGCTCTTGCTGAGAGAGCGCCCCTCCTCCGCCTCGACGACGGCGACGGGGTCGCCTTCCATCTCGAGGACGACCGAGACCTGTCGGTCGGGGTCGATCGCGGCGGCGGAGACGTCACTGTCGAGCGCGCCGCTTGAGACGCTGCGATCGAAGCGAGCCGCGGGATCGTCGTCGGGTGTCGCGGCGAGAGCCGCGGTCGTGGGCAGCGAGAGCGCGAGGACGCCCGCGACCGCCAGGATGCGTCGGTGCAAGGGGGGACCGCCTTTCCTTCTGGGAAGAGCGCTCGGCGGGGCTGTCGCGGACCGTCCGTGACGGATGCCGCGGCCGAGGCTGATTGGAGGCTATGCACCGCCTGACGATCTCCCAAGAAGAATGTGCGCAGATGAGAGGATCCTCACCGAGTGAGGGTCAGGCGATGCGGGTCCCCGGAGGCAGCCGGCGGGCGGGCGTCGCGGTTCGGAGGATCGCCCACCACATGAGCCCGCCGGCGAGCAGCACCTGGCCGCCCAGTCCGACGAACCAGCTGGGCACGGTCGAATCGAGCACCTCCTGCGGGGTCGGCCCCGATGACATCGGGTCGCAGTCGCTGTAGAAGACTTCGAGTTCCGGGGTGACCTGAGCCTGTCGCAGGCCGTACCGGGTCTGCCCGAACAGATCCTCCGGGTATCCCTGCGCATCGAATCCGCTCGGCGTCGCGTCGGCGAGGATGACGAACGGATTCGCCGCGAGGATCCACCACACGTAATCGAAGCGCGGCACCCGGTACGTGCTGACCTCCTCGTCGTCGCGGCAGACCTGCTCCCCCGGATTGTCGGCGCACCCCGTCGTGCCGTCCTTGCACTCCGGAGCACCGGTGACGCCGTCGTAGACAACGGTCTGGTAGTGCTCGACACGTTCCGACGTGATCCCCGTGCCGATGAGAGCGAAAGCGATGGGCGTACCCAGGGTCAGCGCCGCGACGACGAGGTAGGTCGCGGCGACGGAGAAGAGCGGCCGGGCCAGCACCCCGCTGATCGCCGTGCCGAAGGCCGCGACGACACCGGTCTCGACGACGAGGATCACGGTCGACACCACGACCGTGATCGGCTTCACACCTCCGCCGAGGGTCGCGACGAACAGGAACGGCACCGCGACGGCGGCGAAGGTGAGTCCCGTCAGCCACGCGGCGAGGAACTTGCCGAGGACGATCTCGACGGTCGTCGCCTGGGTGACCTGTAGCGAGGCGAGGGTCGCGGCATCCCGGTCGCCGTTGATCGAGTTGCCGCTGAGCGTCGGAGACACGAGCACCACCAGCAGCAGGGTGATGAGGACCACCACCGAGTAGACGCCGGAGCCGGAGTCCTCCTGGCTCGAGAAGGAGAGGAACGACAGCGCGGTCGACGCGACGAGGACGAGGGCGAAGACGCCGAGCATCACGTACCAGGAGACCGTACGGATGCGCTGCGTCAGATCGAGGCGGGCGATGGTCCACAGACGCGACGCGTTCATCGCGAGCCCCCTTCGAGGTCGAGGAAGGTGTGTTCGAGGATGCCGCTGGCCGCGGAGAACTCCGCGACCGGCAGTCCCGCGGAGACGAGGGCCGCGAGTCCCCCTGCCGCCGCGGTCTCCCCCTCGAAGCTCAGAAGCACGTCGCGTCGGTCGACCGCGACCGTCGCGACGTCGAGCCCCAGGGCCTGTGCGACGGGGAGTGCGGCCGCGACGGCATCCCGATCGGCGAGGCGGACCCGCCATGTGCGGGCGCGACCGGCGGCTTCGGCGACCCGCTCGGAGCTGACCGTCTCGCCCTGCACCATGAACACCGCGTCGTCGACGACCTCTTCCAGTTCGGAGAGGATGTGGCTCGAGACGAGCACCGTGCGCCCCTCGGCCGCGAGCGACCGCAGCAGCAGGCGCAGATCGATCCGCGCCTGCGGGTCCAGTCCGGACGCCGGTTCGTCGAGCAGGAGCACCCGCGGGTCGTGGACGAGGGCACGGGCGAGCCCGAGCCGTTGCTTCTGCCCACGCGAGAGGACGCGCGCCGGCGCATCGCCGAGCGTCTCGAGTCCCACGGTCGCGAGGAGTTCCGCCGCGCGGGCGGCTGCGGCATCCCGGCTCAGTCCGCTCAGGCGACCGGTGACGGCGATGGTCTCCCGCGCCGACAGCGACGGCCACGCACCCAGACTGTCAGGCATCCATCCCAGCTTCGCGCGCGCGGCGGCCGGCTCGGCGACGGGGTCGACTCCACCGATCCGGATGGTGCCGGCGTCGGGCGCGAGGAGCGAAGCCAGCATGAGCAGCAGCGTCGTCTTCCCTGCACCGTTGGGCCCCACGAGTCCGGTGACCGCGCTTTCGGGCGCCTGGAAGGTGACGCCGCGGACGGCGTGGACGTTCCCGAAGGACCGTCGCACCCCCTCGGCGACGATGCCGGCAGTAGTCATAGGGCTCACCCTAGGGGGTGGCTGTGATCCGTCAATGAACGGGGCGACGCACCCGGAGATTGGCGAGACCGAACACCAGCAGCAGCGCCACCGAGACGACGGGTGCCCACAGTGCGGTCGCCGCCCCTGCGGACTCGGCGAGCGACCCCACGACCATGCTCGCGAGCGCCTGCCCGACGACGACGGCCGAGCCGAGGACGGCCATGACCGTCGCCTCCCGCCCCCGCGGCGAGCGCGCGGCCGCGAGCGCGTAGAGGGTCGCCAGGGTCGGCCCGATCCCGCAGCCTGCCAGAGCGAGCGCCCACCCCATCGAGATCGCCCCGGTGGCGCCGGCGGCGAGGAGTGCGCCGGCCAGCAGGATGATCGTGAACGCGATCCAGCGCCACGGCAGGGCGAACCGCCTCGGCAGGAGCCCCACGCACATGGCGAGGATCGCGGAGCCGATGCCCATGATGCCGTAGAGGATCGCGGTCTGCTCTGGGAAGCCCCCCTCCTTGGCGAAGGCGGTGAGCGAGGTCAGCATCGCTCCGAAGAAGAGCCCGGTCGCGAAGGTGCCGCCTGCGGCGAGGAGGATGCCGGGGCGCGCGATCCGGCGCGCGGGTTCGCGCTCGGCCGCGTCGGCGGTGTGGCCTGCGGTGCGTGCCGTCGGGTGTAGCGCGAACGTGGTGACGAAGACGATGGTGAGCGCTGCCGCGGCGAGGACCGGAGCCGCGGGGTTCGCGGCGATCGCGATCACACCGACGAGGACGGGGCCGAAGACGAAGACGATCTCGTCCACTCCGGACTCGTACCCCATCGTCGATTCCTGCAGCCGTCCGCGGGCGGACGCCTCGACACGCAGGCGTCCGATCGCGCCGACCAACCGGGCACGCGACATCGGCGACACCTGCGGCGCGGTCGCCCCCGCCAGCGCCGACACGAGCAGGAGCAACCCGTCCGGAGCCGCGCCGTAGGCGACGGCGACGAGAGCGACGAGCACGACGCTCTGGACCAGCGACGCCAGCAGCAGGACGGGTCGCTGACCCCAGCGGTCCGCAGCGGCGCCGATCAGCGGGCCGGTCGCGATCGTGCCGAGACCGACCATCGCGGACGTGAGCCCGCCGACGGCCAGCGACCCGCGGGCGTCGACGACCATGGTCAGGACGCCGACGACGATCATGGCGTAGGGCAACCGCGCGACCAGGGCGATGGCGAAGTATCCGATGCCGACGCTTGCAGCGAGCGTGCGGATGGGGCTGTCGCGTTCGGCCCGGCGCACCGGGGTCGAATCGGTGAGGGACAAGTGTGACCTCCGTGTAGACGAGGCGTCGTGCCGCCTTGACTCTCCACGGATCAGGTAGTTACACGGGGTGCTGTCGCACCGGCATCCATTCTACCGATCGGTGCCTGAACGTCCGAAGAACCCGACGCCCAGATCGGGATGGTCGACGAAGACCCCGTCGACACCGGCGTCGGCGATGCGCTGCCACTCACCCTCCCAGTCGCCGAACGACTCGGCGTCCGGGCCGCGTCGGAACTCCGAGGAGAGGAACGCGTTCTCGGGGCGGCAGGTCCAGGTGTAGACGTCGAGGCCGCGACGATGGGCATCGGCCACGATGCCCGGCTGCTCGAGGATGATGCGCTTGTCGAGGCTGATCCCGTCGACCTCGCGACCGAGACGGCCGAGCCCGTCCTTTGTCAGCTGCTCCGCGTACGTGGGGGCGTCGGAGCCCTGCGCGGCGAGCAGGTCGGCGGCGCGACCTTCGGCTTCGAGCAGATAGATGTAGCGTGCCCGGATGCCGCGGTCCCGCATCCGGTGCAGGATCCGTTGCTCGAACGACTCGACCACGAGCTGTCGCGCCCCCGAGTTCCAGCCCGCGTCCTGCAGTTCGGCCGCGAGGAGACCGGCGACGTCGTACCCGAGCGAGGCGAAGTAGGTCGCGTGCTTGACCTCGAGGACCACGCCGACGGTGCGCGCCTCCCGCTCCCCCGCGGATGTGACCAGGTCGAGAAGCTCCCGCAGCCGCAGGATGGGATGCCGGTCGTCGAACTCGGCGCTCCGCGGGCGCAAGTGCGGCAGCCTCTCCCGGCACCGGAGGGTGGCGAGTTCGTCCCAGGTGAAGTCCTCGACGAACCACCCGGTGCGGCTCACCCCGTCGACCTCCTTCGTGACCCGTCGGGACGCGAACTCGGGGTGATCCGCGACATCGGTCGTCGAGCCGATCTCGTTCTCGTGCCGGATGACGGCGACCCCGTCCTTCGAGAAGACGACGTCGGGTTCGACCGCATCGACTCCGAGGTCGAGTGCGAGCTCGTACGACGCGACGGTGTGCTCGGGGCGGTACCCCGGGGCTCCGCGGTGGCCGATGACGAGCGGGCGACGACGGGACATGCGACCAGGCTAACGACCGCGTCGGGCCGGGAATCCCGGATCCCTTGCCGCGACGGCACCCTCATAGTCCTCTCACAGCGGCGGCCCCCACCCGCGTATTCCGTGTCCGATACGCTGGATCGACAGCACAGCGCTGTGAGTCGACTTTTGGAGTGAGACACACAATGGCAGCGTCCGGCAATTTTGCCTTCAACAATCCGGTCTTCCAGGAGCAGCGCCCCGGCCTGACTCCCCCGGCAGCCCAGACGAACTACGCGGCAGCCTCGCACCAGGCCGCCGCCGTGGCGTCCAACGCCCAGCTCGAGGGGATGTACGCGGCGCCGACCGCGTCGTCCGCCGACACCGGCCGCATGACGGTCGAGGACACCGTCCTCAAGACGGCCGGCCTCTTCGGCATCCTTCTCGTCACCGCCCTCGTGGGCTGGTTCTGGACCCTCGGGGGCACGCTCGACGCGACCCGTCCGGTCGGCCTCACGATCATGCCGTGGATCATCGGCGCTCTGGTCGGTTTCGTCCTCGCCCTCGTGATCACGTTCACGTCGCGCAAGAAGGTGCGTCCGGCTCTCATCTGGGCCTACGCCGCAGCGGAGGGCCTCTTCGTCGGCGGCATCTCCGCGTTCTTCGAGGTGCAGTGGAGCGGCATCGTCATCCAGGCGACGATCGCGACCCTGTCGGTCGTCGGCGTGACGCTCGCCCTCTTCGCCAACGGCAAGGTGCGCGTCAGCAAGCGCGCCAACAAGATCTTCATGATCGCCCTCGGCGGCTACCTGGTCTTCGGCCTCGTCAACCTGGTGCTCATGTGGACCGGCGTCATCGACGGTCGCTTCGGGCTCTACAGCGCTGAGATCTTCGGCATCCCGCTGGGACTGGTCATCGGCATCGTCGTCGTTCTGATGGCGGCGTACTCGCTTGTGCAGGACTTCGACCTCGTGCAGCAGGGCGCCCGCAACGGTGCTCCTCGTCAGTTCGGCTGGGTCGGCGCCTTCGGCATCATGGTGACGGTCGTCTGGCTCTACGTCGAGATCCTGCGCCTCATCGCGATTCTGCGCGGCAACGACTGATCCTCTGATCAGCTCACGCGAAGGCCGCCCGGGCAACCGGGCGGCCTTCGTCGTTCCGGCGTGCACCTCTCTCCCTGCACCCTCTCTCCGCGAGACTGCACGCGGCGCGCGAGACAGCAGCCCCGCGCCGCGGTCTCGACGCACGCGTGCAGTCTCGGCGATCGTGGGCGGCCGCGTGCCGGCCCCGGCCGCGGCGGCCCACGCCGGCCGGGCGGCGCGCGCGTGGCTCAGGACGGGAGGCGGAGGACGGCGACGGTGCCGCGCGGCGTGTTGGGCTCGAGGGTCACGCTCGCACCGTACGCCTCCGCGAGGGACGCGGCGTTCGAGAGCCCGATCCCCGTGCCCGGGATCGCCGCATCGTGCGCGTACGGTGCCCGGTAGAAGCGCTCGAACGCGAGCACCCGCTCCTGCTCGGTCATGCCGACGCCCTGATCAGCGATCGTGACGACGATGTCGCGCCCGTCCTCCTGCGCCGAGACCTCGACGTCACCGCGGCCGACGGCGGTGAACTCGACCGCGTTGCGCAGGAGCTCCTCGAGGATCGATGCCAGGTCGCGCACGGCGATGCGCGCGGCGCGTTCGGGCATGGCGCCGATCCGGATGCCGATCCCTCGCTCCTTGGCGCGACCGGCGACCTCCGTGACCGCGTGCCTGACGACCGGTCCGACGTGCGAGGCACCGGAACGGGCTTCGACGTCGCGCGTCGTCTGGCCGGCGGCGATGAGACGCTCGACGAGACGGAGCAGCCTCTCCGCCGAGCGCTCCACGGCCTCCCATCGATCCGCCTCGGCCGAGCCGTGCATGAGAGCGATGTCGGTGTGCCCGAGGATCACCGTCAGCGGCGTGCGGAACTCGTGCCCGACGGTGCTCAGGAACCGATCGCGGACCTCGACGGCACTCACGAGGTCGGTGACGTCCTGCCCCACGATGACGATCCCGACCTCGTCACCGCCGGCGACCACGGGTCGGACGATGACCTGCATCACGCGACGAGGATCCCCGCCGAACTCGACGGTGCGGGGAGCCGCGAAGTCGCCCGAGCGGACACGCTCGACGAAGTCGGCCGAGGTGGCCTCCGACGACATCGACGGATCCGCCCGCCAGATGAGCGAGGCGAAGCCGTCGCGGTCGACCTCGTGGATCCCCGACCGACCGCTGATCTCTGCGGCGACGGCATTCAGAAGGATGGGACGCCCGTCGCGGTCGAAGACGGCGACGGCGTTGTCGGTCGCATCGAGGGTCGCGCGCAGCATCGCGGTGTCGCGGTCCGACAGCCGCAGCGCGTGGTCGAGATCGTCCGAGACGCTCTGCATCCGCGCTCGCATGCGGGCGAGGTCGCGCGAGATGAGGGCGACGGTCACAGCGACGAGTGCGGAGAGGATCGGCAGCGCCGCGACGGCCATGACGTCGCCGAGATCGCGGAAGCCGCCGCCCCCAAGAATCTGCACGAGCGGGCCGAGTGCAGTGAGCAGCACCCCGAGCGCCACCGCGACCGGCGGGAACGCGAATGCGAGCCACCCCAGCGGGAAGATGATGAGCATCGACGCGGACGGGAGGACGTCGACGCCGGCATCACGGACGGGGACGCACGCGACGATCTCGATCAAGGGGATCGCGGCCAACCACTCGGTGCGCCGGGTCGGCTGCACGAGCCACACGGCGGTCATGACCGCGGTGTTGAGGACGATGACCCCGAAGCCCGCGAGCAGAAGCGGAGTCACGCGCGCGCCGTCGATCGTCCCGAGGATCAGGACGACGATGAGGGATGCCGCGGCCAGCACGAATTGCGCGTAGGGCTGCGTACGCGAACGCTCGATCAACGCCTCACCCCCTCCTCAGACGGTGGTGCAGAAAGGGGCTGGGTCCCGCGCTCACTCTGTCGGCGCGGCGTGTCCTCTGTCAAGAGCGGGTGGGGTGCGCGGTCGCGGGGGTCTCCCCCGCGACTCACTCCCACTCGATGGTCCCCGGGGGCTTCGACGTCACGTCGAGCACCACCCGGTTGACCTCGCGCACCTCGTTCGTGATGCGGTTGCTGATCTTCGAGAGCACGTCGTACGGCAGTCGAGTCCAGTCCGCCGTCATGGCGTCCTCGCTCGAGACGGGACGGAGGACGATCGGATGCCCGTAGGTGCGCCCGTCCCCCTGCACGCCGACCGAACGGACATCCGCCAGGAGGACCACGGGGCACTGCCAGATCTCGTTGTCCAGACCGGCCTTCGTCAGCTCGGCGCGAGCGATGGCATCGGCGTCACGCAGGATCTCGAGACGGTCAGCGGTGACCTCACCCACGATACGGATGCCGAGGCCGGGCCCCGGAAACGGCTGGCGACCGACGATCGCCTCGGGCAAGCCGAGTTCGCGCCCGATCGCACGGACCTCGTCCTTGAAGAGGGTCCGCAGCGGCTCGACGAGCTCGAACTGGAGGTCCTCGGGGAGGCCGCCGACGTTGTGGTGGCTCTTGATGTTCGCGGTGCCGGAACCGCCACCGGACTCGACGACGTCGGGGTACAGCGTGCCCTGGACGAGGAAGCCGATGGGGTCGCCGTCCGCCGCCGCCTCGGCGATGAGGTCGGACTGCACCTTCTCGAAGGCGCGGATGAACTCGCGCCCGATGATCTTGCGCTTCTGCTCCGGGTCGCTGACGCCGGCGAGCGCGTTCAAGAAGGTCTCGCGCGCGTCGACCGTGATGAGGCGGACACCCGTCGAGGCGACGTAGTCGTTCTCGACCTGCTCGCGCTCACCCTTACGGAGAAGGCCGTGGTCGATGAAGACCGCCGTCAACTGATCGCCGACGGCCTTGTGGACGAGCGCGGTCGAGACGGCGGAGTCCACACCGCCCGATAGAGCCGAGATGACGCGTCCCGTGCCCACCTGAGCCCGGATCTTCTCGACCTGTTCGGCGATCACGTTGTCGCTGTTCCAGTCGGCGGGGAGCCCGGCGGCCTTGTGAAGGAAGTTCTCGAGCACACGCTGACCGTGATCGGAGTGCTTGACCTCCGGGTGCCACTGCACGCCGTAGAGCTTGCGGTCGTCATCGGCGAAGGCGGCGACGGGCGTGGCGGCCGTGCGAGCCAGCACCTCGAAGCCGGCCGGGGCCGCGCTCACCTGGTCGCCATGGCTCATCCAGACGTTCTGATCGACCGGCTGTCCGGCGAGCAGGACGTTGTCGGTGACGATCGTGGCATCCGTCGCGCCGTACTCGCGGAGACCGGTGTTCGCCACCTCGCCGCCGAGGGTCTTCGCCATCACCTGGAAGCCGTAGCAGATGCCGAGGGTCGGGACGCCGAGGTCGAAGACACCGGCGTCGAGCTGCGGCGCACCCTCCTCGTACACGGACGAGGGGCCGCCCGAGAGGATGATCCCGACCGGGTTCTTCTCGGCGATCTCCGCCGCGGTCGCGGTGTGCGGAACCAGCTCACTGTAGACGCCGGCCTCGCGCACGCGGCGGGCGATCAGCTGGGCGTACTGGGCGCCGAAGTCCACGACCAGGACGGGGCGCTGGGAGGTTTCGGTCTGCTCTGTCACCGGGACTCCGTGGGGGTTTCGAGGGGGGTGGATGCCGTGGCTTCCCGCGTGGCCAGGTACTCCCTGACTTCGCGAGCGACCTTCGCTTCCATGAAGAAGGACAGGAGGGGGACGATGCCGCCGAGCGCGAGGACGATGAAGCGCGGGAAGCCCCAGCGCATGAGGCTCCAGACGCGGAAGCACGCGAAGAGGTACACGACGTAGAACCAGCCGTGCACGATGAGGATCGCGAGGGAGATGTTCACCCCGTCGCCCGTCGAGACGATGTCGCATGCGCTGCTGCCCGGCACGAACAGCGAGAACCACTGGCAGTCGGGGCTGGGGATCGCGGTGGCGAACCACAGCAGCCCTCCGGAGCCGCCGGCGAAGAGTTCGACGTGCAGGGGCGTGTACTTGAGGATCATCTCGGTGACCAGCAGGAGCAGGCCCACGCCGGTGATGATCGATGCGATCTGGTAGAACTTCAGGGCGCCGCGGATCGCCGGGAAAGAGGCGAGTTTGGGCTGAACGGGCATGGTTCCCAGTCTACGGGCGCGCCGAGGGCTGCTCGGCGCCGTCGAGATCGTCGTCCCCGGTCAGCGCTTCGACTTCCTTCTCCCACGCGTCGCGGGCGAGGCGGTACCACATGTAGAACGCGAACCCCGCGAACACCGCCCACTCGACGGCGTAGAAGATGTTCAGCCAGTTGACCGAGGACAGCTCGGTGGGAGCAGGCGAATGGATGCCGCGGAGCCCCCCGAAGGCCTCAGCCGACACGAGATATGGGCGGTAGACGTCCAGGTCGGCGGTGTCGTTCCACTGCGACAGGAGCGCGGGCGGCGACATGGCGCTGATCTCGAACGGATCGCCGTCGCGCGGCGGCTCCTTCGCTCCCTCGTCCGAGATGAGCCGTCCGCTCAGGTTGACGTTCTGCGGCGGCGCGGCATCGAGCGTCGCCGCAGCCTCGTCGGCTGCCGCCCGGTCCGACGTGAAGCCGACGGCGACCGCGAGGGAAGTCGGTCCGTCCGTTCCTGCCGTCGAAGGATCGACGCGGAACTGACCCGCGACCCAGTAGCCCGGATCGCCGTCGTCGAAGCGGGACGTGATCACCCGGAAGTCGCCCGCCACGAAGGATCCGCCGACCTGGACGCGCTGGCCCACCAGCGGTTCGGGCAGCGGGGCCCCGGGTTCCACGACATCGCCGAGCGGTCGCACCTGCTCGGTCATGCCCGCGGCCGGGGGGTCGGTGTCGATCGCGTTGCCCAGCTGCCATTGCCCCAGCCACGCGAAGACACCGGCGACGAGCAGGGCGAGCCCCAGCATCCCGATCCAGAACGGACGGACCATGACCTCCCGCAGCGTGGGCGGGAATACCTCGGGGAGGTCGTCGACGGGTGGGGTGCTGGTCATCAGTGCGACGACGCGTAGGGCGCCACGACGACCTCCACGCGCTGGAACTCCTTGAGGTCCGAATACCCGGTGGTGGCCATGGACTTGCGGAGCGCGCCGATCAGGTTGGCCGTGCCGTCGGCGACCGGAGCCGGCCCGTAGAGCACTTCCTCCAGGGAGGAGACCTGTCCGACCTCGACGCGACGACCCCTCGGGAGCTTGGAGTGGTGCGCTTCCGGACCCCAGTGGAAGCCGCGCCCCGGAGCGTCGGTGGCACGGGCGAGGGCCACGCCGAGCATCACGGCGTCGGCGCCCATGGCGAGCGCCTTCACGATGTCGCCCGAGGTGCCCACTCCCCCGTCGGCGATGACGTGCACGTAACGCCCGCCGGATTCGTCGAGGTAGTCACGTCGCGCGCCGGCGACATCGGCGACCGCGGTCGCCATCGGCGCGTGCAGACCGAGCGTCGCACGAGTGGTGGATGCCGCGCCTCCACCGAAGCCGACGAGGACGCCGGCTGCGCCCGTGCGCATGAGGTGCAGCGCAGCCGTGTAGGTCGCGGCACCGCCGACGATGACGGGGACGTCGAGGTCGTAGATGAACTTCTTGAGGTTGAGGGGCTCGTCGACACTCGAGACGTGCTCGGCCGACACCGTCGTGCCGCGGATGACGAAGAGATCCACACCGGCGGCGACGACGGTCTCATAGAGCTCCTGCGTGCGCTGCGGCGTCAGAGCACCCGCGACGGTGACCCCGGCTGCACGGATCTCCGCGAGCCGGTCACGGACGAGCTCGGGCTTGATCGGCGCCGAGTACAGCTCCTGCATGCGACGCGTCGCGCCGTCGGCCGGGAGCGCAGCGATCTCGGCGAGCAGCGGCTCGGGATCGTCGTAGCGGGTCCACAGACCTTCGAGGTCCAGGACACCGAGTCCGCCGAGCTGGCCGAGCATGATGGCCGTCCGCGGGCTCATGACCGAGTCCATGGGGGCGCCCAGCACGGGGATTCCGAAGCTGTACGCATCGATCGACCACGAGGTCGAGACGTCCTCGGGGTTGCGTGTGCGGCGCGAAGGCACCACGGCGATGTCGTCGAAGGCGTACGCGCGACGCGCACGCTTGGCGCGGCCGAGCTCGATTTCCATGGTCACCCTGCCAGCCTACCGTCGAGGCCTCTCACCCGCCCCCGCGGTCAGCGGGCTCGCGTGACGCGTCGTTCATCCCAGACGGGCGCATCCGACTCGTACACCTCCCCGTCCGAACCGAACACCACGAAGCGGTCGAAGGAGCGCGCGAACCAGCGATCGTGGGTGACGGCGAGAACCGTCCCCTCGAACGACGCGAGAGCGGCCTCCAATGCCTCCGCCGACACCAGGTCGAGGTTGTCGGTCGGCTCGTCGAGCAGGAGAAGCGTCGCACCCGAGAGCTCGAGCAACAGGATCTGGAACCGGGCCTGCTGACCACCGGAGAGCCGGTCGAACGCCTGCTCCGCGTGCGCGACGAGCCCGTACCTGTCGAGCGCGGAGCTGGCGGCGTCGCGCGGCATCCCACTCCTGTCGCTGTCGCCGCGGTGGAGGATGTCGAGCAGCGGTCGACCGGTGTACTCGGGATGCTGGTGGGTCTGGGCGAACCAGCCGGGCACGACGCGCGCACCGAGAGTGACGCGCCCGGAGTGCGACACGCGTTCGAGCGATGCCCCCGCGTCGGTCAGATGGCCCAACCGAACGTCGGGATCCGTGCCGCCTGCAGCGAGAAGACGCAGGAAGTGAGACTTCCCCGACCCGTTGGACCCGAGGACGGCCACGCGGTCACCGAACCAGACCTCCAGATCGAACGGTCGCATCAGACCGCTCAGCTCGAGCGACTCCGCGATGACAGCCCGCTTGCCGGTGCGGGCACCGCGAAGTCGCAGGTCCAAGCGCTGCTCGGCCGGTCTCGCCTCGGGCGGTCCGGCGTCCTCGAATCGCCGCAGGCGCGTTTGCGCGGCGCGGTAGCGGGACGCGAATTCGTCGCTGGCGGCTGCTTTCACCTTCATGTCGGCGACGAACTTCTTGAGGGCGACGTGCTGTTCATCCCAGCGCCGCCGCAACTCGTCGAGCCGCGACATCCTCTCTTCGCGTGCCCGGTGGTAGCTCCGGAAACCCCCACCGTGCACCCATGCCGTGCTGCCCGCCGGTCCGGCTTCGAGCGTGACGATCCGGTCGGCCGCGCGGGCGAGCAACTCCCGGTCGTGCGAGATGAGCAGGACGGTCTTCGACGTCTCACGCAGACGCTCCTCGAGCCATCGTTTGCCGGGTACGTCGAGATAGTTGTCGGGCTCGTCGAGGACCAGCACCTGATCCGTACCGCGAAGCAGCGCTTCCAGCGCCAGGCGTTTCTGCTCACCTCCCGACAGCGTCGCCAGATCCCGGAATCTCGCGCGTTCGAACGGGATGCCGAGGGCCGCGATCGTGCACGTGTCCCAGACGGTCTCGTACACGTACCCGCCGGCATCCGCGTAGTCCGCGATCGCCCCGGCGTATCGCATCTGCGCGTCGAGGGTGTCGTCCTCGATGACAGCGTTCTCGGCGTCGTCGAGCTCACGTGCCGCCTGCGAGATACGGGCCGGCGCGACGGTGATCAGGAGATCGTGGACCGTGCTCCCCTGCGCCCCGTGGCCGATGAACTGGTCCATGACACCCAGCGCGCCGTCGATAGTCACGACACCGTGCTCGGGCGACACCTCGCCCTGGATGATCCGCATCAGGGTCGTCTTGCCGGCACCGTTCTGGCCGACGACGGCGGTCGTCTTGCCCGATGGCACCCGGAAGGTGACGTCCGCGAGAAGGCGACGCCCATCGGGCAGTGAAAGTGAGACGCTCTGAACGTCGATGTGCGACACGGGATGGTCCTTCCGCTCCGAGAGCGGAGCCGACCAGCTTATCGGACAGCCACCTCGCGCAGAAGAACGTGCGCGTTAACCACGAAAGCCCCGACCAGCATTGGTCGGGGCTTTCGATCGAAAGAAGTCCGGCGGTGTCCTACTCTCCCACAGGGTCCCCCCTGCAGTACCATCGGCGCTGTGAGGCTTAGCTTCCGGGTTCGGAATGTAACC
>NZ_JBIVUD010000002.1:0-818767 GCF_044757025.1 Microbacterium sp. NPDC091382 | reverse complement strand
AAGCATCTAAGCGGGAAGCCGGCCTCAAGATGAGATTTCCATACCTTCGGGTGAGAGGCTCCCAGCCAGACTACTGGGTTGATAGGCCGGATGTGTAAGCGTGGTAACACGTGAAGCTGACCGGTACTAATAAGCCGATGACTTGATAACACACCGTTTTAAGGTGCTTGCGTCCACTGAGTGGTTCTCGATGTACGGTCGAGAACCGCATAACGAGATGATCGTTGTGCAGACTGAAACATCAATAGTGTTTCGGCGGCCATAGCGTGAGGGAAACGCCCGGTTACATTCCGAACCCGGAAGCTAAGCCTCACAGCGCCGATGGTACTGCAGGGGGGACCCTGTGGGAGAGTAGGACACCGCCGGACTTCTTTCGTGAAATGGCCACCCAGAGTTGGGTGGCCATTTCTCGTTAACGCGTACGTGAGAGGACAGACAGATGACGGACGAGCAGCGCCCAGACACGTCGGGCGGCAAACGGAAGTTCACACCTGCTTCCTCGAGTTCGCGCGACGAGCGTTCACGGGAACGCGGGCGCCCCGCGAGCGGGGACGGTGACCGTCGTCCGTCCGAACGCCGCGACAGCGAGCGCGGTCACGCGCCCCGCCGCGACGGGGACCGTCCCTCCTACCCGAAGCGTGACGGTGAGCGCCGACCGTACGAGAAGCGCGACGGCGAACGTCGTCCCTACGAGAAGCGTGACGGCGACCGCCCCTCGTATCCGCGCCGTGATGGTGACCGTCCGTCGTACCCGAAGCGTGACGGTGAGCGTCGTCCGTACGAGAAGCGCGACGGGGACCGTCCCTCCTACCCGCGGCGTGATGGTGACCGTCCGTCGTACCCGAAGCGTGACGGTGAACGTCGTCCCTACGAGAAGCGCGTCGGGGACCGTCCCTCCTACCCGAAGCGTGACGGGGACCGTCCCTCCTACCCGAAGCGTGACGGTGACCGTCCGTCGTACCCGAAGCGTGACGGTGAGCGTCGTCCGTACGAGAAGCGTGACGGTGACCGACCCTCGTACCCGCCGCGTGACGGGGACCGTCCGTCGTACCCGCGCCGCGATGGCGACCGTCCCTCCTACCCGCGCCGCGATGACGACCGTCCGTCGTACCCGAAGCGTGACGGTGAGCGTCGTCCATACGAGAAGCGCGACGGGGACCGTCCCTCCTACCCGCGGCGTGATGGTGAGCGTCGTTCGTACGAGAAGCGCGACGGGGGCCGTCCCTCCTCCCCGAAGCGTGACGGCGAACGTCGTCCGTACGAGAAGCGCGACGGTGACCGACCCTCGTACCCGCGCCGCGATGGCGACCGTCCGTCCTACCCGCAGCGTGACGGGGAGCGTCGGGCCTCTCGGCCGCCGCAGGACTCCGACCGTCGGAGCATGCCGGCCGGCCCGGTCGTCCCCGATGAGGTCACGGCTCGTGATCTCAACGGTGCGGCGCGCAATGAACTGAAGACCCTGAGCAAGGACAATGCCGAGCAGGTCGCCCGGCACCTCGCCATGGCCGCCCGTCTCATCGATGACGATCCTGCCCTGGCCCACGAGCACGCACTGGCGGCATCCCGTAGCGCAGGTCGCATCGCGGTGGTCCGTGAGACCGTCGCGATCACGGCGTACGCCGTGGGAGACTTCGCTCTGGCCCTTCGGGAGCTGCGGACGTTCCGTCGCATCTCCGGGCGCGACGACCAGATCGCCCTCATGGTCGACAGCGAGCGCGGCGTCGGACGTCCCGACCGCGCGCTCGAGGTTGGTCGTGCCGTCGATCGCGCGTCGTTGCCGACCGACGTGCGCGTCGAACTGGCGATCGCGATGTCGGGTGCCCGCCTGGATCTCGGTCAGCCTGATCGCGCCCTCCAGGAGCTGGACATCCCCGAGCTCGACCCTGACACCGCTTTCCCGTGGAGCCCGGGTCTGTTCGCAGCACGCGCTGCCGTTCTCGAAGAGCTGGGCCGGGACGACGAGGCAGCACAGTGGCAACGCCGTGCCGACATCGCCGCCGCGGCGCTGGGTGAGATCGATGCCGACTCGGAGACGATCGAGATCGACGAGATCGATGAGATCGATCTCGACGACGACGATGACGTCGACGACCAGGTCGACGACACTGAAAGCGATGACCTCGACGACGCTGATCGTGAAGACGCGGACGACGAACCGGCATCCGTTCGGAAGGATGCCGAGGAGGAGCGGTCCTGATGGGGCTCTTTTCGCGCACTCCGCCCACGCCTCTCGACGGCGTCGACCTGGTCCTCGCCGACCTCGACGGCGTGGTCTATGCGGGCGACGCGGCGATCCCGCACGCCGTGGCGAGTCTGACGAGGTCGCGGCACGATCGGCCACTGGCGTACATCACCAACAACGCCTCGCGGCGCGACAGCGTCGTGGCGTCGCACCTCACCGAGCTTGGTCTCGCGACGGAGCCGCACGAGGTCGTCACCAGCCCCCAGGCAGCGGTTCGGTTGCTGCGCGACAAGGTCCCGTCGGGTGTCACCATCCTCGTCGTCGGGGGCGACGGACTCGTCTTCGAGCTCGAGAAGGCCGGGTACACGGTGACCCGGAGCGCGGATGATGGACCGGCCGCTGTCGTCCAGGGTTTTGCGCCCGAGGTGGGCTGGGCGCAGCTCGCCGAGGCCGCGTACGCGCTGGCGCTCCCCGAGGAGGAGGGCGGCATCCCCTGGATCGCCACGAACACCGACTGGACGATCCCGCAGTCACGGGGCGTCGCGCCGGGCAACGGCACACTCGTCTCCGCGGTTCACACCGCCGTCGGGCGGCTCGCCACCGTCGCGGGTAAGCCGGAACGACCGATCTTCGACGAGGCGGTCGCACGCTTCGGGGCGCGGCATCCGCTCTTCATCGGAGATCGACTCGACACCGACATCGCCGGCGCCCAGGCCGCGGGAATCGACTCCGTCCTGGTGCTGACCGGGATCGACCGCCCCAAGCACGTCCTGGCTGCGCCGAACTCGTCCCGGCCGACGTTCATCGTCGGCGACCTTCGCGAACTCCACGAGCCGTACCCCGAGACGATCGTGAAGGGGGAGGTGACGACCGTCGGGTCCGCCTCCGTCCGGATCGACGGACCGGACGTGCGCATCGTGGCCGAAGGCGATCGTCCGATCGACCTCCTGCGCGCGGGGGCGGCGGCGATCTGGGCCACCGGCCGCGGCATCTTCGGCTTCCGGGTTCCGGAGCGCCTCTACGCCGACCCGTTCCACCGCCGCTGACGGCCTCGCCGCCGCGCTCACGACCGGCGTCTTCCCCGCCGCGTAGGGTGGGGGACATGTCGATGGATGCCGCTGACGGCGACGCGCGCCGCGAGGACCTGGTCTCGACGCTCGAGGTGATCGAGGATCAGCCGCTGGGGGAGCGAGCGGCCTCCTATGCGCTGCTGCATGACGAACTCGCGAAGCGTCTCGAATCGGGTCCGCGCGACCCGAACGCATGAGCAGCCGCCTCGACGCGGCCGTCGCCGCGCGCGGACTCGCGCGCAGCCGTACGCACGCGGCGCAGCTCATCGACGCCGGGTTGGTCAGCGTCGACGGTCTGCCCGTCGTGAAGGCGTCGGTCAAGGTCGGCGACGAACAGCGCATCGAGGTCGCGGCATCCGACCACTACGTCAGTCGTGCCGCCCACAAGCTTCTCGCGGCTCTCGATGCGTTCGGCGTCGAGCCGCGAGGGCGCGTCGCGCTCGACATGGGTGCGTCCACCGGCGGTTTCACTCAGGTGCTCGTCGAGCGCGGTGCCGCCCGGGTGCTCGCCGTCGACGTGGGACACGGGCAGCTCGCGGCGGATGTCGCAGCGCTCCCGGAGGTCGTCACCGTCGAGGGGTTCAACGTGCGGCACATGACGCCCGCCTCCCTCACCGAGGCCAGTGGCGTGGTCGACGCGCCGACGCTCGTGACGGGGGACCTCTCCTTCATCTCGCTCACGCACGTGCTTCCCGCGGCGGCGTCGGTCTGCGCACCGGCATCCGATCTCGTCCTGCTCGTGAAGCCCCAGTTCGAGGTGGGTCGCGCGGGTGTGCGGGAGGGGCTCGTGACGGATGCCGGGCGTCGCGCCGACGCCGTGGCGACCGTCCTGTGGTCGGCATGGGATGCAGGTCTCGGGACGCACGGCGTGATCGCGTCGCCGATCGCCGGCACCCACGGCAATCACGAATACCTCGTGCATCTGCAACCGGGCAGGGGCGACGACGTCAATCCGACACAATGGTTGGACACCGTGAACCGACTGGCGGGAGCCGCATGACCGACGCGACGCGCAACATCCTCGTGGTGGCGCACGCGCTGCGCGAGAACACTGTCGCCGGGGCGCGGCGCGTCGTTGCTGCCGTACACGCGGCGGGCCTGCAGCCTGTCGTCCCCGGTGACGATCCCGAACTCGCGGCAGCGCTCGGCGACCTCGACACGGCTGTCCTCGGCGACGAGGGCGTCGACGTGTCGGACATCGAGATCGCGATCGTCCTCGGCGGCGACGGCACGATCCTGCGCGCCGCGGAGTTGGTGCGGGCAGCATCCGTTCCCCTCTTGGGGGTCAACATGGGCCACGTGGGATTCCTCGCCGAGCTCGAAGCGGACGACGTCGACGAGGCGATCGGACGCGCCCTCGCACGCGACTACGAGATCCATGAGCGGATGACGCTGTCGGTCGAGGTCCGCGACGCGGACGGAGAACTCGTCTACTCGACCTGGGCGCTCAACGAGGCGACCGTCGAGAAGGCGTCGCGCGAGCGGATGCTCGAGGTCATGATCGAGATCGACGGCAGGCCGCTCTCGTCGTTCGGATGCGACGGCGTCGTCGTGGCGACCCCCACAGGCTCGACGGCCTACAACTTCTCGGCCGGCGGCCCGGTCGTCTGGCCGTCGGTCCAGGCGCTGTGCCTGGTTCCGCTGTCGGCGCACGCGCTGTTCGCCCGGCCCCTCGTCCTGGGGCCTGAAACGTCCGTCTCGCTCGACGTCCTCGAGCGCAACCAGGGTCGCGGCGTGCTGTGGTGCGACGGCCGCCGCTCGCACGACCTGCCGCCCGGTGCGCGCGTGTCGGTAGGGCGGTCGACGCAACCCGTGCGTCTGGCGCGCCTGCACAGGTCGGTCTTCACGGATCGCCTGGTCCGCAAGTTCCAGCTCCCCATCGCGGGATGGCGGGGCGATGCGGAGACCGCGCTGTGATCGAGCAGATCCGCCTGCGCGACCTCGGGGTGATCGCGGGCGCGACGCTGCCGATCGGTCCGGGATTCACCGCCATCACCGGTGAGACCGGTGCCGGCAAGACGATGGTCGTCACGGGCCTCGGCCTCCTGCTCGGAGCACGAGCGGACTCCGGTGCCGTGCGCGCCGGAGCGGATCAGGCTGCGGTCGACGGCGTGTGGATCGTTCCGGAGGACGGCCCCGTCGTCGAACGGGTCCGGGATGCCGGAGGCGACATCGAGCCGATGGGCGACGGGCGGGCGGAGCTCTACCTCGGTCGAACGCTCTCGAGCGAGGGCCGCAGCCGCGCCACCGTGGGCGGCCGCACGGCACCCGCCGGCGTGCTCGCGGATCTCGCGGAACAGCTCGTCGTCGTGCACGGTCAGTCGGACCAGCTCCGGCTGACCTCGGCAGCCGCGCAACGCGACGCGCTCGACAGATTCGGCGGTGCAAAGATCGCCGCGGCGCTCGACCGCTACCGCGCCGTGTGGCATGACTGGCGGGCCGCTGCGGCGGAGCGCGAGACGCTGACGACCGAGCAGTCCGCGCGGGCGCGCGAGGCGGAGGAGCTCCGGGCCGCGATCGCCGCCATCGAGGCGGTCGACCCGCAGCCCGGCGAGGACGTGGAATTGAGCCAGCGAGCCGACCGGCTGGCGAACGTCGAAGAGCTGAGGATGGCCGCGGCCACCGCCCACACCGCCCTCTCCAACGAAGACGATCTGCCCGATGTCCAGGAGCTCCTCGCCGAGGCTCGGCGTGCCCTGGAGCGCGCTGCCGGCGCCGACGAGATGCTGCGGTCGCACGCTGCGACGATCGAGGAGCTCGGCTATCGCGTGGCCGATATCGCGGGGGAGCTGAGCGGATATCTCGCCGACCTCGACGAGGGCGGCCCTCACGAGCTGGCCGCCGTCGAGGAACGGCGCGCAGCGCTCGGCGCCCTCGTCCGGGTCCACGGCTCTCTCGACGATGCCATCGCGCTCCTCACGACCGGGTCCGCACGGCTTGCCGAACTCGACGACGACGGCGACCGCATCGAGCGCCTCACCGTCGAACGCGATCGGCTCCGCGAAGAGCTCGACGCGCGCGGCGCGGAGCTGACCGACGCGCGGCGAGCGGCGGCATCCCGTCTGGGCGACGCCGTGACCGACGAGCTCCGTCACCTCGCCCTGCCGGACGCTCGGCTGACGGTCGCCGTCGAGCCCGGCCCCGAGGCCTCTCACGGTCGCGATGTCGTGACGATCCAGCTCGCGCCGCATCCGGGCGCGTCCCCGCGTCCCGTCGCGCGCGGCGCCTCGGGCGGCGAGCTTAGCCGCGTCATGCTGGCGATCGAAGTCGTGATCGCGGGAACGGACCCGGTTCCCACGTTCGTCTTCGACGAGGTGGATGCGGGTATCGGCGGCGCCGCGGCGATCGAGGTCGGCCGCCGGCTCGCGAAGCTCGCCGAGACGAGTCAGGTCATCGCCGTCACACACCTCGCGCAGGTGGCCGCGTTCGCGGGCAACCACCTTTCGGTGGTCAAGTCGAACGACGGGTCCGTCACCGCGTCGAGCGTCCGTCGCCTCGAGGGAGACGAACGCGCCGCCGAGATGGCGCGGCTCCTGTCGGGGATGGCGGATTCGGATGCTGCGCTCGGTCACGCGCGCGAGCTCCTCGCGCTCGGACGCGCTCGCTGACGCATCCACCGGGAAGACACCCGGGCCGCCTCCGGACCGGGGCCCCGAGAGGGCTGATAGAGTGAAAGCCCGTGACGGACTCTTCGGGCGCGGGACGCAAAAACAACGACATCACCAAGCACATCTTCGTGACGGGTGGTGTCGTTTCGTCTCTCGGCAAGGGTCTGACCGCCGCCAGCCTCGGCAACTTGCTCACCGCGCGCGGCCTGCGCGTCGTGATGCAGAAGCTCGACCCCTACCTGAACGTCGACCCGGGAACGATGAACCCGTTCCAGCACGGCGAGGTCTTCGTCACCGACGACGGCGCCGAGACCGACCTCGACATCGGCCACTACGAGCGCTTCCTCGACATCGAACTGAGCCAGGCGGCGAATGTCACGACGGGCCAGATCTACTCCGAGGTCATCGCCAAGGAGCGCCGCGGCGAGTACCTGGGCGACACCGTCCAGGTCATCCCGCACATCTCCGACGAGATCAAGCGGCGCATGCGCCTGCAGGCGAGTGAAGAGCCCCGCCCCGACGTCATCATCACCGAGGTCGGTGGCACGGTCGGCGACATCGAGTCGCAGCCCTTCATCGAGTCGGCCCGCCAGATCCGCCACGAACTCGGCCGCGACAACGTCTTCTTCGTCCACGTGTCGCTGGTCCCGTTCATGGGCGCGTCGGGGGAGCAGAAGACCAAGCCGACGCAGCACTCCGTCGCGATGCTGCGTTCCATCGGCATCCAGCCCGACGCCCTCGTCCTGCGCAGCGACCGCCCGGTGACCGAGTCGAACAAGCGCAAGATCGCGCTCATGTGCGACGTCGACGAGGATGCCGTGATCAACACCGTCGACCTGCCGAGCATCTACGACATCCCCTCGACGCTCAGCGACCAGGGTCTCGACGCGTACATCGTCCGCCGTCTGGGCCTGGACGCCAAGGCGGGCGATATCGACTGGACCCGCTGGAACAAGGTCCTGAACGCCGTCCACAACCCCAAGCACGAGGTCACCGTCGGTCTCGTCGGCAAGTACATCGACCTGCCCGACGCGTACCTCTCGGTGACCGAGGCCCTGAAGGCGGGCGGGTTCGCGCAGGAGACGAAGGTCCAGATCGTATGGATCCCGTCCGACCTCTGTGAGACGCCCGAGGGTGCGGCGAAGGCCCTGTCGGCCGTCGACGGCATCGTCATCCCCGGCGGTTTCGGCATCCGCGGCATCGAGGGCAAGCTCGGCGCGCTGAAGTTCGCCCGCGAACAGGGGCTTCCGACGCTCGGCATCTGCCTCGGCCTGCAGTGCATGGTCATCGAGTACGCCCGTCACGTCGCCGGCATCGAGGACGCGTCCTCGAGCGAGTTCGACCCCGAAACCCCGCACCCGGTCATCGCGACCATGGCGGAGCAGGTCGACATCCTCGACCGCGGCGACATGGGCGGCACGATGCGTCTCGGCCTGTACGAGGCCGCCCTCGCCGAGGGCTCCCTCGCGGCCGAGCTGTACGGTTCGAACCGTGCGACCGAGCGTCACCGCCACCGCTACGAGGTCAACAACTCCTACCGCCAGCAGATCGCCGACGCGGGCCTCTGGTTCTCGGGCCTCAACCCCGACCTCGACCTCGTCGAGTACGTCGAGCTCCCGCGTGACGTGCACCCGTACTACATCGCGACGCAGGCGCACCCCGAGCTGCGCTCCCGTCCGACCGAGGCGAACCCGCTCTTCCGCGGTCTGATCGCCGCGGCGCTCGACCGGCACCGCTCGAGCGAGCTGTTCGACGTCGAGAACGAGGGCTGACGAATGACGGATGCCGCTCCCTTGCAGGACGATGCCGTCGCGGTCGAGGTGACTCGGACCGAGACGGTGTTCGAGGGGCACGTCTGGAATCTCCGTCGTGACGAATTCATCTACGGCGACGGGTCGATCGTGCGGGAATACGTCGACCACTCCGGGGCGGTCGCGGTCCTGGCGTTCGACGACGACGGTCGCGTCCTCCTCATCCGTCAGTACCGTCACCCGGTCGGGTTCCGCGACTGGGAGATCCCGGCGGGTCTGCTCGACGTGCCGGGTGAGGACCCCCTCGAGGCGGCGAAGCGCGAACTCGCCGAAGAGGCCGACCTGACCGCCGAACGGTGGAACGTCCTGTCGGACTTCTTCACGAGCCCCGGCGGCAGCGACGAGGCGATCCGCATCTACCTCGCGCGCGGTCTGGCCGCGACTCCCGAGGCCTTCGCCCGTACCGAGGAGGAAGCGGACATCGAGGTGCGGTGGGTTCCGCTCGACGATGTCGTCGACGCCGTCCTGGCACGGAAGCTCCAGAACCCGTCGCTCGCCATTGCGGCGCTCGCTGCCGCAGCCGGCCGCGCGCGCGAGTGGACGACGCTCGGCGCCGCTGATGCGCCGTGGCCGGGGCGCTCGCGTCCGGTGGGCGCGGACCGTCCGCAGGGCTGACGACTCGTGAGGCTCGCGCGCGCCGTCGACGCGTTCCTCCGACACATCACCATCGAACGCGGGCTGTCGGCCCACACGGTGGCCGCCTACCGCCGCGACCTCGCGGGGTACCTGGAGTGGCTGGGGGAGCGCGGAGTCGACGACACCGACGCCGTGACGGGGGACCTCGTCACCGGGTTCGCCGCGGAACGCGCGGCATCCGATCCGCCGCCCGCCTCGACCTCGCTCGCGCGACTGCAGTCGGCCATCCGCAGTTTCCACCGCTTCCTCGCCCGCGAGGGGATCGTGACGGATGACCCGACGACGAAGCTCCGTCCGCCGAAGGCGCCGATGCGCCTGCCGAAGGCGCTGCCCGTCGACGACGTGCTTCGGCTGTTGGATGCCGCCGGCCCCGCGCCCGAGGACGCCGCGCCCGGCGATCTCATCGGCCTGCGTGATCGCGCGTTGCTCGAGCTGCTGTATGCGACGGGCGCGCGGGTGTCTGAGATCGTCGACCTCGACGTCGACGATCTCTCGCACGGCGAGGTCCTGAGGGTGCGCGGCAAGGGGTCGAAGGAACGCATCGTCCCGGTCGGGTCCTACGCGCGTGCGTCGGTGGATGCGTACCTGACGCGAGCCCGCCCCGAGCTCTCCCGCCGCGGACGTGCGACGCCGCGCGCCTTCCTCGGGGCGCGGGGCGCTCCGCTCTCGCGCCAGAGCGCGTGGCTGGTGATCCAGCAGGCCGCCGAGCGCGCGGGCGTCACCGCCCACGTGTCGCCGCACACGTTCAGACACTCGTTCGCGACCCACCTGCTGCAGGGCGGCGCCGACGTCCGCGTCGTGCAGGAGCTCCTCGGCCACGCCTCGGTCGCCACGACCCAGATCTACACGCACGTCACGGTGGATGCGCTCCGCGACGTGTACCTCACCTCGCACCCTCGCGCGAGATGACTCCGGGTGCCCGGCTGCGGGGAGTCGCTCCACGGCGGGCCGCGACGGGGTGACTAGACTCGGGTGAGCACGGCGAAGGCGGGAGATCAGTGGCGAGCAAGCGGAGTACGGCGGACGTCGATCCGACGGTGGCGACCGACACCCCGATGGGGCCGACGGGTCGCCCCTACCACGGCTTCCCGACCCCGCCGAAGCTCGACGGTCACGGTCCCGCCCGCATCATCTCGCTCTGCAACCAGAAGGGCGGCGTCGGCAAGACGACGACCACCATCAACCTGGCCGCAGGTCTCGCTTCGTACGGCCGCCGCGTGCTCGCGGTCGACTTCGACCCGCAGGGCGCCCTGTCCGCCGGTCTCGGCGTGCAGACGCACGAGACCGCGACGATCTACGACCTCCTCCTCGACCCGAAGCGCGACCCGAACGAGGTCATCGTCTCGACGTCGGTGGACGGTCTCGACATCCTCCCCGCGAACATCGACCTCTCCGCGGCCGAGGTGCACCTCGTCAACGAGGTCGCGCGCGAGACGATCCTCGCCCGGGTGCTCCGCAAGGTGGCGGGTGACTACGACGTCATCCTCATCGACTGCCAGCCCTCGCTCGGTCTGCTGACCGTCAACGCGTTGACCGCGAGCCACGGTGTCCTCATCCCGCTCGAGTGCGAGTTCTTCGCCCTCCGCGGTGTGGCTCTCCTGATCGAGACCATCGACAAGGTGCGCGACCGGCTGAACCCGGCGATCACGCTCGACGGTGTGCTCGCGACGATGTACGACCCGCGCACGCTGCATTCCCGCGAAGTCCTCGAACGCGTCGTGGACGCTTTCGGCGACGACGTCCTCGAGACGGTCATCGGCCGCACGGTGAAGTTCCCCGACGCGTCCGTCGCGGGGGTCCCCATCACCAAGTTCGCTCCCGAGCACTCCGCCGCCCAGGCGTACCTGCGCCTCGCGCGGGAGCTGGTCGCCCGTGGCGCCGTCGCCTGACGAAGGCTCCGACGCCGCAGCCGAGCCTTCCCCGGCCGCATCGACCGAGGCCGCGGGTGATCGTTTCCGCGTCTCACTGGGCAACTTCGACGGCCCGTTCGACCTGCTGCTGACCCTGATCTCCAAGCACGAGCTCGACATCACGGAGGTCTCCCTCAGCAAGGTGACCGACGAGTTCATCTCGTACCTGAAAGGGCTCGACGACGAGGCAGATCTGGACCAGGCATCCGAGTTCCTCGTCGTCGCGGCGACGCTGCTCGACATGAAGGTGGCGGGGCTGCTGCCTCAGGGGGAGCTGGTGGATGCCGAGTCCGTCGCCTTGCTGGAAGCTCGGGATCTGCTCTTCGCGCGCCTGCTCCAGTACCGCGCCTTCAAGGAGGTGTCCGCCTGGTTCGCGCGATGCCTCGACCGGGAGGGCAAGCGTCACATGCGAGCGGTCCGGCTCGACGAGAAGCACCGCCGTGCCGTTCCGGAGCTCGTCTGGACGCTGTCGCCCGACGATTTCGCGGCCATCGCGATGCTGGCGTTCGCGCCGAAGGAGATCCCGCACGTCGGTCTCGACCACCTGCACGCGCCCCTCGTCTCCATCCGCGAGCAGGCTGCCATCGTCGTGACGCTGTTGCGGGATGCCCGTCAGCTCAATTTCCGCGAACTCGTCGCGGGTGTGACGCAGACCGGTATCGTCGTGGCGCGCTTCATCGCCGTCCTCGAGCTCTACCGCCACGCCGCGCTGTCGTTCGAACAGCTCGAGCCGCTGGGGGAGCTGACGCTGCGCTGGACCGCCGAGCGGTGGTCCGAAGAGAACCTCGCCACGTTGGGAGCCGACTATGACCGATGACGCGACCGAGATCGAGGCGCCACCGCGTTCGCAGGATGCCGGGGACATCGCCCGTCGTCTCGAGGCGATCCTCATGATCGTCGACGAGCCCCAGAGCCTGGTCTCCCTCGCCGCCGCCGTCGGCGCGCCCGTCGCTCTCGTCCGCCGCGCGGTCGACGGACTCGTCGCCGACTACGACGGGGAGCGTTCCGGGCCGCGGCGCGGGTTCGAGCTGCGCGAGGTCGGCGGCGGGTGGCGCTTCTACGTGCGCGAGGAGCACGACGACCTCGTGGCCGAGTTCGTGAACGGCCAGGCGCCGTCGCGACTGTCGCAGGCGGCTCTCGAGACGCTCGCCGTGATCGCGTACAAGCAGCCGGTGTCGCGGAGCCAGGTCGCGTCGATCCGCGCGGTGAACGTCGACTCGGTCGTCCGGACGCTTCTCGCCCGGGGTCTCATCACCGAGGCGTTCACCGACCCCGAGACCGGGGCCATCAACTACCGCACCACCGATGCGCTGCTCGGTCACCTGGGGATCAACTCCCTCGACGAGCTGCCCCCCATCTCCCCGCTGCTGGACGACGGCTCCGCGGGCTTCGAAGGAGAGACCATCCGATGAACGACCAGTCCGACGGGAACCGGATCCGGCTGCAGAAGGTCCTCGCCAACGCCGGGGTCGCCTCCCGCCGCGTCTGCGAGCAGTACATCGTCGAGGGGCGGGTCCGGGTCAACGGCGTCGTCGTCACGGAACTCGGCTCCCGCATCGACCCCGAAACCGACCGGGTCAACGTCGACGGCACGGCCATCCAGCTCGACACCAGCAAGCGGTACGTCGTCCTCAACAAGCCCACCGGCGTCGTGTCGTCGATGAAGGACGACCAGGGCCGTCCGGACCTCCGGCGCTTCACGAAGGACTGGCCCGAGCGGCTCTACAACGTGGGTCGATTGGATGCCGAGACGAGCGGCCTGCTCGTCCTCACCAACGACGGCGAGCTCGCCCACGTCCTCGCTCATCCGTCCTTCGGTGTCACCAAGGTCTACATCGCGAAGGTGTCGGGCCGCGTCCTGCCGCAGACCATCGCGCAGCTCACTAAGGGGATCGAGCTCGAGGACGGTCCGATCGCGGCCGACAAAGCACGGCTGCTCGACGCGAGCGGGGACACGAGCCTGGTGGAGCTCACCCTGCACTCGGGGCGGAACCGCATCGTCCGCCGGATGATGGCGGCCGTCGGCCACCCCGTCGAGGAGCTGGTCCGCCGCCAGTTCGGCCCCCTGCACCTGGGCACGCTCCCAGCGGGTCGGACCCGCGAGTTGACTACAGTGGAGCGTGGCGCGCTGTTGACTCTCGCGCGCCAGGCGGAGACCCCGCCCGGGGATCCCACTCAGGAGCAGTTGTGACCGACGCCATCGACGCGCGCGCCCGCGCCGTCCGCACGAGCGGACTCGTCCGCATCGTCGGCGCCGGCCTGCTCGGTTCGAGCATCGGGCACGCTCTCCGCGCGCTCGGCGTCGACGTCGTCCTCGCCGACGCGTCACCTGCGCAGCTCCGACTCGCCGTCGACTACGGAGCGGGCCGCGCAGCCCGAGACGACGACCGCCCGGACCTCGTCGTCGTCGCCGTTCCGCCGGACGTCACGGCCGACGTCATCGAACGGGAACTGACGACGTTCCCCGATGCCGTCGTGACGGACGTGGCGAGCGTCAAGCTCGAGCCGCTGCTCGTCCTGCGGGAGCGCGGTGTCAACCTCTCCCGCTATATCGGCTCGCACCCGATGGCCGGGCGCGAACGCGGCGGTGCGATCTCCGCCCGCGCCGACATCTTCTTCGGCCGCCCGTGGGTCATCTGCCGCGACGAGGAGACCTCCGCGCGCGACCTCGCCGTCGTCGAGGGTCTCGCGCTCGATCTCGGCGCAAGTCTCGTCGAGATGACCCCCGAGGAGCATGATCGCTCCGTCGCCCTGGTCTCGCACGTGCCCCAACTCGTGGCATCCCTCCTCGCCGGACGCTTCGTCGGCGCCGAGGAGGCGTCGCTGCGTCTCGCGGGCCAGGGCGTCCGCGACACGACCCGGATCGCGGCATCCGCTCCCGAACTGTGGGTACAGATCCTGGGCGCGAACTCTCAGCCCGTCGTCGACGTCCTCGACGCGCTCGCGGCCGACCTGACGACCGTCGCCGGGGCGCTCCGCGATCCGGACGCCCCCGGCTCGCGCCGTGCCGTCGCCGACACGATCCGCCGCGGCAACGAAGGCGTGGAGCGCCTGCCGGGCAAGCACGGACAGAATCGTCGCTTCGAGACGGTGGTCGTCATGGTCGACGACACCCCCGGTCAGCTCGGTCGCCTGTTCGGCGACCTCGGCGAACTGGGCGTCAACGTCGAGGACTTCCGGCTCGAGCACTCGCCCGGAGCCCAGTTCGGCCTCGGCGAGATCAGTGTCATCCCGTCCGCCGTCTCCGTCGCCACCGATGGACTCGCGGCGCGCGGATGGAAGATTGCGAGCCTCAATGACTGACCCCATCACGATCGCCATCGACGGCCCAGCCGGCAGCGGCAAGTCGAGCGTGTCCAAGGAAGCAGCCCGCCGCCTCGGCTTCGGCTACCTCGACACCGGTGCCGCTTATCGCGCGCTGGCCTGGCACGTCCTCGAGCACGGCGCCGACACGTCCGACGCTTCGGCCGTCGTCGACGCCGCAGGAGACTTCGACTACGCCATCTCGCTCGACCCCGATGAGTACTGGGTGCGAGTCGGGGAGATCCCCGTCACCGAGGCGATCCGCGAGCCGCGCGTCAGCTCCGCCGTGAGCGGGGTAGCGCGCGTGCCCGTGATCCGCGAGCAGGTGAACGTGCTGTTCCGGCGCCTCGTGGCCGACTCCGGTCGCCCCGGCGTCATCGTCGAGGGTCGCGACATCACCACCGTCGTCGCCCCCGACGCCCCCGTGCGGATCCTGCTGACCGCCGCCCCCGAGGTGCGCGCCGCGCGGCGCAGCGCCGAATTGACCACAGAGGATGCCGCGGCTGTCGCCGCCGCGCTGCACAAGCGCGACGCATCCGACTCCCAGGTCGTCGACTTCCTCACCGCCGCCCCCGGCGTGACGGTCGTCGACTCGACCGACCTGGACTTCGCACAGACCGTCGACGCCGTCCTGGGCGTCGTGCGGTCGGGAACGGAAGGCTCACGATGAGCGCCGAAGACGACTACGAATACGACGGCGGACCCGACCAGCTCGAGGAGAAGCTCGCGAACCTCGATGAGGACCTCGCCGAGCAGCGCGCGGCCGCCCTGCGCGCTTCGCTCGCCGACTACGAGCTCGACGAAGACGACGACGACCTGCTGGCCGGGTTCACCGCAGGTGGCGAGGTCGTCGAGATGCTGCCGGCCCTGCCGGTCGTCGCGATCGTCGGACGGCCGAACGTCGGCAAGTCCGCCCTCGTCAACCGCATCCTGGGTCGCCGTGAGGCCGTCGTCGAGGACACCCCGGGTGTCACGCGCGACCGCGTGAGCTACAAGGCCGAGTGGATGGACCGGCGGTTCACGCTCGTCGACACCGGCGGCTGGGAGCACGACGCCAAGGGCATCGACCGCTCCGTCGCAGCCCAAGCCGAGATCGCGATCGAGCTGTGTGACGTCGTCATGTTCGTCGTCGACGCCATGGTCGGCGCGACGGCGACCGACGAGCAGGTCGTCCGCATGCTCCGCAAGACCGACAAGCCGGTCTTCCTCGTCGCCAACAAGATCGACGACGCCCGCCAGGAGCCCGAGGCCGCGGCGCTGTGGAACCTGGGCCTCGGCGAGCCGCACCCGGTCTCCGCGATCCACGGTCGCGGCGTCGCCGACCTGCTGGACGAGATCATGAACGTACTGCCCGAGGTCTCGGCGGTCGCCAAGAACGAGCTCGGCGGGCCCCGCCGCGTCGCGATCCTGGGGCGTCCGAACGTCGGCAAGTCGTCGCTGCTGAACAAGGCGGCGGGCGAGGAGCGCGTCGTCGTCAACGACCTCGCCGGCACCACCCGCGACCCCGTGGACGAGGTCGTCGAGCTCGGCGGCAAGCTCTGGCGTCTAGTCGACACCGCCGGCATCCGTCGACGCGTGCACCTGCAGCAGGGTGCCGACTTCTACGCATCGCTGCGCACGAGCGCCGCTCTCGAGAAGGCCGAGGTCGCCGTCGTCGTCCTCGACGTCACCGAGTCGATCAGCGTGCAGGACCTCAACATCATCGACCTGGTGCTGGAATCGGGACGCGCCCTCGTCCTCGCCTTCAACAAGTGGGATCGCCTCAACGACGACGACATGGACAACGCCGATCGTCGCCGGTACCTCGAGCGGGAGATCGAGCAGGACCTCGCGCACGTCACCTGGGCGCCGCGCGTCAACCTCTCGGCTCGCACCGGTCGACACCTCGACAAGCTGGTGCCGGCGCTCGAGACCGCGCTCGAGTCGTGGGATCAGCGCATCCCGACCGGCAAGTTCAACGCCTTCCTCGCCGAACTCATCGCCGAGCACCCGCACCCGCTCCGCGGGGGCAAGCAGCCCCGCATTCTGTTCGGGACGCAGGCCTCGACGCGTCCGCCGACATTCGTGCTGTTCACGACCGGGTTCCTCGACCCGGGCTACCGCCGGTTCATCCAGCGGCGCCTGCGCGAGATCTTCGGTTTCGAGGGCACGCCGATCGTGACGAACATGCGCGTGCGCGAGCGTCGCCAACGCTGACGCTCGACTACCTGTCGCTTCGAGAGGAGATGACGGTTCGCGAGGAGGCATCCGGTTCGTCCGGTTCTCGCGAACCGTCATCTCCTCTGTCGTCTGCGGGCATGCTGGGTTGTCTGCGGGCATGCTGGGGATGTGTTCCGGGACATGACGGATGCCGCGCCTCGCCGTCGAGCGCGTGAGAGGCTGATCGCATGAGGATTGAGGAACCGTCGAGCGGGCCGCCGCGCCCCTCCGGTCCTCGTGATCCGGGCGATGCCTGGGTGGTGACCGACGCGGGTGAGCGGTATTGGGGCCGATTCGGAGCGGCGGGTCTGCTCGCGCACGATCCTGCGCGCGGGGTGCTGCTGCAGCACCGCGTCGCGTGGAGTCACCACGGCGGGACGTGGGGGATTCCCGGCGGAGCCCGTCACCAAGGCGAGAGCGCGACGGATGCCGCGATCCGCGAGTCGCACGAAGAGGCGGGCGTCCCCGCCGCATCTCTTCGACCGCGCTTCACGAGCGTGCTCGATCTCGAGGTGTGGTCGTACACGACGCTCGTGGCCGAGGTCGTCGACCCGTTCGATCCCGTGATCGCGGACCCCGAGAGCTACGCACTGGAGTGGGTGCCGCTGAATGAGGTCGACGCTCTGCCCCTGCACCCCGGGTTCGCGGACTCGTGGCCCGCGTTGCGCGACCTGCTCGCCGTCCGACCCACCGTCCTCGTCGACGCGGCGAACGTCGTCGGCTCGGTTCCCGACGGGTGGTGGCGCGACCGCGCCGGGGCCGCATCGAGACTGCTTCATCGCTTGGGCGGACTCTCTCGAGCCGGAGTCGCGGCGGGTGAGCTGTCGCTCCCCGGCGACACCTGGTACCCGCGCGTGGTCGCGATACTCGAGGGTGAGGCGCGCGCCGCCGCGGACCCGGACGGCTCCGTCGAGGTGGTGCGAGCGGATGCTGCGGGTGACGACGCGCTCGTCGCCGAGGCGCAACGGCGCGTCGGCGACGGAGAGCGAGTCCTGCTCGTGACCAGCGACCGCGCGCTCGGGGAGCGGGCGGTCGCGGTGGGCGCGCAGGTCCGTGGGGTGTCGTGGTTGCGCGAGCGGGTGTGAGGCGACGGCTGCTCGGCGCCGCGGTCGCTGTGCTGGCGGTGATCTGCGGACTCGCCGTGCACCTCGGCGCTGCGGACACCGCGGCATCCGACATCACCGGTGATGCCCTCTACGTCGTCGCGGTCTGGGGTGGGCTGGTCGCGTTGTTGCCTCGGCTGTCGTCCTGGCTGATCGGCGCGATCGTCATCGCGTGGTCGATAGGCGTCGAGCTGTTCCAGCTCACGGGGCTGCCCGTTGCGTGGGCGGGGGAGTGGCCGCCGATCGTCCTGGTGTTCGGGACCGTCTTCGACGGCCGCGATCTGCTCGTATACGCGGTGACGGGCGTCGTGCTCGCCGTGACGGACACGTCGGTGCGAGCCGCGATCACCCGCCGTCGGGTGGCGTCAGCGGCCGCGTAGCCGCTCGATGTCGCGGCGCTCGCGCTTCGTGGGTCGCCCCGCGCCGCGATCGCGGACGGCGATCTGTGCCACGGGTTCGCGTTCGGGCGTGCGATCGTCGGCTGCGACGGCGGCCAGCGGCGCCCCGACGCGCTTGGTGAGCGTCTGCCGGACGACGAGGATCCGGTCGAAGCCCGCAATGCGCACGCGCAGCTCGTCGCCGACCTTCACCTGCTGCGCGGCCTTCGCCTTGTCGCCGTTGACCCGGACGTGTCCCGCGCGGCAGGCGGTGGTCGCAGCTGATCGGGTCTTGTAGACGCGGACGGCCCACAGCCAGGAGTCGACACGTACGGCATCCGCCATGTGACCCACCTCCCGTTCGGTTGATCCATCGTAAGACGGGTCAGGATGCCGCGAGCCGCCGCTCGACTCGGGAGAACATGGCGTCGTCGAAGGCGACGATGCGCGCCTCGGTCACGCTCGACGGGGTCTCGGCGAGAGTCGTGACGGCAGCATCGACCGCGTCGTCGAGCGGCCAGCCATAGATTCCGGCGCTGATGAGAGGGAAGGCGACGGTCGTCGCGCCGAGGTCGTCAGCGACCTCGAGGGCACGACGGTAGCAAGAGGTGAGAAGGTTGCGGTCGCGCTCACCCGCCGTGTGGTTCGGTCCGACCACGTGGATGACCCAGCGCGCGGCGAGGTTCCCCGCGGTCGTGCACCCGGCATCCCCGGTCGCGAGGCCGTGCGGGAAGCGGGCGATGCAATCTGCGAGGATCTCGGGTCCGCCTGCGCGGTGGATGGCCCCGTCGACGCCCCCGCCACCCCGCATGGCGCGATTGGCCGCGTTGACGACGGCGTCGACCCGCTGACGGGTGATGTCGCCGCGGACGACGGAGACGCGGCTCATGGCAGCTCCTTCGCGACGATCGGGCGGGCCGCGCCGGGGCGCGCGGTCTCGGTGAAGCCGGCGGCGAGGAAGCTCGAGAGCGTGCCGTGGTAGAGGTCGTTCGTGGAGAACCGCTTCACGTCGGCGTCGAACGGGTAGCCCTCGACGATGCGGGCGCCATGCGTGCGGGCGTGGTCGACTGCGGCGTCCAGAAGGCGGCTCGCGATGCCCTGGGAGCGGTGCTCTTCGCGGACGACGAAGCAGGTGATCGCCCAGACGGTCGGGTCGTCCATCGGCTCGGGTGACCTCTGGATGTTGCGGGTGCGGGCGAGGCGGGGTTGCTCGGGTCGCGGAGAGACCTTGACCCAGCCGACGGCTTCGCCGTCGACGTAGGCGATGAGGGCGGACGGGACCGAAGCGGAAAGGTCCTCACGCAGTCGCTCACGCCGTTCGTCGACGCTGGTCGCCTCGAAATCTTTCGGGGCCAGCATCCACCATTGACACCAGCAGCCGTCGCCGTCGCCCCCGCCCGTCAGGGCGTGCTCCGCATCGGTGAAACGATCAGCGCTCGCCGGTTCGATCGATATCTCGCCCATGCGGGCAGGGTAGCGGCGGCATCGGACACGCGGAACCCCGTGGTGGTTCGCGGCCGGCCTCCGGACCGGTTAGGATAGTGGAGTTGTCCGCGAGGGCAACGGACCGGGATGTGGCGCAGCTTGGTAGCGCACTTGACTGGGGGTCAAGGGGTCGCAGGTTCAAATCCTGTCATCCCGACCGGAGGGCTGTTGGCAATACTGTTGGCAAAACGGTCGAGAAACGAGAAGGGCACTGGCATCGCGCCAGTGCCCTTCTCGTTTTCGTCCGTGGGGGTAGTCGTCGACCACCATCACGGCTTCAGTCTGGTATGCAACGGTGCATGGGCGATGGGTCCTCGCATCTCGACGAAGTTACCGCAGGCGTGGGTCCGGTTCGGCGGGACACCAGTCCGAGTCGATGCGAGGTCCATGGAGCTGGTCGCGATCATCACGACCACCGGCCGCTCGGAGATCACGCCAGAGCTGTCGCGCATCTCCGCCAAGGTCAGGCGGCACCTCGATCTGCGGCCCGGGCACGGCGTGCGCGCTCAACGAGATGACCGATCTCACTCGACTATCGATCAGGTAGTGCTTCGTCTCGGGTGTCGGTCATGCTCATACTCGCCGTGGAGGGTGTCCCCCGAATGGGCTACAGACGACCCGAATTCCTTCCAATAGCTTGACCCGTAGCGGCGCGTCGCCACCTAGCGACAGCTGCAAACGAACGCTCGACGAAGTCCGACTCTGTCAGCAAAACCGAGTTGGGCTTCGCGAGTTCGGTACATTCACTGCACTGCTGAGCTGGGGGGCTGAAAAGTATGTCGAAAGTTGCGGATCCTACGTTCGCGCGGGGGACCGGTAAAACCAGAGGGTTGATCGCGGCGACTCTCCTTGTGGGTGCCAGCCTCGTCTCGGCGCCTGCGGCGAATGCCGCTGAGGCTGATCGTCTCGCTGGCACCGGCTTGCCCGCAATCGGGGTTGGGCTTTCAGGGACGGTCACCGATGCCACCGGTTCTCTCGTTCCCGGCGCGACGGTGACGGCGGCGTACGTGTCAGCGTTTCCAGTAGATGGTGTCTTCGAGCGCACCACCATCGGCAGTGCTGTCACTCAGAGTTCGGGACGTTATAACCTCCGCGCGAGCGATGCACGGATCGACTTGCCTCCAACTGCTAGGACCGTGGACGTCGAGGTCACCGTCCGGCTCGGCGACGTGGAACGGTACTCGATCGTCGAGATGCCCGTCCGGCAGGTGTTGTCGACCACCTCAGTTCGCGCGGCCGCTGCGCCCGAGGTTGTCGATGCGGATCTCACCTTCGGTTCGGTTGTTGCGCCTGTCCCGGAGAGCTCGATCGATGCCGTGGAGCCTGAGATCTCAGAGCAGGTGGATGAGTCAGCGGCGATGGACGCCCCAATACTTGCGACTGCTACCGCCGCTGCGGCAAGCACGAGTGTCTGCCCTGACGCGCGGCCTTACTGGGACTGGGTGAGGACGTCGGACACCCGTACCGTATGGGTGCCTATTCAGAAAACCAAGACCCTGAGCAACTCGAAGCAAACCTATACATGGAACAAGACGAGCGGGACGAAGCTCGAAGTGGCCTACGACACCCCTAGCTCCAATTACGGCAGTGGGGGGCTGACGGCGTCCCGGGTCAATTCATCGTCCGTGGGAATCACGATGGCAGTCGATTACAACCAGACAAAGCTTCTTAGAGTGCAGTGGCAGTACGAGAAGTTGCAGAAGGTCTGCAACGACGGCACAGTCTCCCCGTACGTCACCAAGCTCAACGTGTTCCGTTGGCAGCCTAAGCAGATCACCGGCGGCAACCTGAAGAGCACCTCCACTGTCTCCTGGAAGTGCAATCGCGATCGATCAACGACCTTCCAAAACTCGACCAAGATTGAGAAGACTGGCTCGGTGACCTATACCGGTGCCTTCACGGTCGCGAACGTGTCCCTGAAGTCGAACAACACCAACAACACTTCCAACACTCTCGTCGTCACACCGAAGAGTGGGGGAGTTCGGATTTGCGGCGACTCGGACTTCCCCGCAACTGCAAATCGCACTCAGGAGGTGACGAGATAGGTCTTCGGCGGTCGTTGAGCCTGGCGGCGTTGACCGTGTCGACGTTGGTGTTGGCGTCGGCATGCGGTGCGAGCAGCCTGCCGACCGGGCCTCTCTTTGCGCATGTCGCCGATAGTCCGCATGCCTATGTATACGTGGTCGACGAGCCGGAGATGGAGTTCACTGACGGCTTCGAAACGTTCGCCGCGCTCGATGACGCTGATGTCGTCATCGAGTCGATCCGCTCAGTCGGCGACGCCGAAGAGGTGACAGTGCTCGGCGCTTTGATCTCCGGTCCTCTCGGAGAAAACGGCACGTGGCAGTCGTTCGACTCCTATCCGCCGATCGAAGGCCTCGACGGCGAGGTGTTGGAGGCGGAGGGTGCCCGCATCCCTGCGGGCTCGGGGCATTACCAGATCCTCATCGGGTACCGCGGCGTGATCGAGGAAATGTCTATCCGGAGTGGAGTTGAGGTCACCTATCGGGTCGGGGAGATCACCTACCGTGACACGCTGCCGGCACGCATCATCATGTGCCCAGCCGATCAGGAGCAAGCCTGCCTTGACGAGATGGACCGGCCCGTGGAGGAGCTCGGCGACGCACCCTAGCCGGGTTGACGGCCGAAGCTGCTCGTCGCCAGGTCTCGGTGGATCGGGGCCGGTATCCAGCTATCAGAAGGACCCTGAGCGGGGCTCACGGGTGATCGAGTCGATCCCTGGCTGGATCCGATCGCGATGGCGCGATGGGTTCGAGTTCTGGGAGAGGGGAAGTCGATTTGGGTGTCCGTTGACGGCTTATCAAGCCGATCAGGGCGATGGGCAGCTCGATGCGGGTCGCGGAACGTTTGGGGCTGAGTTGATCTGTGCGCTCCTATCGCGCATCTTGCACCGCTCGCACCGTGGCTGCTTACCAAAGCCCAACCCGTCGCTGTGGTTCACGAGAGCCGAAGAAGGTGCACCGCAGACTGATACGAAGGTCCGCTCCACGTGCGCGTCTCATCGACCTGGTGGAGCGGGAGCGGTGTCAGTCGGGGGTCGAATGGCGATTGCTGACATCTTTGAGCCAGCCATCGAGGCGCGATGCGTCGAGGGCGGTGAAACCTGAGGCTCGATCGGTGACTCGGTGCACTTGTGTGATCGGCTGGTCCTGAGGGTCTCGTGATCCGAAGAGCAGCCGCCTCGCAGCCGCTGGGATCACGTCGTCCACCCAGACGAGCGGGCGTCCGGGAAACCTCGCCCCCAGCTGCCTTGCCTTCCACATCGGCGAACTCTCGTCCCAGACACCGTCGTCCACGGTAGCGACGGGAAGATCCGGAAGGCCTAAGGGGCCAGTGAAGTACGTGTTGGCATGCTCGCCCCAGGTCGACGCCCACACCACCTCCACAGGCTTATCGAGGAGGTGCCGGATCCAGTTGATGGCGGTGTCCGCTGAGACGGATGCCGCGGGTCGCCCTCGCGAGAGGCGCGGCCCGCGGCATCCCGCCCGACATACTGGGGGGCATGACGTCGACGTACGAGTACCAGCTCTCCATGTGGGCGCCGCAGCGACAACAGCGTGCCGAGATGGGTGACGTGCTCGAGACACCACGGCTCGTCGAGCACTTCGCCTATTTCTCGAGGCGCTCCCAGGCGCAGGCGGCGGCCGACGACCTCATCACGGCAGGGTTCGAAGTGGCACGCGCTCGCCGTGGCCTCAAGACCGTCCTGAAGGCCACGCGGACCGAAGCGCTCGGCGATGATCAGGTTGCTCGCTTCCTGCGTGAGGTCGTCGACATCGTCGAACGCCACCGAGGCGATTACGACGGGTGGGGCGCGACCGTCGAGGCCTGACCCTCAACCCCCGCCGGCTGCGGGGGAGAGCCACTGTTCAGACGGAAGAGCGCCGGGGTGGAGTGTCGGCCGAGCGCGTGCCAACCTGTTCGCGTGACCGACGGATTCCACCGACCTGCAATCCCCGACGACGACCTCGCCACGCAGATCGCGCAGGCGACTCAGGAGGCGCTCGCCGAGCTCCCTCTCGAGGTGCGTGACGGCCTGTGCCTCGTCGCGCTCCTGACGACCGGCGAGGCCCTCCGCCCCTACCTCAGCCTGACGACCCACGGTGACGATCAGTGGAACCTCGCCGACTCGCCTTTTGCGATCATCGGAGACGGACGCTTCGCCGCGCTCGACGAGTCGTGGAGCGCCCGAGGGATGCTCGCCGACCTCGGACCGGATGCCTCCCTCGCCGAGTTCCTCGATCGCATGGCCACGCTCGAAGAAGCCCTGCGCGTCGTCGACGTCAGCGGTGTGTTCGGGGCGGGAGAGCCCCGCGAACGAGTTCTGCTGTCGGTGTCGACCATGCCGCCCGATCGCCTCGACGTCGGCTACGTCCGGCGGCTCAATCCGCACAGTGTTCTCCACGACCGGTGGTTCGCCGAAGCGGCGGAAGGCCCGGTCCTGCGCGCGCAGCCGGGGGACCGGCCGCCGGCATCCGATGCTCACATCTCAGCGGCACCGAACCCGTCACTCGCGGGCCTCTGGCGCGTGACCGATGGCCTCGAGCTCGACGATGGCACCACTCTGTACTCGGCGGCGGACATCGCTGAGCGGAACGAGACCTACGAGGTCGCCGAGTACGCACCGGGATGGCTGCTCGTCGGTGACGTCAGCGGCGGGTACGGGTACCTCATGAGATCCGCGCCGGGTGAGTTCCGTCCGGAGCGCGGGCGGTCGGCTGCCGAGGTCTTCCGCCTCGACCTCGGCGCGATCACCTCCGACGTCCCCGGCGAGGCCGACTTCGTGACCGACGACCTCGTCGGGTGGATCGCCACTCGACGGGACGCGCTCTGACTCACAGCTCCGCGACGCGGATGAGCACCTTACCGACCGTCGCTGCCTCGACCGCGTCGTGCGCGGCGGCGGTCTCCTGGAGCGGGAACCAGGTCAGCGGCAGACCCGCGTCCTCGCCGACCGGCAGCGCACCGTCTTCGAGTGCGCGGGTGATGTCGGCGACGGCGGCATCCAGAGCCGGTTCTCCGACCGTGTAGAGCAGGACGCCCTGCACCCGGATGTTCTTCGCGAAGGTGGGCCGGATCGGCATGCTGAACGTGTCGCCGTTGTCGTCGGCGTAGAAAGCGATGACCGCGTGCCCTGCGGCCACCTCGGCGTCGACCGCCGCATTCGTCGCGAGCGACACCTCGATGATCTGATCGACGCCGTCGGGCGCGACCTCGCGGATGTTCTCGACGAGGTCGCCCTGCGTGTAGTCGATGATGTGGTGCGCACCGGCCGCCCGCGCGAGCTCGGCCTTCGCGTCGGAGCTCACGGTGGTGATGACCGTCGCGCCCGCCCACCGGGCCAGCTGGATCGCGGCGTGCCCGACGGCGCCGGCGCCGCCCGCGACGAGCACGGTGCGTCCGTCGAGCGCTCCGGGGGCCAGGCGAGCGGGCCCGTCCTCGTGGACTGTGAGGGCGCGGTGCGCGGTCACGGCGGGAACGCCGAGGCTCGCGGCGACAGCGAAGTCGATGCCCTCGGGGAGGCGGATGGCTCGGGATGCCGGTACCACCGTGTACTCCTGCGCCGTGCCCGTCGGGCGCTGATGCTGCGCGAGGTGCACCCACACGCGGTCGCCGACGGCGAGTCCTTCGACGCCGTGTCCCACTGCGTCGACGATTCCTGCACCGTCCTGGTTCGGCACGGTCTCGGCGAAGGCCGCGCGCGCCGTACCCCCGGCGCGGGACTTCCAGTCGGTCGGATTCACGCCGGAGACGGCGATGCGCACGCGCACCTCTCCGGCGCCGGGGTCGGCGATGTCTCGGTCGACAAGGGACAGGACGTCGGAGGCGCCCGGGGTGCGGTAGACGATGGCCTTCATGTGGTGCATGAACCGACCGTAGCGCGCGGGCATTCCGAGACCGGGGGATTGCCAGGCGCGCTGTGGGAGGCTCGATGCAGCGGCATGAGTTTCATGTCGCGTGCAGGAAGGGGGCCCCGTGCCCACCTGGCTCGAACATCTCTGTCACGCCCTCATCGGCCGGACGCGATCGCACGACGATCTCCCGGACCTCCGTGACCTCCCGACGTCGCGTGTCGACGTCGAACGGACCTACTACCTCGTCGACGATCCGGAACGTCGCACCCGGGACGATCGGCTGTACGTGCTGCGGATGCACCGCGGGCGCACCCGCCGCGCCTCAGACATCGCCGTCCACTCGAACGGCCGCGTCGTCGGCTATCTTCCGGCGGAAGCCTCCGCTTCGCTCGCCGCTCCCTTAGCGCGTCTGGGTGGCGCGGCGATCGTCAACGGGGCGGGTCCCCGTCCGGGGACCACCCGTCTGCGTGTCGATCTCCCCAGCGCGGACGCGATGCGGTCGCTTCCTGAGCCGACGGAGCTCACGGCCGCCTGAGGCCGGCGTCACTGCGAGACGAGATCTCCCGACCCGTCGGCGTTCACCCGGAACGAGACGTTCTTGTAGTCCGTGCGAAGCGAGATGAACATCTCGGGGGCCTCGACGGACTCTCCGAAGGTCTCGCTGTCGATGTCGCCGTCGGTGCCCCGCGAGACGACGGCGCTCGCGTCGCCGACCGGTATGCCTGACTCCGCGGACGCCCTCTCCATCAGCGTCCACACCTTCGAGAGGGCGATGTCAATCCAGGAGAACTGCTCGGCCGCGAGGTCGGGCTGCGAGGGCGCGGCGCCCTCGTGGTCGACGACCCCGCCTCGGTACATCCAGACGTCGGTCTCGGTGTCCCCGGGCGTGAGAGGAGCCTCGACGCGGATGAAGTCGGACCGTATGAGCACGGAACTGACGTTGTCGTGCCCGATCTCGTCCTCGAGGGCCTGCACGGCGACCGCCAGTTCGTCGGGCCGTCGCAGGTCCACGCCGATGCGCCCGTCCTGCGCCGCCTGCGCGGTCATGACGACGGCGCGGCTGTACGGGGCGACGACGGCGACTGCCACGGCGAGCGCGACGACGGTGAAGAGGATGCCGCGCAGCACCCGCCCGCGCGGACCGACGCCCAGGAGCGGACCGCGTCGCGCGCCGTTCACCACGCGTTGCGCCTTCGGCCATGCCAACGTCGGGACCGATCCCTGCGGAGGGACGATGAGACCCGCGATCTCCTCGGGTGAGACCTCGCCGTCGATGAAGCCGAACTCGGGACCGCCCTCGATGAGGATCGCGACCGGTCGGAGCGCCGCCGGTCCGGGACGCACCGACGCGAGTTCGACGAGCGGGACGATGCTGCGGAGGGTTGTTGCGTACGCTGCGCCTCGACGCGGCTGTACCGTCACATCGATCTCGCACACGGGCTGATCGTTGATCTGCGTCCCGGTCTGGCGGACTGCCTCGATCCTCGCCACACCCAGACGATCCTCGGTCCGTGCGCGGGTCAGATCATCCTGTGACACGGATGTAGAGGCGAGGCCCGACGCCCCCAGTCGTGTGAAGACCACGCTGAGGATGCCGATGGGCACCGCGATCGCGAGGACCCAGACGCCGGCCCCGGGAGGACCGACCAGGGCGGCGACGGCGCCGCCGATGAGAGCGCCCACAGCTGCGGAGAAGACGAGGCGAAGCACGATCCGGGAGCCTATCGGCGGGCGACGAACTGGCCGAAATCGTCCGTCCGAGCCGGCATGCTCTGAGAGGCTTTCGGTGTGATTGAGACACTCCTGGGCCTCGTGGTCGCTCTTCTCGTGGTCGCCCTCACCACGGTCGTCGGCCGGTGGGCGGGCATCGCGGCGCCCATCCTCATGGTCGCCGTCGGGTTCGGCGGGAGCTTCCTGCCGGTCTTCGACGACTTCGTCCTAAACCCGGAGTGGATCCTGCTCGGCATCCTGCCGCCCCTGCTGTACTCGGCGGCGGTGTCGATGCCGGCGATGCACTTCCGCCGCGAGTTCGGAGCGATCGCCGGGCTGTCGGTCTTCCTCGTCATCGGGACCGCGCTCGCCCTCGGCGTGTTCTTCATGATCGTGATCCCCGATCTCGGCTTCGCGTGGGGTGTCGCTCTCGGCGCGATCGTCAGCCCGACCGACGCTGTCGCGACGTCGATCATCAAACGCACCCCGGTCTCCAAACGCGTCGTCGCGATCCTCGAGGGCGAGAGTCTGCTCAACGACGCCACGGCGCTCGTGCTGCTGCGCACGGCCATCGCGGCGGCCGCGGCATCCTTCTCGTTCTGGGGTGCGGTCGGCACGTTCGCCTACGCGGTCGTCGTCGCCGTGCTGATCGGAGCGTTCCTGGGCTGGCTGAACCTCACCGTGCGTCGTCGCGCGACGGATCCGACGGTGAACACCGTCCTGTCCTTCACGGTGCCGTTCCTCGCCGCGATCCCGGCGGAGATGCTCGGGGCCTCGGGGCTCGTGGCCGCCGTCGTGGCGGGCATCATCACGGGCGTCGGGGGGCCGCGTGTCTTCTCGGCGCGCAACCGCCTCTCGGACGCGCAGAACTGGCGCACGATCGAGCTGATCCTCGAGGGGCTCGTCTTCCTGTTCATGGGTCTGCAGCTCACGACGATCATCTCGGACGTGCAGGCGGTCCACGCCGGCGTCGCGCCGGCCCTGCTCGTCGCGGTCGGGGCATGGCTGCTCACCGTCGTCGTCCGCGCGGGATACGTCGCGCCCCTGCTCGCCCTCCTCTCGCTCAGTGCGCGGCGCGTTCGCCGGCTGCAACCCCGACTCGAGACCATCGCTCATCGGCTCGAGAGCGAGGAAGGTGAGAAGAAACTCGTCGACGCGTTCGCTCGCCGGGGACGGACGGTCTCGCGCGACACGGTGCGGCGCTTCGGGCCGCGCGTGACTCGAGGGCTGGCAGACATCCGCTACTTCCAGGAGGCCCCACTCGGATGGCGGGAGGGCGCGCTCGTGGTGTGGGCCGGGATGCGGGGTGCCATCACGCTCGCCGCCGCGCAGACGCTCCCCGAGGACACGCCGCAGCGGTCCGTCCTCATCCTGGTGGCCTTCGCGGTGGCCGTCCTCTCCCTCGTCGGGCAAGGAGCCACGGTCGCCCCACTGGTCACCGCGCTCACGCCGGCGGATTCGCAGGAGGAGACTCGGCAGCGTGAACGCGAAGAACGTCGGCACATCCTCGACCTGCTCCGCGACAGCGCTGCGACCGTTCCGGCGGCGGAACGGCCGGCAGACGCGGATCGGTCCCGGATCTTCGAGATCGAGAGCGCTCGACGGCTCGAGGTGCTGGCCGTGCAGCGCAAGGTGCTGCTCGACGCGCGCGACAGCGGGACCTTCGACGCCGACGTGCTCGCGCACGAACTCGCCGTCATCGACGCGTCGCAGATCGCCATCGAACTCCGCTCCGACCGGGGCTGATCCCGATCAACGCCCCAGCGCGCGGGCGATGTCGTCGACGTCCCGCAGGTCGTTGAAGATGTGCAGCGCGATACGGGCGTTCCCGGCTCGGCTCGAGGCGACGATCCCGGCTTCGCGCAGGCGGGTGATGTCTGCCTCGTCCTCGTCGCGCCAGGTCACGATCGGCGTCGCTCGCGCGGGCTGCGGCACGCCCAGGCGTTCCCGCAACGCTGCGGCGAGCCCGGTGACCTCGTCGCGCAACGCGATCGGGTCCGCGTCGGCGAACAGGGCGAGCGCGGCTTCCGCACCGACGAAAGCCTGCCACGCGGGTGAGACATCGAACCGTCGAGCGGATGCCGCCAGTTCCGCGCCCGCTCCGTAGCACGACGCCCACGGGTCGGATCCCGCGCACCACCCCGCCTGGCGGGGGGTGATCGTCGCCGCCAGGTCCTCGGTGACCGTCAGGAAAGCGACACCGCGCGGTGCGCACAGCCACTTGTAGGCGTGGCAGACGAGCGCATCGAAGTCGCGGGCGTCCACCGGCATCCATCCGACCGCCTGCGTCGCGTCGCACAGGGTGCGGACACCGTGGGCCCGCGCCGCCGCGACGATCGCGTCCGCGTCGGCGACCGCCCCCGTCGAGGACTGCACGATCGAGAAGGCCACCAACGCGTCGCCCGGTTCGATCGACGCGGCGAGCGCCTCGAGCGGGACCGTGCGGACCGTGACGCCGCGACCGGCGTGCACGAAGGGGAGGACCAGCGACGAGAACTCGCCGTCCGGACAGACGACGACCGCTCCGTCGGGGAGGGATGCCGCGAGCAGGCTCACCATCGCCGAGGTCTGAGCGCCGAGGGCGACGGACCCGGGGGCGACGCCCACGAGATCCGCGAACGACGCACGGCATCGCTCTGCCACCGCCGCGTAGCGGACGGGATCGGGCAGCGCGTCGAGGTCCGCGCGTACGGCAGCGCGTGTGGCGCGGGTCGGGATGCCGGCGGTGCACGCGGCGACGTATCCCCGAGCGTCGGGGAACGCGGCGCGGACGTCGGCGGGGGAGAGAGTCATGAGACCATCGTCCCGATCCGGGTCAGAGTGCACTACGGCAGGTATTGCATCGATTCCATGACTCAGCGTTATATGTCATCGTGCCGTCTTCGCTTCCCTATGTCTCCGTCGCCGAACTCCGCATCGTCAAGGCGATCGGCGACGCGGGCTCGGTGACCGCGGCCGCGACCGCCCTCGGCTACAGTCAGCCGGCGGTCAGCCAGCAGATCCGACGCCTCGAAGCACGTCTCGGGATGCCGGTGGTCGAGCGCGTCGGCAGAAGGATGCGGCTCACGGAGGCGGGCCGCATCCTGGCTCGTCACGCCTCGTCGATCACCACAGCGCTCGGCGCGGTCGCCGGTGAGCTCGCCGACCTGAGTGGTGGGCGGACCGGCACCGTCCGCCTCGTCGGCTTCCCGTCCGCGTCGCCGACCGTCCTCCCGCGACTGATGCGGCGCCTCGCCGAAACCGATCCGGGCGTCTCGCTCACCTACGTCGAGGCCGAGCCGCCCGAGGCGGTCGCCGCCGTCCGCTCCGACCGTGCGGACATCGCCCTCACCTTCAGCCACCCCGGCGACGGGACCGACGCCCACGGCGAGAGCATCCGCGGCCTCGACGCCCGGCGGATCGGCGCCGAGGACCTCGTCCTGATCCTGCCGGAGGGTCACGCGCGCGCGTCCGACGCCGTCATCGACCTCGAGACCCTCGCCGCGGACGACTGGATCGCAGGATGTCCCCGGTGCCGCAGCCACCTCCTCGACTCCTGCTCCCGCGCGGGCTTCACCCCGCGCATCCGTTTCGAGACCGACAACGTCGCCGCCGTCGAGCAGCTCGTCGCCCAGCGGGTCGGTGTCGCCACGCTGCCGCGTCTCGCCGTCGCGTCGTTCCCGCTCGTCGAGGGCGTCCTCACGCGTCCGCTCGCCTCGCGGGATCGGCGAGAACTCCACGCGGTGTCCGCGCGCGGCGCGGCTCGGGTCCCCGCCGTCGCGACGGTCCTCCGACATCTTGAGGGAGCGGTCGCGGAGATGACGGGACCCGACCCCGAGGCGGCGGCCCCGAAGTAGGGTGAGGCTCATGCAACAACGCCCCCTCGCCGCCACCGGCCGCTCCGTGTCCACCATCGGTCTCGGCACCTGGCAGCTGGGAGCGGACTGGGGCGACGTCTCCGAAACGGACGCGCTCGATGTCCTCGCCGCGTCCGTCGAGGCCGGCGTCACCCTCTTCGACACGGCCGATGTGTACGGGAACGGGCGCAGCGAATCCCTCATCGGCAGGTTCCTGGCCGCCCACCCGGGCCACGGGGTGACCGTGGCGACCAAGATGGGGCGCCGTCTCGCGCAGGAGCCCGAGAACTACACCCCCGACAACTTCCGCGCGTGGACGGACCGGTCGCGCGCGAACCTCGGGGTCGACACCCTGGACCTCGTGCAGCTCCACTGCCCGCCGTCGGCCGTCATCGACGCCGACGAGACGTACGACGCCCTCGACGCCCTCGTCGCCGACGGAGCCATCGCGGCCTACGGCGTCTCGGTCGAGACGTGCGATCAGGCGCTGTCCGCCATCTCGCGCCCCGGTGTGACGAACGTGCAGATCATCGTCAACCCCTTCCGGCTCAAGCCGCTCGACGAGGTGCTGCCCGCCGCCGAAGCCGCCGGCGTCGCCGTGCTCGCCCGGGTACCGCTGGCCTCCGGTCTCCTGAGCGGGAAGTACACCGGCTCGACGTCGTTCGCGAGCAACGACCACCGTTCCTTCAACCGCAACGGCGACGCGTTCGACAAGGGGGAGACCTTCTCGGGAGTCGACTACGAGACCGGCCTCGTCGCGGCGGACGAGCTCGCCGCGGCCCTCCCCGACGGGGTGTCGCTGCCCGCGGCATCCCTCGCCTGGATCGCCTCCCGCCCCGGCGTCACCTCCGTCATCCCCGGCGCCCGAACGACAGCTCAGGCTCGCAGCAACGCCGCCGCCGGGTCGATCGATCCCGCAGATCTCGAGACGTTCGCCGCCGCGGTCGTCGACGTCTACGACCGCAGGCTCCGCGCGGACATCCACCCGCAGTGGTGAGAGCCGGGGTGGGGATGCCGCGCGCCGAGGTGCGTGCGACATCGCTACCGTGACCTCATGATCGTCGACGTCGCCGGAGTCCTGTTCCGCTGGGAATCGCGGAGGGACGACTGGTACTTCGTGCCGCTTCCCGATGAGGTGAGCGCGGACATCCGCGACGTGCCGCGTCCGGGCCGCGGGTTCGGATCGGTCCCCGTCGAGGCGACGGTCGGCTCGTCGAAGTGGCGGACCTCGATCTTCCCCGACGCCGCTCGCGGTGTGTACGTCCTCCCGCTGAAGCGGTCGGTGCGCGAGCGGGAGGGGATCTCCGACGGTGACACGGTGCGGGTTCGCCTCGACGTGCTCGACGGGTGACCCGATGCCCGCACCGTTCGCCGATGCTCCGAGTCCCCTCGCGCTCCTCGCCGTCGCCGCGGCCTACGCGTGGCTCGCCGTCGCCTCCGTCGTGCTCGCCGTCATCGACGCGCGTACCCACCGTCTGCCCAACGCTTGGGTGCTTCCCGGATACCCGGTGCTCAGCGGACTGTTCGTCATCGCGTGCCTGTCGGGTGCGCCGTGGTCGTCGCTGTGGCGCTCGGTCGTCGGAGGCGTGGTCCTCTTCGCGTTCTACCTGCTCCTCCGCGCCGCGGGCGGGGGCATGGGCGGGGGAGACGTCAAGCTCGCCGGTGTCCTCGGCATCGCCCTCGGCTGGGCGGGTTGGTCCGCGCTCGCCGTGGGCGCGTTCGCGGGATTCGTGTTCGGCGGACTGTACGGGACGATCCTTCTCGCGACGCGGCGGGCGGGCCGGCGCACCGCGGTCGCCTTCGGGCCCTGGATGCTGCTCGGCGCGTGGACCGGGATCGTCTTCGGAGGACAGATCACGGACCGGGTCGGGCTCTGACGGGCGCGGATGCCAGATCACGTGCCGCGACGCAAGGGTGTTCGAGCGGCCCCCCTCGCTCGCTAGCGTGAGGGCATGGCCGACCGAACGAAGACCCCGCTGGTCCCGCGCCTGATCGCGAAGGCGCTGTCCTGGCGGATCGTCCGCGCGTACCTCCGGTACAGCGAACGTCGAGGCCCGATGCTCGCCGACAGCGTGACGTACCGCACGCTCTTCAGCGTCTTCGCCGGCGTCCTGCTCGGCTTCTCGGTCGCGGCGCTGTGGCTCGCCGGCAACCCGCAGGCGTGGCAGGGGCTCATCGACGCCGTCGATCGGGTGATCCCGGGCCTCGTCGGTGAGGGCGGACTCGTCGACACCGAGAGCCTCAGCCAGCCGGTCGCCTTCTCACTGGCGGGCGTGTTCTCGCTCATCGGTCTGATCATGGCGGCCATCGGAGCCATCGGATCGCTCCGCACCGCGTTGCGGATCATCGCAGACAAGGTGCACGACGACACCCTGTTCCTCCTCGTGCTGGCGCGGAACCTCGTCCTGGCCATCGTCATCGGCGCCGGCTTGGCGGCCGCGGCGGTGGCGACGGTGCTCGGCACGGCGGGTGTCGGGATCGTCTCCGAGTTCATCGGCGTGTCCGCCGACAGCCCGGTGACCGTCGCGGTGAGCGCCGGGGTCGGCATCCTCGTCACGTTCCTCCTCGACACCGCCGTCGTGGCCCTGCTGTTCCGCACTCTGTCGGGTGTCCGCGCTCCCGCCAAGGCCCTGTGGGTCGGCGCCCTGATCGGCGGGTTCGGGCTCACCGTCCTCCAGCAGCTCTCGAGCCTGTTCGTGGGCGGTGCGGGATCCAATCCGCTGCTGGCGTCGTTCGCCTCGCTCATCGCGTTGCTCCTGTGGATCAACCTCTCGTGCCAGGTGATCCTCATCGCCTCGTCGTACATCGTCGCTGCGACGCTCGAGAGCGAGGACCGGGTGCGACGCGTCCACGGGGCGACCACGCTCGTCGAGCGCCGCGTGCAGACCGCAGAGGATCAGGTCAAGGCCGCAACCGACGAGCTTCACGCCGCGCGCGAAGCGCTCGCCGCCGAACGCGCGGGCTGAGCACGCCCATCACGACCGCATCACCTCTGTGTGAACTCTGGCGCATCCCCTCGATGCCGCCGGGCAGTGTGTGTACCGTCGAAGCGTGAAGAACCCGCGCCTTCAACCGAGTCACCCCATCGCCCTCGCGCCCGTCCAGGCACCCGAGCCCACCGTGGACGGCTTCGTGACGCAGTACCTCCGCAATCTGAACAACGGGCGCGGGGTCGCTCTGTCGACCTCGACGGCCAACGACCGCTACTTCGCGCTCGCCGCCACGGTCCGCGACTACCTGATGGCGCGGTGGCTGGAGGACGTCCGCCGTCAGCGATCCATCCAGTCCAAGGGCGTCGCGTACCTCTCGGCCGAGTACCTCCTGGGCCGCCAACTCGACAACAACCTCCTCGCGACGGGCCTCACCGATATCGCCGACGAGGCGCTGGTCGCCTGCGGCCTCGACCTCGAGGACGTCCGGGCGATGGAAGTCGAGCCCGGCCTCGGCAACGGCGGGCTCGGTCGACTCGCCGCCTGCTTCATCGACTCGCTCGCGACGCTGGGCGTACCGAGCATCGGTTACGGCATCCGCTACGAGTACGGGATCTTCCGCCAGACGTTCGTCGACGGTCAGCAGGTCGAGCAGGCCGATTCCTGGCTCGCGCTCGGCTCGCCCTGGGAGTTCCCGCACCCCGAGGCGGCGCAGACGATCTCCTTCGGCGGTCACACCGAGACGTACGACGACGGGGGAATCGAACGGACGCGGTGGGTGCCGGCGTGGAACGTTCTCGCAGTGCCCTACAACTACATGGTCCCCGGCTACCACAACGGCAGGGTCAACACGCTTCGGCTCTGGAGCGCGCAGGCGACGCAGGGCTTCGACCTGCGGGTCTTCAACGCGGGCGACTACCAGGAGGCCGTTCGTGCGCAGACCTACGCCGAGAACATCTCGAAGGTGCTCTACCCCGAGGACTCCACGCCGCAGGGCAAGGAGCTGCGTCTGCAGCAGCAGTACTTCTTCGTGGCGGCATCCATCAGCGACTTCGTGAACCTCATCCTGCCGAGCGACTTCGATCTCGCGAACCTGCCCGACCGGGTCATCTTCCAGCTCAACGACACGCACCCCGTCATCGGGGTCCCCGAGCTCATGCGCGTCCTCGTGGACGAGAAGAACATCGAGTGGGATGCCGCCTGGCAGATCACGCAGCGGTGCTTCGCCTACACGTGCCACACGCTGCTGCCCGAAGCGCTCGAGGTGTGGTCGGCAGACCTGCTCGGCCGCCTGCTGCCCCGGCACCTGGAGATCATCTACCGGATCAACGACGACTTCCTCGAAGAGGTCCGGGAGCGGTTCGGCGACGACCAGGACCGGATCCGGCGGATGTCGATCGTCTCACCCGACGGCGCGATCCGGATGGCCTATCTCGCCACGGTCGCGGGCTCGAAGGTCAACGGCGTCGCCGAACTGCACTCGCAGCTGCTCCGCGAGAAGGTGCTGCCGGACTTCGACGAGTTCTACCCCGGGAAGTTCACGAATGTCACGAACGGAGTGACGCCCCGCCGCTTCGTGCGTCTCGCGAACCCAGGACTCTCGCGGCTCATCACCGACACGATCGGTGCCGGCTGGCTCACCGATCTCGATCGGTTGCGTGAGCTCGAGGAGTACGCCGACGACGCCGAGTTCCGCTCCGCGTTCCGAGCCGTCAAGGCCGCGAACAAGCGGACCCTCGCACGGACCCTCGCCGAACGCGACGGCTTCACGGTGGCCGACGACCACCTGCTCGACGTCATGGTGAAGCGGCTGCACGAGTACAAGCGTCAGACTCTCAAGCTGCTCCACATCATCACGGAGTACGACGCCATCGTCTCCGGGCGCGTCACGCCCGACCAGGTGACGCCCCGGACCTTCGTGTTCGGCGCGAAGGCGGCCCCCGGGTACGCGATGGCGAAGCGGATCATCCACCTCATCAATGCGGTCGGCTCCGTCGTCAACGACGACTCGCGCGTCGAGGGTCGCTTGAAGGTGCTGTTCCCGCCGAACTACAACGTGACCCTGGCCGAGCGAGTCGTCCCCGCCGCCGACTTGTCGGAGCAGATCTCCCTCGCGGGCAAGGAAGCGTCCGGGACCGGCAACATGAAGTTCGCCCTCAACGGCGCGCTGACGATCGGCACGGACGACGGAGCGAACGTCGAGATCCGCGAACTCGTCGGCGACGACAACTTCTTCCTGTTCGGTATGGCCGAGCCCGAGGTCGCCGACCTCCACGCGCGTGGGTACCACCCCATCGACTTCGTGCGCGCGGACGAGAATTTGTCCCGCGCCCTCGATCTCGTCTCCTCCGGAGCGTTCTCGGACGGTGACGCATCCGTCTTCGAACCCGTCGTGTCGAATCTGATCCATCACGACCCCTTCATGGCGCTCGCGGACTACACCGATTACATTGCAGCTCAGAAGCGTGTCGACGCCCTGTACGCCGATCAGGACGCCTGGACGCGTGCAGCCATCCTGAATGTCGCGCGATGCGGCTTCTTCTCATCGGACCGGTCGATGCGCGACTACATCGATCGCATCTGGCACACTCCGCCGATCGTCTGAGCCGGCGGTTATCACCGGCTCGGCGCGCTGACAAGGCATCGCGAACCGAGGCGCCCCCGCGGTTAGAGTCGGACCCGGAGGTACACAATGGCTATTGCACGACTTCACGGCGGACCGCTCGACGGCCAGGTCATCCCGCTCGAGGAGGACACGGACCAGTTGATCCTGCCCTACAGCGAGACGCAGATCACTTACGAGCGCAGTGGCGCCGATGAGAACACCGGGGAGAGCGACGGGCCGACGTCCGCCGACTTCCACTTCGTCGCCGCGCAGGACGACATCGATCCGTCCGCCGACGAGCGCGACGACCGTTCGACCCTTGACGACTGAGCCGGAGCACTCGCTCGAGATCGAGCGGACCTACGACGTCGACGCCGGGACGCCTCTGCCCGACTGGGCACAGCTTCCCGGCGTCGATGTCGTCGGTGCACCTGAGCCGCGCGAGCTGGATGCACACTACCTCGACACCGCGGACGGCTCGCTCGGGCGGGCACGCGTGGCGCTCCGGCGGCGCAGCGGCGGTCCGGACGAGGGGTGGCACATCAAACGCGTGACACCCGAGGGTAAGGCCGAGTCGCGGTGGCCCCTCGACGACGGCGATCCCGAGAACATCGTCGTGCCGCCGTCCGTGGAGAAGGCCCTCGCGGAGATCGCCGAGCCGCCGTTCGCGCCGCTCGCTCGTATCAGGAACTCGCGGACGGCGTACGCCTTGCTCGACGCGGCAGGTGGGCTTCTCGCCGAATTCGTCGACGACCGTGTCACGGCGACCGATGTGCGCCGGGGTGTCGACACCACCTGGCGGGAGTGGGAGCTCGAGCTCGGTCCCGCGGCGCCGACGGATGCCGCGGCCCGCGACGCGCTCTTCGAGGCGGCTGATGATCTGGTCCGCGCCGCCGGGGGAGAGGTCTCGACGTCGGGCTCCAAGCTCGAACGAGCCCTCGGCCTCTGACCTCGACAACCGGTCAACGCACTGACGCCGCCCCCGGCTTCGTTCGGGGCGGCGTCAGTCGTGATCGTCAGGTTACTGAAGACCCATGCGTTTCGATAGGTCCTTCCCGGTGATCAGAGGTTGATCATGTGGCCGGCGAGGCCGTGGAACGCCTCCTGCAGGCCCTCCGAGAGCGTGGGGTGCGTGTGCACGTTGCGTGCCGCCTCCAGCGCCGTGAGATCCCACTTCTGCGCGAGCGTGAGTTCGGGGAGGAGCTCCGAGACGTCGGGGCCGATGAGGTGGCCGCCGAGCAGCTCGAGGTGCTCGGCATCCGCGATCAGCTTCACGAAGCCCACCGGCTCGCCCAGACCGTTGGCCTTGCCGTTGGCCGAGAAGGGGAACTTCGCGACCTTGACGTCGTAACCGGCGTCGCGGGCCTGCTGCTCTGTGAGACCGAACGAGGCGACCTGCGGCGAGCAGAATGTCGCACGGGGCATGTTGCGGTAGTCGCCGAGCGTCTGCGTCTCCGCCTTGCCGATGGTCTCGGCGGCGACGACGCCCTGCGCCTCGGCCACGTGGGCGAGCTGGAGCTTGGCGGTGACGTCACCGATGGCGTAGACGCCCTCGACGTTGGTGCGCATGTAGTCGTCGATCTCGATCGCACCACGGTCGGTCAGCTTCACGCCGGTCTTGTCGAGTCCGAAGCCCTCGACGCGCGGGGCGAAGCCGATCGACATGAGGACCTTGTCGGCCTCGATCTGACCCTTCGCGCCGTCGGAGTTCGCGGAGTACGACACGGTGACCTTGTCGCCGGAGTCGACGACGGACTCGACCTTGGTCGAGGTGAGGATCTCGATGCCGTACTTCTTGTACTGCCGCTGGATCTCCTTCGAGACCTCGACGTCCTCGTTGGGAAGGGCGCGGTCGAGGAACTCGATGATCGTGACCTTGACGCCGTAGTTGCTCAGGACGAACGCGAACTCCATGCCGATGGCGCCCGCACCGACGATGACGATGGAGTCCGGCAGCTCGCGGGTGAGGATCTGCTCCTCGTAGGTCACGACGTTCTCGCTCAGGGTGACGCCGGGGAGCAGTCGCACGGTCGAGCCGGTCGAGATGATGACGTTGTCGGCGGTGACGGTTTCGGTCGAGCCGTCGGTCTTGGTGACCTCGATGGTCTTCGCGTCGACGAAGGAGCCGCGACCCTCGTACTCGGTCACCTTGTTCTTCTTCATGAGGAAGTGGATGCCCTTGACGTGGGTGTCGGCGACCTTGCGGCTGCGATCCCATGCCGTACCGAAGTCGAAGTTCACGTCGCCGCTGATGCCGAACAGGTCGGCCTTGTGCGTGAAGGTGTGCGCGAGGTCGGCGTTCTTCAGAAGAGCCTTGGAGGGGATGCAGCCCACGTTGAGGCAGACACCGCCCCAGTACTTCTCTTCGATGATGGCGGTGGACAGTCCGAGCTGTGCGGAGCGGACGGCCGCGACATAGCCGCCGGGGCCGGCACCGAGGATGACGACGTCGTAGTGAGGCATGTCTCCAGCCTAGTCCGCCGCGGGTGCCCTCACTCCTTCGTCGCACCCCGTCGGCCGCGCACGATGGCGACGGCGATGACGACGCCGACGGCGATGAAGATGATCGCGCCACCGACCGCATACGGGACCGCGTTGAAGCCCTCGGAGGACCCTTCCGCCTGCTCTGCGAGGGTTTCGCCGCACTGTTCTGCGGCGGCGACCTTGCCGTCCTCTCCGACGGAGAACGTGTACTCGTCCGAGATCGGGTGACCGTCGCTCGAGACGACCCGCCACTGCACGAGGACAGCGCCCTCGACCGGACCATCGATCGCCTGCGAGACGGTGTTGCCCTCGATCGTCGGATCGCCGGTGGCGACGTTCGTGCAGGCCTCGTCGTAGACCGCGAACTGCGTCGCCCCGGGTTCGGTCGACGGCGCGTCGCTGAAGGTGAGGGTGATGCTGTCCGGGGTGGTTCCGGCGATCTCGTCCGCGGTCGGATCCGACGAGAGCAGTTCGTCGTGGGCGGATGCCGCGGGTGCCGGAACGAGCAGCAGCAGAGCGGCGACGGTCGCGGCGACGACACCTGCGCGCCGGGACGTGGGGCGTGTGCGGGAGGACATGAGCGAGAGGGTAGCCCGCGCACCTCCGGCAGCGGTCACCCTGTCGTCGACGGCGAGAGGCCGCTACCATGCGTCGGCGAGGGCGGGACTTCTTGTGTCCCGGGGGCTGTGTGCGCCAGGCTACCCAGGCGGGGTTCCGATCGACGCCCGACGATGGGCGGGGAATCGTCGTCGGCGCGCTCTCGAACCGGGACGCCCGGCATCCGAGAGCATGACCGATCGGTTACTGTGGAAGAAGGAGGACATCGTGGACGACACTCAGCGACCGAACGGCGACATCCATCGGGGTGCCGAGACGTCCGCGCACCCGCGACTCGTGGACTCGACGCAGACTTTCGGGCATGACTCCGATCTGTCCTTCGTGCCGTTCGGGGCCGAGTTGACGGCCGCCGAGGTCGAGGCGATCAACGCCCTCCCCGCACGTGCCGCCCTTCTCATCGTGCGGTCCGGTCCGACCGCAGGTGCTCGATACCTGCTCGACACGGACGTCACGACCGTCGGGCGCCACCCCGAGGCCGACATCTTCTTCGACGACGTCACCGTCTCGCGTCGTCACGCCGAGATCACGCGCACGGGATCGACTTTCGAGCTCATCGACCAGCGCTCGCTCAACGGCACCTACGTCAACGGGGAGCGCGTCGACCGTGCGACGCTCACGGACGGCGCCGAGGTCCGGGTGGGCAAGTTCCGTCTCAACTTCTTCATCGCCCCCGCCGAGCGGGCGATCAGCGCGTGAGTCCGGCCGCCGCGACCCGGGGACGAGCAGCGTCCTCCGGGTCATTGAGCATCGGCCAGGTCCTCGCACGGTTGAGTCCCGAGTTCCCGGCCCTCACCGCCAGCAAGCTCAGATTCCTCGAGGTGCAGGGCATCGTCACCCCGGTCCGGACGGATTCCGGCTATCGCAAGTTCTCGTCGGCGGACGTCGACCGGCTGCGCACGGCATTGACGATGCAGCGAGACTTCGGCATCCCGCTGGCCCGCATCCGGGAGTACCTCGAGGAGCACGGCGACGAGGTCGCCCCGGCGCCCCCGGCCTCGATCGTCCAGACGACGCGACGCTATCGGAGGGACGAGCTGATCGCGGCGGCCGGCGCCACGACGGGGCTGATGAACGAGGCGGTCTCGGCCGGACTGATCGGCGCGGCCGAGTCCTTCGACGACCGCGCCCTCGGCATCCTCCGTTCCCTCGTCGCCCTGAACGCTCACGGCATCCAACCGCGTCACGTCCGGACGATCCGCCAGAGCGTCGAACGCGAGGTCTCGCTCATCGAGAGCGCGATCGCCCCGTTGCTGCGCCGCACGGACGCCGGCTCCCGTGCGCAGGCCAGTGAGACCGCCCCGGAACTCGCGCGTCGGCTGGAGGAGATCCGTCAGGTCTTCGTGAACGCCGCGCTCGAACGACTGACGCCGTGACGGGCGTTCGCGACACGCCGACACCCCCGAGCCGGATGTCGTTGCCGCAGACCCTTCCCTCCTTTAGCGTGGAATCACCACTCACCTGCAGGAGGCCTCGATGACCGCGCACGACGCGCTGGGCGAGCAGAAGTTCTCGACCGAACTCCTGTTCACCGACGGCCTCCCGGAGATGGATGACGAAGTCGGTTACCGCGGTGCTCAGGCAGCCCGCGCCGCAGGCATCACCTACCGGCAGCTCGACTACTGGGCACGCACTGAACTCGTCGAGCCCACCGTCCGTGGTGCGAGCGGCTCCGGTTCGCAGCGGCTCTACGGCTTCCGCGACATCCTTGTGCTCAAGCTCGTCAAGCGTCTGCTCGACACGGGCATCTCGCTCCAGCAGATCCGCATCGCCGTCGATCAGCTGCGCGCGGCCGGTATCCGCGATCTCGCCGGCACGACCCTGATGAGCGACGGTGCATCCGTCTACCTCTGCACGTCGAACGACGAGGTCATCGACCTCGTGAGCCGCGGTCAGGGCGTGTTCGGCATCGCCGTGGGCAAGGTTCTGCGTGAGGTCGAGACGACCCTCGTCGACTTCGACGCGCAGCAGCCCGAGCAGATGGACGAGCTCGCCGCTCGTCGCGCCGCACGCACGGCCTGATGCCGCTCCGGATGCCGAGAGGCATCCTGCTTCCCGTGGCCTGACGGCTCAGGCGGGAGACGACGCCGTTCCGGCGACCGGGATCCGACCCGTCCGGACGATCCGATCCAGCAGCGAGTCGAAGTCGGCTGCGAGCTCCTGCGCGGAGTCGCCGGGCCAGATGTGAAGGGGCTTCGCCGCGCCCTGCGCCTGCTGCAGCGAGGTGCGCTCGGGCAGCTGGGGGGTGAGCACGAGCGGGCCGAACATGTCGCGGAGTTCCTTGATCCGGAACTGGTGCTCGATGGATTGCGGGCGCACGCGGTTCACGACGATGCCGAGGGGCTGCAGCCGGGGCGAGAGACCGCGCCGGATCTCCTCGATGGCGCGCAGAGCGCGGTCGGCGGCGGCGACGGAGAAGAGTCCCGGTTCCGTGACAACGACGACACGATCGGATGCCGCCCACGCCGTGCGGGTCAGAGCGTTCAACGACGGCGCGCAGTCGATCAGGACGAGGTCGTAGTCGGCCTCGATGGTCGCGAGAGCCTCCTCGAGCTTCCACACGTCGCGGACGCTCGGGTGCGGGCCGTCGAAGTTGATGGCCGACGGGCTGCCGATCATCACGTCGATCGTGCCGGGGTGGACCTTCGCCCAGCCGCTCGAGGTGATCGCCTGACGGACGACCTTCTCTTTCGGGTTCGCGAGGACGTCGGCGATGTTCAGCCGCCCGGCGACCTGGATGTCCATGCCCGTCGACACGTCGGACTGCGGGTCAAGGTCGACGACAAGGGTCCGTACCCCGCGCGCGAACGCCGCGGAGGCGAGGCCCAGGGTCACGGTCGTCTTGCCGACGCCACCTTTGAGGGAGCTGACGGAGAGTACGTGCACAAGGCTCAACGTTACCGTCCCCTAGGCTGTGAGGGTACTCAGCCCGTACCTCGGTGGCCTCGGCGCAGCGGCCCCGCACCTGACAGAGGTGATGAGCATGTTTCGCAAGATCCTGGTCGCCAATCGCGGAGAGATCGCCATCCGCGCATTCCGTGCCGCGTATGAGCTGGGTGCTCGGACCGTGGCCGTCTTCCCCTACGAAGATCGCTACTCGCTGCACCGGCTGAAAGCCGACGAGGCGTACCAGATCGGCGAGGTCGGACACCCGGTGCGGGCCTACCTCGACGTCGACGAGATCATCCGCGTCGCTCTCGAATGCGGTGCCGATGCGATCTACCCCGGATACGGGTTCCTGTCCGAGAATCCCGAACTCTCGGCGAAGGCCGCAGCGAACGGCATCGCCTTCATCGGCCCGTCGTCCACCGTTCTGGAGATGGCGGGCAACAAGGTCACAGCCAAACAGCACGCCATCAAGGCGGGTGTCCCGGTGCTCCGTTCGACCGATGCCTCCGACGACATCGACGCCCTCGTCGCGCAGGCGGACGGGATCGGCTTCCCGATCTTCGTCAAGGCCGTCGCAGGCGGCGGCGGACGAGGAATGCGGCGCGTCGAGCACCCCGATGCTCTTCCGCCCGCGCTGTCGGAAGCCATGCGGGAGGCCGGCAGCGCGTTCGGCGATCCCCGCGTGTTCCTCGAGCAGGCCGTGCAACGGCCACGCCACGTCGAGGTGCAGATCCTCGCCGACAAGACCGGCGACACGGTTCACCTCTTCGAGCGGGACTGCTCCGTGCAGCGCCGCCACCAGAAGGTCGTCGAGATCGCCCCCGCACCGAACCTGGCGGACGAGGTCCGCCGGAGTCTGCACGCATACGCGGTCGCGTTCGCCGAATCGATCGGGTACGAGAACGCGGGCACGGTCGAGTTCCTCCTCGAGACGGCGGGTCCTCGCGCCGGAGAAGTCGTCTTCATCGAGATGAACCCGCGCATCCAGGTGGAGCACACCGTGACCGAAGAGGTCACCGATGTCGATCTCGTGCAGTCGCAGATGCGGATCGCGGCGGGGGAGACCCTCGATGACCTCGGCCTCCGTCAGGAGCAGATCCACCTCCGCGGCGCTGCGCTCCAGTGCCGCATCACGACGGAGGACCCGGCTCACGGCTTCCGGCCCGACATGGGCAAGATCACGACCTATCGTTCGCCCGGCGGTGCCGGCATCCGTCTCGACGGCGGGACGACCGCCGCGGGCTCGCAGGTCAGCCCGCACTTCGACTCCATGCTCTCGAAGCTCACCTGCCGAGGCCGCGACTTCGAGGCGGCGGTGGTCCGCTCGCGTCGCGCGTTGGCCGAGTTCCGTATCCGCGGGGTGTCGACGAACATCCCGTTCCTTCAGCGCGTGCTGGACGACCCGGCTTTCGTCGCCGGCGACCTCAGCACCGCGTTCATCGACGAGCGGCCCGAGCTGGTGATCGGACGCGAGTCGAAGGATCGGGGCTCGAAGATCGTGTCCTGGCTCGCCGACGTCACGGTCAACCGTCCGAACGGTGACAGCCCGGTCCACACCGACCCCGGCGCCAAGCTCCCCGCCGTCGACCTCGATGCCGCCGCGCCGGCGGGGTCGCGTCAGCGGCTGCGCGAACTCGGTCCGCGTGGCTTCGCCGAGGCGCTCCGCGCGCAGTCGGGTCTGGCCGTGACCGAGACGACCTTCCGCGACGCGCACCAGTCGCTGCTCGCGACCCGGGTGCGGACGAAGGATCTCGTGCGCGTCGCGCCGTACGTCGCGCGGCTCACCCCTCAACTCCTCTCGGTTGAGGCCTGGGGCGGGGCGACCTACGACGTCGCGCTGCGGTTCCTGGGCGAGGACCCGTGGGAGCGGCTAGATGCGCTCCGATCGTCGTTGCCCAACGTCGCTATCCAGATGCTGCTGCGCGGGCGCAACACGGTCGGATACACGCCGTACCCCACCAAGGTCACGGATGCGTTCGTCGCTGAGGCCGCGGCATCCGGTGTGGACATCTTCCGCATCTTCGACGCACTGAACGATGTCGCGCAGATGCGCCCGGCGATCGACGCCGTTCTCGCGACCGGCACGTCCGTCGCCGAGGCAGCCGTCTGCTACACCGGAAACCTCCTCGACCCCGCCGAGGACCTCTACACGCTCGATTACTACCTGCGTCTGGCTGAACAGGTCGTCGACGCCGGTGCACACATCCTCGCGGTGAAGGATATGGCGGGGCTCCTGCGCCCCGCCGCCGCGTCGAAGCTCGTCAGCGCTCTGCGCGAGCGCTTCGACCTGCCCGTCCACGTGCACACGCACGACACCGCGGGCGGGCAGCTCGCGACGCTTCTCGCAGCCAGCGCCGCGGGCGCGGATGCCGTCGACGCGGCGGCCGCACCGATGTCGGGCACGACGAGCCAGCCGTCGCTGTCCGCCCTGGTCGCAGCATTGGCGGACACCGATCGCGACACCGGCCTGGACCTGCAATCGGTCTCGGACCTCGAGCCCTACTGGGAGGCCGTCCGCAATCTGTACGCGCCTTTCGAGTCGGGCCTTCCCGGTCCCACCGGGCGCGTCTACCATCACGAGATCCCCGGCGGGCAGCTCTCGAACCTCCGTCAGCAGGCCATCGCCCTCGGGCTGTCGGAGGACTTCGAGCTCATCGAGGACATGTACGCCGCAGCCGACCGCATCCTCGGTCGCGTTCCGAAAGTGACGCCGTCGTCCAAGGTCGTCGGCGACCTCGCCCTGCACCTCGCGGCCGTGAAGGCCGACCCTGCGGACTTCGAGGCGAACCCCGAGAAGTACGACGTGCCCGATTCGGTCGTCGGGTTCATGGCAGGGGAACTCGGAGACCTGCCCGGAGGTTGGCCGGAGCCGTTCCGCTCGAAGGTGCTCGCGGGCCGCTCGATCAAGCCGGGAGTGGCAGAGATCTCCGCCGACGACACGGCGGCGCTCGATGCGGACTCGGCCACGCGCCGGGACAAGCTCAACCGTCTGCTGTTCCCCGCGCCGACCAAGGCCTTTCACGAAGTCCGCGAGACCTACGGCGACCTGAGCGCCCTCGACACGATCGACTATCTGTACGGGATGCGTCCGGGCCAGGAGCACGTCGTCGAGATCGAGCGGGGAGTCCAGCTCTATGTCGGCTTGGAAGCCGTCGGTGAGGTCGACGACAAGGGGATGCGGACGGTCATGGCGACTCTGAACGGCCAGCTCCGCCCGGTCACCGTGCGCGACCGTTCCGTCGCCGTCGAAGCGCGTCAGGCCGAGAAGGCCGACACGTCGAAGCCCGGCCAGGTCGCGGCTCCCTTCTCCGGTGTGGTCACGATCAAGGCCGACGAGGGGATGAAGGTCCGCGCCGGCGAACCCGTGGCATCCATCGAGGCGATGAAGATGGAGGCCGCCATCGCCGCCCCGGTGGACGGCGTCGTGGAGCGCGTCGTGATCCCCACGACCGCGCAGGTGGAGGCGGGAGACCTTTTGCTCGTGGTCCGTCCCGCGGACTAACCTGGTGCGTCGGGCTTCTCAAGCCCCGAGATCCACCAGGAGTGACCCCCGTGATGCGTGAGCGCGACAACGAGACGTCGGACGACGTCGACAACGGTGTGCTCGAGCGCACCGACAACCTCGAGACGACCGGCATCGGCATCGTCGACGGTGCGACTGCGCAGATCGACCTCGCGTTGCCGCCTCTCTCGGACGGGGACGAGGACTACATCGACGATGAGGATGCCGCAGTGTCGGCCGATGAGCACGAGCCCGCTCTCGACGAGGCCGCGCCGAGCGACGACGATCCCGTCGTGGACGCAGACGCCGTCGTCGAGGGAGAACGCCCCGAGACAGCCCCCGACTCCGAGGCACCCGATGCGCAGACCCCGGTCGGGCACGAAGCCGCCGGGTCGGACGATGTCGTCGACGCGGAGATCGTGACGCCGGTGACGACGACGGCGGTGTCCACGCAGACCGGGTCCACGCGTCGCGCCATGCATCTTGCCGCGGCGGGCGACAAGCACGCTCTCGAACGGGTCCGCGGCGCACGCGTCGAGGAGCAGCCCCTGCAGTCCCGTCGCCTCGACCAGTTCGGCGCCGACCGCGAGAGCCCCGACCTGCTCACGGCGGACCGGCTCATCGACCGCTCGCGTGTCGCCGCTTCCGAGCCCGGGGGACTGTGGCAGCGCTTCGTCTACGGCGCGACCGGGCGCCGCGTCATCCTCGCGGACAGCGCTCGGGTCCGTGCGCGCAAAGAGCTGAGTCGTCGCATCTCGGCACCCCTCACGGGCGGTGCGAAGTTCGTTCCCGTGCTCTCGCGCAAGGGCGGTGTCGGGAAGACGAGCGTCACCACGCTGCTGGGCATGGCTCTCGCCGACGCGCGCGAGGACCGCGTCATCGCGGTCGACGCGAACCCCGATCGCGGCACCCTCGCCGAGCGGATCGAGCGTTCTAGTGGGAAGACCGTCCGCGACCTCGTCCGTTCGCGCTCTGAGGTGACGGGCTTCAATGATCTGTCCGCCATCGTCGCGCGGGACGAGACCCGACTCGACATCCTCGCCTCCGACGCCGATCCCCACCTGTCCGAGGCGTTCAGCGACCGCGACTACCACGACGTGGCGGCGATCGCGGCCCACTACTACTCGATCGTCCTCACCGACAGCGGCACGGGGATCGTCCACTCCGTGATGGATGCGACCCTCGAACTCGCCGACCAGCTGCTCATCGTGGCCGGTCGCAGTGTCGACGAGGCGAAGCTCGCCTCCGAGACGCTGTCGTGGTTGGAGTCGAACGGCTACGCGGAACTCGCCCGCACCGCCGTGGTGGTCCTGAACACGTCCCGTCCCGGCGCCAGCCTCGTGCGTCCGAGCGAGTTGGAGGCGCACTTCCGCACTCGTGTGCGTGCCGTGGTGACGATCCCGTACGACGCGCACATCGCAACCGGCGGTCCGATCTCGTTCCGCGGTCTGTCCGCGTCGACACGGCTCGCGGCTCGTGAGCTCGCCGCCGTCGTCGTGGAGGGGCTGCGGCCCGCGGGGGTGGCGCGCTGATGTCGGTCCGTCCGATCCGCCTGTTCGGCGACCCTGTGCTCCGAAGCGTCTGCGCCCCGATCGATGAGATCGACGAGGGCGTCCGCCGACTGGTGACCGATCTCGTCGACTCGGTCGCGGAGCCGGGCCGTGCCGGTGTCGCCGCTCCCCAGATCGGTGTGGGTCTGCGGGCCTTCAGCTACAACGTCGACGGCGTGATCGGGTACGTGCTGAACCCCGTCCTCGAGGTCGCGGGGGACCCGGTGCCGACGGGAGAGGGATGCCTCTCCGTTCCGGGCCTCTGGCACGACGCGATCCGACACCCCTGGGCTCGGGTCACGGGGATCGACCTAAGCGGTGACGAGATCATCGTCGAGGGTGAGGGTCTCCTGGCGCAGGCGCTCCAGCACGAGTGCGATCACCTCGAGGGGATGCTCTACCTCGACCGGCTCCCGAAGGACGTGCGCCGTCAGGCGATGCGTGAAGTGCGGGAATCCGACTGGTTCTGATCCGCACACGACGGAAGGCCCCGGTTCCCGGGGCCTTCCGTCGTTCGGCTCAGTGGCCGAGCGAGATGTTCGTCGTCGACACGTTCGCCTGGTAGAGCTCGTCGATGTCTGCAGCGAAGTCCGACAGGATGACGTTGCGCTTGATGCTCATCTTCGGCGTGAGATGGCCGGATGCCTCGGTCCACTCGGTGTCCAGGATCACGAACTTGCGGATCGACTCCGCTCGCGACACCGACGTGTTCGCTCGGTCCACCGCCGTCTGAACCTCGGCGAGAACCTTCGGGTGGGTGATGATCTGCGACATCGGCATGTCGGCGGAGAGGCCGTTGTTCGACATCCACGTCGGCAGCATTTCGCGGTCGAGCGTGACGAGCGCCCCGATGAAGGGCTTCTGGTCGCCCACGACGACGACCTGCCCGACGATCGGATTCGCGCGGATCGGATCCTCGAGGACGGCCGGCGCGACGTTCTTGCCGCCCGCGGTGACGATGATCTCCTTCTTGCGGCCGGTGATCGTGAGGTAGCCCTCCGAGTCGAACGTGCCGATATCGCCGGTGCGGAACCACCCGTCGTCGAACGCCGCAGCGGTCGCTTCGGGGTTGCGCCAGTACTCCTTGAACACGTTGACGCCGCGGACCTCGATCTCGCCGTCATCCGCCAGCCGCACACCCACCCCGGGGAGAGCCGGACCCACTGTGCCGATCTTCGACTTCGTTGCGAGGTTGACGGTCGCGGGTGCGGTGGTCTCGGTCAGTCCGTATCCCTCGAGGATCTGGACACCGAGGCTGTGGAAGAAGTGGCCGAGCCGTGAGCCGAGAGGTGCGGATCCCGACACGGCGTGCTGGACCCGGCCGCCCATCGCCGCACGCAACTTGCTGTAGACGAGGCGGTCGAACAGCGCGAACTTGACCTTCATCCCGAGAGGGACCTTCTCGCCGTCCTGCAGGCGGCGCGAGTGCTCGACGGCGACAGCCGCGGCGGCGCGGAAGATCTTGCCCTTCCCGCCGGCCTCGGCCTTCTGCTCAGCGGAGTTGTAGACCTTCTCGAACACGCGCGGTACCGCGAGGAGATACGTGGGCCTGAACGACCCCAGCCCGGCGAGGAGCTTCGTGGTGTCGGGCTCGTGGCCCGTCTTCACCCCGCCGTGGATGTTGAGGATGGAGATGAAACGCGCGAACACGTGGGCGAGCGGGAGGAACAGGAGCGTCGAGGCCCCCGGCTGCTCGACGACCTCATGCAGGGCCTTTGCCGAGTTGCGCGACAGTTCGACGAAGTTCTTGTGCGTGAGGACGCAGCCCTTCGGTCGCCCCGTCGACCCGGACGTGTAGATCAGGGTTGCGATGTCGTCGGAGTTCGCCAGGGTCCGGCGTCGTTCGATCTCCTCGTCGGTGACCTCCGCGCCGTTCTTGCGCAGGGTGTCGAGGTCGCCGGACTGCATGGTCCACACCTCGCGCAGGAGCGGGACCTCCGAGCGGATCTCTGCCACGCGTTCCGCGTGCACGGAACTCTCGACCACCATGGCGACGGCGCCGGAATCGCTGAGGATCCAGTTGATCTGCGACGGCGAGCTGGTCTCGTACACGGGAACCATGACGGCCCCGGCGAAGAAGAGGGCGAAATCGACGAGCGTCCAGTCGTACGTCGTGCGGGCCAGGAACGCCACCTTGTCGCCGGGCTCGATGCCGCTCGCTGCGAAGCCCTTCGCCAGGGCGAGCACCTCTCGGTGGAACTCCGCTGCGCTGATGTCGCGCCATCCGGTTCCGTCGGGGACGGCGAAGAGGGCCAGCGAGGGGCTCGCCTTCACCCGGTCGACCAGGATGTCCGAGGTGTTCGCGGTCGGGTCCGCGGGGACGACAGCGGGGACGTCGAATTGAACGGCGCTCATGGGCGGCAACTCCTTCGGTACCGGGTGGCGTCAGGTGCGACCGAGTCTAGGGCATCGTGATCCCCGATCCCACGGCGGCAGCGGGATGCGCGGCCCCGTTAGACTCACGGATGCCGTGCCTCCCCGCACGCGCGGAGAGGAGTGGCGTGCTCAACGTCGGCATCGACATCGGTGGGACCAAGATCGCCGGCGGCATCGTCGACCCGGACGGCGTCATCGTCGACCGCCGCCGCGTGCCCACCCCCGCCGACCCCCACGCCTTGGCCGATGCCGTCGCGGGAATGGTCGATGAGCTGGTCGCGGATCGCGTGGTCCATGCTGTCGGCGTCGCCGCAGCGGGCTTCATCGATGAGAGCCGTTCCGTGATCCTCCACGCCCCCAACATCGACTGGACGGACGAGCCGCTCCGCGACGAGCTCGAGCGCCGCATCGGGCGACCCGTGACGCTCGAGAACGACGCCAACGCGGCCGGGTGGGGCGAGTTCCGCTTCGGAGCCGGACGCGATGTCGCCGACATGGTCATGATCACCCTCGGTACCGGCGTCGGTGGCGCCGCGATCATCGCCGGCGAGCTCCTCATGGGCGGCAACGGCATCGGGGGCGAGCTCGGCCACATCCGCTTCGAACGCGGCGGCCGCCCCTGCGGATGCGGACAGAACGGGTGCCTGGAGCAGTATGCGTCGGGTCGTGCTCTGCAGCGGGAGGCGGCCGACATCGCCGCGTCCGGTACGCGGGGCGCAGCCCTGGCAGCAGCCCGCACCGCCGAGGGCATCGTGCCGGCAGCCGCGATGGAAGCGCTGATCGCCGCCGGCGACGCAGGAGCGCTGGAAGCCGTCGATCGCGTCGCAACGGCGTTGGGGGAGGCGTGCGGCGGGTTCCAGGCGGTGCTCGACCCGGCACTGTTCGTGATCGGCGGCGGGGTCGCCGACCTGGGCGAGCACCTGCTGCACCCCGTACGCGAGGCGTACGCGACGGCGCTTCCCGGCTACGGCGAGCGGCCCATCGCGTCGTTCGCCATCGCCACCCTCGGCAACGACGCCGGTCTCATCGGCGTCGCCGACCTCGCGGGCGGCCGGGTCTGAGATGATCTACTGGGTCCTGAAATACCTGATCATCGGACCGATCGTGAAGGCGATCTTCCGTCCGTGGATCGTGGGACGCAGCAACATCCCGGCCTCCGGGGCCGCCATCATCGCCAGCAACCACCTCTCGGTGAGCGACTCCATCTTCCTGCCGCTCATGATCGACAGGTCCATGTCGTTCCTCGCGAAGAGCGACTACTTCACCGGCACAGGGCTCAAGGGGTGGGCGACCCGGGTCTTCATGCAGGGCACGGGTCAGATCCCCATCGACCGCACCGGCGGAAAGGCGTCCGAGGCATCCCTCAACACCGGCCTGCAGGTGCTCGGACGCGGTGACATCCTCGGGATCTACCCCGAGGGCACCCGCAGCCCGGACGGCAAGCTCTACCGCGGGCGGACCGGCCTCGCGCGCATGGCGCTGACCGCCCGGGTGCCCGTGATCCCGGTCGTGATGATCGGAACCGACGAGGTCATGCCGATCGGCCGGTCGATTCCGCGGGTCGGACGCGTCGGCATGGTGATCGGCGAGCCGCTCGACTTCAGCCGGTTCTACGGCATGGAATCCGACCGCTTCGTGCTGCGTTCGGTGACCGACGAGATCATGGTCGCGTTGCAGCGTATGGGGGAGCAGGAGTACGAGGACGTCTACGCCTCGACGGTCAAGGACCGCCGTCGCTCGAACGCCTCCTGAGGCGGCGTCACACGGCCGACGGCCTCCGCCCTCGTCGGTAGAATGACCGGATGCCCACTCCTCTCGACCACTGGCGCTCGCTCCCGATCAAGCAGCAGCCGTTGTGGCCCGACGCGGATGCGGTCGCGGCCGTCTCCGCCGAGATCGCGACCCTCCCGCCGCTCGTCTTCGCCGGTGAGGTCGACAACCTCCGTGCGCGCCTCGCCAAGGCGGCATCCGGTCAGGCCTTCCTGCTCCAGGGCGGCGACTGCGCCGAGACCTTCGCCGGCGCGACCGCGCAGCAGATCCGGGATCGGATCAAGACGGTCCTCCAGATGGCTGTCGTCCTGACCTACGGTGCGTCGATGCCCGTCGTGAAGATGGGCCGTATGGCGGGCCAGTTCGCCAAGCCCCGTTCGAGCGACACCGAGACCCGCGGCGACGTCACGCTGCCGGCGTACCGCGGCGACATCGTCAACGGCTACGACTTCACCGAGGCGTCGCGGACGGCCGACCCGCAGCGGCTGCTGAAGGGGTACCACACCGCAGCCTCGACGTTGAACCTCATCCGCGCGTTCACACAGGGTGGCTTCGCGGATCTGCGCGAGGTCCACAGCTGGAACCAGGGCTTTGCGAAGAACCCCGCCAACCAGCGCTACGAGCGCCTCGCGGGGGAGATCGACCGCGCCATCAAGTTCATGGAGGCCGCGGGCGCGAATTTCGACGAGCTTCGCGGCGTCGAGTTCTACACCGGCCACGAGGGTCTGCTCATGGACTACGAGCACCCGATGACCCGGATCGACTCGCGCACCGGCACGCCGTACAACACGTCGGCCCACTTCCTCTGGATCGGCGAGCGAACGCGTGAGCTCGACGGAGCCCACGTCGACTACTTCTCGAAGATCCGCAACCCGATCGGCGTGAAGCTCGGTCCGTCGACCACGCCCGCGACCGCGCTCGAGCTCATCGACAAGCTCGATCCCGAGCGCGAGCCCGGGCGTCTCACCTTCATCACCCGGATGGGCGCCGGCAAGATCCGCGACGCGCTGCCGCCGCTGCTGCAGGCCGTGAAGGACGCCGGCGCGACCCCGCTCTGGGTCACGGACCCGATGCACGGCAATGGCATCACGACGCCCACGGGCTACAAGACGCGGCGATTCGACGACGTGGTCGACGAGGTCCGCGGCTTCTTCGAGGCTCATCGAGCCGTCGGGACCTTCCCCGGCGGCATCCACGTCGAACTCACCGGTGACGACGTCACTGAGTGCCTCGGCGGCTCGGAGATGATCGACGAGGCGACGCTGGCGACGCGCTACGAGTCGCTGTGCGACCCGCGCCTGAACCACATGCAGTCGCTCGAGCTCGCTTTCCTCGTCGCCGAGGAGCTCGGCAAGCGCTGACGCGCATCGCGAAGGCCCGGCGGTCGAGACCGTCGGGCCTTCGTCGTTCTCGGGGAGCGGATGCCGGATCTCAGCCGAACGGCTGGAACTGCGGCGTGAGGCTGATCGTGGTGCCCGGACGCTGCAGGGTGCCGCCCTCGGGGGTCATGGAGCGGACTCGATAGACGTCCCAGTAGCGTCCGCCGAGGGGGATCTCGGCGTCCTCGATGTTCGGGTTGACCTTGAATCCGGCCGACTGGAGCCGTTCGACGGCGGTGCGCACGGTCTCCCCGACGACGTCGGGGACCTCGACGGGCCTCGGTCCGTCGGAGACGACGACGGTGATGGTCTCGCCCTGCTGCCACGAGCCGCCACCGGGTCGGTCTTCGACGCGGATGACGACGTCGTCGGCCACCGAGCTGCTGTATTCGCGCTTCTCATCGACCTTCATGCCGACGTCCGTCAGGGTGGCGGATGCCTCGTCTCCGGTCTGTCCGACGACATCGGGGAGTGAACCCAGCGACACCCGCAGCTCGGCGCGAGACCCTTGGAGAACGGAGCATCCCTCGGTGCACTCGACGGGGTCGGCGGCGCCGGCCTGCGTGACGTACACCCGGACGATCCGATCCGCGGCGAAGGTCGTGAAGTACTTCTTGACCGCGGCGACCTCGATGTTCTGCTCCTGCAGGAGCGTCTCGACCTCGCTGCGGGTCTTGTCCTGCAGTGCCGGGAGCTCAGCGGTAGCCGGGCCCGATGAGATGTTCACCGTGACGGTGGCATCGCGGTCGAGGAAGGTCCCGGGGTCGGGATCGGTGCCGATGGTCTGCCCGGCGGGGACGGTGAGGCTGTGCACGTCGGTCCGCTTCGCGATGAGCGCATTGTCCGCGAGGACGTTCCGGGCGTCGTCGAAGCTCATCCCCTCGACGACGGGAACGGAGACGAGCGAGCCGGGCCCTGACCCGAACCACCACCCGGCGCCGCCGGCCGCTGCGGCGAGGAGGAGGACGACGGCGAGGAGCCAGCCCCCTTTCACGGCGTTGCGGTGGGAGCGTCGACGCAGTCGGGTGGCGTTGTCGATCTCGGTGGTGACGCTGGGGGCGGTGAAGGTCCCCGGCATGACGCGGGTGACTTCGTCGGAGTCGAGGGAGTCGTCGACGACCACCCTCGATCCGGCGGGCGTTGAGCGAACGACCTGGGGGAAGACCCCGAGCTGCTTCTCGATCTCGCGCAGACGCTCCAGCATCTCGCGAGCATCCGTCGGGCGGTCCTCTGGGGCGCGTTCCGTGGCCCACAGGACCAACTCGTCGAGCTGTTCGGGCACGGCGGGGTTCTTGACGCTCGGTCGGGGGACCGAGTGCGTCGCGTGCTGGTAGGCGATCTGCATCGGCTGCTCGCCCTTGTACGGCTGCTCGCCGGTGAGCATCTCGTAGAGCATGATGCCGAGGGCGTAGATGTCGCTGCGTGCATCCGCCGTCCCGCGGGTGACGAGCTCAGGGGCGAGGTAGGCGATGGTGCCGAGGAGCATCTGCCCCGTGGCGGTGTTCGCACTCGTTGCGCGTGCCAGGCCGAAGTCGCCGATCTTGATCCGGCCGTCCTCGGCGAGCAGGACGTTCTCCGGCTTCACGTCTCGATGCACGATGCCCGCGCGGTGCGCGGCGGACAGACCCGCGAGGATCGCGTCCATGATCGTGATCGTCTGAGGGAGTGTGAGCCGTTTCTGCTCGCGGAGGAGCTCGCGGAGCGTGATGCCGGGCAGGTACTCCATGACCAGGTAGGCCATCTCGCCGTCCTGGCCCTGATCGAAGACGTTGACGACGTGCGGATCCGCCAGTCGTGCGGCGGACCGGGCCTCCTGGATGAACCGGTTCTGGAAGACGGTGTCGTCCGAGAGGTGGCCGTGCATGACCTTGAGCGCGACGCGGCGTTCGAGGCGAAGGTCGGTGGCGACGTAGACCGTGGCCATCCCGCCCCGGGCGATGCGACCGCGGACGCGATACCTACCGTCGACCAGGTGGCCGATCAGCGGGTCGGTCTGCGGGGTGGCGGTCACGTCAGAAGTCTACGGAGCGCATCCTGCGAGCCCGGGTAACGGCGCACCCCTCTCGGTCCGGATGCACGATCACCCGTACAGGTCGAGCCAGCGGTAGGCCTCGTCCTTCCACGGTCCGTAGCGCTCCGGGTACGCGGAGATCTGCACGGCCTGCGCGGCGTCCCCGAATGCCATGTCCTCCCAGCCCTCGATGTCGAGGAGGCCGCGCGTGCGATCGCCGTTCGGGTCGGCGGGCCCGCCGAAGAACGCCGCGGCGGAGCGACGGGGGTCGCGGATCTGCGCCTCGTTCCCCCAGCCGGCGCTCGGCCGCTGCTGGAACAGACCGACCGAGTCGCGGTCGCCGCCGTCGAGGTTGCGGATCCAGGACTCGACCATCGCCGTCGCCAGGGCGATGGCGATGCCGTCTCGCGAGACGCCGCGATCTCGACCGACCTGGATGATGGTTCGGACGTTCGCGATCTGCTCGGCATCCAACTCGGTTCGCGCGGGGCGGGATTCGGCCGCGGCGGCACGAGCGGCGGCAGTGGGGATCCGGAGTTTCTGTCCCGGGTAGATGATGGATGCCTCGTCGAGGCCGTTCGCATCGAGGAGGCGCGCGAGGCTGGTGCCGCTCTCCGCAGCGATCGCCCAGAGCGTCTCGCCCGCGGACACCTCGTGAACAGGACCCGCTGCCGCACGCGGGGCAGGCGTCGTGTTCGTCGCCGCCGCGCGCTGCGCCTTCAGTTCGCCGACCCGCAGCTTCTGGCCGGGGTGGATGATCGACGAGGTTCCGAGATCGTTGGCGCGCACGAGCGACGCGACGCTCATCCCGTGACGCTTCGCGATGGACCAGAGGGTGTCGCCGGAACGGACCGTGTAGGCCGGTGCGGTTCTGGCCGCGGGCTGCGAGGGCGCGGCATCCGTCCTCTCGGTTTTCGGCCCGAGCCTGAGGACGTCGCCCGGGTGGATGACGGAACGCCATCCGAGATCGTTCCACGCGAGCACGTCCGCCGTGCGGACGCGGTTCGCCGCGGCGATCGCGCTGACCGTCTCGCCTCGCGCGACGACGTGCGTCCGGACCGCCCTGCTCGCCGCGGGGGTTCCCACCACAGTCTTCGCGTGCACCGGCGCAGCGGGGGAGACGTGCACCTTGGCCGACAGCGGTTCGGGAGCGGAGCGCTCGTGATCGTCCGCGATGGCTGCGTCGATCGGGATCAGCGACAGCGAGAGCGCGATCGATCCGACCACGGCGGGAGCGCCTCTGCGACGCAGGGCAGGGGGCATGACGTCGTTCCTGTGCACAGGTGTTCCTTCATTCGGTCCCAGATCGGTGATTCCCCCTCCGAAACCGTGACACGCCGCTGTGACTGCTGTCAATCAATGATGTTCGTGGGACGGGTGTGAAGGAAAAGGGGTCCCGCGAGTCGCCGCGTCGGATGCGATAGTTGTGGAGTGAGTTCTGTGACGCCCGTGTCCACCGATTGGCTGAGTCTTCCCGAACTGGTCGACCTGACCGGAGAGCCGCTGGGCCGCGTGAGGCGGATGCTCGACGAGCACCAGCTCGTCGCATCCCGCCGGTTCGGCGCGCCGCGTGTTCCCTCCGTCTTCCTCGTGGACGGGGCGCCCATCTCGTCACTGCGGGGGACGATCATCGTTCTGCAGGACGCCGGTTTCACCGATGACGAGGCCATCGACTGGCTTCTGGCACCGGAGGAGACCATCGGCCACCCCCCGATCGAGGCGCTCCGCCAGGGCCGCAAGAGCGAGGTGCGGCGGGTCGCGCAGACCCTCGCCTGACGGCATAGACGGCCTGACGGCGCGGATGGCTGCGGATCAGGCGGCGCGCACCGTCGCGGCCCGTGCGAGGTCGCGGAGATCGCTCACCGCAGCGTGGCCGAGGCGAGCCCCGCGGAGCGCGCGGTCGGCCTCCGTCGCCCAGTCTGCGATCAGCTGCTCGACCCGGGCGAGCGCGCCGGTGTCCACGATCGTCTGCTGCAGATGCGTCACCTGCTCGGGCGTCAGGTCCTGCTCGCCGATGAGCTCGTCGAAGACGCGAAGCGCTCCAGAGGAGAGGGCAGCACGGGCGTAGGCGATGAGCAGCGTGCGCTTCCCCTCACGCAGGTCGTCGCCCACAGGCTTGCCCGTGATCGCGCTGTCGCCGAACACCCCGAGCACGTCGTCACGAAGCTGGAACGCGAGGCCGATGGGGTGTCCGAACGCCGCCAGCGCTCGGTACTGCTCGGCATCGGCGTCGGCGAGCGCGGCGCCGAGCTGCAGGGGATGCTGCACGCTGTACCGCGCGGACTTCAAGGAGGCCACACGCAGTGCTCGATCGGGGTGGGTGTCGACGGGGGCCGCGACGTAGGCGGACTCCTCCGCGACATCGAGGAATTGACCGATCGTCACTTCGCGCCGCATCCGCGCGAACTCCGTCCGGGCGCGGTGCGCGCGGGAGATCTCGACGTCGGCCAGACCCTCCTCGAGGAGGTCGTCGCTCCACGCCACCAGGAGGTCGCCCAGAAGGATTGCTGCGGACCGGCCGAACTCGGCGGCTTCGCCCGCCCATTCGTTTGCACGGTGCTCGGCCTCCCACGCGCGGTGGGATGCCGGGCGGCCGCGCCGTGTATCGGAGCGATCGATGACATCGTCGTGCACGAGCGCCGCGGCGTGGAAGATCTCCAGCGCCGCCGAGGCGGCGATCACGGCCTCCGGCGTGGTCGGCGTCGCGCCGTTCGCCGTGGCGACCGCCCGCCAGCCGGCGAGGCAGAACCTGGCTCGGAACGCCTTGCCGCCGGTCGCCGCGGCAGCGCCGGAGGCGACGAACGCTCGCGCCTCGTCGCCGAAATCGGAAGCAGCGTCGCGCTGCGCCCCGAGGAACCTCTCGACTCGCTGGGAAACGGCGACGATCGGGTCGTGAGGGGAGGACACAGGCCTAGCCTAGTGATCACGCGGACGCGTACACTTGTCGGACCGACCCGAGGGGGATGCATGCCACTGTCAGAGCAGGAGCAGCGTCTGCTGGACGAGATGGAACGCCATCTCATGCGCAACGACGCCGATGTTGTCAGCGCGGACCGTGGAGCGGCCCCGCTCAGCTACCGCAACATCGTCTACGGGTCCGTCCTCGTACTCCTGGGTATCGCCGGCCTCGTCGTCGGCGTCGCGACGTCGCTCATCGTCATCGGCGTGATCGCCTTCGTCGTCATGGTCGGCGGGGTCGTTCTCGCCTTCACGCCGGCCAAGGGGGCCGCAGCAGCGCGCACCGCCACGGGAACGCGCAAGCCCCGTGCGGCGAAAGCGCCCGCATCCGCCTCCTTCATGGATCGCATGAACGACCGCTGGGACCGCCGCAACGACGATCGCTGATCCTCACCCTCCACCTCGCTCCACCTCTGAAGCACCGACCTCCGGGTCGGTGCTTTTTTTGTGCCCGCGCACCCGAGCGGTACCACCCCGCGGTCGCCCGGTGGTGCGGCAGGGATGCGGCACACCGCGTAACCGTCGCATAGTGGAGGAAAGTGGAGTAAAGTGGCGTCATCCTGGAGCGGGCCGGACGAAGGGGGTGACCGAGCGATGTTGTTGGGCACCCACACCCCCAAGCTGGACGACAAGGGCCGGGTCATCCTCCCCGCCAAGTTCCGCGACGACCTCGGCTCCGGCGTCGTGGTCACCCGAGGCCAGGAGCGCTGTCTCTACGTGTTCAGCTCGGCCGAGTTCGAGCGGGTCTACGAGCGCATCCGTGAAGCACCGCTGACGAACAAGCAGGCGCGCGACTTCCAGCGCATGTTCCTCTCCGGTGCGAGCGCGGAGAAGCCCGATTCCCAGAACCGCATCACGATCCCGCCGCACCTGCGCACGTACGCCGGCCTCGAGCGGGAGCTGATCGTCACCGGTGTCGGCGCTCACGCCGAGATCTGGAACGCGGACGCGTGGAACGCCTACGCCGACAGCAACGAAGACACCTACTCGGACATGGAGCAGGAGGTGATCCCGGGACTCTTCTGATCCTCGACTGCGACTCCCAGCCGCACGCCCTGACGCACTTCCCCGGCGCCAGGTCGGAGCGGATGGGGATCGGGGTCGAGGGTCAGACGGAAACCGAAGGAATCATGGCCCACGACGAGATCCACACCCCCGTCCTGCTCGATCGGTGCGTCGAGCTGCTCGCCCCCTCGCTGCAGCACGACGGCGCCGTCGTCGTCGATGCGACGCTCGGTATGGGCGGGCATTCGGAGGCACTCCTCGAACGCTTCCCGCACGTGCGTCTGATCGGACTCGATCGCGACACGGACGCGCTCCGCATCGCGGGGGAGCGGCTCGCACGCTTCGGCGACCGGGTGGATCTCGTGCACACCGTCTACGACGGCATCGCCGAGGCCATCTCGACCGTGGGCGTCCGTCGCGCCGACGGCATCCTCTTCGACCTCGGTGTCTCGTCGCTGCAGCTCGACGAGGCGGACCGCGGCTTCGCCTACTCGAAGGATGCTCCCCTCGACATGCGGATGGATCAGTCCGCGGGGACCACGGCGGCGGACGTCGTCGCGACCTACGGTGAGGGCGACCTGCGTCGCATCTTCGAGCGTTACGGCGAGGAGAAGCTCGCCGGTCGGTACGCGAGGGCGATCATCGCCGCTCGTCAGGATGCTCCCATCGAGCGGTCCGCCCAGCTCGTCGACATCCTGGTCAGTGCGACGCCGGTGGCCGTTCAGCGCGAGCGCAGCGGCCACCCGGCCAAGCGCGTCTTCCAGGCGCTGCGTATCGAGGTCAACGGCGAACTGGCGGTCCTCGAGCGTGCCCTGCCGGCTGCGCTCGGCATCCTGCCCGTGTCCGGCCGGATCGTCGTCATGTCGTACCAGTCCCTCGAGGACCGTCTCGTGAAGCGCGTGTTCGCGGAGGCGACGAGGTCCACCGCTCCTGCCGGACTCCCGATCGAACCGCCCGAGCACGCTCCCCGATTCCGCCTGCTCACCAAGGGTGCCGAGCTGGCGTCCGACGAAGAGAAGATCCGCAATCCGCGCGCCACCCCCGTCCGGCTGCGCGCGGCCGAGAGAGTGAGGCAGGCGTCATGAGCGCTTCGGCACTGGCCACCACCGTCATCGACAACGCGCCCGGTGAGGTCCTCCTCGGCTCGGCGGCACCCGCTCTGCGACCCGTCGGCCGGCCCGGCTGGGGGGTCGTCGCTCAACCGCGCCGTCGCCCGAGACGTGCGTTCGGAATCATCGCCGTCGCAGGCGCCCTCGCGATCGCCGGCGTGCAGATGGGACTGTCGATCGTCACCACGCAGGACGCGTTCGAGGTGAAGAGCCTCACCGTGCAGCAGCGGGACGTCACGTATCAGAAGAACATCCTCCAGGACGAGGTCGCCGGACTCAGCTCGCCCCAGTTCCTCGCCGCCAACGCTGCGGCGCTCGGTCTCGTCGCCGGTGGTGAGCCGAGCTACATCCGACTGAGCGACGGCACGACACTCGGGCCCACCCGCGGCGCTTCGGATACGTCGTCCATCCAGGCACTCTCGCGGGCGGCGGTGTCCAACGCCCTGGTCGCGGGCGTCCCGCTGGTCACCGACCCCGAGGCGAGCCTCGACACGGGGGTCTCCATCGACAAGAAGCTCCTGGCCGATACGCCGACACCCCCGTCCATCGCCGACGGACTGCCGACCCCCGCCACACACTGAGAACATGACGACTCGAGCAACCCGCAGTCCTCGCCGTCGCACCGTCGTCGCCCTCGCCGTCGTCCTCGTCGTCCTGGTCGCGTTCGTCGCGCGCCTCATCGACATCCAGGTCGTCAACGCCAGCCAGCACGTCGAAGACGCGTTCAGCAAGGGCATGCAGACGACCACGACGCTCGAGGGCGCTCGAGGCACCATCGTCGACGCGAACGGCAATCCGCTCGCCACGAGCATGCTGCGGTACAACGTGGTCGTCGACCCGAAGCTCGCCGAGGCGGGCATGTCCCTCCGCGACGACACCGGCGCGATCGTCAAGAACGATGCCGGAGACACCGTGATGGTCACGTGGCCGGAGATCGCTGCCGAGATCGCCACTGTGACCGGGCAGAGCGCCGACGAGGTCCGCGCGCTCGTCGACGACGCATACGCGAAGAACCCCGAGAGTCGATACCAGGTGATCAGGAGGCTGGTGTCGACGGCGGAGTTCCGCGAGCTCGACGATCTCGGCATCCCCTTCCTCTCCTTCGAACCGGTCGCCTCGCGGTCGTACCCCGACGGTGCGGTCGCGGGGAACATCATCGGCTTCGTCGGTTCGGACGGCGAGCCCCTCGAGGGCGTCGAGAAGCTCCAGGACTCGTGCCTCGAACCCACGAGCGGGAGCATCAAGTACCAGCGGGGCGCGAACGGCGTGACGATCCCCGGCACGGCCGTGGAGAAGCCAGCGGTCGACGGCGGCACCCTGAAGCTGACGATCGATTCCGATCTGCAGTGGTACATGCAGCAGCTCATCGCGGAGGAGACCGACCGCTACCAGGCCAACTGGGGCGGAATCCTCGTGATGGAGGTGGCGACCGGCAAGATCCGCGCGATCGCCGAGACCGACTCCGTCGACCCCAACGATCCCGGCGCGAGCAAGGCCGAGGACCGGGGGTCCCGTCTGCTGCGGACCTCCTTCGAGCCCGGCTCGACCTTCAAGCCCGTCACGGCGGCGACGGCGATCGAGCAGGCAGGAGTCACGCCGGGCACGACCGTCACCGTTCCCGACCGCATGGTGTTCTCGAACGGCGCCGTCGTCAACGACTCCGAGAAGCACGCCACGCAGAACCTCACGCTCAACGGCGGTCTCGTGACCTCCTCGAACGTCGCGATGTCGCAATTCGGCGCGATGGTCGATCCCCAGACCCGCTACGACTACCTGAAGAAGTTCGGCGCGGGACAGACGGACGGCCTGGGATGGTCGGGGGAGCCCGAGCGGATCCTGCGACCCGCCGACACCTGGGACAACCAGACGAAGTACGCCACCACGTTCGGACAGGCGTTCACCGTGACCGCTGTCCAGGTCGCGAACGCCTACCAGACCTTCGCAAACGGGGGCGTACGCATGCCGGCGTCCCTGGTCGAATCGTGCACCAAGGCGAACGGCCAGGTCATCGAGCCGAAGCTCGCCGCGCCTGAGCGCGTGATCAAGGAGAAGACCGCGAAGGAGGTGTCCCTCATGCTCGAGAACGTCTTCGCGCAGGGCACGCTCGCCGAGGATGTCGCTCTTCCGGGCTATCGGGTGGGCGGCAAGACCGGCACCGCGCAGATCCCCGACGGGCACGGCGGCTACAAGAAGAACCTGTATTTCACGTCGCTCGTCGGCTTCGCTCCTGCCGACGATCCGAAGTATGTTGTCCTGACGGTCTTCGACGAGCCCAAGAAGCAGCGCATGTCGTCGGCCAACCGCTCGGTGTTCAAGAAGGCGATGGCGCAGGTGCTCACGCACTACCGCATCATGCCGTCGGGTTCGGAGACCCCCCTCCTTCCCGTCACCGACTGAGCCGAGCGCACGAGGAGACCCCCAGCATGATCCGGATGACGCTCGCCGAGGTGACGCACGCCGTCGGCGGCACCCTTCGCCTCTCCGGCGCGGACACCCCCGAAACAGTCGTCGAGGGCACGGTCGACACCGACTCGCGGCAGATGGAGCCGGGATCCGTGTTCGTCGCCAAGCCCGGTGACGTCACGGACGGGCACCTGTTCGTCGACGGCGCCGCCCGAGCCGGTGCCGCCCTCGCCATCGTCGAGCGCCGCGTCGATGCGGAGATCTCGCAGGTCGTCGTCCCCGACGCCGTCGCCGCACTGGCCGCCCTGGCCCGTGAGGTCGTCGCGCGTGTGCGCGCCGCAGGGATGCTGCAGGTCGTCGGCATCACGGGATCGAACGGCAAGACGACGACGAAGAATCTCCTCGCGCGGATCCTCGAGGACGAGGGCCCCACCGTCGCCCCGCGGGCATCGTTCAACAACGAGGTGGGCGCGCCCGTGACGATGCTGCGCGTGACGGACGACACGCGCTACCTCGTCAGCGAGCTCGGCGCTTCGCGCCCAGGCCGCATCGCGGAACTCGCGGGTCTCATCACTCCCGACATCGGCGCCGTCCTCATGGTGGGACTCGCCCACGCCGGCGGTTTCGGAGGCGTCGAGGCGACGCAGAAGGCGAAGACCGAACTGGTCCAAGCCCTCCGGCCCGGCGGGACCGCGGTTCTCAACGCAGACGACGCCCGCGTCGCCGCGATGGCCGACGCTGCCCAGGAGCGCGGCGCCGACGTGCGGTGGTTCGGGCGCGGCGCAACCGCGGATGTCCGTGCGGAGGATGTCGAGGTCACGGCATCCGGCACGACCGCGACCGTTCACGTCGACGGACGTCAGCTGCCCCTCCACCTCAAGGTGCTCGGTGAGCACCACATCATGAACGCTCTGGCGGCCATCACCGTCGCCCAGGTGCTCGGCGTCGACCCCGCCGATGCGATCGCCCGCATCGGAACGGTCGAGATCGCGGAGCGTTGGCGGATGCAGCCGCTCGGCACGGACCGTGTCCGGATCATCAACGACGCCTACAACGCGAGTCCCGACTCGATGGCCGCAGCGCTGCGGACGGTCGCTCAGATCACCGCCCCCGGCCAGCGGAAGGTCGCGGTCCTGGGGGCGATGTCCGAGCTCGGCGAACAGGCGGGGGAGGAGCACGACCGGATCGGGCTCCAGGCCGTGCGCCTGCGCTACGAGCGCATCGTCGTGATCGGCTCCGCCGCGCGGCGGCTCTACCTGGCTGCGATCAGCGAGGGTTCGTGGGACGGCGAAGCCGTCTTCTTCGAGACCGCTGACGAGGCTTACGACTACCTGACGGCCGAGCTCCGCGACGGTGATCGCGTGCTGGTGAAGTCCTCCAACTCCGCCGGGCTCAGGTTCCTCGGCGACCGTCTGGGAGAATTCTTCTCGTGAGATCCCTGTTGGCCGCTGCGACGATCTCGCTGGCATTCACTCTTTTCCTCACCCCCCTGTTCATCCGGCTGTTCCGGAAGATCGGCTGGGGTCAGGTCATCCGTACCCCGGAGGACATCAACAACCCGAGCCATCACACGAAGCGGGGTACGCCCACCATGGGCGGCATCGTCTTCGTGCTCGGGACGATCGTCGGCTTCTTCGTCGGCAGCTACACCGGCGGCACCGAGCCGACCGTGTCGGGTCTGCTCGTGCTGTGGATGATGGTCGGTCTCGGGATCATCGGGTTCATCGACGACTACATGAAGGTGCGCTCGCAGCGGAGCCTCGGTCTCTCGGGGTGGCGCAAGATCGTGGGGCAGATCGCGGTCGCCGTGCCGTTCGCCGTCATGGCCCTGAACTTCCCGAACCAGTACGGCGAGACCCCGGGATCCGCCTACATCTCCTTCTTCCGCGACATCCCCACGCTCTCGTTCATGGCGCTCGGCGCGGTCGCCGGCTGGATCCTCTATCTCGTGTGGATCTCGTTCATGTCCGTCGCGTGGTCCAACGCAACGAACCTGACCGACGGCCTGGACGGTCTCGCGACGGGTGCGGGCATCTTCACGGTCTCGGCCTACAGCCTGGTCACCTTCTGGCAGCTGCAGCAGCGATGCCACTCCGCTGCCCTGGTCACCGAGTACACGGCTGCCTGCTACGACACGCGGGACCCCATGGGACTGACGATCGTCGCCGCCTCGTTCGTCGGCGCCCTCGTGGGCTTCCTCTGGTGGAACGCGCCGAAGGCGAAGATGTTCATGGGTGACGTCGGCTCGATGGCCATCGGCGGTGTCATCGTCGCGATGGCCGTTCTCAGCCGCACGGAGATCCTCTCGATCATCCTGGCGGGCGTGTTCATCGTCGCGCCCGCGTCGGTCATCCTGCAGCGCTACTACTTCAAGGCCACCGGTGGGAAGCGGCTCTTCCTCATGAGTCCCTTCCACCACCACCTCGAGATGCGGGGATGGCCGGAGATCACCATCGTCGTCCGGATGTGGGTGATCGCCGGCATCCTGGCCATCTTCGGCGTCGCGCTGTTCTACGTCGGCTGGCTGGCCGCGCTGTGACCGCGGATCTCGATCGCCTGACGAGCTGGCACGCGGACTGGTCCGGACTGCGCGTCGCCGTCCTCGGCCTCTCGATGACGGGCTTCTCGGTCGCCGACACACTCGCCGAGCTCGGCTCCGACGTCCTCGTCGTCACCGAGACCGCGACGGAGGAGTACGCGCGCCTCCTGCCGGTCATCGGTGCGCAGCTGTGGGAGGGGGACCTCCGATCCGTTCCCGACGAACTGGTCGCTCACCGCCCCGACGTCGTCATCGCCTCGCCCGGATTCCCGCCGCATCACCCCGTGGTCTCGTGGGCGCGTGCGACGGGAGTCGCCGTGTGGGGTGATATCGAGCTCGCCTGGCGGGTCCGGGACAAGGTGCTGCGGCCCGACGGGACACCGGCGGAATGGATGCTGATCACCGGCACCAACGGCAAGACGACGACGACGCAGCTGACGGCGACGATGCTGGTTGCCGGGGGCCTTCGCGCCGCCCCGTGCGGCAACATCGGCGTTCCGGTGCTCGACGCGGTCCGCGACCCCGAGGGCTTCGACGTCCTCGTCGTCGAGGTGTCCAGTCACCAGCTCTGGTACCTGGGCCTGGCGGGCGACGCGGGGCGGGTGTCGCCCCACGCCAGCGTCTGCCTCAACCTCGCGGCGGACCACCTCGAGTGGCACGGTTCGTACGACGCCTACCGCGACGCCAAGGCGGTCGTCTATCGGCAGTCCCGCGTGGCCTGCGTCTACAACAAGAGCGACATCGCGACGCGCGAAATGGTGGAGGAGGCCGAGGTCGTCGAGGGATGCCGCGCCATCGGGTTCGATCTCGGGGTTCCCGGCCCGAGCGACCTCGGCGTCGTCGACGGCATCCTCGTCGATCGCGCCTTCCTCGAGGAGCGTCGAACGAACGCGCTGGAGATCACGACCGTCGAGGAATTGTCGGACGCCGGTCTCGCCGCACCGCACGTCGTGGCCAACATCCTCGCCGCCGCCGCCCTCGCCCGATCCATCGACGTTCCTCCCGCGGCCATTCGGGACGCCCTGCGCAGCTTCCGCCTCGACCCGCACCGGATCGAGGTCGTCGCGGTCGCGGACGGCGTGACCTGGGTCGACGATTCGAAGGCGACCAACCCGCACGCGGCGGCATCCTCCCTCCAGGCATACCCGGGGGCCGTCTGGGTCATCGGCGGACTCTTGAAGGGCGTCGACATCGACGACCTCATCGCCTCGCGCGGTCGCGCGGTCAAGGCCGCCATCGTCATCGGCGTCGAGCGTGGGGACATCGTGGGGGCTTTCGGGCGACACGCCCCGGCGGTTCCGGTCTTCGAGGTCGACCACGCTCAGACTGAGGACGTCATGACCGAGGTCGTCGCGCTGGCGGCGGGCGTCGCGCAGGACGGAGACGTGGTCCTCCTCGCTCCGGCTGCGGCGTCCTTCGACCAGTTCGCCTCGTACTCGGATCGCGGTCGGCGTTTCGCCGACGCGGTGAACGCACGGATCGGAAAGGACGCCGGTGACGACAACGACCGACCGTCCGGCCCCGTCGGATCCGGCTGACCGCGGCTCTACGGCCTTCACGGCGCGCGTCGCGCTCGGCAAGGTCTTCGCGCCGGTTCCGAGCGAGTTCCTGCTCATCGCCTCGACCGCGCTGATCCTGACCATCTTCGGTCTCGTGATGGTCCTCTCCGCCACGATGGCGACCTCGGGTGCGGGCGGGCCGTTCGAGACGGCGATCAAGCAGGGCGTGTTCGCCGTGGTCGGCATCCCGCTCATGTTCGTGCTGAGCCGGTTGCCGATGCTGTTCTGGAAGCGGATCTCATGGATCGCGCTCACCGGGGCTCTCTTCCTGCAGCTCCTCGTCTTCACGCCGCTGGGGTTCGAGGACGGCGGCAACCGCAACTGGATCATGATCGCGGGCAATCAGCTGCAGCCTTCGGAGTTCCTCAAGCTCGCGTTCGCCCTGTGGCTCGCCTACGTCCTCTACCGCAAGCAGACGCTCCTCGGCGACTGGCGGCACGTCTTCATCCCCGTCGTTCCGGTTGCCATCATCGTCATCGGTTCAGTCGTGGCAGGCAAGGACCTCGGCACAGCCATGATCCTCGTGCTGATCCTCCTTGCGGCGCTGTTCTTCTCCGGCGTGCGCCTGCGGATCTTCGTGATCCCGCTCGTGCTGGCGGTGGGCGCTGTGGCCTTCTTGGCGATCACGAGTCCGGATCGGATGAGGCGCATCATGAGCTTCATGAACCCGGACTGCCTCGCGGACTATTACGGCGACTGCTATCAGCCGCTCCACGGCATCTGGGGCCTCGCCAGCGGAGGCGTCTTCGGGCTCGGACTCGGCAACTCCCGCGAGAAGTACGCATGGTTGCCCGCGGCGTCGCACGACTACATCTTCGCGATCGTCGGCGAGGAGCTCGGCCTCATCGGCTGCGTCGTGGTGCTGGCGATGTTCACGCTCTTCGCGATCGGCGCGTTCCACGTGATCCGGAAGACGCACGACCCCTTCATCCGCATCGCGGCGGGAGCGGTGACCGTATGGATCGTCGGTCAGGCCCTCATCAACATCGGCGTCGTCCTGCGGGTCTTCCCTGTTCTCGGCGTCCCGCTCCCGTTCATGTCGCAGGGCGGCACGTCGCTGATGTCGGTCCTGCTCGCCTGCGGGGCTCTCCTCGCGTTCGCCCGGACGTTGCCCACGCCGGCGCCGAGCGTCGCACCTGCCCGCCGGTAGGCTCGATCCGGTGACCACGTACCTTCTGGCCGGCGGCGGGACCGCGGGCCACGTCAATCCGCTGCTCGCCGTCGCCGATGCTCTCGTCGCCCGGGAACCCGACGCGACAGTGCTCGTCCTCGGGACGCGCGAGGGGCTGGAGGCCCGGCTGGTGCCGCTGCGCGGCTACGAACTGCTGTTCGTCGACAAGGTACCGTTCCCGCGTCGCCCGGATGCCGCGGCTCTGCGATTCCCCGCTCGCTTCATGCGCGCGGTGCGCCAGGTCCGAGCCCACATCCGCTCCCGCGGCGTCGATGTGGTCGTGGGATTCGGCGGTTACGCCGCGGCGCCCGCCTACGTCGCCGCGCGGCGTGCCGGCGTTCCGGTCGTGGTGCATGAGGCCAATGCCAAGCCGGGACTCGCCAACGTCCTCGGCGCACGGCGGGCCGCGGCGTCCGGCGTCGCCTTCGAGGGGACTCCGCTGCGCGGCGCGGAGGTCGTCGGGATGCCCCTGCGTCCCGAGATCGTGCATCTCGACCGCCCCGCGCTCCGCGCAGAGGCCGCGGCGGCCTTCGGTCTCGATGCCGAGCGCCCGGTCCTCCTCGTTTTCGGAGGGTCGCTGGGGGCGGTCCGCATCAACCATGCTCTCGCCGACTCCTGGCAGGACATCGTCGCGTCAGGATGGCAGATCCTGCATGCGGCGGGGGAGCGCAACGATATCGCCGATCCCGGCGACACGAGCTACCGAGTCGTCCCCTACATCGACCGCATGGACCTCGCTTTCGCTCTCGCCGACGCCATCGTGTCCCGCTCCGGCGCCGCCACGGTGAGCGAGATCAGCGCGTTGGGTATTCCTGCGGTGTACGTGCCCTACGCGGTGGGTAACGGCGAGCAGGCGCTGAACGCGGCGTCCGCCGTAGGTGCCGGTGCGGCGGTGCTCATCCCCGACGCCGAGTTGACGGGAGACCGGATCCGCTCGGCCGTCGTTCCGCTCCTGACCGACCCGGCCGCCCTCGACCGCATGCGGGCCGCGGCGGCGACGGTGGGTACCCGCTCGGGCAGCGAGAACGTGCTCGGACTCATCGATCGCGCACTCGTCCGCTGAGTCGCCCAGCCCCACGCGTCAGCGTGCCGCAGCGTTCTCCCCGTGGGGCCGACCTAGACTTGACGCGCCATGATTCGCCCCGATCTCTCGCTCCCCATCCCCGCGGACATCACCGCCGCCCACTTCATCGGGATCGGCGGTTCCGGGATGTCGGGACTCGCCGGGATGTTCCTCGACCGCGGCATCCGCGTCTCGGGCTCCGACCGCTCGGACAGTGAGGCGATGCGGGGCCTCGCGGCGCGCGGCGCCGATGTCCACGTCGGTCACGACGCGTCGAACCTCCCGGACGACGTCGACGCGGTGGTCTTCACGGGGGCTATCTGGCCCGAGAACCCGGAGTACCTCCGGGCGAAGGAACGCGGCGTCGCCGTCATCCACCGGTCGCAGGCGCTCCACTGGCTCGTCGGCGGCCGCCGCTTGGTGAGCGTCGCCGGAGCCCACGGCAAGACGACGTCGACAGGCATGGTCGTCACCGCTCTCCGCGCGATCGGCGCCGATCCGACCTTCGTCAACGGCGGGGTCATCGCCTCGCTCGGCGTCTCGAGCGGCACGGGGTCGGATGATCTCTTCGTCATCGAGGCGGATGAATCCGACGGATCCTTCCTGCTGTACGACACGGCCGTCGCGCTCATCACGAACGTGGACCCCGATCACCTCGACCACTGGGGGTCGCGCGAGGCGTTCTACGACGGTTTCGTGCGGTTCGCGGATGCCGCGTCCCAGGCGGTCGTCATCTCGTCCGACGATCCGGGCGCCCGCGAGGTCGCGGATGCGCTCCGTCACCCCCACGTGGTGTCGTTCGGTGAGGCGGCCGACGCCGACGTCCGCGTCACCGACATCGTCACGGAAGGCCCCGTGTCGTTCACCGTTCACCACGAGGGACGCGCGGTCTCCGGTGCCCTCTCGGTACCGGGAGCGCACAACGCCATCAACGCCGCCGGCGCCGTCGCCGTGCTCCTCACGCTCGGTCACGACCTCGAGCGCGCGGTCCGCGCCGTGGAGGAGTTCGGCGGTACCGTCCGCCGCTTCGAGCTCCACGGCATCCGCTCGGGTGTGTCCGTCTACGACGACTACGCGCATCACCCGACGGAGGTCGACGCCGCTCTGGCCGCTGCCCGCACCGTCGTCGGGGACGGGCGCATCATCGCGCTCCATCAGCCGCACACGTACTCACGGACGCAGGCGATGTACCGCGAGTTCGCCGAGGTCCTCGAATCGCGTGCCGACCAGACCGTCGTCCTCGACGTCTACGGTGCCCGTGAAGATCCCGTTCCGGGAGTCACCGGCGCGCTCGTCAGCGGGGCTTTCGGTGATCAGGACCGTGTCCGGTTCGTCGCCGACTGGCAGCAGGCCGCGGACTACACGGCGTCGATCGCCCGACCCGGCGACTACATCATCACCCTCGGATGCGGCGACGTCTACCGCATCATCCCGCAGGTGCTCGAGGCCCTCGGGCCGGTGGAGGACTGACCGTTGGGGCGGGACTGAAGATGGAGCAGGCCTGAGATGCGGCGGCCCTCACCGCTGCCTTCCACGCCCACGACGCGGCGCCCGGCAGACGCATCCCGCCGACAGGCCGAGGAAGCGGCGACCGCGCAGCCACCGGTCGTCGATCTCTCCGCGGGCGAAGAGTCGGCCGCGGACGTGCGCGTCACCGAGGTCGTCGAGCCCGTGCGGCCGGGCCGTATGGGTCGCATCCTGCCGTTCTCACCCTCTGAGCCATCCGGAGACGACGACGCAGTCGAATCCGGTCCGGATGCCGGAGCGGAGCGTGCGCTCAGCATGCGGGATGTCTGGGCGGCGGCGCGCGCCCGCCGTCGAGCGCTCCGCCGAGAGGTGCGGCGTTTCACCGTGCGCCAACGTCGCCGCCGCTACGCCTGGCTCGGTGGGCTCGCGGCCGTCGCGGTCGTAGGCCTCGTTGCCGTCGCGACGGCATACAGCCCCTTGTTCGCGGTGTCGAAGATAACGGTGATGGGCACGGACCGGCTCGCCCCTGCCGCAGTCGAGAAGGCTCTGGCCGGTGAGATGGGTACTCCGCTCGCGCTGGTGGACTCTAGCGACGTGAAGGCCGCTCTCGTCGCCTTCCCGCTCGTCGAGAGCTACTCGATCGAAGCCAGGCCGCCGCAAGAGCTCGTGGTCCGCATCGTCGAGCGGACGCCGGTGGGCGTCGTCTCCACCAGGGCCGGCTTCTCCCTCGTCGACGCCGCGGGCGTCGTCCTCGCCACCACGAAGGACGCCCCCGACGGGTATCCGCTCATCGATGCGTCGGGGGGCGCCGGATCGAGGGCGTTCCGGGCGGTCGGTGCCGTCTACCGGTCGCTTCCTGCGGACCTCCGCGCCCAGATCACCGGGATGTCGGCGACCACGCCCGATGACGTCACCCTGTCGGTGGACGGGGCCGACGTCGTGTGGGGGAGCTCCGACGAGCCGCTCGAGAAGGCCCGCGTCCTCAGGGCGGCGATGACCGCCAAACCCCCGTCCGAGGTCAAGGTGTACGACGTCTCGTCTCCCGCCGCCGTCGTCATACGCTGACGCGAGAATGCAGATCCGACGACACGCCGCGGCGATGCGAGCGGGCGCGCGTACGCCGCATACCGTCTGAATCAGGAATTGCATACTCGGCAATTCTTTAAACCTCTGGTTGAGGTTGAAGGTTTGCACTCGAGGTTCAGGACGATACGGAGGCCGGCGTGAGCCAGAACCAGAACTACCTTGCTGTGATCAAGGTCGTTGGCGTGGGCGGTGGCGGTGTCAACGCCGTCAACCGCATGATCGAGCTCGGCCTTCGCGGCGTCGAGTTCATCGCCGTCAACACGGACGCCCAGGCGCTGCTCATGAGCGACGCCGACATCAAGCTCGACGTGGGCCGTGAGCTCACCCGCGGCCTCGGCGCCGGCGCCGACCCCGAGGTCGGCCGCCGCGCCGCCGAGGATCACGCCGAGGAGATCGAAGAGGCGCTCGCGGGCGCCGACATGGTCTTCGTGACCGCGGGAGAAGGCGGTGGCACCGGTACGGGTGGCGCTCCCGTCGTCGCGCGGATCGCGAAGTCCATCGGCGCACTGACCATCGGTGTCGTGACCAAGCCCTTCTCCTTCGAGGGTCGCCGGCGTCAGACGCAGGCGGAGTCGGGTGTCTCGAAGTTGAAGGAAGAAGTCGACACCCTCATCGTCGTCCCGAACGACCGCCTGCTCGAGATCAGCGATCGCGGCATCTCGATGATCGAGGCGTTCGCCACGGCCGACCAGGTCCTCCTCGCCGGTGTTCAGGGCATCACCGATCTCATCACCACCCCGGGTCTCATCAACCTCGACTTCGCCGACGTCAAGTCGGTCATGCAGGGTGCGGGTTCCGCGCTCATGGGCATCGGTTCCGCGCGCGGCGCGGACCGCGCGATCAAGGCGGCGGAGCTCGCCGTCGAGTCGCCGCTGCTCGAGGCCTCCATCGAGGGCGCGCACGGTGTCCTCCTGTCGATCCAGGGTGGTTCGAACCTGGGCATCTTCGAGATCAACGACGCGGCTCAGCTCGTCAAGGAGGCAGCGCACCCCGAGGCCAACATCATCTTCGGTACGGTCATCGACGACACCCTCGGTGACGAGGTGCGCGTGACGGTCATCGCCGCCGGTTTCGACGGCGGCGAGCCGCAGGTGAAGGTCGAGCCCATCACGGCGAGCCGCCCGGCATCCGCTCCGGTCCTGCCCCCGCTTCCGGCGGACACCGTGGCTCGGGACCTCGCGGCGGCCGAGAATTCCGGCTCGCGCGAGTCGGTCTCGGTCTCGGCGCCGTCCTCGTCGAGCGACTACGACTCGGCATTCGGTGATGACGACCTCGACATCCCCGACTTCCTGAAGTAACACCGCCGTGGATCTCCGTTCGCGGCTCGCCGACATCGACGCGCGCATCTCGGATGCGGCTCGGTCGGCGGGCCGCGATCCTTCCGCGATCACGCGCATCGTCGTCACCAAGTTCCATCCGGTCGACCTCGTCCACGACCTCGCCGGTCTGGGGGTCACGGATGTCGGTGAGAATCGGCAGCAGGAACTCACCGCGAAGCGCGAGGCGTACGAGGGCGATCCGGTCCGGTGGCATTTCATCGGGCAAGCGCAGACGAACAAGGCTCGCGCGGTGCGACGCGACGCGGACGCCGTGCATTCGCTCGATCGTGCGCGTCTCGCCGACGCGTTGCATGCGGCACGACCTGAGGACGACGACGCCGACATTCTGGACGTCCTGATCCAGGTCAACCTGACCGACGATCCGGGGCGCGGGGGAGTGGATCCTGAGGGTGTCGCAGGGCTCGCCGAGCACGTCGCAGCGACGTGTCCCTCGCTCCGACTGCGCGGCGTGATGGCCGTCGCGCCGCTGGGCGAGGAGCCCGCTCCGGCCTTCGAGCGACTGCTCTCCTACGCGCAGAGCGTGAGGGCCATCGTTCCGGATGCCGACTGGATCTCCGCCGGCATGACCGGCGATTTCGCCGAGGCGATCGCGGCGGGTGCGACACACCTGCGGATCGGTTCGGCAATCACGGGCCCGAGGCCCGTGCACGGATAGCCTCGTCACAGACGAGCAATACGGAGGATGCGATGTCGAACCCGCTCAAGAAGACCATGGTGTACCTGGGCCTCGCCGATGAGGAAGAGGTCTACGAGGAGCCCGCTCCCCGCCGCGAGAGCCGGGAGAAGCAGGTCGAGAACAAGACGGCGCCGGTGACCCCCATCCACCGTCCCGCTGTCGTCCGTCAGCCCGCTCCGGCCACGGTGAGCGAGATCGTCACGGTCCACCCGAAGCAGTATCGCGACGCTCAGGCGATCGCCGAGAACTTCCGCGACGGCATCCCGATCATCATCAACCTGTCGCAGATGAGCGACGCCGACGCGCGCCGCCTCATCGACTTCGCGAGCGGTCTTTCGCTCGGCCTGTACGGACGTATCGAGCGCGTGACGAGCAAGGTCTTCCTGCTCTCGCCCGAGAACGTCGCCGTGTCCGGCGAGGGCGCGATCGCCCAGGGTGACGCGGACTCCACCCCCTTCACCCACTGACGCCGTGTCGGTCGTCGGCCTCATCGCCGGGATCCTCAACGCGCTCCTGCTCATCTACGTGCTGTTCCTCCTGGCACGTCTGGTGCTGGAGTACATCCCGATGTTCAATCGGGAGTGGCGTCCGCGCGGCGGCTGGCTCGTCGTGGCCGAGGTCGTGTTCACCGTGACGGATCCGCCCATCAAGTTCTTCCGGCGATTCATCCCTCCGTTGCGCATCGGTCCGATCGCCTTGGATCTCGCGTTCCCCATCACCATGCTCATCTGCTTCGTGCTGCTGTCGATCACGCAGGTGCTGAGCCGATACTGACGGCGCCGTCGTCGCACCCGCGACAGCCGCGGACTATGCTGTCGGGGTACGGCTCGCGCCTCGCGGGTCTTCATTGACCGGCCCGCCCCCTGAGCCCCGAAAGAGGAAAGACACATGCCTTTGACTCCCGAAGACGTCGTCACCAAGCAGTTCCAGCATGTTCGCTTCAAGGAGGGATTCGATCCCGACGAGGTCGACGACTTCCTGGACGAGATCGTCGTCGAGTGGCGCAAGACCATCGCCGAGAACGAGGAACTGAAGGCGAAGCTCGCCGCGTTCGAGTCCGGCGAGGCCCCCGCCGCGCAGGAGTCCGTGCAGCAGGAAGAGGCCGCACCCGAGACCCAGGTCGTCGATGAGGCTCCGGCCCCGTCCGAGCCGGTCGAAGCTCCCGCGGCTACCGGCACCGCCCCCGCGGCGGCATCCGCCGGCATCATCGAGCTCGCGCAGCGTCTGCACGACGAGCACGTCGCCGAGGGCAAGGCGCAGAAGGAGAAGCTCATCTCCGAGGCGCAGGCCGAGGCCGACGCCATCCTCAACGACGCCCGCTCGAAGGCGCGCGACGAGATCACGCGCCTCGAGAGCGAGCGTGGCACGCTCGAGGGCCGCATCAGCGAACTGCGTCAGTTCGAACGCGACTACCGCGTTCAGCTGCGCGGCTTCATCGAAGAGAAGCTCCGCGACCTGGACGTCGCCGGAACGTCGGGCTCGACGCCCATCCCCGCGTCCTGACTCCTCGCACATTGTCGAGCCGAACGTCCGCGTCGCGGACGACACTGCGCGCCGCAGCGGCCGGCACCACCATCGCGATCCTCGCGGTGCTGGTGCTGGCCGCTGACCAGTTCACCAAGTACCTGGCTCTGGAGAACCTGCCCGAGCGGCAGGCGGTCCCCGTCATCGGGGACGTCCTCCAGCTCTATCTGACCTTCAATCCCGGTGCGGCGTTCTCCCTCGGCGAGGGAGTGACCTGGGTCTTCACCCTCGTCCTCGCCGCAGCGGCCGTCGCGATCGTCGCGCTCGGCGTCACCCGCGTGCGCACCCGTGCCTGGGCCATTGTGCTCGGACTGCTGCTCGGCGGCATCCTCGGAAACCTCACCGACCGCCTTCTTCGCGCGCCTGGGTTCCTCGTCGGGCACGTGGTGGACTTCATCCACACGCCCTGGCTGTGGCTGTGGTTCCCCTCAGCGATCTACAACGTCGCCGACATGTTCATCGTCACGATGATGATCGCCGTGGCCATCCTGGTCCTGATCGGCCTCCGATTCGATGGCACTCGCGAGAAGGATGCCGCGCGCGCCGCGGCCACGACGGATGCAGACGCGGACGTGACCACGCCGACAGACCCGCATGCCCAGTCGTAGCCTTCCCGTCCCCGATGGGCTGGACGGCACTCGGGTCGACGCCGCGCTCGCGAAGCTGCTCGGATTCTCGCGGACATTCGCGGCAGAGGTGGCGGAAGCCGGGGGAGTCCAGCTCGACATGCGCACGGTCGGTAAGTCCGACAAGCTCGTCGCCGGTGCGTGGCTGCAGGTGGACTGGGAGGATAAGCGTGGACCCGAGATCGTCCCGATCGCCGTCCCGGACCTCGGCGTCGTCCATGACGACGACGAGATCGTGGTGGTCGACAAGCCTGCCGGTGTCGCTGCTCACCCCTCGCTCGGGTGGGAGGGGCCCACGGTCGTGGGCGCCCTCGCCGCGGCCGGGTTCCGCATCGCGACCTCAGGCGCGCCCGAGCGCCAAGGCGTCGTGCACCGACTCGACGTGGGCACGAGCGGCCTCATGGTCGTCGCGAAGACCGAGCATTCCTACACGGCTCTGAAGCGCGCCTTCAAGGAGCGCGAGGTCGACAAGGTCTACCACACCGTCGTCCAGGGGCACCCGGACCCTCTCGTCGGGACGATCGACGCCCCGATCGGGCGTCATCCGAACCATTCGTGGAAGTTCGCGGTCATCCCGGACGGCAAGGACTCCGTCACCCACTACGAGACGCTCGAGGCGTTCCCGCGCGCGTCGCTGCTCGAGGTGCACCTCGAGACGGGGCGCACGCACCAGATCCGCGTGCACATGGCGGCGCACCGGCACCCGTGCGTCGGCGATCCTCTCTACGGGGGCGACCCCACCCTGGCGCAGCGGCTCGGACTCGCACGCCAGTGGTTGCACGCCCACGAGCTGTCCTTCGCGCATCCGTCGTCGGGGGACTGGGTGACTTTCCGCTCGGAGTACCCGGCGGACCTCGCCGGCGCCCTGGAGATCCTCCGCGATCAGTGAGATCGTCGCGGTCGACGAGGTTTCAGCGGCCGCCGGCGAACGTCGCGGGATCGTCCTCCGCGATGGCGAGCGCGATCTTGCGCACGTGCGTCTGATCGACGTCGACCAGTTCGCCGAGTCCGTACCAGCCGACGTCGGTCAGCTCGCCGTCGGCAGGGTGCGGCTCACCCGACACCCAATCGCAGCGGAAGACCAGGTCGAGGTAGTCGACCTGGTCGCCGTTGGCGTAGACGATGCGGGGGATCTGCTGCACGGCGGCCAGTCGCGTCGCGCGCACGACGACGCCGGCCTCCTCCAGGCACTCCCGCACGGCCGTGTCGGCGGGCTCCTCGCCGGGCTCGACGATGCCCGACACCGCCTGCCACTCCCCGTTGTCGGCGCGCTTGCCGAGCAGGACCTTCTCGTCGCGGAACACGATCGCCGTGACCCCCACCAGGGGGAGTGGAGCGGTGCCGATCTTCTCGCGGAGGGTGAGGACGAACTCGGGGGTGGTCATGTCGATCAGCCTAGGCGCCCTGTCCCAGGCGGAACGTAGACTCGATGAGTGGCATCCGACTCCTTCGTTCATCTGCACGTCCACAGCGAATACTCGATGCTCGACGGCGCCGCGAAGATCGGCGCGATGACGCAGGCTGCCGCCGATTACGGGATGCCGGCCATCGCCGTCACGGACCACGGCAACACCTTCGCGGCCTTCGAGTTCTACCGCGCGGCCAAGGCAGCCGGCGTCAAGCCGATCGTCGGTCTCGAGGCGTACGTCACGCCGGGGACGCACCGCGGCGACAAGTCGCGCGTCGCCTGGGGGTCGCCCGAGCAGAAGAGCGACGACGTCTCGGGTTCGGGTGCCTACACCCACATGACGATGTGGAGTCAGAGCACCGAGGGCATGCACAACCTCTTCCGGTTGAGCTCGCTGTCGAGCATCGAGGGCTACTACTTCAAGCCCCGCATGGACCGCGAGCTCCTGCAGACCTACGGCAAAGGCCTCATCGCCACGACGGGGTGTCCGTCGGGCGAGGTGCAGACGCGGTTGCGGCTGGGACAGTACGACGCCGCGCGCGCCGCCGCCGCCGAGTTCCAGGACATCTTCGGCAAGGAGAACTACTTCGCCGAGATCATGGATCACGGCCTGTCGATCGAGCGCCGGGTCATGACGGACCTCATCCGGCTGTCGAAGGACCTCGGCATCCCGCTCGTGGCCACCAACGATTCCCATTACACGCACCAGCACGAGGCCGACGCGCACGAGGCGCTTCTGTGCGTCCAGTCCGGTTCGACGTTGGACGACCCGAACCGCTTCAAGTTCGACGGCGACGGGTACTACATCAAGACGGCGCAGGAGATGCGTCAGCTCTTCCGTGATCACCCCGAGGCGTGCGACAACACGCTGCTGATCGCCGAGCGCTGCGACGTGGAGTTCAACACCTCCGCCAACTACATGCCCCGCTTCCCCGTGCCGGACGGCGAGACCGAGGACAGCTGGCTCATCAAAGAGGTCGAGGCAGGCCTCCACTACCGCTACCCCGGCGGCATCCCCGACCGGGTACGCAAGCAGGCCGAGTACGAGACCGGGATCATCCTCCAGATGGGGTTCCCGGGATACTTCCTCGTCGTCGCCGACTTCATCAACTGGGCCAAGGACAACGGGATCCGCGTCGGTCCCGGTCGCGGCTCCGGTGCCGGGTCGATGGTCGCCTACGCGATGCGCATCACCGACCTCGACCCGCTCGAGCACGGTCTGATCTTCGAGCGGTTCCTGAACCCGGACCGCGTCTCGATGCCCGACTTCGACGTCGACTTCGACGACCGTCGCCGCGGCGAGGTCATCGACTATGTCACCGAGAAGTACGGCTCCGAGCGGGTCGCGCAGATCGTCACCTACGGCACGATCAAGTCGAAGCAGGCGCTGAAGGATGCCGGTCGCGTCCTCGGATTCCCGTTCTCGATGGGCGAGCGACTCACGAAGGCCATGCCTCCGCCCGTCATGGGCAAGGACATGGAGCTCGGCGGCATGTTCGACGCGAAGCATCCCCGCTACAAGGAGGCCAGCGAGTTCCGCTCCCTCGTCGACACCGACCCCGATGCCAAGACGGTCTTCGATCGCGCCCTCGGACTCGAGGGGCTGAAGCGGCAATGGGGTGTCCACGCGGCCGGCGTCATCATGTCGAGCGAACCGCTCATCGACATCATCCCGATCATGCGTCGCGAGCAGGACGGTCAGATCGTCACGCAGTTCGACTACCCGTCGTGCGAGACGCTCGGTCTGATCAAGATGGACTTCCTGGGGCTGCGGAACCTCACGATCATCTCCGACGCGCTCGACAACATCCGCACCAACCGCGGCGAGGAGCTCGACCTCGAACATCTCGCCCTCGACGACCGCGCTGCGTACGACCTACTCAGCCGGGGTGACACGCTGGGCGTGTTCCAGCTCGACGGCGGGCCGATGCGGTCGCTCCTGCGCCTCATGAAGCCCGACAACTTCGAGGACATCTCGGCCGTCATCGCGCTGTACCGCCCTGGTCCCATGGGTGCCAACTCGCACACCAACTACGCGCTCCGCAAGAACGGCGTCCAGCCGATCACCCCGATCCACCCCGAGCTCGAAGAGCCGTTGCGCGACATCCTCGACACGACCTACGGCCTGATCATCTACCAGGAGCAGGTCATGGCGATCGCGCAGAAGGTGGCCGGCTTCTCTCTCGGCCAGGCCGACATCCTCCGCCGCGCCATGGGAAAGAAGAAGAAGTCCGAGCTCGACAAGCAGTACGAGGGCTTCTCGGGCGGCATGAAGGAGCGCGGGTTCGGCGAAGCCGCGATCAAGTCGCTCTGGGACATCCTGCTGCCCTTCTCGGACTACGCCTTCAACAAAGCCCACTCCGCCGCCTATGGGCTGGTCTCGTACTGGACGGCCTACCTCAAGGCGCACTATCCCGCCGAGTACATGGCGGCGCTGCTCACGAGCGTCGGCGACTCGAAGGACAAGATGGCGGTGTACCTCAACGAGTGCCGTCGCATGGGCATCCGGGTGCTGCCGCCGGACGTGGGGGAGTCCATCCGGTTTTTCGCCGCCGTCGGGGAGGACATCCGCTTCGGCCTCGGTGCCGTCCGCAACGTCGGGACCAACGTGGTCGACGGCATCGTCTCGGCTCGCATCGACGGCGCGTACACGAGCTTCCACGACTTCCTCGGCAAGGTGCCCGTCCACGTCGCCAACAAGCGGACGGTCGAGTCGCTCATCAAGGCGGGCGCCTTCGATTCGCTCGGCTCGACGCGGCGGGCCCTCATGGAGATCCACGAGGACGCCGTCGAACAGGCCGTCCTCGACAAGCGCCGCGAGGCCAACGGAGAGGTCGGCTTCGATTTCGACAGCCTCTGGGGCGATGACGAGCCGCAGCAGGTCGCTCGCGTGCCGGAGCGTCCCGAATGGACGAAGAAGGACAAGCTCGCCTTCGAGCGCGAGATGCTCGGTCTCTACGTGTCGGACCATCCTCTCGCGGGCCTCGAGATCCCGCTCGCCAAGCATGCGTCGACGTCGATCCACGATCTGCTCGTCTCGGAGGACATCTCCGACGGCGACATCGTCACCGTTGCCGGCCTCGTCACCAGCGTCCAGCATCGGGTCGCGAAGCAGAGCGGCAACCCCTACGGCATGATCACCGTCGAGGACTTCGACGGCGAGGTCACCGTCATGTTCATGGGCAAGACCTACACCGAGTTCCAGTCGATGCTGCAAGCCGACTCGATCCTGGTCGTCCGAGGGCGTGTGTCGCAGCGCGACGATGGACGCAACCTGCACGGTCAGTCGGCGTTCGTCCCGGACCTCGGATCGGTGGATGCCGCGGGACCGCTGGTCCTGCTTCTTCCCGAGCATCGCGCAACCGAGACGACGATCGGCCAGCTCGCGGCGGTCTTCGACCGCCACCCGGGGACGACCGAGGTGACCCTTAAGCTGCACAAGGGCGGCGTCGCGAAGGTCTTCGAGGTGCCGGCGCAGGTCGGCGTCACCGTCGATCTGTACGGAGAGCTGAAAGGCCTGCTCGGACCGCAGTGTCTCGGGTGAACGGGAGCGACAGGCCGCGGCGCGGCGCTGACCCGCATGCGTGACGCAGGTAGGATCACAGGCGGCGCTGATCCGCGCTGTTCGGAAGGAGCATCGTGACCGACCAGAAGACGAACCCCGATTCACCGGACGAGACGGGAAGCTCCGTCGAGGACCTCGATGTCACAGTCGTGAGGGCCCCGGAAACCGGGTCGGCCGAGGTGTCGGGCGTCGAACACGAGACCCAGGCGTACGACTTCTCCGCGGAGAGCGCGTCGAAGGTCGATGCTCCGGAGTCCGGCGCCGCCGAGACCGTTGCCCCCGAGCCGGCTGCTGCCGAGCGGTCGGCGCCCGAGTCGCTCCCCGATGAGGAGCCGGCGGCCGCGGCATCCGCAGAGGGTCACGTCCCGCCGCAGTACGGCATCGGTCCGTTCTCGCTCCGCGAGGTCTCGCTTCTCGGCGTATGGGCCCTGGCCTTCCTGTTCTCCTTCTTCCCGCTCTACGGCGACAATCAGTTCACCCGTCTGCTCGGCGGCGGAACCGTGTGGACCTCGGGGATCGACTGGGTCCTGGCGATCGCCGTCCCGACGGTCGCGGTGTTCCTCGTCACTCTTCGCCGGTTCTCGCCGGATGGCATCCGCCGCGTGGGCTCCCTCGGCATCGACCAATTCGCGTCCGTCGCGTTCTCCGTTTCCGCCGTCCTCTGGTTGAGCTGGCTGTGGACGAACATCGCCCGTGGCGCGGCCACCGGTGTGTGGCTGAGCAGCTGGGTCGTGTGGGTCGAGGTCCTCCTGATGGCGGCCGGGGTGGCGCTGACCGCTTTCGCACCGTTCATCCCGCCCTTCCACGAGGACTTCCTCCACCGGGCAGAAGCGCCCGCGCACCGACTCGCCCGTCGTGCCCGTCCCGTGGTCGCGCGCCCGTTGTCGGACGCACGCTTCACGATGGCTGCGCCGGAGGTCGAGCCGGACCCGGCCCCGTTCGGGGGTTCCGCCGACGACGACGAGCCGGTGGCGGCATCGCCGTCGGCGCACCAGGCGTTCTGGGCTCTGGCGCCCGTCGAGCGCGACGTCGTCGACGAGAACGGGGCCCCGCTCTTCCGTATCGGTCCGACGGCGTGGGCGCTCGTCATCGAGGACCGTGGCGACTCGTTCGTCGTCCGTCACGAGGACGGTCGCATCGGGTACCTGACCGACGTCTCCGGCGTCACCCGAGGCTGAGCCGCCGGTAGCCTGGAGGGATGCTCCGCACGATCGACCTCCGTGGTCGCGCCGTCACCCCGGCCGACCTCCTCGCCGCTGTTCCCCGCGCCACGGCTGCCCGAGACGAGGCGCTCACTACGGCTGCCGCTGTAGTGAGCGACGTCGCGGCGCGGGGCGAGACTGCGCTCCGCGAGCAGGCCGCGCGATTCGACGGCGTCGAGGATCACGCGGTCCGTGTGCCGACCACGCATCTCGACGAGGCGCTCGCTGCACTGGACCCGGGCATCCGCTCCGCGCTCGAGAATGCGATCAGTCGCGTACGGCTCGCGTCGGCTGCGCAGGTGCCGGCTCCCGTGGTGACCGAGATCGGTCCCGGCGCCCGCGTCGAGCAGCACTGGCGACCGGTCCGGCGCGCGGGCGTCTACGTCCCGGGCGGCAAGGCCGTCTACCCGTCGAGCGTCGTCATGAACGTCGTCCCGGCGCAGGTGGCCGGTGTCCAGCAGGTCGCTCTCGCCTCCCCGCCGCAGCGTGATCACGGCGGCCGGGTTCACCCGGTCATCCTCGCGGCTGCCAAGCTCCTCGGGGTGACCGAGGTCTACGCCATGGGCGGGGCGGGTGCCATCGGTGCGTACGCGCACGGCGTGCCCGAGATCGACCTCGCCCCCGTCGATGTCATCTCCGGACCCGGCAACAACTTCGTGGCGCTCGCCAAGCGCGTCGTGGCAGGGATGGTGGGCACCGACTCCGAGGCGGGTGCGACGGAGATCCTCATCGTCGCCGACGACTCCGCCGATGCACGGCTGGTCGCTGCCGACCTCGTGAGCCAGGCCGAGCACGATGAACAGGCCGCGGCCGTTCTCGTCACCGACTCGGCGTCGCTCGCCGAGGCCGTCGTGGCCCAGGTCCAGACGCGCGCCGCGGCCACGCACCACGCGGAGCGCGTGGCACAGGCGCTCGCGGGTCCGCAGTCGGCCGTCGTGCTCGTCGACGACATCGCCACGGCCACGGCCTTCAGCAATGCCTACGCACCCGAGCACCTCGAACTTCACCTGCGCGACCCCCGTCCAGAGGAGTACGTGAACGCGGGCGCGGTCTTCGTCGGGCAGTGGACCCCCGTGAGCCTCGGCGACTACCTCGCCGGCAGCAACCATGTGCTCCCCACCGGCGGACAGGCGCGGTACGCGTCGGGCCTCTCGGCATCCACCTTCCTGCGGCCGCAGCAGGTGATCGCCTACGACCGCGATGCGCTGCAGGCGGTGCATCGCGACATCGTCACGCTCGCCAGCGCCGAGGTGCTCCCCGCGCACGGCGAAGCGGTCACGGCACGGTTCGACGCGTAGGCTGGATGCCGCCATGCACTGCCCGTTCTGCCGCCACCCGGATTCCCGCGTCATCGATTCGCGCACGAGCGACGACGGTCTCAGCATCCGCCGCCGCCGTCAGTGCCCGGAATGCGGTGGTCGCTTCTCCACCATCGAGACGGCGAGCCTGAACGTGATCAAGCGATCCGGAGTGATCGAGTCGTTCAGCCGCGAGAAGGTGATGTCCGGCGTGCGGAAGGCGTGTCAGGGTCGCCCGGTCACCGAGGCGGACCTGGCGATGCTCGCTCAGGCCGTGGAGGAGTCGGTCCGTCAGACCGGGGTGTCCCAGATCGACACGAACGAGATCGGCCTCGCGATCCTCGGCCCTCTCCGCGCGCTCGACGAGATCGCCTACCTGCGGTTCGCCAGCGTCTACCAGGCGTTCGAGACTCTGGATGACTTCGACGCGGCGATCGCCCTTCTGCGCGCGGACCAAGCGCAGCGCGCTCCTCGCCAGGACGCGACGGCGTAACCTGCGCGGTCGCCGCCTCTAGGCTGGGAGCCGATGTATCGACTCCTCTTCGACCTCGTCCTGCGCCGGCTCGACCCCGAGACCGCCCACCACCTCGGGATGGCGGTCATCCGCCTCGCTGCGGTGCCCCCGTTCTCTGCGGTCGCGCGCGGGCTGACCCGGCCCGCACCCGAACTTCGCACCGAGGCGCTCGGCCTCGTCTTCGATTCGCCCTTCGGTATCGCCGCAGGCTTCGACAAGAACGCCGTCGGCGCGCTGGGCCTTCACGCTCTCGGATTCGGGCATATCGAGGTCGGCACGGTGACCGCGATCCCGCAGGACGGCAATCCGCGTCCGCGGTTGTTCCGTCTGCCTGCCGATCGGGCGCTCATCAACCGCATGGGATTCAACAACCAGGGTGCGGCCGTGGTCGCCGAGCGGCTCGCCCGCCTGCGTCGGCGTCGTCGTCGCCCGGTTCTCGGCGTGAACATCGGCAAGTCCCGCGTCGTCGACGTCGAGGACGCGACCGCCGATTACGTTGCGAGCACGCGACTCGTGGCACCCGTGGCGGACTACCTCGTGGTCAACGTGTCATCCCCGAACACGCCCGGTCTGCGTGGCCTGCAGGCCGTCGAGACCCTGCGGCCGTTGCTGACAGCGGTGAAGGATGCCGCCGGCGACACGCCCCTGCTCGTCAAGATCGCCCCGGACCTCTCCGACGACGAGATCGACGGCATCGCGACGATGGCCGTCGACGCCGGTCTCGCAGGGATCGTGGCGACGAACACGACCATTGCCCGAAGCGGACTGACGACGAATGCCGGCCAGGTGGACGCCATGGGCGCGGGTGGACTCTCCGGTGCTCCCTTGCGCGAGCGCTCGCTGCAGGTGATGCGCCGGGTGCGGGCCGCGGTCCCTGCCGAATTCTGCGTCATCGCCGCCGGGGGAGTGGAGACGGCCGACGACGTCCGCGAGCGGCTCGCAGCAGGCGCCGACCTCGTCCAGGGCTACAGCGCGTTCGTCTACCGCGGACCGCTGTGGGGGCGGCAGATCAACCGCGGCCTCGCGCGCTGACCGACGGCATCCTGTCGGAATGACGAAGAGCCCGCACGATCGTGTGCGGGCTCTTCGTCGTGACGTCAGTTCGGGTATTCGCCGCGCTTGACCTGCGGCTTCGGGAGGCGCATGAAGCGCATCTGCACCGACCGCATGGCGGCGTACCAGCCGAGGCCCTTCTCACGGCGGTCGCCCCACTTGGCGGCCGCGAGCTTCTTCACCTTGCGCGAGAGCAGCGCCATGTCGACGACGACGAAAAGGAGGTAGGCCCAGAGCCCGACGTAGGCGTAGAACACGATCGCCGTGTTCGGAACGAGTGCGAAGAGGATCACGATCACGAGCAACGGCATGATGAGCTCGCCGAAGTGCCATCCGGCGTCCGTGTAATCGCGGGCGAACCGGCGCTGCGGTCCCCGGTCACGGGGGGTCAGGTACCGCTCGTCCCCGTTCGCCATGCCGACGCGGGCCTTCTCTCGCTGCGCCGCGAGTTCGGCCTTGGCACGAGCACGCGCTTCCTTCGTGTTCGCGACGAGGGGCCGCTTGCGCGCCGCTTCCTGCTCGGCGCGCGTGGGCGTCGGGCGGTTCTTCCCCGCGCCGACGGGAGCGTCGGGGGTGGTGTCGGCGGGGGGCGGTGTCTTTGCCACGGGGCGGGTCCTCGGAATCGGCGGAAAAGGCGTGCCCCATAAGATTACCCGCATGACCTCCGACACGACCCGGTCCGCCGCGGTGCGGGAGGCGGCCCTCACCCAGGTGCCCGCCGCTCTCGCCGATCTGGGCGCCCTCGTCCGCATCCCCTCCGTCGCTTTCCCCGGGTTCGACCGGGCCGAAGTGCAGCGCAGCGCCGAGGCGGTGAAGGCCCTGGTCGACGATCTCGGGATCTTCGAGCGGGTCGAGATCAAAACCGCTGTCATCCCCGAGACGGGGGAGGAGGGGATGCCGGCCGTCCTCGCGACACGCGCGCCCCGGAACGGTCGGCCCACGATCCTGCTCTATGCCCACCACGACGTGCAGCCCGTCGGCGACGAGTCGCTGTGGGAGTCTCCGCCGTTCGAGCCGACGCTTCGCGACGGTCGGATCTACGGCCGCGGCGCGGCAGACGACAAGGCCGGCGTCATGGCCCACCTCGGTGCACTCCGCGCGCTGAAGGACGCCCTCGGCGACGACTTCGACCTCGGGGTGAACCTCTTCTTCGAGGGTGAGGAGGAGGCAGGGTCGGCGTCCTTCGCGCAATTCCTGAGCGACAACGCCGACGCGCTCCGCGCCGACGTCATCGTCGTCGCGGACTCGGGCAACTGGGACTCCGAGACTCCCGCACTGACGGTGTCGCTGCGTGGCAACGCGCGCTTCACCCTCGACATCGAAACGCTCGACCACGCCTCGCACTCGGGGATGTTCGGCGGCGCCGTACCGGACGCGATGATGGCGGCCGTCACCCTCTTGGCGACGCTCTGGGACGAGGACGGCGCTGTGGCGGTGGAGGGGCTGGAATCACGGGATGCCGCGACCCCGCCCTACTCCGAGGACACTCTCCGGAGCGAAGCCGGCCTGCCGGACGGTGTCTCGCCCATCGGCCGGGACGAGATCCTGAGCCGCATCTGGAACAAGCCCTCGATCACCATCACGGGAATCGATGCACCGAGCGTCCGCAACGCCTCCAACACCCTGTCCCCGAAGGTCACCGTCGTCATCAGCACACGCGTCGCGCCCGGGCAGGCGGCGTCCGAGGCGTTCGACGCCATCGAAGCGCACCTGCGGGCGAACGCGCCGTTCGGAGCGCGCCTGACCTTCCGCGACGTCGACTTCGGCAACCCGTTCCTCGTCGACACGTCGGGTCCCGCTGTCGAGAAGGCCCGCGCCGCTCTCGAGAGCGGATACGGCCGGACTCCCGTCGACATCGGCGTGGGCGGTTCCATCCCGTTCATCGCGGACCTCGTCCGGGAGTTCCCGGGCGCGGAGATCCTCGTGACCGGTGTGGAGGACCCTCACGCGCGTGCGCACAGCCCGAACGAGTCGCTCCACGTCGACACCTTCCGCCACGCGCTCCTCTCCGAAGCGCTCCTGCTGGAGTCCCTCGACGCGTCCGACTGATCCGCAAGCGGATCCCCGCGTCGCCGGGCCGGACCGTGCGGCGGGACGTAGAATCGAGTCAGTACGCCGCCCCCGTTCCTGAAGAGCACTGGCGGCCCGACCATGGGGAGAGTCATGACCGACATCGCCACGCAGTCCACCGAGACCGTTCCCGCACACGGCGTCGCCCTCACCGAGGCAGCGGCCGACAAGGTGAAGAGCCTGCTCTCGCAGGAGAACCGTGACGACCTGCGCCTGCGCGTGGCCGTACAGCCCGGCGGATGCTCGGGTCTCATCTACCAGCTCTACTTCGACGAGCGCTACCTCGACGGAGACAAGACCGTCGACTTCGACGGCGTCGAGGTGATCGTCGACGACATGTCGGTCCCGTACCTCGACGGCGCGAAGATCGATTTCAAGGACACGATCTCCGAGCAGGGCTTCACGATCGACAACCCGAATGCTGCGGGCAGCTGCGCCTGCGGCGACAGCTTCCACTGATCCATTCCGGGTCCCCTCCTGCGGTCGCGGCGTCCTGAGCGGATGGCCGGAATCCCGTATGAGGTTGCCCTAGACTGGCATGAGTCTGACCTTCATGTCCCCGAAAGGTGCACCGTGCGCGTCAACCGCCGACTCCGTTGGGTAGCCCTCCCGCTCACGATCGCATCCGCGGTCGCGCTCGCGGGATGCAGCCCCACGACAGCGAACGGCTTCCTCCCCGGCTTCGATGAGGGAGGCGGACAGGCGACGAACCACACGTCGATGATCGCGGGCCTCTGGACCACGTCCTGGATCGTCGTCCTCGCTGTCGGTGTGATCACGTGGGCCCTGATGGGCTGGGCGGCGATCGCCTACCGCCGCCGCAAGGGGCAGTCGGGACTTCCCGTCCAGCTGCGCTACAACATGCCGATCGAGATGTTCTTCACGATCACTCCGGTCATCCTCGTTCTGGGCTTCTTCGCCTTCACGGCGCGGGACCAGGCGATCCTCGAGACGCAGTACGAGAACCCCGATGTGTGCGTCACCGCCATCGGCAAGCAGTGGGCGTGGGACTTCCAGTACAACGGCGACGATTGCGATGACCCCCAGGACCCGGTGTGGTCCATGGGCGTCCAGGCGCAGACCGACGCCGAGGGCAACATCACCAACGACATCCCCGAACTCGTCCTGCCCGTGAACAAGAAGGTCACGCTGCAGCTCGAGTCGCGCGACGTCATCCACTCGTTCTGGATCGTGGACTTCCTCTACAAGAAGGACATGTACCCCGGCCGCGAGAACTACTGGTCCTTCGAGCCCACGAAGGAAGGCACGTTCGTCGGCAAGTGCGCCGAACTGTGCGGCCAGTACCACTCGATGATGCTCTTCAACGTGAAGGTCGTCTCCGAGTCCGAGTACGAGAACTACATCGCGTCGCTGAAGGCGAAGGGTCAGACCGGCGACATCGACGACGCATTCGACCGGCAACAGAACGCGCCCGGCACCGGCGCGCCCGCCGCTGAGGGAGCACACAACTGATGGCCACCATCGCACCTCCGGCCCCGACGCTTCCCCCTCGCCAGGCTGCACTCCTCAGCAGCTCGCGCGTCGAGCACAAGGGCAACATCGTCGTGAAGTGGATCACCTCCACCGACCACAAGACGATCGGCTACATGTACTTGATCGCCTCCGTGCTGTTCTTCATGCTCGGCGGCGTGATGGCTCTGATCATCCGTGCCGAGCTCTTCGAGCCGGGCATGCAGATCGTGCCGACGAAGGAGCAGTACAACCAGCTCTTCACCATGCACGGCACCATCATGCTGCTGATGTTCGCGACGCCGCTGTTCGCAGGTTTCGCGAACGCGCTGCTGCCGCTGCAGATCGGTGCCCCCGACGTCGCCTTCCCGCGTCTGAACGCATTCGCGTTCTGGCTCTTCACCTTCGGATCGACCATCGCCGTCGCCGGCTTCCTCACCCCGCAGGGTGCGGCCGCGTTCGGGTGGTTCGCCTATCAGCCGCTGGCAGGTGAGAGCTTCAGCCCCGGCGCCGGCGGTGACCTGTGGATGCTGGGACTCGGCATGAGCGGTTTCGGCACCATCCTCGGTGGTGTCAACTTCATCACCACGATCATGACGATGCGTGCGCCCGGTATGACGATGTGGCGCATGCCGATCTTCAGCTGGAACACCCTCGTCACCAGCATCCTGATCCTGATGGCGTTCCCCGTCCTCGCTGCGGCGATCTTCGCGGCCGCCGCGGACCGCATCCTCGGCGCTCACATCTACGACCCGGCCAACGGCGGCGTCCTCCTGTGGCAGCACCTCTTCTGGTTCTTCGGTCACCCTGAGGTCTACATCATCGCGCTGCCGTTCTTCGGCATCGTGTCCGAGATCTTCCCGGTGTTCAGCCGCAAGCCGATCTTCGGGTACAAGACGCTCGTCTACGCGACGATCGCCATCGCCGCCCTGTCGGTGTCGGTCTGGGCCCACCACATGTACGTGACGGGCGCCGTCCTCCTGCCGTTCTTCGCGCTGATGACGATGCTCATCGCCGTTCCGACGGGCGTGAAGATCTTCAACTGGATCGGCACGATGTGGCGGGGATCGATCACTTTCGAGACGCCGATGGTGTTCGCGCTGGGCTTCCTCGTCTCGTTCGTCTTCGGCGGTCTGACCGGCATCATCCTGTCGTCGCCGCCCCTCGACTTCCACGTGTCGGACTCGTACTTCGTCGTCGCGCACTTCCACTACGTCGTCTTCGGAACCGTCGTGTTCGCGATGTTCGCGGGCTTCTACTTCTGGTGGCCGAAGTGGACCGGCAAGATGCTGAACGAGCGTCTCGGCCTCGTGCACTTCTGGCTCCTTTTCATCGGGTTCCACATGACCTTCCTCATCCAGCACTGGCTGGGCGCGGACGGCATGGTCCGTCGCTACGCCGACTACTCGGCCGCGGACGGCTGGACGTGGCAGAACCAGGTGTCGACGATCGGTTCGATGATCCTCGCGGCATCCATGGTTCCGTTCCTCCTCAACGTCTGGATCACCGCTCGGACCGCTCCGCGCGTCACGGTCAACGACCCGTGGGGCTACGGTGGCTCGCTCGAATGGGCGACCAGCTGCCCGCCGCCGCGCCACAACTTCACGTCGATCCCGCGCATCCGCAGCGAGCGGCCCGCCTTCGACCTGAACCACCCCGAAGCCGGCATCCCCGTCGGCGTGGGTCCCGCGAAGGACGCACCCGACGCCCCGGTGGTCGATCTGTCGAACGGTGAGGTCAAGTAAGTGAAGACCAACGTCAACCTCTGGTGGGTGCTGTCGGCGTTCTTCGCCCTCGTCGCCGTCGTCTACGTCGGGTGGAACATCCTCGCGCACCCGCAGCTCCCGGTGTTCAATCGCATCGAGTGGGTCGGATCCGTCGGTCTCGTCTTCGTGACGATGATGGCGGCGATGATCGCGTTCTACTCGAGCCGTGTCGAGAAGGCTCAGGGCGGCACGCTGCCCGAGGACTCGCTGACAGCCGACATCGATGACGGCGACCCCGAGATGGGTGAGTTCTCGCCGTGGTCGTGGTGGCCCCTCGTGCTCGCCGGGTCGGCTGCTATCGCCTTCATCGGCCTCGCCGTGGGCGAGTTCATGATCCCGATCGGTGTCGGCATCTTCGTCGTCGCCATCGTCGGCTGGGTCTACGAGTATTACCGCGGCTACTTCGCCCGCTGAGCCTCTGGCATCCACCAGGGATGCACTCCCGACGCCGTCCGCCGCACTTGTGGCGGGCGGCGTCGGTGTTTGTGGTCGAGAGCCTCGCGGTCTCCCGAGCTGCGATCTCGTCGGGGGTTGGCCCGCATGCCGATCGTCGAGTGTCCGAGGTTCTGCGTCCGGGGCTGCTGCGGGCATCTGGAGTATGGATATCGCTGCCCTAGGCGACGAGGTTGAGGCTGTTTCTGCGTTCTATGCCGAGCGGCACGACATCACTCGCACTGACGACTGGCTCATGCTCATGCTCAAGCTCGGCGAGGAGGTCGGCGAGCTGACAAAGGCGTATCTCGCCAGGTGCGGCTGGGCACGCGATCGTGGCCGGACTGAGGATCAGTTGAGAGATGACTTTCGCGCGGAGTTGTCTGACGTGCTCGCGCGGGTTCTGCTGATCATGCACCGGTTCAACATCGACAGACGCGCGAGTCGATCGCACGAGGCTCGTGTGAAGGCCGGAGCAAGAGGGCTGCCAGGCCGCGATCACGTGGAGCTTCGGTTGATGGAGGGTGCCGTCGCGACGCATCGCGGACGAGACATCGAAGCGGCCTCCCAGGCACGGTGACCACCCCGAAGGAACGCGGACAGGGTGCGCAATCATGCCGCGCCCGGCAGGCCGTTAACGTCCCAGCATGGACGCCTCACGGGCCACGGGCAGGTATAGGTGCTGAGAGCCTCGTAGAACGGTCGAGCGCCGCCGACCGGTGGCCACGTTGGGGTGTGGACCACCCTGGGCGCCATCGAGGCGGAGCTGGCGCCGGCCCGACCCCCTCGTCAGCCTTTGGTCCGTACGGGCACCACGAGGGGATCGAATCGGCGGGGGAGAGGACCGTCGCTGCCTTCGACGGGCAGTCCCTCCCTCGCCCAGTACTCGAAGCCACCGATCATCTCCCGCACGTCGTATCCGAGTCGTGCGAACTCGGCGGCACCACGGGCTCCTCCGTTGCACCCAGGGCTCCAGCAGTAGACGACGACGGGGAGGTGCGAGGCGATCTCGCTCGCGGCCCGCGAGGCGATCTCGCGGTACGGCATGTGGAGGGCGCCGACGGCATGCCCCTGGTCCCAAGCCTCCGCGTTGCGGACGTCCACGAGGACGAAGGGATCATCGGCGTGCTGCGCTGCATAGACGTCGCTCGGGTCGGTCTCGACGAGGAGTTTGGTCTCGAAGTAGGAGAGGGCTTCGGCAGGGGAGAGGCTCATGTCCTGAGGCTATGGGAACGACGAAGCGGCGGGGTCCGACCTTTCGGTCAGACCCCGCCGCTTTCCTGCCAGAGCGATCAGTCGCTCGGGCGATCGCTCTTCCTGCCCGACTCTTCGTCGACCACGATGATGTTCGATGGGCGGTTCGCCGTCTCCGGGTTGTGACCGTCATCGATCGGGCGGATCGGCGCGTCGACAGCTCCGGCACGCTCGTGAGCGCCACGGATCTCTTCCTGCTCCTCGTGGTCGATGTGCTCGAGTTCGTGGTGCTGGTGAGCGATCGCGGCGTCGACCTCGGCCTGCGTGACGGGTGACAGGCGGTCCTCGAAGAACCAGCGCGACAGCGAGGCGCGGAAGTTCTCGTGCCATGGAATGCGACCGTTGTCATTCGGGCGGACCACGAGGGGCTCGTGAACCTCGAAGTCGATCAGCTTCACGCGCTCGTACGCATCGACCGGCTGGTGGACCTCGATGTACTCGCCACCGGGCAGGCGGACGATGCGGCCAGACTCGTAGCCGTGGAGCGCGATCTCGCGGTCCTTCTTCTGCAGCGCGATTGCGATGCGCTTCGTCACGAAGTATCCGACGACCGGGCCGACGATGAGCAATGCCTGGAGGGTGTGGATGACACCTTCCATCGTGAGGTGGAAGTGCGTGGCGATGATGTCGGACGATGCGGCAGCCCACAGGACGGCGTAGAAGATCACGCCGGCGACACCGATCGCGGTGCGCGTCGGGGCGTGCCGCGGGCGCTGTGCGATGTGGTGCTCTCGCTTGTCGCCCGTGACCCATGCCTCGATGAAGGGGTAGATCGCGACGAGCACGATGAACACGCCGAGGACGGCGACCGGGAGGAGGATGCCGAACGACCAGGTGTGGTCGAACAGGACCACGTCGAGGTTCGACGGGGCCAGACGCAGCGCGCCGTCGGCGAATCCGATGTACCAGTCGGGCTGGGTACCCGCCGAGACGGGGGAGGGGTCGTACGGCCCGTAGTTCCAGATCGGGTTGATCGTGAACATGGAAGCGATGAGCACGAGGACACCGAACGTGATGAACAGGAAGCCGCCCATCTTGGACATGTAGATCGGAACCATCGGGTAGCCCACGACGTTGTCGTTCGTGCGACCGGGGCCGGCGAACTGCGTGTGCTTGTTGATGATCATCAGCATGAGGTGCGCTGCGATGAGAGCGATCAGGATCAACGGCAGCAGAAGGATGTGGAGCGTGTACAGACGCCCGACGATCGCGTTGCCGGGGAACTCGCCGCCGAAGAGGAGGTACGAGGTCCAGGTGCCGATCAGGGGCAGACCCTTGATCATGCCGTCGATGATGCGCAGGCCGTTGCCCGAAAGGAGGTCATCGGGGAGGGAGTAGCCGGTGAAGCCGAGTGCCATCGCGAGGATGAACAGCACGAAGCCGATCACCCAGTTGAGCTCGCGCGGCTTGCGGAACGCACCCGTGAAGAACACGCGCAGCATGTGCACACCGATGGCCGCGATGAACAGCAGAGCGGCCCAGTGGTGGATCTGGCGGACCAGGAGGCCGCCGCGGAGGTCGAACGAGATGTGCAGCGTGGACTCGAGAGCGGCGGACATCTCGATGCCGCGCAGCGGAGCGTAGGCGCCGGTGTAATGCGTCGGGGCCATCGAGGCTTCGAAGAAGAACGTCAGGAACGATCCCGACAGGAAGACCACGACGAAGCTCCATAGGGCGATCTCGCCGAGCATGAACGACCAGTGGTCGGGGAAGATCTTGCGGCCGATCTCCTTGACGAGGCCGGAGATGCTCGTGCGCTCGTCGATGTAGTTGGCCGTCGCGCCGATGAATCGGCCGCCGAGGGGCTTGTCGGCCGGCTTGGCGAGGGCGGTCGCCGGCGCTGATTCAGTCGAGGTGCTCAATGACGCTCCCAGAAGCTGGGCCCAACGGGCTCTTCGAAGTCGCTCTTGGCGACGAGGTAGCCCTCTGCGTCCACGGTGATCGGCAGCTGCGGGAGGGGGCGGGCGGCCGGGCCGAAGATGACCTCGGCACCGCGCGACACGTCGAACTGCGACTGGTGGCAAGGGCACAGAAGGTGGTGGGTCTGCTGTTCGTACAGCGCGACGGGGCATCCGACGTGCGTGCAGACCTTCGAGTACGCCACGATCCCGTCGTAGGACCAGTCGAGGCGGTTGTACTCGGCGGGGAGCTGCTCGGGGAGCAGACGCATGAGGAGGACGATCGCTTTCGCCTTCTCCTCCAGGTAGCCCTCGAGGTGGTCGAGATCCGCGAGGGACTCGGGGATGACATGGACGGCGGAACCGAGTGCGACGTCAGCTGCACGGATCGGGAGGCCCGACGGGTCGTGTGCGAGGCGCTCGCCTTCCTTCCACATGGTGTGCTTCAGGAGTGCGACGGGGTCTCCCGCCAGCGGGTTCTCTTCGGAGGAGTGCGGAGCCAGGCCGCGGAACAGCGTCACGCCGGGGACGATCGACGCGACGACCGCGGCGATGAGTCCGCCGCGGATGGCCGTACGACGACCGAAGCCGGATTCCTCGTTCGCCTCACGGAAGACGTTGACGGCGGCTTCGCGCGTCGACTCCTTGCCGCGCGTCGAGTGACGGGCTTCGATGTGCTCCTTGTCCGGCATGATCGCCTTCGACCAGTGGATCGCCGCGATCCCGATGGTCAGCAGCGCGAATCCGATGCCGAGGCCGATGAAGAGGTTGTTGCTCCGGATGTCTCCGAAGTCGCCGCTCTCGATCGGGAAGAGCATGTATGCCGCGATGGCCCAGAGGCTCGCAGCGAGTGAGATGTAGAACAGCGTGTAGACGGTACGGACCGCGCGGCTCATCGCCGCCGGGTCCTTGTCGGTCATCCGCTCACGGTGGGGCGGCAGACCGGGGTTCTGCACGGGGTCAGCGACCGCGACGACGAGTCCCGACGAAGGCTGATACGCCTTCTCGAGCGCCTGCGGCTCTTCCTCGTGTGACATTGTGCTCCTCGTCCTGGAATTCGTCAGTGTTAAGTCAGTTGGACTTCGCGGTGATCCACACCGAGATGCCGATCAGCGTGCCGATGCCGAAGATCCAGATGAACAGGCCTTCGGAGACCGGGCCGAGGGAGCCGAGGGTGAAGCCACCGACCGGTTCGCTCTTCTGCAGGTACATGAGCGACGAGATGATGTCGCGCTTCTCATCGGGCGTGATGGTCATGTCGTTGAACACCGGCATGTTCTGCGGTCCGGTGACCATCGCCGCGTAGATGTGCAGCGGGCTCGTCTTGGTGAGCGCGGGGGCGTACTTACCCTCGGTCAGCGCGCCACCGGCTGCGGCGACGTTGTGGCACATCGCGCAGTTGATGCGGAACAGCTCTGCACCTTCGGTGAGATCGCCCCCACCGTCGAGGATCCGCTTGTCGGGATAAGTCGGGCCGGGAGCGACCGACTGCACCCACGAGGCCATCGCCTTGATCTGGTCCTCCGTGAACTGCGGAGCCTTCTGCGGAGCCTGCGGACCCTGTGCCTGAAGGGGCATGCGGCCCGTCGAGACCTGGAACTCGACGGAGAGCTCGCCGACGCCGTAGAGGGACGGACCGTCGGCCGTTCCTTCGAGGTCGAGGCCGTGGCAGGTCGCACAGTTCGCCTGGAACAACTTCTTGCCGTCCTCGACGGTCAGCGTGGATGCCGAGTCGGTGGAGGAGGTCGAGGCCATGGCCGCAGAGGCGCCGGCGTAGATGCCACCCGTGAGCAGCAGGCCGACACCGATCAGAGCGGCGGCCGCCCACTTGCTGCGACGGCCCGTCTGCCGACGCGGGGTCTTGGATGCCATTGAGGAACTCAGCTCCGCTCTGTATTACCGGATGAAGTAGATGACGGCGAAAAGGATGATCCACACGACGTCGACGAAGTGCCAGTAGTAGGACACGACGATTGCGGAGGTCATCTCCTTCCGGCCGAAGTTCTTGACCGCGAACGCGCGCCCGATGATGAGCAGGAAGGCGATGAGGCCACCCGTCACGTGGAGGGCGTGGAAGCCGGTCGTGATGTAGAAGGCGGAGGCGTAGGAGTCCGCGCTGATGGGCAGCCCCTCGGCGACCAGCGTGGCGTATTCCCACACCTGGCCGGAGACGAAGACGGCGCCCATGATGAACGTCAGGTAGAACCACTCGACCATGCCCCACTGGCGGAAGTTCCAGATCGAGCCGCGGCGGTAGGGCTGGAACCGCTCCGCAGCGAAGACGCCGGCCTGCGCGGTGAACGACGACAGCACGAGGATCAGCGTGTTGACGGCCGCGAACGGCACGTTCAGCAGCTCGGTCCGGCTGGCCCACAGCTCCGGCGAGGTGTTGCGGATCGTGAAGTAGATGGCGAAGAGGCCGGCGAAGAACATGACCTCGCTGCCGAGCCACACGATCGTGCCGACGGCGACGGGGTCCGGTCGTTTCACCGAACGCAGCGCCTGGTTGTATGTCGCGGGAGTGGTCGTCACAGTCCCCATTATGGCCGATGTTGGGGGAGGGTTTCGCATTCCTGAAGGTACTTCCGTCTTTCTGCCGCGTCAGTGCCGTCGATGGCCCTGCCGGGAGTCGCCTGTCAGAGTGCTGAGTAGGATCGGGGGTCATGGCGGACATGTACTCCTGGCCCGAAATCCTCACCGCAGTGCTGGATAGGAAGGACCTGAGCGTGTCCGAATCGACCTGGGCGATGCGCCAGGTGATGCAGGGGGATGCAACCCCTTCGCAACTGGCCGGGTTCCTGGTCGCCCTGCGTGCGAAGGGCGAGACGGTCGACGAGATCGTCGGGTTCCGCGACGCCATCCTTGAGGCGGCGGTCCCGCTTCCCGTGCGGGCGGACGTGCTCGACATCGTGGGGACGGGCGGCGATCGTTACGGGACCGTGAACGTGTCGACGACCGCGTCGGTGGTGGTGGCGGCCAGCGGCATCCCGGTCGTCAAGCACGGCAATCGCGCGTCGAGCTCGAAATCGGGCTCGTCGGACGTGTTGGCGGCACTCGGCGTCGATCTCGCCCAGTCGCCGGAGCGAGTCGCGGCCGTGCTCGACGAGGTGGGCATCACTTTCGCCTTCGCGTCGGCGTTCCACCCCGGCTTCCGCCACGCGGGGCCGACGCGTGCAGAGCTCGGGATCCCGACGGTGTTCAACTTCCTCGGACCGCTCTGCAATCCGGCGCGCGCAGAGGCGAATGCGGTCGGCGTCGCCCATCTCGACCGCGTCCCGCTCATCACGGGTGTGTTCCAGACCCGCGGTGCGACCGCGCTGGTGTTCCGCGGGGACGACGGCCTGGACGAGCTCACGACCACCGGCCACAGTCGGGTGTGGGAGATCAGTCGCGGCGACGTGCGCGAGCACGACCTCGATCCTCGCGACCTCGGCATCCCGCGGGCGGACATCGCAGACCTGCTCGGCGGCGATGCGACCCACAACGCTGAGGTCGTGCGGCGCGTGCTGGACGGGGAGGCGGGCCCGGTGCGGGACATCGTCCTCTTGAATGCTGCTGCGGGGATCGTGTCGTACCGGCTGTTCCGGGATGCCGCAGAACTGCAACGCCCCTTCGTCGAACGCCTGGCGGACGCGTACAACGAGGCTGCCGCGGCGGTCGATTCGGGGGCCGCACGCGCGAAGCTCGACGCCTGGGTCTCTGCGAGCGGACGCTGAGACCGCGATGGATCCGATCGAGGCGCTCACCGAGATAGCGGAGCTTCTCGAGCGGGACCGCGCGTCGCGGTACAAGTCGAAGGCGTTCCGCACCGCGGCCCAGACGCTCTCCGGGTTGAGTGCCGACGAGCGTGCCGACGTGGGACGACTCCGGTCCCGCAAGGGCATCGGCGACTCCACGTACAAGGTGATCGCAGAGGCCCTCTCCGGCGAGGTCCCGGCCTACCTCGCCGAACTGCGCGAGCGCGTCGCGCCGGTGGAGCCTTCCGGGCTGCGAACCCTCCTGCGCGGAGACCTGCACGCGCACTCGGATTGGTCCGACGGGCTAACGCCGATCGATCTGATGGTCGACGCGGCGCGCGCCCTCGGGCACGAGTACCTGGCGTTGACCGATCACTCGCCCCGGCTGCGCGTCGCCCGCGGTCTGTCAGCGGAGCGGCTGCGGGAGCAGCTGGAGCTGATCCCTGACTTCTCCGACGCCACGTTCACGCTGCTCAGTGGGATCGAGGTCGACATCCTCGACGACGGTTCGCTCGACCAGGAGGACGACCTGCTCCGCTCATTGGACGTCGTCGTCGCCTCCGCGCACTCCGCTCTGCGGATGGAGCGGTCGCCGATGACGCGTCGGCTCGTGGCCGCGGCATCCGATCCGCGCGTCGACGTGCTCGGCCATGTGACGGGGCGGCTCGTGTCAGGTGCGCGGGGCACGCGTCCGCCCTCGGTTTTCGAGGCACGCGCGGTGTTCGAAGCGTGCGCAGAGCATGGCACCGCGGTCGAGATCAACTCGCGTCCCGAGCGGGAGGACCCGCCGGACGACCTGCTGGCGCTCGCGTTGGAGATCGGATGCCTGTTCTCCATCGATTCCGATGCGCACGCACCCGGGCAGCTGTCGCTGATCGACCACGGGGCCGCCCGCGCCGAGCGCGCGGGCGTGCCGGCGGAGCGGATCATCACGGCCTGGCCGCTGGCGCGGCTGCGGGAGTGGAAGGCGACCCGCTGACTCGTCAGGCCCGCGCCGACACCGCGTCTGCGGCGCGTGTGAGGGAGGAGCCGAGCGCCCAGGCTTCCGCGAGCTTCGCGACATCCGCCCTGTCGGGGTTGGCGAGGCGAGCGTCGACGCTGGGGAGTGGGAGATCGCGCACCACCTCGACCACGCGCGGCGCGACGTCGAGATAGTCGGCGGCGGAGAGGATCTTGGACCGAACGCCCGCACTCATCCCCTCTCCTGCTTCCGCGGCGCGGCGGATGCCGGCGAGGTCGCCGTGCGCCGCCAACAGCGTCGCGGCCGTCTTCTCGCCCACGCCTGCCACCCCGGGCAGTCCGTCGGACGCGTCCCCGCGCATCGCGGCGAAGTCCGCGTACTGGGATGGCAGGATGCCGTATTTGCTGACGATCGCGGCATCCGTCAGTTCTTCGAGCTTGCTCATTCCGCGGCCGGTGTAGACGACACGGATGCCACGGGCGTCGTCGACGAGCTGAAAGAGATCGCGGTCGCCGGTGATCACATCGACGGGCACGGTACTCGTCGACGCGAGCGTCCCGATGACATCGTCGGCCTCGTGCTCCGCTGCGCCGACGATGGGGATGCCGAGCGTGCCCAGCGCTTCGCGGATCACCGGCACCTGGATCTCCAGGGGGTCGGGGATCTCTTCGACGTCCGGCGCAGAGGGGACGGCCTCGGCCACGCGGTGCGCCTTGTACGAGGGGATGAGGTCGACACGCCACTGGGGGCGCCAGTCGTCGTCCCAGCAGGCGATCAGATGCGTCGGCTCGTAGGCGGTCACGAGTTTCGCGATCATGTCGAGGAATCCGCGTACCGCGTTCACGGGTCGACCGTCGGGCGCCTTCACCGTGTCGGGCACGCCGTAGAAGGCGCGGAAGTAGAGGCTCGCGGAGTCCAGCAGCATGAGGCGTTCGGTCACGCGCTCATCCTCGCACTCAGCAACCGGGACCGCCCGGGTCCTCGTCGCAGGTGCGTTCCACGAGCGCGGTCTCGACGTCCACGATCCGGATGACCGTGGTCGGCGTATCGAGTTCGAGGAGACCGGCGATGGGGAACCAGCCGCCGCCGGCATCCGCTTCGGCGGCGTAGCGGATGGTCGCGCCCGCCTCGTACTCACCCGGGGCGCCGTAGGCGTGGCTCGTGGCGGTCGCGGTGAACTGCGGAGCGCTCAGATCGTCCCATGACTCGCCGGGGCTCCGGGTCTCCCGTACCGCTCCGTCGCCGTAGGAGAAGACGTACGACACCGGCGTGAAGCGGACTGTGACCGGGACGTCGAAGATCTGGCCCTGCACCACGTGCTCCTCCGCGCCGACGACGAAGTTGGTGGGCATGCCCACGACGCCGATCCCGTCGGGCTCCCCGACGATGGCGGGTGGTGCGGGCGCGAAGTCCGCGACGTCCTGGATGGTTGCCGTCGTCGGGTCGGGGGCGGCAGGGGCGGCGGGATCGACCGGTTGCACGTCGGCCTGCTCGGTTCCCGGGAGAGGTGCTCCGCCCGGCGCCACCACGGTGCCGGCGCACGCCTGGTCGAACGCGCACTCGGCGAGCCACTCGTCGCGCGTCCGGCCGCCGGGATACACCGCGTCGGGATTCGGCGGCGGGGTAGGGGCCACCGACGAACCACCGTCGCCCCGGGGCCTCGACTGCGGGCGCTGGGGAGTGGAGAACTCACCGCGCGTCGCGCCGATCGAGACGGACGACCCGTTGTTAGAGGTTTCGCATGTTGTGACCCATCCACCACCACTGCAAGCGCTTGAGGACTGTGATGCCTGTGGGAGCGGACTCAGAGCGATCATCAGCACAGCTAGCCCCGTCAGCACGTGGGCTTCCCATCACGTCCGTCGAGGGCAACGATGCTAAATCGGTCTTGTTTGACGTCTCGTTCGAGAGTGACGAGGACGCTTTGGATGTCGGGACGCTCGGCCGTGACTATAGATTTACCCGCGGGATCCCTCACGTCGACTTGAGAAACGTCGACACAGCTGGCCAATCGTGCGCGATTGGAGTCGGGATCCCAATCGATCGGCTCGAGCACGGTGAGCTTCGACCGACCAGTGACCGTAAGGTCGTCCGCGTGATAGGCGCTGAGTGTCTTACGCTCTTGGTCGGCCGCGTCGCCAGACATCTGCGCATAAACCGGCTCGAACGTCGCCGGGTCGGACAGATCGACCTTGTTCAGCGCGTCGACGTAGGCGCGGTAGGTCGCTTCGGCGGCGGCGAAGGCTTCTTCCTCCGAGGCGAAGGCCGTCGGAGTCGGTGACGACGTGGGAGAGGTGGTCGGAGAGCACGCCGAGAGGGCGGCGGCGAGAGCTGTCGCGGCCAGCAGCGCTGCGGTGCGTCGAGCGATCATGCGACCACGGTAGTGAACCGGCATCCCTCCTCCGCGGGTTGTCCACAGCGCGTAGGCTCACTCCGGTCTTCGTGAGAGTAGGGGAGGACTCATGTCATTCGGAGCTGCGGCATCCGCTCATCGAGGGCATCGCCTCGCGAGCGACGCACCGTGCCCGTGCGGCCGGCGCGGGTTCGGGTCCTGCTGCGGGCCCGTGCTCGACGGGCGGGCGGCGGACACGCCCGAAGACCTCATGCGTTCCCGCTACACCGCTTTCGCACTCGGCCACGCGCGGCACCTGGTCGACACCTGGTTCCCCAGGACGCGGCCCGACGACCTGGCGATCGACCCCGGCATCGAGTGGATGGGGCTTGACGTCCTCGACTCGGACACTGATCCGGACGGTAGGTCGGGCCGGGTGCACTTCCGCGCGACCTGGCGCGAGAAGGCCACGCGCGAGCTGGCCACGATGGAGGAGCGCAGCCGTTTCGTGCGGCGAGGCGGGCGCTGGTACTACGTAGAGGCCCTCTGATAGCATGGAGCGTCGCACGCGTGGCTCCTCAGCCGTGCTCTCGCGACATCGCAAGAACAACCACTCTGCTCCGATCGGCTGCCGCGCGTCCTCGCGCGGATGGGCTTCGGGGCCCGATCACAACACCATCCAAGGACAACCCCCTACATGACTAACGCAACGACCGCCCCGGCCACCAAGCAGGTCGCCATCAACGACATCGGATCTGCTGAGGACTTCCTGGCCGCGGTCGAGAAGACCCTGAAGTTCTTCAACGACGGAGACCTCATCGAAGGCACCGTCGTCAAGATCGACCGCGACGAGGTCCTCCTCGACGTCGGCTACAAGACCGAGGGTGTCATCCCCTCCCGCGAACTGTCGATCAAGCACGACGTCGACCCCAACGAGGTCGTCAACGTCGGCGACCAGGTCGAGGCCCTCGTCCTCCAGAAGGAAGACAAGGAAGGCCGCCTGATCCTCTCCAAGAAGCGCGCACAGTACGAGCGTGCCTGGGGAGACGTCGAGAAGATCAAGGAGAACGACGGCGTCGTCACCGGTTCCGTCATCGAGGTCGTCAAGGGTGGCCTCATCGTCGACATCGGCCTCCGCGGCTTCCTGCCCGCATCGCTCATCGAGCTGCGTCGCGTCCGCGACCTCACGCCGTACCTCGGCCAGGAGATCGAGGCCAAGATCCTCGAGCTCGACAAGAACCGCAACAACGTCGTCCTCTCGCGCCGCGCCCTGCTCGAGCAGACGCAGTCCGAGTCGCGCTCGAACTTCCTCAACAACCTCCACAAGGGTCAGGTCCGCAAGGGCACCGTCTCGTCGATCGTCAACTTCGGTGCGTTCGTCGACCTCGGTGGCGTCGATGGTCTCGTCCACGTCTCGGAGCTCTCGTGGAAGCACATCGAGCACGCATCCGAGGTCGTCGAGGTCGGCCAGGAGGTCACCGTCGAGATCCTCGAGGTCGACCTCGACCGCGAGCGCGTCTCCCTGTCGCTGAAGGCGACGCAGGAGGACCCGTGGCAGGTCTTCGCCCGCACCCACGCGATCGGTCAGGTCGCTCCGGGCAAGGTCACCAAGCTCGTTCCGTTCGGTGCGTTCGTCCGCGTCGCCGACGGCATCGAGGGCCTCGTGCACATCTCCGAGCTCTCGGGCAAGCACGTCGAGCTCGCCGAGCAGGTCGTCTCCGTCGGTGAAGAGGTCTTCGTCAAGATCATCGACATCGACCTCGAGCGTCGTCGCATCTCGCTGTCCCTCAAGCAGGCCAACGAGTCGGTCGACCCCAACGGCACCGAGTTCGACCCGGCCCTCTACGGCATGGTCACCGAGTACGACGAGAACGGCGAGTACAAGTACCCCGAGGGCTTCGACCCGGAGACCAACCAGTGGAAGGAAGGCTTCGACGAGGCCCGCCTCGCCTGGGAGGCCGAGTACGCCGCTGCGCAGGGTCGCTGGGAAGCCCACAAGGCTGCCGTCGCCAAGGCTCTCGAGGCCGAGGCTGCGGCTCCGGCCGACTCGGGTTCGTCGTCCTTCTCGTCCGACGTCTCGAGCGGTGCGGGCACCCTCGCCGACGACGAGGCGCTGGCTGCTCTCCGTGAGAAGCTGTCCGGTCGCTGATCGACAACACCTGAATCGAGGGGTCGGAGCCATGTGCTCCGGCCCCTCGGTCGTTCTCCAGGCGGATGCCGACGGCCCCGGCTCCCGGTAACGTTCAGGTGTGGCGCAAGAGAACGAGGGGTCGACCGCAGACAGGTCCTCGCCCGGCCGGGTGGGTGGGCGCCTGCCCCGCTTCTTCGACGCTCCGCTGCGTCAGCTGCCTCTGACCGAGCTGCGGGACCGGGTCGCGGCTAACAACCAGCTCCTGCTCACGGCGATCGTGGCGGCGATCTTCTTGTCCGGTCTACCCAGCGGGTGGCTCGCCGACGCTCCGCAGTTCGCCCCGGGTGTCGTCATCGTGGTCGTCGCTGCCGTCGCGAGTCTCGCGGTGCCGTGGTCGCGGCTCCATCCGTCCTGGGTCGCGGTCATCCCCCTTCTGGACATCGTCGCCATCGGACTCATGCGCACTTCGGACGTGCCGGGCATCGGGCTGCTGTGGGCGTTCCCGACGATGTGGCTGTCGTCGATGGGCCGGTTGTGGTTCGTGGTCGCCTGCGTCGGCTCGATCGGCTCGTACTGGATCGCCCTTCTCTTCGTGCCGTCGTTCCAGCTCACATGGGCCGTCATCGTCCTCCCGGCCGTCGTCATCGCCATCGGGGCATCGACATACAACTCGACGCGCCGCTTTCTCGCTCAGCGCGCGCTGCTCGATCGTCAGACAATGCGCCTGACGGCGGCGCTGCGTCACGCGAGCCGACAGGAGCAACTGCTGACCGAGGTCCTCGACACGGTCGATTTCGGCGTCCTCCGTGTGGGGGCGGACGGCGAGATCACCTTCGTCAACGACGCCCTCGGCCGATTCCAGCAGCGGATACCCGGCTTCGGCAGAGCCGATGGCAGCGAGCAGATCTTCGCGGCCGACGGGGAGACCCCGCTGGCCGCCGAGGACCGCCCCCTGGCCCGCATCATTCGAGGGGAAGCATTCAGCGACGTGGTCGTCTGGTACGCGGTATCGGAGTCCCGACGTGCCGCGCTCAGTCTCACCGCCCGCCGCATGCGGGATGCCGACGGCAACCCTGCGGGCGTCGTCCTGGTCGCGCGCGACGTGACCGACGAGCGCACAGCGCTCAAGGCCCGCGACAGTCTCGTGGCGTCGGTGTCCCACGAACTGAGGACGCCCCTCACCTCGATCATCGGATATCTGGAGCTGGTCCTCGACACCGAGGGGCTCCCCGAGGCGGTTCACCGACAGGTGGACGTCGCCTACCGTAACAGCGAGAGGCTGCTCGGCATCGTGGCCGGCATCCTCGCGGCATCCACGGCGTCTCGGATGTCGGCCGAAGTGACGATCTCTCCCGTGATGCACGATGTGGGATCCGTCGTACGAGCGTCGGCATCGGACCTGACCCCGATCGCCCGCGAGCGAGCGATCCGGATCGAGGTCGACGAGGTTCTGGAGACGCCCGCCTTCGTCGACCCCGCGCGCATTCGTCAGGTCGCCGACAATCTCATCAGCAACGCGATCAAGTTCAATCGCGACGGCGGCTCGATCACTCTGAGCAGCGCGACGGACGGCGATGTCTCATGGTTCCTGGTCCGCGACACCGGGATCGGTCTCACGTCGGAGGATCAGGATCGGTTGTTCGAGCGGTTCTTCCGGGCGGAGTCCGGTGTCGCGGGCACCGGGCTGGGGCTGGCCATCAGCCGGGAGATCGTCCGGGCGCACGGCGGCGACATAACGGTGACGTCGACGAAGGGCAAGGGCACGACGTTCATGGTGCGGCTGCCGGCCACGTCGGCCGTCACGACTCCCAGCGAGGAGGGCGAAGGGTGACGCTCGATCTGTTCTCGGTGACGGTGATGACGGCACTGGTCGCTTTCGTCGCGACGGGCATCTTCGTGATCGAGACTCTCCCCCGGCGCGATGCCGGTGCGGGGCGACTCTGGGCGGTCGCCTACCTGTGCGGCACTGTGACCACGTTCGCCTACATCACTTGGGCGGCGGGCATCGGGGGAGCGGTGGCGATCGCGATCGGCAACTCCACCTTCGTCCTCACCCCGGCCTTCATCTGGTTGGGCAACCGCCGATTCAACGATCGCCCCGTCGGTTGGGCTTCCGCGATCGTCGGAGTCGTCGCGGTCACCACCTTCCTCGCCGCCGTCATCCGCGTTCCGATCGAAGGAGCGTGGGGCGGGTGGGTGGTCATGGCCGCGCTCATCGTCGCGTTCTTCCTCGCCGGGGGATGGGAAGCGGTGCGTCGCCCCATGAGTCGCCTCGGCAACGCCCACCTGTTGGCGGGGGTCCTCTTCGCCGGAGCCGCCTTCTACGGGGCGCGCCTGGTCGCCTTCGTGGTCGACGGTCCCGAGGGGACTTTCTTCGTGACGTGGTTCGGCTCCATCTCCGCCAACATCGCGACCGTGGTCCTGACCATGGTCGCGGTCGTCGTCACCTCGATCCTGCGGGCGACCAAGAGCGCGACGCAGCGGTACGAGTGGCTCAGCGAGAACGGCGTCGCGGCCGACGGCATCCTGTTGGGGAGGACCTACCGCGATGCGCTGCGCGACATGACGGAACGCGCGGGCTGGCGTCGTGAGCTCGTGAGCGTGATCATCGTGCACGTCGACGGACTGGACGAGATGGCGGCGGCCTTCGGGTCGGATGCTGCGGACGAGCTCGCCGCGCAGTGGCGTCGCTCGGTGCGTCGTCATGCTCCGGCCTCCGCCTTCGTGGGCGAGGACGGGGACTCCACGCTGGCGGTGTGCGGCGTTGCGACGACCGCCGCCGACGCGCGCAGGCAGGGCGCGGCCATCTATCGCGGATGCATCGACGACCTCGCCGACAACCCGACGGGACTCCTGCCGGTCGTCGGGATCGGCGTCGGACTGACCGAGACCGTCGGCTACGACCCGACCGTCCTGATGAACGCCGCGCGCGAGGCGGCCATGCGCGCGTCGCGCAGCCTGGAGTCATCCGTCCTCTTCGGCGGACTCGAGGAAGCGCGTGCGCACCTGAGCTGACGGAGCGTGGCATCCTCGGAGGGTGCCTCTCATCGCGCTGACCGGCGGAATCGCCTCGGGGAAGTCCACCATCGCTCGCCGGCTGGCCGAACGCGGTGCGGTCATCGTCGACGCCGACGCCATCGTTCGAGAGGTGCAGCGGCCGGGATCCCCGGTGCTGGCCGCAATCGCCGCGGAGTTCGGCGACGATGTGCTCACGACGGACCGCGAGCTCGATCGCACCCGCCTCGCGTCGCGGGTCTTCGGCGATCCGGATGCCGTCGCCCGCCTCAACGCGATCGTCCACCCCGCGGTCCGCGAGGAGTCCGCACGTCGATTCCGCGCTGCCTTCGAGGCCGATGCCGAGGCCATCGTCGTCTACGACGTGCCTCTGCTGCTCGAGGCCCGAACAGATGATCCGTGGGAGCTGATCGTCGTCGCACACGCGCCGGCGGCGCTTCGCCGGGAGCGGCTCGTGTCGCTTCGCGGGATGACGCCGGAGGATGCGGATGCCCGGATGTCGGCGCAGGCCGACGATGCACGACGGCTGGCGATCGCGGACGTGGTCATCGACACGACCGGTTCTCTCGAGGAGACGATCGGGCAGACCGACGAGCTGTGGAACCGACTGCGCGACTGAGCACGGACGCACGCCGACGGCGAACGACGGAGCCGGTGTCGGAGGCCCGGCCTACGCTGGAATCATGCAGACCACGCGATCCGTCCGGCCGTTCGAGGTCGTCAGCGAATACGTCCCGAGCGGCGATCAGCCCCAGGCGATCGCGGACCTCGCGGGGCGCATCAACGCGGGTGAGACCGACGTGGTCCTGCTGGGCGCCACGGGTACCGGCAAGTCCGCCACGACGGCCTGGCTGATCGAGCAGGTTCAGCGTCCGACTCTGGTCCTCGCGCACAACAAGACGCTCGCGGCGCAGCTGGCCAACGAGTTCCGCGACCTCATGCCGAACAACGCGGTGGAGTACTTCGTCAGCTATTACGACTACTACCAGCCCGAGGCCTACGTCCCTCAGACGGACACCTTCATCGAGAAGGATTCGTCCATCAACGCCGAGGTCGAACGGCTGCGCCATTCCACGACGAACTCACTGCTGAGCCGGCGCGACGTCGTGGTCGTGTCGACGGTGTCCTGCATCTACGGCCTCGGTGCCCCGGAGGAGTACCTCCGAGCGATGGTCGCTCTTCAGGTGGGGGAGCGGTACGACCGCGACGCGCTGATCCGCAAGTTCATCGCGATGCAGTACAACCGCAACGATGTCGACTTCTCACGCGGCAACTTCCGCGTGCGGGGCGACACGATCGAGATCATCCCGGTGTACGAGGAGTACGCCGTGCGGATCGAGTTGTTCGGCGACGAGATCGAAGCTCTCTACATGCTGCATCCGCTCACGGGCGATGTCGTGCAGAAGCTGGAGAGTGTGCCGATCTTCCCGGCATCCCACTACGTCGCGGGGACCGAGACGGTCCAGCGTGCCATCGGGACCATCGAGCACGAGCTCGAGGAGAGGTTGAAGGAGTTCGAGTCGCAGGGCAAGCTCCTCGAGGCGCAGCGACTGCGGATGCGCACGACCTTCGACCTCGAGATGCTGCAGCAGCTCGGATTCTGCTCGGGCATCGAGAACTACTCGCGTCACCTCGACGGCCGCATGCCCGGCGAGGCGCCGCACACGCTGCTCGACTTCTTCCCCGACGACTTCCTGCTGGTCATCGACGAGTCCCACGTGACCGTGCCGCAGATCGGCGCGATGTACGAGGGGGATGCCTCCCGCAAGCGCACGCTCGTCGACCACGGCTTCCGCCTGCCGAGCGCGATGGACAACCGACCGCTGCGTTTCGACGAGTTCAAGCAGCGGATCGGCCAGACCGTCTACCTGTCGGCGACCCCGGGACGGTACGAGATGGGCATCGCTGACGGTGTCGTCGAGCAGATCATCCGCCCGACGGGCCTCGTGGACCCGGAGATCATCGTCAAGCCCTCGAAGGGGCAGATCGACGACCTGCTCGAGGAGATCCGCGTGCGGGTCGAGAAAGACGAGCGCGTCCTGGTGACGACGCTGACGAAGAAGATGGCCGAGGAGCTCACCGACTTCCTCGGCGAACACGGCGTGCGCGTGCGCTACCTCCACTCGGACGTCGACACCCTCCGCCGCGTCGAGCTGCTGACGGAACTGCGTCAGGGCGTCTACGACGTGCTCGTCGGCATCAACCTGCTCCGTGAGGGCCTCGACCTCCCCGAGGTGTCGCTGGTGGCGATCCTGGATGCCGACAAGGAGGGCTTCCTCCGCTCGGGGACGTCCCTCATCCAGACGATCGGCCGCGCCGCGCGAAACGTGTCGGGCGAGGTCCACATGTATGCCGACAAGATCACCGACTCGATGGCGGCTGCAATCGAGGAGACCGAGCGGCGACGCGAGAAGCAGATCGCCTACAACCTCGAGCACGGCATCGACCCGCAGCCGCTGCGGAAGAAGATCGCCGACATCACCGACGCCCTTGCTCGCGAGGCCAGTGACACGCGCGACATGATGGACAGCCGCGGCAAGAGCAAGACGAAGTCGGGCAAGGGGAAGAGCCCGACACCTCAACTCCGCCGCGAGGGGATCGCCGCGGAAGGGGCGAATCAGCTTGAGGCGACGATCGAAGATCTCACCCGGCAGATGCTGGCAGCAGCCGACGAACTCAAATTCGAGCTCGCGGGCCGTCTTCGCGATGAGGTGCAGGACCTCAAGAAGGAACTGCGAGCCATGGAGCGCGCCGGCCACGCCTGACCGGCGCGGGGGCGGGCGCGGTCAGGGGCAGTGCATAAGCGGCCGCTCACCGGAGCGGTCGAACGTGTGTTGCGACATCGGCCGACCGCACAGGGGGCACGCCCGTTCCGTCCGCACCGGCTCCGGTTCGGTCTCGTAAGGCCCGACGGACGCCGGGCCCGCGTAACGGATGAGCCGGCTGTTCCACCATTTGTAGAACCCGCCGGCGGCCCGGATCCGCTGACGGAGCGGCGGTCGAGGTGCCCGTTCGTCGTCCATAATGATTAGTGTACTAACTATTAGCGGAGCGGGGATCGGGATGGACGATGACGTGCTGAAGCTGGAGAGTCAGCTCTGCTTCGCGATCGTGACGGCGGCGCGCAACGTCGTCTCGATCTACCGCCCGATCCTCGAACCGCTGGGACTCACTCACCCGCAGTACCTGGTCATGCTGTCCCTCTGGGAGCGAGATCCCCAGTCGCTGGGGGAGCTGGCCGCCGCTCTGGCCGTGGAACCGGCCAGTCTCTCCCCGACGATCAAGCGCCTCGAGTCGCAGGGGCGCGTGGTCCGTCGGCGTCGCGCGGCCGACGAGCGTGTCCTCGACATCTGCCTGACCGACGACGGGCGCGGGCTGCGCGAGCACGCGCTGGACGTGCCTCGACAGGTCATGGAGCGGGTGGGACTGGGAATCGATGACGTCAAGCGACTGCGGGACGGACTGCAGCCGTTCGCCGGCGGGCGCGCAACGGTAGCGGACTGATCGCCGCCAGCGAAGACCGGAGCCGGTGTCGGTGGCCCAACCTAGGATTGTCCGGTGCCCATCGTCCCCGTTCCCCACGACTCCAAGCTCAGTGTCCGCGGAGCCCGCGTCCACAATCTGAAGAACGTCGACCTCGAGATCCCGCGCGACTCGCTCGTCGTCTTCACGGGACTTTCCGGCTCCGGGAAGTCGAGCCTCGCGTTCGACACGATCTTCGCGGAGGGGCAGCGCCGCTACATCGAGTCGCTCAGCTCCTATGCGCGCCAGTTCCTCGGCCAGGTCGACCGTCCCGACGTCGACTTCATCGAGGGTCTGAGCCCTGCGGTGTCGATCGACCAGAAGTCGACCAACCGCAACCCGCGCTCGACCGTCGGCACGATCACCGAGATCAACGACTACATGCGTCTGCTGTGGGCCCGCGTCGGCGTGCCCCACTGCCCCGAATGCGGTGAGCGTATCCAGCGCCAGACGGTTCAGCAGATCGCGGACCAGCTCATGGAGCTGCCCGAGCGCACGCGGTACCAGATCGTCGCCCCCGTCGTCTCGCAGAAGAAGGGCGAGTTCGTCGACCTCTTCAAGGAGCTGTCGGCCAAGGGATATGCGCGCGCGATCGTCGACGGCGAGGCCGTGCAGCTCGCCGAGCCGCCGACTCTGAAGAAGAGCTACAAGCACGACATCGCCGTGGTCGTCGACCGCCTGGTCGCGAGTCCCGACATCCTCAGTCGCGTCACCGACTCCGTCGAGACGGCCCTGGGGCTGGCCGGCGGCATCCTGCAGGTCAACTTCGTCGACGAAGAAGGCGACGACGCCTGGCAGAGCTACAGCGAGAAGCTCGCGTGCCCGAACGGACACGCGATCCAGCTCACCGAGATCGAGCCGCGGACCTTCTCGTTCAACGCGCCGTTCGGGGCCTGCCCCGCCTGTTCCGGGCTCGGCACGCGCATGTCCGTCGACACCGAGCTGCTCCTCGGCGACGAGGAGCTGTCCATCGCCGAGGGTGTCATCGTCCCCTGGACGACGCAGGGCAAGGGGCTGTTCCAGTACTACGAGCGCCTGCTCGTCGGTCTCGCCGACGACCTCGGCTTTTCCCTCGACACGCCGTGGAAGGACCTGCCCGCCGACATCCAGGACGCGGTCCTGTCGGGCGAGAACTACAAAGTCACGGTGAAATGGAAGAACCGGTACGGCCGCGAGATGCGGTACGCCTCGGGCTTCGAAGGCGTGATCCCGTACATCGAGCGTCAGTTCACTCAGGCCGAGACCGACACGCAGCGCCAGCGCTGGGCCGAATTCCTCCGCGAGGTGCCGTGCCCCGTCTGCAACGGTGACCGCCTCAAGCCCGAGGTCCTGTCCGTTCTCGTCCACGGGCACTCCATCGCGGATGCCTCGCGGCTCAGCCTCGGCGACGCGCAGACGTTCTTCGCCGAGATGGAGCTCACCGACCGGGAGGCGACGATCGCCGCGGCGGTCCTGCGCGAGATCCGCGCTCGGCTCGACTTCCTCATCCAGGTCGGGCTCAACTACCTCAGCCTCAGTCGGGCTGCGGGCTCGTTGTCGGGCGGCGAAGCGCAGCGCATCCGCCTCGCGACGCAGATCGGCTCCGGCCTCACCGGTGTCCTGTACGTCCTCGACGAGCCGTCCATCGGATTGCACCAGCGTGACAACCGTCGACTCATCGAGACCCTGGTGCGGCTGAAGAGCCTCGGCAACACGCTCGTGGTCGTCGAGCACGACGAGGAGACCATCCACGCTGCCGACTGGATCGTCGACATCGGCCCTCGTGCCGGCGTCGAGGGCGGCAATGTGGTGCACTCCGGTCCCGTGGACCAGCTGCTGTCCGATCAGGAGTCCATCACGGGGGCCTACCTCAGTGGACGCCGAGCGATCGCGATGCCGAAGAAGCGTCGGAAGATCGACAAGGGGCGGCAGTTGCGTGTCGTCGGAGCCCGAGCGAACAACCTCCAGAACGTCACGGTGGACTTCCCGCTGGGCGTCTTGACGTCCGTCACCGGAGTGAGTGGGTCCGGCAAGTCGTCTCTCGTGAACGGCATCCTCTACGAAGTCCTCGCGACCAAGCTCAACGGGGCGCGTCGCGTCGCCGGCAAGCACACCCGCGTCACCGGACTCGAGCACCTCGACAAGGTCGTTCACGTCGACCAGGCCCCCATCGGACGGACGCCCCGCTCGAACCCGGCCACGTACACCGGTGTCTTCGACCGCATCCGTTCGCTCTTCGCCGAGACGACCGAGGCGAAGGCACGCGGGTACCAGCCGGGCCGGTTCAGCTTCAACGTCAAGGGCGGGCGCTGCGAGGCGTGCTCGGGTGACGGCACGATCAAGATCGAGATGAACTTCCTGCCCGACGTGTACGTCGACTGCGAGGTCTGCCACGGTCAGCGCTACAACCGTGACACCCTCACCGTGCACTACAAGGGCAAGAACATCGCCGAAGTCCTGAACATGCCGATCTCCGAGGCAGCAGAGTTCTTCGAGCCGATCCAGGCCATCCACAGGTACTTGAAGACGCTCGTGGACGTCGGTCTCGGCTACGTCCGCCTCGGACAGTCGGCGACGACGCTCTCCGGCGGTGAGGCGCAGCGCGTCAAGCTCGCGACCGAGCTCCAGCGCCGCTCCAACGGCAGGACGATCTACGTCCTCGACGAGCCGACGACCGGACTTCACTTCGAAGACGTGCAGCGACTGCTCGAGGTCTTGAACAGCCTCGTCGACAAGGGCAACTCCGTCCTCGTCATCGAGCACAACCTCGACGTCATCAAGTCGTCCGACTGGGTCATCGACCTCGGCCCGGAGGGCGGTTCCGGTGGCGGCACGGTCGTCGCGACCGGCACACCCGAGCAGGTCGCTGCGGTCCCCGAGAGCCACACGGGCCAGTTCCTCGCCGAGCTCTTGGACGTGGCGCCAGCGCGCAAGGCGGGCTGACGTGGCATCCGCTCTGCCGTACAAGCCCAAGCCGGGGGAGATCCCCACCGATCCGGGCGTGTACCGCTTCCTCGACGCCGATGGCCGGATCCTGTACGTCGGCAAGGCGAAGAACCTGCGCGCGCGGCTCTCGAACTATTTCGCACCGCTGCATACGCTCCATGAGCGCACGCGGCGCATGGTCACGACGGCGGCGAAGGTGGAGTGGACGGTCGTGGCGACCGACATCGACTCCCTGCAATTGGAGTACACCTGGATCCAGGAGTACTCGCCGCCGTTCAACGTCCGGTACAAGGACGACAAGTCCTATCCCTACATGGCGGTGACGTTGGCCGACGAGGCCCCCCGGGTAATCGTGACGCGGAACCGCCGCATCCGCGGGGCCAAGTACTTCGGTCCCTACCCGAAGGTCTGGGCGGTCCACGACACGATCGACCAGCTCATCAAGGTCTTCCCGATCCGGACCTGCAGCGATTCGTCGTACAAGAAGGCGATGGCGACGGGCAGGCCCTGTTTCCCGGGTCAGATCGGTCGGTGCGGGGGACCCTGCTCGATGAAGGTCACGATCGAGGAGCATCGTGCGATCGTCGACGACTTCATCGCCTTCATGTCGGGAAGCGACAAGCGCTACACGAAGCGTATGGAAGCGCGCATGCGCGAGGCAGCCGCCGCCATGGACTACGAGACGGCTGCGTCGTACCGCGACAAGCTCCAGGCGCTCGACGCCGTCCTCAACCGGAGTGCACTGGTTCTGAGCGAGGACACCGATGCCGACCTGTTCGGTGTCGCCGAGGACGAGCTGTCAGCGGCCGTGCAGCACTTCATCGTCCGCGGTGGGCGGGTGCGCGGCGTGCGCGCCACGACGATCGACAAAGAGCTCGACATCTCGGGGCCCGAGCTGATCGACCAGATCCTCCAACGCGCATACGGGGCGGCCGGAGCGGAGGACATCCCTCGTCAGGTGCTCGTCCCGACCCTGCCCGACGACACCGCCGAGTTGGAGGAGTGGCTGCAATCGCGGCGCGGCAAGAAGGTCACCGTGCAGATCGCGCAACGCGGACAGAAGGCGGACCTCATGCGCACCGCCACACTCAACGCTCAACAGGCGCTCATGCTGCACAAGACCCGCAGGACGAGTGATTACACCTCCCGCACCAAGGCGCTCACCGACCTGCAGGAGGCGCTCGGCATGTCCGAGGCTCCCTTGCGCATCGAGTGCTTCGACGTCTCGCACCTCGGCGGAACCGGTGTCGTCGCGTCCATGGTCGTCTTCGAGGACGGCCTGCCGCGCAAGGATCAGTACCGCTCCTTCTCCGTGAACGAGACCACCGACGACACCGACTCGATGTACCAGGTGCTCATGCGACGGCTCGCGCACATCGATCGCGACGAGGCCGAGCAGGATGCGGTCGATCCGACCGCCGACGGCGAGGTGGATGCCACCCGCAAGCGTCCGCGCTTCGCGTATCGTCCCCAGCTCCTCCTCGTCGACGGTGGCCAGCCGCAGGTCGCGGCAGCGGCTCGTGCGCTCCGCGACTCCGGCCACGAGGAGATCGCCCTGTGCGGCATCGCGAAGCGCCTCGAGGAGGTGTGGCTTCCGGACGACGACTTCCCGGTGATCCTGCCGCGATCTTCGGAGGCGCTCTACCTCCTGCAGCGTCTGCGTGACGAGGCGCACCGTTTCGCCATCACCCATCAGCGCAAGAAGCGAGGCCGCGACATCACGACGGTTCTCGCGGAGGTGCCCGGGCTGGGGGAGTCCCGCATCAAGGCGCTGCTGCGTCACTTCGGCTCCGTGAGCAAGCTCAAGCAGGCGACACCCGACGAGATCCAGGAGCTGCCGGGGATCGGTCCTCGGCTGGCCGCCGGCATCCACTCGCATCTCGCGGCCGGTTCGGTCCCGAGCGGGTCCGATGGTTAGGCTGTGTCCACACGCGTGAAAGGCGGAGCAGGGATGGACGGCCAGACGGCGGGCGAGGTCCTGATCGTCACGGGCATGTCCGGCGCCGGTCGGACGACCGCGGCGAACGCCCTCGAGGACCTCGACTGGTACGTCGTCGACAACCTCCCTCCGCAGATGCTCTCGCACCTGCTGAGCCTGACCGCTTTGGCGGCCGACGCCCTTCCGAAGGTGGCGGCCGTCGTGGACGTCCGCGGACGCCAGCTGTTCGGCGAGCTGCCTTCAGTGACTCGCGCCCTTCGGGACGGACGTCAGTTGCGCGTCCTCTTCCTGGATGCCTCCGACGATGTGCTCGTGCGCCGCTTCGAAGCGGTGCGGCGCCCGCACCCGCTGCAGGGTGAGGGGACGATCCTCGACGGCATCCGACGCGAGCGCGAGCGGGTCGCGGCCATTCGGGAGGCCGCCGATGTCATCGTCGATACGAGCGCACTCAACATCCATCAGCTGGCGAACCGGATCGTCGATCTGTTCAGCGCCGACGGCGACGCCCGCCACACCGTCTCCGTCATGAGCTTCGGGTTCAAATACGGCCTTCCGCCCGACGTCGACCTCGTCGCGGACATGCGTTTCCTTCCGAACCCGTACTGGGAGCCTTCCCTGCGCGCCCTCACGGGGGAGGATGACGCCGTCCGCGACTTCGTGCTCGGTCAAGAGGGCGCCTGCGAGTTCATCGAGACGTACGCGGCGGCTCTGCACCCCGTTCTGCAGGGGTATCAGCGCGAGAACAAGAGGCACTCGGTCGTCGCGATCGGCTGCACCGGTGGCAAGCACAGATCCGTGGTCACGGCGATCGAACTCGGCGAACGTCTGGCGCAGGAATCGGGGGTCGCGGTGAGAGTCACCCACCGTGATCTGGGTCGCGAGTGACCGGTGCGCGAGTAAGCTGATCCTTTGTCCCCGATCGCCCCCACCGAAGGATCGCCGTGCCGCTGACTGCTGACGTGAAGACGGAACTCACCTCGGTCCGTGATCCCCGGCCCACGGCACGCGTCGCAGAGCTGACCACGATCCTCCGATTCTCGGGAGGTCTGCACTCCATCGCCGGTCGTGTGGCCGTCGAGGCCGAGGTCGAGACGGACATCCTGGCTCGCCGCGTCGCCCGCGACCTCGTCGAGATCTACGGCGTCCGTCCGGAGCTCGCTCACGTGCAGTCATCCGGAGGTCGCTCCGCCAACCTCGTCGCGGTGCGCGTGATCGACGGAGGTGAGACACTCGCCCGGCAGACCGGTCTCCTCGACAACCGTCGCCGTCCGGTCCGCGGTCTGCCGAACAAACTGACCACCGGCGCCCGTCCGGATCTCGCCGCCGTCTGGCGCGGGGCGTTCCTCGCCGCCGGCACTCTCTCGGACCCGGGTCGTTCCGCGGCTCTCGAGGTCGCCTGCCCGTCGGGGGAGGCGGCGATGGCGCTCGTCGGCGCCGCGCACCGCCTCGGCATCGCCGCGAAGGCGCGCGAGGTGCGGGGGGTCCCTCGCGTCGTCGTCCGTGACGGCGAGGCGATCCGGGCGACGCTCCTCATGATGGGCGCGCAGAAGACGGCGGCCGCGTGGGAGGAGATGCGACAGCGTCGCGAGGTGCGCGCCGGGGTGAACCGCCTCGTCAACTTCGACGACGCGAACCTGCGCCGCTCCGCGCAGGCTGCCGTCGCCGCGTGCGCACGCGTCGAGCGCGCACTCGAGATCCTCGGCGACACCGTCCCAGACCACCTCAAGCAGGCGGGCGACCTCCGCCTCGCGCACCGTGATGCGAGCCTCGACGAGCTCGGGCACCACGCCGATCCGCCGCTGACGAAGGATGCCGTCGCCGGCCGCATCCGCCGTCTTCTCGCGATGGCGGACAAGAAGGCCGCCCAGGACGGCGTTCCGGACACCGAGTCCGCCGTCCCCGCCGGTCTCGAAGACTGACGGGATACATCCCCTCTTCCCGGGAAGCAACCGGGTGCCCGGTGAGTTGGCCCTCAATAGGATGAATCCGACCGGCCGCGCCGTGTGCGCGGCACCGACAGAAGGAAGAGGACATGGCGAAGTACACCCTGCCTGAGCTCCCGTACGACTACTCCGCGCTCGAGCCGAGCATCAGCGGCAAGATCATGGAGCTTCACCACTCGAAGCACCACCAGGCGTACGTCACGGGAGCCAACACCGCCCTCGAGCAGCTCGCGGAAGCGCGCGAGACGGGCAACCTCGCGAACGTGAACAAGCTCGAGAAGGACCTCGCGTTCAACCTCGGCGGACACGTCAACCACTCGATCTTCTGGACCAACCTGGCGCCCGCGTCGCAGGGCGGTGGCGGCGAGCCCGAGGGTGAGCTGCGCGCGGCGATCGACGAGTTCTTCGGCGGCTTCGACAAGTTCCAGGCGCACTTCACGGCGGCTGCCACCGGCATCCAGGGCTCCGGCTGGGCCGTTCTCAGCTGGGACCCGATCGGGCAGCAGCTGATCATCCAGCAGCTGTTCGACCAGCAGTCGAACACCGCCCAGGGCACCGTCCCGATCTTCCAGCTCGACATGTGGGAGCACGCTTTCTACCTCGACTACCTCAACGTCAAGGCGGACTACGTCAAGGCAGCGTGGAACATCGCCAACTGGCAGAACGTCGCACAGCGTCTCGACGCTGCGCGCGAGAAGACGGCGGGCCTGCTCTAGTAGTAGGGTCGTTCACAGGTGAGGATGCCGGGCTCCTCCCGGCAACGGGGGCTGAGCCCCGGCATCCTCTCTCATTTCCAGCACATCGCGGGTCGACCCCGTCCATGGGGCGTGCGCGAAGAAAAACGGGAGACAACGTGTCTGTCAAGATCGGCATCAACGGCTTCGGCCGTATCGGACGCAACTTCCTTCGCGCGGCGCTCGCGCAGGGAGCTGACCTGGAGATCGTGGCGGTGAACGACCTCACCGACAACAAGAGCCTCGCTCATCTCCTCAAGTACGACTCGGTCGGCGGTCGCCTGGACGCCGAGGTCTCGTACACCGAGGACTCGATCACCGTCAACGGCAAGACCATCAAGGTCTTCGAAGAGCGCGACCCCGCCAACCTGCCCTGGGGCGAGCTGGGCGTCGACATCGTCATCGAGTCGACCGGTCGCTTCACCAAGGCAGCCGACGCCAAGAAGCACATCGACGGCGGCGCCAAGAAGGTCATCATCTCGGCGCCGGGTACCGACGTCGACGGCACCTTCGTCATGGGCGTCAACGACGGCTCCTACGACTCCGAGACGATGCACGTCATCTCGAACGCGTCCTGCACCACGAACTGCCTCGCCCCGATCGCCAAGGTGTTCAACGACAACTTCGGCATCGAGCGCGGGTTCATGATGACCGCTCACGCGTACACGGCCGACCAGAACCTCCAGGACGGCCCTCACGGCGACCTGCACCGCGCCCGCGCCGCGGCGATCAACATCGTCCCCGCCGCCACCGGTGCGGCCAAGGCCATCGGCCTCGTCCTGCCCGAGCTCAACGGCAAGCTGAGCGGCTCGTCGTACCGCGTCCCCGTGCCCACCGGCTCGATCGTCGACCTCACGGTCGTCACCCCGACCGAGGGTCTGACCGCTGAGGTCATCAACGCGGCATTCGAGAAGGCCGCCGCCGAGGGTGAGCTCGTCGGCTACCTGAAGTACAACACCGACGCGATCGTCTCGAGCGACATCCAGCTCGACCCGCACTCGTCGGTCTTCGACGCCGGCCAGACCAACGTGTCGGGCAACCTCGTCAAGATCTCGTCGTGGTACGACAACGAGTGGGGCTACTCGAACCGTCTCGTCGACCTCACCGAGCTCGTCGCCAGCAAGCTCTGACGATGGCTCTGCGCACCCTCGATTCGCTGGGTTCGCTCGCAGGCAAGCGCGTCATCGTCCGTGTCGACTTCAACGTCCCCCTGAAGGACGGCGTCATCACGGACGATGGCCGCGTGCGTGCGGCCATCCCCACGCTCCGTGCGTTGGTCGAGCAGGGGGCGCGCGTGATCGCGGTGTCCCACCTCGGCCGCCCCGACGGCGCTCCGGATGCGAAGTACAGCCTCGCTCCCGTCGCGACGCGACTGTCCGAGCTCCTCGGCCAGGACGTCGCCTTCGCGACGGACACCGTCGGCGACTCCGCACGCGACACCGTTGCGGCTCTCGAGGACGGCCACGTCGCCGTGCTGGAGAACCTCCGTTTCAACGCCGGCGAGACGGCGAAGGACGACGCGACGCGTCATGACTTCGCGGAGCAGCTGGCGGCTCACGGCGACGCATTGGTCTCCGACGGATTCGGTGTCGTGCACCGCAAGCAGGCGTCGGTCTACGACCTCGCCGAGCTCCTTCCCTCCGCCGCCGGCCTCCTGATCGAGAAAGAGGTCGACGTCCTCGACCGCCTGACCGAGCGCCCCGAGCGTCCGTATGCGGTCGTCCTGGGAGGCTCGAAGGTCAGCGACAAGCTCGGTGTCATCGAGCACCTGCTGCCGCGCGTGGACAAGATCCTCGTCGGCGGCGGCATGCTCTTCACCTTCCTCGCGGCCCAGGGACACAACGTCGGCAAGAGTCTGCTCGAGTCGGACCAGCTCGACACCGTCCGCGGATACATGGAGACGGCGCGCGAGCGCGGCGTCGAACTGATACTCCCGGTCGACGCCGTGATGGCGTCCGGGTTCGCAGCGGACGCGGAGCACGTCGTGGCATCCGCCGACGCCCTCGAGGACACGGACTTCGGTGCGGACGGCATGGGCCTCGACATCGGGCCGGAGACGGCGGAGCTGTTCGCCGCTGCGATCCGCGGTGCGAAGACGGTCTTCTGGAACGGTCCCATGGGCGTGTTCGAGATGGAGGCATTCGCTGCCGGGACGAAGACGGTCGCGCAGGCCCTCACCGAGGTCGACGGCCTGTCCGTCGTCGGCGGTGGCGACTCGGCGGCCGCTGTGCGTCAGCTCGGCTTCGCCGATGACGCCTTCGGCCACATCTCCACCGGTGGTGGAGCCAGCCTCGAGTTCCTCGAGGGTAAGAAGCTCCCCGGATTGGAGATCCTCGGATGGGAAGCGTGACCCGCACCCCGCTCATCGCCGGCAACTGGAAGATGAACCTCGACCACCTGCAGGCGGTCGCGTTCGTCCAGAAGCTGCACTGGACGCTGAAGGATGCCGCGCACCAGACCGACTCGGTCGAGGTCGCGGTGTTCCCGCCGTTCACCGACATCCGCACCGTGCAGACCCTCATCGACGCCGACAAGATCCCGTTCGCCCTGGGCGCGCAGGATGTGTCGACGAAGGACTCCGGTGCTTACACCGGCGAGGTCTCGGGCGCGTTCCTCAAGAAGCTCGACGTCGGCTACGTGATCATCGGTCACTCCGAGCGTCGTGAATACCACGCGGAGAGCGATGAGATCGTCGCCGCAAAGGTCCAGGCCGCGCTGCGGCACGGTCTGGTTCCCGTGATCTGCGTCGGCGAGACGCTCGAGCAGCGTGAGGAGTCCGGCCCCACGGCCGTGTCCGTCGCGCAGTTGCGCGCCGCTCTCGAGGGTGTGTCCTCCGACGCGGACGTCGTCGTGGCCTACGAGCCGGTGTGGGCCATCGGGACCGGTCAGGTCGCGTCTCCCGAGCAGGCTCAGGAGGTCTGCGCGGCCCTGCGCGCGGTCGTCGCGGATTCCCTGGGGGATGCCGCGGCCGAGCGCACCCGCATTCTGTACGGCGGCTCCGTGAAGTCGGGCAACGTCGCGAGCTTCATGCGCGAGCCCGACGTCGACGGTGCCCTCGTCGGCGGCGCGAGCCTGTTGGCGGACGAGTTCGCCGCGATCATCCGATACCAGAAGCACGTCGGCGTGTGAGTTCGAGCGGTGCGGCGCCTCACAGCGTCGCACCGCTCAGCCGGTATACTCGTGCGAACGCTGAGTCACTCGGCGACCCGAAAGGCTTTCAACGACTGTGGACATCCTCCAGCTTGTGCTGCAGGTGCTGCTGGGAATCACCAGCCTCCTGCTCACGCTCCTGATCCTCCTGCACAAGGGACGCGGCGGCGGCCTCTCCGACATGTTCGGAGGCGGCATGAGTTCGGCCATGGGCTCCTCGGGCCTGGCTGAGCGCAACCTCAACCGCTTCACCGTGGTGCTGGCGCTCATCTGGTTCGTCGCCATCGTGGCGCTCGGGCTCATCACGAAGTTCCAGAGCATCTGATGGCCACGGGGGGAAACGCCATTCGGGGCACGCGCGTCGGGGCGGGCCCCATGGGGGAGCAGGACCACGGTCATCACGCCGATCGTGTCGCCGTGTCGTATTGGGATGCGCTCGGCAATGAGACGGTGCGCTATTTCGCCGCCGGCATCGCCGAGGAGGAGATCCCCGAGACGATCGACTCGCCTCACTCCGGCCTTCCGGCCGGCCGGGACAAGGCCAACCCGCCCGCGGTCGCCAAGACCGAGCCCTACAAGACGCACCTCGCCTATGTGAAGGAGCGCCGCACCGACGAGGAGGCGGAGTCGATCCTCGACGACGCGCTTCAGCAGCTCCGGGAACGGCGCGGTCAGGACTGAGCCGCGCTACTGCTCGCGACAGACCCCGGGTTCCTCAGAACTCGGGGTCTATCAGTTCCTCCGGGACACCCTGGGCAGCAGCTTCGTCGACGAAGAACACGGTCTGCTTGCGACCCTTCGCACCGGCGGCAGGAACGGAGTGGTAGCTCGCTCCCGCGAGCGCGAGCCCGAGTGCCGACGCCTTGTCGGTCCCGGGAAGGACGAGCCACACCCGACGTGACGAGTTGATGACCGGTCGGGTCAGGGTGATCCGGTCGGACGGCGGGACGGGGGAGTCGCGCACGGCGAGGACGGAGCGTTCGGTCTCGGCGATCTCGCTCCGGTCCGGGAACAGCGAGGCGATGTGGCCGTCGGGTCCGACGCCGAGGAAGGCGATCGTGAAGCGCGGCCAGGCCTGACCCTCGGCGGCGTATTCGGCGAGCTCTGCGGCATAGTCCGACGCCGCGTCCTCGTGACCGCGGCCGGCGTCAGCCGCGGCGATGGGGTGGACGTTCTGCGCCGGGACGTCGATGTGCGACAGGAACGCGGCTCGTGCCGCGGTCTCGTTCCGAGCAGGGTCGTCCGCCGGCACGAACCTCTCGTCGCCCCACCAGAAGTGCACCTTCGACCAGTCGACGTCGTGCCGGGAGGGGCTCTCGCCGGCCGCGTGGAGGACCGAGGTGCCTGCCGTGCCGCCGGTCAGCAGGATGTGCGTCGTCTTCCCCGCAGCAGCACGGGACCTGATCCGCTGGAAGAAGCGTCTCGCGACACCTTCGGCCAGAGTCCGGGCATCCGGGCTGACGACGACGCGCTTCTCCGCGCGGAACTCCGACATGCGACTCCTACCTCGTGGGAGGGTCGAGGAGCTCCCACCCTTCGGTGATCACTCGACCATACAAGAGGTCCGGGTCGAGTCGACGCAGCTCCTCCGCCAGGCACTCCCGGAGGGAACGACGCGGCAGCACGATGTCGTGCGTGGGCTGACCGGGCTGCGTCAGCGTCGCGTCCGTCGCGGTCGTGCGTTCCAGCACGATGTCGCCCGACGAGCGCGAGAGCGTGACCGAGCGGATGCCGTGGGCCCACTCATCCGCATCCGTGTAGTGCCACTCCACGGCCACCTGGAGCTTCAGCCGCAGCCACGCGGCCAGGAGGCCCGTGGAAGGAGAACTGCCCGCACCGACGACGGTGACGCCCGTCACGGGCTCGAACGGCGGCTGATCGAGGACGGCGGCCAACTGCTCGCGCCAGTGCGTCAGGCGCGTCCATGCGAGGTCGGTGTCGCCGGGCTCGTAGCCGGAGCCGAGCTGCTCGAGACGGTCGGGGGAGAACGGCTCGGTCGAGGCATCCGTGATCCGGCGCTTCGCTATGCGACCGATCGGGGAGTGCGCGGTGTCGGTGGGCGGGTCGTCCGGCCACCAGGCGACGACCGGTGCGTCCGGCAGGAGGAGTCCGTTGATGAGACTCTCCTGGTTGCCGGCGGCCGCGCCGCGGGCGCGGAGGACGACGACCTCGCTCGCACCGGCGTCACCGCCGACGCGGATCTGCGCGTCCAGCCCGGTCGGGGCGTCGGGTTCGACCACGAGGACGATGACGCGCATCGGGTGTTCACGGGATGCCGCGTTCGCCGCATCGATCGCTTCCTCGTCCAGGCCACCGGTCGAGACGATGACGAGGGTGAGCACGCGGCCGAGGGCGACGGCGCCGCCCTCCTCTCGCACGCTCACAAGCTTCTTCGCGATCGTGGACACTGTCGTGTCGGGCAGATCGACGATCATGGACGCCTCCAGACGCGGCCGTCGCGGGCCAAGAGCTCATCGGCGGACGGGGGACCCCACGAGCCGGGCGAGTACTGCTCGAGCGGCTCGTCCTGCTTCGCCCAGTATTGTTCGACCGGGTCGAGGATGCGCCAGGACAGCTCGACCTCCTCGTGCCGGGGGAACAGCGGCGGATCGCCGAGGAGCACGTCGAGGATCAGACGCTCGTAGGCCTCGGGGCTCGACTCCGTGAACGCGTGCCCATAACCGAAGTCCATCGTCACGTCGCGGACTTCGTTCCCGGCGCCGGGCACCTTCGAGCCGAACCGCAGGGTGACGCCCTCATCTGGTTGGATGCGGATGACCAGCGCGTTCTGCCCGAGCTGCAGCGCCTGCGACCGCAGGAACAGCAGGGGAGGGGTGTGCTTGAAGACGACGGCGATCTCGGTCACGCGGCGGCCCAGGCGCTTTCCGGTGCGCAGGTAGAACGGCACGCCGTTCCACCGGCGCGTGGCGATCTCGAGTTTGATCGCCGCGTACGTCTCGGTGCGCGACTGCGGGTCCATCCCGTCCTCATCGAGGAAGCCCGTGACGTCTTCGCCGCCCTGCCATCCGCCGGCGTACTGCCCGCGGGCGGTGGCCGTCGCGAGGTCCTCGGGCAGGGTGACCGCGGCGAGGACCTTCTCCTTCTCGGCGCGGAGGTGCTCCGCATCGAGCGAGATGGGCTCCTCCATCGCCGTGAGCGCCAGGAGCTGCAACAGGTGGTTCTGGATGACGTCGCGCGCCGCACCGATACCGTCGTAGTACCCCGCACGGCCGCCCACGCCGATGTCCTCGGCCATGGTGATCTGCACGTGGTCGACGTAGTTGGCGTTCCAGAGCGGCTCGTAGAGCTCGTTGGCGAAGCGCAGCGCCAGGATGTTCTGGACCGTCTCCTTGCCGAGGTAGTGGTCGATCCGGAAGATCGCGTCCGCGGGGAACGCGACCTCGAGGGCCTCGTTCAGTTCCCGAGCGGTCTGCAGGTCGCTGCCGAACGGCTTCTCGATGACCACGCGGCGCCACGTGTCGCCATCGGCGTTCTCGTCGACGAGCCCCGAATCGCGCAGCTGGCGCGCGACGACGGGGAAGTCCTTCGGTGGGATGGACAGATAGAACGCGTGGTTCCCCATCGTCCCGCGCTCGGTGTCGAGCTTCTCGACGGTCTCGCGCAGACGAGCGAAGGATGCCGCATCGTCGAACGTGCCCTGGACGAATCGGATCCCCTGGAGGAGCTGGTTCCAGGTCTCCTCGCGGAACGGGGTCCGAGCATGCTCGCGTACCGCGTCGTAGACCACCTTCGCGAAGTCCTGATCCTCCCAGTCCCGGCGGGCGAACCCGACCAGGGCGAAACCGGGCGGAAGGAGGCCCCGGTTGGCGAGGTCGTAGACGGCGGGCATGAGTTTCTTGCGCGACAGATCACCCGTCACGCCGAAGATCACGAGTGCGCTCGGGCCCGCGATGCGGTTCAGGCGCCGATCGTCGGGGTCGCGGAGGGGGTTGGAACCCCGCGAGATCTCCACCACCATCGGTCAGCGGGCGCTGTCGAGGGCCGTGCGCACCGTGCCCTGCAGGTCGTGCCAGGAGACGATGAACTTCTCGACGCCCTCGTCCTCGAGCACCTGGGTCACGTCGATCAGGTCGATCCCCGCCTCGGCGAGCTGGTCGAAGACGCGGTGCGCGTCCTCGTACGCACCGGTGACCGTGTCGCCGGTGACCTCCGCATGATCGAACGTGGCCTCGAGCGTCTTCTCCGGCATCGTGTTGACGGTTCCCGGGGCGACGAGCTCGGTCACGTAGAGCGTGTCGGGAAGAGCGGGATCCTTCACACCGGTCGACGCCCACAGGGGTCGCTGGACGGTCGCCCCAGCGGCGATCAGCTCGGTCGCATCCGACTCGGCGAAACGCTTCTCGAACAGCTCGTACGCGAGGCGCGCGTTCGCAACGCCCGCCTTGCCCTTCAGCGCGGTGGCTTCACTCGTGCCGATGGCCTCGAGGCGCTTGTCCACTTCGGTGTCGACGCGCGAGACGAAGAACGAGGCGACGGAATGGATCGTCGCGATGTCGTGCCCGTTCTCCTTCGCCCGTCGGATTCCGTCGAGGTACGCGTCGATGACGGCGGCGTAGCGCTCGAGGCTGAAGATGAGCGTCACATTGACCGAGATGCCCTCGGCCAGCACGGCGCTGATCGCCGGAAGACCGGCGAGGGTCGCGGGGATCTTGATGAGCGTGTTGGGGCGGTCGACCTTGGCCCACAGCTCCTTGGCCTGCGCGACGGTCGCCTCGGTCTTATGCGCGAGGTCGGGCGAGACTTCGATCGAGACACGGCCGTCGACGCCGTTCGTACGGTCGAACACGGGACGGAAGATGTCCGCTGCGTCGCGCACGTCGGTGGTGGTGATCTCGAAGATCGCCGTGTCGACGTCCGCACCCTGGCCGGCCAGCGCCTGGAGGGGCGCGTCGTAGGAGTCGTCCTCGGTGTTGCCGATGGCCGCCTGGAAGATCGACGGGTTGGTCGTGACGCCCACGACATCGCGCGTTTCGATCAGCTGAGCGAGGTTGCCGGTGTCGATGCGCGACCGCGAGAGGTCATCGAGCCAGATGCTGACGCCGGCGGCGGACAGGTCCTCGGTGGGGGTGCTCATGCGTTCTCCTTGACGGTTGCGCGGGCCGCTTCCACGACCGCGTCGGCGGTGACGCCGAACTTCTCGAACAGGGTCTTGTAATCGGCGGAGGCGCCGAAGTGGTCGATGCCGACGGTGCGTCCGCTGTCGCCGACGACCCCGCGCCAGAGGCCGGTCGCTCCGGCTTCGACCGAGACGCGGGCCTTCACCGAAGAGGGGAGAACGGATTCTCGGTAGTCCGCGTCCTGCTCGGCGAACCATTCGAGGCTCGGGGCCGAGACGACACGGGCGCCGATCCCCTCGCCCGCGAGGGTCTCGCGCGCGGCGACCGCCAGCTGGACCTCGGAGCCGGTGGCGATCAGGATCACGTCGGGCTCGCCCTCGGGCGCATCGAGCAGGGTGTACGCACCCTTGGCGACACCCTCTGTGGTGGCGTAGCCGTTCTCGCCGCGAGGGAACACCGCGATGTTCTGACGGGTCAGGGCGATACCGGTCGGGCCGTCCTGGCGACGGAGGATCTCGAGCCATGCGGCCGCCGTCTCGTTCGCGTCAGCGGGGCGCACGACCGTGAAGTTCGGGATGAGCCGCAGCGTCGCGAGCTGCTCGATCGGCTGGTGCGTGGGACCGTCCTCGCCGAGGGCGACGGAGTCGTGGGTCCACACGAACACCGAAGGGATGTTCATGAGCGCGGCCAGTCGCACAGCGGGGCGCATGTAGTCGCTGAAGATCAGGAACGTGCCGCCGAACGGACGCGTCGGCCCGTGCAGCTTGATGCCGTTGATGATCGCGCCCATGGCGTGCTCGCGGATGCCGAAGTGCAGCACGCGGCCGTACGGATCGCCCGACCACTCGTGCGTGGACCACTCGGACGGGATGAAACTCTTCGCGTCCTTGATCGTGGTCAGGTTGGACTCGGCGAGATCGGCTGATCCGCCCCAGAGCTCGGGGAGCTCCGCGGCGAGCGCATTGATCACGACGCCGGATGCGGCGCGGGTGGAGACGTCCTTGCCCGCCTCGAAGGAGGGGAGGGCGCCGGCGATGTCGTCGGGGAGCGTCGCCGACTCGAGGCGGTCGAGCAGTGCCTTGCGCTCGGGATTGGCGGCTGCCCAGGCGTCGAACGACTCCTGCCAGGAGGCACGATCCGTCGCGGCGCGCTCGGCCAGCGAGCGTGTGTGCGCCAGGACCTCGTCGGAGACGACGAAGTTCTGCTCGGGGTCGAATCCGAGAACCTTCTTCGTGGCGGCGAGCTCGTCGGCCCCGAGGGCGGAGCCGTGGATCTTGCCGGTGTTCTGCTTGCCGGGCGCCGGCCAGCCGATGATGGTCTTGAGGACGATGAGCGAGGGCTTGGAGGTCTCGGCTTTCGCGGTCTCGATCGCCGCGTGGAGGGCTGCGACGTCTTCGACGTACTCGCCCGTCTTCTTCCAGTCGACCGTCTGCACCTGCCAGCCGTAGGCCTCGTAGCGGGCCTGCACGTCCTCGGTGAAGGCGACGTTCGTGTCGTCCTCGATCGAGATCTGGTTGGAGTCGTAGATCGCGATGAGGTTGCCGAGCTGCTGGTGTCCCGCCAGAGAACCGGCCTCGGACGTGACGCCCTCCTGCAGGTCGCCATCACCGGCGATGACGAAGACGTGGTGGTCGAACGGCGAGGTCCCGGCATCCGCCTCGGGGTCGAAGAGACCGCGCTCGTAGCGGGCGGCGTAAGCGAAGCCGACCGCCGAGGCGAGACCCTGGCCGAGGGGACCGGTGGTGATCTCGACGCCCTTCGTGTGCCCGTACTCCGGGTGGCCGGGGGTGAGGGAGCCCCACGTGCGCAGTGCCTTGAGGTCGTCGAGCTCGAGGCCGAAACCGCCGAGGTACAGCTGCACGTACTGCGTCAGCGAGGAATGTCCGGCCGAAAGGATGAAGCGGTCGCGGCCGAGCCAGTGGGTGTCGGCGGGGTCGTGCCGAAGAACACGCTGATAGAGCAGGTATGCCGCGGGGGCGAGGCTCATGGCGGTGCCCGGGTGACCGTTGCCCACCTTCTCGACGGCGTCCGCCGCCAGCACCCGCGCGGTGTCCACCGCGCGTCGATCGATCTCGTCCCAAACCAGCTCTGACACCTGGAAACCTTTCGTCGGTGATTCCGCGCAGACGGCCGCCGATCTCAGAAGAAGGGGGCATCCCGCGCCGGGATTTTCAGCATATCGATGTGGACCCCCCACCGAGGCCGGGGTGGCGCTCTGTGACGTGCGCTGTGAGCGAAGTGCCGCGCCGCGCGCGCAGGGACCCTCCTCGACGGATGCCGTAGACTCGATCCGACGATCTACACGGCAGGGGCGATGGCACTCACGGACACCGGCGCGCGCGTATCCGCGCCCGCTCGACAGTCGGCCGGCCGCACCGTCCGCGCGTACATCCAGTTGACGAAGCCTCGTGTGCTCGAGCTGCTCCTGGTCACGACCATCCCCGTGATGTTCCTGGCCGAGGATGGGCTTCCCAACCTCTGGCTCATCCTCGCGACGGTGCTGGGCGGCGCCATGAGCGCCGGCTCGGCGGCATCCTTCAACATGTACCTCGACCGCGACATCGATGCCCACATGAAGCGGACGGAGAACCGTCCTCTCGTCACCGGCGAGGTGTCTCCTCGCGGCGCGCTCGTCTTCTCGTGGACTCTCGCGATCGTCTCTACAGTGTGGCTGTGGGCCTTCACGAACTGGGTCGCCGCCGCGCTGAGCGCGAGCGCCATCTTCTTCTACGTCGTGATCTACACGATCCTTCTGAAGCGTCGCACCGAGCAGAACATCGTCTGGGGCGGGATCGCCGGTTGCTTCCCGGTCATCATCGGGTGGTCCGCCGTCACGGGCTCGCTCACCTGGACGCCCTTCATCCTGTTCCTGCTCGTCTTCCTCTGGACGCCGCCTCACTACTGGCCGCTCTCGATGAAGTACAAGGGCGACTACGCCGAGGTCGACGTTCCGATGCTGGGCGCCACGCGCAACGGCGCACAGGTCGGCCTGCAGGTCATCCTCTACGCGTGGGCGACCGTCGCCAGTTCACTGCTGCTGATCCCGGTCGCAGGGATGGGACTCGTCTACACCGTGTCGGCTCTCGTCTTCGGCGGCTGGTTCGTCTACGAGTCCCACGTCCTCTACGCCCGTGCCGTCCGGGGCGAGAAGGTGCAACCGATGCGCGTCTTCCACGCATCGATCACCTATCTGACCCTGCTCTTCGTCGCCATCGCGATCGACCCGCTGCTGCCGTTCTGACCGCAGCGGGCCGATCGGTCGATCAGCGAGAGGCGCCGTCCAGGACGGGCTGCTCCGTTGTGGCGGATGCGTCGGCCGAGTCGGTCTCGACGTCATCGACGACCGGGTCGGTCACCGTGTCGAGCTGCTCACGCGGGGTCGCGAAGGCGCGCAGGGCACCGAGCGTGAAAGCCAGCAGCAGGCCGATCACGCCGACGCCGATGAGGATGGCGCCCAGGATGGCCCAGACCTGTCCGACATAGACCTCCACGCCGGTCGCGGTACCGGCGTTCAGCGCGGTCTCCATCGTCCCGAGCTTGTCGATCAGGACGACGGCGCCGGCGGCGCTGGATGCGAGGGAGCCTGCCACGAGCACCCAGAACGGGATGCTGCGGGTCAGGCGGGGGCGGGTGTTCATCGAATCTCCTCCGGGTCGAGGCCGCCCGGATTCGGACGGCCCGGGCAACTGTTCCCGACGGACCCTGACAGGAGCGATGCGGACCCTATGAGAAGTCAGTGAACCGCGTCGACCCGAGCGATGCCCTCCGGCGCCCTGAGGCGGAGGATGACCACGGTCATCGCGGCGGCGGTCAGGGCCGCGAGGACCATGTGCACGCCGACGGCGATCTCGGGCAGTCCGTTCCGCGCCTGGTAGAGGCCGACCGCGATCTGCACGAATTCGGCGGCCAGCAGCACGGTGACCCAGGCGCGCGGCCGGAGTCGACGCGCCCACGCGACGCCCACGAGGACGAGCGTCAGGGCGAGAAGGGTGTATCCCGGCCACGCGTGCACATGCTCGAGGATCTCGGCGTTGAAGCCGTTGCGCCCGGCTGCGGCGTCCCCGGAGTGGGGGCCCGCCCCCGTGGTGAGGACGCCGAAGGCGATCGTGACGGCGAGGACAGCGGTCGTCAGGTGAGCGAGACGCGCGTACCAGGCAGGAACGACGCGCTCCCGAGGAGCAGCGGTCTCTTTCATGCGGACGAGGAAGGCCGCGCAGACGCAGACCAGGATCAGGGAGACCACGTAGTGGAATCCCACGATGAAGGGGTTGAGGCCCGTCAGCACGGTGATGCCGCCGACGATGGCCTGCGCGACGACCCCGCCCAGGACGATGAGCGCCAGGACGAAGAGGTCGCGGCGGGTGCGCCGCATCCGCCACACCAGCACGACGACGACCAGCGCGAGGATGCCGACGAGGCCTGTCAGCGTCCGGTTCCCGAACTCGATCACCCCGTGGACGCCCATCTCGGGGGTCGCGACGAGCGACTCCGGCGTGCAGGTCGGCCAGGTCGGGCAGCCGAGCCCGGACCCGGTGAGTCGGACGGCGCCTCCGGTGCCGATGATGAGCGTCTCGGCGATGAAGGAGAGCCACGCCATGACCGGCAGCAGCCGCGGGATCCGAGTGGTGGGCGGAGCGGTCGGTGTCGATGCGGTGATCAGCATGGGGTCGCCTCCGGGCGAGGGCCGGCACGCCGCGGGGGACGACCGTGCCTGTAGAATGAAGCAGTCGGCGAGCGCGATCCCCATCGCAGCCCGCACAACGATTCTAGGCGCGGTCTCGCGTCGTCAGAGCGGCCAGCAGCGGCATCCCCCTCGTGCACTCCTCTCGCGGGAGGGAATGCCGGAACGGATGACACCGTTGCCGCCCGTGAGGAGGAAATTCATGTCGGATGTGCTCATCGACCGCCCGGAGCTCGAAGGCCTGGGGGTGTACGAGTTCGGCTGGCACGATGCGGATGCCGCAGGTGCCGTCGCGCAGCGAGGGATCAACGAGGACGTCGTCCGCGGGATCTCCTCCCTGAAGAACGAACCCGAATGGATGCTGAAGACCCGTCTGAAGGGGTACCAGCTGTTCGGGCGCAAGCCCATGCCGACGTGGGGTGCCGATCTGTCCGGCATCGACTTCGACAACATCAAGTACTTCGTGCGCTCCACCGAGAAGCAGGCGCAGACGTGGGAGGACCTCCCCGAGGAGATCCGCAACACGTACGAGAAGCTCGGCATCCCCGAGGCGGAGCGTCAGCGACTCGTCGCCGGCGTCGCGGCTCAGTACGAGTCCGAGGTCGTCTACCACCAGATCCGCGAGGACCTGGAGCAGCAGGGCGTCATCTTCATGGACACCGACACCGCGCTGCGCGAGCACCCCGAGTTCTTCGAGGAGTACTTCGGCACCGTCATCCCCGCCGGTGACAACAAGTTCGCTGCGCTGAACACCGCCGTGTGGTCGGGCGGCTCGTTCGTGTACGTCCCCAAGGGCGTGCACGTCGAGATCCCCCTGCAGGCCTACTTCCGGATCAACACCGAGAACATGGGGCAGTTCGAGCGGACGCTGATCATCGCCGACGAGGACAGCTACGTCCACTACATCGAGGGCTGCACAGCGCCGATCTACAAGAGCGACTCGCTGCACTCGGCCGTCGTCGAGATCATCGTGAAGAAGAACGCCCGCGTGCGCTACACGACGATCCAGAACTGGTCGAACAACGTCTACAACCTGGTCACCAAGCGCGCCGTGGCCCACGAGGGCGCGACCATGGAGTGGGTCGACGGCAACATCGGGTCGAAGGTCACGATGAAGTACCCGTCCATCTACCTGATGGGCGAGCACGCCAAGGGGGAGACGCTCTCGGTCGCCTTCGCCGGTCCCGGCCAGCACCAGGACGCCGGCGCGAAGATGATCCACATGGCGCCGTACACGCAGTCGTCGATCGTCTCGAAGTCGATCGCCCGCGGCGGCGGCCGGGCGGGGTATCGCGGTGAGGTGCGGGTGGACGCCAATGCGCACCATTCCGCCAACACCGTGCGATGCGACGCCCTGCTGGTCGACACGATCTCGCGCTCCGACACGTACCCGGCGATCGACATCCGCGTCGACGACGTCCAGCTCGGCCACGAGGCCACCGTGTCGAAGGTCAGCGAGGAGCAGCTGTTCTACCTCATGAGCCGCGGCATGCCCGAGGACGAGGCGATGGCGATGATCGTGCGCGGGTTCATCGAGCCGATCGCCCGTGAACTGCCCATGGAGTACGCCCTCGAGCTGAACAAGCTCATCGAGATGGGCATGGAAGGATCCGTCGGCTGATGACGACAGCGACTCAGGCCCCCGCATCCGATGCGAAGGGCCACATCGACCCTGCGGCGAAAGTGACCGACCAGAGCGTCCCGGTGCAGACCCGCTCGGAGCGTCCGTGGTCGTTCGACCCGGCCGACTTCGGTACGCCGACCGGCCGTGAGGTCAACTGGAAGCACACGCCGCTGGACCGCATCGCGCCTCTGCTGGCCGACGAGGAGGCACCGCACGACGTCATCGGTGTCGAAGTGACAGGTCCGGATGCCGTGGAGCACCGTCGTCTGCAGAAGGACGAGGCACCCCGCGGAGAGGTCTTCCGTCCCGAGGACGTCGTCAGCGCGATCGCGTGGTCGCAGGAGCCCGAGGCGCCGCTCATCCGCATCCCGGCGGGCGTCGAGCTCGATGAGCCCGTCGTCGTGACCCTCACCGGTCGCGGCGGCCTCGCGCACGCCCACGTCGTCATCGAGGCGCAGGCGAACTCGCGCGGAACGGTCGTCCTCCGGCACGAGGGATCCGCCGCACAGGCCCAGAACGTCGAGATCATCGTCCGGGACGGCGCGGCGCTGACCGTCGTGTCCGTCCAGCGGTGGAACGACGACGCCGTCCACCTCGCGGCGCACCAGGCGCGCGTGGACCGCGACGCCTCCCTGACCCACATCGTCGCCAGCCTCGGCGGCGGACTGGTACGCGTGAACCCGTCGGTCGAGCTCGCCGGTGCGGGTGCGCAGGGTCGCCTGTACGGCCTGTCCTTCGCCGACGCGGGTCAGCACCTCGAGAGTCAGGTGTACCTGCACCACAAGGGCGCCCACACCAACGGTGACGTGCTGTACAAGAGCGCCCTGCAGGGCGCCTCGGCGCGGACGGTCTGGATCGGCGATGTCCTCATCGGACCGGATGCCATCGGCACCGACTCGTACGAGGCGAACCGCAACCTGGTCCTCACCGACGGGGCGCGCGCCGATTCGATCCCGAACCTCGAGATCGAGACCGGCGACATCGTCGGTGCGGGTCACGCGAGCGCGACCGGTCGTTTCGACGACGAGCAGCTGTTCTACCTCCAGGCGCGTGGCATCGACGAAGAGCAGGCTAGACGCCTCGTCGTCCTCGGGTTCCTCGCCGAGATCGTCCAGAAGATCGGCATCCCGTCCCTCGAGGACGAGTTCATCGCCGCCATCGAGGCCGAGCTGGCGGGCGGTGCGAGCGCATGAGCGCGCAGAAGGTCCTGCAGCTGAGCGACCTGGAGCAGGACACGGCCGTGCGCGTGGAGGTGGACGGGGTCGCCATCTCCGTCGTGCTCGACGGTCAGGGCGAGGTCCACGCGATCGGTGACACCTGCACGCACGGTGACATCTCCCTGGCGGACGGGTTCGTCGAGGGCGAGACGCTCGAATGCTGGGCGCACGGTTCCGCGTTCTCGCTGCGCACCGGTCGCCCCCTGAATCTGCCGGCGTACGAGCCGGTGCCCGTCTACGAGGTCACGATCGACGGGGACGACATCCTCATCGACCCCGCCGTGACCAAAGCCGTGAACTGAAGAAAGAAGCTGACATGTCTGTCCTCGAGATCCGCGACCTCCACGTGACGGTCGAGACGGAAGCCGGCGAGACCCCGATCCTCAACGGCGTCACGCTCACCGTCCGCACGGGCGAGACGCACGCCATCATGGGTCCCAACGGCTCCGGCAAGTCCACCCTGGCGTACACGATCGCCGGTCACCCGAAGTACACCGTCACGGGCGGCACCATCACGCTCGACGGCGCGGACGTCCTCGCGATGTCGGTCGACGAGCGCGCGCGTGCGGGCCTGTTCCTCGCGATGCAGTACCCCGTCGAGATCCCGGGCGTCACGGTGACGAACTTCCTCCGTACCGCCAAGACCGCCGTCGACGGCGAGGCCCCTTCGATCCGTGCGTGGACGAAGGACGTCAAGCAGGCGATGCAGAACCTGCGGATGGACCCGAAGTTCGCCGCGCGCAATGTCAACGAGGGCTTCTCCGGCGGTGAGAAGAAGCGTCACGAGATCCTCCAGCTCGAGCTCCTGAAGCCGAAGCTCGCTATCCTCGACGAGACCGACTCGGGCCTCGACGTCGATGCGCTCAAGATCGTCTCCGAGGGCGTGAACCGCGCCAAGGAGCAGAGTGACATGGGCGTGCTGCTCATCACCCACTACACCCGCATCCTCCGCTACATCCAGCCGGACTTCGTGCACGTCCTCGTGAACGGCCGGGTCGCGGAGGAAGGCGGCCCAGAGCTCGCGGCGCGACTGGAGGACGAGGGTTACGACCGTTTCCTCGCCCCCGTCGGCGGCGAGCAGGCCTAGGATCTTCGCATGGCCGAGACGCTCGCACCCGAGAAGTACGACGAGGTCACCGAGGCCCTGAAGGACGTCATGGACCCCGAGCTGGGGGTCAACGTCGTCGACCTGGGACTCATCTACGACCTCGGCTGGGACGATGAGAACGATGCCCTCGTCATCCACATGACCCTGACCTCCGCAGGGTGCCCGTTGACGGACGTCCTGGAGGAGCAGACGGGACAGGCGCTCGACGGCGTCGTGGACCGCTTCCGCATCAACTGGGTGTGGATGCCGCCGTGGGGACCCGAGCGGATCACGGACGATGGGCGCGACATGATGCGCGCGCTCGGATTCTCGATCTGACAACGATCGACCCGCCGAACCGGTGGAGTGAGAAGCGGTGCGACGTCGTCGCACCGCTTCTTCAGTTCTCCGAGCGACCGAGCCGCCAATAGCCCATGAAGGCGACCGCGCGACGGTCCACCCCGACCTCGCCGACGAGGTGCCGCCGCAGCGCCTTGATGGCGGATGCCTCGCCCGCCAGCCAGGCGTAGAGCCGTGCGCTCTTGAGCGCGGCGCCGCCCTTCGCCGTGCGGGGGACCTCCCACAGGATGTCGTGGTCGACGTCGATCTCCTCGACCTCCGCGCCGATCCCGTGCGGAACAAGCCGCTCGGCGACCTGCGTGACGGCCGCGACGAGGTGGTCGTGACGGTGGTTCTCCCCGGCACGGGCCGCAGTGATGATCTCGAAGCCCTGGTGCGCCGGGAGATAGGCGACGTCGTCGGGGTGCGGAACCTCGAGGACGACGACGCCCCGCGCGTCGTCGGGGAGCTGCTCGAGGATCCGAGCGATGGCCGGGGCCGCGGTCTCGTCGCCGGCGAGCAGGATGTTCTCGGTCTTGGCCGGAGGCACGAAGTCGATGCCGTAGTTGACGCCGGTGTGGGCGGTCGTCGGCGCGAGGATGAGCACCTCGTCGCCGGCCTTCGCCTCGGCGATCCACGCCGAAGCGGGACCCATGACGTCGTGGGCGACCATGTCGATGTCGACTTCGTGCTCGGCGTTGCGGACGGCCCGGGTCGTATACGTCCGCATGACGGGCCGTGCCTCGTCGGGCAGTGCCCGCCACTGCTCGTACCAGTCCTCGCCGGTCGGCATCGTCTCGATCGGCGCCGTCGGCGTCGGGAACAGGATCTTGACCCGTTGATCGAAGCCGGGGTCGCCGTAGGCGGACAGGGCGGCGTCCCTGAAGGTGAATCGACGGAAGCTGGGGGTCACCTCGGCGATCGAGGCGACGGGTGCTCGGAAGAAGGCCATGGTGCTCGAAGACATCGGTTCGCTCCGTGGGTCAGCGGACGGCGCCGTCGACAGGCGCGGGGACGTGGTGACGACCGATGGGGAGGACCAGCGGGCGTCCGGTGAGGGGGTCGGGGATGACGCGGCTCTCGAGGCCGAACACCTCGCGCACCGTGTCGGCCGTCAGGACCGTCTCGGGATTCCCCGATGCGAAGACGCGGCCGGCGGACATAGCGACGAGGTGATCCGCGTACCGTGCCGCGAGGTTGAGGTCGTGGAGGACCATCACGATCGTCGTGCCACGCGACCTATTCAGATCGGTCAGCAGGTCGAGGACGTCGATCTGGTGGCTGACGTCGAGGAAGGTCGTGGGCTCGTCGAGCAGCAGGACGTCCGTCTGCTGAGCCAGAGCCATGGCGATCCAGACGCGCTGACGTTGACCGCCCGAGAGCTCGTCCACGGGACGATCCGCGATCGCGACGATGTCGGTCGCCTCGAGGGCTCGCGCCACCGCGTCGTCGTCGGCCGGTGTCCACCGGGCGAGCGGTCCGTGATGCGGCGTGCGTCCCCGGCTGACGAGGTCGGAGACGGCGATCCCCTCGGGGGCGATGGGCGACTGGGGGAGCAGCCCGAGATCCCGGGCCACGCGTTTGGTCGGCATCCGATGGATGTCCTTGCCGTCCAGCACGACTCGGCCGGACTTCGGCGGGAGCAGGCGTGCCATCGCCTTGAGCAGCGTCGATTTGCCGCACGCGTTGGCGCCGACGATGGCAGTCACCTGTCCCGCGGGCACCGTCAGATCGAGCGTGTCGACGATCGTCCGGTCTCCGTAGGCGAGGGTGATGGCCTCAGCGGAGAGGGTGCGGTGGACGGTCATAGGGAGCCTCCCGAGCGGCTGCTGCGGATGAGAAGGACGATGAGGTACGGCGCCCCGAGCACACCGGTGACCACGCCGACGGGCAGACGGAGGCCGAGCAGGTACTGCCCGACGAAGTCCGCCACGAGGACGAGAAGTGCTCCGAAGAGCCCGGCGGCGAGCACGGGGGATCCCACGGGGCCCAGCATCCGCGCCGCTATGGGGCCTGCGAGGAAGGCGACGAAGGAGATGGGGCCCGCCGCGGCGGTGGCGAACGCCAGCAATGTCACGGCGGCGATGATGAGCAGGATCCGGCGCCGCTCGACCGGAACCCCGAGTGCGGCCGCCGTGTCGTCGCCCAGGCGCAGCAGTTCCAGATCGCGCGTCAGCCACAGGATCACCGGGACGCCGATGGCCACGGCGACGACGAGAGGAACGGCTTCGTTCCAGGACGCCCCGTTCAGGTTTCCGGTGATCCATCGCATCGCCGCCTGGAGGTCCCATTCGGCGGCTCGTGAGAGCACGTACGCGACCACGCTGTTGAAGATCGCTGCGACGCCGATCCCGATCAGGATGAATCGCGCACCGGCCCCGCCGTCCTTGAACGCGAGGAGATAGATCGTGAGAGCGGTGACGAGTGCGCCGACGGTCGCCAGGACCGCCACGGGGGTCTGGTCGAGCGAGAGGAACACGATCCCGATGACGGCCGCGGCGCTCGCGCCGGCATTGATTCCGATGATGTCCGGGCTGGCCAGGGGGTTGCGGAGCATCGTCTGGAAGACGGCGCCCCCGATCCCGAAGCAGGCTCCGGCGAGAAGTCCGACCGTCGAGCGCGGCAGGCGGAGCTCACCGACGGTGAAAGAGGCACCGGGGACGAGCTGACCGGTCATCACCCCCCACACGTCGGCGGGGGAGTAGAAGGTCTGGCCGACCATGAGAGACACCGCGTAGACGGCCACGACGGCGAGTGCGAGAACGGTCGTCACGACAAGACGCCGGCGTGCACGCCGCGATCGTCCACGAGCGACGATGTCGAGCGTGGACTGCTGAATGGATGCCGCGGTCACAGTGCACGCATCTTCTGTCGACGGACGATGGCGATGAAGAACGGAGCGCCGATGAGGGCCGTGACGACACCGACCTCGACCTCCTGGGGCGGGGCGATCACGCGCCCCACGACATCGGCGACGGCCAGGAGGCCACCGCCGACGAGCGCGGATACGGGGAGGAGCCAGCGGTGGTCGGGGCCGACGAGGAGCCGGCACACGTGGGGGACGATCAATCCGACGAAGCCGATCGGACCCGCCACCGCCGTCGCGGCCCCGCAGAGGATGACCGCGCCGAGTGCCGCGATCAGGCGTGCTCGCTGCACGCGCTCGCCCAGTCCTGCGGCCAGATCGTCGCCGAGTGCGAGCGAGTTGAGTCCGCCGGCGGAGGCGAAGCAGATCACGGCGCCCACGATGAGGAAGGGGATGACCAGCATGTTCTTATCGGCCGTCGCACCGCCCACGCCGCCGATCTGCCAGAACCGGAACACGCTCATGACGTCGATCCGGGGAAGGAGGATCGCGCTGATGAGCGACGTGAAGGCCACAGCGGTCGCCGCCCCGGCCAGCGCGAGCTTCAGTGGACTCGCGCCGCCACGCCCGAGCGAGCCGACCAGGTACACGAAGAGCGCTGCGACGGCCGCACCGAGCATGGCGAGCCAGATGTACCCGAAGGCGTCAGAGATGCCGAAGAACGCGAGGCCGATGACGACGGCGAGGGAGGCGCCGCCGTTGATGCCCAGGATCTGCGGGTCCGCGAGCGGATTGCGCGTCACGCCCTGCATGACGGTGCCGGCGATGGCGAGCGCGGCGCCGACCAGGAGTGCCAGGATCGTCCGCGGGACCCGCTTGGCCACCGCGGCGGCGGAGGCGGTGTCGATGTCTCCCGACAGGCCGGCGAGGATGTCCTGGAGGCTGACCGACCTCGCTCCCAGCGTGACCGACAGGACGGCGGCCAGCGCGACGAGCGCGATCAGCACGACCAGCCAGGCGACGCGGCGTCGTCGCGGCCGCCGCCCGGAGGACGGGGCGGCGGCGGCGATCGCGCGCGGTGCGAGAGAAGTGGACACGTCTACGGGGAAAGCGCCTTATGAGGCCTTCTTCGCCGCCTCGGCGAGCATCTTGATGTACTCGCCGGTACGTGCGTCCGGGATGGACAGGGGGCTCGGGTTGGCGGCAGCGGCGAGCGGGCTGTTCACGGCGGGCAGGACCACGACGGCACCGTTCTTGACGGCCGGGATGCGGGACAGCAGCGGATCCGCCTGCATGGCGGCGAGGGTCGAGTCATCGCCGTAGGTGACGATGACCTGGACGTCGCTGAAGCGTTCGATGTCCTCGGTGCTGTTGGTGATCCAGAACTCCTCGGACGTCTTCGACTGCTCCTCGACCGTCTTGGCCGGGACCATGCCCAGGTCTTCGAGGAACTTCGCGCGCGGGTCCGCGAGCGAGTAGAAGCCGATCTGGCTGAGGTTCGTCGCGTCGTACGAGCTGAAGATCACCTTCTTGCCGGCGATCTCGGGGTACTTCGCGACCTCGTCGTCCAGCGTCTGCGTGAGCTTCGTGACGAGCTCTTCCGCCTGCGCCTTGAGCCCGAGCGCCGTGCCGTTGGTCACGGTCAGCTCCTGCCAGGTGGTTCCCCATGCGACGGTGGGGTAGGCGACGACGGGAGCGATCTTGCTGAGCTTGTCGTAATCCGCCTTGTTCAAGCCGGAGTAGGCGGCGAGGATCACGTCGGGTGCGGTGTCCGCCACCCCCTCGAAATCGATCCCCTGTGCCTCGTCGAACAGTGTCGGCGTCTCGGCATCCATCGCCTTCAGCTTGTCCTCCACCCAGGGGAGGACGCCGTCGCCGTTGTCGTCGCCCCAGGTGACCGCCGGCATGCCCACGGGGACGACGCCGAGTGCGAGAGCCGCCTCCTGATTGCCCCAGGACACCGTGGCGACGCGCTTCGGCTTGCTCGTGATGGTCGTCTCGCCGAAGACGTTCTTGATGGTGACGGGGAAGCCGCTCGCCTCCGTCGACGTCGACGCGTCGCCACTCGCGGCCGGTGCGCTACTGGTGGCGCAACCGGTCAGGACGAGGAGGGATGCGGCGGCAAGGGCGAGCGCGGTGCGGATGCGAGGCACGGAGGTCTCCTGAAAGAGATGATTAGGGTCGCCTAACCTTACATCGACTCACGGGGAGACGGAAACCGCGCGTCACCGCGACGCAGTCGCCCGTGACGGACTCCGACGACCGAATGCCCGCATCGCCTGCCTCGCGGTCAAGCCCGGCAGATAGGCGCGCGCGAGAGCGAGGCCGATCGCCGGCAGGGCGAGGGGATCGGCGTAGACGAGGTGCAATCGATGGAATTCGGGCCGGAACTTCGTCTTGAATCGGAGCAGGGATCGGAACCCGTAGACGGGTTCGAGCGAGCGACTGAGGACGGCCAGGACGGCGCGAAGCGTCGCAGACTGACCTCCGGGATCGACGTCCACAGCCAGAGGGGCGCCGGAGAGGCTGACGAAATCCAGCCCCTGACCTCCTGCCTGAAGGATCGTCCGACCGATGAGGAACTCCATGACCCCGTTCATGCTGTCCGGAGCGCGTCTCATGAAGTCCAGAGTCCACCCGCGGATGCGGCCATCCTGGTACGTCGGCAGCCAGCTGGTCACAGCGTGCACGCGATCGTCGCCGTCGACAGCGATCATCAGTCTCACCTCGTCGTCGCGGAGCTCGTCCATCCCACCCAGGGTGAACCCCATCTCGGGGAGGTCTCGCTCGGCCACCCACAGCTCCGAGATGTCGCGCACCTGCGCCGCGTGCCGTGGTGTCAGGTCGCGGAACCGCACCCACGATGCAGTCAGGCCCTCTTTCTCGGCACGATTGACAGCCGTACGGACATCCTTCATCTTGCCGCCCTGGAGCGTCCATCCCGTCGGGCGGACGACCGTCTCCTCCGCGACCGCGATCGAGCCGTAGCCGCGGCGGACGAGGCCGGCGCGGAAGTCGTCCGTCACCGAGCAGAAGGCGACCGTCCAGCCGTGCAGCGCACACCACCGCGCGAAGGCGTCGGCTGTGTCTGCTGCGCGGCCGGCCGCGCAGATCGGGTCTCCGGTCGTGATGGCGACGTCGTTGATCACGCGGTACGCCACCGCTCCGCCCCCGGGCGCGAACCAGTAGCTGTTGCCCTCCCACGTCGTCATCCACGAAAGGGTGCCGACGGATCCGCCGCGCAGCATGCCCAGGATCCGGTTGCGCGCAACGCTCTGGCCGGTGCCGGTCGGGAATCGGCTGTTCATCCCGCGCCACGCGATGACGATGAGGAGGGCCCAGAAGAGCGGTCCGACCGTCTGGGACACGAGAGAGGCGATAGGCCCCGTGGCCACCATGTCGACGGGCTCGAAGGCCAGGAAACCCACGGGGATGATGTGCTCGGGCAGGTCGAGGACCAGTGCCGAGACCGTCGCCGTCGGTGAGAATTGGTCGCGCACGGACCAGCCGACCGCCAGGTAGACGGCGGAGGTTCCGAGGAAGGCCAGAACGCTCAGCAGGATGAACCGGGCCGCAGGGTGGCCGCTGCTGGGACGGGGGAAGAGCGGTCGGGCCAGGAAGAGGACGGCTGCGAGCCCCGCCGGTACCAGGGTGGCGACGAGGTCGAACGCGCCGTACTCCTCGGCTGCGGCGGACTGGAACCGCGCGTACTCGGACGAGGCGATGAGCGGAAGGAAGCCGTAGTACACCGCTGCCAATACGGCGAACAGAGCATTCAGGACGATCGCGAGGTACAACCCCACCCGTCGGCCGCGATGGATGCCTCGGGCGGCCAGGAGCAGGGCGACGAGCGGGAGGAGCGTCACCAGAACCGCGCCCGGACCGTCGAGTCTGGTCAGGGCGAGTGCGTCGAGACACTGTCGTGTCAGCTCGCCGGTCTCGCAGTGCGCGGTCACGAAGGCCGGATCGTGGAGCTCGTCGCGGAACAGGGAGCCGAGAGGATTCAGGACCCCGGTACTGCGCGGGGCGAGGATGGACAGCACCGGCCCGAGGGCGGTCACGGCGACGACCGCCGCCAAGAGCGTCCGCGCCTCTCGACGGCTCGCGCGGAGGCGCGTGAGACCGAGCGGTCGACGCGCCAGCATCACTCCGCCGAGGACGCCCACGATTCCGGCGCCGAGACGGTACTGGTCGGCCGGTGCCCCCGCGTACAGAACGAGGACCGCCAAGATCGCGAAACCGACGATCCGCACCCGTCGGCGGAGTAGGGGGCTCGCGAACGCGCTCGCCGCCATGACCGTGCCGGCGACGGCGATCGTCGGATCGAAGACGTGATGGCTTCTGCCTTCCTGCGCTCCGTACAGGTTGGATACGAGCCCGAGTGCCTGAGCCGACAGGCCGAGGAAGATGCCGAGGACCGTCACCCCGGCGAAGACCGCCAGGGTCCTGGCGTGACCCATACGGCGCTCGCTCCATCCCACGCCGATGACGACGGCGAGGAGGCTCGGCAGCAGGCCCCCGGGCTCGGGGACGAAGAAGACGGCGGTGAGCACCGACAACCAGTCGTGCTGGAGGAGCACCGTGTCGAAGCCCGTGGCGGCGATGGCGTCGAGGGTGCGCCGGAAATCTCCGGGGGACCGTGTGAAGCGGTAGATGCTCGCAAGGGCGACGAGCGCGGTGACGGCCCACGTCACGGGAACGGACTGTGCCGCGCGCAGGGCGACGACGAGCGCGCTCCGACGCGCTGTGCCGGGTGTGGCGGCTGCGATCGTCATCGTCCGTCCAGCCCCCAGTGGGCGGCGATCAGGGGGAGACCATGGGCGAAGATGGCCGCCCAGGCGTGGGCATCGTGCGCCGTGTTCGGCACCTCGATGTAGTGGGTGGACATGCCTGCGGCGCGGGCGTCCTCAGCGAGGATCTTGACGCCCGGCATGAACCTGTTGTCCATCGCCCCCACGCCGAAGACGGCGATCGTGTCCTTGTACGGAGCGTGCGCTGCCATGATCGTCGAGGGTTGCGCGGCGTCGAACGCGTGGAGATCCCCGCCGAAGCCTTCCGTGATCGTCTTCGTGTACGAGCCCAGGCCCGGGTACTGCTGTCCCGAGGCGTCGAGGATGGCATCGAACAGCTCCGGATGCGCCGCGCCCAGCTGGATCGAGCAGGTCCCACCCTGGGAGGCCCCGCCCACGCCCCAGGACCCCGGCGCGAGAGTCGGATTGAGATGCGTTCGGATCCAGTGGGGGACGTCGACGGTCAGATAGGTCGCGGAGTTCCCGGCACGTTCCGAATCGAGACACATCGGATTCGTGCCCGGCGAGCCGAGCTGATCAGGTGACACGACGATGGGGGCGAGCCCTCGATGCGCGGAGGCGTACTCGTCCAGCCTCTCGCGAAGATGGTCGGTCACCAGCGGGTCCTGGGGGGATCCCGGTTGCCCGGACATCATGATCAGCACCGGCAGGCGGGGCGGATTGTGCACCAGTGCGGCCGGCGGCAGGTACACGACGGCGGGGCGGGTCTCGAAGTGCGACACCGTGCCGGGGATGTGAACCGAGCTCAGTGTGCCGCGCGAGGGCATGTCGGACGGGGCCCGCCAAGAGGCGATCGACGACGCATCCTCCCGGGCTTTCGCGATGTGGGGGAGTCCCTCGTCGATCGACGAGATCCCGAGCGCGCTGCCGATCGTCGGGTACTGGCCGAAATCGATGTTCACACCCATCGCCGCGGTCCCTGCGAACAGCAGGGCCGCGACGACGCTGCTGACGGCACGCCGCCACGTTGCCCGCCACAGGGATGCGAAGGACAGCGCGACGCCGGCGAAGCCTGCCACGACCCACCCGCGGGAGACGGGGGTCAGATCGGCATCGAAGAGGTCGAGTCTGTCGGACAGGAGCCACGTCGTCGCCAGGCCCATCGCCGCGCCGAGGAGCGTCGTCATCGACGAGGTGACGAGCCAGCGACGACCGCTCCACCGCCGCGACGGGCGACGGCTGAGGAGGAAGAGGAAGGTCGCCGCCGCGACCAGGTCGGTGATGACGACGACGGGCCCGTCGGTGATCCCGACCCCCAGCAGAACGTTCATGAGGCTCCTTCCCATCCAGTGTTGTTCTGCCCGACGGTCGACGATGGATGCGAGGGCCACATCGAGGGAACTTCATAGCCGCGGCATAGGAAGGGGCCGCGGCGCCGCGAGGGATCACGTCGGGCGAGCGCCGTATACTGGGCGTTTGGCCACTCGGCCGCCTCCCCACGAAGAACGGATGTCTGCTGTGCTCGCCGTGCACGATCTCGAGATCCGCGTCGGTGCGCGCACGCTCATGTCGGACGTCTCGTTCCGGGTGTCACCCGGCGACAAGATCGGACTGGTCGGTCGGAACGGCGCCGGTAAGACGACGCTGACGAAGGTGCTCGCCGGCGATCTCATTCCCGCCGACGGCGGCGTCGATCGCACCGGCGAGCTGGGATACCTGCCGCAGGACCCGCGTTCGGGGGACCCGGAGATGCTCGCGCGCACCCGCATCCTCGACGCTCGCGGCCTGGGATCCCTGGCGATCGGGATGAGGGAGACAGCGGAGCAGATGGCGTCCGCGGATGCCGCGGTGGCCGAGCGTGCCATGCGGAAGTACGGGTCGCTGACCGAGCGTTTCGAAGCGCTCGGCGGGTACGCCGCCGAGGCCGAAGCGGCCTCGATCGCCCACAACCTCTCGTTGCCGGACCGCATCCTCGATCAGCCGCTCAAGACGCTGTCGGGCGGTCAACGCCGACGCATCGAGCTCGCCCGCATCCTCTTCTCCGATGCGCAGACCATGATCCTCGACGAGCCGACGAACCACCTCGACGCCGACAGCGTGGTGTGGCTGCGCGAATTCCTCAAGGGCTACAAGGGCGGGCTGATCGTGATCAGTCACGACATCGACCTCGTCGGTGAGACCGTCAACCGTGTGTTCTACCTCGACGCGATGCGCCAGGTCATCGACGTCTACAACATGAACTGGAAGAACTACCTCCGCCAGCGCGCCGCCGACGAGGAGCGTCGCCGCAAGGAGCGCGCCAACGCCGAGAAGAAGGCGACCGCGCTGCAGCAGCAGGCCGCGCGTTTCGGTGCGAAGGCCAGCAAGGCCGCGGCGGCGCACCAGATGGTCGCGCGGGCGGAGAAGCTCCTCGCAGGTCTCGACGACGTGCGCCAGGACGACCGCGTCGCGAAGCTGCGATTCCCCAAACCCGCTCCGTGCGGCAAGACGCCGCTCATGGCCAAGAACCTTTCTAAGTCCTACGGCTCGCTCGAGATCTTCGCGGGCGTCGACCTGGCGATCGATCGCGGTTCCCGCGTCGTGGTGCTCGGCCTCAACGGTGCCGGTAAGACGACTCTCCTCCGCATCCTCGCGGGTGTGGACAAGGCGGACACCGGGATCATCGAACCTGGTCACGGGCTGAAGATCGGCTACTACGCGCAGGAGCACGAGAACCTCGACGTCACCCGGTCCGTCCTCGACAACATGATGTCGGCCGCACCGGACATCACCGCCACCGAGGCGCGCAAGGTGCTCGGTTCGTTCCTCTTCACCGGTGATGACGTGCTGAAACCGGCCGGGGTGCTGTCGGGCGGCGAGAAGACCCGCCTCTCGCTGGCAACCCTGGTGGTCTCGTCCGCGAACATGCTCCTGCTCGACGAGCCGACGAACAACCTCGACCCGGCTTCGCGCGAGGAGATCCTCGGCGCGCTCGCGCACTACGAGGGCGCCGTCGTGCTCGTCTCGCACGACGAGGGCGCCGTGGAGGCGTTGAACCCCGAGCGCGTGCTCATCCTCCCGGACGGGGTCGAGGACATCTGGGGCCGGGACTACATCGACCTCATCACCCTCGCCTGATCCCACGCCCTGGCGAAATCTCAGCGGGCGTCGAGGAGTTCGTCTTCCGCCTCCATGTCGCGGTCGCGCCGGCGGGGGTTTCGCGGCGTCCGGGACCGCGGGCCGTGTTCCTCGTCCTCGCGCCGGTGTCGGATCTCGGTGCGGATCATGTACCAGATGAAGACGAACCCCATCACGGCGAACAGGATCCACTGGATCGCATACGACAGGTAGGGTCCGGGGTCCGCCGACGGGTCCTCGAGCGCGTTCGGCCGCTCAGTGGGTTGCGGGGTCTCCTGTGTCATCACCACGTACGCGGACTCGACCATGCTGTCCGTCTGGCCGGTCTCTCGAGCGATCAGACGCAGATCGATCGTGGGTACCTGGCCGTCGGCGGCGGAACGACCTTCACGGGCAGCCGGTTCACCGGGCTGAAGGCGGCCGACGACGGTGACGTCTCCGCTCGGAGGTGCGGGAACGCGGTCGGGCGCCGGCTGGTCTTCCCCCGGCCGGACCCACCCGCGGTCGATGACGACGACGCGACCGTCGTCTGTGCGGAAGGGTACGAGGACTTCGAACGCACTCGTTCCGCCGTGCGGGCGGTTCCGCACGAGGAGGCCGTCACCCGCGAGGTACCGACCGGTGAGCTCGACCGGTCGCCATTCGTCAGCCGGATCGAATGCGCCGCCCGGCAACAGCTGCTCGAAAGGAACGGGGGCCTGCGAGTAGTTGTTCGTGACGAGGGCGAGTTCCGCGTCTCGCTCAGCGTTGCGGGAGAACTGCCAGTTGGACAGCATCGCGCACGCGATGGCGAAGACGACGGCCATCGCCACGTACCCGCTCCACCGGAGCGCCGTCTCCCGGTTCACGATGCGGAGGCGGCCGTCATCGGGGCGACCTCGACGGGGAAGTTCCGGGAGGCGAGGTAGTCGCGCAGGAAGTCGACGTGGTCCGGACAGGCGGCCCACACTTTCCGCCGATCCGCGGCGTGGATGCGCGGGTTCCGCCAGACGACCCGCCATGCCGCGTCGGCGCGGCAGCCCGCTCGAGAACACTGCGGCGCGGTCATCGGTCCTCCCGCGGCGGGGACTCCTGAATCCGGAAGACGCCGTCGTCCGGATCGACCGGGGCAGCGGATGCCGACGGTGCCGACTCGATCTCGCGCGAGGGTCGCTCGGCCACGACGACCTCCTCACCGGTGCCCACGTTCGCCACCACCACCGCGAGGTAGGGGAGCACCGCGGCACCCGCTGCGAAGATCCACGTCTGCCAGCCGTACGGGGTGACCGTCACCATGAGGATGAAGCACGCGACGCGCACCGTCATCATGATGACGTAGCGGCGGGTGCGCGAGCGGGCGTCGATCTCGGGTGCGGTGGCGAGAGAGGTCGCCGACTGCGGGCGGTCGTGCGGAGTGCGGCGGGACGTGGCGGGGCTCCTCAGGAGACCTGGGTGAGGGCGGGCACGGACGCCGCGAACACGAAGATGAACAGCAGCCAGATCAGGAACAGCAGCAGCCAGAACCCGGCGCCGATCCACCCAAGGATGGTGCCCCACAGGGCAAGCCCGCGGCCGTTCTCGCCGGACGTGCTGACCTGCTTGAGCCCCATGTGTCCCGTGATGATGCCCGCGATCGATGCCAGGAACGGGATGAGGGTGAGACCGACGATGGAGGCGATGAGCGAGATGATCGCCAGGACGTTGGTGGGCCGGACCGGTGCCGCGTAGCCGTAGCCGGGCTGACCGTAGGGCTGCTGGCCGTATCCGGCCTGAGGGTAGCCGGGCTGAGTGTACGTCGGCTGCGGGTAGGCGGGCTGCCCGTACTGGGCAGGAGGGGCCATGGGAGGCGCGTACGGCGGGGCCGCGGGCGACGAGGCGTCGGGCGCGGGCCGCGCCGGCGGCACGTCCGTGGGCTGCGGCGGGGTGTTCGTGGCGTCGGTCACGTCCGTCTCCTTCAAGCGAGTTGCCACCAGACTACCGGTCGACCGCGCGGGTAGGCTGGTGCGGTTCACCCGCCTCGGAGCAAGGAGAAGAATGTCCCGCGAGCGCGTCGTCCTGGTCACTGGAGGCAACCGCGGCATCGGCCGCGCGATCGCCGAGCGCTTCGTCGCGGATGGGTTCGCCGTCGCCGTCACGGCGCGTTCGGGGGAGGGCCCTGAGGGCACGCTGACGGTCCGCGCCGACGTGACGGATGCCGCCTCCCTGGACGCCGCGTACACCGAGGTCGAGCAGAAGCTCGGCCCCGTCGAGGTGGTCGTCGCCAACGCCGGCATCACGAAGGACACTCTGCTCCTGCGCATGACGGAGGACGATTTCGATTCGGTCGTCTCGACCAATCTCGGGGGAGCCTTCCGCGTCGTCAAGCGAGCGGCGAAGGGGATGCTGCGGGCCAAGTGGGGCCGCGTCATCCTCATCTCCTCGGTCGTCGGCCTCTACGGGTCGGCGGGGCAGATCAACTACTCGTCGTCGAAGAGTGCCCTCGTCGGGTTCGCGCGATCGCTGACGCGTGAGCTCGGCTCACGAGGGATCACCGCGAACGTCGTCGCTCCCGGGTTCATCGAGACGGACATGACGGCGGCGCTGCCCGACGAGACCCAGGCGGATTACAAGAAGAGCATCCCGGCCGGCCGATTCGGCGCGGCCGACGAGGTCGCAGCGGCCGTCGTCTGGTTGGCCTCCGATGACGCCGCATACATCTCGGGCGCCGTCATCCCCGTCGACGGCGGCCTCGGGATGGGGCACTGACCCCCGTCAGCGCACGGCCTCGATGATCCGCCGTGCCAGCTCGGTCGGCGCCGAGAACTGAGGCCAGTGGCCGGTTCCGAGCCGGACGATCTCGGCGTCGTCGATCGCGGCGAACTCCGCCGCGAAATCGTTCCACGCGGCCACGACCTGTCGGAACGTCTCCTCGTCCATGGATCCCATCAGCATCGTCACCGGTACCCGGTGGCGTTCGGTGCCCGCCATCGCGACGGCGTCGGTGGGCACGCGCCGGGGGACGGAGGCCGTCAGCGGCGCCGTGCGTGCGCGCATCTGCTCGTCGAGGTCCGCCGTGTCGTCGGCATCGAAGTAGTCCCACCCCGGGAAGGGGATCACGCCGTCCACGACGGGGAACTCCGAGATGTCCGCTCCGGGCGGTGGAGGGGTCGTGTCGACGAAGACGACGCGGCGGACGCGGTCGGCACGCTGCTCCGTTGCCGCCCACGCCACGTTGCCGCCGCCGCTGTGACCGACGAGGATCACAGGCCCGTTCACCCTGTCGATCTCTGCGACGACTGCGTCGACCCACTCGGCGAGGCCCACATCGGACTCAGGAGTGCCGACCCCGGGGAGGGTCAACGGATGCGGCGTGTGTCCCGCGTCGCGGAGGACGGGGATGACGTCGTCCCACGATTGCGCGGTCAGCCACAGGCCGGGGATGAGGATGATGTCCATGTCGGCAGGGTACGACGCGCCCCCGACATGCCCCGTGGGTCAGGGAAGCAGCGGAATGAGCTCCGACAGGTCCACGCGACCCGCGACGAGGTCGGCGCGGAGCCGCACGGCGGGTTTCGCGTTGAAAGCGACGCCGAGACCCGCGGCATCCATCATCATCAGGTCGTTCGCCCCGTCACCTACGGCGATCGTGGCCGATGGTCGGACGCCATAGGCGCCCGCCCACTCGCGCAGCGATGAAGCCTTCACGGCAGCGTCGACGATCCGGCCGTCGACCGTGCCGCGGAGGATGCCGTCGGTCACCGCCAGGCGATTCGCCCGCCAGACGTCCACGCCCAGGTCCGGGGCGACCGTGTCGAGGATCTCGTGGAACCCGCCCGAGACCACCGCGGCGATCCCGCCGCGGTCGTGGATCGCGGCGATCAGCTCGCGCACCCCGGGGGTGGGCTCGATGCGAGACAGGACGCGCGCGAAGGACGCCACCGGGACGCCCGCCAGCTCCGTCACCCGTGAGCGCAGGCTCGTCGCGAAGTCGACCTCGCCCCGCATCGCCGCCTCGGTCGCCGCGGCCACCTCGGCCCCGCGCCCGGCTTCATCGGCGATCAGCTCGATGACCTCGTTGCGGATGATCGTGGAGTCGGCGTCGAACACGACGAGGAATCGGGCGTCAGGCACCCGACCACGCTATCGGCTCGGATGCTGTGGCCAGGTCTCTCAGGACGGGATGCGGATGTTCTTGCCGACGACGGTCAGCCCGCTGTCGGTGACGGTGAATCCGCGAGACAGGTCGAGCTCGCGGTCCACGCCCACCGTCGCGCCGGGCTCGAGGACGACGTTCTTGTCGAGGATCGCGCGATGGACCCGGGCCCCCGCGCCGACACTCACGTGGTCGAAGAGAACCGAGTCGGTGATCGTCGAACCGCCGCCCGAGAGCGTCCACGGTCCGAGAACGCTGCGCTCCAGGTGCGTCCCCGACAGGACGCAGCCGAGCGACACGATCGAGTCGATCGCGTTCCCGATGCGGCCCACCCCGTCGCGCACGAACTTGGCGGGCGGCGAGTTGACCGACTGCGACCGGATGGGCCAGTCCGTGTTGTACAGGTTGAAGATCGGCAGCGCGGAGATCAGATCCATGTGCGCGTCGAAGAACGAGTCGATCGTGCCCACGTCCCGCCAGTAGTCCCGATCGCGATCGGTCGACCCCGGCACGTCGTTGCGCTGGAAGTCGTACACCGCCGCCTCGCCGCGCGAGACGAAGTAGGGGATGATGTCGCCGCCCATGTCGTGATTGGAGGTCGGCAGTTCGCCGTCCGCTTCGACCGCTTCGATGAGCGCGTCCGTGTCGAAGACGTAGTTGCCCATCGAGGCGAGCACCTCGCCCGGGTTGTCGGGAAGGCCGGTGGGGTTCTGCGGCTTCTCGAGGAAGTCGCGGATCGTGACCCCGTCGGCCGGGTCGACGTCGATGACGCCGAACTGGTTGGCGAGGCCGATCGGCTGGCGGATGCCGGCGACCGATGCGCGGGCACCCGAGGCGATGTGCGCATCGATCATCTGCTGGAAGTCCATGCGGTACACGTGGTCGGCGCCGATGACGGCGACGATGTCGGGCTTCTCGTCGTGGATCAGGTTCAGCGACTGGAGGATCGCGTCGGCCGAGCCGGAGAACCAGCGCTTGCCGAGCCGCTGCTGCGCCGGCACGGACGTGACGTAGGCGCCCAGCAGCGCCGACATGCGCCACGTCTGCGAGACGTGGCGGTCCAGACTGTGCGACTTGTACTGCGTCAGGACGACGATCTGGCGGAGCTCCGAGTTGATGAGGTTGGAGATCGCGAAGTCGATGAGACGGTACTGCCCGCCGAAGGGGACGGCGGGTTTCGCGCGGTCCTGGGTGAGCGGCATGAGGCGCTTGCCCTCGCCACCGGCGAGGACGATACCGAGGACCTTCGGTGATGCTGGCATGTGCTCACACTATGGCGATTTGCAACGGGCAAGCGAGGACTTTGGTGCGTGTTCCGTGTGGCCTAGAGTTCGGTCCATGCGCGTCGACATCGTCACGAAGGAGTACCCGCCGGAGATCTACGGCGGGGCGGGGGTCCACGTCACGGAGCTCGTTTCGGCGCTGCGCTCGCGCATGGAGGTGCAGGTTCGCGCGTTCGGCGGACCGCGGGACGAGGCGGACACGACGTCGTACGCCGTCCCCGAAGGTCTCTCCGGCGCCAATGCGGCCGTGCAGACTCTCGGCACCGACCTCGAGATCGTCGGCGACGTCGCCGGCGCCGACGTCGTGCACAGCCACACCTGGTACGCGAACTTCGCCGGTTTCCTCGCGTCGAAGCTCCACGGCATCCCGCACATCGTCACCGCCCACTCTCTCGAGCCGCTGCGTCCGTGGAAGGCCGAACAGCTCGGCGGCGGGTACGCGGTGTCGAGTTACGTCGAGAAGACCGCGTACGAGAACGCGGCCGCCGTCGTCGCCGTCAGCGACGGGATGCGGCGCGACATCCTGCGCAGCTACCCCGCGCTGGACCCCGCCAAGGTGCGCGTCATCTACAACGGCATCGACGTCGACGCCTGGCAGCCGCGCGAGGACCCGGATTTGCTGTCGCGGTGGGGGATCGACCCGTCGCGGCCGTCCGTCGTCTTCGTCGGTCGCATCACGCGGCAGAAGGGTCTGCCCTACTTCCTCCGGGCCGCGGAGCTCCTCCCGCCCGAGGTTCAGCTCGTCCTCTGCGCCGGAGCGCCCGACACGCCCGAGATCATGGCCGAGGTCCAGGACCTCGTCCGGACGCTGCAGGAGACCCGGGACGGCGTCGTCTGGATCGAGGAGTTCCTGCCCCGTCCCGACCTCTGCGCCATCCTCACGTCGGCCACCACGTTCGTCTGCCCCTCGATCTACGAGCCCCTCGGCATCGTCAACCTCGAGGCGATGGCCTGCGGCGCCGCCGTCGTCGGGACGGCGACCGGCGGCATCCCGGAGGTCGTCATCGACGGCGTCACGGGACGTCTGGTCCCGATCGACCAGGTCGAGGACGGCACCGGCACCCCCGTCGATCCGGAGCGCTTCGTGGCGGACCTGGCCGCGACCCTGACGGAGGTCGTCTCGGATCGCGAGCAGGCCCGCGCGTACGGGCGGGCCGGCCGGGAGCGCGCGGCATCCGAGTTCAGCTGGGAAGCGATCGCGGATGCCACGGCAGAGCTGTACCGAGAGGTCACGGCGACCGGCCGGTAGCCTGCCGGCGCGGCTGCGCCCGGTCGATAGGCTGGGAGCATGCCTCAGGTGCTCGAACTCGCCGACGTCGTCGTCCGCCGCAATGCCCGCAACATCGTCGACGGGATCGACTGGACGGTCGACGCGGATCAGCGCTGGGTCGTCCTCGGCCCGAACGGAGCGGGCAAGACGACCATCCTGCAGCTCGCCGCGACGCTCACCCACCCGAGTTCGGGTACGGTCACCGTCCTCGACGAGGTGCTCGGACGCACCGACGTCTTCGACCTCCGCCCCCGGATCGGCTTCGCATCCTCGGCGATGGCCAAGCGGGTGCCCCAGGACGAGACGGTCCTCGACGTCGTCCTGACCGCGGCCTACGCCGTGGTCGGACGGTGGCGCGAGGACTACGAGGCGATCGACGAGCGGCGTGCCCGGCGAGTCCTCGGCGAGTGGGGCCTCGCGGACCTCGCCGACCGTACTTTCGGCACGCTGTCGGACGGCGAGCAGAAGCGCGTTCAGATCGCGCGCGCCGTCATGACCGACCCGGAGTTCCTTCTGCTGGACGAGCCGACCGCCAGCCTCGACCTCGGCGCCCGGGAGGAGCTGCTGAGCCTGCTGAGCGGATACGCGAAGGAGGAGTCGACGCCCGCGATGATCATGGTCACCCACCACGTCGAGGAGATCCCCGTCGGCTTCACCCATGTCCTGCTGCTGCGGGACGGCGCCGCGGTCGCGCAGGGCCCGATCGCGCAGACGCTGACGGCGGAGAACCTGACGGCGACCTTCGGAATGCCGATCACGCTGACGTCGCAGGACGGCCGGTTCGCCGCACGCGCGGCATCCTGATAGAATCTTGCGTTGGCGCGTTCGCGCTGCAGACTTTCACCCGCTCCTGGCAAAATCCAGGGCACTTCGTGAGGAACCCAATGAAGACTGACATCCACCCCGAGTACCGCGCCGTCGTTTTCCGCGACCTCGGCTCCGGCGAGACCTTCCTGACCCGTTCGACGGTCTCCAGCGACAAGACGATCGAGCTGGACGGTGAGACCTACCCGGTCATCGACGTCGAGATCTCGTCCGCTTCGCACCCGTTCTACACGGGCAAGCAGCGCATCATGGACTCGGCCGGTCGCGTCGAGAAGTTCAACCAGCGCTTCAAGAACTTCGGCAGCAAGTAAGCAGTCGTCCTCGAAGGCCCCGCTCCGGCGGGGCCTTCGTCGTTCCCGGACGCGGGTCCGTCAGCGGATGGGCCAGCTCCCGTCCACGTCGGCGTCGAGCCGGCCGATGCGGACGAAGTACTCGCTGAGGCTCTCGGCCTGCGCCCGCGCCCACCCGATCTGCTGCGTGTGGAGGTCGTCGGCCGAGACGTCGAGGTCGAAGCGAGCGGCGATCGCTTGCGCGACGCGTCCTGCGGCGATCGCATCGGCGGCGGCGTCGTGCGCGCCCTCGAGGGTGACGCAGTAGTGCGCGGCGACGACCTCGAGCGTGCGCTTGCCGCGGCGGTACCGGTCGTAGGTCTTGTCGACGACGAGCGGGTCGATGACGGGCGAGGGCGCCTCGATCGGTGGGACACCGTGACGGATGCCTTCGTACTTCAGCAGCGAGAAGTCGTAGGGCGCGTTGTAGGCGACGACCGGAATGCCGGCGGCGAACAGGTCGCGCAGCGTGGCGATCACCTCGGCGACCACTTCCGCCGCAGGGCGGCCCTCGCGGCGGGCCCGCTCCGTGGTGATGCCGTGGACCGCCGTCGCGCCTGCGGGGATCTCGATTCCGGGATCAGCGAGCCAGGTCCGCGCGTCTATCACGGCGCCGGACGCGTCGAGCACTCCCACATGGGCGCTCACGACCCGATCGGAACGGACGTCGATGCCGGTCGTCTCGAGGTCGAAGACCCCGAGCGGTCCCGCCCAGGGACCCGGTGCGACGGCCTCCGTCGCGACCTCTGCGATCACGACGGGCTCCGTCGTGGCGACGACCGGGTCGACTGCCGCGGTCGCGGAGAGGATCGCAGCGGGAACGGTCTCGTTCCCTGTGCCGTCGTTGCCCGTGCCGTCACCCCATGTGCCGTCATTCCACGTGTCGTCGTCCCACAGCGGAAGATCGTGTCCGGCGCCCATGCATCGACGCTACGGTCGACCGCGGACATCGCGCCGGACGACGCGCCGCCGATCGGGAGGCGGGCGCCCCACTCGTAGACTCGACGGGTGACTGCCGCCAATCCGTACTCCGACCGCCTTGCGGCCGTCCGCGTCGAGCGGCGAGAGGCGACGGTGGCGGGAGCGCGCACCGCGTACTGGGTGTACGGACCGGAGGATGCCGAGACCACGATCCTCGCCGTGCACGGATTCCGCGGTGACCACCACGGTCTCGAGCCGATCGTGGCCTACCTCGACGGCGTGCGGATCGTCTCTCCCGATCTGCCGGGCTTCGGCGAGACGCCGGCGTTCCCGGGTCGGCACGATCTCGACGCCTACGCGTCGTGGCTGACCGCCTTCGCCGACGCGGTCGCCCCCGGTGCCGTGGTCCTGGGGCATTCCTTCGGATCGATCGTGTCGTCGGCGGCTGTGGCACGCGGGCTCGCGACGCCGCGCCTGATCCTCGTGAACCCGATCGGCGCCCCCGCGCTGGAGGGTCCGCGCGGCATCCTCACGCGTCTGGCGATCTTCTACTACTGGGCGGGTGCACGGCTTCCGCGTCCGCTCGGCGACGCGCTGCTGCGGAACCGCCTCATCGTGCGCATCACGAGCGTCGCGATGGCGAAGACGACGAATCGTCGCCTCCGCGCCTTCATCCACGACCAGCACGACACCTATTTCTCGCGTTTCGCCGACCGGGACACCTTGCACGAGGCATTCGTCACGTCGGTCTCGCACGACGTGCGCGAGGTTGCTGGCCGCATCGACGTCCCGACTCTCCTGATCGCAGCCGAGCGGGACGACATCACGCCGCTGCCCGCCCAGTTCCGGTTGCAGCAGATGTTCCGGGATGCCGATCTCGTCGTGATCCCCGAGGTGGGGCACCTCATCCACTACGAGACGCCGCGGTCCGCGGCATCCGCCATCACGCGCTTTCTTCGGCCTTCCGACGTCGATACGCGTTGACGTTCATGCGGTTGCCGCAGTTGCCCGTGTCGCAGTAGCGCTTCGAGCCGTTCTTCGAGTAATCGATGTAGACGGCCTCGCAGTCGTCCGCTGAGCAGACGCGCACGCGGTCGAACTCGTCGGAGCGGATGACGTCGACGAAGGCCATGGCCACCTCGACCGTGATGCGGGTGGCGAGAGGAGCCGCGTCGTCGGTCGCGTGGATGTGCCAGTCGTAGCCGTCGTGGATCACGAGCTGGGGGAGCGCCTTGCTCTCGCGGAGCATCGCGTTGACGATGGGGACGGCCGAGACGCGATCCCCCGTCCACAGCATGCGGAGTCGTGACCGCGCCGCGCGCAGCTCGGAGAGTTCGACGTCATCGCGGCGGATGACGCCGCTGTAGGGGTGTTCGCGCAGGAAAGCCGCCAGATCGTCCAGCGTGGCGAGGCGATCGACGCCGTCGACCTCGGGCAGCGAATTGACGAGGTCGGTGGCCGCGCGCAGCGAGGTCTCCGTGTCACGGATGAACATGATCTTGACTCCTGACGCTCGCCGTCGGTACTGTCACCAGTGTAATGACACTTAGGTCATGACGTTTCGCTCTCATCCGCGAGGACACCAGATGACCCGGACGCTCCCCGAACGTGTTCCCGCCCGCACCGCGCGCGTCTCGGTGCCCTCTGCGGGCATGGTCCTCGCGGTCGCGAGTGCTCTTGCCTTCTCGGTGAGTGGACCGATCGCCAAGCCGCTTCTCGAAGGGGGCTGGTCGCTCGCCGGGGTTCTCGCGATCCGTATGGGAGTGGCGGGGCTGGTGCTCTCGCCCGCCCTCCTCCGCACCCTGCTGCGCCGCCGCGACTTCCTCCGAGAGCACGGGGTGTCGCTCGTCGCCTTCGGGCTCATCCCGGTCGTCGGCTGCCAGGTGTTCTACTTCTCGGCGCTGCAGCGGATGCCGGTCGGCGTCGCGCTGCTGATCCAGTACCTCGCGCCCGTCATGCTCGTGCTCTTCGTCTGGGCGAGGACGCGGCGCGCCCCGTCGCGCATCGTCGTCGTGGGGTCGATCGTGGCGATGATCGGTCTCGTCCTGGTCGTCGATGTCTCGGGAGCGCGCTTCGATCTGCCGGGCACCGCGTTCGCGTTGCTGGCGGCGGTCTGCGCCTGCGTCTACTTCGTCATGAGTGAGCGAGCCGGCGATGATCTTCCCCCGCTCGCCCTCGCCGCCGGCGGTCTGCTCGTGGGGACGGTGACGATCCTCGCGCTGGCTGCCGTCGGCGTCCTCCCGCTGACGGCATCCGCCGCGCCGGTCGACCTCGTGGGGATGACGGTCCCGCCTCTGGTCCCCCTCGCGCTCGTGGGACTGTGCACGGCTGCGGGGTACGCGCTCGGGATCATGGCGGTCCCGCGGATCGGCTCCCGGTTGGCATCCTTCGTCGGGCTCTCCGAGGTGCTGTTCGCCCTGACCCTCGCGTGGCTGCTGCTCGGCGAGGCGCCGGCGGCGGTGCAGTTCGCCGGCGGTGCGCTCATCCTCGCGGGCGTGATCCTGGTCCGGATCGAGGAGCGCGCGCCCGCGGATGTCAGCTCTCCCGCCGAGCCGCTGCCAGGAGAGGTCGCACCCGGTACCCGATGACCTCGCCCATGGCGAGGGACGTCTCGGTGCGTTCGACGCCGTCGATGGCCAGGATCCGGGCATCGATGTCGAAGAGATGCTGCGTATCCATCGCGGCGACGCGGACGAGGAGATCCACGGGCCCGCTCAACCCGTGACACTGCACGACCTCGGGGATCTCCTGCAGCTCCGCCGTGATGCGCGGCAGGTCGGCCTGCCGGACCTGCACGTGGAGGATCGCGTCGATCGCGTAGCCCAGCGCGGCGGGTGACATGGCACGCTCGAAAGAGAGGAAGACGCCGGACCGCTCCAGCTTCGCCATGCGCGCCTGGACCGTGTTGCGCGACAGCCCCAACCGTTCGGCGAGCGCGACCACGGTCGCCCGATGATCCTCGGCGAGGGCGTTCAACAGCTCGAGGTCCACGTGGTCCAGGGCGCTCATAGTGCCACACCATAGCAGCAGGGTTCGCGGCCGTTTACGCATCCTGCTCAATGTTCTCCGCAATGCTTGAGCGAGGTGCGATGTCGGCTTAGTCTCGCAGCATCCGGCGACGAGGCCGGTGTTCTGCGCCGGTCGTCCGTCCACAAGACGCGCGTCCGCGATCAGAGAGGGACGATGATGACCGACACTCTGACCCCCGCCGCCGCGCTGGCGAGCGATACCGAGGATGTGGCCCGCCTGCTCGACCACGAGGGGCGCCGCGTGCGGGACGAGCGACTGGACCCCTGGGCCGCCGACGTCGACGCGCCCATGCTGCGCGAGGTCTACCGCGACATGTTCCTCTCCCGCCGGCTCGACGCAGAAGGCGTCGCCCTCCAGCGCCAGGGGCACCTCGGCCTGTGGGCTCCGGCGCAGGGTCAGGAGGCCGTTCAGGTCGGCACCGCGTGGGCCTGTCACGACGACGACTTCCTCTTCCCGAGCTACCGCGAGATCGGGATCGAGGTCGTCCGCGGAGTGCAGCCGAAGGACTTCGTCATGGTCTGGCACGGCGCGCAGCACGCGAGCTGGAACCCGTTCGACGTCCACGTCGCGAACCCGCAGATCATCATCGGAGCGCAGAGCCTGCATGCCGTCGGTTATGCCATGGGCATCCAGCGCGACGGCGGCGATCAGGTCGCGGTCGCCTATTTCGGCGACGGCGCGACCAGCCAGGGCGATGTCAACGAGGCGATGATCTTCGCCTCGTCCTACGGCGCCCCCGTCGTCTTCGTCTGCTCCAACAATCAGTGGGCGATCTCGGAGCCCGTGCAGTTGCAGTCGCGGACGCCGATCTCGCACCGGGCGCCGGGATTCGGCATCCCGAGCCTGCGGGTCGACGGCAACGACGTCCTCGCCTGCATCGCGGCGATGCGCTGGGCGGCCGATCACGCGCGGAGCGGCCGCGGCCCCGCCTACCTCGAGGCGGTCACCTACCGGGTCGGGCCGCACACGACCTCGGACGATCCGACCCGCTACCGTGACGCCGACGAGGTCGCGCAGTGGAAGGCCCGCGACCCGTTGGCGCGAGTCGAGTCGTACCTGCGCTCGCTCGGCGCCTTCGACGACGCGTTCGCGCAGACGCTGACGGCGGATGCCGACCGTTTCACCGCCGCGATGCGCAGCGCCGTCGTGGGGGCCGAGGCGCCGGAGCCGTTGCGCGTGTTCGATCAGGTCTACGCCGAGCCGCACAGCGGGCTGGACGAGCAGCGCGCCCGTTTCGCCGTCTATCTCGACGGATTCTCGGACGGGGGTGCACGATGACCGAGCTGACGATGGGCAAGGCCCTCACCGCGGCGATGCGTCGCGCTCTCGCCGACGACGACAAGACCCTCGTCATGGGCGAGGACATCGGACGCCTCGGCGGCGTCTTCCGCATCACCGACGGGTTGCAGTCGGAGTTCGGGCCGCGACGGGTGGTCGACACGCCGCTGGCGGAATCCGGCATCGTCGGGACCGCGGTCGGCCTCGCCTTCCGCGGCTTCCGGCCGATCGTCGAGATCCAGTTCGACGGCTTCGTCTACCCGGCCTTCGATCAGATCGTCAGTCAGGTCGCGAAGCTCCATTACCGCACGCAGGGGCGCGTGAAGATGCCGATCACGATCCGCATCCCGTGGGCGGGCGGTGTCGGCGCCGCCGAGCATCACTCCGAATCGCCCGAGGCGTACTTCGTGCACACCGCGGGCCTCCGCGTCGTCGCGGTGTCGAACCCGCAGGACGCCTACACGATGCTCCGCCAGGCGATCGCGAGCGACGACCCGGTCGTGTTCTTCGAGCCCAAGCGGTTGTATCACGCGAAGGGCGAGGTCGACCTCGACGCCGACATCGCCGACGCCGCTCCGCTGGGTCTCGCGCGGGTGGTCCGAGAGGGCACCGACGTCACCGTCGTGACGTACGGCGCCCAGGTGACGACGGCACTGGATGCCGCGCTCGCCGCCGAGGACGAGGGGATCTCGCTCGAGGTGATCGACCTGCGCTCGCTGTCTCCGGTGGACTACGGCACGGTCGCGGCATCCGTCCGCCGGACCGGCCGGGTCGTCGTGACGCATGAGGCCTCCCGCGAGGCGGGGGTCGCGGCGGAGGTCATCGCCAGCATCACGGAGAAGTGCTTCCACTACCTCGAAGCTGCGCCCCTGCGAGTGACGGGGCATGACATCCCCTATCCGCCGGCGAAGCTCGAACATCACCACCTGCCCGATCTCGACCGCATCCTCGATGCCGTCGACCGGGTGCTGGGGCGCCCGTCGGGAGTCCAGGAGGTGACCGCATGATCACCGAGTTCCGTCTTCCCGACCTCGGCGAGGGCCTTCGCGAAGCCGAGATCGTTCAGTGGCACGTCGCCGCCGGCGACGAGGTCACGCTCAACCAGACGATCGCCGAGGTCGAGACCGCGAAGGCGGTCGTCGAACTCCCATCGCCGTTCGCGGGCACCGTCTCAGCCCTCCACCATGCCGAGGGCGATGTCGTTCCGGTCGGCGAGGTGCTGATCGCTTTCGACGTCGCCGGAGCGGGCACGGATGCCGTAGCGGCGCCCGCTGCAGAGTCGAGGCGCGAGCCGAACCTCGTGGGGTACGGCGCCGCGCCGCGGAGTGATGCCCGTCCGCAGCGTCGCGCCCGCGCCGGCTCGGGCGGCGACGCCGTCGACCTCGCCGTCCGCGAGGCGGCGCCGCACGACGCGATCGCGCCGAGTGCCCCCGAGCGCGAACCGCGCGAGCGTCCCCGGTCCACGCCGCCCGTCCGCAAGCTCGCGAAGGACCTCGGGGTCGATCTCGACCTCGTGGCGGCTCACGGGATCGACGGTCTGATCACGCGGGAGGACGTCGAGTCCTATGCGGCACGCACGGCGCCGGCCCCGGCCGGGACGGCACCTGCTGCTACATCACCGTTATCCGTCGCTCCCACAGCGGCCTCGCCGTCCGACGAGCGGATCCCTATCCGCGGCGTCCGCAAGCACACGGCGGACGCCATGGTGCGGTCCGCATTCACGGCGCCGCACGCAGCGACCTTCCTGACGGTCGACGTGACGGCATCCGTCTCCTTCGTGGCGGGACTGCGCGCCGACCGGCGCTACGCGGACGCCCGTGTCGGGATCATGGCGGTGGCCGCGAAAGCGGTGTGCCTGGCCCTTCGCCGCACCCCGGAGCTCAACGCGACGTGGGATGAGGCAGCGGGGGAGATCGTGCGCTTCGGGCAGGTCAACCTCGGGATCGCCGCCGCGACCGATCGCGGGCTCGTCGTGCCCTCGGTGAAGGATGCCGGCGCGCTGTCTCTCGTCGACCTCGCCCAGTCGATCCGCACCCTCGCCGACACGGCGCGGGCGGGCAAGGCGACGCCCGCGGATCTGTCCGGCGGCACCTTCTCGATCACGAACTACGGCGTGTTCGGCGTGGATGCCGGGACTCCGATCCTCGTGCCGGGAGAGGCCGGCATCCTCGGTCTCGGCGCCGTGCAGCGCCGTCCGTGGGAACACGAGGGCGCCGTCGCCCTGCGCGAAGTCATGACGCTGAGTCTGTCGTTCGACCACCGGTTGGTGGACGGGGCCGAGGCGGCCCGATTCCTCACGGATGTCGGCGACGTGTTGCGGGAGCCGGGAAGGGCGATGGTGTTCGGATGAGCATGCCGATGACGGGATACGACCTCACCGAGGAGCAGGTCGAGCTGGCGGGACTCGTCCGTTCGTTCGCGGACGGGGTGGTCGCGCCGGTCTCGTACGAAGCCGACCGGACGAAGACCCTGCCGATGGACGTCGTCGCCCAGATGGGCGACATGGGACTGTTCGGCCTGCCGTTCCCGGAGGACGTCGGGGGACAAGGCGGCGACTACGTCACCTTGGGGCTCGCGATCGAGGCCCTCGCCCGTGTGGACCAGTCGATCGCGATCACGCTCGAGGCGGGGGTGAGCCTCGGCGCCATGCCGGTCTTCCGTTTCGGGACGGACGCGCAGCGCGCGGAACACCTGCCCGATCTGCTGGCCGGCCGCGCGCTCGCAGGGTTCGGGCTGACCGAGCCGGAGGCGGGATCGGATGCCGGGGCCACCCGGACCACCGCGCGCCTCGACGGCGGCGAGTGGGTGGTCGACGGTGCCAAGCAGTTCATCACCAACTCGGGCACTCCCGTCACCCGCTTCGTGACGGTGACCGCCGTCACGAGCGAGCCGGGGGCTGCTGCCCGCGAGATCTCGACGATCATCGTTCCGCACGGAACGCCGGGTTTCACCGTGGGTCCCGCGTACGACAAGGTCGGGTGGCACGCCAGCGACACGCATCCGCTGGTCTTCTCGGGTGCGCGGGTGCCCGAGGCGAACCTGCTCGGGCAGCGGGGACGCGGTTTCGCGAACTTCCTCCACATCCTCGACGAGGGGCGGATCGCGATCGCGGCGCTCGCGACGGGTGCGGCGGAGGGATGTCTCGAGGCAGCGGTCGACTACGCGAAGAGTCGCGTCGTCTTCGGCGAGTCACTGGGCACCCGCCAGAGCATCCAGTTCATGCTGGCGCGCATGCAGCAGCGTGTCCACGTCTCACGACTCGCCTGGTTGCACGCTGCGCGCCTGCGCGACGCGGGGCGGCCGTTCAAAACGGAGGCGGCCATCGCGAAGCTCACCTCCAGCGACGCGGCGATGGACAACGCCCGCGACGCGACGCAGATCTTCGGCGGCAACGGGTTCATCAACGAGTACCCGGTCGCGCGGCACTTCCGCGACTCGAAGATCCTCGAAGTGGGGGAGGGGACGACCGAGGTGCAACTGCTCCTCATCGCGCGCTCGCTCGGGCTCGCCTGAGCCCGGGCGGACCCGTCAGGCGGGCAGCACCGACGAGGTCAGAAGCGACAACCAGTCGTCCTCGACCCGGAAGGTGTGCGCGGAGCCGTTGGCGAGCTTGTGCCCGGGCTCGGGATACTCGCCGGAGGTCGCGTGAGCGATCACGGTGCGGATGAGCCCGCCGTGGGCCACCGCGATGACGTGCGGCTCCTCCGGCGCGACCAGTGCACGGGCATCGGCCACCGCTTCTTGGATCCCGCGCAGTGCCCGGCTGGTCACCTCCGGCCACGGTTCGGCGCCGTGGACCTCCGCGGAGGCCCACGGACCCCAGCGGTCGAAGAACTCGGTGTCCGTGAGGCCCTCGGCATCCCCATACCCGCGCTCCTGCAGCGCGGGGTATGTGCGCGGCTCGGGGAGGTTCAGGATGCCGGCGATGATGCGCGCGGTCTCATGCGCTCGCGACAGGTCGCTCGAGACGAGGACGGTCGGGGTGGACCGATCGAGCGTCTCCGCGAGGGCGAGCGCCGCGACACGGGCCTGTTCCCGCCCGGTGTCGTTGAGGGGGATGTCTGTCGACCCCTGGATCCGGCGGGCGAGGTTCCAGTCGGTCTCGCCGTGGCGCACGAGGGTGAGAAGGGTCACCGGACGAGCCTACGACGACCGGCGAGCCTCACCGGTCGGCGAGCTCGCGGCCGAGCGCCGTCAGCACCTCGGACGTCCCGGCATCGATCTTCACGGTCGCGCGGGAGTCGCCGCGCGTCTCGCCACGGTTCACGATGACGACGGGCAGCCGGCGGCGGCGTGCGCGGTCCAGCAGGCGGATGCCGGAGTTCACGACGAGGGAGGAGCCGGCGATCAGCAGCGCCGTGCTCGAACGGACGAGCTGCTCCGCCTCGCGGAACTTCTCGAGGGGGATGTACTCGCCGAAGAAGACCACCTCGGGTTTCAGCATCCCCCCGCAGACGGAGCAGTCGGGGACGACGAAACCGTCACTCGCGCCCGGCAGGACATCGCCGTCGGGGCCGAGTTCGACGTTCTCGGGCACGGTGATCCACGGATTGTCGCGCTCGATGCGCACCGCCAGGTCGCGGCGGTCGAAGACCTGGCCGCAGTGCAGGCACGACACGCGGCGCATCGTGCCGTGCAGTTCGACGACGCGGCGGCTGCCGGCGCGCACGTGAAGACCGTCGACGTTCTGCGTGATGATGCCCGAGGCGATGCCGGCGTGTTCCAGCGCCGCAAGGGCCCGGTGTCCGTCGTTGGGGGCAGCGGCGGCGAACGTCCGCCACCCGAGATGGCTGCCGACCCAGTAGCGCCGCCGCGACGTGTCGTCGGCGAGGAACTGCTGCGCCGTCATGGGGGTCCGCATGGGAGCGCCCTTGCCGCGGTAGTCCGGGATGCCCGAATCCGTCGAGACACCCGCGCCCGTCAGCACGGCGATGCGGTGCCCGGCGAGCGCGTCGACAGCGCGTCCCACGCCAGCCGCCGTCTCGGCATCCAGGTCCCGCACGCTCATGGCCCTCCTCAGGGGATCGAGCCTACGCCGTCGCCGTTTCGCGCAGGTCACCGCGGGTCCTGTGGCAGGCCGCTCGTGACAGCATGGGGCCATGACGACGATCCGCATCGACGACCCCGCGGATCCCCGGCTCGCGGACTACCGCGGCCTCACGGACACGGCCCTCCGCCGGATCGCGGAGCCGGCCGGCGGTCTCTACATCGCGGAATCGGCGAAGGTCATCGCGCGAGCCGTGTCGGCCGGACACCGCCCCCGCTCGGTGCTCGTGCAGGAGAAATGGCTCGACGACGTCGCCAAGCTCGCCGGCGAGGCCCCCGTCTACGTCGTTCCCGACACGGTCGCCGAGGCGGTCACGGGGTTCGCCGTGCACCGGGGCGCGCTCGCAGCCATGCACCGTCCCGAGCAGCCGGATCCCGCCACGCTGCTCGAGGGCGCGCGGACGGTCGTCGTGCTCGAGGACATCGTCGACCACACGAACGTCGGCGCCGCATTCCGGGCGTCCGCGGCCCTCGGCGCCGATGCCGTCCTCGTCTCACCGCGCTGCGGCGACCCGCTCTATCGCCGCAGCGTCCGGGTCAGCATGGGCACCGTCTTCCAGGTGCCCTGGGCGCGCCTTCCCGAGTGGGATGCCGCGGCATCCCACTTCGCGGCAGCGGGGGTGCACCTGGCGGCACTGGCGCTCTCGGACGACGCCGTTCCGCTGGACGATTTCGCCGCCGCTCGGCCCGACCGGTTGGCGATCCTCATGGGCTCGGAGGGCGACGGGCTGTCCAGCGAGGCCCTCGCCGCGGCGGACACGATCGTCACCATCCCGATGTCGGGCGGCGTCGACTCCCTGAACGTCGCCTCGGCGGCCGCGGTCGCCCTCTGGGCGCTGCGCTGAGCTCAGTCGCCGGAGGGCGTGACCGAGAACGGGAGCGCCTCGGGGCGCTTCGCGGTGACGTGGTCGCCGGAGGACTGGTGGCGCAGGCGTCGCAGCACCCACGGCACGAGATGCTCGCGAGCCCAGACGAGGTCGTTCGCCCGGGCGGCCCGCCACGTCCTCGGCGGCAGAGCCTCGGGTGACATGGGCTGCAGGTCGTTGGGCACGTTGAGCGAGCGCAGCACCATCCGCGCGACCTCGTGGTGCCCGAGCGCGTTGTAGTGCAGACGGTCGTCGTCGAAGAACCGCATGTCCTGCACTTCCTTCAGCGCCCACTGGTCGGCGACGATGCAGTCGTAGCGGTCGGCGATCGCGCGGATGTTCTCGTTGTAGATCGCGACGCGCCCGCGGATGCCACGGAAGACCGGCGTGAACTCGGTGTCGACGGCGGTGAAGACGAGCAGCGTCGCACCCTGCGACGAGAGGCGGGCGACGGCATCCTCGAACAGCTCCGCGACGGCATCGGGGTCTCCCTGCGGCCGGATGACGTCGTTGCCGCCGGCCGAGAGGGTGATGAGGTCCGGCTTGAGCGCGAGCGCCGGCTCGATCTGTGCATCGACGATCTGGCGGATCAGCTTGCCGCGGATCGCGAGATTCGCGTACGCGAAATCCTCGACCTGGGAGGCGAGGACGGCGGCGACACGGTCGGCCCAGCCGCGGTGCTCGCCGGGGCGGTCCGGATACGGGTCGCCGATCCCTTCGGTGAACGAGTCCCCGATCGAGACCATCCGTCGCCACGGGTGGGCGGTCGCATTCGGGATGTAGGGCGAACGGTTCTCGCCCGGGACCTGGTCGTTCTCGCGCATGGCACCTCCGCATCGAGGCTACCCGCCGGGGCTCCGGTCTTCGATCCCGGCATCCTCACGTCGGGACCGGGATTAGGGTGGATCGACGTGACGAGCGAGATGACGAGCGGAGAGGGGGCGGCCTCGGAAGAGCCCCACTTCGGGAGTTTCGCTGCCGAACACCTCTCTCCCGCCTTCCCGCAGCGCGCACCGTGGGGAACGGCGCAGAACCTCCGTGCCTGGCAGGCGGAAGCCCTCGAGCAGTACTTCGAGATGGACGGACCCGACGGCGTCGGCGGCGGTCCGCGCGACTTCCTCGCCGCCGCGACACCCGGGGCCGGCAAGACCACGTTCGCCCTGCGTCTCGCGAGCGAGCTCCTGCGTCGTCGCATCATCGACCGCATCATCGTCGTCGCCCCGACCGAGCACCTGAAGACCCAGTGGGCGGATGCCGCGGCTCGCGTCTCCATCCGCCTCGATCCGCGATTCAGCAACAAGCACTTCTCGCCGGCGCGGCATTACCACGGTGTCGCGGTCACGTACGCGCAGGTCGCCGTCAAGGCCTCCGTCCACGAGCGACTCGTCCTCGACTCCCGCGCGCTGGTCATCCTCGACGAGGTGCACCACGGCGGCGACGCGCTCAGCTGGGGCGACGCGCTGCGGGACGCGTACGGGCGGGCAACGCGGAGGCTCCTGCTGTCGGGGACCCCGTTCCGCAGCGACACCGCCCCCATCCCGTTCGTCGAATACCACCCGAACGACAAGGGCATCCGTCTGTCGCGGACGGACTACAACTACGGCTACGGCCGGGCGCTGGCAGACGGCGTCGTCCGCCCCGTCCTCTTCCATGTCTACGCCGGACAGATGAAGTGGCGGACGAAGGCGGGCGACGAGTACGAAGCCCACCTCGGTCAGGACAACACGAAGGACATCAACGCGCAGGCCTGGCGGACCGCGTTGAATCCCGAGGGGGAGTGGATCTCGGCCGTCCTCCGTTCCGCCGACCGCCGCCTCAGCGAGGTGCGTCAGGACGTTCCGGATGCCGGTGGTCTCGTCATCGCGACGGATCAGACCGCCGCCCGGGCCTACGCGGCGATCCTCCGCGACATCACCGGCGAGCCGACCACGGTCGTCCTCTCCGACGACAAGGCCGCGTCCGGGCGTATCGAGACCTTCGGGCAGTCCACGACGCGCTGGATGGTCGCCGTCCGCATGGTGTCCGAAGGCGTCGACGTCCCGCGCCTCGCCGTCGGCGTCTACGCCACCAGTGCGTCGACGCCGCTGTTCTTCGCCCAGGCCATCGGACGATTCGTCCGCGCTCGACGCCGCGGCGAAGCCGCATCCGTGTTCCTTCCCAACGTTCCGCAGCTGCTGGCACTGGCGAACGAGATGGAGCGTGAGCGCGACCACGCTCTCGACCGTGAGGAGAGCGACGACGACGGCCTCGAGGATTCGCTCATCGAGGAGGCCGAGCGCGAGGACAAGGCGTCGGACTCCCTCGTGGAGGAGGGCACCTACCAGGCGCTCGGCTCGACCGCCCACTTCGATCGGGTCCTCTACGACGGCAAGGAGTTCGGACAGCTCGCGGTCCCCGGCACCCTGGAGGAGGAGGAGTTCCTCGGGATCCCCGGGCTCCTCGAGCCGGAGCATGTGCACGAGCTCCTCATGCAGCGGCAGTCCCGCCAGACACGTCACCGTCATGCGCGCGAGGCAAAGGAGAAGACGACCGCCGACGCCGCCGGGGAGCCGGAGAACACGCTGCCGCCGGCGCTGCACCGCACGCTCAGGGAACAGCGGCAGCTCCTCAACAGTCTCGTCGGGCTCTATGCCCGTCAAAGCGGCGAGCCCCACGGTGCGGTGCACGCGGAGCTCCGGCGCGTGTGCGGCGGACCCGAGGTCGCGCGCGCCACGGTGGCGCAACTGCAGGCGCGCATCGAGGTCCTGCGCAAGCGCGTCCATTCCTGACCCCTTCGGAGACCCGAAATGCTGGCAGTTCCGGCCTCGGAGCCGGGTACGGCCGATGTGCTGGCTAGCGTGGAAGGGACATGAGCACGACGAACGCGACACCTCTTCCCGACGCCACCCCTCGAGACCGACGTCGGTGGGCCGCCTACCTCGCCGACGAGCGGGCGGAAGCCCGTGTGTACCGCGAACTCGCGGCGCGCAAGGACGGAGAGGAGCGGGACATCCTCGCGGCCCTCGCCGACGCGGAAGGGCGTCACGAAGCGCACTGGCTCGAACTCCTCGGCGGAGAACCGCCGCGGTTGCCGCGCGCATCGGCACGGACCCGGCTGCTGGCGGCGATGGCGCGTCGGTTCGGGTCGATCTTCGTCCTCGCACTCGCGCAGAACGCCGAGAACCGCTCGCCGTACGACGACGATCCCCATGCGACGCCTGCCATGCGCGCCGACGAGAAGATCCACGGTGAAGTGGTCCGCGGTCTCGCCGCCCGCGGGAGGATGCGACTGTCGGGCACGTTCCGCGCGGCCGTGTTCGGGGCCAACGACGGTCTGGTGTCGAACCTCGCCCTCGTCATGGGCATCGGGGCCACCGGCGTCGCACCGCAGTTCGTCCTCTTCAGCGGCATCGCGGGCCTGCTCGCCGGCGCCCTGTCGATGGCGGCGGGGGAGTTCGTCTCGGTCCGTTCGCAGCGTGAGCTGATCGAGGCCACGCACCCCAACAACGACACCGACCACGTCCTCCCCGACCTCGACCTCGACGCGAACGAACTCGCCCTGGTCTATCGAACGCGGGGGCTCGGCGAGGACGAGGCTCTGAAGCGGGCGCGCCAGGTGGTCGCGACGGCTCAGGCGAGCGACCGTGCCGTCCCGTACCGCCGCGCTGCGGAGCCGCCCGCCGACCTCGAGTCCGTCGGTTCCGCGTTCGGAGCCGCGGCATCCAGCTTCGCGTTCTTCGCCTCGGGCGCGGTCATCCCGGTTCTGCCCTGGATCTTCGGGCTGTCGGGGTTCGCGGCCGTCGCTCTGGCCCTCGCGCTCGTGGGACTCGCCCTGCTGCTCACGGGAGCGACCGTCGGACTGCTCTCGGGTGCCCCGCCGCTGCGCCGTGGGCTGCGTCAGCTGGCGATCGGCTTCGGCGCCGCGGCGATCACCTACCTGCTCGGTCTGCTGTTCGGCGTGTCCGCTGCCTGATCGAGGTCGGCGCTCGCCCCGATTATTCGGACCGCTCAGAACGTGCTACTGTCGATCCTCGGTTGCGAAACCGAAATCCCGGAGGAAACGAAGGGGAAAAACTCTGCGCGGGTGGCGGAATAGGTAGACGCGCTAGCTTGAGGTGCTAGTGCCCGAATAGGGCGTGGGGGTTCAAGTCCCCCCTCGCGCACAGAGGAAGAAACGGGTCCCGAAAGGGGCCCGTTTCTCGTTTCCGGGGTGGCAGCAGAGGCGGTCGCGGCGCCGCGGGTAGCGTGGTCGGCATGTCCGCTCCCGACGATCTGCCCGAGGTCGCGCGCGTCGCCCGCGATCTGATCCGCATCGACACGACGAACTACGGTGAGGGACGCGCGAACGGGGAGCGGGAGGCGGCCGAGTACGTCGGGGCGTACCTCGAGTCGCTGGGCCTGACGCCCGAGTACTACGAGCCGATCCCGCGCCGGACGAACGTCATGGCCCGGGTGCCGGGGAGGAACCCCGACAAGCCGGCCCTGATCCTGCACGGTCACCTCGATGTCGTACCCGCCGTGGCAGCCGACTGGAGCGTCGACCCTTTCGAGGGCGTCGTCGAGGATGGGATGCTGTGGGGGCGCGGAGCGGTCGATATGAAGGACATGGACGCCATGATCCTGACGTCGGTCGGGGACCTGCTGCGGGCGGGGGAGCAGCCCGAACGGGACCTCATCCTGACCTTCTTCGCCGATGAGGAGAACGGCGGCGTCGAGGGCTCGCAACTCGTGGTGCGCGACCGTGCCGAGTGGTTCGCGGGCGCGACCGAGGCGATCAGCGAGGTCGGCGGCTATTCGATCGCGGTGGGCGACGAGCGGGCCTACCTGCTGCAGGTCGGCGAGAAGGCGCTCATCTGGATCCGTCTCCACGCGACCGGTCAGGCGGGACATGGCAGTCGGCATCACCCCGACAATGCCGTCACACGCCTCGCCGAGGCGGTCTCCGCCCTCGGCCGCACCGGATGGCCGATCGAGCTGACCTCGACCACGCGTCAGCTCGTCGGCGCGCTCGCCGATCTGTCGGGCACCCTGGCGGACGATCCGGATGCCGTCGCCGACACTGCAGGCCCGGCATCCGCGTTCCTGCGCTCCACCTTCCGGACCACGGCCAACCCGACCGGCCTGAGCGCCGGATACAAGCACAACGTGATCCCGGATGCCGCGACCGCCGCGATCGACATCCGAACCCTGCCGGGGCACGAGGACGAGATCCTGGCGCAGGTGCAGCGGATCGTCGGTGACGACATCCGCATCGAGGTCGTCCACCGCGACATCGGACTCGAGGTGCCCTTCGCCGGAGATCTCGTCGATGCGATGGTCGGCGCGCTGGGGCGGCACGATCCCGGAATCCCGGTCATCCCGTACCTTATGGGGGGAGGGACCGACAACAAGGCCCTCGCCGAACTCGGCATCGCCGGGTTCGGGTTCGCACCGCTGCGACTGCCCGCCGACCTCGACTTCACCGGGATGTTCCACGGTGTCGACGAGCGCGTCCCCATCGACGCGCTCGTCTTCGGGCAGCGCGTGCTCACAGATCTGATCCGCACGTACTGAAAGGCCCGCATGATCCTCGAGGCCATCATCCTGGGCATCGTCCAGGGCCTGACCGAGTTCCTCCCCATCTCGTCGAGCGCGCACATCCGCATCGTGGGGGAGTTCCTGCCCTCCGCCGAGGATCCGGGCGCGACGTTCACCGCGATCACGCAGATCGGCACGGAGCTGGCGGTCCTCGTCTACTTCTGGACCCGGATCATGCGGATCATCGGCGCGTGGGCGAAGTCGCTGACCGGGCGCGTGCCGCGGAACGACCCCGATGCCCGCATGGGATGGATCGTCATCATCGGGACGATCCCGATCGGCGTCCTCGGGTTCCTGTTCCAGGACATCATCCGCGACACCTTCCGGAACCTCTGGCTCGTGGCCACCGTGCTGATCGTCTTCGGACTCATCCTCGGGATCGCCGACGCGTTGGGCAAGCGCGTGCGCACCGAGAAGGACCTCACGATGGGCCACGGACTCACCCTCGGAGTCGCGCAGGCGCTCGCGCTGATCCCCGGCGTCTCCCGCTCGGGCGCGACGACGACCGCCGGCCTCGCCCTGGGGTACACGCGCCCCGCAGCGGCCGAGGTGGCGTTCCTGCTCGCCGTGCCGGCGGTGTTCGGCAGCGGCCTCTACGAGCTGCTGCAGGCCATCCGAGAGCCGGGGCAGTCGCCGTTCACGCTGGTCGAGACCGGCATCGCGACCGTCGTCTCGTTCGGCGTCGGGCTCGTGGTCATCGCCTACCTGATGCGCTACCTGAAGCGCGGCAGCTTCCTGCCGTTCGTCCTGTACCGCCTGGTGCTGGGCATCGTGCTGTTCGTCCTGCTCGCCTTCGGCGTCCTGCAGGCCTACTGAGTCGGTCGGTCAGCGGCGCGGGTCGTCCTTCGGCCCGCGCGGACCGTCGCCGCGTCGACGCAGATAGCGCTCGAACTCCTGGGCGATCGCGTCACCGGAAGCCTCCGGCGAGTCCCACGCGTCGCGCGCGGTCTCGAGCTGGCGGATGTACTCCGTCATCTCCTCGTCGTCCGCCGCCGCGGCGTCCACGGACGCCTCCCACGCCAGCGCGTCGGCCGGCAGGGTGCCGCGGATGATCGTCGTACCGGTGATCTCCTCGAGCTTGTCGAGGAGGGCCAGCGTGGCCTTGGGCGACGGAGTGTGGCCGGCGACGTAGTGGGGGATGCTGGCCCAGAGGCCGGCGGTCGGGATGCCGGCGGCTTCGCCGGCCGCGGTGAGCGCGGACAGGATGCCGACGGGTCCCTCGTACGTGGAGCGCTCCAGCCCGAGCGCGGAGCGGAGTTCGTCGTTCTCCGAGCCGGCGAACACCGAGATCGGGCGGGTGTGGGGAACGTCGCTCATCATGGAGCCGAGCGCCACGATGCCGGTGATGTCCTCGCGGAGGGCGGCGTCGATGACCTCGGCCGAGAACGCCTGCCAAGCGCGCGCGGGCTCCGTTCCGGTCAGGAGCCACAGGTCGGGTCCGTCCTCGCGCGGTGCCACCGGTCGCCACAGGGTCGCGTCGGGCCAGACCAGGCGACGCGCGCCGTCGGCATCCAGCTGCATCTGCGGCCGCGTGTACTGGTAGTCGAAGTACAGCTCCGGGTCGACGCCGAACACCTTCTCGAACGTCCCCGCCGTCCGCAGCTGAGAGGCCGCAGCGGTCGCCGCCTCTCCGGCATCGTTCCAGCCGTCGACGGCGATCACGAGCACCCGCTGTCCCAGTCCCTGCACGGACGTCCTCTCTGTCGGTACCCCCACGATACGCCGCCGTCCCCGGGGCGGGCGGATGCGCTCACGTAGCATTGACCGGTGACCTCCCCCCTTCCCGCCGCTGTCCTCTGGGACATGGACGGCACCCTCGTCGACACCGAGCCGTATTGGATGGCTGCCGAGACCCCGCTCGTCGAGCGGTTCGGCGGCACCTGGACCCACGAGGACGGTCTGGGAATGGTGGGACTCGGTCTCGAGGACGCCGCTCGCATCCTGCAGGGCGCCGGGGTCCGCATGGAGGTCCAGGAGATCGTCGCTCACCTGACCGACGAGGTCATGCGCCAGCTGCGCGAGGAGGGCGTGCCCTTCCGCCCCGGCGCGCGCGAGCTCCTGCGTGGGCTGCGGGATGCGGGGGTCCCGACCGCTCTCGTCACGATGTCTATGAGCCGCATGGCCCGGAGCATCGTCGATCTCATCGACTTCGACGCCTTCGATGTCGTCATCGGCGGCGACGACGTCTCGCGTCCCAAACCGCATCCGGACCCCTACCTTCAGGCCTGCGAGGCGCTGGGTGTGGAGCCTGGCGACGCGGTCGCGTTCGAGGATTCGCTCACCGGCGCTCGTTCGGCGATCGCCGCCGGGACGGCGACCGTCGGCATCCCGCACATGGTCTCCCTCGACGATGTCGGTGCGCACGAACTGTGGCCGACGCTGGAAGGCCGGACGGTGGCCGATGTCGCCGCGGTGCTGGCCCGCGTGCGGCAGGAGGTCGGGGCATGACCGCGGACCTGCGCCCGAGCGGCCCGTTCCGCGTCGGTGACCGTGTCCAGCTGACCGGCCCGAAGGGCCGTCTGCACACCGTCACCCTGCGCGAAGGCGGCGAGCTGCATACGCATCACGGGGTCCTTCGTCACGAGGGGATCATCGGCCAGCCCGATGGGTCCGTGGTCGTCAACAGCGGCGGTCACGAGTACCTGGCGCTGCGGCCCCTGCTCCGCGACTTCGTCATGTCGATGCCCCGTGGTGCCGCCATCGTCTACCCGAAGGATGCCGCGCAGATCCTCGCGTCCGCAGACATCTTCCCCGGTGCCACCGTCGTCGAGGCCGGCGTCGGGTCGGGAGCCCTCTCGCTGTGGTTGCTGCGCGCGATCGGACCCTCGGGCCGACTGCTCTCGTTCGAGCGCCGTGAGGAGTTCTCGGAGGTCGCCGAGGCGAACGTCGAGACCTTCCTGGGGCACTACCCGGAGTCGTGGCAGGTCGTCGTCGGAGACCTGGGAGAGAAGCTCCCCGAGGTGACAGAGCCGGGCACCGTCGATCGTGTCGTCCTCGACATGCTCGCGCCGTGGGAGTGCATCGACGTCGTCGCCGAGGCGCTGACGCCCGGCGGTGTCGTCCTCTGCTACATCGCGACGGCGACGCAGCTCAGCCGAGTGGCGGAGTACATCCGCCACTCCGGTCTGTTCACCGAGCCGGAGGCGACGGAGACGATGGTGCGCGGCTGGCACGTCGAGGGGCTCGCCGTGCGTCCCGACCACCGTATGGTCGCCCACACCGGTTTCCTCCTCACGGCGCGGCGCCTCGCCCCCGGCGCGATGCCGCCCGACGTCCGCAAACGCGCGCTGAAGAAGCCCTCCTACGCGGACGAGGACGTCGAGGCGTGGACTCCGGGCGCGGTGGGGGATCGCGAGATCACCGACAAGAACCTCCGCAAGCGCGTGCGCGACGCGCAGCGCGCCGTCGAGGGCGCACGCCAGGCTGCCGAGGATCGCTCCGGCGAGACCGTAGACTGATTGAATGCGTCAGATCCCCGCTGCCGTGGCCGTTATCGGCCTGACCGCCCTGGCCCTCGTCGGGTGCGCCCCGTCCGGTCCCGCCGACAGTGGATGCGAGCGCGTGACCGCGCCCGCGTCCTCGCTTGACCTCGTCGACGTCTCGGGTGCGCAGGGATCGCCGACGGCGAAGACGACCGATCCGGTCTACGTCACGAAGACCGCGTACACCGACCTCGCCACCGGCAAGGGCACGCCGATCACGACGGACAAGCAGGACGTCCAGGTGGGGATCACGCTCCTCAACGGCGCGACCGGTCAGACGGTGCTGTCAGCCCCGTCGCGGCTCATCCAGCTGAGCATCCTCGAGCAGACGTTCCCCACGATCGCGAAGGCGCTCGACTGCACCCGTCCCGGCGCGCGCGTCGTCTCGGCGATTCCGGCGAAGGACCTCGACCCGGCTCTCGTCGAGCAGATCGGCCTCACCAAGGGGCAGGCCGCCGTCCTCGTCATCGACGTCAACACGGTGTTCCTACCTGCGGCGAACGGTGTCCCGCAATACGTCGACGGCAGCAACATCCCGACCGTCGTGCTCGCGCCGGACGGCACGCCCGGGGTCATCGTTCCCGACGCGGCGCCGCCGAAGGACCTCGTCGTCAAGACGCTCAAGAAGGGCGACGGCGAGAAGATCACCGCCGAGTCCACACCCCGTCTGCAGTACACCGGCGTGCTCTGGAAGACCGGAGAGGTGTTCGATTCGACGTGGGAGAAGGGGTCGCCCGTCACTCTCTCGATGAAGAACGTCGTGAAGGGCTTCGCGGACGCGCTCGAAGGCCAGACGGTCGGTTCGCAGGTCCTCGTGGTCATCCCTCCGAGCCTCGGCTACGGCGACAAGGCATCGGGGGCCGTTCCGGCCGGTTCGACCCTCGTGTTCGTGATCGACGTCCTCGGAATCGACACCAGCGAGGACGCGCAGAGCACGACACAGTGAGCCGGGGCGGGGCCTCACGCGGGCTCCGCGCCTAGTATTGCCCTGTGCCCACCGAACCGATCCGCAGCGCGCCCGAGGAGCGTCTCGTCAATCTCGTGGTCGCTCTGCTGGCCACGGATCAGGGATTGACGAAGGACACGATCCTGTCGTCCGTGTCGGGGTATCGGGAGCAGGCTGCGGCGGGTGCATCGAAGGATGCACTCGAGAAGATGTTCGAACGAGACAAGGACAGCCTGCGTTCGCTCGGTGTTCCCATCGAGACGATCGGCGACTACGCCGATCCCGACGATCTCCGCGAGGCGCGGTACCGGGTCCCGACGGCCGAGTACTCGCTGCCCGTCGACATCGACTTCACTCCGGCGGAGATCGCCGTCCTCAACCTCGCGAGCGGTGTCTGGGGTGAGACGTCCATGTCGGCGTCCGCGCGCAGCGGACTGCGCAAGATCCAGGCCCTCGGCATCGAGGTCGACGCGCCGATCATCGGCTATGCACCCCGCATCAGCCTTCGCGAACCCTCCTTCGCTCCGCTGCAACGGGCGATCGAGCAGGCGCGCGTCGTCGAGTTCGACTACATCAAGGGTGGATCGGATGCCGCCCACCGCCGGCGCGTGCAGCCGTGGGCGCTCGTGGAGTACGACGGGCGGTGGCATGTCTACGGCTTCGATCTGCTGCAGAACGCCGAGCGGACGTTCCTGCTCTCCCGCATAGCCTCGGACGTCGTCGTCACGCGGACCTCGTTCGACCTGACGCTCCGGGAAGGCGCGGGCGAGAAGGCGCTCTCGGGTCTCCGGGCGGTCGCCGACAGGCAGCGGGCGCGACTCCAGGTGGAGCCGGGCACCGAAGCGGTTCTGCGGCTGCATCGACGGGCCGTTGGCGAAGACGACACGGGATGCCTCGTCCCCTACGTCGACGCTCAGATCTTCGCCGACGAACTCGCGTCCTACGGTCCGGAGGTGCGCGTGATCGATCCGCCCGAACTCACCGAGCTGGTGGCGACCCGTCTGCGTCGCGCTCGCGACCTGCACACCGAGGCGGCCGGATGAGGGCGCAACCGCTGGTCGCGACCGATCGCGCCTCCCTCATCCTCCAGCTCGTCCCGTACCTGATCTCCAAGGGCGAGGTCACGGTCGTCGAAGCGGCGAGCGACTTCGACGTGGAGCCCGACGAGATGCGCTCGATGGTCGAGAAGCTCACCGTCATCGGGCTCCCCGGGGACGGCGGATTCTGGCAGATGGCCAACGACCTCTTCGACATCGACTGGGACCTGCTCGACGAGCAGGACACGATCTCGATCACCAACGCCGTCGGCCTCGAGCGAACCCCGCGTCTCACGGCACGCGAGGCGGCCGCGTTGCTCGCCGGCCTGCAGATGGCGGCGAGTCTGCCGGGCGTCGGCGACAGCGGTGTGGTCCAGGGGCTTCTGGCGAAGCTCGCCGCGGGAGCGTCGAGTGCGCCCGCAGAGGTCATCGTCGCGACACCGGTCGTGGACGACGTGCGGACGACCGTCGCGGAGGCGGTGCAGCGGGGGGTGGCCGTGTCGTTCGCGTATCGCGCCCCGGACGCGCCGGTGACCACGCGCACCGTCGACCCCGTCAAGGTCCACATCGCCGACGGCCAGTGGTACCTCCAGGGGTGGTGTCACCTGCGACAGGCCGTGCGCACCTTCCACCTCGACCGTGTGTCCGATGTCGCGCTGACCGGCATCCCGAGCACCCACCAGTCGGATGCGTTGCCGGGCCTGTTCGAGCCGGGCGAGACCGACGTGGTCGTCGAGCTCAGGTGCCGCAAGGACGTCGTGCCGCTCCTCGGCGAATTCGCGGCTCGCGCCGTCGTGCGCGGGAAGGGCGAGTTCCGCACGGTGAGCCTCCGGGTCGGCGACGAGCGGAGCCTCAAGCGGCTCGCGGCACGGCTCGGCGGTGACGTCGAGATCGTCGCACCGGCCGCTGCGCGGGAGGCTGCGCGCGCGTGGGCGAATGCCGGGCTCGCCCAGTACGGCTGAGGGTCTCTGTTCACCTGGGGCGGTTAGACTGAGGTCACATCTACCCTGAGGAGCTTTCATGGGCTTGCAAGGATGGCACCTTCTCGTCGTCTTGGCGGTGATCCTGCTTCTGTTCGGAGCAGCCAAGCTGCCTGCCCTCGCGAAGAGCGTCGGCCAGTCCGCCCGTGTGTTCAAGGGTGAGATGAAGGCGATGAAGGAAGAAGACGGTCCGGCCGAGACGCCGACTCACCAGCAGCCGCAGGCGCCGACCTCGGTGACCGGTCTCACGCCTCCGCCCGCGCAGGGCCCATCGCAGGGCCCCACCTCTTCCTGACGCGGTGACGACGACCGATCGGGGCGCCGTCACCGACGATGCCCCCACCCGGGACAAGCGGATGTCGCTCGGCGACCACCTCCGCGAGTTCCGCAAGCGGCTCATCATCGCCGCCGCCGCACTCGTCGTCGGGATGATCGTCTCCTTCGCCCTGGGCGACGCCATCATCTGGGCGATCACCGAGCCCATCCGGGTCGTTGCAGCGGACCGCGGCCAAGAGAACGCCGTCACGCTGATGTTCGCGACGGTCACGTCCGCGTTCGACCTCCGCATCCGGATCGCTTTCGCCGTCGGTCTGCTCATCTCCGCACCGGTGTGGCTCTGGCAGATCTGGGCGTTCCTCATGCCGGGCCTGACCCGCAAGGAGATCCGCTACACGATCGGTTTCGTCGCGGCGGCCGTGCCGCTGTTCTTCGCGGGCGCGTTCACGGGGTGGCTCATCCTCCCTCACCTCGTGGAACTCATGGCCGGGTTCACGCCCGACGGGGCCTCGAATTTCTACGACGCTAAGTACTACTACGACTTCGTGTTCAAGCTTCTGATCGTCGTCGGGGTCTCGTACGTGACGCCCGTCTTCCTCGTGGCACTCAACCTGGCAGGTGTCATGACCGGCCGGGAGATCATGAAGGGCTGGCGCGTGGCGATCGTGATCGCGACCGTGTTCGCGGGAGCGGCGACACCCTCCGCCGACGTCGTCAGCATGCTCATCCTGGCTGCGATCCTCACGGTCCTCTTCTTCGCCGCAGCAGGCCTGTCGATGCTGTTCGACCGCCGCAAGCGCAAGCGCGAGGCTGAGCTCCTCGGCCCCGTCGCATGACGGACTTCGCCGCACGGTACGCACGCGCGCAGTCCGGCCGTCGGCATCCGATCTCCGCGTCGTTCGCCGAGATGCAGCGATTCGATCTCGACCCGTTCCAGGTCGAGGGATGCCAGGCGCTGGAGGACGGCCGGAGTGTCCTCGTCGCCGCCCCCACCGGTGCCGGGAAGACGATCGTCGGCGAATTCGCGATCCACCTCGCGATGCGCGAACCGGGGGAGAAGGCGTTCTACACGACGCCGATGAAGGCGCTGTCGAACCAGAAGTTCCGGGAGCTGCAGGAGGTCTACGGCGAGGACGAGGTGGGCCTGCTCACCGGCGACACGAACATCAACGGCAGTGCGCGCGTCGTCGTGATGACCACCGAGGTCCTCCGGAACATGCTCTATGCGGACTCGCCGGCTCTCCGGGGACTCCGGTACGTCGTCATGGACGAGGTGCACTACCTCGCCGACCGCTTCCGCGGACCGGTGTGGGAGGAAGTCATCCTCCACCTCCCGCCGGCGGTGCGACTGGTCTCGCTCTCGGCCACGGTGTCGAACGCCGAGGAGTTCGGCGACTGGCTCGACACGGTGCGAGGAGACACGGCGGTCATCGTGTCCGAGACGCGCCCGGTGCCGCTCGAGCAGCATGTGCTCGTCCGCGGTGATCTGCTCCCGCTCTTCGACGATCGCGCCGGTGTCGCCACCGCACAGGTGAATCAGGAACTCACGCGCATCCGCTCACCCAAGGGCGCCACCTACGAGAACAATCGCCGTGCGATGGAGTACCGGTCGCGTAGTGACCGGGAGCGGCGCCGGCCCCACCGCGGCGGCAAGCGGGCGATCAGACCGTCGACGGCGTCGCGCATCGAGCGGATGGACCGTCCTCAGGTGGTCGAACTCCTCGGGCGATCCAACCTCCTGCCGGCGATCTTCTTCATCTTCAGCCGCGTGGGATGCGACGCGGCGGTCCAGCAGGTGCGACGCGCGGGCGTCCGGTTGACCGACACAGCCGAGCGCGACGAGATCCGCGCCGTCATCGACGAGCGACTCGAAGCCCTGCAGGACGAGGACCTGACCGTCCTCGGCTACTGGGAGTGGCGCGAGAACCTCGAACGCGGGGTCGCCGCGCACCACGCCGGCATGCTGCCCGCGTTCAAGGAGGTCGTCGAGGAGCTCTTCCGTCGCAAGCTCGTCAAGGTGGTGTTCGCGACCGAGACCCTCGCGCTCGGCATCAACATGCCCGCCCGGACGGTCGTCCTCGAGAAGCTCGAGAAGTTCAACGGCGAGGCGCGCGTCGCGATCACCTCGGGGGAGTACACCCAGCTGACGGGCCGTGCCGGCCGGCGTGGCATCGATGTCGAGGGCCACGCCGTCGTCCAATGGACCGAGTCCCTCGATCCGCAGGCCGTCGCCGCGCTGGCCTCCCGGCGTACCTACCCGCTGAACTCGAGCTTCCGCCCCACCTACAACATGGCGGTCAACCTGATCGACCAGTTCGGTCGCAGCCGAGCGCGCGAGATCCTCGAATCCTCGTTCGCCCAGTTCCAAGCGGACCGCGCCGTCGTCGGTCTCGCGCGCCAGGTGAAGGATGCCGAGGCGTCCCTCGCCGGCTATGAGAAGGCGATGACGTGCGATCGAGGCGACTACGCGGAGTACTCCGGCATCCGCCGCGACCTCAGCGACGCCGAGAAGCTGAACCGGGCCGATCGCACCGCTCCTGCCCGCATCCGCCAGCAGCGTCAGAACGAGATCCAATCGCTGCGGCGTCGGATGCAGCGGCATCCGTGTCATTCGTGCCCCGACCGCGAGAATCACGCGCGGTGGGCGGAGCGGTATTGGAAGCTGCGGCGGCGGACCGACCGCACGCGACGCGACATCGAGACCCGCACGGGCACCGTCGCGCGGATCTTCGACCGCATCATCGACGTCCTCGCGGAGTTGGACTACGTCGCCTTCGACGACGGCGCCGCGGCACTGACCGCCGCAGGCAGGACGATGCGCCGGATCTACGGCGAGCGCGACCTTCTCGTCGCGGAATCGCTCCGGCGGGGGCTGTGGCGCGACCTCGACCCGGCGGGGCTCGCCGCGCTTGCATCTTGTCTCGTGTACGAGCCGCGCCGCGACGAGGCGGGGGAGTTCCGGTTGCCGCGCGGACCGTTCCGAGAAGCGTTGACCAAGACGCAGGAGCTGTGGAGCCGTCTCGACGACCTCGAGCAGGAGCACCACCTACCGGGGACGGAACCGCTCGCGACGGGGCTCGCGCAGCCGATGAACTCCTGGGCGCGCGGAGCGTCGCTCGATGTCGCCCTCTCCGAGGCGGACATGGCCGCGGGGGACTTCGTCCGGTGGACGAAGCAGACCATCGACCTGCTCGATCAGCTCTCGATCGTCGCGGACGCCGACGTGGCCGCGACAGCCCGCAGGGCCCTCGAGGCGGTCCGGCGTGGAATCGTCGCCTACAGCTCGGTGTGAGCCGGGAGGCGTCAGGTGGAGGGGATGACGGGAATCGAACCCGCGTAATCAGTTTGGAAGACTGAGGCTCTACCATTGAGCTACATCCCCGACGACGCTGAGAACAGCGCCTCGACGAGTGTAGCGGACATGGTCGGCTAGACTTACCAACGGCCGTTTTTCGGCGCTCGCCAGCGTGCGCGCCCGGGGCGTAGCTCAGCTTGGTAGAGCGCCCGCTTTGGGAGCGGGAGGCCGCAGGTTCAAATCCTGTCGCCCCGACAACGGCCCCACGAACCCAGATCACCGAACGGACGCGCGTGTGCGCGGCCGGACAAGGAGAACGACAGGCATGGTCACCAGCACCGTCGAGCAGCTCAGCCCCACCCGGGTGAAGCTCCACATCACGGTCACCCCGGAGGAGCTCAAGCCGAGCATCTCCCACGCGTACGAGCACATCGCGCAGGACGTGCAGATCCCCGGCTTCCGCAAGGGCAAGGTCCCCGCGCCGATCATCGACCAGCGCGTCGGCCGTGAGGCGGTCCTCGAGCACGCCGTCAGCGAGGGCCTCGACGCGTTCTACCGCGAGGCCGTCACGGCCAACGACGTCCGCATCGTGGGTCGTCCCGCCGCGGAGATCATCGAGTGGCCGAGCACCAAGGACTACTCCGGCGACCTCAAGGTCGAGGTCGAGGTGGACGTCCGCCCCGAGTTCGAGCTCCCCGCCTACGACGACATCACGATCGAGGTCGACGCGGTCGAGACCGACGAGGCCGCCGTCGATGCGGAGCTCGACAAGCTCCGCAGCCGCTTCGGCACGCTCGTCACCGTCGACCGTCCCGCCAAGGCCGGTGACTTCGTCGAGCTCGACCTCGTCGCCACGATCGACGGCAACGAGATCGATCGCGCCGAGGGCGTCTCCTACGAGGTCGGCTCCGGCGAGCTCCTCGAGGGCATCGACGAGGCCGTCGAGTCCCTCACCGCCGGTGAGGACACCACGTTCCGCTCGAAGCTCGTCGGCGGCGACCACGCCGGTGAAGAGGCCGAGGTCGCGGTGACCGTCAAGGCCGTCAAGGAGCGCGAGCTCCCCGAGGCCGACGACGACTTCGCGCAGGTCGCCTCCGAGTTCGACACCATCGGCGAGCTTCGCGAGAGCCTCGTCGAGCGCGTCTCGGAGCAGGCCGTCTTCACGCAGGGCTCCGCTGCGCGCGACAAGCTCATCGAGGTCCTCATCGAGAAGGCGGACATCCCCGTTCCCGCCAAGCTCGTCGAGGACGAGGTCCACACCCACCTCGAGGGTGAGGGTCGCCTCGAGGACGACGTGCACCGCGCAGAGGTCACCGAGGCGAGCGAGAAGCAGTTCCGCACTCAGATGATCCTCGACAAGATCGCCGAGAAGCACGAGGTGCAGGTCTCCCAGGAGGAGCTCACCCAGTACCTCATCCAGTCGTCGGCTCAGTACGGCATGTCGCCGCAGGACTTCGTCAACGCGCTCCAGGAGGGCAACCAGATCCCGATGATGGTCGGTGAGGTCGCCCGCAACAAGGCTCTCGCCGTCGCTCTCGGCAAGGTGAACGTCGTCGACACCAACGGCAAGAAGGTCGACCTGGCCGGCTTCGCCGCAGAGGACGACGAGGCCGCGGACGACACGACCGAGGCTGCGGACGAGAAGCCCGCCGCCAAGAAGGCGCCGGCGAAGAAGGCTCCTGCCAAGAAGCCCGCCGCGAAGAAGGCGGACGCCGCCGACGACGCCTCCGCGGACGAGAAGGCACCGGCGAAGAAGGCTCCGGCCAAGAAGCCCGCCGCGAAGAAGGCCGACGCGGATGCCGGCGAGGAGCCCGCCAAGAAAGCTCCCGCGAAGCGCGCCACCAAGAAGGCTGCCGACAGCGAGTGATCTCGATCGACGGGCGGCGGGGCTTTCGGGCCCCGCCGCCCGTCGTCGTTTCCGGAAGCGTCCGGAGGCGCGACAGCTCGTCGATGCCGCGACCGGTATGCCCACGGCGAACACGGGCGAGGCGCTCGAAGCGCGCCACTAGATTCGAAGCACGAACACGAATCCAGGAGAGCATCCATGGCTGAACCCCTTATGGCGACCAGTGTCTTCGACCGGCTGCTGAAGGACCGAATCATCTGGCTCGGTTCCGAGGTGCGCGACGAGAACGCGAACGAGATCTGCGCCAAGATCCTGCTGCTCGCGGCCGAGGATTCCGAGAAGGACATCTACCTCTACATCAACTCGCCGGGCGGCTCGATCACGGCGGGCATGGCGATCTACGACACGATGCAGTTCGTGCCCAACGACATCGTCACCGTCGGCATCGGCATGGCCGCGTCGATGGGCCAGCTCCTGTTGACCAGCGGCACGAAGGGCAAGCGCTACATCACGCCCAACGCCCGCGTCCTGCTGCACCAGCCCCACGGCGGCTTCGGCGGCACCGCGAGCGACATCCAGACCCAGGCGCAGCTCATCATCTCGATGAAGAACCGTCTCGCGGAGATCACCTCGGCCCAGACGGGCAAGTCGGTCGAGCAGATCAACGCCGACGGTGACCGCGACCGCTGGTTCACCGCAGAGGAAGCCCTCGAATACGGCTTCGTCGACCACATCCGCGAGCACGCCGCCGACGTCGCCGGCGGCGGCGGGACCGAGAACTGAGCGTCGGAGGACAACGCATGAACACCCCCATCTTCGGTCGCGCCCAGAGCGACATGATGCCCTCGAGCCGGTACATCCTGCCGCAGTTCGAAGAGCGCACCGCCTACGGCTACAAGCGCCAGGACCCGTACAACAAGCTGTTCGAAGACCGCGTGATCTTCTTGGGCGTGCAGGTCGACGACGCTTCCGCCGACGACGTCATGGCGCAGCTCCTGGTCCTCGAGTCGATGGACCCGGACCGCGACATCATCATGTACATCAACTCGCCGGGTGGCTCGTTCACCGCGATGACCGCGATCTACGACACGATGCAGTACATCTCGCCCCAGGTGTCGACCGTCGTCCTCGGACAGGCTGCCTCGGCGGCATCGGTCCTGCTGGCCGCCGGCGCTCCCGGAAAGCGCCTCGCGCTGCCGAACGCCCGCATCCTGATGCACCAGCCCGCCGTCGGCGAATCCGGTCACGGGCAGGCGTCGGACATCGAGATCCAGGCGGCGGAGATCCTCCGCATGCGCACCTGGCTCGAGGAGACGATGGCCCACCACACCAACCGCTCCGTCGAGCAGGTGAACAAGGACATCGACCGCGACAAGATCCTCTCGGCGCAGGAGGCGCTGGAGTACGGGATCGTCGATCAGGTCCTCACCTCGCGCAAGCGGACCCCGGCCGCCATCACGGCCTGACTTGTGTCAGACGACGCCCCGCCGATCCGTCGGCGGGGCGTCGTCGTCCACACCCGTGTCGCAATCCGCCCGGTGTCCGGATCTGCGATTAGGCTCGACTGCACCGGCACGAATCCTGAGGGGGAGCACCATGGCACGCATCGGTGAGAGCGCCGACCTGTTCAAGTGTTCCTTCTGCGGCAAGAGCCAGAAGCAGGTCCAGCAGCTGATCGCCGGACCCGGCGTGTACATCTGCGACGAGTGCGTCGAACTCTGCAACGAGATCATCGAAGAGCGCATGGCCGAATCCGGCGACGGCGAGGTCAAGGACTTCGACCTCCCCAAACCGCGCGAGATCTTCAGCTTCCTGGAGGAGTACGTCGTCGGTCAGGATCCGGCGAAGCGGGCGCTCTCGGTGGCGGTCTACAACCACTACAAGCGCGTTCGCGCCCGCAGCACCATCCAGCCCGCCGAGCAGCGCGCCGACGAGGTCGAGATCGCCAAGAGCAACATCCTGCTCCTCGGGCCGACCGGTTGCGGCAAGACCTACCTCGCGCAGACCCTCGCGAAGCGTCTCAACGTCCCCTTCGCGGTCGCGGATGCCACCGCGCTCACCGAGGCCGGCTACGTAGGCGAGGACGTCGAGAACATCCTCCTGAAGCTCCTGCAGGCCGCCGACTTCGACGTCAAGCGTGCGGAGACCGGCATCATCTACATCGACGAGGTCGACAAGATCGCCCGCAAGGCCGAGAACCCGTCGATCACCCGCGACGTCTCCGGTGAGGGCGTGCAGCAAGCGCTCCTGAAGATCCTCGAGGGCACGGTCGCCTCCGTCCCGCCGCAGGGCGGGCGCAAGCACCCGCACCAGGAGTTCATCCAGATCGACACGACGAACGTCCTGTTCATCGTCGCCGGTGCGTTCGCGGGCCTCGAGGACATCATCTCGTCGCGCGTCGGCAAGCACGGCGTCGGGTTCGGCGCCCCGCTGCAGGACAAGGAGCAGGAGCTCGACGTCTTCCGCGACGTCCTGCCCGAGGACCTGCACAAGTTCGGTCTGATCCCCGAGTTCATCGGTCGTCTCCCGGTCGTCACGACGGTATCGCCGCTGGACCAGACCGCGCTCATCGAGATCCTCACGGGACCGAAGAACGCCTTCGTCAAGCAGTATCAGCGGATGTTCGAGCTGGACGGCGTCGAGCTCGAGTTCGAGGACGATGCGCTTCGAGCCGTCGCCGACCTCGCGGTCGCCCGCAAGACGGGTGCGCGCGGTCTTCGCGCGATCCTCGAGGACGTCCTCGGCCCGATCATGTTCGAGATCCCGTCCGCCGAGGACGTCGACAAGGTCGTCGTCACCCGGGCGTCCGTCGAAGAGGGCGCACCCCCGACCCTCGTCCTGCGGCAGAAGCGCAAGAGCGCCTGACGACGGGCCCGCGGTGTCGGATGCCGCGGGTAGCGTTCCCGGCATGGGACGCATCCTCTTCGACACGGCCACCTCGATCGACGGCTACATCGCGGACGACGAGAACTCGCTCGCCTGGCTCTTCGCCGTAGAGAACGGTGACACCCCGGACGACGCTCTGTTGCCGGCGGGGGCGACGGTGCTGGTGGAAGGATCGACGACCTACGAATGGGTTCTCGCCGAGTCCGACATCCTCGCGCACCCGGAGCGGTGGGCGCAGTTCCACGGCGACCGCCCCACATTCGTCTTCACCACCCGCGACCTCCCGAAGCCGGAGGGCGCCGACATCAGATTCGTTCAGGGGCCGGTGGCATCCGTCCTCCCGACGATCCGTGCAGCTGCGGGAGCCGGTGACGTCTGGGTCGTCGGCGGGGGAGACCTCGCCGGTCAGTTCCTCGACGCGGGCGCACTCGACGAGATCGCGATCTCCGTGGCCCCGGTCTTCCTGACCGGGGGTGCGCCGCTCTTCCCGCGCCGGATCGGGTCGGAGCGGCTGCGTCTGCGGTCGGCGGAGGCCGTCGGCCAGTTCGCCCGTCTCGTCTACGAGGTCCGCGCTGCCACGGAGTGAGGTCAGCCGGTGAGGCCGCGCCGCTCCAGGAGGGGCTCGATGCGCGCGTCGCGTCCGCGGAAGTCGCGGTAGGCCTCGAGCGGATCCTTCGAGCCACCGACGCCCAGGAGCCGGGTGCGGAAGCGGTGGCCGTTCTCGCGCGTCAGCCCACCGTTCTCGTGGAACCACTCCACGGTGTCGGCGTCGAGGACCTCGCTCCAGATGTACGAGTAGTAGCCCGCGCTGTAGCCGCCCGAGAAGATGTGGGCGAAGTACGTCGACGAGTAGCGGGTCGGGACGACGGGGTTGTCGAGCCCGATGTCGGCCAGAGCGGTGGCCTCGAACGAGTCGACATCGATGCCGACGGCCGCGTCATCGGCATCCAGACTGTGCCAGGCCTGGTCGATCCACGATGCGGCGAGGTACTCGCTCGTGGCGAAGCCCTGGTTGAACGCCTCGGATTCGCGGAGCTTCTGGACGACCTCAGTGGGAAGCGGCTCGTCGGTGTCGACGTGGCGGGCGTAGGACGCCAGGACCTCGGGCCAGAAGATCCACATCTCGTTCACCTGGCTCGGGAACTCGACGAAGTCGCGGAACACAGAGGTCCCTGCGAAGTGCGGATACGTGACGGTGGCGAAGAGCCCGTGCAGCGCGTGACCGAACTCGTGGAAGAGCGTCGTGACCTCATCGAGGGTGAGCAGGGTCGGGCTCCCCGGCGCGGGCTGGGGCACGTTGAGGTTGTTGACGACGATCGGGGCGGTGCCGCGCAGGGCGGATTGCGACACGATCGAGTTCATCCACGCGCCGCCGCGCTTCGAGTCGCGCGTGTACAGATCGAGGATGTAGAGGCCCAGGTGCGACCCGTCCTCATTGCGGACCTCGAAGACGCGCGCGTCGGGGTGGTAGGCGGGGAGGTCGGGGCGCTCGGCGAACGTGATGCCGTACAACTCAGTGGCGGCGCGGAAGACGCCGTCCACGAGCACACGCTCCGCTTCGAACCACGGGCGCAGGGCGGTCCGGTCGAGCTCATAGCGTGCGGCGCGTACCCGCTCCGTGTAGAACGCCCAATCGTGGGCGGCGAGGCGGAACCCGCCTTCTTCTGCGTCGATGATCTCCTGCAGTGCCGCCTGCTCGTGTCGCGCGTTCTCCGCGGCCGGAACGGCGAGTCGGCGCAGCAGTTCGTGCACCGCTTCGGGGGATCCGGCCGTCTCGTCGGCGGTGACGTACGCGGCATGCGAGTCGTAGCCGAGGACGCGAGCCCGCTCGGAGCGCAGCCGCACGATCTCGGTGAGCACCTCGCGGTTGTCGTTCTCGTTGCCGCGGCGACCTCGCGAGCGGGATGCCTCGAGAAGGCGTTCGCGGCTGACGCGTGACGTCAGCGACGACAGGTACGGATGCCCGGTGAACAGAGTCAGCGTGATGACGTACTTTCCCTCGAGGCCGCGTTCGGCGGCGTTGCGCGCCGCGGCGGAGAGCTCGCCCGCCGTCAGGCCGTCGAGCTCCGCCGCGTCGTCGAAGACGACGGCGAGGTCGTTCGTATCGGCCAGAAGGTTCTTCTCGAACGTGGTCGTGAGCGTGGACAGCTGCTGGTTCAGCTCGGTGAGGACGGTCTTCTCCGCCTCGTCGAGGCCCGCGCCGGCGTTCGTCATCTCGCGGTAGGTGCGCTCGACGAGGTAGCGGTCCTCACCGTGGAGCGCCAGCTCGTCGAGGCGCGCGTGGACGGCGGCGACTCGGCCGTAAAGACGCGAGTCGAGCGTGACGGCATCGTGGTGGGCGGCCATCAACGGCGCGAGCTGCTCGTCGATCTCCTGGATCGCAGCTGTCCCGTGCGCGGAGCTGACGGTGTAGAAGGTGCGTGCGACCCGTCCGAGGGCGTCTCCGGAACGCTCCAGGGCCACGAGGGTGTTCTCGAATGTGGCCTCTTCCGACGACGTCGCGATCGCCTCGATCTCAGCGCGGTGCTCAGCGAAGGCCTGCTCGAACGCGGCGAGATAGTGCTCGGGGCGGATGTTCGGGTAGTCCGGCAGATCGAAGGGGAGGGGCGAGGGGGAGAGGAGCGGGTTTGTCGCGGCATCCGTCATCGTCCCAGCGTACGTCGCCCGTGACTGCCCTCCGTCGCGAGATGCAAAGAAATACTTGCAAAGAATATCTTGCAAAGGTATCTTTGCACTATGACCGAGACACCGAGGGGGCGCGAAGACCGCAAGCTGGATGCCGGGGCTCTCCGCGCCCTCGCCCACCCGCTCCGCGTGCAGCTCTTCGACATCCTGTCGCAGTACGGGCCGCAGACCGCCAGTTCGCTGGCCGAGCGCACGGGGGAGTCATCGGGGGCGACCAGCTACCACCTGCGCGCTCTCGCGAAGCAGGACCTCATCCGCGAGATCCCGGATCGCGGGTCTGCCCGGGAGCGGTGGTGGGAACGCTCCGACAAGTCCGTGTCGTTCGACAGCCCCGAGGCGATGGCGTCTCCTGCAGGTCGCTCGGCGACTCAGCTGATCATGAACGAGTTCCTCGGGCGTCGGCAGCAGCAGCTCATGCGGCATGTGAGTGAGAGCATCGCCGATCCGAGCAAAGAGGACGACGGCGCCGCCATCATCTCCACCGCGAACATCCACCTGACCCGAGACCAGGCGAAGGACATGATCCGGCGCCTGTCCGAGATCGTCGACGAGGTCGTCGCCTCGGCGCGCGGCCACGAGGAAGACCCCGATCGCTTGCCGTTCACCGTCCGGGTGGACGCATTCGCACTCCCCGAGGACGGAGACGGACGATGACCACGATCACCATTCCCGCGCTGGACCTCGCTGCCCGGCCCACGCGCCTGGAATCCGCGCTGTGGGCGGGAGCCACGGCCGTGCAGCGCGCGGTCGCAGATCGGATGCTGCGCCGTGCCGAGCGCGCTGTCCTTCGGGCTGCCGCAGCACGGCACGCCGAGGTCACCCGGGCGGACGTCGTCGCCCACATCGTGCACCACCCCTGGGGGTGAGCCGGACTCAGGACATGCCGTCGTCGTCGAGATGACCGACGACGACCTCGCCCTCCCGGTCGACGCGCACGACGACACCGGTCTCGAGCTCGGCCACCGGGCGACCCTCGAGCCACGTGAGCGTCCAGCGCGGTCGCGGCTGGCCGAGCGGATCCTGATCGATCGAGGCATCCACCACCGCGATCTGCTCGCGCAGGATCTCCGGGACGGCGGAGGGCGGCTGATCGCCGCTCGTCCACCGGGTTCCGAGCTGCATGTCAGGCCTCCTGCGGGGTGAGGACGATGTCTCCGACCGAGACGGCGTCACCGCTCGCGTACGACACCTGTGCGATGCGTCCGACCGCTGCGAGATCGCCTTCCGCCGAGCGGATGGCGTCGAGCGCGGCATCCGGACCCGTGATGGTCAGCGACTCCACGGGAGTCTTCTGCGACGCCTTGGCCTCGGTCTTTGCGCGGCGGACGCTGATCAGCGCCTCGCCGACCGTGCGGAGAACGGCGGGCTCGCCGTCGATGCCCAGCGGCTCGGGCCATGCGGCGGTGTGCACCGAGCCGTCCTCGAACCAGGACCACGCCTCCTCGGCGGCGAACGACAGCACGGGGGCGAGCAAACGCAGCAGCGTCGACAGGGCGGTGCGCAGCGCCAGGGCGGCCGAGGCCTGACCGGCGTCGGCCTGGTTGTAGGCGCGCTCCTTCACGAGCTCCAGGTAATCGTCGCAGAACGTCCAGAAGAACGCCTCGGTGATCTCCAGCGCCCGCGCGTGATCGAACGCATCGAAAGCCGCCGTCGCGTCGCGGACCACCCGGTCGAGGGTCGCGAGCATCGACGCGTCGAGCGCGTGCGTGATGCGAGCGTCCTCGGGGACGGGGAACGAGAGCACGAATTTGGCCGCGTTCAGCACCTTGATCGCAAGGCGGCGGCCGATCTTCACCTGCGTCGGGTTCTGCGGGTCGAACGCCGCGTCGGCGCCGAGACGGCTGGAGGCCGCCCAGTAGCGGACCGCGTCGGTTCCGTGCGCGTCGAGGATGTCGGCGGGGGTCACGACGTTGCCCTTGGACTTCGACATCTTCTTGCGGTCGGGGTCGACGATGAAGCCCGAGATGGCGGCATCCGTCCACGGCGCGCGGCCGTCCTCGAGCACCGAGCGGACCATGGTCGAGAACAGCCACGTGCGGATGATGTCCTGCCCCTGCGGGCGCACGTCGAACGGGGCGACCAGGTTCCAGAGCTCGGGGTCGCGCTCCCAACCGCCCGCGAGCTGCGGGGTCAGGGACGACGTCGCCCAGGTGTCGAAGATGTCGCGCTCGGCGTCGAAGCCGCCGGGCACGCCGCGCTGGTCCTCGGTGTAGCCGTCGGGCACGTCCGTCGTGGGGTCGACCGGGAGACGCGAGAGGTCGGGGGTGAGGACGCGGTCGTAGTCGCGTTCGCCGTTCTCGTCGAGGCCGTACCAGACCGGGATGGGCACGCCGAAGAAGCGCTGCCGCGAGACGAGCCAGTCGCCGGTGAGGCCGTTCGTCCAGTTCTCGTACCGCACACGCATGAAGTCCGGGTGCCAGCCCATCCCGCGGCCCATCTCGATGAGCTTGTCGCGCAGTTCCGCGTCGCGGGCGCCGTTGCGGAGGTACCACTGGCGCGTCGAGACGATCTCGAGGGGACGATCGCCCTTCTCGTAGAACTTCACCGGGTGGGTGAACGGCTTCGACACCTCGAGCAGCTCGCCGGACTCCTGCAGCAGCTCGACGATGCGCTTCTTGGCGCTGAACACCGTCTTGCCGGCGAGCTCCGCGTACGCAGCCTTCGCGGCATCCGTCACGAGCACGTCGGGGGCCTCGTCGATGATGCGGCCGTCGCGGCCGAGGATCGTGCGGTTGGGCAGGTCGAGCTCGCGCCACCAGATGATGTCGGTCACGTCGCCGAACGTGCAGATCATGGCGATGCCGGTGCCCTTGTCCTTCACCGCGAGGGGGTGGGGGAGGACGGGGACCTCGACGTCGAACAGCGGGGTGCGGACGGTAGTGCCGAAGTAGGGCTGGTAGCGCTCGTCGTCGGGGTTCGCGACGATGGCCACGCACGCGGGGAGGAGCTCGGGACGTGTCGTCTCGATGTGGATGTCGCCCGAACCGTCGCTCTTGTGGAAGGCGACGCGGTGGTACGAGGCCTGCTGGTCGCGATCCTCGAGCTCGGCCTGCGCGATGGCCGAGCGGAAGTCGATGTCCCAGAGCGTGGGCGCCATGGCCTGGTACGCCTCGCCGCGGTCGAGATTCCGCAGGAACGCGAGCTGGCTCGTGCGGATGGTGTCGTCCGAGATCGTGCGGTACGTCTGCGTCCAGTCGACCGACAGACCGAGCTTGCGGAACAGATCCTCGAACTGCTTCTCGTCCTCGATCGTCAGCTCCTCGCAGAGCTCGATGAAGTTGCGACGGCTGATCGGCACCTGATCGGCCGGCTTGAGGCTCTTCGCGTCACCGCGGAACGGCGGCGTGAAGTCTGCGTCGTAGGGCAGCGAGGTGTCGCAGCGCACGCCGTAGTAGTTCTGCACGCGTCGCTCGGTGGGCAGACCGTTGTCGTCCCAGCCCATCGGGTAGAACACCGTCTTGCCGCGCATGCGCTCGTAGCGCACCTTCACGTCGGTGTGCGTGTAGCTGAACACGTGCCCGATGTGGAGGGAACCGGATGCCGTCGGGGGAGGCGTGTCGATCGAGAAGACGCCCGCGCGCCCCTTGGCCTTGGCCGCGTCGCGATCGAACAGGTACGTGCCGGCGGCGGACCACGCGGCATCCCACTTCTGCTCGAGGCCTTCCAGGGCGGGCTTGTCGGGAATGTGCGCGTTCGTCATGGTGATGCTCCTCGAGCGATATGTGCGGCACTGTGTGAGCGTGCCTGAGTGTGGGTGTCGCGCCAGTCTACCGCCGGGGCTGTGACGCTTCGCGAGGAGATGAAGGTTGTCGAGGAGCGGATGCCGGGATCCGGCCCTCGGGACGACGCGTCATCTCGTCGCGAAGCGACGCCGCGCGGCGGCGCGTCAGAGGCTCAAAACGCGGTCTCGATCGTCTTGTTGCCGTCGATGATGTCGCGCACGGGGTCGCTCGTGAAGGCATCGATGAGCGCCTTCGTGGACGCGGCATCCTCGTCCTTCCCGGGGACGACCAGCTGCAGGGCGAACCGGTCGTCGAGCTCGGTCAGCAGACCGTCGTCCTGAGGCGTCAGGCCGAGGGCGGCGATGTGCGAGGGCCACTGGAAAACGAGGTCGGCCTCGTCGTAGGCGGTGTTCAGCTGGTTGATCTGCAGCTCGAGGAACTGGAGATCCTTCGGGTTCTCGGTGATGTCCTCCACCGTCGCGGCGTACGGGTCGACGCTCTCGGCGAGGGTGATGATCTTCGCATCGGCGAGCATCTTCAGTGCGCGTCCGGTGTTCGACGCGTCGTTGGGGATCGCGACGGTCGCGCCCTGGGGGAGGTCGGCGATGTCGTCGAGGGTCTTCGAGTAGAACGCGATCGTGAAGTTGTAGATGGGCTGCACGGCGGTGAGGTCGGCGCCGTTGGCGGCGTTGAACTCCTCCATGTACGGCTTGTGTTGCGAGAAGTTCGCGTCGATGTCGCCGGCGGCCAGCATCTTGTTGATCGTGACGTAGTCGGCCACCTCGACGAGCTGGATCTTGTAGCCGTCCTCGATCTCGTCGGCGGCTGCCTCGACGATGTCGGTCATGGGCGAGGTGACGGCGCCCACGCGCAGCGTCGTGACGTCGCCGCCGCCGGACGCGGCGGGTGAGGCGCAGCCGGCCAGCAGGGCGACGGCGGCGGCGGTAAGGGCGGCGGCGAGGGTGAGGCGACGAGGGGACATGGTGCTCCTTGTGGGATGGGGATGGATGCCGGTGGTGTGCCGGCCTCAGCGGTGGTCGAGGCGGACCGAGATCCGCTGACCGACCGCCTGGATGACGAGGACGATGACGAGGATGACGAGGATCGTGAAGTACATGAGCACGTCGTCGTACTCCTGGTAGCCGTATCGCAGTGCGAAGTCCCCGATGCCGCCGCCGCCGACCACCCCGAGGACGGTCGAATACGACAGCAGGCTGATGCTCGCCGAGGTCAGCGCGTAAACGAGACCCGGCAGGGCTTCGGGCAGCAGGAAACGCCAGACCGTCTGCGGGACGGTCGCGCCGAGGGTCTGGGCGACGCGGGGGATGCCGGGGCTCACCTCTCGGAGGATCTGCTCGACCAGCCGACCGTAGACGGCCACGGCGACGACGCACAGCGAGAACGTCGCTGCGGGTGTGCCGAACGTCGTGCCGTAGACGGCGCGCGTCACGGGGACGAGGAAGACGACGAGCAGCAGAAACGGGAACGAGCGGATGACGTTGATCAAGAAGTTCGCTGTCGACCAGACGAGTCGCTGAGGGAGGATCCCGCCGGGACGGGTGAGGTAGACCGCTGCGCCGAGGGGGAGCCCCACGACCACGGCGGCTGCGAGGGATACACCGAGCATGTATCCGGTCTCGCCGAGAGCCTCGATGAGGTCGTCCCCGCGCTCGGCGAGCGACGCTCCGAGCGATGCGAAGACGTCCTCCGAGCCGGTCATGCGCCGAGCTCCCGCCGTGCGCGTTCGAGGTAGCTCTCGCGCTCGCCGCGTGCCGCCTCGGGAACGTCGAGCACCTCGACGAGCCTGCCGTCGTCGAACAGGCAGACCCGGTCGCAGACGCCGCGGACGACGTCGAGGTCGTGGGTGACGATGACGATCGTCGTCCCGAAACGGTCCCGGGCGTCGCGGAGCAGATCGAGCACCTCGCCGGCGGTGGCGGCGTCGAGCGCCGATGTCGGCTCATCGCACAGCAGCAGGCGCGGCCGCGTGACCAGTGCTCGGGCGATCCCGACGCGCTGACGCTGACCGCCGCTGAGCTGCGCCGGGTAGGCGTCCGCCCGGTGATCGAGCCCCACGAAGCGGAGCGCGTCGTCGACGGCGCCGGGCGATCGCTCCTTTCGGGGCCGGATGGCCAGGGCGACCTCGACGTTCTGCCGAACGGTCCGGTTCGACAGCAGGTGAACTCCCTGGAAGACGACGCCGATCTCGCGGCGCAGACGGCGCAGGCCCGCCCGGTCGAGGCGGCCGACGTCGTCGCCGAGCACCCTCACCGAGCCCGCGGTGGCCGCGACCTCACCGGTCAGGAGGTTCAGGAGCGTGCTCTTGCCCGCCCCGCTCTCGCCGATCACGCCCAGGATCTCTCCGTCGGCGACGATGAGGTCGACGTCGGTCAGGCCCTGCACGCCGCCGGGGTAGGCGACGCCCGCACGAGCGAGCTCGACCGGGGATGTGGACAGCACGAAAGGACCTCAGAACGTTGTTGGATGCCGTCCAACTATAGTTCTGTCATGAGCACCAGGTACCGGACCGCGGCCATCAACGACGACGGCGGGACCGGTGTCAGCCGGGTGGTCGGCGGCCTGGAGGTCGCCGTCTCGAACCCGCTCAGTCCCGACGCTGACCTGTCTCGAAGCAACCCCGAGCAACTGCTCGCCCTCGCGTGGGCGACCTGCCTCGACGCCACGCTGCAGGCGATCGTGACGGGGGCGCACCGCACCCGGGTCCGTGTCGAGGTCGAACTCCACGACTCCGCGGAGCGCGGCGGCTACGAGTTCCACGTCACGGCGTTCGTCTCCGCGGAAGGGCGCTCGCTCACCGAGACGGAGGAGCTGGTCGCGGCCGCGCACGACCGCTGCCCGATCTCCCGCCTGTTGCAGGGCGCGGCGACCGTCGGCATCCGTGCGGAGGAGTGGGCCGCCTAACGGTCCACGGCGAATCCGAGGTGCGGCAGGTCGACACCTCGGTAGTGGGTGACGAAACGACGGCGCACGGTCATGCCGAGGCGGATGGCGACGTTCATCGACGCGATGTTCGTGTCGCGAACCTTCGCCCAGACGGTGGCGGCGTTGAGGTGGCGGAAGGCCCAGTCGCGAGAGGCCGCGGCGGCTTCGGTCGCGTACCCGCGGTGCCAGTGGGCCTGCTGGAAGAGGTAGCCGACTTCGAGCACCTGGTCGTCCTCGATCCGCTGCCGCGTGATGCCGCACTGCCCGATCATCTCGCCGGGCGCGTCGGCGATGTCGACGGCCCAGAGCCCGAACCCGTCCTCCTCGTAGCGTTGCAGGTTCCGATCGAGCCATGCCTGGGATTCCGCGTCGGTGAACGCCCCCTCGTAGGCGGTCATCGCGACCGGGTCCGTGAGAATCGCCCGGAGGGCCGGCAGGTCGTCCTCGCTCATGTCTCGGAGAACCAATCTCGCGGTACGCAGCCTCATTCGCCGGTCCGGACGTCGATGCCGAGGGATGCCGCGAGTGCGAGCGCGTGCGAGGTCGCCTGGTCGGAAGTCATGGTGACGCCGCGCAGCATCCGGACGTCCGTGAACGAGAGCACGTCCGCGCCGCGCAGGTCGACGTCGCCCGCCTGCCACTCCCTGACGTCCATCTCGTCCACGGACGTCCCCCCGAACCGCATCCGCTCCACGCGGGCGCCCGGGAGGTCGAGGGTGCCGATGCGGCATCCGGTCACCTCGACGTCTCGAAGCGTCGCCCCGCCCGCCGTCAGGTAGTCGATCCGCACGCCGTCCAGGACGAGACCGTCGCAGCGCGCGCGGGACAGATCGAGCGTCCCGATGCGTCCCCCGCGGACGACGACCGCCCGCCAGGTCCCCTCGCGGGCGATCAGCTCGGCGGCGGACACCGCGTCGAGGACGACGTCCGCCAGGATCGCGCCGGTCAAATCGAGGGCCTGCACGGATGCCGGGGCCACGACGCTCTCGCTGATGCGGCTGTGCGCGGCATCCGTCGTTCCGGGATCGAGGCCGATGCGCGCCTCGGAGGTCTCGCCCGACCGGAGGAGCGTCGCGGCGGCGAACTCGCGGGGGAGATCCGGATCCGGGATGCGGGGCGGCTCGGGTCGGATACGGGAGCGGGCCATGACTCCAGGCTATGCCGACGGTATGATCGTCTGCATCAGCACCGATCCGGCCATCACCGGGGAGCTCTCGGAAGAACAGCGGTCCACCGCCCAGTAGAACCGAGCGGGGCAGGCCCGTCATCGCCGCAGGTGAGTGGGTGCACCCGGATCCGGGCTGCATCAAGCGGGGTGGTACCGCGGTCTCCGGATCGTCCTCGCAGGAGCAGACCTGCAGGAGTGACATGACCTACCCTCGACCTTCCGCCTTCGGCCCCGCCGCCGACGCGCCCGCGGCCGTCGTCCCGAGCCCGCGCTTCCCCGACCTCGAGCGCGACGTCCTCGCCTTCTGGGAACAGGACGACACGTTCCGCGCGTCGATCGCGCAGCGCGATGGCGCCGACGAGTGGGTGTTCTACGACGGCCCGCCGTTCGCCAACGGCCTGCCGCACTACGGCCACCTGCTGACCGGCTACGCGAAGGACCTCTTCCCGCGGTTCCAGACGATGCGCGGCAAGAAGGTCGACCGCGTCTTCGGATGGGACACGCACGGCCTGCCCGCCGAACTGGAGGCCATGAAGCAGCTCGGCATCACCGAGAAGAGCGAGATCGAGGAGATGGGGATCGCCGCCTTCAACGCGAAGGCGCGGTCATCCGTCCTCGAGTACACACAGGAGTGGGAGAACTACGTCACCCGCCAGGCGCGCTGGGTCGACTTCGAGCGCGGCTACAAGACCCTGGACACCGGGTACATGGAGTCGGTGCTGTGGGCGTTCAAGGAGCTCTACGACAAGGACCTCGCCTACGAGGGCCACCGCGTGCTGCCGTACTGCTGGCGCGACGAGACGCCGCTGTCGAACCACGAGCTGCGCATGGACGACGACGTCTACAAGATGCGTCAGGACCCGTCGGTGACCGTGACCTTCCCGCTGGTCGGTGCGAAGGCCGAGGCCCTCGGCCTCACCGCCGTCCGCGCGCTCGCCTGGACGACGACCCCGTGGACCCTCCCGACCAACCTCGCGCTCGCCGTCGGCCCCGACATCGAGTACGTCGTCCTGCCGGGCGGCCCGGCCGGCGCCGCCGACATCCACGAGGACGCCCTCGAGGGGCAGTCGCATCGCTACCTGCTCGCCGCCGACCTGCTCGCGAACTACGCCAAGGACCTCGGATACGCCTCCGCCGATGAGGCCCGCGACGCGGTCGACCAGACCGTCCGCGGTGCCGACCTCGCCGACGTCGCCTACGACCGGCTCTTCGACTACTACGCCGACGAGGAGACCTGGGGCACACAGCACGCCTGGCGCATCCTCGTCGACGACTACGTCACCACGACCGACGGTACGGGCATCGTCCACCAGGCCCCGGCCTACGGCGAGGACGACCAGCGCGTGACGGGGGCCGCCGGCATCCCGCTCATCATGAGCCTCGACGACGGCGGCCGCTTCCTGCCGCAGGTGACCGACGTCGCGGGCGAGCTGTGGATGGACGCGAACCGCCCCCTCATCCGCCTGCTGAAAGCCGAGGGACGTCTGCTGCGCGAGGCGTCGTACGAGCACTCGTACCCGCACTGCTGGCGCTGCCGGAACCCCCTCATCTACAAGGCGGTCTCGAGCTGGTTCGTCCGGGTCACCTCGATCAAGGACCGCCTCGTCGAACTCAACGAGCAGATCACGTGGGCGCCCGAGAACGTCAAGCACGGCCAGTTCGGCAAGTGGCTCGAGGGCGCGCGCGACTGGTCGATCAGCCGCAACCGGTTCTGGGGTTCGCCGATCCCGGTGTGGAAGAGCGACGACCCCGAGTACCCGCGCGTCGACGTGTACGGCTCGCTCGAGGACCTCGAGCGCGACTTCGGCCGACTGCCGGTCAACGAGGCGGGCGAGGTCGACCTGCACCGCCCGTTCATCGACGACCTCACGCGTCCGAACCCCGATGACCCCACGGGGAACTCCACGATGCGCCGCATCGAGGACGTCTTCGACGTCTGGTTCGACTCGGGGTCGATGCCGTACGCGCAGGTGCACTACCCCTTCGAGAACCGCGAGTGGTTCGACGAGCACGCCCCGGCGGACTTCATCGTCGAGTACATCGGGCAGACGCGCGGCTGGTTCTACGTCATGCACGTGCTCTCGGGAGCGCTGTTCGACCGCCCGGCCTTCTCGGGTGTGGCCTGCCACGGTATCGTCCTCGGCAGCGACGGCCAGAAGATGTCGAAGTCGCTTCGGAACTACCCGGACGTCAGCGAGGTCTTCGACCGCGACGGCTCCGACGCGATGCGCTGGTTCCTCATGAGCTCGTCCGTCCTCCGCGGCGGCAACCTCGTCGTCACCGAGGAGGGCATCCGCTCGGGCGTACGCGAGTTCCTGCTGCCGCTGTGGAACGCCTGGTACTTCTTCTCGACGTACGCGAACGCCGCCGGCGGACCGGACGGCGACGGCTACGAGGCCCGTCGCCGGACGGACTCGACGAACGTCCTCGACCGCCACATCCTGGCGTTGACGGGCGATCTCGTCCGCGACGTCGCCGCCGACCTCGAGGCGCTCGACTCGACGATGGCGGCCGCGAAGCTCCGCGAATTCGCCGAGGCGCTGACCAACTGGTACATCCGGCGCTCGCGCGATCGGTTCTGGGTGGGGGTGGATGCCGCCGATCCGACCACGACGGAGGCGTTCGACACGCTCTACACGGTTCTCGAGACGCTCACCCGCGTCGCGGCTCCGCTCATCCCGCTGGTGTCCGAGCGCGTGTGGCGGGGCCTCACGGGCGGGCGCAGTGTGCACCTGGAGGACTGGCCCGACGCCGACGAGTTCGCCCCGGCATCCGACATCCGCGAAGCCATGGACACCGTCCGCGAGGTCTCGTCGGTCGCCAACGCCCTGCGCAAGAAGGAGGGCAAGCGCGTGCGCCTGCCCCTCGCGAACCTGACGATCGCGGTCGCCGGCGCCGATGCGCTCGCGCAGTTCGAGGACATCGTCCGCGACGAGCTCAACGTCAAGGCGGTCCAGGTCGTCGAACTCACCGACGGCCTCGCCGAGCAGTACGGCATCAGCCAGCGCCTCGCGGTCAACGCGCGCGCCGCGGGGCCGCGTCTGGGCAAGCAGGTGCAGCACGTCATCAAGGGCGCCAAGGCGGGTATGTGGAGCGAGACGGACGGCGTGGTCGTCGTCGACGGCATCGCCCTCGAGCCGGGCGAGTACGACCTCACGCTCGAGGCGGGTGGCGTCGCCGAGGGCACCGCGATCGCGCTCCTTCCGCGCGGCGGCTTCGTCCTGCTCGACACCACGACGACGCCCGAGCTCGAGGCCGAAGGCCTCGCGCGCGACGTCATCCGCGCCGTGCAGGACGCTCGCAAGGCGGCCGGGTTCGAGGTGAGCGACCGCATCGCGCTGCAGCTCACCTTCGACGACACCGGCGACGCCGAGGCCGTCGCCGCCGCCTTCGACGACGCCGACGTGGCGGGGGAGACCCTGTCGGTCGCCGACCTCGTCGCCACCGCCGAGGGCGCCACCCTGCGCGGTGAGGCTCTCCGCTCGACGCCGGAGCACACGGCATCCGTCCCCGCCGGTACGTACGCGAACGCCGGCTCCTTCACGATCGGCGTGCGCCGGATCGGAGCGACCTCATGAGCGACCGGACACGAGCGGATGCCGTCTACGCGGCGCTCCTGGAGCGGCAGGGCGAGCGCTGGGTCGAGCCCCGCGTAGAGCGCACCCGGCGCGCGCTGGAGCTGCTCGGCGACCCGCAGCGGACGTACCGCGTCATCCACGTGACCGGCACGAACGGCAAGACCTCCACGAGCCGGATCGCGGAGTCGATCGTCCGCGCCCATGGGCTCCGGACGGGTCTGTTCACGAGTCCGCACCTGGAGCGGTTCACCGAGCGCATCATGGTCGACGGCGAGCCGATCGCCGACGCCGCGATCGCGGACGCATGGGACGAGATAGCCCCCATCGTCGCGCTCGTCGACGAGGAGCTGGACGGGAAGGGAGAGCCGCCACTGACGTTCTTCGAGCTGCTCACGGTGCTCGCTTTCGTCTCGTTCGCCGACGCGCCCGTGGACGTCGCCGTGATCGAGGTCGGCATGGGCGGCGCCTGGGACTCCACGAACACCGCGGACGGCGACGTCGCGGTGTTCGCGCCGATCGACATCGACCATGCCGACAAGCTCGGCGACACGATCGCCGAGATCGCCGCCGTGAAGTCGGGCATCATCAAGCCGAACGCCGCCGTGGTCTCGGCCGCGCAGCAGACCCCGGCGCTCGGCGTGCTGACGTCGGCCGCGCGGGCGCAGGGCGCGTCCCTGGCCGTCGAGGGGGAGCAGTTCGGCCTCCTCGACCAGAAGCTCGCCGTCGGCGGACAGCTGCTGACGGTCCGCGGGCTCGCGGCGACCTACGACGAGCTCTACCTGCCGCTGTACGGCGCGCATCAGGGGCACAACGCGGCGCTGGCGATCGCCGCGGTCGAGTCGCTCATCGGAGGCGGATCTCAGCCCATCGCGCCCGACGTCCTGGCCGACGGCCTCGGCAACGTCACCTCGCCCGGTCGTCTGCAACTCGTCGGCATCGCGCCTACCGTGCTCGTCGACAGCGCGCACAACCCGCACGGCGCCCGCTCGCTGGTCGCCGCACTCGGTGACTCGTTCGACTTCGACGCCTGGGGACTCGTGCTCGGCGCCTTCGCCGATAAGGACGTCGCCGGTATCGTCCAGACGCTCGCCCCGGCGGTCGCGCACGTGTTCGCGACGGCGCCGGAGTCCGACCGCGCCGAGGAGCCGGATGCCGTCGCCGACCTCGTCGAGCAGACGGAGACACCCGTGACGGTGCACCGCGACCTCGCCGAGGCCGCCGACGCCGCCCGTGCGTGGGCGGCCGAGTCCGATCGCCGCGCCGTCGTGATCGCGGGCAGCGTCGTGCTCGCCGGCGAAGCCGTCGTGCTCGCCGAGGCGGAGGACTGGAAGTCCGGGTACCGCTCGTGAGTCGTCGGCCGCGCGCGCGACGGCAACGCGGCGCACGAGAGTCACTCCTGTCGGTCATCCTCGGCTTCGAGTCGATCGTCGCGTTCCTCGCCGGTCTCGCCGTCTACGGCCTGCGTGCCCTTCCACCGGGCATCGAGCCCTGGTGGGGGATCGTCGGCGGCGCCGTCCTCGGCGTCGTGATGATCATCCTCAGCGGGTTCACGCGCCACCGCTGGGGTGTCGTCGCGGGCTTCGCCCTGCAGGTGATCATCGCGCTGGGGGCGATCCTCGTGCCGGCGCTTCTGATCGCCGCCGCCGTTTTCGGCGCGCTGTACGTGTATGGCACCATCAAGGGCGGCGCGCTCGACGAGCGCAACGCCACACTCGCCGCCGAGGCGGAGAAGAACGGAGACTGACATGGCCACCGAACAGACACTCGTCCTCGTGAAGCCCGACGGCGTCGCACGCGGCCTGACCGGTGCGATCCTCGCGCGCATCGAGGCGAAGGGGTACTCGCTCGTCGACATCCGCCTCGTCGAGCCCGACCGCGAGCGCCTCGAGCAGCACTACGCCGAGCACGAGGGCAAGCCGTTCTACGAGCCGCTGCTCGAGTTCATGATGTCCGGGCCGTCCGTGGCGATCCGCCTCGCCGGCAACCGCGTCATCGAGGGCTTCCGCTCGCTCGCCGGCACCACCGACCCGACCACCGCAGCGCCCGGCACGATCCGCGGCGACTTCGGCCGTGACTGGGGCCTGGCCGTCCAGCAGAACCTCGTCCACGGCAGCGACAGCGTCGAATCCGCGAACCGCGAACTGGCGATCTGGTTCGACTGACGATCACTCCGCATGCGCCCGTCCCGGTCTCGGGGCGGGCGCATCGCCGTTTCAGCGGGTGAACTCCGCGATCCAGTCCAGGCGCACCTGGGCGATCACGCCGACGACGGCGAAGGCGATGATGGCCATGAGAGGCGTCCACGCCATGAGCGCGTCCGCCCGGCGGCGGACGGCGGCGGACGCCGGTATGGCGCCCTCCCGGACGAGGTGGACCGTCACGGCGAAGAACGTCGGGATCGTCACCGACCACGTCACCATGCACCACGGGCAGAGTGTCGCGAGCACGAAGATGCTCTGCGTGATGAGCCACAGGACGAATGCGAACGCCGCTGTCACCCCGAGCCCGAAGAGCAGCCAGAACCACCGCGCGAATCGTGCGCCGGCCAGGAGAGCGGCGCCGACCACGATGGGCGCCACCCAGCCGGTCAGGCCGAGGATCGGATTCGGGAACCCGAACACCGATCCCTGCGCAGACTCGAGGTTCTTCCCGCACTGCACCAGGATGCTGATGTCACAGGACGCCGAGGAGCCGGGATTCTCGAGGAGGGCGAACTTCTCGGTGGTGAGCGCGAACGCGGCGATCCACCCCACGACGCCGGCGAAGATCAGCCACAGGGCGAAGACGGTCGGGCGGGGAGAGCGGGTCCGCGAGGTCATGCGGGCGATTATCGCACCGCGGCTGATCCGTCTCCTGACTGCTCGGCCGTGCATATCCGGGGCGGTCCGTCACGGTTTCGTCCCGGGTAGTGGGATAATGGGGGTCGACGTCCCCGCGGCCGCGCCGCCAAGATGTCACCAGAAGACTTCGGGCGATCGACGCCCGCGCAGCATCACCCCGCCGAGTGTGCGGGGATCGGCTGCAGACCGAATGAGTTCGCGGCACCCCCGACAACGGAGCGGCGCCGCCCGATTTTCGCCGGACGGCACGCGGGGCCGTCGGCTAGGAGTAGGCCAGAGATGGCAGATGACACGAACGACACGGCAGCATTCGATGCGAACGACGGCGAGCTGACGCCCGAGACGACGGAAGCGACGGAGCAGGCCGGAGCCGACGTCTCGGCTCCTGTCGCTGAGACGTCGGCTGAGGAGACGGTTCGCGTCGCTGAGACGGCGCCCGTTGCCGAGGCGACGGCGGATTCGCCAGACCACGCGGGTGAGGCCACCGAGCCCGAGCAGGTCGCAGAGCCCGGGGCACCTGCCGAGCCCGAACAGATCGCGGAGCCTGAGGCGCCTGCCGAGCCGGCGGAGCCCGAGGTGCCCACGGCGGTCAGCCTGGGCCTGCTCCCGGAGCAGTTCGTCTCCGCCGTGTCGACCGCGCTGCACTTCTACGCCCCCGAGGTCGCCCCGCTTCCGGCGCTGCCCCGCGACGACCGTGACGATCGCGACGAGAACGGCCCCGAGGCATCCGGCGGCTCCCGACGTCGCAACCGTCGTCGTGGCGGCGGCAACGCCCCCGAGCAGAACGACGAGCCCGCCGCGCCCCGCCGCCGCGCCGTCGAGGTCATCACCGAACCGCAGCGCATCAAGGGGTCCACCCGGCTCGAGGCGAAGAAGCAGCGCCGCCGGGACGGCCGCGAGGCCGGCCGCCGCCGCGCCGTCGTGACCGAAGCCGAGTTCCTCGCGCGGCGCGAGTCCGTCGATCGGGACATGATCGTCCGTTCGCGCGGTGGCCGCATCCAGATCGGCGTACTCGAGGACAACGTCCTCGTCGAGCACTACGTGGCCCGCAACCAGGACGCGTCCCTCATCGGTAACGTGTACCTGGGTCGCGTGCAGAACGTCCTCCCCAGCATGGAGGCCGCGTTCGTCGACATCGGTCGCGGCCGCAACGCCGTGCTTTATTCCGGCGAGGTCGACTGGGATGCCGTCGAGACGGGCAATCAGCCTCGCCGCATCGAGCTGGCGCTCAAGTCCGGCGACCGAGTCCTCGTGCAGGTCACGAAGGACCCCGTCGGCCACAAGGGCGCGCGCCTCACGAGCCAGATCTCCCTCCCCGGTCGCTACCTCGTGTACGTCCCCGGCGGTGCCATGAACGGCATCTCCCGCAAGCTCCCCGACACCGAGCGGGCGCGCCTCAAAAAGATCCTCAAGGAGGTCCTCCCGGAGTCCTCGGGCGTCATCGTCCGGACGGCCGCTGAGGGTGCCACCGAGGAGCAGCTGACGCGAGACGTCCAGCGCCTCACCTCGCAGTGGGAGCACATCAGCGCGCAGGCCCAGACCGGCCAGGCCCCGGCCCTCCTTCACTCCGAGCCCGACCTCCTGGTCAAGATCGTCCGCGACGTCTTCAACGAGGACTTCCGCAAGATGCTCATCCAGGGCGACGAGGCCTACCAGACGATCACGTCGTACCTGACGGGCGTCGCGCCGGACCTGCTGGAGCGCATCGAGAAGTACGAGGGCGAGCAGGACCCGTTCGATGTCTTCCGGATCACGGAGCAGATCGAGAAAGCCCTCGACCGCAAGGTCTGGCTGCCCTCGGGTGGCTCGCTCGTCATCGACCGCACCGAGGCGATGACCGTCGTCGACGTCAACACGGGCAAGTTCGTCGGCACCGGTGGGAACCTCGAAGAGACGGTCACGAAGAACAATCTCGAGGCCGCGGAGGAGATCGTTCGTCAGCTGCGCCTGCGCGACATCGGCGGCATCATCGTCGTCGACTTCATCGACATGGTGCTGGAGTCCAACCGCGACCTCGTGCTCCGCCGGCTCGTGGAGTGCCTGAGCCGCGACCGGACGAAGCACCAGGTCGCCGAGGTCACCTCGCTCGGGCTCGTGCAGATGACCCGTAAGAAGATCGGTCTGGGGCTGCTCGAGACATTCAGCGAGGCGTGCGAGGTGTGCGCGGGCCGCGGCGTCATCGTGCACCACGATCCGGTCGTCAAGCACCGCTCGTCGGGCGGGAACGGGAACGGCAACGGTGGGAACGGGAACCGTCGCCCCCGGCAGACCGGCGGCGCGGCGCAGAACCAGGGCGGGGGCACTGCCCCCGCGGCTCCCGGGCACACCCACGTCATCACGGAGGGCGTGAAGTCGGCGCTCGCGCAGATCGCGGCATCCACCATTCAGCCTCACGAAGAGGCCGCGGTTGCCGCGGCTGTCGAGGAGCCGGCCGTCGCGGAGCGTCCCGAGCGGGCCAAGCGCCCTCGTCGCAAGAAGACGGACTCGGCCCCCAAGACCGACGCGGATCGCCTGCTCGACTCGGTGCTCGAGGCGCTCCCGGAGCCCAAGGCCCCGGGTCAGGGCCGCGCGCGTCGTCGTGTGACGACCGCTGCCCTCACCGGCACGCCGGTTCAGACCTCGTCGAACGACGACTGATCCCGCCCGTCACCGTCCGCGACGCTCGCGGGCGGTGACGCGCAGGCCCGAGGCGATCAGACGCCTGACGAGCTCGTGCGCTCCGACCTGCTCCGCTCCGGCAGCCGCCAGCCGGTCGATCATGTCCTCGGGGACGTCGTAGTGGTCGCGGTCGAACGCGCGGGGAGGGATGCCGTGCGCCGCCGCGAAGGCGTGGAGCTCGGCCAGGTCGCTGTCCGACACAAGATGCGCCCAGAGTTTGCCGTGGGCGGGCCACATCGCGGAGTCGACGAGGATGGCCATCCGCCGATCATAAGCGGGCCGCGCGGGCGGCGGACCGGGTGCGGCGCGCCGGGCCGCGCTTTTGCCCTCACTGCGGGGATCGGGTATTCTGGTCCCTTGGTGCGTCACGTGTCGCAGGCAGTTGCGATGCAGAGCCTGGCTTCCGCACCATGACTTCCAGTCTCATCAGACAATCGGAGCCGTGCGCTCCACAGAAGAAACAAGGTGTGAAGTGGTTTACGCAGTTGTGCGCGCCGGTGGCCGTCAGGAGAAGGTTCAGGTCGGCACGATCGTCGTCCTCGACCGTCAGTCGGCGAAGGTCGGCGACAAGATCGAGCTCCCCGCCGTCCTGTTCGTCGACGGCGACGCCGTGACGACCGACGCCGACAAGCTCGCCAAGGTGAAGGTCACCGCCGAGGTCCTCGGCGAAGAGCGCGGCCCGAAGATCATCATCCAGAAGTTCAAGAACAAGACCGGCTACAAGAAGCGCCAGGGCCACCGTCAGGACCTCACGCGCGTCAAGATCACCGGCATCAAGTAAGCAGCCGAGAGGACACGAGAGATGGCACACAAAAAGGGCGCAAGCTCCACCCGTAACGGTCGTGACTCCAACGCACAGCGCCTCGGCGTGAAGCGCTTCGGTGGTCAGCAGGTCCTCGCCGGCGAGATCATCGTCCGCCAGCGCGGCACGCACTTCCACCCCGGTGCCGGTGTCGGCCGCGGTGGCGACGACACGCTGTTCGCTCTGGCCGCCGGTGCGGTCGAGTTCGGCACGAAGGGCGGCCGCAAGGTCGTCAACATCGTGTCGGCCGCTGAGTGACCACACACATTCCTTGACGAGGGGCGGGCTACGGCCCGCCCCTCGTTCTTTCCCCGCCGGCACTTGTCGGCTTCCCCGTCAGGAGACACCGCATGGTGACGTTCGTCGATCGCGTGACGCTGCATCTGAGCGCAGGCAAGGGCGGCAACGGCTGTGTGTCGGTGAAGCGTGAGAAGTTCAAGCCGCTCGCCGGACCCGACGGCGGCAACGGCGGCCATGGCGGCGACATCATCCTGGTGTCGGACCCGCAGGTCACGACCCTCCTGTCGTACCACCACTCTCCCCACCGTTCCGCAGGCAACGGCGGTTTCGGCATGGGCGATCACCGATCCGGGGCCCAGGGCGAGCCGCTCGAGCTGCCGGTCCCGGTGGGAACTGTCGTCAAGGACGAGACCGGTGAGGTCCTCGTCGACATGGCGACACCCGGCATCCGCTTCGTCGTCGCTCCTGGCGGTCAGGGCGGTCTCGGCAACGCCGCCCTCGCAAACCCCAAGCGCAAGGCTCCCGGATTCGCGCTGCTCGGTACGCCCGGATGGACGGGCGACGTCCAGCTGGAGCTGAAGACCGTCGCCGACGTCGCCCTCGTCGGGTTCCCGTCCGCCGGCAAGTCGAGCCTCATCGCCGCCATCTCAGCTGCACGGCCCAAGATCGCCGACTACCCGTTCACCACCCTGCACCCGAACCTCGGCGTGGTCCAGGCCGGCGACGCACGCTACACCGTGGCCGACGTGCCCGGACTGATCGAGGGTGCCAGCGAAGGCAAGGGCCTCGGCCTGGAGTTCCTCCGTCACGTCGAGCGGTGCACGGCTCTCGTGCACGTGCTCGACTGCGCGACGCTGGAGCCTGGACGCGACCCGATCAGCGACCTCGACGTGATCCTCGCGGAACTCGCCGCGTACCCGGTGCCCGAGGGGCAGATCCCCCTCCTGGATCGCCCGCAGCTCGTCGCGCTGAACAAGCTCGACGTGCCCGAGGCGAAGGACCTCGCCGACCTGGTGCGTCCCGAACTCGAGGCGCGTGGATTCCGTGTCTTCGATATCTCCACGGTCAGCCGCGACGGCCTGCGTCAGCTGACCTTCGCCCTCGGCGAGATCGTCGAGGAGCATCGTGCGGCGCTGGCGGCGGCACCGGCTCCCGAGCGCGTCGTCATCCGGCCTCAGGGGTCGAAGAAGGACTTCGAGATCCGCGTCGAGGGCGGTACCTACGGCAACATCTACCGCATCCTGGGCGACAAGCCGGTGCGGTGGGTGCAGCAGACCGACTTCCAGAACGAGGAGGCCGTCGGCTTCCTCGCCGACCGCCTCGAGAAACTGGGCGTCGAGGACGAGCTCTTCCGTGCCGGCGCGCAGGCGGGCTCCACGGTCGTCATCGGCCCCGGCGACGGCATCGTCTTCGACTGGCACCCCTCCCTCGGGTCGGCCGCCGAGTTGATGACCGCGCCGCGTGGCACCGACCCCCGCCTCGACCTCAACCCGCGCCGGACCACGTCGCAGCGACGTGATCGCTATCACGAGCGCATGGACGCCAAGGCGGAAGCGCGCGCCGAGCTCGAATCCGAGCGGATCGCCGCGAGCCGCGGGGAGGACGAGGTCGACTCGTGACCCTGAAGGACCGCTCCGGGCTCGCCGGTGCCCGCCGCGTCGTCGTCAAGGTCGGATCGTCGTCGATCAGTGGCGAGAACGCGGAGAAGATCGGCCCGATCGTCGACGCCCTCGCCGAGGCCCACGCCCGCGGCACCGAGGTGGTGCTGGTGTCCTCCGGTGCCATCGCAACCGGCATGCCCTTCCTGCTGCTCGACGCCCGTCCCAGCGACCTCGCGACGCAGCAGGCCGCGGCCGCAGTCGGTCAGAACGTGCTGATCTACCGCTACCAGGAAGCCCTTCGCCCCTTCGACATCGTCGCGGGACAAGTGCTCCTCACGGCGGGGGACCTCGAGAATCCGACGCACCGGTCCAACGCTCGACGCGCGATGGAGCGGCTGCTGGGCCTGCGCATCCTCCCGATCGTCAACGAGAACGACACGGTCGCCACTCACGAGATCCGCTTCGGCGACAACGACCGTCTCGCTGCGCTCGTCGCGCAGCTCGTCGGGGCGGACGCACTCGTGCTCCTGAGCGACATCGAGACGCTCTACACACGTCCGCCGGACGAGCCGGGGGCGGAACCCATCATCGACGTCGCCTTCGGGGACGATCTGTCCGGCTTCCAGTTCGGCTCCGTCGTCGTCAACAGCGTCGGCACCGGGGGAGCGGCGACCAAGGCGTCCGCTGCCCGATTGGCGTCCGCCGCGGGCATCGCCGTCCTCGTCACGAGCGCCGACCTCGTGCACTCCGCGCTCCGCGGCGAGCAGGTCGGCACCTGGTTCGCTCCCAACCCGCAGCCGATCACCCCCGCGACAACGGCACCCGTGCCCGTCGACGGCGCCTGAACGGGCGAGCCGCGGCATCCGCCCGCTCTAGACTTGGCGGATGACGATCACCGCCGCCACGCCCCAGGAGCGGATGCAATCGGCTCGCACGGCATCACGGTCCGTCGGGCTGTTGACGGATGCCGCCAAGGCCGGCCTTCTGCGCGGCATCGCCGATGCGATCGACGCGAACGTCGACCTCATCGTGGCGGCGAACGCCGAGGACGTCGCCCGCGGGCGTGCCGACGGGCTCACGACGGGGCTCATCGATCGCCTCACGCTCGACGACTCGCGTGTGCGTGCGCTCGCAACCGCCGTGCGTGACGTCGCCGAACTTCCTGACCCGGTCGGCATCGTGCTCGACGACCGCGTCCTCGACAACGGGCTGCACCTGCAGAAGGTCTCGGTGCCGTTCGGTGTGATCGGTTCCATCTACGAGGCCCGCCCGAACGTGACCGTCGACATCGCGGCGCTCGCGCTGCGGTCCGGGAACGCCGTCGTGCTGCGCGGCGGGAGTGCGGCGCTGTCCTCGAATGCGGCGCTCATCTCGGTCATGCGCGGGGCGCTCGCGGACGCCGGCGTGGACCCCGAAGCGATTCAGACCGTGGACGACTTCGGCCGTGACGGCGCGCGCGCCCTGATGCGAGCCCGTGGGCTCGTCGACGTCCTCGTGCCCCGCGGAAGTGCGCAGCTGATCGAGACCGTCGTCACCGAGTCCTCCGTTCCGGTGATCGAGACGGGTGCTGGCGTCGTGCACATCGTGCTGGACGCGTCCGCGCCGCTCGAATGGGCCACCGATATCGCCGTCAATGCGAAGGTCCAGCGCCCGAGCGTGTGCAACGCGGTCGAGACGCTGCTCGTGCACCGCGATGCGGCGTCCCGCCTCATTCCGCCGGTCGTCGCCGCGCTGCAGGAGCGGGGTGTCACCGTCCACGGGGACGCCGAGACCGCCTCGTTGGCCTCCGATGTCGTCCCCGCGACGGAGGACGACTGGGCGACCGAGCACATGAGCCTCGACATCTCGGTCCGGGTCGTCGACGATCTCGACGACGCGTTGGCGCACATCCGGCGGTACTCGACGCAGCACACCGAGTCGATCATCACGCAGGACGACGACGTCGCTGAGCGATTCCTCGCCGAGGTGGATGCCGCCGTCGTCATGGTCAACGCGTCCACGCGGTTCACCGACGGCGGCGAGTTCGGCTTCGGTGCGGAGGTCGGCATATCGACGCAGAAGCTCCACGCCCGAGGTCCCATGGGACTGCCCGAGCTCACCACGACCAAGTGGCTCGCGCGGGGTGCCGGGCAGATCCGCTCCTGACCGCCTAAACTGTTGATGCACCCGACCCCTCGAACGGAGCCCGAATGAACTTCGCGACGACCATCGTCCTCGCCGCAGCCGAGACCGAGCACCACGGCGGAAACGTCATGGGCACGACCTTCGGGTACGGCATCGTCGCGTTCGTGCTGTTCCTGCTGCTCGCGCTCGTGAGCCTGTCGTACCGCAACGTGGCCAACCGCCACGCGCACAAGGCCGAGGCGTACGCCGCGAAGAACCCCGTGCAGCAGGCGGGCCACGGCCACCACTGAGGCCGTGTCGATGGCAACCACGCGCGCACCGCGTATCGGTGTGATGGGCGGCACGTTCGACCCGATCCATCACGGACACCTCGTGGCGGCGAGCGAGGTCGCTCAGTCATTCGATCTCGATGAGGTCGTCTTCGTCCCGACCGGTGAGCCGTGGCAGAAGTCGGGCGTCTCCTCCGCCGAGCACCGGTATCTGATGACCGTCATCGCGACGGCATCCAATCCGATGTTCACCGTCAGCCGCGTGGACGTCGACCGCACGGGCAAGACGTACACGATCGACACCCTTCGCGACCTCAAGGCGCAGCGGCCCGACGCGGACCTCTTCTTCATCACGGGCGCCGATGCGATCGCGCAGATCCTCGGATGGCGCGACGTCGCGGAGCTCTGGGACCTCGCGCACTTCGTCGCCGTATCCCGTCCGGGACACACCCTGAGCGTCGAGGGGCTCCCCTCGGACGACGTCAGCAAGCTCGAGATCCCGGCGCTGTCGATCTCCTCCACCGACTGCCGCGCTCGCGTGCGTCGCGGACACCCCGTCTGGTACCTCGTGCCCGACGGCGTCGTCCAATACATTGCGAAGCATCACCTGTATCGGAGCAAGGCATGAGCACACCAGACCAGCCGGGCACTCCGCCGCTCACACGGCGCCAGCTGCGTGAACTGCGCAACACGGCATCCACGCCCATCATCACGCCGGAACAGGCGCAGGCGGATGCCGACGCCTCCGATGCGGCAGCGGAGGAAGCCGCCGCTGCCGCGGTGGCGCACGAGGTGGATGTCGCGCCGGAGCGGACACCCGTCGCCCTCGCAGACGATGCTGAGCTCGATCCCGACGCGCACCCGGTCAGCCGCCGTCAGGCGCGCTACCTCGCGAAGATGCGCACCGGGGCCGTGGACGTCCTCCCGCAGGAGTCCGAGACGGGTGAGTCCGAGACGGGTGAGCACGAGTCGTTCGAGGCCGATGACGTCGACGTGTCCTCCGAGCTCGTCGTCGAGGCGGAGGTTCATGAGGACGAGGCCACCCACGACGACATGTCCGTCGTCGAGGATGAGGCTGTGCACGACGGCGAACCTGCCGTCGAGGATCAGCCGGTTATCGAGGACGAGCAGGCGGATGCCGCCGAAGCGGAGCCGGCGAGGGTCGTCGCCCCGGACCTGGGGGCGCAGCTCCTCGAGGATGGCGCGGCTCCTGTGGAGCTCCCGCCGTCCTTCGATCAACTCCTGACGCGCGGGGGGAGCGGTTCCGCTTCGGCCCCGAACGCGCTCATCCTGTCGCAGACCCCCGAGACCGGGTCCTTGTCGGTCCCCATCCTCGGAACCGGCGAGCTCATCATCACCGGCAGTTACGCGCTCCCGGAGAGCTTCGGCTCGACCGGAGTGGGGCCGGGCAACTCCGACGGCAAGGACGCGGACGCCGCGCTCATCGACGGCGAGCTGCCCCCGGCATCCTCGCCGACCCCGATCGCCGCATCGTCGGCGATCAGTACCATTAAGAGTGCGGACGAGATCATCCGCCCTCCGGCGCCCGAGAAGGGCAGCCGCCTCATCATGACCCTCGCGATCTGCGCCGGCGCCCTCGGCCTGGCCCTCGCGACGGTGCTCATCCTCACCCTTGTGAACGGAAACTTCTGATGGTCGCTGCAGAGCACACGCACGAACTCGTCCAGGTGGCTGCCGCCGCCGCAGACAGCAAGGGCGGTACGGATCTCGTCGCGTTCGACGTGTCGGGCCCGCTCCCGCTGATCGACGCCTTCCTCCTCGTCACCGGCAACAGCGAGCGCAACGTCGCGGCCATTGCCGACGAGGTCGAGGACAAGATGCTCGAAGCCGGTCAGAAGCGCCTGCGCCGTGAGGGTCGCGACGAGTCGCGTTGGGTCCTCCTCGACTTCGGCGATCTGGTCGTGCACGTCTTCCACGAGGAGGAGCGCGTGTTCTATGGGCTCGAGCGACTGTGGAAGGACTGTCCGATCATCCCCGTGACGATCGCGGAGCCCGCTCCGAGCGAGTGACGTCGTCGCCTCGTGTTCTGAGCACTCCTCCACGTGTAGTAAGCTGGATGAGTTGCCGCGAGCGGCGACCAAGGGCCTGTGGCGCAGCTGGTAGCGCACCTGCATGGCATGCAGGGGGTCAGGGGTTCGAGTCCCCTCAGGTCCACAAACACCCCGGTTCGCCGGGGTTTTTGTGTTTCTGCCCGATGCTCGGCCGGCAGGATGCCACGATGGTCGGCATGACCAGGGTGACCCGATGAACGCTTCCGTGGCCTCGACGTTGCGGTATCACCACCCGATCGGGCGGCTGCGACCAGCCTGACCTAGGGCTATGGAAGCTTCTCCAAGTTCGCCACCGCAGGCAGTCCTCGGCGGGCGCCCGGCGCGCACCGGCGCAGGCTCGGTCAGAGTTCGTCGGTCGAGTCCGGGGCCCCTTCCGTGACCTCCTCGTCGACGGTGAGATCTCCGTCCTCGGGCGCGTGGAACCGGTCGTCGGGCGCCACGTCGTCCGCCTGGTCGGGGGCTCCCTCCGGCGCAGGGGGCAGGCCCTCCTGTTCTCCGCCGACGAAGCGAGCGAGCTCAGGGGAAGGGGAGGTGCTATCAGCAGTCACGATCATCCTTTCGACTCCGCCAGTCTCGCGAGGATCTCGTCGGAGATCGAGGGGTTGACGGCGGTATCCGTCCGGGCCGCGTGGCCTCTGCCGCGGGGAGGGAACCGTGAGTAGCCTGTGGCTGGCTCCCCGTCGGGGATGCGGAACGGAGAAACGATGAAGTTCTTCCAGAGACTCGGCCGGTCGCTCATGCTCCCCGTCGCCGTCCTCCCGGTGGCGGCCATCCTCTCGGGCATCGGCTACTGGATCAAGAATGCGAACGGCGGATCCGACAACGTTGGGTCGGCTTTCCTCAGCGCCGCCGGCGGTGCTCTCCTCGACAACCTCGCACTTCTGTTCGCCGTCGGCGTCTCGATCGGGATGGCGAAGAAGTCCGACGGGACATCTGCCTTGGCCGGTCTGGTGTCGTGGCTCACACTCACGACGATGCTCAGCCCGACGACCATGGCTGCGCTCACCGGGGTCGCCGTCGACGACGTCGATGCGGCATTCACAAAGGTGCAGAACGTCTTCGTCGGCATCATCTGCGGTCTGATCGGCGCGTGGTGCTACAACCGTTTCAAAGACACCAAGCTGCCCGACGCGCTGTCGTTCTTCTCGGGAAAGCGCTCCGTCGCGATCGTGACCGCGGGGCTCTCCCTCGTCGTCGCTCTCGTGCTGATGTTCGTCTGGCCGTTCGTTTACGGCGGCCTGGTGGGCTTCGGGGAATGGATCGTCACCCTGGGCCCGGTCGGTGCGGGCCTCTATGGTTTCTTCAACCGCCTGTTGATCCCTCTCGGTCTCCACCACGCGCTCAACTCGGTCTTCTGGTTCGACGTCGCGGGCATCAACGATCTCAACAACTTCCTCCAGGGCTCCGCCGGGGACGGCGTCTACGGTGTGACCGGTCAGTACATGACCGGCTTCTTCCCCGTCATGATGTTCGGTCTGCCCGGTGCCGCGCTCGCGATGTATGTGACCGCCAAGACGACGCGGCGGAAGGTGGCCGCCGGCATCCTGCTCTCCGGTGCCATCTCGTCGTTCTTCGTGGGCGTCACGGAGCCGCTGGAGTTCTCGTTCATGTTCCTGGCGCCGTGGCTGTACCTCATCCACGCCGTCTTCATGGGCATCTCGCTTTTCGTTTCCGCGATCCTCCCGGTGCGGATGGGCTTCGGCTTCTCGGGCGGGTTCATCGATCTCGTGCTCGGCTGGGCGAATCCGTTGGCAGAGAATCCGTGGATCATCCTCATCATGGGGCCGATCTGGTTCGTCATCTACTTCCTCGTCTTCCGGTGGGTCATCCGCCGCTTCGATCTGAAGACGCCCGGACGGGAGGACGACGACGTGCTCGACGATGAGGACGAATCGGATGCCGCACCTCGCGGGGACTTCCGCGTCACCGCCGAGCGGTTCGTCGCCGCCCTGGGCGGCCGCGAGAACATCGTCGAGCTCGACAATTGCGCCACCCGCCTGCGCATGGAGATCGCCGACGTCGACAGTGTCGACGAGCGTGCGTTGAAGCGAGCCGGTGCAGCCGGCACCATCAAGCCGGGCGGAAACTCGGTGCAGGTCGTCTACGGCTTGAACGTCCAATTCGTGAGGGACGCGATGGAGGACGTCATCGCGGGGCGCGGGAGCTCCGCCGGTCAGCGGACACGTTCGGGCGCTGTCGCGGCCCCGCCGACGGAAGCACTTGCAGTGGTTCGTCTCACGAGGCCCGTCGCCGGTCGGGTAATTCCCCTCTCCGACGTCCCCGACGAGATGTTCTCGGCAGGGACGATGGGGCCCGGCGTCGCCATTGATCCCGCGGGTGATGTCGTGACGGCGCCTGCTAATGGTGTCGTGGAGAGCATCTTCCCGACCGGGCACGCCGTCGGCCTGCGCCTCGACGATGGGACGGAGCTGCTCATCCACATCGGCATCGACACCGTGGATATGAAGGGTGATGGATTCCAGATCCTCGTGTCGGCCGGGCAGCGGGTGAGGACGGGAGATCGTCTGGTCCGTTTCGACCGCTCGAAGATCGTCGCGGCGGGTCATTCACCCGTCACACCCGTGATCGTCTTGAACAACCCGGACGCGCGAGTCGATCTCACGTGAGAGTCGGGCTCAGCCGATCGTCGCGAGCAGCGCCGCGCGGATCGGCTGAGCCCGCTCGGTGAAAGCGCGCTGCGCAGCGACGTAGTGGGCCTTTCCCGCGGGCGTCTCGATCGCGACGGGGGAGTAGCCCCAGTCGCTGAGGTCGTACGGCGAGGCCCGCATGTCGAGTTCGCGGATGTCGCGGGCGAGGATGAAGGCGTCGAGGAGGAGCTCGCCCGGTACGAGCGGGCCGAGCTTCACCGCCCACTTGTACAGGTCCATGCCGGCGTGCAGGCACCCCGGCTGCTCGGTCTGCGCCTGCGTCTCGCGCGTGGGGGAGAAGCGGTTGAGCGGCGTCGCCTCGGAGGTGAAGAAGCGGAACGCGTCGATGTGCGTGCAGCGCAGATCGTGCGCCTCGACGACGGCATCCGTCCCGTCCGCACCGAGTCGCAACGGCACGGGATGCCGGGTGTCGCCGTCCCGGTAGACCATGGCCCATTCGTGCAGGCCGAAGCACCCGTATGAGCCCGTCCGCCCGAGCGTGCTCGACAGGATGCCGCGGATCGCTCGGACCAAAGGCACTTTCTCCGTGAGGAACGCCTCGGCGTCGGCGATGACCGCATCGCGATCGACTCGGTACCACCGCCATGCGATGTGCGGTGCATCGGCGGCATCCGCCAGTCCGACATCGCGGCCGGGGTGCCACCGGCGCAGGAGCGACGGCTTGTACGAGTAGTAGGTGTAGAGGAAGTCGTCGACCGGGTGACTCTCGGCTCTCGCTGCGCGACGGCGGCGCCCGGCGGTCAGCGCGTCGGCCCGCTCGGCGTGCGCCTGCATCCGGTCGGTCCAATCGGACCGCGCGAGGACAGCACTCGTGAGGGCGGGCATGCGGGGGCGGGTCAGACGGGCTGGATCAGCTCGGGGGAGTCGTTGCGGACGTTGCCGACGGCGCTCGAGACGACGTGGTCGGTGAGCCCCGTGACGACCTGGGGGGCCGCGTCGACGGCGGCGTCCAGGAGGTCACCGACATTGTCGACCTCGGTGTCGAGCCAGGCATCGGCGAAGTCGGCGTCGAGGAACAGCGGCATCCGGTCGTGGATCGACCCGAGCGGCGCGACGGCGTCGCGCGTGATGATCGTGAACGACAGCACCCATTTGGTGGGATCGTCCTCGGCCTTGGCCGGGTCCTTCCACCACTCGTAGAGGCCTGCGAAGAGAAGAGGTGACCCGTCGGCGGGATGGATGAAGTAGGGCGTCTTGCCCTCGTCTGTCGTCTGCCACTCGTAGTAGCCGGTGGCAGGCACGATGGCGCGGCGCTTGATGAGGGCCTGCCGGAACATCGGCTTGTCTTCGAGCTCTTCCGACCGCGCGTTGAACGCCCGCGCACCGACCTTCACGTCCTTCGCCCACGAGGGGACCAGGCCCCAGCGCGCCGGTTCCAGCCGACGCGTGGGCGGGTCGGTCTTGGCCGAGTCGAGAACGATGCCGACCTGCGAGGTCGGTGCGACGTTGTACGACGGCGCGGGGAGATAGTCGCTCTCGACATCGACACGGAGTACACCGACGAGTTCCGAGGCGACGTTGGCAACGACGAAGCGACCGCACATGGCTGTCAGCCTAGGAGGAGGTGGGGACATCGCGGACGATGTCGACGTCGGTCAGACGCTCGAGCAGCTCCGCTCCGTCGTCGCCGGTCACCCAGGGCACGCCGGCCGCGCTGTGATCGTCCACGGCCGTCCGTCCACCGGCGAGGACTGCCTCTGCCGGGGTCAGTCGCCGGATCGCGACGGCGGCTACCTGTTCTGGATGCTCGATCGTGAACTGGGTGTAGATCTCGTCGTCGTGTTGGCCGTCGTCGCCGATGAGCAACCAATCGATGTCGGGGAACTCGGCCGCCAGGCGGCGCAGGTTCTCCCTCTTGTGCTCCTTGCCGCTGCGGAACCACCGATCGTGCGTCGGGCCCCAGTCCGTCAGGAGCATCGCCCCGAGGGGGAACAGGTGCCGTCGCTGGAACCGGACCAGGGTCGGCGCGACGTTCCAGGCGCCGGTCGAGAGGTAGAGGATGGGCGACCCGGGGTTCTCGCGAGCGAGCCGCTCGAGCAGCACCGCCATCCCGGGGACGGGCTGGCGGGCGTGCTCGTTGAGGACGAAGGAGTTCCAAGCGGCGACGAAGGGACGAGGGAGCGCGGTGACCATGACGGTGTCGTCGACGTCCGAGATGACGCCGAAACGTATGTCGTCACCCACGATGAAGACGCGGGCCTCGACAGGGTCAGCGTCCTCGACGCTCATGGTGACCGTCTGCCAGCCGGCGGAGAGCGTGGCGGGCAGGACGGCGTCGATGACGCCACCACGATCCGCCGTCACCTCATGGGTCGCTCCGTCGATCACCACGGTGACGGTGGCCTCGGCGATCGGCACCGCGGCGAAGCTGCGCCAGCCGCGCACGCCCGCGTAGTCGCCGCGTTCCCGACGCTTCGCCTTCGGGGGGATCAGCACACGGCCGAGGACGCGTACCCATTCCGTGCTGCCGTAACCGGGGAAGGCGGCGACGGTGGGACGCTGTCCCCTTGCGCGGGCGCGCTTCTCCCGCCAGGAGTGGAACCGGTACTCGAGGCGCGCCAGCCACAGCACTTTCGTGTCGGGCGAAGAGGGGGAAGCCATCGGTTCAGTCTTTCACGTCGTCGGTGCGAGCTTCCGTCGCGTCGTCGAGTTCGAGGTGGCGGGCCTCGCGGGCGCCGATGACGCGCTTCGCGACGTAGACGAGGAGGAGGAAGGCCGCGATGATCCCGACGAAGACATATCCGGCGTAGTGCAGGCTGTCGGAGAGCTCGCGGTAGCTCTCGGCCGCGGCGGCGGCGACCGAGACGTAGGCGACCGACCAGACCGTGCACGCCGGCACCGTCCACGCGAGGAACCGGCGGTACGCGAATCCGCTCATGCCGACGGTCAGCGGCACGAGCGAGTGGAGCACGGGCAGGAAGCGCGAAAGGAAGATGGCCGGGCCGCCCCGACGGCGAAGATACAGCTCGGCGCGTGCCCAGTTGCGTTCCCCGATGAGCCTGCCGACCCGCGAGAACCGGATGCGGGGGCCGAGCCAGCGGCCCAACGCGAACCCGATGCTCTCGCCGACGAGCGCACCGACGAGGACAGTGAGGACGAGCCAGGTGCCCTCGGCGAGGTTGTCGACCGCGGTGCCGGCGACGATGACGATCGTGTCGCCGGGGACGATGAGTCCGATCAGCACACTCGTCTCGAGCATCATCGCGACGCCCGCGACGATGACGCGGACCACGGGATCCACCGCCTGGACGGTGCCGAGCAGCCAGTCGAGGATCTCGTTCACGACCCCAGATTATCCGCCGTCTACCCTGAGGGAGTGTCCCGCGACCTCGCCTCCCGCGTCCTTCCCGGGTGGATCGATCCCGCTGTCGTCTTCACCGAGGTCATCGGCGACGCCGCCGACGCGTTCTGGCTCGACGCCGGGCCCGATGCGCCGGACGGCTGGAGCTGGGTGGGCACCGGCATCCCGTCTGCGGCTCCTCGCGACGTCGGGCTCAGGGGTGAGTCGGACGCCGCCGTGGGACCTTTCCGCGGCGGGTGGGTCGGCTGGTCGGGGTACGACGCCGCAGCCCGTCGTGCCGGTGCCCCCGCCGTGGAGGAGGAGGGGCCCGCAGCGGTCTGGCTGCGCGTCGATCGGATGCTGGGATTCGACCACGCCGCGAGGCGGATGATCGCTCTCGGCTCGGAGGGCGACCTCGACAGCCTCGCCGCCGCTGTCGCGAGCGCGACGGGACGGATGCCGACGCCCGGAGATCCTCCCGCGGTCGAGGTCAGCGCGCGCCACGACCCCGCGACCTACGCCGGCCTGATCGAGCAGTGCCGCGAGGAGATCCGTGAGGGGCGTGCGTATCAGCTGTGCCTCACGACGCGGTTCGAGACACCGGCATCCGTCGACCCGGTCGACACCTACCTGCGGCTGCGATCCGCGACCCCCGCGCACCACGGCGGCCTCATCCGCAGCGGCGGCTGGGCGCTCCTGAGCGCGTCGCCCGAGCAGTTCCTGTCGGTCGCGGACGGGATCGTCCGCACCCGACCCATCAAGGGCACGCGACCGCGCTCGGCCGACGCGGATCAGGACGACGCTCTCGCCGCCGCGCTGCGGGGGAGCGAGAAGGAGCAGGCCGAGAACGTCATGATCGTCGACCTCATGCGCAACGACCTGCAGCGGGTGTGCGAGCCCGGGACGGTCGCGGCGGAGCGGCTCCTCGAGGTCGAGTCCTACCCCGCGGTTCACCAACTCGTGAGCACAGTGGCGGGGCGATTGCGTCCACGGACGACCGTCGGTGAGCTGTGGGATGCCGCCTTCCCGGCCGGCAGCATGACGGGCGCACCGAAGCTGTCGGCGATGCAGATCCTCCACCGGCTGGAGGGCGCGCCGCGCGGCGTCTTCGCAGGGTGCTTCGGGTGGATCGGTTCCGACGGGGGGATCGACCTCGCCATGGTGATCCGCTCGATCGTGACCCATCCCGCCGGGGCGTACGTCGGCGCCGGCGGCGGCATCACGTGGGGGTCGGTCGCGGCCGACGAGGTCGCCGAGGTCGGGATCAAGGCCCGAGCGCCGCTCCGCGCGCTCGGCGCCGAGCTGCCGCCGGGATGGTGAAAGTCCCGGTCCGCTAGGCTGAAACGGCGCTTTCGCGCGCCCTCCCGACTTTGCACGATTGGTTCACCGTGTCCTCCAGCACCTCCTCCGACGCACCGACTCCCGAGCAGACCGGTTTCGACTCGCGCGCCATCCAGGCCAAGTGGCAGGCCCGGTGGGCGGAGTCCGACCCGTTCAAGGCCGGCGGCGACGAGGACACGCGGCCGCGCAAGTACGTGCTCGGGATGTTCCCGTACCCCTCGGGCGACCTGCACATGGGTCACGCCGAGAACTACGCCTACGTCGACGCCGTCGCGCGGTTCTGGCGTCACCGCGGCTACAACGTGCTGAACCCGATCGGCTGGGACTCCTTCGGCCTGCCCGCCGAGAACGCCGCGATCAAGGGCGGCGCAGGTTCCGATCCGCGCGAGTGGACCTACAACAACATCGACCAGCACAAGGTCAGCTTCCGCGCGTTCGGGTCGTCCTACGACTGGAGCCGCGTGCTCCACACGAGCGACCCCGAGTACTACCGCTGGAACCAGTGGCTGTTCCAGCGTTTGTTCGAGCGCGGGCTCGCGTACCGCAAGCAGAGCGCCGTCAACTGGTGCCCCAACGACCAGACCGTGCTCGCGAACGAGCAGGTCGTCGACGGTCACTGCGAGCGGTGCGGCTTCGAGGTCGTCAAGAAGAAGCTGACGCAGTGGTACTTCAAGATCACCGAGTACGCCGACCGCCTGCTCGATGACCTGAACCAGCTCGAGGGCTTCTGGCCGCACAAGGTGCTGCAGATGCAGCGCAACTGGATCGGCCGGTCCATCGGCGCCGACATCGACTTCGAGATCGAGGGTCGCGCCGAGAAGATCACCGTCTTCTCCACGCGTCCCGACACGCTCCACGGTGCGACCTTCATGGTCGTCGCGCCGGATTCCGACCTCGCGGCCGAGCTCGCCGAGGGTGCCTCGCCCGAGGTCCAGAAGCGCTTCCGCGACTACCTCGACACGGTGCAGAAGACCAGCGAGATCGAGCGTCAGACGGCCGATCGCCCCAAGACCGGTGTTTTCCTCGACCGCTTCGCGATCAACCCGATCAACGGCGAGCGTCTGCCGATCTGGGCGGCGGACTACGTCCTCGCCGACTACGGGCACGGCGCTGTCATGGCCGTCCCCGCGCACGACCAGCGCGACCTCGACTTCGCCCGCGCGTTCGACCTGCCCGTCAAGGTCGTCGTCGACACGACGGCACCGGTCACCGGCGCGATCCCGGTCATCGAGGTGGACGAGGACGGTGTGCCGGTGGGCGACGACCTCGAGTCGATCGACCCCGCCCGCACCGGCACCGCGCTGACGGGCGACGGACGCCTCATCAACTCCGGGTCGCTGAACGGCCTGTCCAAGCGCAACGCGATCGCCCGCGCGATCGAAGAGCTCACCTCGGCGGGAACCGGCCGTGCCGCGAAGACCTATCGCCTGCGCGACTGGCTGATCTCGCGTCAGCGGTTCTGGGGCACGCCGATCCCGATGATCCACACCGAGGACGGCCGCATCGTCCCCGTTCCCGACGAGCAGCTGCCCGTCGTCCTGCCCGACGCGAAGGGCCTCGACCTGAAGCCGAAGGGCACCTCGCCGCTGGGCGGCGCGACCGAGTGGATGTCGACGGTCGACCCCGAGACCGGGAAGCCGGCGCTCCGCGACGCGGACACGATGGACACGTTCGTCGACAGCTCGTGGTACTTCCTGCGCTTCCTGGCCCCGAACGGGGCGATGGAGCCGTTCCCGAGCGCCGAGGCATCCAAGTGGGCGCCGGTCGACTCGTACATCGGCGGCGTCGAGCACGCGATCCTCCACCTGCTGTACGCCCGGTTCATCACGAAGGTCCTCTTCGACATGGGCCTCGTCGACTTCACCGAGCCCTTCACGAGCCTGATCAACCAGGGCATGGTCCTGCTCGACGGCTCGAAGATGTCGAAGTCGAAGGGCAACCTCGTCGAGTTCGCGTCGAGTATGGACGACCCGGGTGCGGACGCCGTCCGAGTCGCCATCGCGTTCGCCGGGCCCGTCGAGGACGACATCAACTGGGAGGACGTCTCGACGACCGGTGCCCAGAAGTTCCTGTCGCGCGCCCTCCGCGTCGCCTCGGACGTCGCGAGTCCGTCGGACGTCGTCTGGGCTGAAGGGGACACCGCGCTCCGCCGCGTGACCCACCGCCTGTGGGCCGATGTCGTCGGTCTCGTCGAGCAGTCGAAGTTCAACGTCGTCGTCGCGCGTCTCATGGAGCTCGTCAACGCGACGCGCAAGGCGATCGATTCGGGCGCAGGCGCTGCCGACCCCGCCGTCCGCGAGGCCGCCGAGGCCGTCGCGATGATCCTCGACCTCTTCGCCCCGCACACCGCGGAGGAGATGTGGGAGATCCTCGGCTACAAGCCGTTCGTCGGCGTCGTGCCGTGGCGTCAGGCCGACCCCACGCTCCTCGTCGAGGAGTCGGTGACGGCGGTCGTGCAGGTCAACGGCAAGGTGCGCGGCACGCTCACCGTCCCGGCGAAGATCTCGGGCGACGAGCTCGAGAAGCTCGCCCTCGCCGACGAGAAGGTGCGTCGGGCCATCGGCGACAAGGAGATCACCCGCGCCGTCGTGCGGGCGCCGAAGGTCGTCAGCTTCACCGTCGCCTGACGACTCCTCCACTGGGGCGGGTGACCGACGCTCGTCCACCGTTCCCCCGCCGCCCGGTGAGTGGCGGTGCGGCGCCGCGAGGATCGTGGCATGGGTGCGCAGGCGGTGCCGAGGTCTCGACGTCGGCTGGGAATCGGGGCCGCCATCGTCCTCGTGGTCGTCGTCGCCGCGGTCACGATCGCGATTGGGATCGTCCGAACGGGTGCCGAATCGGCTGTGGAGACGGTGCCCGACGTCGTCTCCGAGACGGTCGCGCCGGCGTCGGTGTACGTCCACGTCTCGGGTCAGGTGCGAGAGCCCGGTCTGTATCGTCTCGACCAGGGTGCGCGCGTTGTGGACGCCGTCGCCGCCGCCGGGGGATTCTCTGAGAAGGCGTCTCGCGACGGCGTGAACCTTGCGCGTCCGGTGAGCGACGGTGAGCAGTTGCTGATCCCGGCCGAAGGGGCAGAGCAGACGGATGCCGGTGCTCCGGCCGCACCCCAGGGGGACGGTCGCGTGAACCTGAACACCGCCGACCTCGCTGCCCTCGACACCCTGCCCCGCGTCGGACCTTCCATCGCGCAGCGGATCCTCGATTGGCGCGAGGAGAACGGCCGGTTCCGCAGCGTCGACGATCTAATGGCCGTGCCGGGGATCGGCGAGAAGATGCTCGCGTCGCTCCGCGATCTGGTGACCGTGTGAGTGCGGATGGCACGGCGGGGTGGATGATGAGGGCGTGACCCCTTCGTACCCTGTCGTCGATCGCGCGGTGGTCGCCGCCACCGAGGGTCCGCAAGCGTGAGAGGCTGCTGCTCGCGTTGCTCATCGTCGCGGTCGTCCTGTCGGCGATCGGGGCCTTCCTCGTCGTGTGGATTCCGCAGCCGAGCCTCAACGCACTGGGAGTGAACGGACAGGCGATCGGGTGCTTCTTCGGTCTGCATGTCGCCGGCGGCGCGGCGGCAGCTCTGATCGCTTCGGTCTTGGCGGGCGGGTCTCACCCGCTCCGGGTCGCGCTCATCGCCAATCTCGTGCCGGGGGCGGTGGGCTTCGTTCCGCTCGCCTTCTTCGGGGGCGGGGGCGTCGTGGGGATGTGGATCGCGCTGATGGCTGCCGCGGGCACGCTGTCGTTCCGGTTGATCCTCAGGCGGGTCTTTCAGCGCCCGGAGCGTTGATGCGCATGCGGCCTTGAGGCGGCCACCACAGACGTAGCGCAGAAGACGGCGCGGTCGTGTGGCTTTCTCCACCAGCGGAAAACGACCGCGCGGGTTCCCTGATCATCGTCACGCGCAGCAGGCCACGTGAGCTCTCCACGACGCTTGCGGCATGAGTGTCAGGACCGCGCGACGCCGTGACCTGCGGTTGCTGCCGGTCGCGCTCGCTGCCTGGGCCGGCGCGGGCGCGGCGATCGTCTTCCCCGAGCATGCGACTGCTCTCGCCGTGGCCCTCTGGGTGGCTGCCGTCCTCGGTCTAGCGGTCGCTGCGCGGGGGGCTCGGCCGACGACGGTCGCGCTGATTGCGGTGGCGTTTGCGGTCGCCGGGGGCGCGGCATCCCACGTCGCGCTCGCGCAGCCCGCCCGGGAGGCGGTGGCAGGTCTGCAGATCACGGGCGGTCGCAGCGCCACGTTCGAGGTGGACGTCGTCGGCAAGGTCGAACGGTCTGCGACCGGGTTCCGCTTCGACGCGATCACCCGCTCGGTCACGATCGGTCGCGACACCACGTCGGTTTCGGCTCCCGTGCTCGTTCGCGCGCAGGACCGGCCCGCGGGGCTCGATCTCGGAGCTCGCGCGATCGCTACCGGTACGGCTTTTCACGCGGATGCCGCCGACAGGGAGGTGCTGGTCGTCGAGGTCTTCACCATCGAGGTCGCCCGGCCACCGAAGGGCGTGCTCGCCGTCGCGGCCGAGCTGCGCACCGGCCTGGTCGACGCAGTTGCCGGCTTGCCCGATCCCGGCGCGGGACTTGTGCCGGGGCTTGCCGTCGGCGACACGTCAGCGGTCAGCGAGGATCTCGACCAGCAGATGAAGGCGTCGTCGCTGTCGCATCTGACAGCCGTCTCGGGGGCGAACTGCGCGCTCGTCGTCGGGATCGCCTTCGGTATCGCAGCTCTCTGCGGGGCGCGCCGTGGCATCCGGGTTACGGTGGGCCTCGCGACGCTCGTCGCGTTCATCGTGCTCGTCTCGCCCGAACCCAGCGTCGTGCGCGCGGGAGCGATGGCGGCGATCGCGATGCTCGGAGTGCTGCTGGGGCGCATCGGTGCGGGGATGTCGATCCTGTCCGCGTCGGTGTGCGTGCTGCTCCTGCTCGACCCGTGGCTGGCGGCATCGCTCGGCTTCGCTTTGTCGGCCGTCGCGACCGGGTCGCTGCTCCTGTTCGCCGGTCCGCTCGCCGACGGGATGTCGCGATGGATGCCCGCACCCCTGGCACTCGCGCTCTCGGTGCCGCTCGCGGCACAGCTAGCGTGCGGCCCGCTGCTCATCCTGATCGAGCCGACCGTGCCCCTCGTCGGCGTGCTCGCGAACCTGCTCGCCGGGCCGGCCGCACCAGCTGCGACCGTCCTCGGCCTGCTGGCATGCGTCGCGCTGCCGGTTCCCGTCCTCGCCCAGGGGCTCGCGGCGATCGCGTGGCTGCCCGCCGCCTGGATCGCGGGAACGGCGGACCTGTCCGCACGGCTGCCCGGGGCATCCATCGGATGGCTGGAAGGGATGCCGGGGCTCATCGCCCTCGCCGCGACAGGAGCGGCGATCGGCATCGTTCTCGCCGCGCGCCGGCATCGCTCGCGACGGTGGGCCGGGTGGGCGCTCGTCGCGATCATCGCCGTCGTCGTGGGCGCGGGCCCGTTCCGCACGCTCATCGATCGCACGCGGGCGCCGGACGACTGGGCCATCGCGGCGTGCGAGGTCGGACAGGGCGACGCCGTGCTCGTGCGTTCCGGCGACGAGATCATGCTCATCGACACGGGGCCGGACCCCGCAGCGCTCAGTGCGTGCCTCGACCGATTCGCCATCGACCGGGTCGACATCCTGGTCTTCACCCACTTCGACGTCGACCACCGCGGTGGGGCAGAAGGCCTGGTCGGTCGTGCGGACCTCGTGCTCCACGGGCCGGTTCCGGATCCGGAGGCGGCCGCGATGCTCGCCCGCTTCACGGCGTCCGGTGCGCAGACGCAGGAAGTGTCGGCCGGGCAGAGCGGCGCGCTGGGGGAGTGCCGCTGGCGTTCGTTATGGCCGAAGCCTCGCGACCCGGTCTACCCCGCCGGGAACGATGCGAGCGTCGTCATCGACGTGACCGGATGCCGCGTCCCCGACGCGATCTTCCTCGGCGACCTGTCGGCGCAGTCGCAACGATCCCTGCTCGCGTCCCGCGCGATCGATCCCACCTACTCGGTCGTCAAGGTCGCGCACCACGGCAGCGCCGACCAGGATGAGAGCCTTTACCGAGGGCTGAATGCCTCCGTCGCACTCGTGACGGTCGGGGAGAACACCTACGGCCACCCACGGGACGAAATCCTCGACCTCCTCCGAGAGGAGCACGCGATCATCGCCCGCACCGACACGTCCGGTGACGTCGTGCTCTGGCGCGACGGTGCGGTGATCCGCCTCTGGCGGTCGCGTGAGGAGGGCGGGTGACTCTCGTAGGCTGACCGGATGCCGCCCTCCCGCACGCCGCGTTCCGTCGTCACCATCGGCGGCATGCGACTCGGCGTGGCCGTCGGCGTCCTCGTCGTCCTGGGGTGGACCTACGCCCGTTCCGTGCAACGGGGCAGCAGCAACCCGTTCGATTTCTTCGGGTACTTCACGAACCAGACCGCGATGTGGAGCGCGCTCGTGTTCGGCGCCACCGGCATCCTTCTCATCGGCAACCGGGCGGTCCCAAGATGGTTGACACTCGCGCGCGGGGTCGCGGTGGCCTGTCTCATCGTCGTGGGCGTCGTCTACAACGGATTCGTGCCCGGCACGGGCTCGGCGCCGCCGTGGGTGAGCGCCGTCCTGCACATCGCACTGCCGCTCTACGCCGTGCTCGACTGGGCGGTCGTCCGCGACCGGACACCGCTGCCGTGGCGGGACCTGTGGCTCGTCCTGCCCTACCCGATCGCGTGGCTGCTCGTCGTCCTCGTCCGCGGGCAGACCGACGGCTGGGTGCCCTACGGGTTCCTCCTTCCCAGCCGCGGGCTCGCAGCGCTCGTCCTCACGAGCCTCGGGCTCTTCGTGATGCTGCTGACGGCGGGCGCGGCAGTATGGGGTGCGACGCGGTTGCTGCCCGCTGAGCGGCGGGCCGACGTCGACGGCTCTCGGTAGGCTGGATCCCATGCCGAGCCCCCGCCGTCCCGCCGCGAAGGCGACGAAATCGGCGATCCCGCAGGTCTCGTGGCGCCAGCCGCAGCCGGCGCCCGTCGTCCTCGTCTCGGGGCCCGAAGAGATCTGCGCCGAGCGGGCGACCGCCGGCATCCGTGAATACCTTCGCGCCGAGGATCCGAGCCTCGAAGTCACCGACATCCGCGCCGACGACTACGCGCCGGGCACGCTCTTCGCGGTGTCGTCGCCCTCGCTCTTCGGCGAGCCGCGCCTCGTCCGTGTGTCGGGTGTCGAGAAGTGCTCCGACGCGTTCCTCGCCGAGGCGATCCGCTACCTCGAGTCGCCCCAGGACGGCGCGACCATCGTGCTCCGCCACACCGGCGCCAGCGTCCGCGGCAAGAAGCTCCTCGATGCGATCCGCTCCGGCACCGGCGGCGGCATCGAGATCGCCTGCCCCGCGGTCAAGCGCGACTCCGACCGGTTCGATTTCGCGGCGGGGGAGTTCCAGGCCGCCAAGCGCCGGATCGCGCCTCCCGCGCTCCGCGCCCTCGTCTCGGCTTTCGCCGACGACCTCACCGAGCTCGCCGCCGCCTGCCAGCAGCTCATCTCGGACGTCGAGGGCGACATCACCGAGCAGGTCGTCACCCGCTACTACGGCGGCCGCGTCGAGACCACGGCATTCGCCGTCGCCGACACCGCGATCGCCGGCCGTTACGGTGACGCGCTCGTCACGCTCCGTCACGCCCTGGCCTCGGGCGCGGACCCCGTGCCCATGGTCGCCGCGATCGCGTCGAAGCTCCGTACCATGGCGCGCGTCGCGGGCACGCGCGAACCCTCCGGCGCCCTCGCCGCCCGCATCGGCATGAAGGACTGGCAGGTCGACCGCGCCCGTCGCGACCTCGCGGGCTGGACCGAGTCCTCACTCGGCATCGCCATCCAGGCGGCCGCACGAGCGGATGCCGAGGTCAAAGGCGCGTCCCGCGATGCCGTCTTCGCGGTCGAGCGTCTTGTCACGGTCGTCGCCGCGCGCGCGCCGTACGGCGCCTGACATCCGGAAACGACGAAGGCCCGTCCCTCACGGGACGGGCCTTCGTCGTAGCTCGGCGGTAGCGGCTCAGAGAGCGGCGACCTGCTTCGCGATCGAGGATTTGCGGTTGGCCGCCTGGTTCTCGTGGATGACGCCCTTGCTGACGGCCTTGTCGAGCTTCTTGGTCGCCTTCACCAGAGCCTTCTCGGCAGCGGCCTTGTCGCCGGCCGTGATGGCCTCGCGGGTCTGACGGACGACGGTCCGCAGCTCGCTCTTGACGGCCTTGTTCCGCTCGCGGGCCTTCTCGTTGGTCTTGTTGCGCTTGATCTGCGACTTGATGTTCGCCACGTTCGACGTATCTTTCGTTCGGAGTTATCAGGTGGATGTGCCGGCGACAGAAGAGGGCTGTCGCACAGCGGTCGTGTGAGGGAGGAACCCACACGCAAGCCAAAAACCGATTCTATCAGGTGGGAGGCTCATCCCGAAGTCGACCGCTCCCGCGCCATCGTCGCCAGAGCGAGGTCGATGACGGCGTTGAACACCCGCGGCCTCATCGCGGTGACCAGGTGGGAGGTCCGCGGCACGACGATGAGCTCCGCGTCGGGCTTCAACGCCGTGAAGAGCCGCTCATTCAGACGCAGCTGATCCCACTGGCCGTTCACGAACCACATCGGCACCGAGATCCGTTTCAGCGCCGTGACGAGGTCGAGAACGGACAGGCTCCGGAGAGCGATGTCCTGGGCGTCGTACGCGTAGCCCCCCGCGCCGAAATCCGCACGGGTCTCGGGCGGCAGCGTACGGTCCAAGACCATGTCGGTGAGTCGCTGGCCGCGCCTCGGCAGGCGGTCGAAGCCCCGCGCGAGCGTCCGATAGATCCGCAGGCCTGCTCCGCGCGGGATCGACGTGCACCCCGCGGCGATGAAGGCGTCGACGGGCGGTCGGTCTTCCCGGCCCATGTACTCGATCGAGACGAGTCCGCCCATCGAGTGGGCGACCAGGAGTACGGGGCCGCGCGCCGCGGCATCCGTCACCGCGGCGTCGATCGTTTCGAACGCGCCGTCCAGGGTGAAGGTCTCGGCCATGCGGGTGCCGTGGCCCGGCAGGTCCACCGCGGTCGCACCGATCCCAGCGGCCGTCAGATGCTCGACCTGCGCGCGCCACATCGTCGCGGAGGTCCGGATGCCGTGGACGAACACCACCTGAGGCGTCATGCCTCCCACCCTACGAAGCGGGATCGCAGACGCGGAACGGGGGCGGACCCGAAGATCCGCCCCCGTTCGCCATGCCTCCGGATCAGAACAGGACGAGGACCCTCGAACGGTTGCTGACCGAGCCCTCCGCGACCGTCGGGTCCTTCGGAACGAAGGTCGCGGTGTACGAGTGCACCCCGCGCGAGAGGCGACCCAGCGTGGTCGACGCGAATCCGCCCCGCACCTCCGCCGTCGCGATCACTCGGTCGCCTTCGCGGAACTCGACGACGCCCTCCGCACGACCCTCGTCCTGCGTGACGATCGCGAGGAGCGTCGCCGGCAGCAGGCCGTTGATGTGCACCGGGGGGAGCGCGATCAGAGACGTACGCGTCTTCGCTGCGGGCTCCGCCGCCTGCTCGACCGTCAGCGGGATCCGTACGACCGTGCCGCTCGGGGCAGCCGTGACGGTGAGCTGGGTCGCTCCGGCGGCCGTCCCGGCGGGCAGTGTCACGCTGACGGATGCCGCTCCGTCGGTCACCGGCGCGGTGCCGAGCACCTGGTCGCCCAGGCTCACGGTCACCTCGGTGTTGGCCGGCGCGCCCTTGCTGGTCAGGTCCATGCCCGCCACCTGGAATGCCAGCGTGTCACCGGCGGTGACGGTCTCGGGGACGCCCGACACTTGCACGCCGTGCTTGGCGAACGACGGTGCGACGGGGGAGCCGTCGGCGATGTAGTCCACCCACGCCTCGTAGTCGAGCAGGCCGGTGTCGACGTAGTCGTCACCCTCGGTGAAGGCGCGGAAGTTGTCGCCGCCGGCCGCCAGGAACGAGAACGTGCCGATGCGGTAGGTTCCGGCCGGGTCGATGGCCTTGCCGTCGACCGTCACCGACGTGATGCGCTCGCCCTCCGGCAGTGCCGGGTCGTAGGTGTACGACACGTTGTCGGAGAGACCCAGCTGCAGGTACGGCCGCTGGGGGACGTTACCGGCGGCATCCCGCTGCCACTGCTGCTCGAGCATCGTCGTGAACTCCTCACCCGTCAAGGTGATGAGCGCGAGCGTGTTGTTGAACGGCAGGACCGCATTGGCCTGACTGAACGACACCGACCCGTCGGCGAGACCCGGCACCGCGCCGGCGCCGAACTCCGCCTGCGTGTCGAACAGGTCGGCGCGCAGACCACCCGGGTTCGTCACACCGATCACCGCACCGTTCGGCAGGTCGGCGAGGCTGTCGCGCAGCATGTTCGCGACGGTGTTGCCGAGCGTCGACTCCGCGGCGCGGTTGTCGCGCGAGCCTCCGGTGTAGACGCCGTCGACGTACGAGCCGCCGCTGTAGGCGGTCGTGATGTCACCGGCGACCTGGCCGACCTCCGTGTTGCCGACGGCCGCCGCGTTCGCGAGTGCTGCCTTCGTGATCCGGTCGACCTCCGCGACGCGCGGGTACGCGGCGACGAGGTCGGCGGCGGGAGTGGCCGTGCGGGCGACGTTGCGCTGGGTGTGCGCGGAGACATCGCCCGTAGCGCCATCCACCGTCAGCGTGATCTCGCCGATCTTGGCGCCGTACGAGCCGGTCTGAACGACCGGGCGGGTGCGGTCGGTGCCGGGGATCGGTGCCGACCACGCGTACTCCTTGTGCGTGTGACCGGTGAAGATCGCGTCAACGTCCGCGGAGGTGTCAGTGATGATCGCGCCGAAGGCGCCGCCGGCGGCGACCTCCTCCTCGAGCGTCGCACCGTCGGGCGTGCCCGCGCCGGCCCCCTCGTGGTACATCGCGACGATCACGTCGGCTTCGCCGTTGGACTCGTCGCCGTCGCTGAGCTGCGCGGCGACACGGTTGACCGCCTCGACCGGGTCGCCGAAGTCCACCGACTCGATGCCGGTCGGCGTGACGAGGGTCGGGGTCTCCTCAGTGACCGCGCCGATGACACCCACCGTGAGACCGTCGGCCTCGACCAGGGCGTACTCGTCGAGCGCCGGAGTCGTCGTCCCCTTCGTGTAGACGTTCGCGCCGAGCTGCGGTGCGTCGAACGCGTCGGACACGCGGCCCGACAGGTCTTCGAACCCGCGGTCGAACTCGTGGTTGCCGACCGCGCTCGCCTGCAGACCCATCGCGTTCAGGACGTCGATCGTCGGCTGATCCTTCGCGACGGACGACGCGAACAGCGACGCGCCGATGTTGTCACCCGCCGACAGGAACAGGGTCGGACCGGATGCCGCCTTCCGCAGCTCTTCGACGGTTCCCGCGAACGCGACGGTGTTGCCGTCGATGCGCCCGTGGAAGTCGTTGATCCCGAGGAGGGTGAGCTGGACCGGAGCCGCCTCCGCGTTCATGCCGACGATCACCGGATCGTGGTCGCTGGAGCGGAACGGGTCGGCGGAGTAGAACTCCGTGCCGTGGGTGCGGAACCGGCTGTACTCCAGCGCGATCGACTCGCCCGAGTTGATGTTCCAGATGTCGGCATCCGTCGAGCGCGCGAGCGCCGCCTCGTTCAGGAGGATGTGGTCGAGCGATCCCGAGAGCCCCGAGAAGCTGTAGGACGACGAATCCACGTCGAACGCCTGCTCGGCATCCGCGTAACCCGCGTCGTACAGGACCTTCAGCGGGTCCTCCTGGCTGTAGGAGTTGAAGTCCCCTGCGAGCGCGACAGCATCGACGTCGCCCTGGATCTTCGCGACCCAGTCCCGGAGCGCTGTCGCCTGACGCACGCGGGACTCGGTGGACGAGCCCTGACCGTCGCCGGTGTCGGCGTCGCCCGGCCAGGGGCCGGCGGAACCCTTCGACTTGAAGTGGTTCACGACGAACAGGAAGGGGTCGCCGCCCGCGGCGGGCTCGAACACCTGCGCGATCGGCTCCCGGGCATTGCCGAACGCCTCGCCGTCGGCACTCTGGTCGCCGAGGGCGCGCGCAGCGCCGACGGGGGAGACCAGAGCGGGCTGATAGATGATCGCGTTGGTGATCACGTCCTGCTCGGATGCCGGGGGCAGGTCCGTCGACGAGGGCACGAACGCCCACGTCCCGGCACCTGCCTCGGCGTTGAGCGCATCGACGAGGGTCGACGTCGCCTCGTCGGTCTCTTCGCCCAGGGCGGCGGAGTTCTCGATCTCCATGAGGCCGACGACGCCGGCGTCCACCGAGGCGATGGCCTCGACGATCTTGGCCTGCTGACGAGCGAGGTCTGCGGCATCCCACGCACCGCGCTGGGCGCAGCCGTCGCGGACGGTCACTCCGTCGCCGAACCGGTCGGTGTAGGCCTCGCAGCTCGCGGAGTCGGTGCCGAGGGTCGTGAAGTAGTTGAGGACGTTGAACGAGGCGATGGAGAGGTCGCCGCCGACCTCGGCCGGGGCGTCCGTGCGGACGTTCTCGAAGACGACCTCGTCCGTTCCCGTCCCGTCGCCGACGAGCGGCTGCGTGGGGTTCAGCTTCCAGGTGTCGTTTCGGTAATCGACGATGAGCGGTGCGGTGAAGGTGACACCCGCACCGACGGTCACGGGTTCGGTGAGCGAGACGTAGGCCGGGGTCAGGGACTGGTTCGCGGCCGACGTGTAGTCGAGCCCGGCTCCGTCGTCGAGGCGCACACCGCGCGCGGCGTTGTCCGCGGCGACGGCGGCGGCGGCGGCACTGCCGGGGCGGGCGGCATCCGTCGGCTGACGCAGGGGCTCGGACCCGGCGGCGAGGCCCACCTCGCCGAAGCGGTTGGTGCTGTACGTGTCGCTGACGGTGAACTCGCCCCGGGGTTCGATCAGCATCGACTCGAGCGATTCGCGCTGCGCCGCCGTCGTCGGCCAGCCCACGGTGGAGGGCGTGGGCGCCTCCGCGTCCGCGATGACCTTCGCGTCGCCCGCCTTGACGGTGATCTCGGTGAGACCGTTGAATTCCGACACGGCACCTGTGACGGTCACGGTGTCGCCGAGGGTGACCTCTCCGGTCGCTCCGGGCGCGTAGACGAAGACGGCGTCCGACGCCGTGTGGGTGGCGAGGTCGAGCTCGCCACCGCTTCCGGCCGTCTGGATGACATAGCCGTTGTAGCCGCCCGACGGGTAGTGGGCGGTCACGACACCGGTGGTGGTGACGGTCTGCCCAGCGAGGGGAGAGGCATCCGTCGTGCCCTGGATCTCGGCGATCGTCGCGACCTGCGGCTCGGGATCCGGTTCGGGCTCGGGGTCGGTGCCCGCGCCGAGGCCGGTGGGCGTGGGAGCGCCCGCGGTGAAGTCCGCTGCGTTGTCGGCGGTGTTCGTACCTTCGTCGTCGCGCGAGACGCTGGTCGCGTTCGAGGTACCGGGCGCGGGCGCCGATCCGGCGAACGCTGTGGCGGTGGGGCCCCAGCCGACGAGGTCGACGACCTGGTCGAGCGCGGCGATGCCGGTGCTGCCGGTGAGGGCGGTTTCGCTCGAGACGAGTGCGACCTTGGCGCCGCTGCCGCTCATGGCGATGGACCCTTCGACATCGGCGTCGAAGCCGGGAAGGGAGGTGTTGGTGCCCGGCGCCTGACCGATGAGGAGGTTCGCGCCGGCGGGCAAGTCGATGTCGCCGATCTTCGTCACCTGCCACGAGGCGCCCGTCGCCGAGGCGTACTGGACGCTGTAGCCGCTCAGGTCGACCGTCTCGTCGCCGGTGTTCACAAGCTCGACGAAGTCGCGATTGAACGCGGCCCCGTTGTTGCCGCCGCCGCCGTACACCTCCGAGATCACGACGGGGGAGTCGGGCGAGACCGCGGCAGAGGCCGCGGAGGGGACGAGCGCGAGTCCGGCTGTCGTCAGGGTGGCGACGGTCAGCACCGCACAGGTCCGGCGGAGAACCGGACGTGCGACGGACGCGGGGGCAGGTGGGTGCGACACGGTGGGTTCTCCCGAGGCGGCTCGGGCGCGGGGCTTATCGCGCAGGAACCGACCGCCACACTGAGCATTCGGGCGGTCCAGGGCACCCCGCAAGTGTCAGATCGGTTAACTCTTTCTCATGCGCCCGTCCGCTGGCGTGTCGATCGGGCGACCGGTTATTGTGCCCGATCCGTGGGGCGGGTGCGCTGCCGCTCGCCGGTAGACTCGGCTCGTCATGTCACCCCGCGCCCTCACGCCCCTGCAGCCCGCGGCCACGCCGCCCGCGCAGCTCCGCAACTTCTGCATCATCGCCCACATCGACCACGGCAAGTCCACGCTGGCCGACCGCATGCTGCAGATCACCGGCGTGGTCGCCGATCGCGACATGCGCGCCCAGTACCTGGACCGCATGGACATCGAGCGCGAGCGCGGCATCACGATCAAGAGCCAGGCGGTCCGGATGCCGTGGGCCACCGCCGACGGCACGTTCGCCCTCAACATGATCGACACCCCCGGTCACGTCGACTTCACCTACGAGGTCAGTCGGTCGCTCGCCGCGTGCGAGGGGGCGATCCTCCTCGTCGACGCCGCGCAGGGCATCGAGGCCCAGACGCTCGCCAACCTCTACCTCGCGCTCGAGAACGACCTGGAGATCATCCCGGTCCTCAACAAGATCGATCTGCCCGCCGCCGACCCGGAGAAGTACGCGGCCGAGCTCGCGAACCTCATCGGCGGCGACCCCGCCGACGTCCTCAAGGTGAGCGGCAAGACGGGCATGGGCGTCGAGGCGCTCCTCGACCGGATCGTCGAGCGCATCCCGGCACCCGTCGGCGACGCCGACGCTCCGGCCCGCGCGATGATCTTCGACTCCGTCTACGACGCCTACCGCGGCGTCGTCACCTACGTCCGCATGGTCGACGGCAAGCTCGAGCCGCGTGAGCGGATCCAGATGATGTCGTCGAAGGCCGCGCACGACCTGCTCGAGATCGGCGTGTCGAGCCCCGAGCCCGTGCCCACGAAGGGGCTCGGCGTCGGCGAGGTCGGCTACCTGATCACCGGCGTGAAGGACGTGCGTCAGTCGAAGGTCGGCGACACGATCACGAATCACCGGAAGCCTGCGGCGGACGCACTCTCCGGCTACACGGATCCGAAGCCCATGGTCTTCTCCGGGATCTACCCGATCGACGGCAGCGACTACGCCGAGCTGCGTGAGGCGCTCGACAAGCTGAAGCTCTCGGATGCGTCGCTGCAGTACGAGCCCGAGACCTCCGTCGCGCTGGGCTTCGGCTTCCGTTGCGGGTTCCTCGGCCTCCTGCACCTCGAGATCATCACCGAGCGCCTCTCGCGCGAGTTCGGCCTCGACCTCATCACGACGGCGCCTTCGGTGACGTACACGGTGACCACGGACACCGGCGACACGGTCACGGTGACCAACCCCTCCGAGTACCCGGACGGCCGGGTGGCCGAGGTCTCCGAGCCGGTCGTGAAGGTCGGCATCCTGCTTCCGAAGGACTACGTCGGCACGGTCATGGAACTCTGCCAGTCGCGCCGAGGCACCCTGCTCGGGATGGACTACCTCAGCGAGGACCGCGTCGAGCTCCGCTACAACATGCCCCTCGGCGAGATCGTCTTCGACTTCTTCGATCACCTGAAGTCCAAGACGCAGGGCTACGCGAGCCTCGACTACGAACCGGCGGGCTCGCAGACCGCGGACCTCGTCAAGGTCGACATCCTCCTGCAGGGCGAGAAGGTCGACGCGTTCAGCTCGATCGTCCACCGCGAGAAGGCCTACGGCTACGGGACGATGATGACCGAGCGTCTGCGCAAACTCATTCCGCGCCAGCAGTTCGAAGTGCCCATCCAGGCCGCGATCGGCGCCCGCATCATCGCTCGCGAGAACATCCGCGCCATCCGCAAGGACGTGCTCGCCAAGTGCTACGGCGGTGACATCACCCGCAAGCGCAAGCTGCTCGAGAAGCAGAAAGAGGGCAAGAAGCGCATGAAGATGGTCGGCCGCGTCGAGGTCCCCCAGGAGGCGTTCATCGCCGCCCTGTCGGGCGATGTCGAGGGCAAGGACAAGAAGTAGGCTGTCACGATGCGCCGCGGGAGTTTCCAGGCAGGGACCGTCGACTACGCCGCCGTCGGGGCCACGCAGGCCCCCGATCTGATGGGCTATCCGCCGCAGGGGACGACCCCGGCGGAGGCCTCGTGGCGTCTCGGGAGCGGTGAGGACCGGTTCGCCACGTCGACCGAGCAGCTTCTCGGGTGGGGTGCGCAGCGCGGCGCCGGCCTGCAGGTCGCCGATGTGCGCCCGGCATCCGGGCCCATGTACTCCGGCGTCGGTTTCGATGCCGACGGCAACGCCGTCCAGCCGAGCCGGCTGGACGATGAGCAGCGTTTCGATGCTGACGGGACGCCGTTCGTGAGTGCCGGCACGACGGCGCACGTCCACGGTCGGGTCGGCGGGATGAAGGCGGATGCCGAACTCCGCGTCATCTCGGTGATCGACGAGCCTCGTCGGGTCGGGTTCTCGCTGGGAACCGTCGGCGGATCGGTCGTCAGCGGCGAGGAATCGTTCCTGGTCGAGTGGCGGGATGACGACGAGGTGTGGTTCACCGTCCGCGCCTTCGACAAGCCGACGGGCCTGCTCTACCGACTCTGGCGTCCGCTCGTGAAGCGTCGCCGTAGCGCGCTGTTCCAGGGCTACCTGCAGGCGATGTCGCCCATGTACGCCACCGGCTCCTGATGGGATCGGCCCTCCCGCTCGGCGACCCCGCACCCGTGGACGGCGCGCTCCCGCACGACGTCGCTGTCGATCCCGACGTCGACTTCGGGGTCTACCTGCACGTCCCGTTCTGTCGCGTGCGATGCGGGTACTGCGACTTCAACACCTACACCGCCACCGAGCTTCGGGGTGCGCGCCAGGACGCGTACGCCGAGGAGGTCCTCCGCGAGATCGCACTGTCCCGCGAGGTCCTCGCGGCGCGCGGACCGCTGCGACCGGCCCGCACGGTCTTCTTCGGTGGTGGCACGCCCACCCTCTTGCCACCGGGGGACCTCGCTCGCATGCTCGACGGCGTCCGAGACGCGTTCGGACTCGTAGACGGCGCCGAGGTGACGGTCGAGGCCAACCCCGACACGCTGACGGATGAGGTCGCGCGGACCCTCGCCGACGCCGGTGTCACCCGCTTCTCGATCGGCATGCAGTCGGCCGTGCCGCACGTTCTCGCCGCGCTCGACCGCACTCACGACCCGGCGAACATCGCGACCGCCGTCGCGGCGGCTCGGAACGCCGGACTCGCGGTGAGCCTCGACCTCATCTACGGCGCGCCGGGGGAGTCGCTCGAGGACTGGCGGACATCCCTCGAGACCGCGATCGAGCTGGCGCCCGATCACGTCTCGGCGTATGCGCTCATCGTCGAGGACGGTACGAAGCTCGAGCGGCAGATCCGCCGCGGCGAGGTGCCCGCGCCCGACGACGACCTGCAGGCGGACATGTACGAGCTCGCCGACGAGCTGCTCGCTGCCGCCGGATACGGCTGGTACGAGGTCTCGAACTGGTCGACGGCTCGGTCTCAGCGTTCCCGCCACAACCTGTCGTACTGGCGGGGCCAGGACTGGTGGGGCTACGGCCCCGGCGCCCACAGCCACGTCGGCGGGATGCGCTGGTGGAACGTGAAGCACCCGGCGGCGTACGCGCAGCGGCTCGCGCTGGCCGAATCCCCGGCCGCGGGACGGGAGAGGCCGGATGCCGAGGCTCGCCGCCTCGAGGACATCCTCCTCCGCTCGCGCATCGCCGATGGCGTGGCCGTCGACGAGGCGACGGTCGCGGGGCGGCGGAACGTGGCATCCCTGATCGCGGACGGACTCGTCGACGGCGCCTCCGCCGTGCGCGGGCGCATCGTCCTCACCCGCCGTGGAAGGCTGCTCGCCGACGCCGTCGTGCGCGCCCTCACGGAGTGATCCGAGCGGATCGCCTCACGCGCGGTAGAATTGGCACTCCCAGATCGAGAGTGCCAGCGGAGGAGGGGTGATGGTCTCGGAACGCGGTCTCCAGGTGTTGCGCGCGATCGTCCAGGACTACGTCGACACGCGGGAGCCGGTCGGCAGCAAGGCGATCGTCGACCGCCACCAGTTCGGCGTCTCCGCCGCGACCATCCGGAACGACATGGCGCTCCTCGAGGACGAGGAGCTCATCACCGCACCCCACACCTCGTCGGGGCGCGTTCCCACGGACAAGGGCTACCGGGTGTTCGTCGACCACCTCGCCGACGTGCGTCCCCTCACGACGGCGCAGCGGTCCGCGATCGGGTCGTTCCTCGAGGACACCGGCGATCTCGACGACCTCCTCGTCCGCACGGTCCGCACCCTCACGCGGTTGACGGGCCAGGTCGCGATCGTGCAGTACCCGTCGTTCGCGCGGGCGAACGTCTCGCACGTGGAGGTCGTCCACCTGGGTGGCACCCGCGTCGTGATCATCGTCGTCACCGACACCGGTAGGGTCTCGCAGCGCGTCGCCCTGCTCGCGACCGAGCCGACCGCCGAGGAGGCGCAGCAGCTCAAGCTCGCCATGGCAGCCCTGCTGACGGGGAAGAGCGTGCGCGACGGCGCTGCCGCGATCGGTCGCATCCTCGAGGAAGAGGTCCCCGCGCCCCGCGAGGAGAACCGCCGCATCGTGCTTCGCGCGATCGGAGAGGAACTCGACGGGTTCCGTCACGACCGCATGGTGATGGCGGGGTCGGCGACCCTGGCACGGCGCGAATCCGACTTCCGCGGCAGCATCTATCCCCTCCTGGAGGCGATCGAGGAGCAGGTGACCCTGCTGCGGCTCATGGGCGAGATGGTCGCGGACGACCGGGGCCTGGCGACCAGCATCGGGCGGGAGAACGAGCCGTTCGGACTGTCCGAGGCATCCGTCGTCGCGGGCGATTACGACGCCGGCGGATCCCATGCGCGCGTCGGAGTGCTCGGGCCCACGCGCATGGACTACCCCACGAATCTCGCGGCGGTCCGGGCCGTCGCGCATTACCTGACGCGCCTTCTCGAAGAAGACGAGACGTCGCGCTGAACGAATCGGCCCGCGGGCCGGAGAGGTGATTGTGGCTGACCACTACGAGGTCCTGGGTGTCGCGCGCGACGCGAGCCCGGAGGAGATCAAGAAGGCTTACCGGCGTCTGGCGCGCCAGCTGCATCCGGACGTGAACCCGGGCGAGGACGCGTCCGAGCAGTTCAAGCTCGTGACCCACGCCTATGACGTCCTGAGCGACCCCGATCAGCGTCAGCGCTACGACATGGGTGGAGACCAGGGCGGTTTCGGGGGCGCCGGTGCCGGCTTCGGCGGATTCAGCGACATCTTCGAGAGCTTCTTCGGCGGGGGCGGCGGCGGAACCCGCGCCGGGCGCCCGCGGTCGCGTCGCGAGCGCGGGCAGGACGCCCTCGTGCGCGTGGACCTGGACCTCGGCGACGTCGTCTTCGGCGTCCACCGCGACATCGAGGTCGACACCGCCGTCCTGTGCGAGACGTGCCAGGGCTCGTGCTGCCAGCCGGGCACTCAGCCCGTGACCTGCGACATCTGCCACGGCTCCGGCCAGATCCAGCGGACCGTCCGGAGCCTCCTCGGCAACGTCGTCACGTCGCAACCCTGCACCACCTGCCAGGGCTACGGCACGACGATCCCGTACCCCTGCTCGACGTGCCAGGGGCAGGGACGGGTGCGCGCCCGCCGCACAGTGTCGATCGACATCCCCGCCGGCGTCGAGACGGGGCTGCGCCTGCAACTCCCGGGCTCGGGCGAGGTCGGTCCCGCCGGGGGCCCGAACGGGGACCTCTACCTCGAGGTGACGGTCGCGCCGCACGACGTCTTCAGCCGTGACGGCGACGATCTGCTCGCCACCCTCGAGGTCTCGATGATCGACGCGATCCTCGGGACGAGCGTGACCATCGACTCCCTCGACGGCTCGGTCGACCTCGACATCCGTTCCGGCGTCCAGTCCGGCGACGAGCTGACGATCCGCGGGCGGGGCATCACCCCCCTTCGCGGCGACCAGCGCGGCGACCTCCGCGTCGGCGTGCAGGTCGTGACCCCCTCGCACCTCGATCCGAAGTCCCGGGCCCTCGTCCAGGAGCTCGCGAAGCGGATGCGTCCGGCCCCGCCGCACCTCGCCGAGTTCCACCCGGGCCTCTTCTCCAAGCTCCGCGGCAAGTTCAAGCGCTGATCGTGGCCCTCCACTTCCTGATCGAGGATGCCGGGGCCGCCGGCCCGGGCGACGTCGTCCGGCTGACGGGCGCCGAGGCGCACCACGCAGCGGCGGTCCGCCGCATCCGGGTGGGGGAGGACGTCACGGTCGGCGACGGCCGCGGCGTATGGCTCAGCGGAACGGTCGCGGCGGCCGCGCCGAAGGAAGTCGTCGTCGAGGTGTCGGCGCGAGCGGAGGTACCCGCTGCGTCTCCGCGCACCGTCCTCGTCCAGGCCCTCGCGAAGGGCGATCGTGACGAGCTCGCCGTCCAGGCCGCCACCGAGCTCGGCGTCGACGCGATCCTGCCGTGGCAGGCCGCCCGTTCGGTGTCGCGGTGGGAAGGGGCGAAGGTCGCCAAGGGCGTCGCACGGTGGGAGACCATCGCCCGGGAGGCCGCGAAACAGGCGCATCGACCCTGGCTGGCTGAGCTCGACCAGCCTGTGACCACGCGGGACCTGGCGGCGCGTGCCCGGGATTCACGGATGCTGGTGCTCGAACCCACGGCATCCGTCGCCCTGTCGCGCATCGCGATCGATGCCGACGACGCGAGCGACGTGATCCTCGTCGTGGGGCCGGAAGGCGGCATCTCGCCGGAGGAACTGGACCTGCTGCAGTCGGCGGGTGCCACACTCGTGCGGCTCGGCGACACCGTCCTGCGCACGTCCACGGCCGGTCCCGCCGCCCTCGCGATCGTCAACGCCGCCCTCGGCCGCTGGTGAGCCCGACCCGACCGGGGTGGGAAGGCGCTGAGTAGACTGAGGGGATGAGCGAGCCATCGGTGTTCACCCGCATCCTCCGGGGTGAGATCCCGTCCGAGATCATCGCGGAGACCGACAACGCGTTCGCGATCCGTGACATCGCCCCGCAGGCGCCCGTCCACTTCCTCGTGATCCCCAAGACCGAGCAGTACCGCGACGTCGTTGAGCTGTCCGCGGGCGACCCGGCTCTCCTCGCCGAACTGATCGGGCTCGCCAACAGCCTCGCCGCGGAGCACGCCGGTGGCGACTTCAGACTCGTGTTCAACACCGGCCCGGCCGCCGGTCAGACCGTGTTCCACGTCCATGCGCATGTGCTGGGCGGCGGACTCGCCGAAGGGAGCCTCGGTGGCTGACGGCGCCGAACCCACCGTCGCGCACATCTACGCCGACGGCGTCGCCATGGTGCAGCTGCTCGGTCCGCAGGACCGCCTGCTGCGCACCGTGGAACGGGAGCACCCCGACGTGCAGGTGCACGTCCGCGGCAACGAGATCACCCTCACCGGTGACGAGGGAGCCGTCGCGCGGGCACACGAGCTCGTCGACGAGCTCATCGGGATGGCGCGGGCGGGTCAGGGCCTCGACCCGAGCGACGTCACGCAGTCCAACCGCATCCTGAGGGAGAACAGCGGGATGCGTCCCTCGGAGGTGCTCGGTGAGGCGATCCTGTCGTCGCGAGGCAAGGTCATCCGGCCGAAGACCCTCGGGCAGAAGGAGTACGTCGACGCGATCGAGGAGAACACGATCGTCTTCGGCATCGGGCCCGCCGGCACCGGCAAGACGTACCTCGCGATGGCCAAGGCCGTCCAGGCGCTGCAGCGCAAGGAGGTCAGTCGCATCATCCTGACCCGTCCGGCTGTCGAGGCGGGGGAGCGGCTCGGCTTCCTCCCGGGAACGCTGACCGACAAGATCGATCCCTACCTCCGCCCGCTGTACGACGCGTTGAACGAGATGATGGATCCCGAACTGGTCCCCAAACTCATGGCGTCGGGGACCATCGAAGTCGCGCCCCTCGCGTACATGCGCGGCCGCACGCTCAACGACTCGTTCGTCGTCCTCGACGAGGCGCAGAACACCACTCCCGAGCAGATGAAGATGTTCCTGACGCGTCTCGGATTCGGTACCCGCATGGTCGTCACCGGCGACATCACGCAGGTCGATCTGCCGCAGGGCGCCTCCGGTCTGCGGCTGGTGACCCGCGTCCTCAAGGACATCGACGACATCCACTTCTCCCGCCTCACGAGCGACGACGTCGTGCGGCACACCCTCGTCGGCCGCATCGTGGATGCATACAGCGCCTACGACGAGGAGAAGCTCGCCGCGCGCCGCGAGCGCGACGAGGCGAGCGAGTTCGCGAACCGCGCCGAGCGCCGAACGGGCCTGCGCCCCGCCGGCCCCCGTGACCGACAGCCCAAGCGAGGACGTTCATGACCATCGAGATCACCAACGAGTCCGGCGTCGAGGTCGACGAGACCGTCCTGCTGCGCCTCACGGAGAACAACTTCGCCGAGCTCCATGTGAGCCCGGACGCCGACGTGGCGATCCTTCTCGTCGACGAGGGCGCGATGGAGGCGCTGCACGTCCAGTGGATGGACGAGCCCGGTCCGACCGACGTGCTGAGCTTCCCGATGGACGAGCTGCGCCCCGGCACGGACGAGCAGCCGACGCCGCCGGGACTGCTGGGCGACATCGTGCTCTGCCCGCAGGTGGCCGAGACGCAGGCGCAGGCGGCGAAGCACTCCACGATGGACGAGCTCATCCTCCTGACGACGCACGGCCTGCTGCACCTGCTGGGGTTCGATCACGCCGAGCCCGAGGAGGAGCGCGAGATGTTCGGACTGCAGAAGGAGCTCATCGGCGCGTTCCACTCGAGCGAGCGCCACCGGCGCGCATGACCGAGATCCTCCTCTTCGTCGCGGCGGGACTCCTGGTCGCTCTCGGCGGCCTCATGGCGTCCCTCGAAGCGGCCCTCGATGTGACGTCCCGCACGGACCTCGCCGATCTCGCCGACGAGGCGCGCTCCGGCGCGAGCCTCCGGCGGGTCGCGGCAGACCCGGACGCGCACCGCACGGCGGTCGTCTTCATCCGCATCCTCATCGAGACGGCGGCGGCCGTCCTCGTCACGGTCGCTCTCACCCTCTTCTTCGACAACATCTGGTGGGCGATGCTCGCGGCCGTGGTCGTCATGACCGTGGCCTCGTTCGTCCTCGTGGGGGCATCCCCGCGGGCCGTCGGCCGCCAGCACGCGAAGGGCTTCCTCAAGGCGTGCGCCGGGCTCATCCGCGGCGCACGGATCGTGCTCGGTCCCCTCGCCCACCTGCTCGTCCTCCTCGGCGACCGTCTGACCCCCGGCATCCACCGCGGCGCCTCCTTCGCGTCCGAGGAACAGCTGCTGAGCATGGTCGACGAAGCCGCGTCGCAGGACCTCATCGAGGCCGACGACCGCGACCTCATCCACTCCGTCTTCGACTTCACCGACCGGTTCGTGCGCGCCGTCATGGTGCCTCGCACCGACATGGTGACGATGGATGCCGCGGCCACGACGCAGGAGGCGATGACGCTCTTCCTCGACAAGGGTGTCTCTCGCATCCCGATCGCCGACGGCGAGGCCGACGACATCACCGGTGTCGTGTACCTGAAGGACCTCGTGCAGTTCGCGTACCGCGACGAGACCGCCTGGCGCGGCGTGCCGGTCGCGCAAATCGCCCGACCTGCCGTCTTCGTCCCCGAATCCATGCGCGCCGAGACGCTCCTGCAGCAGATGAAGCGCGAAGCCGTCCACGTCTGCCTCGTGGTGGACGAGTACGGCGGCGTCTCGGGCCTCGTGACCCTCGAGGACCTCATCGAGGAGCTCGTCGGCGAGATCGCGGACGAGTACGACCTGCGCACGAGCGAGGTCTCCGACCTCGGCAACGGCCGGTTCCGCGTGAGCACACGCCTCGGTCTCGACGAGGTCGGCGACCTCTTCGGCATCGAACTCGAGGACGACGACGTCGACTCGATCGGCGGACTCTTCGGTAAGGCGCTCGGCAGCGTCCCCGTCCCCGGTGTGCGCATCGAGCACAGCGGTCTGGTCCTCACCGGCGGCACCTCCCTCGGCCGCGGTCGCGGACTCGCGACGGTCTTCGTCGAGCGCGCCGAGTCACCGGTCCCCGAGCCGGCCACCCCTTCCACCGCAGAGATCCGCGTCGCGCGGGGATCGGAGTGACCGTGAGCAGCCGTTCCGGTTTCGTGACGTTCGTCGGACGACCCAACGTCGGCAAGTCGACTCTGACCAACGCCCTGGTCGGCGAGAAGGTCGCCATCACCAGCGACAAGCCGCAGACGACGCGCAAGGCGATCCGCGGCATCCTGAACCGCCCCGGCGGTCAGCTCGTGATCGTGGACACACCTGGCATCCACAAGCCGCGGACGCTCCTCGGCCAGCGGCTGAACGACCTCGTCGAGCAGGTGCTGGGCGACGTCGACGCGATCGGCTTCCTCGTGCCGGCCACCGAGAAGGTGGGCCCGGGCGATCGGCGGATCGCGGCATCCCTCGACGGCTACGGTCGGGCGAAGAAGGTCGCCATCGTCACGAAGGTCGACATCGCCTCGCGCGAGGAGATCACCGAGCGGCTCATGGAGGTCGACGCGCTTCGCGAGGACTGGGACGCCGTCATCCCGCTGTCCGCCGTGACCGACGACCAGCTCGACGTGCTGGCAGACGAGCTGCTGAAGCTCATGCCGGCCGGGCCCGCGCTGTACCCCGAAGGTATCGTCACCGACGAGAGCCTCGAGGATCGGATCGCCGAGATCATCCGCGAATCGGCGCTCGACGGTGTCCGTGACGAGTTGCCGCACTCGATCGCGGTGACGGTCGAGGACATCTCCGCCCGCGAAGACAGCGACCTCACCGACGTCTACGCGAACATCGTCGTCGAGCGCGACAGTCAGAAGGCGATCATCATCGGCCGCGGCGGATCCCGTTTGAAGGACGTCGGCGCACGCTCGCGAGCCGGCATCGAGCCGCTCGTCGGCGGCCGGGTGTTCCTCTCTCTGCGCGTGCGCGTCGCGAAGGAGTGGCAGCGCGATCCGAAGCAGCTCGGGCGACTCGGATTCTGATCGGCGACGCCGGCATCTCACGGAAGGACGACCTCATGGCACAGGCATGGTTCGCGATCGGTCCCGACGGACTCGACGACTGGGAGCTGCGCGACGTGGACGTTCCGGCACCGGGACCCGGTGAGGTGACGATCCGGGTGCACGCCATCGGGATGAATCCCGCGGACTACAAGTACCCGACCCGGCCGGACGCGTCCTTCCCGTTCCCGCTGGGCTACGAAGTCTCCGGCCAGATCACCGCTCTCGGCCCCGACACGGAGATCGGATCCGGTTCGGCTCGGGTGGGCGACGAGGTCCTCGCCTTCCGGCTGCGCGGCGGATACGCGACCGAGGTCACCATCCCGGCCGAGAAGGTGTTCGCCAAGCCTGCGACGCTGACGCATCCCGAGGCGGCCAACCTGTTCCTGGCGGGCGCGACGGCCGCCGAGATGCTCGAGCTCAGCGGTGCGCGAAGCGGCGACACCGTGCTGTTCCATGCGGCATCCGGCGCTGTCGGGGTTAGCTTCCTGCAGCAGGCCGCCGTCCGCGGCGTCCGCGTCATCGGCACGGCGAGCGAGCGGAACGCGGACGTGGTCCGGCGCTACGGCGGCATCCCGATCGCCTACGGTCCGGGCCTCGTCGATCGGGCGAAGGATGCCGCGGGCGACGCTCCCTTCGTGGCGTCGCTCGACGGTGTGGGAACCGATGAGGCGATCGAGGCATCGCTCGCGCTCGTCGAGGACCGGGGGCGGATCATCACCATCGTCCGGCGCGACCTCGAAGCCGAGGGCATCGTCGCCATCGGCGGCATGCTGCCGGCGAGCGCCGCCTTCCGCGACGCCGTCCGGGGCGAGCTCGTGGACCTCGCCCGCCGCGGCCTGCTCGAGGTGCCGGTCGCACGCACCTATCCGTTCGCGGAGGCGATCGAGGCGGCGCGCTTCCTGCGGAAAGGGCACCCCGGCGGCAAGCTCGCGCTGCTGCCCTGACGAACAGTCAGCCGACCTCCCGCATCGCCGAGCGGATGATCACCTTCCCGGCGCCGAAATCCTGATCGGCCGCCTCCTGCCACGTGCCGTCGTCCCACACCACGTCGACGAACACCCAGCCGTCCTGCTGCGACGACGCGAGGAAGGCGTCGCCGATGGCGTCGGGGACGGCGTCCTGGATGACGGCGGCGTCTGCCGCCGTCGCGGTACCCGGCTTCCCCTCCGTGGGGTCGGGAGCGGCCACCGGGTCGAAGAGGGCGAGGGGTACGGGGGTGCGCGTCACCGTGAACGTGTCGCCGTCGTACGTGCCGGAGACGGCGTAGGTGCCCCACGTCGCTCCTCCCGCCGTCGCCGCGTCGTCGAGGCCCGCCCACGACCAGCCGGACAGGGGGATGCCGCTGCACTGCGGCGGTGCGGATTCGGCGACCGCTCCGAGGCACAGCTCGACGGAGGATCCGTCGTCGAGGACCGTGCCCTGGGCGATGACGGCGCCGGTCGGCGCCTCGGGGGTGAGCGCGGCGAGGGCCGCACCCGGACGGGCGGCGGAGCCACCCGCATCCGCGGCGGCGGCGCAGGAGGTGAGAACGAGCGCGGTGCCGGCGACGAGGGCGGCGAGGGAGCGACGGTGCATCATGCTCCGAGAGTGTCGGGGGCGCGGCATCCGTCTCACGACCTCGAACGCTACGGGCAGGGGTGTAACGTGTCGGTATGCGCTTCTGCGGCCTCCTTCTTCGTCGCCGCGACGAGTCCTCGATCTAGGACCAACTCGTCGCGGAGGTTGTCGTGGGTCCGCACCAGTGACGAGAGAAGAAGCACCATCATGCGAAACACCCAGAAGCCTTCGGGCGCCCCGATCCACAAGTACCGTCCGTACCACGAGCAGATCCGCGTCGATCTGCCCGACCGCACCTGGCCCGGCAACCGCATCGAGGTCGCGCCGCGCTGGTGCGCCGTCGACCTGCGCGATGGCAACCAGGCCCTCATCGATCCGATGAGCCCCGAGCGCAAGCGCGTCATGTTCGAGCTGCTCGTGAAGATGGGCTACAAGGAGATCGAGGTCGGGTTCCCGTCCGCGAGCCAGACGGACTTCGATTTCGTCCGCCAGCTCATCGAGGACGACGTCATCCCCGAGGACGTCACGATCCAGGTGCTGACCCAGGCGCGCGAGCACCTCATCAAGCGCACGTACGAGTCGATCGCCGGCGCCAAGCAGGCGATCGTCCACCTCTACAACTCGACGAGCGTGCTGCAGCGCGAGGTCGTCTTCCGTACCGACCAGCAGGGCATCATCGACATCGCCCTCGAGGGTGCGCGTCTGTGCCGCGAGTACGAGAGGACGATCCCCGAAACGACCGTCTACTACGAGTACTCGCCCGAGAGCTACACCGGCACCGAGCTCGAGTTCGCCGTCGACGTCTGCAACCAGGTGATCGAGGTCTTCGAGCCGACGCCCGAGCGCAAGGTGATCATCAACCTGCCGGCGACCGTCGAGATGGCGACGCCGAACGTGTACGCCGACTCGATCGAGTGGATGAGCCGTCACCTGGCGCACCGCGAGAACGTGATCCTGTCGCTGCACCCGCACAACGATCGCGGCACCGCGATCGCCGCCGCGGAGCTCGGCTACATGGCCGGTGCCGACCGCATCGAGGGATGCCTGTTCGGCAACGGTGAGCGCACCGGCAACGTCGACCTGGTCGCCCTCGGCATCAATCTGCTGACGCAGGGCATCGACCCGCAGATCGACTTCAGCGACATCGATCACGTCAAGCGCACCGCGGAGTACTGCAACCAGCTGCCCGTTCCCGAACGCAGCCCCTGGGCCGGTGACCTGGTCTTCACCGCCTTCAGCGGCTCGCACCAGGACGCGATCAAGAAGGGCTTCGAGGCGATGGAGGCCCGCGCGAAGGCCGCCGGAGTCTCGGTCGACGAGATCGAGTGGGCCGTGCCGTACCTGCCCATCGACCCGAAGGACCTGGGCCGCTCGTATGAGGCCGTCATCCGCGTCAACTCGCAGTCGGGTAAGGGCGGCGTCGCCTACCTGCTGAAGACGGATCACGCGCTCGACCTGCCGCGGAAGCTGCAGATCGAGTTCTCCGGCGTCGTCCAGGCGAAGACGGATGCCGAGGGCGGCGAGGTCTCCAGCGGTCAGATCTGGTCGATCTTCTCCGACGAGTACCTGCCGGCCACCGCGGTGGATGACAAGTGGGGCCGGTTCGAGCTCCTGTCGACCCGCACACAGAGCGACATGTCCGGCGACGTCGCCCTCGAGGTCACGCTGCGCGACGGCGACGAGCGCGTCGCGGCGACGGGGGCGGGCAACGGTCCGATCGCGGCGTTCCTCAAGGTCCTCGGTGAACGCGGCTTCGAGATCTCCCTGTACGACTACGTCGAGCACACCCTCGGCGCCGGCGGCGACGCGCACGCCGCCGCGTACGTCGAGCTGCAGGTCGAGGATCAGCGGCTGTGGGGCGTCGGGATCGACGGGGACATCTCGACCGCGAGTCTCAAGGCGATCGTGTCGGCCGTCAACCGAGCGATCCGCAGCCGCACGCACGCGAGCGAGCTCGCCGGAGTCTGATCGTCACGGAGGTCGTCGTCGAGCGGCGCCCGATCAGGGCTTGATGATCGGGATCGTCGAGGTCTCGACGGCGACCTTCCGGCGGTAGAGGGCTCTCTGCTCGGGCAACGAGATGTCGAAGACGACGGCGAGCACGCGGATGACGGCGGTCACGGCGATGCACGTGATCGCGGCAGGAACCGCCGAGACTCCCAGGACGTCCAGGACCGCGAGGACGGCGCACCCGACAGCGGCGGCGACGGCGTAGAGGGATCCGACGTGCATCATGGCGACCGGCAGACCCATGAACACGTCTCGGAGCAGACCTCCGCCGACGGCCGCGCAGGCGCCGACGAAGATGGAGGGGATCGGCGGGAGGCCGAGGGCGAGCGCCTTCGTCGTCCCCAGCGCGCCGAACATCCCGATCGCGACGGCATCGAGCCCGACGATGACGGCGTTGAGACGCTGGAAGACGTTCGCAAGCAGCATCCCGATCAGCGCCGCGGCGGTGACGGTGATCAGGTACCCGTCGCTCTGCAGGGCGACCGGGGTCGTGCTCAGCAGGAGGTCGCGGATCATGCCGCCGCCGAGCCCCATGACGACGCCGATGATGGCGACCCCGAGCAGGTCGAGCCGGCGCTGCCCCTGGAACCCCGAGGCGAACAGAGCTCCCTGCACGCCGCCGAGGCCGACGGCGGTCAGGTCCGCCCAGAGGGGGATGAGGAACTGCGGCTCGGTCACGCCTTCATTGTGCCTGGTCACGGGATAATCGATGGGTGCCCACTTACCGCGACGAGGTCGTGATCCTGCGCACCCACAAGCTGGGTGAGGCGGACCGCATCCTGACGATGCTCAGTCGTCGCCACGGCAAGGTCCGCGCCGTCGCGAAGGGAGTGCGTCGCACGTCGTCGAAGTTCGGTTCCCGGCTCGAACCGTTCATGGTCGCTGACGTCCAGATGTACAAGGGCCGTTCGCTCGACATCGTCCAGCAGGCGGAATCCCTGGGCGCATACGGAGCGGACATCGCAACGGACTATGACCGCTACACGGCGGCATCCGCCATGTCCGAGACCGCCGACCGGCTCAACGAGGCCGAGACGACGCCGCAGCAGTACCTGCTCCTCGTCGGTGGGCTTCGCGCGTTGGCGCGCGGCGACCACGCGCCGCGGTCGGTCCTCGATTCGTATCTGCTGCGCGTCATGTCCCTCTCCGGATGGGCGCCGTCTCTGCAGGAATGCGCCCGCTGCGGGGCCCCCGGGCCGCACGACTGGTTCGTCGCTCAGCTGGGCGGGATCGTCTGCTCGGTGTGCGCCCCCGCCGGCTCGCCTCGCATCAGCCCCGAGACTGCGGGCCTCCTCCGCGCACTCCTGGCGGGGGAGTGGGATGTTGTGGATGCCGCGACTCACGGCGCCGCTGCGGCATCCTCCGGTCTCATCGCCGCCTACGCGCAGTGGCACACTGAGCGAGGCATCCGTTCCCTGTCGCACCTGGAGGCGCCTCGGTGAGTCCCAAGCCGTACACGCATCGTGACGCGGTGCCCTACCGACCGCTCGACTGGACCGGCGTGTATCCGCCGGAGTTCCCGAAGGGCTCGGTCCCGGGACACGTCGCGATCGTGATGGACGGCAACGGGCGCTGGGCCAACCGCCGCGGCCTCACGCGCATCGAAGGCCACCGTGCGGGGGAGGAGGTCCTCCTCGACGTCGTGGCCGGTGCGATCCAGGCCGGGGTGAAGCATCTGAGCGTCTACGCCTTCTCGACCGAGAACTGGGCGCGCTCGCCCGAGGAGGTGCGCTTCCTCATGGGGTACAACCGCGACGTCCTGCACCGCCGTCGCGATCAGCTCAACGAGTGGAACGTCCGCATCCGTTGGGCGGGGCGCAGACCCCGGCTGTGGGGGTCGGTCATCAAAGAACTCCAGTACGCCGAGCAGCTCACGTCCCGCAACACGGGGCTGACCCTGACGATGTGCGTCAACTACGGCGGACGGCACGAGATCGTCGACGCGATGCGCGCGATGGGCGAGGACATCGCCCGCGGCGAGCTGAAGCCGTCCGCCATCACCGAGAAGACGCTGCGCCGGCACCTCTACGTGCCCGACATGCCCGACGTGGACCTGTTCGTCCGCTCCAGCGGCGAGCAGCGGACGTCGAACTTCCTCCTGTGGGAGGCGGCATACGCCGAGATGGTCTTCCTCGACACGCTGTGGCCCGACTTCTCCCGCACGGACCTGTGGGGTGCGATCGAGATGTACCTGTCGCGGGACCGCCGGTTCGGCGGGGCGAAGGACGCGCCAACCGCGTCCTGAGTCAGCGGGATGCGTCCACCGCCGCTCCCGCGAGCCACCGGTCGACTTCGCGGGGGTGCGTCAGGTGCACGACGGGCAGGTCGTACTCGGCGGCGGCCACCGGCATCCGCGTCTTCCAGGTCGCATGCGTGCGCATCTCCCACCGGAGGATGTGACCGGGGTCGCGGATGACGGTCCACAGGGGCGGCTCGACGTTGCCGTTCCACAGCTGTTCCCGACGGATGCGGCGGCGCAGGGTGCGACGGAGCAGCCGCGCACGGGCGATCCGGCGCGGCAGGTCGAGCCAGACCGCGAGGTCGGCGCGCTCGCCGAGGAGCTGACCGCCGCCGGAGCCGAAGTAGTTCCATTCCGACACCCAGCGCTCGCCGTCCGCCACACGACGCACGTCGTCGAGGAACTCGGGCCGCGTCGTCCATCCCTGACCGTGGAAGAGCGAGTCCAGTTCGGTGTACTCGAGACGCCACAGCTCCGCCAGCGTGCGGGCCAGCGTCGACTTGCCGACGCCGGTGGTCCCGGCGATCACGACGCGCTGCGGGCGGAACGGGAGCGGATCGTCTGCCGAAAGCATCCCGCCAGCCTAGGAGGGGCGCGGGAATAGCGCGAGGGCGGGTCGGCGTTGCAGCGGGTGTGACCGAACCCATCAAGATCGACGTGTGGAGCGACATCGCCTGCCCGTGGTGCTACATCGGAAAGCGCAACCTCGAGACCGGGCTGGCCGAGACGGCCTCGGACGCCGACGCCCCCCGCGTCGAGGTGACCTTCCACTCCTACGAACTGTCCCCGGACACCCCGGTCGATTTCGACGGAACCGAGATCGACTTCCTCTCGCACTACAAGGGGATGCCGGCAGACCAGGTGCAGCAGATGCTCGACCGCGTCACCGGTGTCGCCGCCGACGCCGGGCTCGGCTACCGCTTCGACATCCTGAAGCACACCAACACGGTCAAGGCCCACGAGCTGCTGCACTTCGCGAAGGAGCAGGGCCGGCAGAAGGAGATGACCGAGCGTCTCATGTCGGCCTACTTCACCGAGGGCCGCCACGTCGGCAGGATCGACGACTTGGTCGCGCTCGCCGGTGAGGCCGGGCTCGACGCCGGCGCGGCACGCGAAGCGCTGGAGTCCGGCCGCTACCTCGAGGCGGTGCGGGCGGACCAGGCGCAGGCACAGGCCTACGGCATCCAGGGCGTGCCGTTCTTCGTCATCGACGGCAAGTACGGCGTGAGCGGCGCTCAGCCGGCTGCGGCGTTCGCGCAGATCGCCCGTCAGGTGTGGGCCGAGCGCGCGGAGCAGCCCGCCGCGAGCTGATCCCTCTCTGCGACGAAGGCCGCATCCCTGATCGGGGATGCGGCCTTCGCGGTTCGCGGTTCGTGCGATCTCAGGCCAGAGCCTTCTCGATCGCCGAGATCACCTCGGGCTCGTCGGGCTTGGTCTGCGGGCGGAAGCGGTGCAATTCGCCGTCGCGCGTCACCAGGAACTTCTCGAAGTTCCACATGACGGGGCCTTTGGCGCGCTCCGCGTTGGGGGTCTTCTTCAGCGCCTTGTAGAGCGGGGCGGCGTGGGAGCCGTTGACGCGCACCTTGTCCATGATGGGGAACGTGATGCCCCAGTTGACGGCGCAGTAATCGAGGATCTCCTCCATCGACCCCGGCTCCTGTCCCATGAACTGGTTGCAGGGGAAGCCGATCACCTGCAGACCCTGGGCGCCGTACTGCTTCTGCAGCTCCTCGAGCTGTTCGTACTGAGGAGCCAGTCCGCACTTGGACGCGACGTTCACGATGAGGAACGCCTTGTCACCGAAGTCGCCGAGAGTCGCCTCCTTCCCGTCTGCAGTGGTGAACGGGATCTCTCGCAGGGAGGGGGTGTCGGTCATCTCTCCACGATAGGACTCGCGCAGATGCCCGATGCGCTCGCCGTCTGGGAGAATGTGAAGGATATGTCCACGACCCTCGCTCCGCCCGCGCCCCTGCGCATCGGCCCCATCACCCTCGACGCGCCCGTCGTGCTGGCACCCATGGCGGGCATCACCAACACCGCCTTCCGACGCCTGTGCCGCGAGTACGGCGCCGGCCTCTACGTCAGCGAGATGATCACCACTCGCGCGCTCGTCGAGCGGAACGCGACGACGATGCGCCTGATCCGCCACCACGAGTCCGAGACGCCGCGGTCGATCCAGCTCTACGGCGTGGATCCCGCGACGGTCGAGGCAGCCGTGCGCGTCATCGTCGAAGAGGATCACGCCGACCATGTCGACCTCAACTTCGGCTGCCCCGTCCCGAAGGTGACCCGCAAGGGCGGCGGCGCGGCTCTGCCCTGGAAGACGGAACTGTTCCGCGAGATCGTCGAGCGCGCCGCGAAGGCGGCGGGTCCGGTCCCGCTGACGGTGAAGATGCGCAAGGGCATCGACTCGGATCACCTCACCTACCTCGAGGCCGGCCGGATCGCCGAGGGCGCGGGCGTCGCCGCCGTCGCTCTGCACGCGCGCACGGCATCCGAGTTCTACTCGGGGCACGCCGACTGGTCGGCCATCACCAAGCTCAAGGAGACGGTCACGAGCGTGCCGGTCCTCGGCAACGGCGACATCTGGTCGGCCGACGACGCCCGTCGGATGATGACCGAGACCGGGTGCGACGGCGTCGTCGTCGGACGCGGATGCCTCGGCCGTCCCTGGCTCTTCGGCGATCTCGCGCGCGAGCTCGGCACCGGCCACGCAGCTGATCCGGTCGATGCGACACTCGGGTTCGTCGCTGCGGCCTTCCGACGCCACGCGGAACTCCTCGTGGAGTTCTTCGAGAGCGAGGACCGCGGATGCCGCGACATCCGCAAGCATGTCGCCTGGTACTTCAAGGGGTACCCGGTGGGCGGCGACCTGCGCGCGAAGCTCGCGACGGTGTCGAGCCTGGACGAGATCGACGAGCTGCTCGCCACGCTCGACCTCGAGGCGCCGTACCCCGGCGCGGCCGCCGAGGGTCAGCGCGGTCGCGCGGGGACGCCGAAGCGGCCGGCCCTGCCCGATGGCTGGTTGGACTCGCGCGAGATCGGACACGCGGCATCCACCGCCCTCGCCGATGCGGAGCTCGACACCAGTGGCGGCTGAGACGGTGATCGGCGCGAGCGTGGGGGTCGCCGCCGGACGTCCCACGGGTTACGACGACCACGACGCTGAACGGTTCCACCCCGAGAAGCACCGTTCCCTCCGCGACGGCTTCGCCCGAGACCGCGCGCGGGTGCTGCACTCGGCGGGATTCCGTCGGCTCGCGGCCAAGACCCAGGTGCTGAGCCCGGCGAGTCCTGACGATTTCGCGCGCAACCGACTGACGCACTCGCTCGAGGTGGCGCAGGTCGGTCGTGAGCTGGCGATCGCGCTTGAGCTGTCTCCCGACGTCGTGGACACCGCTTGCCTCAGCCACGACCTCGGACATCCGCCCTTCGGGCACAACGGCGAGCGGGCGCTCAACGAGTGGGCCGAGGACATCGGCGGCTTCGAAGGCAACGCGCAGTCGCTGCGCATCCTGGCGCGGCTCGAGCCGAAGGTCGTCGACGACGACGGTGAGAGCTTCGGCCTCAACCTGACCCGCGCGAGCCTGGATGCCACGTGCAAGTACCCGTGGACGGCCGATCACGCGATCCCCGACCCGGGCGGACGGCAGAAGTTCGGCGTCTACGCCGAGGACGAGGCGATCTTCCGCTGGATGCGGCAGGGGGCGCCCGGCCGGGTGCGGTGCATAGAAGCCGAGGTCATGGACCTCTCCGACGACATCGCATACTCGGTGCATGATTTCGAGGACGCGGTGCTCAACGGCTACCTCGACCCTCGTCGCCTCGCCGACAGCCGTGAGCGCGAGTCGCTGCTGACGGCGATCCAGTCGTGGGTGGGCCTCGGCTTCAGCCGTGACGAGCTCGCCGACGCGCTCTACCGGCTGGTGCGGCTCCCCGAGTGGATGACGGAGTTCGACGGAACGCGCGCGTCCGTCGCGCGTCTGAAGAACCTGACCTCGGACTTCATCGGTCGCTTCGCCAGGGCGGCGACGGCCGCGACGCGCGAGCACTACGACACCCCGGCGCTGACGCGCTATCGGGGACGCATGATCGTCCCGCGCGTGATCGAGGCCGAGATGGCGGTCCTGAAGGGGACGATCGGCGCCTTCGTCGTGTCCATCGACGGCCGGAAGGGCCTCTACAAGGAGCAACGCCGGGTGCTGAAGCGGTTGGCGTCGGCCCTCCTCGAGCGTCCCGAGCACCTCGACCGCGTGCACGCCGTGGACTTCGCCGCGGCGCAGACGGATGCCGAGCGCAAACGTGTCGTCGTCGACCAGGTGGCGACGCTGACCGACCGGTTCGCGATCGAATGGCACTCCGCGCTCGTGGGGCCGGTCGACCTCCGGGAACTCGGCCTGTGGCCGGCGGGGTCGCGGGTCGTCGCTAACCCCGGGTATGCGCTGCCCGAACCGATCGAAGGTCTCTGATGGCCCGCATCCGTCACGCCGACGTCGATGAGGTGAAGGCGCGCACCAACATCGTCGACATCGTCGGTGAGCGGGTGGCGCTGAAGTCCGCCGGCGTCGGGTCGATGAAGGGGCTGTGCCCGTTCCACGACGAGCGGAGCCCCAGCTTCAACGTCCGACCACAGGCCGGGTACTACCACTGCTTCGGATGCGGCGAGTCGGGCGACGTCTACTCGTTCCTGCGCGCTATGGACCATCTGACCTTCACCGAGGCCGTCGAGCGCCTCGCCGCCCGCATCGGCTACCAGCTGCACTACGAGGACGGCGGTGCCGCCCCCGAGACGAGCGGCCGCACACGCCTGTACCAGGCGAACACCGCCGCTGCCGAGTACTTCCGCGCGCAGCTCGCGACGGCCGAGGCGGATGCCGGGCGTCGATTCCTGGGCGAGCGGGGATTCGACGCCGGTGCCGCGGCGCATTTCGGTGTCGGATACGCGCCCAAGGGCTGGAACAACATGCGCGATGCGCTCCGCGCGCAGGGGTTCAGCGACGAGGAGCTCGCGACGGCGGGGCTCGTCTCACAGGGACAGCGAGGCGTCTACGACCGGTTCCGCGGGCGCGTGGTCTGGCCGATCCGCGACCTCACCGGTCAGACGATCGGCTTCGGCGCGCGCAAGCTCTACGACGACGATCAGGGGCCGAAGTACCTGAACACCCCCGAGACGCCGATCTACAAGAAGGCGCAGGTCCTGTACGGCCTCGACCTCGCGAAGAAAGACGTCTCGCGGTCGCACCGCGTCGTGGTGGTCGAGGGCTACACCGACGTCATGGCGTGCCATCTCGCCGGAATCACGACCGCGATCGCCACGTGCGGGACGGCGTTCGGTTCGGACCACATCACCGTTCTTCGCCGCGTGATGGGTGACGACAGCGCGGCGGGCGAAGTGATCTTCACCTTCGATCCGGATGCCGCCGGTCAGAAGGCGGCCTTGCGTGCGTTCGCGGACGAGAAGCGTTTCGCCGCGCAGACGTACGTCGCAGTCGCGCCGGACGGGCTCGATCCGTGCGACCTGCGGCTGAATCGCGGCGACGGCGCCGTGCGGGCGCTGATGGACGCCAAGGCGCCCATGTTCGAGTTCGTCATCGACCAGAAGCTCGCCGGGTTCGATCTGCGCAGCGTCGAGGGTCGCGTGGGCGCCCTGCGCGCTGCCGCGCCGATCGTCGCCGAGATCCGGGACCCGTCGCTGAGGCCGGGCTACACGCGCGTTCTGGCGCGCAAGCTCGGCATGGACCTCGGTGAGGTGACGCCGTCCGTGGAACGCGCCGCGCGCGGACCTCACGCGCCCCGTGACCGGGATCGCGCCCCCGCCCAGACGCAGGATGACGCGTCCGCGACGGTTCGGGTGACGATGGCGAGTCTGCCGCGCACCGCCAGCACGACCCTCGAACGGGACGCGTTGATGGGCGTCCTCCAGTACGGTCATGTGCTGGATGCCGCCGAGGTGGATGCCGCTCTCCAGATCCCCATGGAGCACCCGGCGCTGGAGGCGGTCCGCCAATCCGTCGTCGCGCAACCGGATCGATCCCGCGTGGGATGGTCGACGGCGGCGGTCGATGCAACGCGGGAGCCGTACCGAGGGCTCGCCGCCGAGCTGCTGACATCGTCCTTCCCTGCGCTGACGGAGCTCGAAGCGAAGACGTCCGCTCGCGCGATGTGCCAGCGCCTGCGGCTTCGGGCGCTGGACCGTGAAAAGGCCGAGCTTCTCGGCGAGGTCCAGCGGGTGTCTCCGGAGTCGGAGCAGGGGCGCGCAGTCCGCGTCGCGCTCCGCGACCTGGATCAGCGACGTCGCACATTGGCCGACTCGATCTGAGCGGCGGACGGCCCGGCAGCAGCAGATCGGGGAACACGTCCGCGGACCTGATCTGGCGAAGGCCCGTCGGTCTGGAACAATCATCCGACCTCCCTCCGTCTGCGGTCGGAGCGTCGGCGACCGACTGGCATCCCGTGCTCGGAAGGATGAGGATGGATCGCATGCCTCGAGTGACTGATCCGGATGCCGCGATCTCCTGTTCGGACCTGTCGATCGCCCGAATCTCCGCCGACACGCGGGTCGTCGACGGTGTTTCGCTACGCGTCATGCCCGGCGAGGCGGTCGCAGTGATGGGGGCGACGGGGTCGGGGAAGTCCAGCCTCGCCTCCGGACTCGCGGGTGCTGATCACCGGGACCTCCGCATCGTCGGCGGCACAGGGGAGGTCGCGGGGGTCTCCCTGCGTGCCCGTGGTCGCGCGCGCCGCATCCGCAGCTACCGGACCGGCCACCTCGCGCAGGGAGTCAACTCCGCGCTGCCGTCGAGGATGACGATCTCCGAGATCGTTGCCGAGCCCATCACCGCGCGCGACCGCCGCGTCAACGAGCGCGCACTCGCGCTCCGTGTCGCCGCTCTGCTGGACGAGCTCCAGTTGCCCATCGGCGCTTCGGAGAAATATCCCTACGAGCTCAGTTCCGGTATGCGCCAGCGCGTTGCGATCGCGCGGAGCCTCGTCCTCGACCCGACGGTCCTCATCGCCGACGAGCCCTATGCGAACCTCGATGTGGACGTCCGTCCCGCCGTCCGCGACGCGCTGCTGCGTCGCACCGAAGAGGGGATGGCCCTGCTGGTCGTGACGAATGAGCGAGAGCTCGTGACCGATCTGGGCGCTCAGGTCCTCATCCTGCGCGCCGGACACCCCGTCGGTGTCGGGCGGGCTCTGGATGACGTCCTCTGGACCCCCGATGAGGCGACACGCATCGGTGGCTGATGTCACGAGCACCCCTCGGGCTTTGCTACGATTGTGTGGTTGCCCGGTGAGGGGTGACTGATCCTCGGTAGCTCAATTGGCAGAGCAATCGGCTGTTAACCGATAGGTTCTTGGTTCGAGTCCAAGCCGGGGAGCCACGGAGAAGCCCGGACCTCGCGAGGTCCGGGCTTCTCGTCATTCACCCGATCCGCGCTTCGATCTCGTCGGCGAGTGCCTTCACTTCCGCGTCGTCCGCCACGGCCACCAGGCCCTGGCGCTCGAACACCCAGGGAACTCCGCTGCAGGTCAATGCGAGGCGCCCCTTGGCGACAATCGGCCCGTAGGTCCCAGCCGAGGATGTGACTTCGACCCGGGAGAACGCGACGTCGCGGATCTGCGCGTACGGGAAGGATTCGTCATGGACCTGCCGGCCGGTCCATCCGCTCTTCCCGCGGAAGCGCAGACGCCGGTCGGTGGCGACGAGGACACCTTCGTGGGGCTGCACATGCTCCGTACGGCCGTTGGAGGTGTGAACGGCGGCGACGACCGTTTCGCCTGGGTCGAGGGACAGCTCGATCTCGGAAAGGATCTTCGTACGCGCCCGGTCCATGAGGTGACGCTACCGCGACTCGGACCCGATAGTGTGCAGAACGGACGTGACGAACACGTGGGGGGAATCACGATGACGGATCACACGAGCGCGCCGGCCGGATGGTACCCGGCCCCGCACGCGGGTAACGAGCTGCGCTACTGGAACGGCACCGAGTGGACGGCGTCCGCGCCGCCGGCAGCACCGTCCTCGTGGCCGAACCAGAGTGGTGCGACCCCGTACCCGGTCGCTCCGGCGCGCGGAGTCGTCCGCCCCCTCCGGGGCATCGCCGGCGCCACTCGGATCCTTCTCATCGTCGGTGCCGTCTTCTCGCTGCTCACCGTCGTGGTCGAGGCGTGGGGCCTCGTCGCGATCGAGGGGTTCAACCAGGGGCTCGCGGCGATCTCCGCTCTCGAGCTCTATGACACTCTGTCGGCGCCGATCAGCCTGGTATCGGGCGCCGTCCTCTTGGCGACGGGGGTCTGCTGGCTGGTGTGGCAGTACCGCGCGGCCGTCCGGATTCTCGCGATGAATCCCACTGCTACTCGCCGCTCGCCGGTCTGGCACGTCATTTCCTGGATGATCCCGGTGATCTCCTGGTGGTTCCCGTTCCAGAACGTGAAGGATCTGGTCGTCGCGTCGCGCGCCAACCTGACATCCGGCATCCTGGGCACCTGGTGGGGACTCTGGATCGCGTCGACCACCCTCGTGTCGCTTTCGGGCCGGCTCTCGTGGAACGCTGACAGCCTCTCGGACTACACGGCGGCGATGTCGACGTCGCTCCTCGGGGAGGTGCTCTCCGTGGCCGCGGTCCCGCTGGCCCTCATGGTGCTCGCCCGCACGACCGAGGCCATGGAGCCCGCCGCCCGCTGATGCTCACCCCGTGAGCTGAGCCCGGATCTCAGCGTCGCCTGAGCCGCTCGCTGCCACGATCCGGTCGCCGTGGAGTCGGAGGAACTGGAACTCGGCGACGTTCACGTGTCGGCGCGTCGCGGGCATGCCGCGCCACGACCCGGTGTGCGTACCGCTGCCGCGCAGGTGGGCGGCGATCCGATCGTCTTCGGCGACGAGCTGAATCGTCTTCCAGCGCCAGTCCGGGAAGCCATGGAAGAGGTCCGCGAGGTCGTCCAGCCATGCGTCCGCCCCCGCCGGGAGGTGGGCGCGGCGGACGGTCGGATCGAGCAGATCGCGGACGACCGTCAGATCATGTCGGTTGCAGGCGTCGAGATACTCGTCGAACCACCCGTGCAGCTCCCACGGCTCCACGCGGTGCGCCTCAGGCGTCGAGGTCGTCGACGCCCGGCATCCAACTCTGGCCCGGCTTGCCCCAGCCGCGCTTGCGCGCGATCTTCTGCGTCGTCTTCCAATCCGAGTCCGACAGGCGATCGACGTAGAGGATGCCGTTGAGGTGATCGAACTCGTGCTGCATGATCCGGGCGCGCCAGCCGTCGACGCGGATGCGGACGTCGGCGCCCTCGAGATCGGTGCCCGTGACGAGCACCTCGTCTGCGCGGCGCAGCGGGAAGCGCTCCCCGGGGAACGACAGGCATCCCTCGGATTCGTCGTCCGGGTCGGGGGAGCCGGGTTCCGGGGGAGACATCCAGAGCTCGGGATTGATGATCACGCCGCGCCACGGGGCGCCATCATCGTCCTGGTACGAGTAGGTGTAGATGCGGAGCCCCACGCCCACCTGAGGCGCCGCGAGACCGACGCCCGGGGCGGTGTCCATCGTCTCGAACATGTCGGCGACGAGGGTGCGGATCTCGTCCGTCACCTCCGGGACAGCAGCTGCGACGGAATGAAGGACGGGGTCGCCCATGATGCGAATCGGAAGTACGGCCACGTCAGAAGCCTATCCAGGCCCGCGCCGGGTATCGTCGAGGCGTGATCTACGCCGGAACCCCGATCAACGATCTCACCGACGAACTGGTGGGCGTGTTCGGCAACCCGGCGATCCTCATCGGCATCCCGCTCGCGGTCATCGGAGCCGTCTTCATGTCGTTCGGTGCGCAGTACCAGCATCGCGGCGTGCAGAAGGTCGAGAGACTGACCGCTCAAGCCGGTGTCGCAGGTCTGACCGGCGGCCAGCTCGTCCGGTTGCTGACGCGGCCATCCTGGGTCCTGGGGACCGTCATGCTCGGGCTCGCGATCGTGTGCCAGTTGGCGGCACTGTCGTTCGCGCCGCTGATCCTGGTGCAGCCCATCGGGGCGATCTCGCTGGTGATCACGACCCTCCTGAATGCCCGTATCAGCGGGCACAAGCCGACGCGGCGGTCGATCACCTCGATCGCGCTGTGCGTCGGCGGGATCTTCATCTTCGTGACCGTCGCGGCCCTCTACGCGACCGAACGCCCGATCAGCGATGGTCAGCTCCTGACGGTGCTCGGCATCCTGCTCGGGGTCGTGATCGTCCTCGGCGTCCTCTGGGGCACGCTCCGCACGCGGATGCGGGCGCTGTTCTACATCGTCGCGGCAGGCGTGGTGTACGGTTTCGTCGCCACGCTCGCGAAGGTCGTCATCAACCGCATCGCCAACGGGGATTTCGAGTGGCTCACCGTTCTCTGCGTCGTCGCTCTGATCGCGGGCACGGCGATGGGGGCCTACTTCGTTCAGACGGCCTACTCCTCGGGCCCGCCGGATCTCGTGATCGCGGGTCTCACGGTGATCGACCCGATCGTGGCCATCGTGATCGGGCTCGCGGTCCTCAACGAAGCACAGGGGGCGCCGATCGGTGCCTACATCGGCTTCGTCATCGCCGGTGCGCTGGCGGTGACGGGTGTCTTCCAGCTTGCGCGATACCACCCGCAGGTGGTGAGCGAGAGCCAGGAGATCCCCATCACGCGGGGCAGCGGCGAGGCCGACGGCAAACAGCCATCGACGGGCTCCGTCCGCATCACGGAGGCGGTGTCCAAGGTCTGGCCCGACCCGCCCGTGAAGGACGACGACCGACGCAAACGCTAGGCTCGTCTCCACAGGGGGCGGTGGCCAAGCTGGTCAAGGCAGCGGGCTCATAACCCGACGATCGTGGGTTCAAGTCCCACCCGCCCTACCGAATCGCTCGTCAATCAGTCGGCCTCGCCGACCTCGTCGCCTGCGCGCGCGGCGTCATCCTTCACTTCGTCGCTGACGGCGTCGGTGGGAGGGGCATCGTCGGCGTGGGCGTCGTCGGCATCGCGGGTGTGGGGCGTGTTGTCGCTCATGGTGTTCCTTTCGCGTGGATCTCCAGCGTGCGCTCGTGAGCTCCCGCGTGCCACGGGGTTGACGAACACGCGACGACCTGGTGTTACACGGTTGTGATTCGCGCCCCCGATGGGCGATAATGGCCGCACAACCGGATATCCGGCCAGCACTCTCCATCAGGTCGTAGGGGAAGACGTACCTGAACGAAACGGAGAGATCGATGGCCACACCTCACGCGCGCGGAGTGATCTTCATCCACTCCGCGCCACGCGCGCTGTGCCCCCACCTCGAGTGGGCTGCTGGTCGTGCCCTCGGGCATGCCGTGAGCTTCGACTGGGCTGATCAGCCCGTCCAGCCGGGCAGCCGCCGCGCGGAGTTCTACTGGGAGGGCCCGGTGGGCAGCGGTGCGGCCCTCGCCACCGCCATGCGCGGGTGGGAGCACCTCCGGTACGAGGTGACCGAGGATCCGACGCCACGCAGCGACGGCGGTCGCTGGCTCCACACGCCGAGCCTCGGCATCCACTACGCGCAGACGGATGCCTCGGGAAACGTCGTCGTGGGGGAGGACCGCATCCGCTACGCCATGGAGATCGCCGCCGGCGACATGAGCGAGTTGCAGCGAGAACTCGACGTCGCGCTCGGTGCGTCGTGGGACGAGGAACTCGAGCCGTTCCGCCACGCGAGCGACGACGCTCCCGTCGTCTGGCTTCACAAAGTGGGTTGAGTGACAGGTGGGTTGAGACGTAATCGCACCGCACGACACTGCACGAACGAACGGGTTTTCAGGCGGGGCGCGGGGCCTCGACCGGCTTCGGACGGCTTCCCGGAGACCGGGGCGGCTACCGCCCCGCCTGATCTGAACGATGAACGCCCCCGGTGGCTTCCCGGGGGCGTTCATCGTTGCGCAGGTCAGACCGAGCGGAACGCCACCACGGCGTTGTGCCCGCCGAATCCGAACGAGTTGCTGATCGCCAGCTGATCGCCGTCTCCCAGGGCGACGGCGTCGCCCGAGAGCCGGAACGGCACAGCCGGGTCCGGCTCGGTGATGTTGATGGTCGGGGGAGCGACGCGGTCGCGGAGCGCCAGCACCGTGAACATCGCCTCGAGCGCGCCCGTGCCACCCAGGAGGTGACCCGTCGACGCCTTCGTGGCCGACACCGGCATCTCATCGACCCGGTCGCCGAAGACCGACTTCAGGGCGACGTACTCGTTCGGGTCCCCGACGGGAGTCGACGTGGCGTGCGCGTTGACATGGGTGACCTCGTCCGGCGCGGCATCCGCCATCTCCAGTGCGAGCCGGACCGCGCGCGCGGCACCGGCCCCCTCGGGGTCGTTGGCGGTGATGTGGTACGAATCGGCGGTGACACCACCGCCGACGAGCTCGGCGTAGATCTTCGCGCCGCGCGCCTTCGCGTGCGCCTCCGTCTCGAGGATGAGCACCGCGGCGCCCTCACCCATGACGAAGCCGTCGCGGTCGATGCTGCCGGGACGCGATGCGGTCTCGGGAGAGTCGTTGCGCCGCGAGAGCGCCTGCATCGAAGCGAACGACGCGATCGTGATCGGGTGGATCGCCGATTCGGTGCCACCGGCTATGACGACGTCGGCGAGACCGGCGCGCATGTGCTCGAGGGCGTTGACGAGCGACTCCGTGCTCGAGGCACACGCGCTCGCGAACGTGCGGGCGTACGCGCGCGCGCCGAAGTGCAGCGAGAGGTTCCCTGCGGCAGCGTTCGGCATGAGCATCGGGACCGTCATGGGCATGACGCGACGCGGACCCTTCTCGCGCAGGGTGTCCCATGCGTCGAGAAGCGTCCATACACCGCCGATGCCGGTGGCGAACTCGACTCCGAGGCGTTCGGGGTCCACGTCCGGCGCTCCGGCGTCCTCCCAGGCCTCTTTCGCCGCCACCATCGCGAGCTGCGACGACGGGTCGAGGCGCTTCGCGACGGGACGTTCGAGGACGGTCTCGGGCCGCACCTTGGCCTCCGCGGCGAAGGTGACGGGCAGCTGGTACTGCTCGACCCAGTCGTGCTCGAGCGTGCGGGTGCCGGACGCTCCGGCAAGGAGTGCCTCCCAGCTTTCGCCGGCCGTGCCGCCGATGGGGGAGGTCGCACCGATGCCGGTGACGAAGATTCGCGTGTTGCTCATGATTTCCTCGTGCTGCTCCGGTGGGGGCACGCCCCCACCGGACGCGCGGATCAGGCCTGGTTGGACGTGATGTAGGTGACGGCGTCGCCGACGGTCTTGAGGTTCTTGACCTCGTCGTCGGGGATGGTGACGCCGAACTTCTCCTCGGCGTTGACGACGATCGTCATCATCGAGATCGAGTCGATGTCGAGGTCGTCCGTGAACGACTTCTCGAGGGCGACCTCGTCGGCCGAGATGCCGGTCTCGTCGGTGATGAGCTCGGCCAGGCCGGCGAGGACCTCGTCGTTGGTGAATGCCATGGGATTTCTCCTTCTGTGGGGGTCGGCCCAGCCGGGCCGGTAGTCAGTTTAGGTGGGGGACGGCCGTCGTCACGGGAGGACGACGACCTGTGCGCCGAACACGAGTCCTGCGCCGAATCCGATCTGCAGGGCGAGACCGCCGCTGAGCTCGGGGTGCTCTTCCAGGAGCCGGTGCGTCGCCAGCGGAATGGATGCCGCAGACGTATTGCCCGTCGTCTCGATGTCGCGACCGATCACGACGGTGTCCGGCAGCTTCAACTGCTTCGCGAACTCGTCGATGATGCGCATGTTGGCCTGATGCGGGACGAACGCGGCCAGGTCGTCGGGCGTGATGCCCGCAGCCTCGATGGCCTGACGCGCGACCTTCACCATCTCCCAGACCGCCCAGCGGAAGACGGTCGGTCCTTCCTGTCGAAGCGTCGGCCACGGCGCGACGCCGTCGCGGAACTCCGTCAGCGTGTGGTTCATGCCCACGGCGTCGGCTTTCGACCCGTCAGACCCCCAGATGGTCGGTCCGATGCCCGGGGTCTCGCTGGGCCCGACGACGACAGCGCCCGCGCCGTCGCCCAGAAGGAACGAGATGGACCGGTCTGCGGGATCGACGACGTCGCTGAGCTTCTCGGTTCCGATGACGACGGCGTAGTGAGCCGCCCCGGCGCGGATGAGGGCGTCCGCCTGCGCGACGCCGTACGCGAATCCGGCGCACGCGGCGTTCAGGTCGTAGGCGGCCGCCGGGTTCGCGCCGACGCGGTCAGCCACGATCGCCGACACCGACGGCGTCTGCTTCGGGTTCGAGATCGTTGCAACGATGACCGCGTCGATCTTGTCAGCCGCGATGCCCGAGCGCTCGATGGCCTCTGCGGCGGCGTCGGCGGCGAGGTCGATCGCGGTTGTCCCGGCATCCGCTCGAACGCGGGTGATGATGCCGGTGCGCTGACGGATCCACTCGTCGCTCGAGTTGATCGGCTCGATCAGGTCTTCGTTGGGGACCGCGTTCTCTCCGCGTGCGGCGCCGTACGAGTAGATGCGGGTGTGGGCAGCGCCCGTCGGCTGGACCAGCTGGGGGGTCATGCGTTCTCTCCGGTCAGAAGGGCGTTCGCGGCGGTGAGGTCGTCGGGTGTCTTCACCGCAACAGACGGTACGCCGCGCAGTCCGCGCTTGGCGAGTCCGACCAGGGTGCCCGCCGGCGCGAGTTCGATGATGCCCGCGACTCCGTTCTCGGCGAACGACGCCATGCAGAGGTCCCATCGGACTGGGTTCGCCACCTGCGCGACCAGGAGATCGAGCGCGGAGCGCCCGTCCGAGACGGTGCCGCCGTCGCGGTTGCTCCAGAGCGTCAGAGAAGGATCGGATGCCGCGACCTCGGCAGCGGCTGAGCGGAGCGTATCGACGGCCGGCGCCATGTACCGCGTGTGGAACGCGCCGGCGACCTGCAGCGGGATCACGCGGCTGCCGCGCGGCGCTTCCGCGCCGAGCTCTGCGAGGGCGGGGAGCGCGCCGGCGGCCACGATCTGTCCACCGCCGTTGTAGTTGGCGGGGGTGAGGTCGAGCTCTTCGAGGCGGGCGAGGACCGTGGCCTCGTCGCCGCCGACGACGGCGCTCATCCCGGTCTCCTCGAGCCCAGCGGCCTCGGCCATGGCGCGTCCGCGGATGCCGACGAGGCGCATGCCGTCCTCCTCGGTCAGCACGCCCGCGGCTACCAGTGCCGCGATCTCTCCGACGGAGTGACCGGCGACACCGTCGGGGCGGTGACCCGCGTCGACGAGCGCGCGCCAGGAGAGGAGGCTCGCGGCGACGATGAGAGGCTGAGCGACCTTGGTGTCGCGGATGCGGTCGGCATCCCACTCGGTGCCGGCGGCGACCAGATCGACGTCGGCGTACGCGGAGTACTGCTGGAGCAGCTCACGCGTCCCGTCGGTCTCGAGCCACGGTGTGAGGAACCCGGGGGTCTGAGAGCCCTGGCCCGGGAAGACGGCGATGATCACGATGTCCATCCTTGCAAGTTCGTGGTGGCGATGCTGTTGGTCAGCGCACAAGAAAGCGCGAATCGTTTGTTCGAGTCGTACAGGTGGTCAGCTGCGGCGGAGGGCCCGGCGGCGCGTGACGTCGCCTCCGATCGAGCCGAGGATGAGCGCCGTCTGGAGGATCAGCGCCTCCCGCGGACCGGTCGCGTCCCAGCCGATGACGTCCGAGACCCGCTTGAGCCGGTAGCGGACGGTGTTGGGGTGCACGAAGAGCTCTCGAGCAGTCGCTTCGAGGGACCGGCCGTTGTCGAGGTAGCTCCACAGGGTCGTCACCAGATCGGTGGAGTGCGCCTGCAGCGGCCGGTAGATCCGCTCGATGAGGGTCGCCTTGGCCAGCGGGTCGCCGGCGAGGGCCCGCTCGGGGAGCAGGTCGTCCGCATCCACCGGACGCGGTGCGTGCCGCCAGGATTTGGCCACGGCGAAACCCGCGAGCGCCGCACGCGCGCTCGTTCCGGCGTCCAGCAGAGCGGGCGCCGTCGGACCGAGCACGAGATGACCGTTTCCGAACCCCGGTTCGAGGCGCGTGGCGATCTCGGTGAACGGGAGTTCCTCGGCATCCTCTCGTCCTGTCTGCTCCGCACGACCGATGACGAGGACCAATCGGGACCCCTGCACGCCGATCAGCACGTCGACGCCGAGCTTGCGCGCGGTGCGACGCACCTGGTCCACATCGAGCTGCGGGGGCGTCGTGCCCACGAGTACGGCGACCTCGCCGTGACCGTGCCAACCGAGCGCCGCGATCCGGCTGGGCAGCTCCTCGTCCGCTTCACCGGTGAGGATCGAGTCCACGACAAGGGCTTCGAGGCGGGCATCCCACAAGCCGCGCGCCTCCGCGGCGCGGGCGTAGACGTCCGCCGCGGCGAAGGCGACCTCACGCGAGTAGAGCAGGATGCTCTCGCGCAGTCCGTTCCCCCGTCCGGCGACGCGCTCCTCGGTCGTCTCGACGGTCACCTTGATCAGCTGGAGGGTCTGCGTGAGGCTGATGCTCCGCAACAGCTCGCGCGGCGCGGACGCGAAGACGTCGGCCGCGATCCACGGCGTCGAGTTCGGGTTGTCGTACCACTCGACGAAGGACGAGATGCCCGACTGGGCGACGAGGCCCACGGCCGACCGGCGCCCCGGAGGCATCTCGGCGTACCAGGGCAGGTACTCCTCGAGCCTCCGGAGCGTCGTCGTCGCGAGATCACCCGAGATCCGGCGGAGCCACGCGAGTGTCTCCGCCTTCTCCTGAGCGGTCGGCCGTTCGGTCATCTCGCGGGTCAGGCTTCGCCGCCCGCGTTGCCGGAGGTGCCGGCGTTCACGTCGTGCAGACGGTACTTCTCGATCGCCTGCGCCGACAGACCGCGGTCGACGACGCCGTCCTCGGCCAGCGCCTGCAGGGTGCGGACGACGATGGACGGCCCATCGATCTTGAACTGACGGCGGGCGGCCGCACGAGTGTCCGAGAAGCCGAAGCCGTCGGCGCCGAGCGTCGCGTACCGGTGGGGGATCCACTGACGGATCTGGTCCTGCACGGCGTGCATGAAGTCGCTGACGGCGACGATCGGGCCCTCCGAGTCGCGGAGCTTCTCGGTGATGTAGGCCGTCTTGGGCTCGTCGGTCGGGTGGAGGAAGTTGTGCTCGTCGGCGGCGAGACCGTCGCGGCGGAGCTCGGTCCAGCTGGTCACCGACCAGACGTCGGCCACAACGCCCCAGTCGTCCTTGAGGAGCTGCTGCGCCTCGTGGGCCCACGCGAGACCGACGCCCGATGCGAGGATCTGGGCGCGGTGGCCTTCGCCCTCTCCGCTCGACACGCGGTGGATGCCGCGGACGATGCCGTCGACATCGACGTCCTCCGGCTCCTTCGGCTGGACGATCGGCTCGTTGTAGACCGTGATGTAGTACATGACGTTGGGGTCCTCGTGCTCCCCGCCGTACATGCGCTCGAGGCCGGACTGCACGATGTGCGCGATCTCGTATCCGTAGGCCGGGTCGTACGAGACGGTCGCCGGGTTGGTCGACGCCAGCAGGTGCGAGTGGCCGTCGGCGTGCTGCAGGCCCTCACCCGTGAGGGTGGTGCGGCCGGCCGTGGCGCCGATGATGAACCCGCGTGCCATCTGGTCGCCGGCCGCCCACTGGGCGTCGCCGGTGCGCTGGAAGCCGAACATCGAGTAGAAGACGTAGACCGGGATGAGCGGCTCGCCGTGGGTCGCGTAGGACGTGCCGACACCGGTGAAGGCGGCGAGAGCGCCGGCTTCGTTGATGCCGACGTGCATGATCTGACCCTGCGGGCTCTCCTTGTAGGCCAGGAGTAGCTCGCGGTCGACGGACGTGTAGTTCTGTCCGTTCGGGTTGTAGATCTTCGCCGTCGGGAAGTACGCGTCCATACCGAACGTGCGCGCCTCGTCGGGGATGATCGGCACGATGCGGTGACCGAAGTCCTTCGTGCGCAGAAGGTCCTTCAGCAGTCGGACGAACGCCATCGTGGTGGCGACCTCCTGCGTGCCCGAGCCCTTCTTCGGCAGCGCGTAGACGCTGTCGTCGGGGAGGCTCAGCGAGGTGAACGTGCTGCGACGCTGCGGGAGCGTGCCGCCCAGCGCGCGACGACGCTCGACCATGTACTTGATGGTCTCGTCCTCGGCGCCCGGGTGGTAGTACGGCGGCTCGTACGGGTTCTCTTCGAGCTGGGCGTCCGTCAGCGGGATGTGCATCTGGTCGCGGAAGAGCTTCAGGTCGTCGAGCGTCATCTTCTTCATCTGGTGCGTCGCGTTGCGCCCCTCGAAGTGCGGACCGAGACCGTAACCCTTCACCGTCTTCGCGAGGATGACGGTCGGCTGGCCCTTGTGCTCCATGGCGGCCTTGTACGCCGCGAAGACCTTGCGGTAGTCGTGGCCGCCGCGCTTGAGGTTCCAGATCTGCTCATCGGAGTAGTCCTTGACGAGGGCGGCCGCCCGCTCGTCACGCCCGAAGAAGTGCTCGCGGACGTACGCGCCGTTCTCGGCCTTGTAGGTCTGGAAGTCACCGTCGGGTGTGCTGTTCATGAGGTTCAGCAGAGCACCCTCGGTGTCGCGGGAGAGCAGGTCGTCCCACTCGCGGCCCCAGACGACCTTGATGACGTTCCAGCCTGCGCCGCGGAAGAAGCTCTCGAGCTCCTGCACGATCTTGCCGTTGCCGCGCACGGGTCCGTCGAGTCGCTGCAGGTTGCAGTTGACGACGAAGGTCAGGTTGTCGAGGCCCTCGTTGGCGGCCACCTGAAGCTGGCCGCGGCTCTCGACCTCATCCATCTCGCCGTCGCCGAGGAAGGCCCAGACGTGCGCGTCGGAGAGATCCTTGATGCCGCGGTTGGTGAGGTACTTGTTGGTCATCGCCTGGTAGATGGCGTTGATCGGACCGAGACCCATCGAGACGGTGGGGAACTGCCAGTAGTCCGGCATGAGGCGCGGGTGCGGGTAGGAGGGGAGGCCGTGGGGTGCGGCGGATGCTTCCTGGCGGAACCCGTCGAGCTGCTGGCTCGAGAGGCCACCCTCCAGGAACGAGCGGGCGTACATGCCGGGGGAGGCGTGGCCTTGGAAGAAGACCTGGTCGCCACCGCTCTCGTGATCCGGGCCGCGGAAGAAGTGGTTGAAGCCGACCTCGTACAGCGCGGCCGACGACGCGTAGGTGGAGATGTGGCCGCCGACGCCGATGCCGGGGCGCTGCGCGCGGTGCACGGTGAGAGCGGCGTTCCAGCGGATCCAGCTGCGGTAGCGGCGCTCGACCTCTTCGTCGCCGGGGAACTCGGGCTCGCTGTCGACGGGGATCGTGTTGATGTAATCCGTCGTGGGCACCTGCGGCACATTGAGGTGCAGCTCGCGCGAGCTCTGCAGCAGGCTCAGCATGATCTCGCGGCCGCGGCTCGCTCCGCGGGCGTCGACGAGTTGACGCAGGGAGTCCTGCCACTCCGACGTCTCTTCCGGGTCGCTGTCCTGCGGGCCCTGCGAGTACGGATCCTGATCGTTGACAGTCACAAGAGGCCTTTCGTCGCCTGGCAGATCGTGCCAGGAAGGAGGGATCGAGCGAGGGCGCGCTTGTTCGCCGCGCACAACTCGCTTGTCTTCAGCCTACCCATACGGTCCCGGTGCTGGACGCCGCTGCATCCCCGTAGACTCGGTACCTCAGGGCCTTTAGCTCAGCTGGTAGAGCGCCACGTTTACACCGTGGATGTCGTCGGTTCGATCCCGGCAGGGCCCACCACCGGCATCCCACCGCTCTCCTCAGTTCCGACCGACGACCTTCGGCGTCGCAGGGTCGACGTACAGGTCGCCGCCCATACCGAGGCGGGAGTGGCGACGCGAATACGCGAAGTAGATGACGAAGCCCAGCGCCAGCCAGATGAGGAAGCGCAGCCACGTCTCGACCGTGAGGTTCAGCATCAGGTAGACGCAGACGATCACCGACAACGCCGGCAGCCACGGGTTCAGCGGGACGCGGAAGCCCCGCTGCAGGTCGGGACGGCGACGGCGCAGGACGATGACGCCGACCGACACCAGCACGAAGGCCGACAGCGTGCCGATGTTGACCATCTCCTCCAGGACGCCCACCGGGGTGAGGCCGGCGACGAGGGCGACGACGACCGTGACGATGACGGAGATCACCCACGGCGTGCGGAACCGCGGGTGGACCTTGGCGAGTCGTCTCGGGAGCAGAGCGTCGCGCGACATCGCGAAGATGATGCGGGTCGCACCGATCATCAGGGTGAGGACCACGGTCGTGAGTCCGGCCACGGCACCCGCCGAGATGACCGTGGCCATCCAGGTCTGTCCGTGGAAGGCGAATGCGTTCGCGAGGGCTGCGGCCGGGTCGAGCTTGTCGTAGGGGACCATGCCCGTCACGACGAGGGCGACCGCGCCGTAGAGGACGGTGCAGATGATCAGCGACGCGATGATGCCGATGGGCAGGTCGCGCTGCGGCCGCTTGGTCTCCTCGGCGGTCGTCGCCACGACATCGAAGCCGATGTAGGCGAAGAACACGAGGGCGGCACCGGCGAAGATGCCGCCGACGCCGAACGCGGTCGGCTCGATGCCGGAGAAGAACTGCAGAAGGGGCTGCGTCAGACCGGATGCCGTCTCGCGGGGAGCTGCATCGGGGATGAACGGGGAGTAGTTCGCCGGGTTCACGAACATGAGGCCCGCGACGATCACGAACAGGACGATGAACAGCTTGACCGCGACGAGCACCAGGTTGACCCGCAGCGACTCACGGATGCCGACGGTGATCAGCACGCCCAGGACGACGACGAGCAGCACGGCCATGAGGTCGATCGTCCCGCCGTAGCCGATCGCGGCGGGGATCGGGGCGCCGAGCTGCTCGAGGAGCGATCCGAGGTAGGCGCTCCACCCCTGCGCGACGACGCTCGCGCCGAGGAACATCTCGAGGATCAGATCCCACCCGATGATCCACGCGAACAGTTCGCCGAGGGACGCGTAGGAGAAGGTGTAGGCGGATCCCGACACGGGGACCGTCGAGGCGAACTCGGCGTAGCACATGGCGGCGAGGCCGCACGCGATCGCCGCGACGACGAAACTGATCACGATCGCAGGGCCCGCGACCTCGTGCGCGGCGCGGCCCGTGAGGGTGAAGATCCCCGCGCCGATGACGACGCCCACCCCGAAGACGGTGAGATCGAGAGCGGACAGCGACTTCTTGAGTCGGAACTCCGGCTCCTCGGTGTCGGCGATCGACTGTTCGACCGTCTTGGTGCGCAGCACGCTCATGCTGATCTCCTCCCGCGCGATTCCGGCACGCAATGCTAGTGCGTCTCGGCATCCCGTCTGAAGGCGGCGCCCCGAAGAACCTGCGGCTGAGAGGTAGGTTTGAGGGCGTGAAAGCCAGCTTTACCGACCAGCGCCGCCTCCTCGATCTCGCCGCCGCCGACATCGCCGTGCGGCGGGCGGATCACGCGCGGCAGAACCCCGCGCAAGCGGCGCGCGTGAAGGAGCTGCTGGCGGAACGCGCGACACACTCGGCAGAACTCAGCCGCCGCCTCGGTGAGCGCGACGACGCCAAGGCCGAGCTCGCGCGCATCCAGTCCGACGTCGCCGTCGTGGACGCCCGGACCGCACGCGACAATCAGCTGCTGGCATCGACGTCGAGCGCCAAGGACGCCCAGGGGCTGGAGCACGAGATCGCCTCGCTGGCCCGGCGCAAGAGCGACCTCGAGGACACCGAGCTCGCGGTCATGGAGCGCCTCGAGACGGCCGAGGCCGCAGTGGCGGAGCAGGAGGCGCTCATCGCCTCGGTGAACGAGGAGGGTTCCCGGCTGAGCGCCGAGGCGAAGGCGACAGTCGCCGAGGCGACCACGCGCCTCGACGCCGCGACGCGCGATCGAACGGCGATCGCCGCGACGCTGCCCGCCGACCTCGTCGCCCTGTACGACAGTCTCGCCGCCCGAGGCAACGGCGCCGGGCACCTGCACCGCCGCACCTGCGGCGGCTGCCACATGGTGCTCTCGGGCACCGACCTCAACGTCGTCCGCGCCGCAGCCGAAGAGGACGTCGTGACCTGCCCCGAATGCGGGTGCATCCTCGTGCGCGACGAGGACTCCGGGCTCTGACCGATCCGGGTGCCGCCGCGGACGGTCCCGTCCCGTGGATCGTCGTGGGCGCCTCCGGAGGGCGGATCGCCCTCGTCTCGCTCGACGTCGACGGCCGACCCGTCGACCGCGTGGTCGTCGATGACACCGGCCTCGCGGACCGCGTCCGACGGAGCGGCGACGCCGTCCGCTGGGTGTGGAGCGACACGTCGCACTGGTACCCGGCGCTGATCGCTGCGGGTGTCCGCGTCGCGCGGTGCCACGATCTGCGCCTCGCGCACGCGATCCTCCGCGACAGCGCGCTCGCGACTGACGCAGCGGAGGTCCGACGCGCGACGGAGTGGGATGCCGCGGCATCCGTCGCCGACAACGGCCCGAGCGCGCTCTTCGATCTCGATCCCGGCTCCCGTGAAGCGCCGCGCGACATCGACGCCGCGCTCGCGGAGTTCGCGCGGCAGCGGCGGGTGATCGCCTCCGGCGCGCCGAGCCTGCGGCTGCTGGTCGCGGCGGAGTCCGTCGGTGCGCTCGTGGCAGCCGAGATGCACGCGGCCGGCGTTCCCTGGGACGGTGCCGTCCACGACGGGATCCTCACCGGGATGCTCGGTGAGCGGGATGCCGGCGGTCGGCCACCGGGGCGGATCGTCGCCCTCGCGGCCGAGATCCGCGGTCTCCTCGGCGATCCCGGCGTCAGTCTCGACTCCCAGCCGAAGCTCCTGCGCGCGCTGCACCGCGTCGGAGTCGCCGCTGCGTCCACGAGCAAGTGGGAGCTCAGGGAGTACGACCATCCGGTCGTCGTGCCGCTCCTCGAGTACAAGCGCCTCATGCGCCTGTACACGGCGAACGGCTGGGCCTGGCGTGAGGAGTGGGCCCCCGAGGGGCGGTTCCGTCCCGTGTACGTCCCCGGCGGCGTCGTGACGGGGCGGTGGGCGTCATCGGGTGGCGGAGCGTTGCAGCTTCCGCGCCAATTGCGCCCCGCCGTCCGCGCCGACCCGGGGTGGATGCTGGTGGTCGCCGACGTCGCCCAGCTCGAGCCGCGGGTGCTCGCGGCGATGTCGCGGGATGCCGCCCTCGCCGACAGTGCGCGCGGGACCGACCTGTACGAGGGCATCGTCTCGCGAGGCGTGGTGAGCACGCGGTCCGAGGCGAAGTTCGCCCTGCTGGGGGCGATGTACGGAGCGACCACGGGGGACAGCGGGCGCCTCGTCCCCGCCCTCCGGCGCGCGTATCCGCGCGCGATGGGTCTCGTGGACGACGCGGCACGCGTGGGGGAGGACGGCGGTGTCGTCTCGACCTGGCTCGGCCGCTCCAGCCCGCGGCCGTCACCCGGGTGGCACGCGCTCCAGAGCCGGGCGGGCGATCCGGACGCCTCCGAGCCGGACCGCGCCCAGGCTCGACGCTCCGCACGCGACCGAGGCCGGTTCACGCGGAACTTCGTGGTCCAGGGCACGGCGGCGGAATGGGCGCTCGCGTGGCTCGGCGATCTGCGGGCGAGGCTCGCGCTGCTGCCGTCCGTCGGTGAGGAGGACGCCGCACGCCGGTCGGGCCCGCTTCATTCCCGACAGGCGCATCTGGCGTTCTTCCTGCACGACGAGGTCATCGTCCACACGCCGGCTGCGCACGCCGAGCAGGCTGCGGACGCAGTGCGCCTCGCCGCCGACGCGGCCACCAGGCTCCTCTTCGGCGACATCCCGCTGGACTTGCGGCTCGACCTGCAGGTGCGGATCGACGCGGCGAAGGACTGAGCGCCCGGGCGACTAGACTCGACCCCGCGAATGGGTCGGCTGGACGGTCGCGTGGCGCGAGAGCGCACCGAGGAACGTCCGGGCTCCACAGGGCAGGGCGGTGGGTAACACCCACCCGGAGCGATCCGCGAGACAGTGCCACAGAGAGCAGACCGCCCCGGTTCCGACCGGGGTAAGGGTGAAAGGGTGGTGTAAGAGACCACCGGGGTCGTGGTGACACGACCCGCACGGTAAACCTCGCCCGGAGCAAGGTCAGACAGGGGATGCCGACGCGGCCCGCCGAGTCCCCGGGTAGACCGCTGGAGCGGCGCGGCAACGTGTCGCCGAGAGAGATGACCGTCCACGGGGTTCCGACCCCCGGACAGAACCCGGCGTACAGGCCGGCCCATTCGCCCTCGCCGGCCGTCGGTGCGTCAGCGCGCGGTGGTGCCCGCCAGGTCCTCGCCCTCATCCACCGAGACGCTGGAGTCGTCACCCGCCAATGCCAGTGCGGCTGCTCCGATGATGCCCGCGTTGTTGCGGTGCACGGCGGGAACGATCTCGGTCTTCAGGTCGAGCAGGGGCAGGAACTTGTCCGCGTGTTTGGAGACCCCGCCGCCCACGACGAACAGGTCGGGCGTGAAGAGGAACTCGAGGTGGCTGTAGTACTGCTGCAGGCGGTCAGCCCAGGCATCCCACTCCAGCTCCTCGCGCTCCATGGCCGAATACGCGGCGAAGTGCTCGAAGTCCTTCTTGTGGCCGGGGCGGTGCAGGTGACCGAGCTCCGTGTTCGGGACGAGGACACCCTTGTAGATCATCGCGGTGCCGATGCCGGTGCCGAGCGTGGTCAGGAGGACGAGACCCTCGCGGTCCTTCGCCGCGCCGTACCGCATCTCGGCGACGCCGGCGACGTCCGCGTCGTTGGCGAAGTGGATCTGACGCCCGAGGCCCTTCTCGAAGAACGCTTCGGCTTCGAAACCGATCCAGGTGTCGGCGACGTTGGCGGCCGACAGGGTGCGACCGTTCTTGACGATCGCCGGAAAGGCCACGCCGAGCGGTACGTCGGCGTCGGTGACCTCGAGCTTGTCCAGCACCTCGGTCACGGCCTTCAGCACATCGTCGGGCTCGGCGCCCTTCGGCGTGGGGACCTTGATGCGGTCGGTGAGGAGGGTTCCTTGCGAGAGGTCGACGAGGGCACCCTTGATGCCCGTCCCTCCGATGTCGATTCCGACGGCGGTGGTGGCGGTCCCAGTCATGCCTCCGAGCCTACTGCGCTCCCGGCACGCGGACCGTAGGCCGCTGGCCGCGGGATCCGTAGGATGAACGCCACGAGGCCGAGGAGGACCCATGAGCGACGCGGACAAGTACTGGTACAACCTCAAGACCGGCGAGGTCCAGAAGGGCTTCGAAGTGCCGTCAGCCGATCGAGCCGGCCCCTTCGACACGGCCGAGGAGGCCGCCCGCGCACCCGAGATCATGCGGGAGCGCTCGCGTGCGTGGGCGGCCGAGGACGCGGCCGAAGACGAGTGACGCGGCCCCGCGTCGCGTCACTCGGTCGCGGCGTCGGACCGCTAGTCTGGCAGTCGGCTCGGCACCGGGAAGGATGCGATGGACAAGCAGCGTGACTTCGTTCTGAGGACGATCGAGGAGCGGGGGGTCAAGTTCATCCGGCTGTGGTTCACGGACGTGACCGGAACCCTCAAGTCGGTCGCGATCGCCCCCGCCGAGGTGGAGGGCGCGTTCGCTGAGGGCCTCGGGTTCGACGGCTCCGCGATCGAAGGACTGACCCGGTCGTACGAGTCCGACCTCCTGGCTCACCCCGACCCGTCCACGTTCCAGACCTTGCCGTGGCGCGGCGAGATCGATCCGACGGCGCGCATGTTCTGCGACATCACGACGCCCGACGGGCAGCCGGCCGTCGCCGATCCTCGCAATGTGCTGAAGCGGGCGCTCGCGAAGGCGGGCGACGCGGGCTTCACGTTCTACACGCACCCGGAGATCGAGTTCTACCTGCTGAAGTCGTCGTCCTTCGGACCCGAAGGCCCCGAGCCGGTCGACTCCGCCGGCTACTTCGACAATGTCCCCGGCGGGACGGCGCACGACTTCCGTCGTCGCTCGGTGCGCATGCTCGAGGACCTCGGCATCTCGGTGGAGTTCAGCCACCACGAGGGCGGCCCCGGTCAGAACGAGATCGACCTCCGTTACGCCGACGCCCTGGCCACGGCCGACAACATCATGACGTTCCGCACGGTCGTCAAGGAGGTCGCGATCGAGCAGGGCGTCTACGCGACGTTCATGCCGAAGCCGCTCAGCGGCAAGCCCGGAAGCGGCATGCATACTCACATGTCGCTCTTCGAAGGCGACATGAACGCCTTCTACGAAGAAGGCGCCCAGTATCAGCTGTCGAAGACCGGCCGCCAGTTCATCGCCGGGCTTCTGCGTCACGCGAACGAGATCTCGGCCGTCACGAACCAGTTCGTGAACTCGTACAAGCGCCTCTGGGGCGGCGACGAGGCGCCCAGCTTCATCTGCTGGGGCCACAACAACCGATCCGCGCTGGTCCGTGTGCCGATGTACAAGCCCAACAAGGGGCAGTCGACCCGCGTCGAATACCGGGCACTGGACTCGGCGGCCAACCCGTACCTCGCGTACGCGCTCATGCTGGCCGCCGGTCTCAAGGGCATCGAGGAGGAGTACGAGCTCCCGCCCGAGGCCGAGGACAATGTGTGGTCGCTGACGGATGCCGAGCGCCGGGCCCTCGGCTACGGTCCGCTGCCGTCGAGCCTGGACCACGCCTTGGAGTACATGGAGGAATCCGAGCTCGTCGCAGAGACACTCGGCGAGCAGGTGTTCAACTACGTGCTCCTCAACAAGCGTCGCGAATGGCAGGAGTACCGGTCTCAGGTGACGCCCTTCGAGCTGCAGAAGAACCTCGAGATGCTCTGAGGCGATGGCCTCCATCGAGCGACGGGCGGCGCTCACCGACCTGGCCCGCGCGGGCTTCTCCGACCTCGCGGCGTCCTCTGACGCGCTGGACGAGCTGAGCTCGCTCACCGGCATCGAACGCGATGTCCTCGTGGTCGCTGCGGGGCGGGCGGCAGATCCCGACGGCGCGGTGCAGTCGTGCGTCCGCATCGGTCGACGGGATGCCGCCGCGGTGACGCGCGCCCTCACGGACGCGTCGGACGTCGCCTGGTCCGTCCTCGGCGCATCCGCCGGGCTCGCGGACTTCTTCCTGCGCCACCCGGAGGAATTGTCGCACCTCATCGGAGCCGGGCGGATGCTGCCGTCGGCGCAGTCGATGCGCGAGACCCTCCTCGATGCCGTCGGAGCGGACGCCGACGGGTTCGCTGCCGCATCCGATGAGTCCGCCTGGGTCGCCCTCCGCGTCCGCTACCGCCGCATCGTCGCCCTCATCGCCGCCTACGACCTGTCGGCGGACGATGCGACCGAGGTTCTTCCCGACGTCGCAGCGGCCCTCGCGGACGCCGCGGGCGCCGCACTCGACGCGTCGCTCTGCGCGGCGCGTGCCCGGACCGTCTCGGGGATGTACCCGCGCGAGCAGGTCGCGGCGACGCGACTGTCGGTCATCGGTATGGGCAAGACCGGCGCGCGCGAACTGAACTACGTCAGTGATGTCGACGTCATCTTCGTCGCCGGGACGCACGAGGGCAGTGACCTCACCGAGGGGCGAGCGGTCGACATCGCCACCCGGCTCGCGACCCTCACGATGCGCGGCATCTCGGACGTCGAGATCGAACCGCCCCTGTGGGAGGTGGACCCCAACCTGCGACCCGAGGGCAAGCAGGGCGCCCTCGTCCGCACGCTCGACTCCCATGTGTCGTACTACGCACGATGGGCCAAGAGCTGGGAGTTCCAGGCGCTGCTCAAAGCACGTCCGCTCGCTGGGGACCTGGAGCTGGGGGAGGCGTACTCGGCCGCCGTGCAGCCGCTCGTGTGGACCAGCAGCGCGCGGGAGAACTTCGTCGACAGCGTGCAGCGCATGCGGGAACGGGTGACCGAACACATCCCGGCTGACGAGGTCGCCCGCCAGCTCAAGCTCGGACCGGGCGGCATCCGGGACATCGAGTTCACCGTTCAGCTGCTGCAACTGGTCCACGGCCTGGCCGATGAGGGCATCCGTCAGCGGAGCACGCTCCGCGCTCTCGTCGCCCTGGTCGGTGAGGGGTACATCGGACGGACGGATGCTGCGACCTTCGGTCAGCACTACCGCACCCTCCGCGTCATGGAGCACCGTCTGCAGCTGCGACGGCTGCAGCGGACGCACCTGATGCCGACCTCGTCCGAGGAGCTGCGCGTGCTGGCGCGGGCGACGGGACTGGCGTCGGATGCGGCAGGCATCGCCGCCGTCTGGGAGCGGGTCAAGCTCCAGGTGCGCGAGATCCACATCCGCCTCTTCTACCGGCCGCTCCTGTCGGCAGTGGCCGCGCTCCCGCCCGACGAGCAGGGCGCTCTGTCATCGGCCCAGGCGCACGATCGTCTGGCGGCCATCGGGTTCCGCGATCCCGCGGGGACGCTGCGCCACATCGGTGCGCTGACGAGCGGTCTCAGCCGGAAGGCGACCATCCAGCGGCACCTCATGCCGGTCATGATCCGGTGGTTCGCCGACGGCGTCGACCCGGACTACGGCATGGTCTCGTTCCGCCGGATCAGCGAGCGGCTCGGCGACACCCCGTGGTTCCTGCGGATGCTCCGGGATTCGTCGGGCGCGGCCGAGCGGCTGACCCACGTCCTGTCGGGGTCCCGCTATGCCGCCGATCTCATGGAGTGGATTCCGGAGGCGGCGGCCTGGCTCGACTCGTCGGAGCAGCTGCGTCCGAGGTCCGGCTTCTCGCTGCAGCAAGAGGCACGCGCGATCCAGGCGCGCCACGAGTCGATCGGCGACGCGATGAGGTCGGTCCGTGCGCTCCGCCGCCGGGAGCTGCTCCGGCTCGCTCTGGGCGCACTCCTCGGCGAGCTGACGATCGCCGAACTCGCGCAGGGACTGACGTCGATCAGCGAGGTGGCCATCCAGGCGACGCTCCGGGCGGTGTGGCGTGAGGTCGTCCCGCCCGAGGACGATGCCCTGGACTTCGCCGTCATCGCGATGGGCCGATTCGGCGGGGCGGAGCTCGGGTTCGGCTCGGATGCCGACGTCATGTTCGTCTACGACCCGAACGGCGTCCCGCCGCAGCGGGCACAGGAGCTCGCGCTGAAAATCGTGCAGGGCCTGCGGACGCACTCCGAGGACCAGCGCGCGCCGTTCGACCTGGACGCGGGTCTGCGTCCCGAGGGGCGCAACGGCCCGATGGCGCGGTCGATCGACTCGTACGCGGAGTACTACCGGCGCTGGTCGCTCTCATGGGAGGCGCAGGCATTGCTGCGTGCGCGCGGGGTGGCGGGCAGTATCCGCCTGATCGAGAGATTCATGACCCTGGCGGACGACCTCCGATACCCGCAGAACCCCGATGCCCAGGGACTCCGCGAGATCAAGCGGATCAAAGCGCGCGTCGAGAACGAGCGCCTTCCGCAGGGCGTTGATCGCTCGCGACACCTCAAACTCGGTCCGGGCGGTCTGAGCGACGTCGAATGGCTCGTCCAGCTTGTGCAGTTGGAGCACGCAGCCGGCGTCGAGGGGCTTCGGACGACGTCGACGACCGCTGCCCTGGAGGCGGCTCGGGTGGCCGGATTGATCCCGGATGCCGCTGCGGAACGGCTCTCGCAGGCGTGGTGGCTCGCGAGCCGGCTGCGTTCTGCGAACACGCTGCTCTCCGGGCAGACGAGCGACGTCCTCCCCAGCGATCGCGGAAAGCTCGACGGCATCGGCAGACTTCTGGAGTACGAGCCTCGCTCCGCCACGCAGGTGGAGGAGGATTGGCTCCGGGCGGCGCGTCGGGCACGCCGCGCCTTCGAGAATCTCTTCTACGGCTGATCGCCGCAACAGACCGAAAGGGTCACCATCTATGTCCGTTGGACTGCTGGCCGTCGTCGACGACATCCTGAGCGCCGCCCTCAAGGCGTCCTCCAAAACAGCGGGCGTCGTGATCGACGACGCTGCGGTGACGCCGCAGTACGTGCAGGGCGTGACGCCCGCGCGTGAGCTCCCCATCGTCGCGAAGATCGCCCTCGGGTCGCTCGTCAACAAGTTCCTCATCATCATCCCGATCGCGCTGGTCCTGACGGCCTTCGCGCCGTGGGTCCTGCCGTTCCTCCTCATCATCGGCGGAGCGTTCCTGTGCTTCGAAGGCGCGGAGAAGGTCCTCGAGTGGTTCGGGTTCCATCTGCACGCAGAGGAGGAGGCGGAGCGGGACGAGAAGAAGCTGGTCCTCGGCGCCGTGCGGACGGACTTGATCCTCTCGAGCGAGATCATGCTGATCTCCCTGTCCAACATCGATGAGGGGCTCGACATCTGGACGACGCTCGCGGTCCTCGCCGTCATCGCCCTCCTCATGACGGGCATCGTCTACGGAGCCGTCGCGCTGCTCGTGAAGATCGACGACATCGGGCTCAAGATGGCCAAGAGTCCCGTCAAGCGGGTCCGGCACAACGGCGCCCGCATCGTTCGCTCGATGCCCGCCGTGTTCCGCGGGATCAGCATCCTGGGGACAGTGGCGATGCTCTGGGTGGGTGGTCACCTCGTGCTCCAGAACGTGGCAGAGGCGGGCTGGCACTGGACGGCGGACGTCCTGCACGGCATCGAGCATCTGCTTGAGGCACTCGGCCCGGTGGTCGTCTGGACCGGCGAGACCCTCGTCTCGGCGGTCGTCGGTCTGTTGATCGGTCTGGTCATCGTCGGGGTCATCCTTCTGATCGGCCGGCTGCGTGGCACGGACCACTCGACCGCAGGGCCGGAGTCCTCGCGGGCCCGCTGAGCCTGTCAAGGGGGCCCAGCCCGGCGCGCGGAGCGCGTAGCGTCCACCCATGAGCAGTCATGATGAACGCCCCACGCCCGCCACGGACACGCCTCAGTCCCAGCGAGATCAGGTCGACCAGGACACGGCCTACAGTCCGGGAAGTGAGACCGAGACCCAGCAGAAGCAGGACGAGCAGGTGTCCGACGAGGTCGCCGGCGACGTCGACGAATCACAGGTGCAGGTGGCGCCGGGCACGGGCGGACCGGACGACGTGGGCGAGGTCGAGGTCGACCCCAAGGACATCAACCTGCCCGGCTTTTGACCGGCCTCTCGTCCTACGACCTCGCTGCCCTCGTGGAGAGGGTCCGCGAGCACACCGGCGGTGAGCAGGATCGCAGCATCCCCGCTCTCGCGTCCGCCGATCCCGACCTGGTCGCGATCGCGCTCGTCGGCGTGGACGGCGAGGCCTCGGCATCGGACGACGCCGGCATCGCCTTCAGCCTTCAGTCGGCCGTGAAGCCGTTCCTCTTCGCGCTGGCTCTGGCCGACTCGAACGGTGCTGCGCTCGATCGTGTCGGGATCGAGCCGACGGGCGAGGCCTTCGACGCGATCAAGCTCGAGAGCGGCACGGGACGCCCGCCCAACCCCATGGTCAATGCCGGGGCTCTTCTCACGGCATCCCTCGTCGACGGGGGCGACGTCGCCGGGCGCGACGGTCGGATCCTCCGGGGACTGTCGGCATTCGCGGGCAGGTCGCTCGAGGTCGACGAGGGGATCGCCCGGGATGAGCACCTGCTCGGCGACCGCAATCACGCGCTCGCGCATCTGATGCGCTCCGAGGGGACGCTGAAGGTCACCGCCGATGACGCCGTAGCCGTCTACGCGCGTGCATGTGCGGTACTCGTCGACGCGCAGGCGTTGGCGGTCATGGGCGCGACGCTCGCCAACGGAGGCCGGAACCCGCTGACGGGGGAGCGCGTGATCCCCGCGGCCGTCGCACGCGACGTCGTGTCCGTCATGGCCACGTGCGGCGTCTACGACGGTTCCGGCAGATGGATGCGGGGCGTCGGCATCCCCGCGAAATCCAGCGTGTCCGGCGCCCTGGTCCTCGCGGTGCCCGGCGTCCTGGGGGCCGCGATCATCAGCCCGCGGCTCGACGAGCGCGGGACCAGCGTGCGCGGGCACGCGGCGGCAGGCATCCTCAGCGCGGACTTGGACCTCCACGCATTCGGTAATCTGTGTTGATACATTTACGGTAGGTCGGCGAGCAACGAAGGGACCTCCGGAATGGCAGCAGGAGTGAGTCGGATCAGCATCGACCCCGGGGCGCCGGTGGCGCCGTTCGAACAGATGCGCGCGCAACTCCTGGATCAGATGCGGGCGGGGGAGCTCCCCGCCGGCGCGCGCCTGCCGACGGTGCGGCAGCTCGCTTCCGACCTCGGCGTAGCCCCCGGGACGGTGGCGCGCGCCTACAAGGAACTCGAGGCGATCGGCGCGATCGAAACCCGCGGCCGCAACGGCACCGTCGTGGCCTGGTCGACGGATGCCGGTGAGCGCCGAGTGGAGGAGCTCGCCGCTCAGCTCGTCCGGGTCTCTCTGGAGAACGACGTCTCCGCGGACCGCGTGCGATCGATCGTCGACGCTGCGCTCACCCGCCCGACCGCTGCGGGCTGAGATCACGCGGAAAGGCCCGCCGGCTGACGCCGACGGGCCTTTCCCGAGATCCGGAGATCAGACTCCGAAGTACAGCTCGTACTCGAACGGGTGAGGGCGAGCCGCGATCGGCGTGATCTCGTTCTCGATCTTGTACTCGATCCACGTCTCGATGAGCTCGGGCGTGAAGACGTTGCCGCGGGTGAGGAACTCGTGGTCGGCACGCAGAGCCTCGAGCGAGTCGAGGAGCGAGTTCGGGACCTGCGGGATGTTCTTCGCTTCCTCGGGGGGAAGCTCGTACAGGTCCTTGTCGACCGGCTCGTGCGGCTCGATGCGGTTGATGATGCCGTCGAGACCGGCCATCATCTGCGCCGCGAAGGCGAGGTACGGGTTGCCGGAGGCATCGGGAGCGCGGAACTCGATGCGCTTGGCCTTCGGGTTCGAGCCGGTGATCGGGATGCGGATGGCAGCCGAACGGTTGCCGGCCGAGTAGACCAGGTTGACGGGAGCCTCGTAGCCCTTGACCAGTCGCTTGTACGAGTTGATCGTGGGGTTGGTGAACGCGAGGACCGCGGGAGCGTGCGCCAGCAGACCGCCGATGTACCAGCGAGCCGTGTCCGAGAGCCCGCCGTAGCCCTTCTCGTCGTAGAAGAGGGGCTTGCCGTCGAGCCACAGCGACTGGTGCGTGTGCATGCCGGAGCCGTTGTCGCCGAAGAGCGGCTTGGGCATGAAGGTCGCGACCTTGCCCCACTCCTCGCAGGTGTTCTTGACGATGTACTTGAACTTCAGGATGTCGTCCGCCGAGTGCACCATCGTGTCGAAGCGGTAGTTGATCTCCTGCTGGCCGCCGGTACCCACCTCGTGGTGCGAGCGCTCGAGCACGAAGCCGGCCTCGATCAGGTTGAGGGTGATGTTGTCGCGCAGGTCGGCCGTCTTGTCGACCGGGCTGACCGGGAAGTACCCGCCCTTGTACGGAGTCTTGTTGGCGAGGTTCCCGCCCTCTTCGGCGCGACCGGTGTTCCAGGCGCCTTCCTCGGAGTCGACGGAGTAGAAGCTCGAGTTCTGCTTGACCTCGTAGCGCACGTCGTCGAAGATGTAGAACTCCGCCTCGGGAGCGAAGAACGCCGTGTCGGCGATGCCGGTCGAGGCGAGGTACTTCTCCGCCTTCTTGGCGACCTGGCGCGGGTCCTTGTGGTAGATCTCGCCGGTGCGCGGGTTGTAGATGTCGAAGATCATGACCAGCGTCTTCGCCTCGCGGAACTGGTCCACGTAGGCCGTCGTGACATCCGGGATCAGCTGCATGTCGGACTCGTGGATGTTCGCGAAGCCGCGGATCGAGGAGCCGTCGAAGAGCTGGCCGACCGTGAAGAACTCCTCGTCGACGGTCGAGGCCGGGATGTTGAAGTGCTGCTGGACACCAGGGAGGTCCGTGAAACGGATGTCGAGGAACTTGACGTCCTCGTCCTTGATGAACGCGAGCACCTCGGAAGAATCTTTGAACATGGAGTCTCCAAGATCGGGTGCGATGTCGACGCCCGTCGGATCAGGCGCCCCTCGAACCTATCGGGCAGCAGTTGCCCGGCAGTGTCTCCGATGTTTCGAGGATGTTACGCGGGCGCGATTACGCTGATGTGGTGTCTTCGACTGTGCCCGACTATCCCGGCGAGCGGCTCGGCCGCCCCGCCACCGGCCGTGGCAGCATCGGTCGCCCCGGCCGCCGCATCGGCGCCCTCTTCATCGACTACGCGGCTGCCACGATCCTGGCCACGGCCTTCTTCGGCTACGACCAGTTCGCGTTGCCCGAGAAAGCAGGATGGACTCTCTTCGCGCCGATGATCGTGTTCGCCGCTCTGCAGATCGTCTTCATCCCGACGATCGGCGGCAGCCCCGGGCACCGCATCCTCGGCATGCGGGTCGAACTCGCGCGCGGCGGCTGGCCGGGGCTGTGGCGTCCGATCATCCGCACGGCGTTGCTCGTGATCGTTCTGCCGGCTGTCATCTGGGATGCCGACCAGCGAGGTCTCCACGACAAGGCCGTGGGAACCGTCCTCGTCAGAGGCTGAGAAGGGTCACCGGGGGCGCTGGGCGCGAGCGCGTGCCGGGTCGATGCCCTTGGGGATCGGCAGGGACGTCACAGACTGCGACACCGAGTCGATGCGCTTGACGACAGCGGCGAGCGTGGCACGATCGACTGTCTTGGGGAGCGACTTGATCGTCTTGGCGAGCTTCGAGATGTGGATGTCGCCCTCGTCGTCGCCGACGTAGAGGACCTCGACGTTGATGCCCGAGGCCACACGCGACACCTTCTTGCGCTCGTCGTTGATGAGCCGCGTCAGACGCCCGCGAGCACCCTCGCCGATGATGACGACGCCGCCGCGCCCGACGGCGCGGTAGACGGCGTCCTGCGTGCGCGGGTTGACGCCGACGGGCATCTCCGAGGTCACCCAGCTCCGGCCGAGGCCGGTCGAGAGGACGTGCCCGACGGCGCCCGGCATCCCGTCGAGCTTCCGGTACATGACCCGCGTCGACAGCCGCGTCAGCAGGATCATCGCGAGCAGGACGCCCAGGAGCACCCCGCTGACACCCCACAGGATGATGCTCCAGAGCTGCACGGGCTGAACGATGAACCCGAGACCGACACCGATCGCGATGCCGACGAGCACCGTCCCGGCCAGAGCCCACGGCAGCCAACGGAACTCGTTCTTGGTGAACGTGTAGAGCGAGCGGATCTGCGAGAAGAATCCAGGGCGCTTCTCAGGTGCGGTACTGCGGGATGCCATGGGATCAGCCTACCTTCGCGGCCCGTCGACTTCTTCACACCGTTCGTCGGATGCCGGCTGTCCACGGCGGCGTCGAACCGCAGCCTGGTCGCGTCGTAACGCCGCACGCTGGGGGCATGGACCCGCTGTCACTCGAGACACCGCCCGCCCTTCGTGAACTGACCGACGCGGAAGCGCCGTTCGCCGGTGTCCTGCGCGGCGGGGAGGACCCTGTCGTCTGGGTCGACGCTGCCGAGTTCGGAGCGTCGCCCGCGTGGTCGGCTGTCGACGTCGATCACATCCTCGCGCCACTCGATTCCGCCGGCGCACCCGACGGCGCGAGGGTCATCCTCCCGCATTGCCCCCTCACACTCGACGACGTCGTCCGAGACGTCGCGACGCCTGACGGGGTCCTCGTCACGATCGCCGTCAGCGCGCTGCGCGGTGCAGCCGAAGCCGACCGGTTGGGAGCGGACTCGGGGCGGTGGTGGGTGAGTGCCGACGGAAGACCCGTCCTCGCTCTGACGGGAACGCTGGACTGGCGACGCGACACTGTCGAGCTGCTGGGGCAGGCCATCGCAGCCCGACGAGCCGAGGGCTCATCATCCGTCATCGTGGACGCGGCTGTCGAGCGGGCGGCCGCCGTCATCGGTGACGCGCGGCGGCTGACGCGTGAGCTGGAGGAGCTCGAAGGCGCGCTGTTCGCGGCCGCGGAGCCGGAGCCGCTTCCCACCCATCGCGAGGATGTCGTCGCAGGTGTCCCCAGCCGAACGCGAGCCATGCCGGTGCAAGCGCAGTCGCGCGGATTCGCGGCGACGCTTCGCGATCTTCTGACGCGACTCGTGGATGCCGGTGTGGCGCACCGTGCCAGCGGCGCCGTCGGCGCGGTGGCGTCCGCAGTGCCGCGCGCCCGTCGGCGTTCGGTCCGGGAGTCGTCTCGGCCGGCCCCGCGGCGTCGTCGCGTCCTGCTCGTCGCCGGAGCGGCGGCTACCGCCGTGATCGTCTGCGGAGCGCTCTGGCCGAGCGAGGACGCCGAGACCACGGCGGCGTTGGGAGCTCCGGCATCCGAGTCGCCTGCCACGCCGTCTCCGGCGTCATCGATGTCGGCATCGCCGCCGACGGGGGAGGCGGCCCCGGTCGCGGAACAGCTCCCGACGGGCCAGGACTCCGGTCCGGAAGCCGTCGTCTCGGCCGCGCGGGGTCTGATCGCCGCCGTGGCATCGTGTGCCGACGAGGTCTGCCGTGCCGCTCTCTGGGAGGACGGCTCGACGCCCGGTGAGCTGCCGTCGGCCGAGGGTGACTATTCCGTCCAGGTCGTCGACGAGTACGGGGGCGCGGCGGCGGTCAAAGTCGTGAGCACGGATCTGACACAGGTGCTGGTCATGGTCCGGGTGGACGAGAAATGGCTGGTCCGCGAGGTGTACGACCTCGCGGACCAGCCATGACCGGTCGACCTGGTGGCGTCAGGCGCCGAGCTGGCCCTCGAACTGCGCAGCCTCGAGGCGGGCCTTCATCGCGCTGAGGAAGCGCGCTGCGTCCGCACCGTCGACGACGCGGTGGTCGTACGACAGGGCGAGGTAGACGTAGGAGCGGACGCTGATCGCATCCTTCCCGTCGACCGAGACGACGCCGGGGCGCTTGACGACGACGCCGGTTCCGAGAATCGCAGACTGCGGCAGGAACACGACGGGAGTGTCGAACAGCGCGCCGCGCGAACCGGTGTTCGTCAGCGTGAAGGTGCCGCCGGCGAGCTCATCGGGCTTCAGCTTGTTGTTGCGGGTGCGGTCGGCGAGATCGGCGATCTCGTGGGCGATCTGAGCGATGTTCTTGTCTCCCGCATCGCGGAGGACGGGCGTGAGGAGGCCCCGCTCCGTGTCGACCGCGATCGACAGGTTCTCGCTCGCCGGGTAGACGATCTGGTCGCCGTCGACGGTCGAGTTGATGATCGGGAACGTCTTCAGAGCCTCGGCGGCGGCCAGGGCGAAGAACGGCAGGAACGAGAGCTTGTCGCCCGTCTTCTCGAGGAACGACGCCTTCACGGAATCGCGGTAGTTCGCGAGCTTGGTGACATCGACCTCGACCACCGTGGTCAGCTGGGCGGTCTGCTGCATCGACTCCACGGCGCGGCTGGCGAGCACCTTGCGCAGGCGCGACATCGGCTGCGTCGTGCCGCGGAGCGGCGAGACCTCGACGGCGGCAGGCGCCTGTGCTGCGGCGGGCGCGGCGTCGGTCTTCGGGGCCTCAGCCGCCTTCAGGACGTCCTCCTTGCGGATGCGTCCGCCGACGCCACTGCCGGTGATCGTCGAGAGGTCCACACCGTGCTGCTGAGCGAGCTTGCGGACGAGTGGGGTGACGTAGGTGACGCCGTCCTCGGCGGGCGCGGGCTGAGGAGCGTCTGCCTTGGGCTCCTCGGCCTTCGGGGCTTCTGCCCTGGGCTCCTCGGCCTTCGGGGCTTCTGCCTTGGGCTCCTCGGCCTTCGGGGCTTCTGCCTTGGGCTCCTCGGCCTTCGGGGCCTCTGCCTTGGGCTCCTCGGCCTTGGGGGCTGCGGGCTCGCCGGCCTTCTCCTCGGCGGGTGCCGCGGGGGCCGACTCGGCGGGCGCAGCCGCAGCACCGGAGCCGACACGAGCGAGTACAGCGCCTACCTCGACGGTCTCGTCCTCCTGGACGAGGATCTCGGTCAGGGTGCCGGCGATGGGAGAGGGGATCTCGGTGTCGACCTTGTCGGTCGAGATCTCGAGCAGAGGCTCGTCGACGGCTACGTCATCGCCGACCTGCTTCAGCCAGCGGGTGACGGTGCCCTCGGTGACGCTCTCGCCCAGCTCGGGCAGGACGACGTCCTTCGCGTCGCCGGAGGCGGCGGGTGCGGATGCCGGCGCGGACTCAGCCGGAGTCTCGTCCTGCGTGGGCGCCTCGGCCGCGGGCTGCTCGGCGGGTGCCGACTCCTCGGGTGCGGATTCGTCTGCTGCCGATTCGGCGGGGGCAGAGGATCCGTCCCCGATCTTGGCCAGGACGGCGCCGATCTCGACGGTCTCGTCCTCGTCGACGAGGATCTCCTCGATGACGCCGCTGACGGGCGAGGGGATTTCGGTGTCGACCTTGTCGGTCGAGATCTCGAGGAGACCTTCGTCGGCCTGGACCGAATCACCGACCTTCTTGAGCCAGCGGGTGACCGTTCCCTCAGTGACGCTCTCACCGAGCGCGGGGAGGACCACGGATGTGCTCATGACTGTGTCTCCTTCAAGAAAAAGCGATGTGCTGTCTAGCTTAGTGTCGCGAGTGCGACGGGGTCAGATGGTATGGAGGGGCTTGCCCGCGAGAGCGAGGAAAGCCTCGCCGAGGGCTTCGCTCTGAGTGGGGTGCGCGTGAACGAACGGAGCGATGTCCTCCGGGTGGGCTTCCCACCCGATCGCGAGCTGTCCCTCGGTGATGAGCTCGCCCACGCGATCGCCGACGAGGTGGACGCCGACGACGGGGCCGTCTGTGATCCGGACGACCTTGGCGAACCCTGACGTCCCGAGGATCTCGCTCTTCGCATTGCCGGCGAGGTTGAACTCGAACGCGGTGACACGGTCGCCGTGTGCGGCTCGAGCCTGCTCCTCGGTCAAGCCCACTGAGGCGACCTCGGGGTGCGAATACGAGACGCGCGGAATGGTCGTCTCCGGAATCGGAACGGGGGAGAGCCCGGCGATGCGCTCCGCGACGAAGATCCCCTGCTGGAAGCTGCGGTGGGCGAGCTGCAGACCGGCGACGATGTCGCCGACGGCCCAGACGTGCGGGACCGTGGTCTTCAGGTCGGCGTCGACGGTCACGAAACCGCGATCGAGCGACACGCCGGCCTCGTCCAGTCCCAGTCCCTCGGTGACGGGGCCGCGCCCGACGGCGACGAGGACGTAATCGGCGTCCACGACCCGGCCGTCCGAGAGCGACACCGAGACGCCGTCTTCTCGCGGCGTGACACCGTCGCACCGGGTCGACAGGGCGGTCTGGATGCCGCGCTTGCGGTACGCGCGCTCGAGGGCTTTGCTCGAGACCGCTTCCTCCGCGGGGAGGAGGCGGTCCAGGGCCTCGACGATCAGGACCTCGGTGCCGAGCGAGCGCCATGCGCTGGCGAATTCGACGCCGATGACGCCGCCGCCGAGGATGACGACGGATGACGGCACCTCATCGAGGGCGAGCGCGGTTTCGCTCGTGAGGATACGGCCGCCGGGCTCGATCCCCGGGACGGAGCGCGTCCGCGAGCCCGTCGCCAGGATGACGTCGGCCCCGGCGTACTCATCGTCGCCCACCCGGACCGTCCGCTCGGAGGCGAGACGGCCCGCGCCGGTCACGACGGTGATGCCGCGGGTGGATAGGAGGCTCTGCAGGCCGCGATACTTCTTCGCCACGATGCCTTCCCGGTACGCGGTCATGCGCCCGGTGTCGAAACCCGACAGACTCGCGTCGACACCCACGGACGCAGCCTCGCGCACGTGGTCCGCGATCTCGGCCGTGTGGAGCAGTGCCTTGGTCGGGACGCAGCCGCGGTGCAGGCAGGTCCCGCCGACCTTGTCCTTCTCGATGAGGGCGACGGTCTTGCCGAGCTCACTGGCTCGGATCGCTGCGGCGTACCCGCCACTGCCGCCGCCCAGGACCACCAGGTCGAACTCGTGACGCGTCATCGCGATTCCGCCTCGAGGAAGGCGAGAAGCGATCGGACCGTCGCCGCCGTCGGGCCCTTGTCGGTCGGGCCGAACGGCGACGCCTTGTTCTCGCCGCTGCCGGCGATGTCGAGGTGGATCCACGGGATGCGGGGGGCCTCGGCATCCTCCGACCTCCGTCCGACGAACCGGCGGAGGAACAGGCCCGCGAACATCGTGCCGCCCGCAGGATCGCCGACCTTGGCGTTGCGAATGTCGGCGATGGGGGAGTCGAGCTCGTCCTCCATGTGCTCGGGAAGCGGCAGCTGCCAGGCGGCTTCGCCGACGGATGCGGCGGCCTCGAGGTACCGCGCGACGGTGTCGTCGTCGCCCATCACGCCGGTGTGGCGGTTGCCGAGGGCGACGATGACGGCACCGGTCAGGGTGGCGACATCGACGATGACGTCGGGCCGGGTGCGGCTCGCCGCAACCAGCCCGTCGGCCATGACGAGGCGACCCTCGGCATCCGTGTTGAGGACTTCGACGGTCGTGCCGTCGAGCATCCGGAGCACGTCGCCAGGGCGGGTCGCGCGGCCTGAGGGCATGTTGTCGGCGATGCAGAGCCAGGCGGAGACCGCGATGGGCAGTTCTCGCTGAGCGGCGGCGCGCACGACCGCGAGGGCGGTCGCCGCCCCCGCCATGTCGAACTTCATACCGACCATGGATGCCGGCGGCTTCAGCGAGAGCCCGCCGGTGTCGAAGGTGATCCCCTTGCCGACGATCGCGACGTGGCGCGTGGCCTCGGTGGGAGAGTAGGTGAGGCGCACGAGGCGGGGCGGGCGGTCCGAGCCCTGGCCGACACCGAGGATGCCGCCGAAGCCCTGGGACTCGAGCTCGGACTCATCGAGGACCTCGACGTCGATGGGGAGACCTGCGACGGCCTCGATCGCGCGCTCCGCGAGATCGGCCGGGCCGAGCCACTCGGCGGGGATGTTGACGAGGTCCTTCACCAGGGCCACCGCCGAGCCGGTGATCTGGACGGCGTCGACGTCGGCCGCATCGACGTCGGCCGCCAGGTGCAGGCTCACTTGAGCAGCGCGGGTCTTGCCGGGTTCGCCCGACTTGTACCCCTCGAAGCGGTATCCGCCGAGGATCGCGCCCTCGGCGGCTGACCGCCAGTGCTCCTCGGCATGGGGGACAGCGACGGCGAGCCGGGCGAATCCCGTCGTCGTTCGGACGGCGGCACCGACGGCATCCCGGATCGCATCGGCCGACGGAGCGGCTCCGGTGCCCACGACGAACAGCGGGAGCTCAGTGGATGCCGGGGCGAAGACCCGCACCGTGGTGCCGGCGGCGCCGGTGTACCCCACGCCGCGCAGGACGTCCTCGACGCCGGGCCAGTCGGAGAGCACCGTCGTCGCCTCATCGAGCGGCGGGAGGGCCAGGACGATCGCGTCGGCGCCGCCGTCGCGTGCAGGAGAAGTGGACACGGTCAGCTCGGGGTACGGCATGCTCCCCATCCTATGGAGGGCGGCGTTCGCTCAGAGCGGGACGCCGGGCGCGCCGACCCCTTCGGGGCTGCTTCTACAGTGGAGGGATGCCCCTGTCTGGTCCCCTGTACGAGCGCACCACGACCGCGCCGCCGGTTCCGGCGGGCCTGCCGCTGGTGGTGGCGTTGACCGGCTTCACCGATGCCGGCTCCGCAGTCACGCGCGTCGTCGATCACCTGCACGCCGAGCACGACCCGCAGCCGGTGGTCACGTTCAACCCCGATGTCCTCTTCGACTACCGCGCCCGCCGTCCCACCATCACCTTCGACGGCGACCACCTCACGGACTACCAGGCTCCTCGCCTCGACCTCGCCCTCGTCCACGACGCGCTCGGTCAGCCCTTCGTCCTCCTCTCGGGCTACGAGCCGGATTTCGCGTGGGAGGCGTTCGTGGACACCGTCGTCGGTCTGGCAGAGGGACTCCAGGTCCGTTCGGCGACGTGGTTCCACGCCATTCCGATGCCCGTGCCCCACACCCGTCCGCTGGGGACGACGGTGAGCGGCAACCGCAGCGAGCTGACCGAGGCGCATTCGGTGTGGAAGCCGCGCACGCAGGTGCCCTCGACCGCCGGCCACCTGCTCGAGTACCGGTTGTCGGATGCCGGTGTGTCGGTCTCCGGCTTCGCTCTGCTCATCCCGCACTACCTGGCGGAGACCGACTTCCCCGCGGCGGCCATCGCCGCCTTGGACAGCGTCTCGATCGCCACGGGGCTCGTCTTCGACAGCGACACGCTGCGCGACGAGAACCGTGAGTACCTGGAGAAGGTCGACGACCAGGTGTCCGCGAGCGACGAGCTGACCACGATGCTGCACAACCTCGAGACGCGTTATGACGCGTACATGGCCGGAGCGACCCAGGCGCAGCCCATCATCCACACCGGGGACCTACCGTCGGCCGACGAACTGGCGGCGGAGCTCGAGCGCTTCCTCGCCAACAGGCCCTCTGGAGACGATGATCGTCGTCCAGGTCTCGGCTGACTCAGCTTCTCGTCGTCGCCCGTCGGTCCCCGTCGCGGGGGAATGCCCATACGGTTTTCGGTGTTGACACCGGTACGTCCTTCATGCATCCGACACGTATGAGAGAATGGACGAAATGACCCGTTGCCCGGTCCCGAAGAACGCCCTCGCGCGTGCCCGAAGGACTTGACAAGGGTCTTACTAGTGTCCGAAACCCGGCGGAGTGCCGTCGGTGAAAGGCGAGACGTGACTTCGAGCACGAGGACCACCCGTACACGAGCGGCAGAAGAGGTCGACGAAGCTGACGTCGTCGAGCCTGCCGAGACCGAGGCACCCGCCAAGAAGGCTCCGGCGAAGAAGGCCGCAGCGAAGAAAGCCCCCGCGAAGAAGCCGGCAGCGACGAAGGCGTCCCCGGCGAAGTCCCGCGCCAAGAAGTCCGACGACGAGGACGACGAGGACGCCGAGGCGGACGACGTAGACCTGGACGCCGACGCGACGGACGACGCCGCCGACGACGACGCCAAGAAGGATTCCGACAAGGCCGAGGGCGACGACGAGGATGAGCCCGCGAAGCCGGCGTTCACGGAGCCCCTCCCCACGGGCGCGATCGTCATCTCGTCCGCCGACGACGACGAGGTGCCGGTCTACTCGACCCAGATCACCGGCGCGACGGCCGACCCGGTCAAGGACTATCTGAAACAGATCGGCAAGGTGCCGCTCCTCAATGCGGCCGAAGAGGTCGAGCTGGCGATGCGCATCGAGGCGGGTCTGTTCGCAGAGGAGAAGCTCTCCCACATGACGGCGGCCGAGAAGTCGTCGCAGCTGGGGCTCGACCTGCAGTGGGTGGCCCGAGACGGACAACGGGCGAAGAGCCACCTGCTCGGTGCCAACCTCCGCCTCGTCGTCTCGCTCGCCAAGCGCTACACCGGCCGCGGCATGCAGTTCCTGGACCTGATCCAGGAGGGCAACCTCGGTCTCATCCGTGCCGTCGAGAAGTTCGACTACACGAAGGGCTTCAAGTTCTCCACCTACGCCACATGGTGGATCCGTCAGGCCATCACGCGCGCCATGGCCGATCAGGCCCGCACGATCCGTATCCCCGTGCACATGGTCGAGGTCATCAACAAGCTGGCCCGCGTGCAGCGGCAGATGCTGCAGGACCTGGGCCGCGAGCCCACGCCCGAGGAGCTCAGCCGTGAGCTCGACATGACCCCCGAGAAGGTCATCGAGGTCCAGAAGTACGGCCGCGAGCCGATCTCCCTCCACACCCCGCTGGGTGAGGACGGCGACAGCGAGTTCGGCGACCTCATCGAGGACACCGAGGCGGTCGTCCCCGCCGACGCCGTTGGGTTCACGATGCTGCAGCGTCAGCTGGAGTCCCTCCTCGACTCGCTCAGCGAGCGTGAGGCGGGCGTCATCCGGATGCGCTTCGGCCTCGGCGACGGTCAGCCCAAGACGCTCGACCAGATCGGCGACACGTTCGGGGTGACGCGCGAGCGGATCCGCCAGATCGAGTCCAAGACGATGGCGAAGCTGCGGCATCCGTCGCGTTCGCAGTCGCTCCGGGACTACCTCGAATGAGCGACGCCGCGAACGAGGGCAAGGAGCTCACGCGAGCGGTGGACGGCGCGACCTACGCCCGGATCCCGATCCGGACGCACGTCGTCATGCCGGGCGAGGACATCGACGAGATCGTTGCCACCTATGCCGCTCCTGAGCTTCAGCCCGGGGACCTCCTCTTCGTGACGGAGAAGATCGTCGCGATCACGCAGGGACGCTCGTTCCTGGTCGAGGACATCACGCCGCGCCCGCTCGCGCGCTTCCTCTCGCGCTACGTCGTCAAGACGAAGTACGGAATCGGTCTCGGCATGCCCGAGACGATGGAGATGGCACTCCGCGAGTGCGGCACGCCTCGAATCGTGTTCGCGGCCGGTGTCGCGGCGGTCACGAAGCTGTTCGGCCGCCGCGGCGACTTCTATCGGATCGCCGGCGACAAGGCCCGATCGATCGACGGACCCACGCCGCACACCATCCCGCCCTACAACAAGGCCGTCGTCCTCGGGCCGAAAGAGCCCGGCAAGGTCGCCCAGCGCCTGAAGACGCGACTCGGCGGTAGCTACGACGTCGCCGTCGTCGACATCAACGACATCGGTGGCAACATCCTCGGGTCGACGCTAGACAAGGCGGGGGAGCAGCGACTCGTCCGCATCCTCTCGGACAATCCGCTCGGCCAGGGACACCAGTCCACGCCGCTCGGCATCATCCGTTCGTCGAAGGGCTGACCATGGGCGCCGTGAACAGGCTCTACCGTCGCGGCCGCTTCTTCGTGAAGCGCGTCGCGAACTTCGACACCGACCGGGTCCTCCAGTTCGCCCGCCAGTCCGCCCGACTGTCGAAGGCGCCGCTGTGGTGGGTCGTCGCGGACATGGCCTGGTGCTCGGTGCGCTACGAGACGACCTTCGAGAACTACTCGGAGTGGGACTTCCGCATCTTGACGGCGCGCGAGCGCAAGACATACATGACGGACCCGAAGTCCTTCCACCTGTCGCGCCGCCTGAACGACAACGCGCAGCGCGCGATCTTCGACGACAAGCTCCGGTTCGCGACCCGATTCGGTCCTGAGCTCGGCCGCGAGTGGATCGATCTCGACGAGACGGATGCCGCGGCCTTCGCCGCCTTCGTGGGTCGGCATCCGCGCATTATCGCCAAGAACCCCGGCGGCGTCGGGGGCAACGGCATCACGCTGGTCGACTCCTCGGAGATCGAGGATCCCGCGGCGTTCCGCGAACGGCTCCTCGCCGACCGGCAGACCCTCGTCGAAGAGGTCCTGGTGCAGCACCCCGACATGGCCGCGCTGTACCCGCGCAGCGTGAACTCCCTGCGGATGGTGTCCTACCTCGACCCCGATGGCGAGGTGCATGTCCTTGCGGGCGTCCTGAAGATCGGCAACGGCGGCGTCATCGACAACTTCAGCAACGGTGGCATGTACACGATGCTCGATGAGCACGGTCGCGCCCTCCATGCCGCCAGCGACGAAGAGGGGCGTCCCTTCGCGGAGCACCCCGCCACAGGCACCCCCATCACGGGCTTCCAGGTGCCGTTGTACGACGAGGTGCTCGCGCTGGTCGACCGGCTCGCCCGGCGCGTTCCCGCCTTCCCGTACATCGGCTGGGACATCGCGATCACGCCGGAGGGTCCCGTCGTCATCGAGGGGAACCACAATTCGGGTGTCTTCCAGTCGAAGCCGTCGGTCTCCGGGATCCGGCGCGGCCTGCTGCCCCGCTACCGCGCTGCGATGCGCTTCTGACCGATCCGAACCGAAGGGACCGCCATGCGCCGCATCCGCGTCCGCCTGCAGTACCTGATCCGACGTGCGCGGAAGATCCGGCCCGGCAATCTCGTCGAGTTCGCGCGTACCGTGCAGCGCGTCTCGAAGGCGCCGCTGCCCGTGATCATCCTCGACATGCTGTGGTGCTCGGTGCGCTACGACATGGCGTTCCGCGACTACGCCGTCTGGGACATCCGTCTGCTGAGCGGTCAGGAGCGGAAGACGTGGATGACGCATCCCAAGTCCTTCCGCATCACGAAGATGTACAACACCGCCGAAGGGCGTTCGAAGCTCGAGGACAAGCGGCGGTTCGCTCGCGAGTACGCCGACCTCCTGGGCCGCGAGACGATCGACCTCCGCGACGTCGACGACAGTGAGCTGGCCGCCTTCCTGGCCCGTCATCCGCGCGTGCTCGCGAAGCCGAACGAGGGTCATGGCGGCGGCGGAATCGACCTGCACGAGGTCGGCCCGGACGTGGACGCAGCCGCCTTCCGCGCCGAGGTGACCGGCAAGGGCCAGACCGTCGTGGACGAGTTCATCGTCCAGCACCCTCAGATGTCGGCGCTGTATCCCGACGCTGTCAACACAGTTCGTCTCATCACCTTCCTCGACACCGAGGACCGCGTGCACCTGCTCGCCGCGGTGCTTCGGATCGGCAACGGCGACGTCATCGACAACTTCGCGTCGGGCGGTATGTTCACGATGCTCGACGACGACGGTGTCGCCATGTACCCGGGCGTCGACAAGAACAGCAACGTCTACCGCGAGCACCCCGTCACGCACACCCCGATCGTGGGGTTCCAGGTGCCCGAGTACAGCCGGGTCCTCGATCTCGTCGCCGCCCTCGCCCGCCGCACGCCCGAGGCGCCGTACGTGGGATGGGACATCGCGATCACCCCGAACGGGCCGGTCGTGATCGAGGGCAACCACAACTCGAGCGTCTTCCAGCCGAAGCCGTCGGCGTCGGGCGTCCGTACCGGCCTGCTGCCGGTGTACCAGGCAGCCGTCGGGTTCTGACGGCGACGACGCGAAAGCCCCCCGCCGGAGGCAGGGGGCTTTCGTCGTGATCGGGATGCCGCGAATCAGACCGCTTCGGTCAGGCGGGCGGTCTCGTCGTGCCACGACGTGGCGACGGCGCGGAGCTTCTCTTCGTACTTGCGACCGTGGTGGGCGCAGAACAGGAGTTCGCTCCCATTGACCTCGGCGGCGATGTACGCCTGGGCTCCGCAGGAGTCGCAGCGATCCATCGCCGTGAGGCGGTGTTCGAGGACGGCTCCGGGCTCGGTGGTGGTCGACGTGCTCATGTCAGGTGCCTCCTCGTACTGCTCATGACGGGTGAACTGTCATGACATACAACCACGCGGATGTTGTGGGTATGCCGCCATTGCGTCGCATTTCGCTCAGCGCGTACGGTGTGCGCCGGCCGCGGGCGGTGCCCGCGCCGATGCCCCGTGTCGGTCAGGCGACTGTCGGTGGCGCCGAATACGATGGGAGATCGTGACAGCCGAGTATTCCGCCCACCATCTCCAGGTCCTGGAAGGGCTCGAAGCCGTTCGCAAACGGCCCGGCATGTACATCGGCTCGACGGATTCCCGCGGTCTCATGCACTGCCTGTGGGAGATCATCGACAACTCGGTCGACGAGGCTCTCGGCGGGTTCGGCGACCGCATCGAGATCCTGCTGTACGCCGACGGCAGTGTCGAGGTCCGCGACCGGGCCCGCGGCATCCCGGTCGACATCGAGCCCCGCACCGGGCTGTCGGGTGTGGAGGTCGTCTTCACCAAGCTCCACGCGGGTGGCAAGTTCGGCGGCGGATCCTACGCGGCGTCCGGCGGCCTCCATGGCGTCGGCGCATCCGTCGTGAACGCCCTCTCCGAGCGGCTCGACGTCGAGGTCGACCGCGGCGGCAAGACCCACGCGATGTCCTTCCACCGGGGCGAGCCCGGGCTGTTCGACGGGGATGGTCCGTCGTCGCCCTTCCGCCCCTTCGAGAGATCCAGTGAGCTCCGGGTCGTCGGCAAGGCGCCCCGCGGCGTCACGGGCAGCCGCATCCGGTACTGGGCCGACCGGCAGATCTTCACCAAGGATGCCGCCTTCGATCTGAGCGAGCTCGAGCAGCGTGCCCGTCAGACCGCCTTCCTCGTCCCGGGGCTCGAGATCGTCATCGTCGACCGGCGTGCCGAGGAGGAGATCGCGACGAGCTTCCGGTACGACGGCGGCATCTCGGAGTTCGCGGATTATCTGGCGCCGGACGCGCCGATCACGGACACCTGGCGTCTGTCCGGGAAGGGCACCTTCACAGAGACGGTCCCCGTCCTGCAGGCGTCCGGAGCCATGGTCCCCACCGAGGTGGAGCGCGAGTGCGAGGTCGACATCGCGCTGCGGTGGGGGACCGGGTACGAGACGGTCGCTCGCTCTTTCGTCAACATCATCGCGACGCCCAAGGGCGGCACGCACCAGCAAGGGTTCGAGCAGGGGCTGATGAAGACCCTGCGGGGCCAGATCGAGGCGAACGCACGCAAGCTCAAGGTCGGCGCGAACGAGAAGATCGAGAAGGACGACATCCTCGCCGGTCTGTCGACCGTTCTCACCGTCCGCCTGCCCGAGCCGCAGTTCGAGGGGCAGACGAAGGAGATCCTCGGAACGCCGGCGGTCCGAAACATCGTGGCGTCCGTCGTCTCGAAGGAACTCGCCGCGAAGTTCGCATCAGCGAAGCGCGACGACAAGGCGCAGACGGCGCTCCTGCTCGAGAAGGTGGTCTCGGAGATGAAGGCGCGCATCTCGGCGCGCACGCACAAGGAGACGCAACGGCGCAAGAACGCGTTGGAGTCGTCGTCCCTCCCGACGAAGCTCGCCGATTGCCGGACCAACGACGTCGACCAGTCCGAGCTGTTCATCGTCGAGGGGGATTCGGCGCTCGGCACGGCCAAGCTCGCCCGCAACAGCGAGTACCAGGCGCTGCTGCCTATCCGGGGCAAGATCCTCAACGTGCAGAAGGCGTCGATCAGCGACATGCTCTCGAACGCCGAGTGCGCCGCGATCATCCAGGTCATCGGCGCGGGCTCGGGTCGGTCGTTCGACCTCGACGCGGCCCGCTACGGCAAGATCATCCTGATGAGCGACGCCGACGTCGACGGTGCCCACATCCGCACGCTGCTGCTGACGCTGTTCTTCCGCTACATGCGCCCGTTAATCGAAGAAGGCCGCGTCTACGCGGCGGTGCCACCACTGCATCGGGTCGTGGTCATGAACCCCGGGACCAAGCCGAACGAGACGATCTACACCTACAGCGAGCAGGAATTGCACACGCTGCTAGCGAAACTCACCAAGTCCGGGCGTCGGTGGCAGGAACCTGTCCAGCGGTACAAGGGTCTCGGCGAGATGGATGCCGACCAGCTCGCCACGACGACGATGGACCGTGCGGGACGCACGCTCCGACGCGTCCGCGTGCAGGACGCCGAGGTCGCCTCGACGGTGTTCGAACTCCTCATGGGCTCGGAGGTCGCGCCGCGTCGCGACTTCATCGTGACCTCGAGCGAGCGGCTCGATCGCGAGCGCATCGACGCCTGACGCCGGCGACGCTAGCGTGACGGGTATGGAAGCCCACCGCGTCGTCGCGCCCGTCATCGCCCCGGGCGAGAAGCCGAAAGGCCCCGCCTCGTACTTCCCGAGCATCGAGAAGACCTACGGACAGCCCGTGCAGCACTGGCTGGACATCGCCGCCGAGGCGCTCGAGACCCGTACTCACATGGAGTCGGTCGCCATCCTCAAGGACGAACACGGACTCGGGCACGGACACGCCAACGCGATCGTGGCGTACACCAAGGCGAAGCTCGCCGGCTGACCCGTCTCAGGCCACGACAGTGCCGATGGCGCCGACGGCGGCATCGAGGGCCTGCCCCGAGGCATCCCGCTTCGCTCCGGCATCCGGCAGCGGGCGGACCGCGCCGTCCAGACCGACGGCGCGCGGACCGTCGCCGACCCAGGCGACCAGGAGGGCATCCTCCCAGCGCAGGAAGCGCTGTGCGCGGACACCACCCGTAGCGCGGCCCTTCGCGGGGAACTCGGAGAACAGCGAGACCTTCGCGGATCCGGGGTCCGTGCCCGGCAACGCGGCGCTCGCGCCGGCGACCGTTGCCACGACGGTCCCCTCCGTTGCAGTGACCGCGGCGAAGGCGATGACGCGTGCGCCGTCGGAGAGCCGGATCCCCGCCATTCCGCCGGCGGCGCGGCCCTGGGGGCGGACGGAGGAGGCGCCGAAGCGCAGCAGCTGGGCGTCGCTCGAGATGAACACGAGCTCGACGTCGTCGGCGGCGAGAGCGGCCCCGACGACGGTGTCGCCCGGCTTGAGGGAGATGATCTCGACATCGGGCTTCCCCGGCGGGAGCTCGGTCGCAGCGACGCGCTTGACGACACCTTGCGTGGTCCCGAGCGCGATCGGTGCCTCGGAGGTCAGCGGAACGATGGTCACGACATGCTCGGTCGGGGCGAGGCCCAGATACTGGTCAGCGCGCGTACCCGCTGCCAGTTGCACGGAGTTCGCCGGGACCGACGGCAGATCGACGGGGGTGAACCGGACCAGACGGCCGAGGGTCGTCACCGCTGCGAGATCGCCTCTCGTCGTCCCGTCGACCGCGGCGCGGATGGCGTCGTGCTTCGAGCGACGCGCCGGCGGGACGACGCCGCCACCGGGCGCGTCGGCGATGAGCTCCGCGCGCACCATGCGGCCGGTCGCCGAGAGGTAGACGCGGCATGGTGCATCAGCGATCTGGAGGTCCGCCGGCGCGGCCGCGCGGCCACGCGGGGCGACGGGCCCGCCGTTCATGAGGAGCGTACGCCGCGGCGTGCCGAACGCCTCCGCCGCGGCATCCAATTCGGTCGCGACCTGGCGGCGCAGGAGGACGTCGCTGCCGAGGAGTTCCTCGAGCGCGGCGATGTCGGCCTTCAGTGTGTTCTGCTCGGCCTCGAGCTCGACGCGCGAGAACTTCGTGAGGCGGCGCAGCCGCAATTCGAGGATGTACTCGGCCTGCAGCTGCGACAGGTCGAACACGTCCATGAGGCGTGTGCGCGCCTGCTCGCTGTCGTCGGAGGTGCGGATGACCTGGATGACCTCGTCGATGTCGAGGATCGCGATGAGGAGGCCTTCGACGAGGTGCAGGCGTTCCTGCTTGCGTGCGAGGCGGTAACGGCTGCGCCGGGTGACGACCTGGATGCGGTGGTCCAGGTAGACGCGCAGCAGTTCCTTGAGCCCGAGGGTCTGCGGCTGGCCGCCGACAAGAGCGACGTTGTTGATGCCGAAGGAGTCCTCGAGCGGCGTGAGCCGGTAGAGCTGCTCCAGGACGGCATTCGAGTCGAAGCCGGTCTTGATCCCGATCACAAGGCGCAGGCCGTTGTTGCGGTCGGTGAGGTCGGTGAGGTCCGAGATGCCGGTGAGCTTCTTCGTCGAGACGGCGTCGCGGATCTTCTCCATGACGCGCTCCGGCCCCACCATGTAGGGCAGCTCCGTGACGACGATGCCGGTGCGACGCGGGCCGAGCGATTCGATGGAGGTCTTGGCGCGGGTGCGGAACGTGCCGCGGCCGGTCTGGTAGGCCTCTTTGATGCCGTCGAGGCCGACGATGACGCCCCCGCCGGGAAGATCGGGCCCGGGCACGAACTCCATGAGCTCCTCGAGGGTCGCCCCGGGGTTCTCGAGCAGGTGGATCGCGGCCGAGACGACCTCGATGAGGTTGTGCGGCGCCATGTTCGTCGCCATACCGACCGCGATGCCGGTCGCACCGTTGACGAGCAGATTCGGGAAGGCGGCGGAGAGCACCTCCGGCTGCTGGAACTGGCCGTCGTAGTTCGGGATGAAGTCGACGACGTCCTCGTCGAGGTTCTCCGTAAGAGCCAGAGCGGATGCCGCGAGTCGGGCTTCGGTGTAGCGCGCGGCCGCCGGGCCGTCGTCGAGCGAACCGAAGTTGCCGTGCCCGTCGACGAGGGGCACGCGGAGGGCGAAGTCCTGCGCGAGGCGGACGAGCGCGTCGTAGATCGCAGAGTCGCCGTGCGGGTGGAGCTTGCCCATGACGTCGCCGACGACGCGCGCACTCTTCACGTGGCCGCGGTCGGGGCGCAGACCCATCTCGGACATCTGGAAGAGGATTCGGCGCTGGACCGGCTTCAGCCCGTCACGGGCATCGGGGAGTGCGCGCGAGTAGATGACCGAGTAGGCGTACTCCAGGAACGAGCCCTGCATCTCGTCAGCGAGGTCGACGTCCTCGATGCGTTCAACAGCGGGCGGGGGAGGGGGAGTGCGCGATGCCATGGCCTCGATCGGTCTTCGGGAGATGCTGCGAGGGGCCAGATAAGGCGGCGGAGCACCATGTGGAAGACTGACCCGGGTGTCTCTCAGCCTACCCGTGGACCCGCCGTCAGCTCGGAGCCTCACCGGTGTCGTGCCGCAGATCCTCTCCTCTCTCGAAGGGCGCGGAGACTGGTTCCCGCAGACCCGCTCGGCGGTCGTCCTCCTGGTCGACGGTCTGGGTCGAGCGAATCTGACAGCTCGCGCCGGGTACGCCCGCTTCCTCACCGCGCGGATGACGAAGAAGGATGCCGCGCGCACGGTCTTCCCCTCGACCACCGCGGTCGCCCTGGCGAGTCTGCTCACCGGCGAGATGCCCGCTCAGCACGGCCTCGTCGGGTATCGGGTCCGCATCCCTGGGACGGATCTGGCGCCGAACCAGCTCAAGGGGTGGGAGACGGACGGGTTGGACCCGCTGACCTGGCAGCGCTCCGTCCCGCTCCTCGAACGTGAGTCGGCTGCCGGGCGGCCCTGCTTCGTCGTCTCACAGCCGCGGTACGCCGGAACCGGGTTCACCGCCGCTCTCCAGCGAGGCGCGGAGTTCGTCGGCGCTGCGTCGATCACCGAGCGGGTGGAACGCGCCGCCGACCTGGCGCTCCGGCATCCGGGTGCACTCGTCTACGCCTATGTGCCGGAGCTCGACACGATCGCCCACGCGCACGGATGGGAGAGCGATCAGTGGGCTGCGGGGCTCGAGCGGGTGGACGGCGCGGCCCGGGCTCTGGACGCGGCCATCGGCTCGCACGCGGGGGCAGTCCTCACCGCGGACCACGGGATCGTCGATGTCCCGCGCCGTCGCCAGGTCCTGCTGCGAGACGGAGACCCGCTCGTGGAGGGCGTGGCGATCGTCGCGGGGGAACCCCGCATGCTCCACCTCTACGCAGAGGAAGGGCGCGCGGCCGAGGTGTTCGATCGGTGGCGGGATGCCGAGTCGCACCGTTCGTGGGTGATGTCCCGGGATGAGGCGATCGATGCAGGGCTGTTCGGCGCTGCTCCCGACTCGGACGTCCGCGCGCGGATCGGCGATGTCCTCGTGGCCGCCCGCTCAGCGGTGGCGTACTACGACGACCGCGAGCCCGATAAGAAGCCGCAGAACATGATCGGTCAGCACGGATCGCTCACCGAGCAGGAGCGCATCGTCCCGGTCGTCCGGCTCGGGGCGTTCGGCTGAGCTCAGCCGTCCTCGCTGCGCGCGCCGAAGACGATCTCGTCCCACGAGGGCATCGACGTGCGACCGCGACGGCGGCTCTGCTCGGCGGCGGGCTCGGCCGGGGCCTCGGTCTCGGGGGTCTCCGGGGCTGCGGGCGTCGTCGGTTCGTTCGTCGCCTCGGGGGCGTCGAACAGCGCGACGGGGCTCGAGGCCCGCTCGTCGCTGCGATCGCCGGGCATCGGCTCGCGCTGCCCGCGGCGACGACGGAGCGCCTCGAGGAGGTCCGCCGTCTCCGCCGACGTCACCGGAGCGTCCGGCGCCCGCTTGATCGCGGCCTGCTGAACGGCGGGGGAGGACGAGGGGCGAGCGTCAGGCGCGTCGACGTCGGCGTCCGGCTCGGCCACCGCGCGGGGACCGAACGCACCCGTGTCGAATCGCGTCGCGTCTTTCTGGGGGGCGGAGTCGAGCGCGCGCAGCCGCGGGATGAGGCCTTCGGGCAGCGAACCCTGCCGGGACAGCTGGGTCGCGTCGGAGTTCTGCGGGGACAGAGACGAACGCCGCGGATCGAACGACCAGCGCGCGTCGTGCTCGACCTCGCCGACCGTGAACTCGAGCTTGACGGTCCAGCCGTTCTGGTCCTTCCAGCTCGTCCACCGCTCGCCGGTCGCGCCCGCCTCGGCGAGCTTGGCGCGGACGGCGTTGCCGAACGTCGGCTGAGCACCCGGGTCGAGCTCGCCGCCGATCAGCACGGTCACAGCGAGAGCCTGGCCGACGATGTGCTCGCGCTCGGCGAGGACGGGGCCCTCGAAACGCTGCACATCCTCCACGCGCACTCCGAGGAGCTCGGCGACGTCTTCCGCCGTCATCCCCGCACGGATGTGGGACTGGATGTCGCGCGGGTTCGGGCGTGTGGTGCGGGGCTCCGCGTCGCGCTGCAGGCGGCGCAGCTGGGCGCGCAGCGCCTCGTCGACGGCAAGTGAGAAGCGGTCGCCGGCGTCGGTCGCGAGCATCAGACGACCGTCTTCGGTGCCGATCACTTTGAGCTGTTCCATGCGGACGTCCTCCAGATCCAGCGGGTCGGTTCATCGTGTCACGGCGGACGCGCGCGGGCGGGAATATCCGGGGCGTGCCGCGAGTTTGCGGTGGGGCGCCTCCGAAAGGCGGCGTCGACCCGGAGCCTCATTTGCGATTCATCGACTGGTGATGCAAACTATGGCCGCCCGAACGGGCCGCACCCACAGCACCACCCCGAAAGTTGAGACGTTCTCGAATGGCCACGGATTACGACGCCCCCCGCAAGACCGAAGACGACAGCGAGTCGATCGAGGCTCTCAAGGAACGCGTCCCGGACAAGATGTCCGGCTCGGTCGACGTCGAGGACTCCGACAACCCCAGCGGTTTCGAGCTCCCCGGCGCAGACCTCTCGGATGTCGACCTCGACGTCGTCGTCCTGCCCCCGCAGGAGGATGAGTTCACCTGCGTCGAGTGCTTCCTGGTGAAGCACCGGACCCAGATCGACCACCAGACCTCGATCGGTGCGATCTGCACCGAGTGCGCCGCGTAAGCAGCGCCGATCTCAGCGACCCCGCTGCGCGCGGGTGATCATCGCCGCCACCCGATCGGGGGTGCGGGACGAGAACACCCACCGTGCCGTGGGGTCGTCGTCGTCCGAGACGGGGACGCGGACGAGGCCGTCGATCCCGCCGCGGATCAGATGCCAGTCGTCGCGACGGAGACCGACGCCGCGAGCAGCCCGGGCGTCCTCCCCGACGAGGACTTCGGGAGTTCCGAGCTCTGCGACGGGGATGCGGGCTCGCCCCACGTGGAGGACCCCGTCCGACAGCGTCACGACGGGGGCGGCGAGGATCAGGGTCGCCACGAGGACGATGCCGACGCCCAATCCGATCGCGAGAGCGAGGGTCGTGTCGATCGGTGAGAAGACCACGGCGGCCATTGGGGCGCACACCGCCGCGCTCACCAGGAGCCACAGCGAGGGACTCAGTCGCTCGCGGTACGAGGGAGGGACGGTGCGGTCGGGGTTGTGCATTAGCCTCGGGGGGTGATGGATACCGTGGACGTTCCCATTATCTCGGCTCATGTGCCCGTCTACGCGCACCCGGGCGACGCCGGCGCCGACCTCGTCTCCACCGAAGAGGTGCGCTTGGCCCCCGGGCAGCGCGCCCTCATCGGGACGGGAGTCCGCATCGCGCTTCCCGACGGCTACGCCGCCTTCGTCGTCCCCCGCAGCGGTCTCGCTGCGAAGCACGGCATCACCGTGGTCAATTCCCCGGGGACGGTCGACGCGGGCTACCGGGGCGAGATCAAGGTGACCCTGCTGAACACGGATGCGGCGCAGTCCTTCGACATCGCCCCCGGAGACCGGATCGCCCAGCTCATCGTGATGCCCGTCTCACGGGCGACTTTCCTCCCCGTCGACACGCTTCCCGACAGCGTGCGCGGTGACGGGGGGTTCGGATCCACCGGCTACACGACAGGAACAACGGCATGAGCGACGAGCTCGCACTCAAGTCGGCACCGAGTGATCGGGCCGAGAACGGTCCCTTCGATGAGGCGGAGGCGAACCCCGTCCGCCCCTACATCGACCTGGGCGGGGTCAAGGTGCTCCCGCGGGAGGGTCTGAACCTCCGGCTCGAGGTCGAGGAGCAGACCAAGCGCATCGTCGCGGTCGGACTCGACTACGCCGGATCGACCCTGCAGGTCCAGCCGTTCGCGGCGCCGCGATCGAGCGGTCTGTGGGAGGAGACGCGGGAGCAGATCCGCCAGCAGGTGCGCCAGCAGGGAGGGCGAGTGGAGGAGCGCGAGGGTCCACTCGGGCCTGAGCTGCTCGCCGAGGTTCCCGTCGCCGGCGCCGACGGCGCCGCAGGCAAGCGACTCGCGCGCTTCGTCGGTGTCGACGGTCCGCGGTGGTTCCTGCGTGGCGTCATCGGCGGCGCGGCGGCGAGCGACATCGCCGCGGCCGAGCAGGTCGAGGACCTGTTCCGCTCGATCGTGGTCGTCCGCGGCAACACGCCCATGCCCCCGCGAGATCTCATCCCGCTGAAGATGCCGGCATCCCCCGGCGGCGCATGACCACCCCGCAGCACCTCCCCGAGCCCGGAGAGCCGCAGACCGGCCGGAACGATCTCGTGCCGCCGCCGGCCGGGGAGTCGACGGCATCCGATCTTCTCGGTCAGGCCCTCGGCGGCGCAGCCAAGCGCGCAGGCCTCGACCCCGCAGAGGACGCGACGACAGGCCACGTCGTGTGGCGTGCGATGGGCGGATGGCGCGGCATCGCCGAGTCGGTGCTTCCGGGGCTCGTCTTCGTCGTTCTCTTCACGGTCACCGGACAGGACCTCGTGCTGTCGCTGGCGGCCTCGGTCGGATTGGCGGCCGTCTTCACGGTGATCCGATTGATCCAGAGATCGCCGGTCGCCGCAGCGTTCGGCGGTCTCGTCGCGACCGGTGCGGCCGCGGCGCTCGCCCTGTTCACGGGTCGCGGGGTCGACAACTTCGTTCCGGGCCTCATCACCAACGCCGCCTACGGGACCGGCTTCCTGATCTCGGCACTGATCGGCTGGTCGCTGATCGGCCTGGCGGTCGGATTCCTCATGAACGAGGGGACCGCGTGGCGAGCCGATCGTCGCAAGCGTCGGGTCTTCTTCTGGCTCGCGATCGCGTGGGCTGCACTCTTCTACGCTCGGCTGGCCGTTCAGCTTCCGCTGTACCTCACCGACCAGACTGCGGCGCTCGGCACCTTGAAGCTGATCATGGGGCTGCCGCTGTTCGCGCCGATGGTGGCCGTCACGTGGCTCGCGGTCCGTGCCTTGTACCCGCCGCGCTCCGAGCGACCCGACCAGGACTGACGCACCGCCCGGCCGGGTCCCCCGAGTGCTTGACTGGGCGTCATGGACGCCGTCCCCATGTTCCCGCTCGGCAGCGTGCTGTTCCCCTACACGCCGCTCGCGCTGCGCGTCTTCGAACCGCGGTACCTGACGATGATGGGCCGTCTCCTGGATGCGGAGGACCCGTCCTTCGGCGTCGTCCTCATCGAGAGGGGACTCGAGGCCGGGGGAGGCGATGAGCGGAGCGCGCTCGGCACGATGGCTCGGATCGTCCGGATCGAGGCCGGGTCCGCCGACCTTTTCGTCATCGCCGTCGGCGGGGAACGGTTCGCGGTCGACCGATGGGGCGCCGACGATCCGCATCCGGTCGCGGACACGGCACCTGTGGAGCCGCTGACGTGGGACGACGACCTCCTGCCGTTGCGACGGGAGGCCGAGCGCGTCGTGCGCCGGGTCGCGAACCTCGCGGCCGTCCTCGACGAGGCGCGGTGGGACCCCGACACCGAGATCTCGGACGACCCCGTGGAGTCCTCCTGGCAGCTCGCCGCGATGGCGCCGCTCGGCGAGTACGACCGGTTCCGTCTCCTCGGTGCGACGACGCTGACGGAGCTTCTGACGAGGCTCATCGAGCTGTGCCTCGAAGAGGAGCCGGTGCTCGTCGCCCGTGCGGCGGACGCCTGGGACACCGACATCGACGACGTCTGAGTCCTCGCCGAGGGGCGAAGTGAGGTATCTTGATATCAAGATAAATTTCGCCGCCCGGAGTAAGGCGGACCTCACTAGTCACCGCGACCGGGCAGGGCGAAGATGGGAGGGCCGGCTGACGCCGCGCCCGCCGACGAAGGAGAGCACACGTGTCCACTGTTGACAGCTTCGGTGCCAAGAGCACACTCACAGTCGGCGACACCGACTACGAGATCTTCCGCATCGAGACCGTTCCCGGTTTCGAGAAGCTTCCGTACAGCCTCAAGATCCTCCTCGAGAACCTGCTTCGCACCGAGGACGGTGCGAACGTCACCAAGGAGCAGATCGAGGCCCTCGGGAACTGGAACCCCGACGCCGAGCCGAACACCGAGATCCAGTTCACGCCCGCCCGCGTGGTCATGCAGGACTTCACCGGTGTCCCCTGCATCGTCGACCTCGCCACCATGCGCGAGGCCGTCACCGCACTCGGCGGCGACCCGAGCAAGATCAACCCGCTGTCGCCGGCCGAGATGGTCATCGACCACTCCGTCATCGCCGACCTCTTCGGTTCTGACAACGCCCTCGAGCGCAACGTCGAGATCGAGTACGAGCGCAACGGGGAGCGCTACCAGTTCCTGCGCTGGGGTCAGACCGCCTTCGACGACTTCAAGGTCGTGCCTCCGGGGACGGGCATCGTCCACCAGGTCAACATCGAGCACCTCGCCAAGGTCATCTACGACCGGGAGGTCGGCGGCGTCCTTCGTGCCTACCCCGACACCTGCGTCGGCACCGACTCGCACACCACGATGGTCAACGGCCTGGGCGTGCTCGGGTGGGGCGTCGGCGGCATCGAGGCCGAGGCGGCCATGCTCGGCCAGCCCGTCTCGATGCTCATCCCGCGCGTCGTGGGCTTCAAGCTCACGGGTGAGATCCCCGCGGGCGTGACCGCGACCGACGTCGTCCTCACGATCACCGACATGTTGCGCAAGCACGGCGTCGTCGGCAAGTTCGTGGAATTCTACGGTGAGGGCGTCGCCCAGGTGCCGCTGGCCAACCGCGCCACCATCGGCAACATGAGCCCCGAATTCGGGTCGACCGCCGCGATGTTCCCCGTCGACGACGTGACCCTCGACTATCTGCGTCTGACGGGTCGCGACGAGCAGACCGTCGCTCTCGTCGAGCAGTACGCCAAGGCCCAGTCGCTGTGGCACGACCCGTCGCGCGAGCTCAGCTTCAGCGAGTTCATGGAGCTCGACCTCTCGACGGTCGTCCCCTCCATCGCCGGCCCGAAGCGCCCGCAGGACCGCATCCTCCTCTCCGAGGCGAAGAACCAGTTCGAGAAGGACATCCTCAACTACGCGGATGCCGCGGCCGAGGACTCCGTCGAGGTCGAGGGCACCTTCCCCGCGTCCGACCCGGGTTCGGCTCCCGGCGTCGAGCACGAGACGGTCTCGGCCGAGGGCGTCTCGCACCAGCACGAGCACGAGCACGCCCCCTCGATGATCTCGAGCGGTGCGCGCCACGCGGCATCCAAGCCCGTCAAAGTCACGACGCCCGAGGGGCAGTCGTACCTCCTGGACAACGGTGCGGTCACCCTCGCGGCGATCACCTCGTGCACGAACACCTCGAACCCGTCGGTCATGATCGCGGCGGGCCTGCTCGCCAAGAAGGCCGTCGACAAGGGCCTGAAGCGCAAGCCGTGGGTCAAGACGACGCTCGGACCCGGCTCGAAGGTCGTCACCGACTACTACGAGAAGTCCGGTCTCGACAAGGCGCTCGAGGGCCTCGACTTCTACACCGTCGGCTACGGCTGCACGATCTGCATCGGCAACTCCGGACCGCTCATCGAGGAGGTGTCGGCGGCGATCAACGAGAACGACCTCGCCGTCACCGCCGTCCTCTCGGGCAACCGCAACTTCGAGGGCCGCATCAGCCCCGACGTGAAGATGAACTACCTGGCCTCGCCGCCACTGGTCGTCGCGTACGCCCTCGCGGGTTCCATGAACTTCGACTTCGAGACCGACGCTCTCGGCAAGGACGCGGACGGCAACGACGTGTTCCTCAAGGACATCTGGCCCTCGCCCGACGAGGTCCAGGAGGTCATCGACCACTCCATCTCGCGCGAGCAGTTCATCAAGCAGTACTCGACCGTCTTCGACGGCGACGAGCGCTGGCAGAACCTGCCCACGCCCACCGGCCCCATCTTCGAATGGGACGAGGACTCGACGTACGTCCGCAAGGCGCCGTACTTCGACGGCATGGAGCGCACGCCGGCGGCCGTCACCGACATCTCGGGGGCGCGCGTCATGGCTACCCTCGGCGACTCGGTCACGACCGACCACATCAGCCCGGCGGGCAACATCAAGGCCGGCACCCCGGCTGCTCAGTACCTCACCGAGCACGGCGTCGCGCAGAAGGACTTCAACTCCTACGGCTCGCGTCGCGGCAACCACGAGGTCATGATCCGCGGCACGTTCGCGAACATCCGCTTGAAGAACGAGATCGTCGCCGCCGTCAACGACGGCAAGGTCGTCGAGGGCGGCTTCACCCGTGACTTCACGCAGCCGGGCGGCCCGCAGTCCTACATCTACGACGCGAGCCAGAACTACCAGGCGCAGGGCACCCCGCTCGTCGTCTTCGGCGGCAAGGAGTACGGCTCCGGCTCGTCGCGCGACTGGGCGGCCAAGGGCACGAGCCTCCTGGGCGTCAAGGCGGTCATCACCGAGAGCTTCGAGCGCATCCACCGCTCGAACCTCATCGGCATGGGCGTCGTCCCGCTGCAGTTCCCCGCCGGTGAGAGCTGGAGCTCGCTGGGCCTGGACGGCACCGAGATCGTCTCCATCACGGGCCTCGAGCAGCTCAACGAGGGCGTCACGCCGAAGACGGTGAAGGTCGTCGCCGAGCCGAGCGAGTTCTCGCCCGAGGGCAAGCAGACGATCGAGTTCGACGCCGTGGTCCGCATCGACACCCCCGGTGAGGCGGACTACTACCGCAACGGCGGCATCCTGCAGTACGTGCTGCGTTCGCTGGTCTGACCCCGGTTGTCAAGAGGACCCCGGCTCCGCGTGGAGTCGGGGTCCTCTCGTATGCGGGCACGTAGACTCCTGACATGAGTCTTCTCGAGGGAATTTCCGGTCCGCGCGACCTCGATCGATTCTCCAGCGAGGAGCTCCACGTCCTCGCCGACGAGATCCGTACGTTCCTCGTCGAGAACGTCTCGCGCACCGGAGGCCACCTCGGTCCCAACCTCGGCGTCGTCGAGCTGACCATCGCGCTGCACCGGGTCTTCGACTCGCCGAACGACCCGATCATCTTCGACACCGGCCACCAGTCCTACGTGCACAAGCTGCTCACCGGTCGGCAGGACTTCTCCCAGCTCCGCTCCCGCGGCGGGCTGGCGGGCTACCCGCAGCGCTCCGAGAGCCCGCACGACGTCGTCGAGTCCTCGCACGCGTCGAGTTCGCTGAGCTGGGCGGACGGTGTCTCGCGTGCGCTGACCGTCACCGGCCGCAAGGACCGCCACGTCGTCGCGGTCGTCGGTGACGGCTCTCTCACGGGCGGGATGACGTGGGAGGCGCTGAACAACATCTCCGATGACAACGACCGCAACCTCGTCATCGTCGTCAACGACAACGGCCGCTCGTACGCGCCGACGATCGGCGGTATGGCGAGGTACCTGAACCGCGTCCGCACAGCCGACAGCTACAAGACCCTCCGGCAGAGCTCCGCTCACGTGTCGCGGTTGCTCGGGCCGATCGGGCGGGCGGTCTACCGCGGCGTCCGAGGCGGTACGCACGGCTTCCTGTCCCGGTTCACGAACAACGTCGCGCTGTACTCCAATCTCGACATCAAATACCTCGGACCCGTCGACGGCCACGACCTCGACGCGATGGAGGAGACGCTCCGCCTCGCGAAGCAATACGGCGCGCCGGTCATCGTCCACGCCATCACCGACAAGGGGCGCGGCTTCGAGCCCGCTCGTCGCGACGAGGCCGACCAGTTCCACGCCGTCGGCAAGATCGACCCGGTCACGGGGGAGCCGATCGGGTCCTCGGATGCCGTCGCGTGGACCGACGTCTTCGCCGAGGCGCTCGTCGCCGCCGGTGAGCGGCGGAGCGACATCATCGCGATGACCGCCGCGATGCTGCGACCCACGGGTCTGCAGGAGTTCGCGCAGCGCTTCCCGAAGCGCGTCTACGACGTCGGCATCGCCGAACAGCACGCGGTCGCCTCGGCTGCCGGGCTCGCCTTCGGAGGACTCCACCCCGTCGTGGCGATCTACGCCACCTTCATGAACCGCGCGTTCGACCAGGTCATGATGGACGTCGCCCTGCACAAGGCCGGCGTGACTTTCGTCCTGGACCGCTCCGGCGTCACCGGCCCGGACGGCCCCAGCCACCACGGCATCTGGGATCTCGCGATGCTCCAGCTGGTGCCCGGGATCCGCATCGCCGCGCCGCGCGACGCGGAGCGGCTCCGCGAGCTCTTCGACGAGGCGGTCACCGTCGAGGACGCCCCGACCGTCGTGCGATTCCCGAAGGGGTCGGTCCCTGATTCGCTCGAGGCGATCGAGCGGCTCGAGGACGGCACGGATGTGCTGTTCCGGAGCGGCTCCGAAGACGTACTCATCATCGGAATCGGGCCCATGGCGCACATGGCCGTCGAGGTCGCCGAACGTCTCCGCGCCCAGGGGATCGGCTCGACCGTCGTCGATCCTCGGTGGGCGGTGCCGATCCGACCCGCCATCGTGGAACTCGCGGCATCCCATCGCCTGGTGATCACGATCGAGGACGGCATCCGCGTCGGAGGGGTCGGGACACGCGTGCGGCAGGTGCTGCGCGAAGCGGGCGTCTCGACGGCGGTCGACGAACTGGGCCTCCCCGATGAGTTCATCGACCATGCGACACGCGAACAGATCCTCGTGGACGCGGGGCTGACGGCGTCGAAGATCGCGCAGGACGTCGTAGCGCAGGTGCTCGGTACGCGCGTGCCCGTCGCCCGCCAGTCGACGGACGACGCGGTGTGGACCTCGCACGAGGTCGAACTCCGCGGACCGACCGACGCGGGTTCCGACTGACCGCGTGACAGCATGGAGGGATGCAGACACGGCAGCATTCCGGCGATGAGAACCTGAGTCGAGAGGATGCCGCGGCCCGGGCATCCGTGGTCGATCTCGACGCGATCGAGGTCGACCTGGACGTCCGCTCCGCTTCCGATCCGGCTCGCGAGGACTTCGTCACGCAGAGCACACTGCGCTTCCGAGCGTCCTCCCCGCAGACGTGGGTGGACTTCCTCGGCGTCTCGGTCGACGAGGTCGAGGTCAACGGGGCGCCGCACCCGGTGGAGTGGGACGGTGCCCGCATCCGCCTCACCGGCCTCGCCGACGAGAACACCGTCCGTATCCGCGCCCGCGGTCGGTACAGCCGGTCGGGCGAGGGCCTGCACCGGTTCACCGATCCCGTCGACGGTGCGGTCTACCTCTACACGCAGTACGAACCGGCCGACAGCCGCCGGGTCTACCCGTGTTTCGAGCAGCCCGACCTGAAGGCCCGGTGGACCTTCCACATCACGGCGTCGGGTGACGGCGTCATCCTCTCCGGAGGGGCGGAGTCGTCGCGCACCGAGCTCGACGGCGGAGTGCGGGTCTCGTTCACCGAGACGCCGCTCCTGTCGAGCTACGTCACCGCGGTCGCGGTCGGGCCGTACCACCGCGTCGACGGAGTGTGGCAAGGCGATCGCCAGAGCGTGAACCTCGCCGTGCTCTGCCGGGCCTCTCTCGCCGAGCATCTGGACGCCGACGAGATCCTGGACATCACCCGCCGCGGGCTCGACTTCTTCACGACTGCGTTCGACCAGGACTATCCGTGGGGCAAGTACGACCAGATCTTCGTCCCCGAGTACAACCTCGGCGCGATGGAGAACCCCGGACTCGTCACGTTCACCGAGGCCTACGTCTTCCGGGGCGCGGCCACGGCCGCGCAGCGCGAAGCGCGGTCGAACACGATTCTCCACGAGATGGCGCACATGTGGTTCGGAGATCTCGTGACGATGCGGTGGTGGGACGATCTGTGGCTCAAGGAATCGTTCGCCGACTTCATGGGTACGCACGCCAACGTCGCCACGGGACTCCACCCTGATGCGTGGGTCACATTCGCGAGCCGGCGGAAAGGCTGGGCGTACGTCCAGGACCAGCTGCCCACGACGCACCCGATCGTCGCCGACATCCCGGACCTCGAGGCGGCCAAGCTCAACTTCGACGGCATCACCTACGCGAAAGGCGCTTCAGTGCTCAAGCAGCTCGTCGGGTTCGTCGGCGAGGACGCGTTCTTCCGCGGTGCTCGGCGATACTTCGCGGCGCACGCCTACGGCAACACGACCCTCGAGGACCTGCTGAGCGCGCTCGAGGACGCATCGGGTCGCGACCTCCGGTCCTGGAGCACGGCGTGGCTCGAGACGACAGGTCTGCCGACGCTGATCGTGGAGCGGTATCCGCTCACGATCGTGCAGGACGTCGGCCGTCCCCACGCGGTCCGCGTCGGCCTGTGGGACGACGAGGCGGGGGCCCTCGTCGCGCGGGGCGAGGTCGCAGTCGACCTGTTCGAGGAACGCACCGTCGTCGATGCGCCGGTTCTCCCCGATACGGCCCTCGTCATCGCGAACGTCGACGACCGCTCTTACGCGAAGGTACGTCTCGACGAGCGGTCCGTCGCGGCGGTCGCTGCGGGCCTGTCGACGATGGCGGATGCCGTCGCGCGGGGCGTCGTCTGGGCGGCGCTCTGGAACGCGGTGCGCGACGGCGATCTGGCGGCATCCACCTATCTGGCGATCGCGGCCGATCACGCCCCTCGCGAGTCGCACCCGGCGCTCCTGGGCGACGTCCTCGCTCACGCGGCATTCGCCATCCGTCACTACGTCGCCGACGTCGGGCGCGCCGCTTCCGGGTGGTTGCAGAGCGCCTGGCACGCCATGGAGACCGCGGAACCGGGCTCGGACGCGCAGCTCATCTGGGCGCGAAGTGTCGGCGTGGCTGCCGAGCTGTGCGCGGACCGGGCGCGGGAGATGTCGGCGATCCTCGCGGGGGACGCCCCTGCACCGGCGGGGCTGCCACTGGACCCTGACCTGCGCTGGGGGTGGATCTTCGGCCTCGCCGCGTCCGGTCACGTCGACGCCGCACGCATCGAGGCCGAAGCCGAACGCGATGCCACCGCGTCGGGCCGCACGGCACGTCTCGCTGCCCTCGCGGCGCGGCCCGAGGCGGCCGTCCGTCGGGACGCCTGGCGCGGCGCGTGGGAGGACGAGTCGCTCACGAACGAGCACCTGGACGCGACCATCCGCGGCGCCAGGGCGGGCGAGAGCCGTGACCTCGTCGCGGAGTTCGACGCCGAGTACTTCGCGCGCATCCTGCCGGTGTGGCGGTCGCGCAGCATCGAGATCGCTGCGCGTCTCGTGCGCGGCCTCTTCCCGGCCACGGAGGACACCTCGGCCGTCGACGCGTGGCTGGAGGCCCATTCCGACGCTCCCGGTTCGCTCCGACGCATCGTCATCGAGCAGCGCGACCACCTCGCGCGCGACCTGAGGGTCCGCGAAGCCCAGGCGCGACTCTGACGAACGAGAACGGCCCCCGGTTTTCCGGAGGCCGTTCTCGTTCCCGCGTCCCTCAGGCGATGCCGCGGATCGGCGGGTGGTGGAACGTGTCGCCGAACACCCGGTCGCTGGCGCCCTCGCGGTCGAGGTACGGGGTCGCGCCGCCGTCGATGAAGGGCCAACCGGCGCCGAGGATCAGGCAGAGGTCGATGTCCTCGACCTCGGGCACGACGCCCTCGTCCAGCATGAGCTTGATCTCCTGCGCGAGCCCGTTCTGCACGCGGCGGAGGATCTCGTCGGCGGATGCCGGGGTGGAGCCGGTCGCCTTCTTCGCGACCTTCTCCGCAGCCTTCGTGAACCCGGTCACGCGGCCGCCCTTGTCCTTCTCGACGACCTCGTCCAGCGCGGCGAGCTCGTGGAAGTTCTCGTTCGCGTAGAAACGGTCGGGGAAGGCGCGCACCATCGTGTCCTGTACGTGCGCGGCCACCTTCCACCCGACCAGATCGATGAGCCGGAACGGTCCCATCGGCAGTCCCAGGGGTGCGAATGCCTTCTCCACATCGGCGACGGGGGTGCCTTCGTAGACCGCGCGGGCCGCCTCGCCCATGACCTTCGCGAGCAGCCGGTTCACGACGAACCCGGGTGCGTCGGCGGTGAGGACGGCGTTCTTGCCGAGGCCCTTGGCGACGACGAACGCGGTCGAGAGAGCGGCATCCGAGGTGCGCGGCGTCTTCACGACCTCGATGAGCGGCATGACCGCGACCGGGTTGAAGAAGTGGAAGCCGACGAGTCGCTCGGGGTGTGCGAGCTTCGCGCCGATCTCCTCGACCGACAACGACGAGGTGTTGGTCGCGAGGATCGCGTCCTCGGCGACGACGGCCTCGATCTCGGCGAACACGGACTGCTTGACGCCGACTTCCTCGAAGACCGCCTCGATGACGAAGTCGCAGTCCGCGTACGCGGATTTGTCGGTCGTCCCGGTGACGAGAGCCCGGAGCTTGTTCGCGGTGTCGCCGTCGATTCGACCCTTGCCCTCGAGCTTGCCGATCTCGTCGTGGATGTAGGCGACACCCTTGTCGACGCGCGCCTGATCCAGGTCGGTGATGAGGACGGGTACCTGCAGCTTCCGGACGAATAGCAGCGCGAACTGGCTGGCCATGAGACCTGCGCCGATGACGCCGACCTTGGTGACCTTCTTGGCGAGCGCCTTGTCGGGGGCGCCGACGGGGCGCTTCGCCCGCTTCTGCACCAGGTCGAACGCGTACATGGATGCCGCGAACTGGTCTCCTGTGACGAGCGAGGCCAGCGCCTCATCCTCGCGAGCGAACCCCTCGGCCTTCGTGCCGCTCTTCGCCTTGTCGAGCAGATCGAGCGCGACGTAGGGGGAGCGCGGGACGGTTCCGATCTTCGACTCGAGCATGCCGCGCGCCATCTTGATGGCGATGGGCCACTTCGTGAGCCGCTCGATCTTCCCGGGCGCGTTTTTGCGCTCGACCTTGATGGACCCGTTCAGCACGCCGTCGGCCCACCGGAGCGACGATTCGAGGTAGCTGGAGGCGGGGAAGATCGCATCCATGATGCCGAGCTCGAACGCCTGCTGCGGCTTGAGGACGCGATTCTGCTTGAGGGGGTTCGAGATGACGACCTCGAGAGCGTTCTCGATGCCGATGAGGTTCGGCAGCAGGTAGGCGCCGCCCCACCCGGGGATGATTCCGAGGAAGACCTCGGGCAGCGCGATCGCCGCGGCCGAAGCATCCACGGTCCGATACGTCGAGTTGAGCGCGATCTCGAGGCCGCCTCCGAGAGCGAGACCGTTCACGAAGGCGAACGACGGGACCCCGAGGTCGGACAGCTTGCCCAGCACGTGGTGACCGAGCTGAGCGATGAGTCGCGCGTTGTCGACGGATCCGACATTGCTGACCTCGCTGAGATCGGCACCGGCGGCGAGGATGTACTGCTTTCCCGTGATGCCGACGGCGTCGATCTCGCCGGCCCGCGCCCGAGCGGCAAGGGTGTCGAGGGTGGCGTTCAGAGCGGTCAGCGTCGCGGGACCCAGGGTGTTGGGTCGCGTGTGGTCGCGCCCGTTGTCGAGCGTGATGAGGGCGAGGACCTTGCCGCTGGCGAGGGTGACGTCGCGCACCGGAGAGTTCGTCACGACCTCACTGTCGGAGAGGGCGAGCAGGGGCGAGAAGTCGATCTGGTCGTAGTTCGTCATCGTCGGCTGCCTCACTTCTTCTTCTTGCCGTTGTAGTGCGGGTTCTCCCAGATGACCGAGCCGCCTTGGCCGAGCCCCACGCACATGGCGGTGAGGCCGTAGCGGACATCGGGACGCTCGGCGAAGTGGGCCGCCAGCTGGATCATGAGGCGGACACCGGATGCCGCGAGCGGGTGCCCGAGCGCGATCGCACCACCCCAGGGGTTGACACGCGGATCGTCGTCGGCGATGCCGAAATGGTCGAGCAGGGAGATCACCTGGACGGCGAACGCCTCGTTGAGCTCGAACAGGCCGATGTCGTCGATCGTCAGACCGGCCTTCTTGAGAGCCTTCTCCGTCGACGGGATGGGGCCGATACCCATGATCTCGGGCTGCACACCGGCGAACGCGAAGGACACGAGTCGCATCTTGGGAGCGAGCCCCAGTTCTCTGACCGCACCGCCGCCGGCGAGCAGCGACATGGTGGCACCGTCGGTGAGGGGCGAGGAGGTTCCCGCGGTGACGCGCCCGTGCGGGCGGAACGGCGTCTTCAGCGCGGCGAGATCGGCCATCGTCGTCTGCGGGCGACGGCCTTCGTCCTCCGTCGCGAGGCCCCACGCCCCGGAGGCATCCTTCACCGCGACGGGCACGAGGTCGGGCTGGAACCTGCCCGCCTCGTAGGCCGCCTGCGCCTTGTGCTGGCTGAGCATGCCGAAGCGGTCCGAGCGCTCCTTGGTCAGCTGCGGGTACCGGTCGAAGATGCGCTCGGCCGTCACGCCCATGTTCAGGGCGCCGGGATCGACCATCTTCTCCGCGACGAAGCGGGGGTTCGGGTCGGCATTGCCCCCGATCGGGTAGTGCCCCATGTGCTCCACACCGCCCGCGAGCGCGACGTCGTACATGCCGACGCCGATCGACGCCGCCATCGTCGTCACGCTCGTCATGGCACCCGCGCACATGCGATCGATCGCGAAGCCGGGGACCGTCTGGGGGAGCCCGGCGAGGATCGCCACCGATCGACCGAGCGTCAGTCCCTGCTCACCGGTCTGGCTCGTCGCGGCGATCGCGACGTCGTCGACTCGCTCCGCCGGAACGCCCGGATTCCGCTCCATCAGACCGATCGTCGCCTTCACGGCGAGGTCATCGGCCCGAGTGTTCCAATACATGCCCTTCTCGCCGGCACGCCCGAACGGGGTGCGCATTCCGTCGACGAAATAGACGTCCGAAAGCTCGGCCACACTGCCTCCAAAGATTGGGTTCCCACCCAGCCTAGAGAGGCCCGGAAGCCGCGAAAATCGGTTGGTTCGAACCTACGAAGCAGTCTCGGACGCCGGGTCGGGGGTCTGCACGGAATCGACAAAAGCTGCGGCGATCACCTGTGCAGTCTGTGCAATCTGCCACTCGCGCGCGCCGAGGTCGCGGAGCGCCTCGCCAACCGATCCCGCCGTGATCTCGGCGGGGGGATTCCACGCCACCCGGCGCAGGAGATCGGGCGTGAGGAGGTTCTCAGTCGGCATGCGCAGCTCCGCAGCGCGGGCGTCGACGAGAGGTTTGGCGGTCTTCAACCGGGCGTCCGCAGCCGGATTGCGATCCGCCCAGGCGCGCGGCGGCGGCATCCCGTCGCCGGGGCCACGCTCTGAGGGCAGCACGGGGTCGGCGCGCCCTGCCTCGATGGCGGTCCACCAGCGATCGAGCTGGCTGCGGCTCGCGCGACCGGTGAAGTCCTTCACCCGCGCCAGGTCCTGCTTCGAGGCGGGATCGGCGATCACGGCAGCGACGAGCGAACGGTCGGGAACGAGTCGTCCCGGAGACACGTCCTCGTCGCGGGCGTACTCCTCCCGCGCCGTCCACAACGCCCGCGCCACGGCCAGCGCACGGCGCCCGCGGACCGTGTGCAGTCCGCTCAGGCGGCGCCAGGGCTCCTCGCGAGCGGGTTTCGGTGCACGGGTGCGCACGGCCTCGAATTCCTCCTCGGCGATGGCGACCTTGTCCTGCTCCTCGAGTTCAGCGGCGAGGGCGTCGCGGACGTCGACCAAGTGCAGCACGTCGAGTGCGGCGTACTCCAGCCATCCCTGAGGAAGGGGCCGGGTCGACCAGTCCGCGGCCGAGTGCGCTTTGGCGAGAGTGATCCCGAGCGTGTGCTCCACCACCGCGCCGAGCCCGACGCGATCATGTCCGAGGAGACGGGCGGCGAGCTCGGTGTCGAAGATGCGAGGGGGCTCGAGGCCGGCCTCGCGCAGAGACGGCAGATCCTGGCTCGCCGCATGGAGCACCCACTCCTCGTCGCCGATCCCCGCCTGCAGAGCCGACAGATCGCCGATCGCCGGGGGATCGAAGAGGAACACCTCGCTCCCACGCCGGTAGACCTGGATGAGGTAGGCGCGCTGCGAGTACCGGAACCCGGATGCCCGCTCCACGTCGACGGCGACGGGGCCGTGTCCGGCTGCCAGGCGCGATGCAGCGGCCGCCGCCGCTTCCCGATCGGCGATGACCTCGTATTCAGCCACGTGTACTCCGCTGCCCGCCGAACACGGCGATGTTCTCCGAGCCCGGGGGGAGACCTGCCAACATGCAGACCAACTCACCCCAGGCATCCATGTGACTGGTCAGGTCTCCCTCGGGGGACCACGATGCACGGAGCTCGATCTGTGCACCGTCGCCCTCCGCGGCCAACGTTCCGAAACCCTTCGACAGGGTCTTCGTCGCTGTGCCGGATGCCGCGTGGAGCGTCGCTCCACGTGCGGCCAGGGCGTCGACCAGCCATGACCAGGCTACGTCGGCGAGAAGGGGATCGGTGCCGATCTCGGGTTCGAGCGGCGCCTGCGCGAAGCAGACGATCCGCCAGGGGCCGCCCCAGGCATCCGGTTCGGACTCGTCGTGAAGGATGACGATGCGTCCCGTACCGTACATCGACTCGCCGTCGTCCTCGGGGCGGACGTCTCCCGCGAACGCGATGGCGTCGGGGGCGAGCGAGGCAGGTGCGGCGATCTCGCGCACCACGAAGTCGTCGCGGAAACGCAGGCCGCGCAGAGCGTCGCCGACGGCGATGAATTCCGGCGTCCCGGACGGGGGTTCGGTCACGGCGACAGACTAGAGTGAGGGCACCATGAAGGCTTCCAGGCGCGCCGTTCCCGAGGACGCACGGCCGGGAACCGTCGTCGCGGCCCGCAGCGCGATCGTCGCGCTGACGACCGCGTTCCTCAGCGCGACCGGGTTGCTCGCGCTTCTTGCGGGACGCGTCGCGCGCCGAGTGGTGACACCGGCGGCGCGGGGCACCGACACGACGATCGTCGACGTCGACACGACCGCGCAGACGATCACCCTGTCGCATTCGGCCGACACGGTCCTGCCGGGGAGGTACGGCCTGTTCACGACGGGGACGCAGTCCTACGTCAAGGTGGGCACGGTCCTGACTGCTCGAGCGGATTCCGTCACGCGCAAGCTCCTGACGCAGATCGACGAGACCGACCGGCTCACCTCTGCCGCAGCTTTCAGCGGGTGGTACTTCGCCGAGCCCGGCGAGCTCCACCTGCCGTTCGAAGACGTCTCGATCCCGACCGCCCTCGGTTCCTGCCCGGCGTGGCTCTTCCCTGCGCCGGCAGTCACCGATGTCTGGGCGATCCACATCCACGGCCGCGGGACCACGCGCGCCGAGACGCTCCGCGGTGTGCCCGTGTTCCATGCCGCCGGGATCACCTCCGTGCTGGCCTCGTACCGGAACGACGGCGACGCGCCGCGCAGCAGGGGAGGGGCGTCCGCCCTCGGGGCGACCGAGTGGCGGGACATCGATCGGGCGATCGGCTACGCGCGTCGCGCCGGCGCGCGGCGCATCGTGCTGGTGGGGTGGTCGATGGGCGGGGCGATCGCTCTGCAACTCGCCCTGAACTCGGCGCACCGTGACCTCATCGTGGCGCTGGTCCTCGATTCGCCGGTCGTCGACTGGCGACAGGTGCTGGAGCACCACGCCGGCCTCAGCGGCATCCCGAAGCCGCTCACCCGGGCGGCGCTCGAGGCGCTGACGAAGCGGTGGGCCGCCCCGTTGACGGGGGCGGCCGATCCGATCCCATGGGACCGCCTCGACCTGCTGTCGCACGCGGGAGCCCTCGTCGCCCCGATCCTCATCCTGCACAGCGAGGACGACGACTTCGTTCCCATCGGAGCATCACGTGCTCTGCGTGATCGGCGCCCCGACCTCGTCGACCTCGAGGAGTTCGACGGCGCTCGACACACGAAGCTCTGGAACTACGACGAGCAGCGCTGGACCTCGCGCGTTCGCGACTGGTTGGTGGCGCGCGGTCTCAGCGGCGGCGGAGCCTCAGATAGCTGAAGCCGTCATCGTCGATGAGGACACCCGCCGGCGTCGTGTCGATGGGACGACGTAACGGCAGGAAGGGTCCCGCTGTGGGGACGAGGTGCGGAGCGGCTGTCACGCAGTACTCGTCGATGAGGTCGTCGGCGGCGAACTGCGCAGCCAGCATGGGCCCGCCCTCGCAGACGATGTGGCGAAGGCCGCGGTCGGTGAGGGCCGAGAGGATGCCGGTGGCGGACATCCGGTCCCCGGGCGCCGGGACGTGCACCACGGCGATCCCGTGCTCTACGGGCGGGGCCTCGGCGCCCTGCGGCATCACGAGCAGCACCTGATCGTCGGGCCCGTCGGGATCCGGGTCGAGCCGGTGTCCGCCGAGATCCCCGGAGCCGGTGATGACCGCGAGGCGGGACCGGCGGGGGAGCAGATAGCCCTCGGCGCGCACGGTCTGCGCGCCGACGATGATCGCGTCGGCACTCGCGCGGATCACTCCGAGAATCGCGCGGTCGGCGCGATTGGTGAGCGTGTTGCTCGTGCCGTCGGGGCCGACGGCCGATCCTGTCAGCGATGTGATCATGTTGAGCCGCACCCACTCCTCCCGGGGAGGGGCGTAGCGGTCGGCGATCCAACGACGGCCTTCCGGGCTCGCGGCATCCACTCGCTCACCGGCGGTCGGAAGCACCTCTGTCAGCCACACGCCGCCATCCTCGCACGGACGGTCCCCGCGGAGCGGACGCGGCCGCGACGACTAGGCTTGTCGGGTGCCTGTGACCTCATCCGGAACCACTCATCTGAGCGAACGCGATCCGAAGGTGAGCGGAGCCGAGATGGTCGCGGCGCTCGTTCCGCCGCCGCAGTTCGACGAGGCCACGTTCGCCACCTATCGAGCCGATGAGTCCTACCCTTCGCAACAGGAAGCGAAGGACCTGCTCGAGGTCTTCAGCTCTGGCCGCGGGGCCCCGGCGGCGCGAGGCGGCTTCTTCCGCCGCGCCAAGCGTGAGGCCCCGATGAAACCGGGGGTCTACCTGGACGGCGGGTTCGGCGTCGGCAAGACGCACCTCCTCGCGGCGATCTACCACGCGATGCCGGCTCGTCGGAAGTACTTCGGATCGTTCATCGAGTACACCGCGCTCGTCGGCGCGCTCGGTTATCAGAAGACCGTCGAACTCTTCCGCGGTGCCGATCTGCTCTGCATCGACGAGTTCGAGCTCGACGACCCGGGCGACACGATGGTCATGACCCGACTCATCGCGGAGCTGGTCCCGACCGGCACCAAGCTCGCCGCGACCTCGAACACGCCCCCGAACGCCCTCGGCGAGGGACGCTTCGCCGCCCAGGACTTCCTCCGCGAGATCCAGGCGATGGCCGAGCACTTCCAGACCATCCGCATCGACGGCACCGACTACCGTCAGCGTGCCGTCGACGGGCACGCGGTCGTCCTCGACGACGCCGCCTACGAGAGCGCGATGACGGATGCCGCGGCATCCACTCTGGTCTCCGATGACGACTTCGCGGGGTTCATCCGCCACCTGGCCTCGGTGCATCCGTCCCGCTACATCCGTCTCATCGAGGGCGTCGGGACCATCGGCCTGCGGGACGTCGTCGGCTTCGACGACCAGGCGGCAGCCCTGCGCTTCGTCGCCTTCGTCGACCGTGCGTACGACGCGCAGATCCCCATCCGTGCCACCGGCGTCCCCCTCGACGCGGTGTTCCGAGAGGACATGCTCGCCGGCGGGTACCGCAAGAAGTACCTGCGCGCCGTCTCGCGCTTGGTCGCTCTCACTCACTCGTAACCGACATCAGACGTTTCTCGGGGCCGCGGGAAACCTGATGTTTACCTTCTCAGCACGCTCGTAACCGGCGCGAAACACCCGTGCGCCGTCGGGCGAAACCACGGACCTCGACACTGGGGGCACCCGACGCTACACCTGCGTCCCTGCAGAGAGGTTCCCTTCGAGATGGATCAAGGCAACACCGCATTCATACTCATCGCGGCCGCACTAGTCCTGCTGATGACCCCAGGTCTCGCGTTCTTCTACGGCGGTCTCGTCAAGGCGAAGAGCGTCATCAGCATGATGATGATGTCGTTCGGCGCCCTCGGCCTCATCGGGGTCCTGTGGGTGCTCTACGGCTACGCGATCGCCTTCCCCGGCGACAGCGGCACCCTGGCGCCGTGGTCCATCGACGGCGGTGCTCTCGGCCTGACGAGCCTCCTCGAGCCCGCCGAGGGTGCCACGTACCCGCCGTTGGCCTTCGTCGCCTTCCAGGCCACTTTCGCGATCATCACCGTCGCGCTCGTCTCCGGCGCCATCGCCGACCGTGCCAAGTTCGGCGCCTGGATGATCTTCGCGGGGGTCTGGGCGACGGTCGTCTACTTCCCGGTCGCCAGCTGGGTCTTCAACTTCGGTCTCGCTGACGACGGCTCGTTCGAGTACGGCGGCTGGATCACCCACGGCCTGCAGGACGTCTTCGGCGTCGGCGCCATCGACTTCGCCGGCGGCACGGCGGTCCACATCAACGCCGGCGCGGCCGCTCTGGCCCTCGCCCTCGTCCTCGGCAAGCGCGTCGGCTTCCAGAAGGGCGTCCACGTCCCGCACAACCCGCCGTTCGTCCTCCTCGGCGCCGGCCTCCTGTGGTTCGGCTGGTTCGGCTTCAACGCCGGGTCGGAGCTCGCGGCAGACAACACCGCCGCGCTCGCCTTCGTCAACACCATCGCCGCTCCCGCCGCGGCCCTGCTCGCGTGGCTCCTCGTCGAGAAGATCAAGGACGGCAAGCCGACGTCGGTCGGTGCGGCGTCCGGTGCCGTCGCGGGTCTCGTCGCGATCACCCCGGCCTGCGGAAACCTGGACCCGGTGTGGGCGATCGTCCTCGGCCTCGTCGCCGGAGCGGTGTGCGCCCTGGCGATCGAGCTGAAGTACAAGCTCGGCTTCGACGACTCGCTCGACGTCGTCGGCATCCACCTCGTCGGCGGCCTCATCGGAACGCTCTACCTCGGCTTCTTCGCCCGCGGAACCGGCCTGTTCATGGGTGGCGACGCGTCGCAGCTCATCGTCCAGGCGATCGCGGCCATCGCCGTACTGGCCTACTCGTTCGTGCTCGCTTTCATCATCGGGTTTGCGATCGAGAAGACGATCGGCTTCCGCGTCAAGAACGAAGACGAGATCGCCGGCATCGACACGGTCGTCCACGGCGAGGCGGGCTACGTCCTGGAGGACGCCAAGGCCTGATCCGTCCGATCGCACGGAGGGCGTCGCGGGGTCACCCGCGGCGCCCTCCGTCGTCCTCCCCGGCGATGTCCTACCCCGGTGTCAAGGCCCTCCGACCGCTTGCCATCGATTTCGTAGCGTCCGGACCATGTCCCACATCGACACCGCATCGAGAGATGACGATCTCCCCGTCGTCCGCCGCCTCGCGGAGCTGGCAGCTCTCGTGCACGCGACCCGCGGACTGCACGTCCGGTGGTCCGAGGGGCCGCAGAAGGATGCCGCCCGTTCGAGTGTCGACTCCGAGAGCGGTCTTCGCCTCCCGGGCCTCTCGGTGAACCCGTTGGACGCGGAGGCGTGGTGGACCCGCCCGCTCGAGGACTGGTTGGCGCGTCAGCTGTCGCAGTACCGTCACCTGGCCGTGGACAACCCGGAACGGATCGCGTGGGTCCTGCGGGGTGAGCACGTCGGGCGCGGTCCCGACTGCGAGCCGCTGATCGCCGACGCGGAGCCCGTCGCCATCCTCGAGCCGGCCCTGCTCGACGAGGCTGCCCGGCGGTACGCGGCTGAGTTCGACGCCGGCCGTGGACCGGAGGACTGACCGTGGCGTCGGCCGCTCGATGGGTCGAAGAGCGACCCGGGTTCTTCCGGCTCACCGTCGCGGCGACCAACTGCTACCTGGTGAAGACGTCGGAGGGCGTCACTCTCATCGATGGAGGACTCCCGGCAACCGGTCGGGTGCTGAGCGAGCTCCTCCGGCATCTCGGGCTGACTCGACGCGACATCGACGCGGTCCTTCTCACTCATGGGCATTTCGATCACGTAGGACTCGCACGCGGGCTGAGGGCGGACGGCGTCCCTGTTCACGTGCACCACGGCGACCGCCGCTTGGCCCGGCATCCCTACAGCTACCGACCCGCCGCCGCTCGGGTGCCCTATCTTCTCGCGCACCCGGGTGGGCTCCCCGTCATCGGACGAATGACTGCGGCCGGGGCTCTCACGGTGAGGGGGGTCGACGCGAACCTCCCGATCCGCGACGGCGAGACCGTCGACGTTCCGGGCGGTCCGACAGCAGTCCACTCACCGGGCCATACCGAGGGCCACTGCGCGTTCTTCTTCGCGATCGCACGACGTCCTCGTCTCCGGCGACGCCCTCGTGACGCTGGACCCGTACACCGGCATCAGCGGACCGCAGATCGTTGCAGATGCAGCGACGGCGGACGGTGCCGCAGCCGTCCGATCGCTGGACCGCCTGCAGCGGACGGAGGCCGCTGTCGTTCTGCCCGGACACGGGGAGCCGTGGACGCGGGGGATCGCGGCCGCGGCGCACCAGGCCCGCATCGTCGGCCCACACTGATTCGTTTCATTTTCACCTTGTGCGGCGACACCGAGCTGCCCTACGGTGAGCGGGAAGCGCTTTCCAGCATTCTATTTCGTCCACTGACGGACGAGGAAGGACGACGATGTCCCGCATCCGAAAGACCGCCGCCTGGGCGGCCGCAGCCGTCTTCGCTGTTTCGCTGGCCGGCTGCAGCCCCGCCGCCTCCGAGGCGGGCGGTTCGTTCGACCCCGATGAGAAGGTCTCCCTCGACTTCGCGTGGTGGGGCAACGACGACCGCGCGGCTCGCTACGCGAAGCTCATCGATGCCTTCAACGAGGAACATCCCAACATCACCATCAAGACGACCTTCACCGACTTCCCGAGCTACTGGGAGCAGCGGCAGGTCGAAGCCGCGAGCGGCAGCCTGCCCGACGTCTTCCAGTTCTCCGACAGCTACCTGCGCCAGTACGGCGAGAGCGGCGCGATCCTCGACCTGGACGAGGTGGCCGACCAGATCGATTTCACGACGTTCGACGACAGCCTTCTCGGCACCGGACGCCTCGACGGCACGCAGTTTTCGCTCCCGACCGGTTACAGCCTGTGGGCGAATTTCGTCAACGAAGACCTGTTGCAGAAGCACGGTCTCGAGCTGCCCGCGAGCGGGTCGTCGTTCGACGAGTTCAACGACTGGCTCGCCGAGGTCGCCGACAAGACCGATAACGACCCCTTCGGCGGTACGGACTACACCCAGCGCATCCAGGTGTTCGAGCTGCAGCTCCGAGCCGCGGGGAAGGCCCTGTACACAGAGAAGGGGGAGCTCGGCTTCACGAAGGATGAGTTGGCGGACTTCTGGGAATCCGGCGCCTCGCTGCGCGACGGCATCACGATCCCGCAGCAGCAGCTCGAGGAGATCAGCCCGATCTCCGGCTTCGGATCGACCCGAACGCTGAGCGAGATGAGCTGGAGCAACTTCCTCGGCGGATACCTGGCCGACTCCGGAGCCTCGTCCATCGCCATCGTGGCGCCGCCGACGACGGATACCGGGGCCAAGGACCTGTACCGTCAGGGCGGGCTGCAGGTTGCGATCTCCTCGCGGACCAAGCACCCCGAGGCTGCGGCGATCTTCCTCGACTACGTCGTCAACAGCCCCGAATCCGGGGAGATCTTCGGCACGACGCTCGGATTCCCGGCATCCAGCAGCAAGCTCGAAGGCACCACGCTCGAAGGCCCCGACAAGCAGGTGGCGGACTACATCGAGTCCGTATCGGCCCGCATCGGCGACGCTCCGCCGCCGGCCGTGGTCGGCTACGGCTCGCTGGAGCAGAAGTTCTGGGATCTGGGCAAGGAGCTCGGTCTCGGAACGAAGACGGTGGATGCCGCGGTGGAGGAGTTCTTCGCCGAAGCGGACGTGATCCTGAACTCCTGACCGGATCCGCGGACGAGGGCTAAGGTGACGGCGTGACATCGCGCCTCATCTCCGCCCTCGTCCGCCTGTTCCGGACGCCGCCGACGGCGCAACCGGCCGCCAGAACCGTGCGTGTGATGCCCGGTCAGGTCCGTGACCTCCGCATCAGCTACCGGCCCGAGCCCGACGGTGATCCTGATGCGGGTGAGATCGTCTGGACCTGGGTTCCGTTCGACGAGGCCGATGGGCGCGGCAAGGACCGCCCGGTCCTGGTCATCGGTCTTCACGGTGGGGACCGACTGTACGCGGTGCGGCTGACGAGCAAGCCGCACGACCGCGACGGGGAGCATCTCGCTCTCGGGCCGGGGGAGTGGGATGCCGCCGGTCGCCCGTCCTGGGTGGACCTCGGCCACCTCTACAGCGTCCCTCGCGGCGGGGTGCGCCGCGAGGGGGCCGCTCTCGACAAGGCGCGCTTCGATCGTGTGGCAACCGCCCTTGGAGCGCGCTACGGCTGGTCCGCGTGACGCCCGGAAACGGCGAAAGCCCCCGGAATTCCGGGGGCTTCTCGGTGGGCGATGCCGGACTCGAACCGACGACCTCTTCCGTGTGAAGGAAGCGCGCTACCAACTGCGCCAATCGCCCGAATGACACTCGGGCCGATGACCGAGCATACCGGATCCGGCGACCCCCGCCGAACCGGCGGAGTCCGTTGCGGCGAGACACGCGCGGGGCGGCGCCGGTTTTGCACTGGCGCAGGAATCGTCTAATGTTTAACGAGTGCCGGAGAGATCCGGAACGAAATGCGGATGTAGCGCAGTGGTAGCGCATCACCTTGCCAAGGTGAGGGTCGCGAGTTCGAATCTCGTCATCCGCTCGAGTGTGGGGATCTTCCTCCGGGGAGATCGCGTCACGTGGGTCAAACCACACACGGTGGCGTGGCCGAGTGGCTAGGCAGCGGCCTGCAAAGCCGTCCACACGGGTTCGAATCCCGTCGCCACCTCCACTCACAACTCAACAGCCTTCACAGGCGCGATTGGCGCAGCGGTAGCGCGCTTCCCTGACACGGAAGAGGTCACTGGTTCGATCCCAGTATCGCGCACAAAGTCAAACCCCCGGCCTGCCGGGGGTTTTTCGCGTTCTGGGGCCTTCTCGGATCGCGGCATTCGCGCAACTTTCGCGTACGGGATCTTGGGAAGAACTGGTCCGGGTCGGGCACATCTCGCTAAGCAGGTCGGGCCGCGCGGGCACACCAGCCGGCCCGGTGCCTGCGGCCGAACGGAGACCATGATGATCCGTCGCCGCCGATACGCTGACCAAATGCACCGCCACCTCCTCGCCATCCCCGCCTTCGCCTTCGCGATCGTCGTGCTGAGCGGGTGCAACCCCGGTGACAGTGGCGGTGGACTCGTGGGATCGGACTCCGAGTCACCTGTGGTGGTAGCCACTCCGACCGCAGCCACTCCGACGGGGTCGGCGCCGTCGCCCTCCCCGACGCCTGCGGAATTCGCCGCCGAGAAGCCCACCTCAGCCCCCGACTGCGGCAGTCTCTTAGATGTGAACTGGGCACAGAGCGCGCTGGATCCTCGCGTAGAGGGCCCGGACGATTACACCGCCACCAGCAGCGAAAAGCCAGGTCAACCTGGCCCGGTTGCGCAGACCGCCCTCGAAAGATCCGATCTTCTCCGCGTCTGCGGCTGGGGCATTCCCCACACCGACGGCGGGTTCGGAGCCAGCGTTTACGCCATCCAAGCCGAAGACCGAACCCAGCTCACAGAGGCACTCGCTGGCTCCGACGTCTGGACGGAGCACCGCGAGTTCACGCGGACCGTCTACTCACGAGTCTGGGACAGCGGCATCGGATACGGCCTGGCCTACGGCTTCGCGGACGGGTACTGGGTCATCTCCTCCGGCTCTCTGGTATCCCCAGATGACGCAGCAACGGTCGTCAGGATGAGCCTGGAAGCTCTCGTCGCCGCGCGCAGCTAAGTTAGCGCTCCTCCTGCCGGCGTGTAGCGCATCCGCATGAGCGACGCGCCCACCTTCCTGCACCACTCCGAGGTGAGCTAGTTCGCCCGCTACCTCGCTTGAGACGTCGTAGTGGAACTGCGTGAGACAGACGGTGTCGCCGCGCTTTCAGGGCGCGAGGACACCGGCCCGTTCGCCTCCGATCCATCCGACGCCGTGCACTACAACCGTGTCGTTCACGCCGATCTCAACGTGATACCCGCCGCCAGGCGTCCAGCGGCCTCTGCAGGCACCATGAACACCGGCCTGAATAAGCTCGGATATTGAGGAACGTGGGCGCCGCGCGCCAGAGGTGAGATGGTGGACGCGGCCGTCCCCGCGGGGAGGATGCCATGAACACACGTTCACCCGGACCAAGCTGGCCGCGCAGCGGGGGAGAGGCGACGACAACGCAAACGCCCAGCCTGACGGGCACGTCCGTGCTCGTGAGTTTCCCGAACTGTCTCCAGTCGACAAATCGCGGCCGCTCGAAGCCAACCCGGGTCCACTGGACGTTCACGTCGTCACCGTAGTGCCCGTATGCTCAGCCGAGCTTGAAGGTCATCCGGCCGATCTCATCACCGAAGCGCCCGGCGACGAGGTCGACGGGGGTAGTCGTGTCGTCCAGCGAGTAGGCGATCGCGTTCGCGACGGTGCCACCGGCCTTGATGTTCTCGGTCTGGCTATCGAGGAACTGGTCGTCAGGGAGACCTGCGACGTCGAGGGTGTTCTCGCGGTTCGGGTCGTTATCCTGGAACGCCTCGAACTGGAAGATGAACTCGCTCGGGGTGATCTCCTGGTCGGACGTGCCGAGGTTCGTGGTGTCATACCAGATGGCGAGGACGGGCTTGTCGCCATACTCGTTGCCCTTCTCGCCCACCGGGATGACCTTCGAGTCGGTGATCTTGATCATCACGTCATCGGTCGTCAGCACGCCGTCGACGAACGACGGCCCGGCAGGGATCTCCGCCTCGGGCGCGTCCACCTCGACCTCGGTCGTAGCCTGCGGGGCGGGTGCCGGGGCAGTCTGAGCCGCGGGGGCTGAACAGCCGGCGAGGGTCAAGAAGGCGAGCAGGGCGAACGGGACGAGGACTGATAGGCGCTTCCCAGATTCATCCTGATGGATGTGTCCGACAGTGCCGGCACCGGGGGAGACACCGTTACGGGAGCGAGACCATCGGACGCGGCCAGTGCCCTCAGCACACGACCGGGGTCCTCACCTTTGGCGCTGACGACCTTGAACGGCACGCCGACAGGCCTAGTACTCGTCCTCGGGGGCCTTGTCGGGGGGGAGGACGAAGCACGGCGAGAACGAGCTGATTTCTAAGTGACCGTTCTGGTAGTCCGCGATGATGTAACCCGACCCGTAGGGGCCAACAAGTTGCGCGCGGGCACGACCGTTTTTGGTGATGTCCTTGGGCTTCAGCTCAGAATTGTCACGGTAGGCATCCAACACCATCGATATCAGTTTGGATGGATCTGCACTCGGGGACAGCTCGATCGTGGTGCCTCCGGTCCAGGCATACGCGCCTTGCGCGCTGCACGGCATGAGAACACCTGTGGCCTCCTGGTCCGCAGCTCGGATACTTTCCGCCGGCAGCTTCGAGACGATCTCATCCTCGACGTCCTGTGCGATCTTCTTGGCTGCGCCAACGGTCAGCCCCGGTTGCGTACCGTTCACGGCGTCTCCTCCTGGGTTCACGTTCGTCGTCGAAGAGCATCCGGCCACAGCCGCGATTATGAAGACGGCTGCGGCCACACCTGCGGAACGTTTCATCCTGATGGGCTCACTTGGCAGTCATGGAGAATCGGAGATCATCCAACATCTCCTGGTTCTCGGGGCGGTCGCTGGCTATGAGGTTGTGGTTGTCCATCAGTCGATCGCTCAGAGGCACGTAATATCCCAGGGGCTCATCGTCTCGCATCTGCAGGTGCTGCGAGAAGATCTCGTTGTACTGGGGAACTCTTCCATCCCAGACCTGCCCCGTCACCTGTGCCATTCCGAGTATGTCGAGGTATGCCCAGTGGTGGTAGCTAGTTTCCTCGTCGCGGCGCCAGTTCTCCGGCATTCCGGCACCCGCTAGAGAGTGGACCTGATCGAAATGGACGTCGAGCTCCTCAGCCTCTGTGATCGGAAGAAGACCCCAGGAATGACCAGCTGCGATTTGAGTCGTTGCCGCGAGGTGATCACTCGAGGCACGTAGCCCCACCTCAAACTCTCGCAGCATTTGGCCGCTGGTGGCGGCGCGTTCGTCATCGTTCGACTCGCCAATGCGCAGGAGGTCAATGTTGCCCTGTTGCGGATCCTCCCCGGGAAAGGAACCTTCTTTCCACACGAAGGCGACCATCTCTGTGTCGCGCTTCGTAAGCCAGCGAGCAACCGGCTGCACTTCGTTCTTATAGAAGCTGAGCTCGCTGGTGAACGTGCCGGGGACGTACGTAAGGGTTCGCGCCGTCGCGATGCTCGGCGTTCCGATCATCTCGATGATGGAGGCAGAGTCCGAGTCATAGAGGTACAGCTGGATCTCCCCAGCCGTGACCTTCTGCAGGTACCCCTGTTCTGCCTGCAGCTTCTGGATTGCGACCTCGTTACCGAATCCAGGCGCCGTCTTCTCGGCCTTCAAGGCTGCAATCTCGCTCGCCACCTCGCGCTGGCGGGCCGAAGCGTTCAAGAGATTTGCACCTACGCGCGCGGAGGGACTCACTCCATTGAGTGAACCGATCAAGGAGGAAGCACCGAGCATGAGCGTCTGCCGCTCGTCGGAGCTGAGCTGAGTCCACCATGAAGCAACTTCTTCCGCGGAACTGTGTTGCTGGATTTGCGCGACGAGATCTGGGTGAAGGGAGAAGAGAACTCGCAATTCGTTCTCAGTCAACGCTGTCAGATCTTGCAAAGAAGGTGCGACGAGCGGCAACGACGGAGATAGTGTCCCAGCAGAGAGCAGTCCGCCGAGCCCCCCTCGGGCGGTGGCACCGGATATCACGCTGATCGCGACCGTGTCGGCTGCGCGACGTTGTTCGGCGAGTTGGCTCATCTGGTTAGAAAGTGTGGCGGATGACTCGCGGAGATTTGCTAGCGCATTTTGGGCGCGAGTGAATTCTTCTCCAGGCGCACCGATCTGGAACCGCAGTTCTCCGATTCGTCCTGTCGCTGCGGCGATGTTGGCTTCCAGTTCAGTCCTTTTTGCGAGTATGCCCGCTTGCTGAGACTTGATCCGTTCGATCTCAGAGGCGTATTGCTGCAGGGCGACGGTCAGAACGCCGTGACGGCTTGCTAACGCCCTCAGCGCCTCCGTATACGCGTGGTTTTTGAGGCTGACGGCGTTGGCCGCGCCTCCCTCCCACTGGGAAGCGGTCAGAGCTGATGCGTCCGCGCTCTTCGCGGCCTCTCGCATGAGCTTCGCAGTGGTCGCTCGACGGGCCGCGTCAGCTCTTACATCCGGCGGGCTCCCAGCCCCTGGGTCATCCGACGTCCAGTTCATGATTTCATCCTGGTTCGCGGGCGAGACTCGCATCGATCCGTGTAGTGGTGCCAGAATCGCGGGCGCTTGATGGTCGGACGAGCTCAAATCAGTGTCGCGGAAAAACCGGCCGATACTAGTTCGATCCCAGTATCGCGCACAGACAAACCCCCGGTTTCCCGGGGGTTTTTTGTTGCCCGCGGGGGGTCGATCCTGCGGTCCGCGCGCTCAGCCGACCGCGCTGCCGCTCTCGGATTCCGGCAGATCATGCAGGCCGGCGGGGGAGTTGGCCGCCACCATGAGGCGCTCGATCCATTCGTGGTTGAGCGGGATGCGCGCGTCGTGGCGGCGACGGAACACGAGGTGGGATGCACGGTTCATCCAGACGGTCGTGCGTCCGGTGCCCTCGCCGGCGGCACGCGACCACGTGAACAGAAAGGACTCGCCTCGGCGGAGCTTGGCGTAGATGACCGCCTCGAGGTGGACGAGCGTCCGGTCGTCGATGTCGAATCGCGTCGTGGCGTTGTAGGAGAGGAGTCCCATGGAACCGACCCAGGTCTAGGCGTACAGAGAGGGTGGAGCTGCGGTCTCCTCTGACATTCTGTCACCCTACGGACGCAGTGCCGTGCCGGGTCACCCGTGTCACATCCCCGTGATCGGGCGCTGACAGACTGACCGCATGACCACCGCTCGGATCGTCACCCTCTTCGTCATCGCCGCTCTCGCTGAGATCGGCGGCGCCTGGCTGATCTGGCAGGCCGTGCGGGAGAACCGCGGCTGGTGGTTCGCCCTCCTCGGGATCGTCGCGCTGGGAGCGTACGGATTCGTGGCAGCGTTCCAGCCCGACGCGAACTTCGGACGGGTCCTCGCCGCCTATGGAGGCGTGTTCATCGCGGGTTCTCTCGCGTGGGGGATCGTCGTGGACGGATTCCGTCCGACGCTCTGGGACTACGTCGGATCGGCAATCGCCCTGGTCGGGGCCGCCATCATCATCCTCGCGCCGGTCGTCGCCGACACCGGCGAGGCCTGATCGCGACCCCGGGCCGCCTCAGGGGACGATAACGGCTCGGCCGCGGACCCTGCCTGCAGCGAGAGCCGCATAGGCCTCCGGCCCGTCGTCGAGGGAGTAGCGCTGCACCTCGACGCCGACCTGACCCGAACGCGCGAGGTCGAGGACCTCCACCAGTTCGCTGCGCGAACCCCAATAGGGGATGCGGAGCGCGGCGTCATAAGCGATGGATCCGAAGCCGACGTGCGCCGTCCCGCCGCCGATGCCGACGATCGTGACGTCGGCATCGAGGGCCGCGGCCGCGACCGCGGTCGCGATCGTCGGTTCTGCGCCGACGAAGTCGAAGACGGCGTTCGCTCCCAGCCCGTCGGTGATCGCGCGGATCCGAGACACGGCGTTCTCGTCGCTCATGACGGCGTGGTGCGCACCGACCTCGCGCGCGAGCTGCAGCTTCTCCTCGCTCACGTCGAGCGCGATCACCGTGGCGGCCGACACGGCGCGGAGGATCTGGATCGCGACGTGCCCGAGGCCGCCCGTCCCGATCACGACGGCCGTAGTGCCCGCTCCGAGCTTCGGCAAGGAGGTCTTGATCGCGTGGTACGGAGTCAGACCGGCATCCGTCAGCGAGACGTTCTCGACGGGATCCAGTTCCCCGAGCGGCACGAGGTGCCGGGCGCTGTCGACGATCATGTACTCCGCCATCGACCCGGGGGCGCCGAGGCCCGGGGGCATGATCCCCTCGGCCTGCGCGTTCGTGCAGTAGTTCTCCTTGCCCTGGGCGCAGTTGCGACAGCGGCCGCATCCCCACGGTCCGTACACCGCGACCGCATCACCGACCTGGACGTGCTCGACACCGTCGCCGAGCTCCTCGACGATGCCGGCGCCCTCGTGTCCGAGGGTGAGCGGCAGGGGGTACCCAGCCGCCGTATAGTCCTCTTCGCTGAGGCTCATGACGTACTCGTCGGAGTGGCAGACCCCGGCGGCGGTGACCCTCAGCAGGACCTGACCGGGGCCGGGAGAGGGCTTCTCGATCTCGACGACCTCAGGATGTGAACCGATGCGTGTGTACTGGAGTGCCTTCATGCCGGGCACGCTACGCGCCCGTCGCAGCCGCCGTCACCGCCATGCGCCGTCGCGACCCGGGCGGTAGTATCCGGCCATGGCTCACCTCGTGCTCACAGTGGTCGGTGATGATCGACCAGGACTGGTCAACGCTCTCGCCGAGCAGGTCTCCGCTGTCGGCGGCAACTGGGAGCGCAGCGAGCTGGCGGAACTCGCCGGGGCCTTCGCCGGCATCGTGCTGGTCACGATCGACGACGAGCGCGAGGCCGATCTGGTCTCCGCCCTCGAAGGACTGGACGGGATGCTGCGCGTCAGTGTGCACGGGGGCCGCCCGGCCGTCGATGCCGAAGGTGCCGAGCGTTCGCTCGAGGTGACGGTCCTGGGCAACGACAGGCCCGGGATCGTGCGCGACGTCACTGCAGCGATCGCGGACCACGCCCTCAGCATCGACACGTTCCGCAGCCGGACCCTCGACGCGCCCATGGCCGGCGGGACGCTGTTCGAGGCGACCGTCGCCTTCCGGCTTCCTGCCGATGCGGATGCGACGGCGGTCTCACAGGCGCTGGAAGAGCTCGCGGGCGAGATCCAGGTGGACCTGACCGTCGCCTGACGTGACCCGCGTCGACGAGATCCGTGCCCGCCTGCGGGCAGCAGCGGACCCGTCGCGCGCTGAAGGCATGAGGTCCGAGCTCCCCTTTCTCGGCGCCCGAGTGCCTGATACCCGGCGTATCGCTCGCGCCGCGGCGGCAGGGGAGTCGGACGCCTCTCGGCTCATCGATGACGCCCGAGAGCTGTGGGATGCGGCATCCCATCGTGAGGAACGCTACGCGGCGATGATGCTCCTCGCCGTTCCTCCCGCACGGGCGGACCTGCGCGTCGTCCCGCTGATCGAGCGCATGGTCCGTGCGGTCGGTGGTGGGACATCACCGACGAGCTCAGCGGACGCATCCGCGAGCTGCTGGAGACCCACCCGCGAGACGGCGAAGCGCTCGTGCGCGGCTGGTGCGTCAGCGAGGAGATGTGGCTTCGCCGCCTCGCCATCCTCTGCCAGCTCGGGCGCCGCGGGCAGACCGGTCTGCATCTGCTGGGGGACGCTCTCCGGCCGAACCTGCGCGACGGCGAGTTCTTCATCCGGAAGGCGATCGGGTGGGCGCTGCGGGATGCGGCGCGTTGGTTCCCGGAGTGGGTGAAGCCTACGTTGCAGCGCACGCACTCAGCCCACTCAGCCGCCGCGAGGCGGTGAGGCACCTGCGACCCGCGTCAGCGCAGGAGCAGCGGTAGCGTCGCGGCAGCGACGACGAGGGGCGCCGCGATGAGCCCCCAGGAGATGAATCGACGCCAGGGCAGGTGTACGTCTGCGGCGACCAGACGCTGGTGCCAGAGCAACGTCGCCAACGACGCCCACGGGGTGATGAGCGGGCCAGCGTTAACGCCGATGAGGAGCGCCGCGAGGCGCTCGGACGTGTCCGCGGTGGGTTCGAGGAGCAGATAGGCGGGCAGGTTGTCGAGACCGTTCGCCGCGACCAGCGCGGTCCCGGACACCCGGAACAGGTCGAGCGGCGCGGACCCGGATCCTGCGACGGCCGTGGCGAGCTGGCCGGACCCCCACGTCTCGAGTGCCGCGACAGCGGAGAAGAGCCCGGCCGCGAACACGAGCAGCGACCAAGGAACGAGCCGTACGCTCAGCGCCCTCGGCGAGCGCCACGCGAACAGGGCGAGGAGTGCGAGCGCGGCGCCTGCCGCCGGGATCCACGGCTCGAGTCCGCTCACGAGAAGCGGCAGCAGTGCGACGACGATGACGGATGCCGCGGCCAGCTGCACCCGGTCGCTCACCCGAGGTGGCGCGGCGACCGTGAAGGTGCCCACGAGGGACCGGTGGTGGAACGCCCACAGCAGGGCGACCGTCACGAGGACGGCGACGACGGCGGACGGGCCGAGCAGGAGGACGAAGGATGCCGCGTCACCGCCCCCCGGCATCCGTCCCAACGCGAGGAGGTTCGTCAGATTCGATACCGGCAGGACGAGGGATGCGGTGTTGGCGAGCCAGACCGTCGTGAGCGAGAAGGGCAGCGGCGGGAGGCCGTTGGCGCGCGCGACGGCGATGACGACCGGTGTCAGGAGGACGGCGGTCGTGTCGAGCGAGAGGAACGCCGTGGTGACGACGGCGAGCATCACGACGAGGGTCCAGAGGAGCGTCGTGCGTCCGCGGGACAGGCGCGCGAGCCACGACGCGGAGACGTCGAAGACACCCGCTCTCGCGGCGAGCTCGGCCACGATCGTGACCGCGACGACGAAGGCGAGGATCGGGAGCACGCGCTCCGCGACGTCGCCGAGGTCGGCGAGGGGAAGGATGCCGGTGACGAGGGCGGCGGTCGCCCCCAGGAGCAGGACGAGTCCCGCGAGAGCGAGCTTCACGGCATCCATCATCGCGCCTCCCGCGTGCCCAGTAGACTCGCAGGATGCAGAACGGCAGGTCGTCCCACCTCGCCGGCACGCGAACGCCGCGGGCCTGAGCGGGCGGAGCGCGTCGTGCGCTCGAAGCTGACCACCCTGATCCGAGCCACTTCCTGGAGATCTCCCCTTGACTGATCTGATCGCCCCGGCGGACGTCGACCTTCCCGCCGACGGCTTCGCCCTGTTCCCTGACCGCTCCGTCATCGCCCTCCGCATCGGCGGCGAGCTGAAGGACCTGGCGACGCTCGTCGACACGCTCGACGGCGTCGAGCCCGTGACCGTCTCGAGCCCCGACGGGCTGAACATTCTGCGGCACTCGACCGCGCACATCCTCGCGCAAGCCGTGCAGCGCGTCCGCCCGCAGGCGAACCTCGGTATCGGTCCGCCGATCACCGACGGCTTCTACTACGACTTCGGCGTCGACGACCCGTTCACTCCGGAGGATCTCAAGGCCATCAAGAAGGAGATGGAGCGCATCGTCCGCGAGGGTCAGCGCTTCGTCCGTCGTGTGGTCACGGACGACGAGGCGCGTGCCGAGCTCGCCGACGAACCGTTCAAGCTCGAGCTCATCGGACTCAAGGGCGGATCGCAGGAGGCGGCCGAGGGTGCCTCGGTCGAGGTGGGCGCCGGCGAGCTGACCATCTACGACAACGTCACCCGGGACGGCGAAACCGCGTGGAAGGACCTCTGCCGCGGACCGCACGTGCCCAGCACGCGCCTCGTCGGCAACGGCTGGGACCTGACTCGCGTCGCCGGTGCGTACTGGCGCGGCAGCGAGAAGAACCCGCAGCTCCAGCGCATCTACGGCACCGCGTGGCCGACGAAGGACGAGCTGCGCGCCTACCAGCACCGGCTCGAGGAGGCTGCCAAGCGCGACCACCGCAAGCTCGGGAAGGATCTCGACCTGTTCTCGTTCCCCGAAGAGATCGGGCCAGGGCTCTCGGTGTTCCACCCCAAGGGCGGCATCATCCGGTACGAGATCGAGCGCTACATGCGCGAACGACTCCTCGCCAACGGCTACCAGGTCGTGAACACGCCCCACATCACCAAGGGCGATCTGTTCATGACGAGCGGTCACCTGCAGTGGTACGCCGACGGCATGTACCCCCCGATGGTGCTGGACGAGGTGGTGGATGCCGATGGCCACGTTTCACGCGAGGGCCAGGAGTACTACCTGAAGCCCATGAACTGCCCGTTCCACAACCTGATCTTCCGTTCCCGCGGACGCAGCTATCGCGAGCTCCCCCTGCGTCTCAGCGAATTCGGTTCGGTCTACCGATACGAGAAGAGCGGCACGCTCGCCGGTCTCACCCGAGTGCGCGGGATGACGCAGGACGACACCCACATCTACGTGACGTCCGATCAGGTCAAGGGCGAGCTCGAGCACAGCCTCGAGTTCGTGCTGCAGACGCTGCGGGACTACGGTCTCAACGACTTCTACCTCGAGCTGTCCACGAAGGAGGAGGGCAACCCGAAGTTCATCGGCGACGACCGACTGTGGGATGAGGCGACGCAGACCCTGCGCGAGGTCGCCGAGGGATCCGGGCTCGAGCTCGTGCCCGACCCGGGCGGCGCAGCGTTCTACGGTCCGAAGATCTCCGTTCAGGCGCGCGACGCGATCGGTCGCACCTGGCAGATGTCGACAATCCAGCTCGACTTCAACCAGCCCGAGCGGTTCGAGCTCGAATACACGGGCCCCGACGGCGAGAAGCACCGTCCCGTCATGATCCACCGCGCGCTGTTCGGCTCGATCGAGCGCTTCTTCGCGATCCTGCTCGAGCACTACGCCGGGGCGTTCCCGGTCTGGCTCGCGCCGGTCCAGGTCGTCGGCATCCCCGTCGCCGAGGAGTACGGCTCCTACCTCGACGACATCCTCGCGCGGCTCCGTGCGGCCGGCGTCCGCGCCGAGGTCGACCACTCCGACGACCGGATGCCGAAGAAGATCCGCACGCACACAACCCAGAAGGTGCCGCTCCAGCTCATCGCGGGGGAGCAGGACCGCTCCGGCGGCACGGTGTCGTTCCGATTCCGGGACGGCTCGCAGACCAACGGCATCCCGGTGGATGAGGCGATCGACAAGATCGTCGCGGCGATCACGGGTCGCCTGCTCGTCAACACCGCGGAGGATCTCGCATGAGCGAGGCGGGCGACGTAGCCCGCGAGTCGTCCATCGACTTCGCGGGTGTGCCGGACGAGTTCCAGCGCCTGTGGACCCCGCATCGGATGGCCTACATCCAGGCGGGTCCCGAGCCGCTGAAGCACGACTGCCCGTTCTGCGCAGCCCCCGGCAAATCGGATGAAGAGGGGCTCATCGTCGCCCGCGGCGAGACCGCGTACGTCCTGCTGAACCTGTTCCCCTACAACTCGGGTCACCTGCTGGTGTGCCCGTACCGCCACTTCGGCACCTACGACGAAGCCACCCCCGAGGAGGTCGCCGAGATCGGCGCCCTGACGCAGGTGGCCATGCGGGTGCTGCGGACCGTCGCGAACTGCGACGGCTTCAACCTGGGGATGAACCAGGGTGAGGTGGCCGGAGCGGGAGTGGCCGCGCACCTGCACCAGCACGTCGTCCCGCGCTGGGCGACGGACGCGAACTTCTTCCCCATCATCGCGAAGACGAAGGCTCTGCCCCAACTGCTCGGCGAGGTGCGTCAGTCGGTGGCGGACGGCTGGCCCGTTCTCTGACGGGCCGGCCGCCCTGCGGGATCACCGGACCTGCGTGACCTCGAACTGCATGCGCGGGTTCGCGTACGCGTCCTGCGACTCGACGAGCTGGAGTTCGCGGGTACCCGCGTCGTAGGTGTTCTGCAACAGGTCGAACACGCTCGACGTCGTCTTCGCCAGTGCGTCGGCGGCGTCACCGCTGTCTCGGAAGTGCGCGGTGAACAGTGCCGCCGTGACGTCGCCGGACCCGTTCGCCTTCATCGGGATGTGCGGCGTGCGGACGATCCACGCGCCGTCGTCCGTCACTGCGAGCATCTCGATCGTTCCTTCGGGGCGGTCCGGGCGTTCCACGCTCGTGACCAGCACCGTGGACGGGCCCATCGCGCGCGCGGCATCGACGGAGACGAGGGTGGATTCGAGATCGCTCGGCTCCGTTCCCGTGAGGAATCCCAACTCGAACTGATTCGGCGTGATCAGATCCGCCGCGGGGACGACCCGCTCGCGCAGCAGGACCGGGATCGCGGGGGCCACGAAGCATCCGCTCTTCGCGTTGCCCATCACGGGGTCGCAGGCGTAGATGGCGTTCGGGTTGGCGGCTTTGACGCGTGCGACGGCGTCGAGGATGACGTCGCCGATCCCCTCCCCACCCTGGTAGCCCGAGAGGACCGCGTCGATCTCGCCGAAGGCGCCGCGCTCCTCGATGCCCGTGATGACGTCGGCGACGTCCTGCGGGCTGATCAGCGGGCCGCGCCACGCGCCGTAGCCGGTGTGATTCGAGAAGTTCACGGTGTAGACCGGGTACACCTCGACCCCGATGCGCTGCAGTGGGAACACGGCGGCGGAGTTGCCGACGTGACCATAGGCGACGGCGGACTGGATGGAGAGGATCTTCACAGGGAGGTACTCGCTTCCGGTGAGGGCGCGATCGCTCGCGCCGAGGCGGCGACGTCGGCGGCGAGCCGCGCGAGGTCGGGGTCGGACAGATCGTGGACGGTGAGTCGAAGTCGTCGGGACGCGGCGTCGTCCGCCAGGACGAACTCGTCTCCGGGTCGCGCGAGCCAGCCGCGTCGCATCAGCTGCTCGGCGACGGCTCGGGCCGTCGCGGGCACGCGTACCCACACGCTGAGGCCGTCACCGGCCGACGTGGGCAGGCCCTGCCGGGTCAGTTCCGCGGCGAACGCCTCGTTGCGAGACCGATAGTGCTGCGCGGCACGCTCGACAACCGCCATGGCGTCGCGGTCCGACACGAGCGCGACGGCGAGGCGCTGCAGGAGGTGGCTCACCCAGGTCGACCCGGGGCTCAGACGGCGCGCCAGACGCTCCGCCGTTTCGCGGTCGCTCGCCGTCACCGCGAGGCACATGTCGGGGCCGAGGAACTTCGAGACCGACCGGATCAGAGCCCAGCGCCGGTGATCCGGGCCGATGATCGAGTGGTACGGCTGGCGCGAGAGCATCGAGAAATGATCGTCCTCGATGACGAGGACGTACGGATGCCGCTCCAGTACGGCGCGGAGATCGGCCGCCCGTTCGGCGGTGAGGCTCACGCCGGTGGGGTTCTGCGCCCGGGGCGTGCAGACGATGGCGCGGACTCCCGCGTCCAGCGCGGTCCGGAGGCCGGCCACCGTCATCCCGTGTTCGTCGATCGGGATGGGGACGGGGCGGTACCCGCCGATCCGGACGGTTCGCAGCGCCGACAGGAAGCAGGGATCCTCGAGGCCGACGGCATCATCGCGCGCCAGCGCGTCGGCGAAGAGACGCTCGAGCGCGTCCACTGCCCCGCCGGTGATCGTCAGCCGAAGGTCGTCGCGACCCGGCAGGTCGCTCTCGATCCATCGGGCCGCCCACGCGTCGAGGTCGGGGTCGATCGTCGGTTCTCCGTACAGCACCGGGCGACCGGCGAGGCTCGACAGGGCTCGGGAGGGGTCCGGGATGAGGGAAGGGTCCGGGTTGCCCGTGGCGATGTCCCGGAGGACCGTGTCGGCTGCGAATCCCTCCTGCGCGGGATCCGAGCGCGGCGACACCCGCGTGCCCGCGCGACCGGCTGTCTCGACAGCTCCGGCGGCGGCGAGGTGGCGATAGGCCGCGACGACCGTGTTGCGGTTCACGCCGATCATGTCTGCGAGAGTGCGTACCGGTGGGAGCGCCGCGCCCGGACCGAGATCGCCGCGGTCGATGAGGGAACGGATGCTGTCGGCGATCTCGACCGCGGTGTCGCCGCTGATCGCCAGGACATCGTTCGTCATGTCGTCGAGTCTATGTCCGGGTCATGCTAACTTTTGGCCTATGCCAACAACTTCCACCGGGACGGGGCGCGTCAAGCGCGGTCTCGCCGAAATGCTCAAGGGCGGCGTCATCATGGACGTCGTCACCGCCGACCAGGCCAAGATCGCTGAGGATGCCGGAGCGGTCGCCGTCATGGCACTCGAGCGCGTCCCCGCCGACATCCGCGCGCAGGGCGGCGTTGCGCGTATGAGCGACCCGGATCTCATCGACGACATCATCGCGTCGGTCTCCATCCCCGTGATGGCCAAGGCTCGGATCGGCCACTTCGTCGAGGCTCAGGTGCTGCAGGAGCTCGGCGTCGACTACATCGACGAGTCCGAGGTGCTCTCGCCGGCCGACTACGTGAACCACATCGACAAGTGGGACTACACGGTGCCGTTCGTCTGCGGCGCGACCAATCTCGGCGAAGCCCTTCGCCGCATCACCGAGGGCGCGGCGATGATCCGCTCGAAGGGTGAGGCGGGAACGGGGGATGTCTCCGAGGCGATGAAGCACATCCGGAAGATCCGCGGTGAGATCGCCGCGCTGTCCGCGCTCTCGAAGGACCAGCTCTACGTGGCCGCGAAGGAGCTTCAGGCACCGTACGAGCTCGTCGCCGAGGTGGCGGAGACCGGGGTGCTGCCCGTCGTGCTGTTCGTCGCCGGCGGCGTCGCGACCCCTGCCGATGCGGCCATGATGATGCAGCTCGGCGCCGACGGCGTCTTCGTCGGCTCCGGCATCTTCAAGAGCGGGAACCCGGCCGAACGAGCAGCCGCGATCGTCAAGGCGACGACGTTCTTCGACGATCCGAAGGTCGTCGCCGACGTCTCGCGCGGCCTCGGCGAAGCCATGGTCGGCATCAACGTGTCCGACCTTCCGGCTCCCCACCGGCTGGCGGACCGGGGCTGGTGACGGGTCCGCGCGTCGGCGTCCTCGCCCTCCAGGGTGGCGTCCGCGAGCACGTCACGGTGCTCACGGACCTGGGTGCCGACGTCCGGCTCGTCCGCCGACCCGAGGATCTCGCCGCAGTGGGAGGTCTCGTTCTGCCCGGCGGGGAGTCAAGCGTCATCGACAAGCTGTCGCGTGCCTTCGGCCTGCGGGATCCTCTCCGAGCGGCGATCGCCGAAGGGATGCCGGTACTCGGCACGTGCGCAGGTCTCATCCTCCTCGCGGATCGGCTGGAGGACGGTATCGCAGGTCAGCAGACCCTCGGCGGGCTGGACGTGACGGTGCGGCGGAACGCGTTCGGATCCCAGACGCAGTCGTTCGAGACCGATCTCGAGGTGGCCGCCGTGGGGGAGGCCCCGGTGCACGCGACCTTCATCCGGGCGCCGATCGTGAGCGAGGTCGGCCCCTCGGTGGAGGCGATCGCGCGTCTTCCCGAGGGAGGGATCGTCGGGGTGCGCCAGGGTTCGCTGGTCGGTCTCTCCTTCCATCCCGAGCTGGAGGGCGAGACGCGTTTCCACGGCCTGCTGCTGGACGCTGCGCGCCGCGCGTAGCGGACGGGCGCGAGGGCGGTCGTAGACTAGGACCTGCGCTTTTTCCGAGAGGAGTCCCGTGAGCGGACATTCCAAGTGGGCAACCACGAAGCATAAGAAGGCCGTGATCGACGCGCGTCGCGCGAAGTCGTGGGCGAAGCTCATCAAGAACATCGAGGTCGCCGCCAAGCTCGGCGGTGCCGATCTGCAGGGCAACCCGACGCTGTTCGATGCCGTCCTGAAGGCCAAGAAGACGTCGGTCCCCAAAGACAACATCGACCGCGCCATCAAGCGCGGCGCGGGCATCGGCGGCGAGTCGGTCGAGTACACCTCGATCATGTACGAGGCATACGGTCCGAACGGCGTGGCACTCATGGTCGAGTGTCTGACCGACAACAAGAACCGCGCCGCCGCCGAGGTCCGAACGGCTCTCACGCGCAACGGCGGCACGCTCGCCGACCCGGGGTCGGTCGCCTACAACTTCGCCCGCAAGGGTGTCATCGTCGTCTCGGGCGAGGGCACGACCGAGGACGACGTCATGATGGCGGCCCTGGAGGCCGGTGCGGAGGAGATCGAACCCCACTCTGAGGGCTTCGAGATCGTGACCGAGGCATCCGATCTCGTCACGGTGCGCTCCGCGCTCACCGACGCGGGCATCGAGTACGAGTCGGCAGATGTCGAGTTCGTCCCGAATCTGAAGGTCGAGATCGACGCCGACACGGCCCGCAAGGTCTTCCGGCTCATCGACGCCCTCGAGGACAGCGAGGACGTCCAGAACGTCTACGCCAACTTCGACCTCACCGCCGAGGTGCAGGCAGAGCTCGAGGACGACGAGTCCGAGTAAGCCGTACCGGGCGCGCCGACGAGCGGATGCCGCACCTCCCGCCTAGCGTGGGGGAGTGGCATCCGCTCTTCGCGTTCTCGGCATCGACCCGGGACTGACCCGATGCGGGGTCGGCGTGGTCGACGTCCGCCGCGACAGGTCGGCATCGCTCGTCCACGTGGGAGTCGTCCGCTCCTCGCCCGAGGCGCCGATCGAACAGCGCCTCGCGACCATCGCGGCCGGGATCCGAGCGGTCCTCGCGGAACACCGGCCGGACGTGGTGGCCGTCGAGCGCGTCTTCGCGCAGCAGAACCGCAGCACGGTGATGGGTACGGCGCAGGCGAGCGGCATAGCCCTGCTGCTCGCGGCCGAGCACGGTCTGCCCGCGGCGACGCACACGCCGTCCGAGGTGAAGGCGGCGATCACCGGGTACGGGAGCGCCGAGAAACTGCAGGTCCAGACGATGGTCGCCCGGGTCCTCGGGCTGGATGCGCTGCCGCAGCCGGCGGACGCCGCCGACGCACTCGCGCTCGCCCTGTGCCACGCGTGGCGTCGAGGACCGTCGGCGACGGTCGGTGCCGTGCTGACGCCGGCGCAGCGCGCGTGGGCCGAGGCCGAGAAGGCGTCGCGACGCTGATGCGTGTCGCTCGAACATACGTCCGAACGCTCCCGTAGGCTCGGACCATGATTTCCTCGCTGCGCGGCCGCGTGCTGCACCTCGAACCGGACTCCGTCGTGATCGACGTGCACGGCGTCGGCTACGCTGTGGCGGTCACCGCGCAGCACGCGCGGCAGCTGCATCCGGGCGACGAGGTCTTCGTGCACACCGCGATGATCGTGCGCGAGGACGCGATGCTCCTCTTCGGCTTCGAGGAGCGCTCCGAACTCGACGTCTTCGGCCAGCTCCTGAGCGTCTCGGGTGTCGGGCCGAAGTCGGCGCTCGGCGTCCTCTCGTCGCTGACCGTGGACCAGATCGCCACGGCGGTGGCCGACGAGGACGACGCCCCGTTCCGGCGGGTCTCGGGCATCGGACCGAAGACCGCGAAACTGATCGTCGTGCAGCTGGCGGGCAAGCTCACCCCGCCCGCCCGCACCGCCGCGGGAGCGCCCGCGCCGCAGGGACTGGGAGCGCAGGTCTCCGCCGCGCTCACGGCGCTCGGATGGAACGAGCGCGTCGCCTCCGAGACGGCCGAGAGCGTGCTGTCCGACGCGCCGGCCGGGGCCACCGTGCCGGCCCTCCTCAAGCTCGCACTCGCCCAACTGGGTCCGGCGCGCGCGGAGCGCAGCGGTGTCTGACGCGCGCGACCAGCGTCTGCCCGAGGACGAGAGCGAGCTGGCCGTCGAAGGCGCGCTCCGTCCGGGCTCGCTCGCCGAGTTCATCGGCCAGATGAAGGTGCGAGGTCAGCTGCAGCTGCTGTTGGACGCCGCCCGCATCCAACAGCGACCGGCCGACCACATCCTCCTGTCGGGCCCCCCGGGACTCGGCAAGACGACACTCGCCATGATCGTCGCGCACGAGAGCGATCGCCCGCTCCGGATGTCGAGCGGCCCGGCGATCCAGCATGCGGGCGATCTGGCCGCGCTCCTGTCGAGCCTCGTCCCCGGCGAGGTGCTGTTCATCGATGAGATCCATCGGATGGCTCGCTCCGCCGAGGAGATGCTGTACCTCGCCATGGAGGACTTCCGCATCGACATCATGGTCGGCAAGGGCGCCGGTGCCACCAGCATCCCGCTCGACCTCGCACCCTTCACCCTGGTCGGCGCGACCACGCGGTCCGGCCTTCTGCCCAACCCGCTGCGCGACCGTTTCGGATTCACCGCGCATCTCGAGTACTACGAGCCCGTCGAGCTCGAGCAGGTCATCGCCCGCTCCGCCGTGATGCTCGACGTCGATGTGCCCGCGGCATCCCGTGAGGAGATCGCCCGACGCTCGCGGGGCACGCCTCGCATCGCGAACCGACTGCTCCGGCGCGTGCGCGACTACGTCGTCGTGCACGGCGGGTCGTCGACGCAGGCCTCGACGGCCGACGTCTCGGCGGCGCTCGACCTCTACGACGTGGACGATCTGGGGCTCGACCGGCTCGACCGGGCGGTGCTCGACGCCCTCGTGCGGCGGTTCCGAGGCGGGCCTGTCGGGCTCAACACGCTCGCCGTCACCGTGGGGGAGGAGGCGGACACGATCGAGTCGGTCGTCGAGCCCTACCTGGTCCGCATCGGCTTCATGGGACGCACACCCCGGGGCCGCGTGGCCACGCCCGAGGCGTATGCGCACCTGGGGATCGCCCGTCACGACGGGGCGCTCACCCTCGATGACCTATAATCGCTGAAGGCTCCGGCCTCCCACCCTCTTCGCCGCATCGATGCGGCGTGCCCTCTCGAAAGGCGGACCCGCGTCCATGTTGCTCCTCGCCCAGCAGAACACCCAGCAGGCCCCCACCGGAGGAAACTTCTTCACGGACTACGGCCTGCTCATCCTGCTGGCGGCACTGCTGGTCTTCATGTTCATCAGCTCCCGTCGTCGCACGAAGAAGATGAAGGAACAGCAGGAGCAGAAGGCTCAGCAGATGGTTCCGGGCGTGAAGGTCCTTCTGCAGGGCGGTCTCTACGGGACGATCGTCGAGTACGACCCGACGGACCTCTCCAAGCCCGCCCACGTCGAGCTCGCTCCGGGCATGGTCGTCGAGGTCCACAGCCAGGCGATTCTGCGCATCGTCGAGGACGAGGAGCCCGTCGTCGAGGAGACCGACCAGGTCGCCGGTGACGACGTCATCGTCTCGCGCGACGAGACCATCCTCGACTCCCGTCCCACCGACGGTACGCCCGACGCGGACGACAAGCCCAAGGCCTGACCTTCCCGCTCCGGCGGTCCCTGACGAAAGCTCCCTCCGTGGCCTCATCCACCCCCGTCCGCCGCGCCTGGCGCGCACTCATCGGACTCCTCGCTCTGACAGCCGTCCTCTTCGGGGTGAACGCCGCGGGCGTGTACCTCTTCGAGAGGAGCTCCTGGGTCCCCGAGCTCGCCCTCGACCTCCAGGGCGGCACGCAGATCATCCTTCAGGCGCAGACGAAGGCGGGCACGGATCCCACGCCCGAGCAGATGCAGCAGGCGGTCTCGATCATCCGCCAGCGCGTGGATGCCTCCGGTGTGGGGGAGACCGACATCACGACCCAGGCGGGCAACCAGATCGTCGTGCAGCTCCCCGGCATCGCCGACGAGGAGACCCGTGACCGCATCGGTCGCTCCGCGCAGATGCAGCTGCGCGCCGTCCTCTACACGGCGGCGCCGAGCAATACCTTCGTCGGTGACGACGGCAAGCAGACGCCGTACCCGACGCCCGGCCCGTCGCTGAACGCGACGCCCACCCCGGCGCCGACCAACGGCAGCGACTTGTCGTGGGCGACGGAAGAGCTGCAGGCGCAGTTCCTCGCGTACGACTGCGCGAAGCCGGCGACCGATCCGGCACAGGAACCGGCGGACGAGCCCCTCATCACCTGCGACACGGACGGCTCGGCGAAGTACCTCCTCGGTCCGGTGGAACTCGACGGATCCGCCATCTCCGACGCCACCAACGGCCTGAACTCCCAGAACGGCCAGTGGGCCGTCAACATCGTCTTCAACGGCGAGGGCACCAAGACCTTCGGCGACATCAGCCAGCGCCTGTTCAACCTGCAGTCGCCGCAGAACCAGTTCGCCTTCGTCCTCGACGGCGAGGTCATCTCCGCCCCGTCGATGAATGCGGTGATCACGGACGGCAAGCCGCAGATCACGGGCAACTTCGACCAGGAGACGTCGAAGACGCTCGCCGACCAGTTGAAGTACGGCGCGCTCCCGCTGAGCTTCGAGGTGCAGAGCAGCAACGCGATCTCGGCGACGCTCGGGTCTCAGCAGCTCCTCATCGGTCTCGTCGCCGGGCTCATCGGTCTCGCCCTCGTCGCGGTCTACTCCCTGACCGTCTATCGCGCGCTCGGGTTCGTGATCATCGCGTCGCTCGCGGTCATGGGCATCCTGACCTACATCACGCTCTGCATCCTGGCGTGGCGCATGGGCTTCCGCTTGTCGCTCGCCGGTGTCGCGGGCCTCATCGTCACGATCGGCTTCACCGCGGACTCGTTCATCGTGTACTTCGAACGCATCCGCGACGAGCTGCGCGACGGCAAGTCCATCACCGGCGCCGTCGAGGACGGCTGGGCGCGCGCGAAGCGAACGATCTACATCTCGAAGTCGATCAACATCCTCGCCGCCGTGGTGCTCTACATCCTCGCGGACGCGACCGTGAAGGGCTTCGCGTTCACGCTCGGCCTCACGACCGTGATCGACATCCTGATCTTCATCCTGTTCACCCACCCCGTGCTGCAGCTCCTCGCCCGGACGCGTTTCTTCGGCGGTGGCCACACGTTGTCGGGTCTCGACCCGACGGCGCTCGGCGCCGTCTATCGCGGTCGTGCGCAGTTCCGCGCGCCGGTGGCCACGGGGGGCAAGTCGCAGGCTGAGAAGCGGTCGTCGCGTTCTCGTAGTGAGGCGGTCCGCCGCCAGACCATCGCCGAGCGCAAGCTGGCGCAGCAGAGCGGCGATACGCGCTCGGCAGGGGAGGGGGACGACTGATGCGTTCCATGAGTGACTTCGGAAACGACCTCTACACCGGGAAGGTCTCCTTCCCGTTCGTCGGGCGTCGCCGCCTCTGGTTCCTGATCGCCGCGATCCTCGTCATCGGCTCGGCGCTCGTTCCCGTCTTCCGTCCCGTCCAGTTCTCGATCGAGTTCACCGGTGGGTCGCAGTTCACGGTCAACGATGTCGCCAACCCCGATCAGCTCATCGCCACCGAGGCGGTTCAGTCCGTGGTGAGGGATGCCGCGACCCGCGTCACCACGGTCGGCGATGACAGCGTGCGTATCCAGACCGACCAGCTCGGCGAGATCGAGACGCGCGAGGTCACGGACGCGCTCGTGAAGGCGTACGGCGTGTCGGACGACAGCGTCAGCTCGTCCTTCATCGGACCCAGCTGGGGTGAGAGCGTCACGAGGCAGTCCCTCTGGGGCCTCGCGATCTTCCTCGTGCTGACCTTCCTCATCCTGGCGCTCTACTTCCGCACGTGGAAGATGTCCGTCGCCGCGATGATCGGTCTGGTCGACGTGCTCGTCGTGACCGTCGGCGTCTACGCCCTCTTCGGGTTCGAGATCTCGCCCGCAGCCGTCATCGGCTTCCTGACGATCCTGTCGTACTCGCTCTACGACACCACGGTCGTCTTCGACAAGATCCGTGAGAACACCTTCGAGGACGGAGAGAAGTCCGGCCGCACCTTCGGGGAGTCGGTCAACCTCGCGGTGAACCAGACCCTCGTCCGGTCGATCAACACGACCGTCGTCGCCGTCCTCCCCACGGGGGCGATCCTCTTCATCGGTGCGCTGTGGCTCGGCGCTCAGACGCTGACCGACATCTCCCTGTCGATCTTCGTGGGCACCATCGTCGCGGCCTACTCCACGCTGTTCGTGGCCGCGCCGCTCTACTCGCTGCTGCGTGAGAACGAGGTCGACCTGAAGGCGCGCGATCAGCGGGTCCTCGAGTCCCGCTCGGCCGCTGTCGCCACGGTCTGAGCGGCATGGCCGCGGGCGTAGGATTGACCTCCAGTTCCACGCGCGCAGAGGCAGGCAGGAGGCGATCGCATGGCTGAAGCGGTCACTCCGACGGGGTCGGCGACGGGCGGGCAGTCCCTCCGCAGGCTCGTCCCGCGCATCTTCTCCCGCGCACCGTCGCGCGATGCGCTCGAGGAACTCATGCGGACGGTGCGCATGCACCATCCGAAGGGTGACATCGCGATCGTCGAGCGCGCCTATCGGACGGCGGCGAAGGCTCACGCCTCGCAGAAGCGCCAGAGCGGTGAGCCCTACATCACACACCCGCTCGCCGTGGCCCAGATCCTCGCCGAGCTCGGTCTCGGTCCGCGCGCGATCGCAGCCGCCCTCCTGCACGATACGGTCGAGGACACCGAATACTCGCTCGAGCAGCTGACCGCGGACTTCGGCGACGAGGTCGCCATGCTCGTCGACGGCGTCACGAAGCTCGACAAGGTGAAGTACGGCGACGCCGCGCAGGCGGAGACCGTGCGCAAGATGATCGTGGCGATGTCCAAGGACATCCGCGTCCTCCTCATCAAACTCGCCGACCGGCTGCACAATGCGCGCACGTGGGGCTTCGTCCCACCGGAGAAAGCTGCGAAGAAGGCACGCGAGACTCTCGAGATCTACGCCCCGCTGGCGCACCGCCTCGGCATCCAGACGGCTAAGAGCGAGCTGGAGGATCTGTCCTTCGCCGTTCTGCATCCGAAGCTGTACGCCGAGATCGACTCGCTCGTCAAGCAGCGCACCCCGCAGCGCGAGCAGTACGTGCACACGGTCATCGACAACGTGGAGGCGGACCTGCGTGATCTGCGCATCCGCGGCCGCGTCATGGGACGTCCGAAGCAGCTGTACTCCGTGTACCAGAAGATGGTCGTCCGCGGTCGCGAGTTCGATGACATCTACGACCTCATCGGCATCCGCGTCATGGTGAACACCGTGCGGGACTGCTATGCGGTGCTCGGCGCGATCCACGCCCGGTGGACGCCGATCCCGGGGCGCTTCAAGGACTACATCGCGACGCCGAAGTTCAATCTCTACCAGTCGCTCCACACCACGGTCATCGGTCCCGGCGGCCGTACGGTGGAGATCCAGATCCGCACCCACGAGATGCATCAGCAGGCCGAGTACGGCGTGGCGGCTCACTGGAAGTACAAGGAGCAGGTCGCCGGCGGCAAGGCCGATTCCAAAGCGGTCGATCAGGACATGGCCTGGCTCGCGCACATCTCCGACTGGCAGGCCGAGACGGCTGACCCGAGCGAGTTCCTCGACTCCCTCCGCTTCGAGATCGGTGCGAAAGAGGTCTACGTCTTCACGCCGAAGGGTCGTGTCGTGGGGCTCCCCGCCGGCGCGACGCCGGTCGATTTCGCCTACGCCGTGCACACCGAGATCGGTCACCGGACCATGGGGGCCAAGGTCAACGGGCGACTGGTGCCGCTCGAGTCGGAACTTCATTCCGGCGACGTCGTCGAGGTGTTCACCTCGAAGAATCCGGATGCCGGCCCCAGCCAGGACTGGCTGGCGTTCGTCAAGAGCACCCGAGCGCGCAACAAGATCCGCGGGTGGTTCACCAAGGAGCGACGTGACGAAGCCGTAGAGCAGGGCAAGGACGCCATCGCTCGCGCGATGCGCCGGCAGAATCTGCCGCTGCAGCGCCTCATGAACCAGGACTCCTTCACGGCGGTCGCGCACCAGCTCCGCTACGAGGACGTGACCGCCCTCTACGCCGCCGTGGGCGAGGGTCACGTCTCGACGCAGTCGGTCATCGAGAAGGTCACCGCTCTCGTGCGGTCCGAGGAGGAGGACACCTCCACCGGCCCCATCGACCTCCCGGCCGTCGGCCGGTCGAAGGCGCCGCGCGGCGGAGACTCGGGCGTCCTCGTTCGCGGTGCACCCGACATCCTCGTCAAGCTCGCGAAGTGCTGCACGCCTGTTCCTGGCGACGAGATCGTGGGCTTCGTCACCCGCGGCAGCGGAGTCTCCGTGCACCGGGCCGACTGCACGAACGCCGGCGCGCTCCGTGACCAGCCGGACCGCCTCATCGAGGTGTCGTGGGCTCCAACCTCGAAGAGCGTGTTCCTCGTCCACATCCAGGTCGAGGCGCTGGACCGTTCCGGCCTCCTGAGCGACATCACGCGAGTGCTCAGCGAGCATCACGTGAACATCCTCTCGGCATCCGTGCAGACGACGAACGACCGTCTCGCGCTCAGCCGCTACGTGTTCGAGATGGGGGACACGGTCCACCTCGACCGCGTCCTGAACGCCGTCCGGCGCATCGACGCGGTCTACGACGTGTATCGCGTCACCTCCTCCTGACGTCGCCGCAGCTCGGCTGCCGCCGCTCGCTTGTGGTGGACCGGTCCGGCGTGCTCGATCCATGAGACGGCGTCGTCGAGCAGGTCCGGGCGCCAGGCGAGCATGTCGTCGACGAGGCGGTGTGCTGACGCGCCGATCGATGCTTCGCGGATGAGGTCGATGAGCGTCCGAACCGGCGTCGTGACGGCGACGCCGCTGATCATCTCGACGTCGTGGGAGGGCAGCGCGACGTCACGGAACCGGATCCGGGCGTCGACCGGGAACGACGCGCGCCGTCGGCCGGCGCGCTGCAGGCTGTGCACGAGCGGCGGGTCCGGGACGGCTCCGTGCACCCACGCGGCACTCGCATGGGTGACGGCGCGCTCCGGCCCGCCTACCGGGCGGAAGGATGCCGCGCGCAGCTCGCGGGTCTCGACGGCGTCCGCCGGCATGAACGCGTCACCGATCTCCACCAGGTCGCCGTCCATGCGAGCTGCCGTCAGCTCAGCGGTCGACAAGCGTTCGCCGGCGAAGTAGAGGAACGGCCACATGAGGGCAGTCTGCGCCATCCGGATGCGCCGTCGTCCGGGGGTCGACGCGGCTGTGGAGAAACGCCGAGAGCGGGGCACCCCGGGAGGAGTGCCCCGCTCTCAGCGAATGAGCCCTCTCAGCCGCCGAGGGCGCGCAGCCAGCCCTTGCGGGCCTCGAGCGCGTCCTTCGCCTTGGCGATGGCGGCCTTGTCCTTCGTGGCCTCGGCAGCAGCCAGCTCGTCCTCGAGCTTCGAGATCGCGTCCTGCAGCTGACTCGCCATGTCGCTCTGACGCGCCTTGGTCTCGGGATTGTTGCGCTTCCAGTCCTCGTCCTCGCGCGACTTCAGCGCCGTCTCGACCTTGCGGAGCTGATCGTCGAGTCCGCGCTCGGTGTCGCGCGGGAAGACCCGACCGATCTCGTCCCACCGACGCTGGATGCCCGTGAGGAGGGCACGGGCCTTGGCGTTGTCCTTCTCCTTCGATACACCGGCGGCTTCGTCGAGGAGAGCGCGCTTGGCCTCGATCTTCTCCTTGGAAGCCTCGACATCAGCGTTCTCACGCTCGATGCGTGCGCCGTAGAGGACATCTCCCGCGGCCTTGAACCGAGCCCACAGCGCGTCATCGGCCTTCTTGCCGGCACGGCCGGCGTTCTTCCACTGATCGAGAAGCGTGCGGTAGGCGGGAATGCCGTCCTCTCCCTGCGGGGCGAGGGCTTCCGCGCGTTCGACGAGGCGCGTCTTCGCATCGCGGGCGCTCTTGTGCTGTTCGTCGAGGCTCGAGTAGAACTCGCGGCGATGCTTGTCGACGACGGCACGGGCATCGCGGAATCGCTTCCACAGTTGCTGACCGACCGCCTTGGGCAGGCGGGGGCCGGTGCTCTGGTGCTCCTGCCAGCGGGCGAAGAGCGCCGCGACATCCGCCGTCGTCTGCTTCCACTGGATCGACCGCGGATCCTTCGCGGCGATCGCCTCGATCTCGGCGACGATGCCCTCCCGCTCGGCGACAGCGGCGTCGACGGCAGCACGCTGGGCCTGCGCCTCTTCCGCACTCGCCTCGGACAGCGCCCCCTCGAGCGCCGTCACGCGGGCGTCGAGCGAGGCGAGGTCACCGACGGCGGCCGCGCCGTCGAGTCGCTCGCGGATGGTGCGGGCGGTGCTGCGCAGATCGGACGCCGACGCACCGCCGCGGCGGTGGCGTACTTCGAGGAGCGTGACCTCGGAGGCGAGGTCGGCGTACTTGCGCTCGAAGTAGGCGAGTGCCTCTTCTGGGGTGCCGTCGGGATACTGACCGACGACACGCCACTGATCGCCCTCTCGGACGGAGACGGTGCCGTCGTCATCGACACGGCCCCACGGCTGGGTCTCGGCGGATTCGGGGGTGGCGGAACTCACGGGGGTCACCTCGTCGGCGGCATGCGCCGCATGGGGGTCGGATTGGTGACTCAGCCTAGTACGCGTCGGTCACGGAGTCGGAGTGGGAGTCGGCGAATCCGACGGCGCGAGGGAGGGAGCGGGAGTCGTGTCCGGGCTCTGAGACGGGGACGGAGACGGCGCGGGCTCGGGAGCGCCGGGACCGAGGGTGTAGAAGGCGACCTGTCCGCCCAGCACCGCGAGCAGAAGCACGCCGCCGGCGATGCCGGCGATCACGTTGTCGCGACGTCGACGCTGGATGACGGACGCGTGGAAACGCCGACGCGCCTCGTAGAGACGTGCGCGCTCGCGACCCTGCGCGGTCGCGCGTGTCCTGTCCTTGCCCGTCGCCACGGCGAACCTCCCGTCGAGGCTGGCGTGAGCGCAGCCTCCTGCAGATTATTCGGGCCCCGCGCGTGCGGCAAACCCGGTATCCGAGCCGGCGGCGCGACGTCGGTGGGGGCGATTAGCCTGGAGGGATGGCACAGAGTGACGCGCTTTTCCGTGGAGCGACGCCTCTGGCCGTGAGGATGCGCCCGGCATCGCTCGATGAGGTCGCCGGTCAGACCCACCTGTTGCGGCCGGGCTCACCGCTCGTCGCCCTCGCCGACCCGGGGCGCGCGACCACCGGCGCGGTGTCCGTCATCCTGTGGGGGCCGCCGGGGACGGGCAAGACGACCCTGGCGCAGGCGATCGCGCGGACCTCCGGTCGTCGATTCGTCGAGCTTTCCGCCGTCACCGCCGGCGTCAAGGACGTCCGTGAGGTCATGCAGGAGGCGATGACGCAGCGCGACCTGTACGGTGCCTCCACGATCCTCTTCCTCGACGAGATCCACCGCTTCACCAAGGCGCAGCAGGATGCCCTGCTGCCGGGTGTCGAGAACGGATGGGTCATCCTCATCGCCGCGACGACTGAGAACCCGTCGTTCTCCGTGATCTCGCCCCTGCTCTCCCGGTCGCTCCTGCTGACGCTGCAGCCGCTCACCGACGCGGACCTCGGGATGCTCATCGATCGCGCCGTGACCGATGCCCGTGGCCTCGCCGGCGCCGTCGAGCTGTCGGACGAGGCGCGGGCCGCGCTCGTCCATCTCGCGTCCGGTGACGCGCGTCGTGCGTTGACCTCGTTGGAGGCTGCGGCGTCGATGGCCGAGCCCGCTGAGTCGTCGGAGGGCGACGAGGATGCCCCGGCTGAGCGGGCGGTCATCACGGCAGAGCACGTCGCACAGGCCGTCGACCGTGCGCTCCTTCGGTACGACCGGCAGGGCGATGAGCACTACGACGTCATCAGCGCTTTCATCAAGTCGATTCGAGGGTCCGACCCGGATGCCGCGATGCACTACCTCGCCCGGATGATCGAAGCCGGAGAGGACCCGCGGTTCATCGCGCGACGTCTCGTCATCTCGGCCGCCGAGGACATCGGGCTGGCCGACCCGCAGGCCCTCCAGATCGCGGTCGCGGCCGCCGACGCGGTGGCCTTCATCGGGATGCCGGAGGGACGCATCCCGCTCGCGGAGGCCACGGCGTACCTGGCGACGACGGCGAAGTCCAACGCCGCCTACAGCGCCATCAACGCCGCGATCGCGGATGTGCGAGCCGGCGGTTTCGGGCGCGTCCCGGTGCACCTGCGCGACGCGCACTACGCCGGGGCGAAGCGCCTCGGCCACGGCAAGGGCTATGTGTATCCGCACGATCTGGAGGTCGGCGTCGCGACGCAGCAGTACCTGCCCGACGAGCTCCGCGGTCGCCGCTACTACGAGCCGACCGCTCGCGGCGTGGAACGCGACATCTCAGCCCGTCTCGAGAAGATCAGGAAGATCCTCGGTGAGTGACGTCGAGGGGGCGGACGTGGACTGGCGGCGGCGGATCGACGAGGTCTGGGCACGGGCCGACGACAACAAGCCAGAGGCGCTGCGAGCCGCCATGGAGGACGTGCTGTCGGAGGTTCCCGAACACGACCCGCGGGCGCTGTTCGAGCGTGCCTCGGTCGAGGACTACCTCGGCCAGGAGGCAGCCGCGATACCGCTGTACCGGGCTGCGCTGGCCGCCGAACTCGCTCCTCCGTACGAGACCCAGGCGAAGATCCAATTGGCGAGCTCGCTTCGGAACGTCGGGGACGCCTCGGGAGCGATCGCCGTTCTGAAGGACATCTCGCCGACTGATCCGCTGGCCACGGCCGCGGCGGGATTCCAAGCCCTCGCGCTCTACGACGACGACAAAGCCGTGCGTGCCCTTCGGACCGCGCTCGAGGCGCTGTCCGACGAGATCCCGCTCTACAACCGGGCCTTGCGGTCGTATGCCTCGGAGATCACGACGCGCCCCCGCATCCGCGTCATCGCCGTGGCGATCGTCCTGCGGGACGGAGCCGTCCTGGGAGAGGAGTATCGGGCGACGCCCGAACGCGCATCCTTCCTTCGAGCCCCCGGTGGCGGCGTCGAGCCGGGGGAGACGGCGGAGGCGGCCGTTCGACGCGAGCTCGCCGAGGAACTTGGAGCGACGGTGTCCGACGCCCGACTGCTCGGCGTCGTCGAGAACATCTTCGACAACGAGGGGCGGTCCGGACACGAGATCGCGTATGTCTTCGCGGTGCGCAGTCCGGAGCTCGACACGCTGGGCGACGACGAGCGCATCCAGGTGCTCGACGGCGACACTTCGGTCGGCTGGTACCGGATCCACGACCTCGACCCGGATGCGTTCCCCTTCTACCCGCCCGGTGCGCTGGATCTGGCGCGCGGCCAGGGGTGATCCGACCCGTCTGCTAGGCTTAATCGGCTCGAAACCGTGTTTTCGGGCATCCTCTTCTCTCTTTCCCACCTTTCGGCGTGCCCCGGCGTGCAGTCCGCAAGGGCGAGAGAAGGCGATACGCCCGTGAGCCGTGAAAGACATGGCCACGTCATGGAAGGAAGATTTCGTGGCAACGAAGTCCCAGGACCGCCGCAAGGTGCGCCTCTCGCGCGCCCTCGGCGTCGCACTGACCCCCAAGGCCGCCCGCTACCTCGAGAAGCGTCCCTACGCTCCCGGTGAGCACGGCCGCACCAAGCGCAAGCAGGACAGCGACTACGCCGTCCGTCTTCGCGAGAAGCAGCGTCTGCGCGAGCAGTACGGCATCCGCGAGAAGCAGATGCGCAACACGTTCAACGAGGCCCGTCGCACGGAGGGTCTGACCGGTGAGAACCTCGTCGAGCTCCTCGAGATGCGTCTCGACTCGCTCGTGCTCCGTTCGGGCTTCGCCCGCACGACGGCACAGGCGCGTCAGCTCGTCGTGCACCGTCACATCCTCGTCGACGGCCAGCTTGTGGACCGCCCGTCCTTCCGCGTGAAGCCGGGCCAGACGATCCACGTCAAGGCCAAGAGCGAGGCTCTCGAGCCGTTCCAGGTCGCAGCCGCCGGCGGTCACGCCGAGGTCCTGCCCCCCGTTCCCGGCTACCTGTCGGTCGAGCTCGACAAGCTCCAGGCCCGTCTCGAGCGTCGCCCCAAGCGCGCCGAGGTTCCGGTGACCTGTGAAGTCCAGCTCGTCGTCGAGTACTACGCCGCGCGCTGAGCGAGGCGTAGTACCTCTGCGGAGCAGACAACAGTTCAACTACGCCGCGCGCTGAGCGGGGCTCGACCGTTCGCACGGTCGGAAGGGGCGTCGGGTTCTCCCGGCGCCCCTTCTGCTTTGCACCTAACATGGACCCCATGAAGAAAGTCCTCTGGTTCCTGATGGGCATCGCCGGCGGTTTCATCGCCGCGCACCTGATCAACAAGGATCCTCGAGGACAGGAGCTCCTCGCCGAGGTCGACCTCCGCATCTCCGAATTCACCGACCGGATGGCCGATGCCTACCGGACCCAGGAAGCGAAGATCGAGGGCATCGTCGCGGACGCCACGGATGCCGCGTCCGCCCCGCAGGGCGACTGACCACACACCATCTCCCGGTCGCGGCCTCTCGGACGCGACCGATCCCGCATGCAGTTTGAGGACACACGATGAAGACCGCTGAGATCGCCCGGCGCTACCTGGACTACTTCGAGAAGCGCGGGCACACGATCGTGCCCTCGGCATCCCTCGTCAGCGACGACCCGGCGCTGCTGTTCACCGTCGCCGGCATGGTCCCCTTCATCCCGTACCTTTCCGGCGATGTCCCCGCGCCCTACAAGCGGGCGGCCGACAACCAGAAGTGCATCCGCACCAACGACATCGAAGAGGTCGGCAAGACGCCGCGGCACGGAACGTTCTTCCAGATGCTCGGCAACTGGTCTTTCGGCGACTACTTCAAGAAGGACGCCATCCGCTACGCGTGGGAGCTTCTGACCACGCCGGACGAGGACGGCGGTCTCGGCTTCGACCCGAAGGACCTCTGGGTGACGGTCTACGAGGAGGACGACGAGGCGATCCGGCTCTGGCTCGAGCACTCGACCCTTCCCGAGGAGCGCATCCAGCGGCTGGGCAAGGACACGAACTACTGGACGACGGGCCTGCCCGGTCCGGCGGGTCCCTGCTCCGAGATCTTCTTCGATCGCGGTCCCGAATACGGCGTCGACGGCGGCCCTGCGACCGACGATGATCGCTACGTCGAGATCTGGAACCTCGTGTTCATGCAGTACGAGATCACGAACGTGCGCTCGAAGTACGAGTTCGACATCATCGGGGACCTCCCCGCCCAGAACATCGACACCGGCATGGGTCTCGAGCGCGTCGCATTCATCAAGCAGGGCGTCGACAACATGTACGAGACGGACCAGGTCCGTCCCGTCCTCGACAAGGCCGTCGAGCTGTCGGGCAGGCGGTACGGCGAGAACCACGACGACGACGTCCGCTTCCGCGTCGTGGCCGACCACGTCCGGTCCTCCCTCATGCTCCTCTCCGACGGAGTGACACCGGCGAACGACGGTCGTGGCTACATCCTGCGCCGCCTCATGCGCCGCGCGATCCGCTCCATGCGTCTGCTCGGCGTGGAGGGACCGACGTTCGCCGAGCTCTTCGCGGTCTCACGCGACGCGATGAAGGAGTCCTACCCGGTCGTCGAGACGGACTACGCTCGCCTGTCGCAGTACGCGCTGGCCGAGGAGGCGACGTTCCTCCGAACGCTCGCCAGCGGCTCCGAGATCCTCGACACCTCGATCGAGTCGGCGAAGTCGACGCAGGCGACCTCGCTGAGCGGGTCGCAGGCCTTCCTGCTGCACGACACCTACGGCTTCCCCATCGATCTCACGCTCGAGATCGCCGAGGAGGCGGGTCTCTCGGTCGACCGAGCCGGTTTCGACACCCTCATGAAGGAGCAGCGCGACCGCGCGAAGGCCGATGCCCGCTCCCGCAAGCGGCAGCTGGCCGACACGAGCGTCTACCGCGATTTCCGCGCCCTGGGTGAGACCGTCTTCACGGGATACACCGATCTCGAGACGGAATCCCGGATCCTCGGCATCCTCGTCGACGGTGCCCCGGCCGACCGCGCTTCGCAGGGGCAGATCGCCGAGGTCATCACGGCGGAGACGGCGCTCTACGCGGAGTCCGGCGGGCAGGTCGCCGACAAGGGCGTCATCGTCGGTCCGGGATACGAGCTCGAGGTCCTCGATGTGCAGAAGCCCGTCCCCGGCCTCATCAGCCACACCGTCGAGGTGACCACGGGTGAGGTCGCCGTCGGTCACGCCGCGACGACGGTGGTGGATGCCGCCAACCGCCGCGCGGCCGCTCAGGCGCACTCCGCGACCCACCTCGTTCATGCGGCACTGCGCGACACGCTCGGCAAGAGCGCGACGCAGGCGGGCTCGCTGAACCGCGCCGGATACCTCCGGTTCGACTTCTCGTGGGGGCAGGCGCTCTCACCGGAGACACGGAGCGAGATCGAGGAGATCGCCAACAACGCCGTCCGGGACGACCTCGAGGTCACGACCCGCGTCATGTCTCTCGACGACGCGAAGGCCGCGGGCGCAATGGCCCTGTTCGGCGAGAAGTACGGCGACACGGTCCGGATGGTCGACATCGGCGGTCCTTGGTCACGCGAGCTCTGCGCCGGAACCCACGTGGCCTCGAGCGCACAGGTCGGCCTCATCAATCTCGTGGGCGAGTCCTCGGTGGGGGCCTCCAACCGACGTGTCGAAGCGCTCGTCGGGCAGGACGCATTCCGGGAGCTCGCGGCCGAGCGGGCGATCGTCTCGCAGCTCACATCGGGCCTGAAGATCCCGCGTGACCAGCTGCCGGCCCGCATCGCCGAGCTGCAGGCCAGCTTGAAGGCCGCCGAGAAGAAGATCGCGCAGTTCGAGGCGAAGGCGCTCGGTGAGCGTGTGCCGGCCCTGGCGGCATCCGCCGTCACCGCCGGTGCCCACCGGGTCGTCGCGCAGTCGGTCGGGGCCGTCGGTTCGGCCGACGATCTCCGCACCCTGGCGCTTCAGGTGCGGGAGCGTCTCGGCTCCGATGCCGCCGTCGTCGCTCTCGCCGGCGAGGCCGGCGGTCGCCCGGTCGTCATCGTCGCAACGAACGAGGCGGCGCGCGCGGCAGGCGCCAAGGCGGGTGTTCTCGCGAAGACCGCTGCGGGTGTCCTCGGCGGCGGCGGCGGCGGTCGCGACGACGTCGCCCAAGGCGGCGGGACGGATGCCGCGTCCCTGCCGGCTGCGCTGAGCGGCATCGTCGCGGCGCTGGAGGGTGCGACCGCGTGAGCGGTTTCCGTCGCGGGGTCCGTCTCGGCATCGACGTCGGGCGAGCCCGCGTCGGAGTCGCGCGATGCGACCCCGACGGGATGCTCGCGGTCCCGGTCGAGACCGTCCCGCGGGCGGACACCTCTGTCGCGCGTATTCTCGAGCTCGCCCGCGAGTACGAGCCGATCGAGATCCTCGTCGGGCTGCCCATCAGTCTGGGCGGATCGGAGACCGCGTCGACGGCGGATGCCCGGGAGTTCGCGACCGAGCTCGGCGCCGCGGTCGAGGTACCCATCCGCCTGGTCGACGAGCGTCTGAGCACCGTCTCGGCCAACGCCGTGCTGCGTCAGAACGGGCGATCGCAGAAGTCATCTCGTAGGATCGTTGACCAGATCGCCGCGGTCGTCCTCCTCCAGCAGGCGATCGACGTCGAGAAGAGCACCGGTAACCCGGCCGGCGCAGTGCTGTAGGAGACGCAGGAGTCCACCGATGCCCGAGACCCCGTCGCCCGGCGACCGCCCCGACGACTTCCGCGGAGACCAGCTCGGCGGCGTGCGCTCCGAGGCCCCGTCGTCCCGTCGAGCAGCGCGCGAAGCCCAGCGCGGTGTCGCCCCGGACGCCTCCGACGCTCAGACGTCGGTGCCCGGCGAAGACGGAGTGGGTCGGCCGGCTGCTGCCGTGCCCGCGGCATCCGCGCCCGCTCCACGGCCGCGCACGCCGGAGAGGTCGATCGCATCGACGACCGCACCGATCGACGCGCTGTTCGAGGAGAACGGGCTGAGGGCTCCGTCGAGTTCCTCGAAACGGCATGACAAGGATCGCCGCAAGAGCCGGGTGGCGGCCTGGGGCGTGTTCGCCATCGTCCTCGTGATCATCGGCGGTCTGGTCGGGGGTGGTGTCGCCGTCTGGAACACGTACGAGGACCAGATCCGGAAGGTGATGGGCTGGGAGGAGCCGAAGGACTTCGAGGCGGGGATGGCCGAAGGCGAGGCGAGCGTCACCGTGCTCTCGGGTCAGACCGGCGCCGACATCTCGCGAACCCTTTTCGACGCCGGGGTGACGAAGACCTCCGGGGCTTTCTACTCGTACCTGATCGACAGCGCGGAGGACACGAGCGCACTCAAGCCGGGGGTCTACTCCCTGCAGAAGAAGATGACGTCCGAGGCCGCCTACCAGGCTCTGCTCGATCCGGAGAACAGGCAGGAGTACACCGCTCAGCTGCGCGAGGGCTTGACCGTCGCCCAGTCGGTTCCGCGCATCGCGGAAGGGATCGGCCTGCCGCTGAAGGACGTCGAGGCTGCCGTCGAGGATCCGAGCGTCTACGGGGTGAAGGCCGAGAGTCTGGAGGGGTGGCTGTTCCCGGCCACGTACACCTTCGACCCCGACGTCACGGCGAAGGACGTCATCCAGCGGATGGTCGACCGGACGGTTCAGGCCCTCGACAAGGTCGGCGTCCCCGCCGATCAGCGGGAACGGATCCTCACCGTCGCCTCGATCATCGAGAAGGAGGCGCGGAGCGCGGACGACTTCTACAAGGTGTCGCGCGTCATCGAGAACCGCCTCGACCCCGCCATCAGCGACACGAACGGGCTGCTGCAGATGGACTCGACCGCGCAGTACCCCTTCCAGGACCGCGAAGGCGGCGCCAGCTCGCGAGCCGAGGAGCTCGAGGACGACAACGGCTGGAACACCTACAAGAAGAAGGGACTCCCGGTCACTCCGATCGCGAACCCCGGCGAGCTGGCGATGAAGGCCGCGCTCGAACCGGCGGACGGCCCCTGGCAGTACTTCGTCACCGTGAACCTCCAGACGGGCGAGACCGTCTTCTCCGCCACGTTCGCCGAACACGAGAAGGCCGTGACGCAGTACCAGCAGTGGTGCCGTGACAATCCCGACGGGGGCTGCTCCTGATGACCGGTGTCGCCCTGGAGGTCTGGGGCGATCCGATCGGACACAGCCGCTCGCCCGCCATGCACAGGGCAGCGTACGCGCTGCTCGGATGGGACTGGACGTACGGCCGGCGCCGGGTCGACGAGGGTTCCTTCCTCGCGGAGCTGGCGGGACTGGATGCCTCGCACCGCGGGCTGTCGCTGACGATGCCGTTGAAGCACGCCGCCTTCGCCGTGAGCGACGACAGGGATGCGCGCGCGATCCTGACCGGCGCGGCCAACACGCTCGTGAGGACGACCGACGGGTGGCGGGCGTTCAACACGGACGTCGGTGGCGTCGTCGCGGCTGTGCGAGAACAGGGGGTCCCGACGGTCGATCGCGCGCGCATCGTGGGCGCCGGGGCGACGGCATCCGCTGCTCTCGTCGCGCTGTCGGAGCTCGGGGTGCGAGACGTCGAGATCTCCGCACGTCGTCCGGACGCCGCGGCGCCGCTCGTCGGGCTCGGCGAGCGCCTCGGCGTAGCGGTCACGGCGGTGCCCCTGGTCGAGCCCGCGCGGCGGGCGGTCGATGTGACGATAGCCACCCTCCCAGGAGGCGTCTCGATCGACGACGCGGTGGCCGACGGTCTCGCCGCGACCGGCGGCCCCCTCATGGACGTCGTGTACGGGCACTGGCCGACCGATCTGTCGCGGGCGTGGGCGCGCGCCGGAGCGTCCGCACGTGGGGGAGAGGGGATGCTGCTGCACCAGGCCGTGCTGCAGATCCGCGCGTTCGCCAGCGGCGGGGTGGACGATCCGCTGCCCCGCGAGGCTGAGGTCGTGTCCGTCATGCGCCGCGCGCTCATGGGAGACTAGACCAATGCTCCGCGTGCTCACCGCCGGCGAATCCCACGGCCCCGAACTCGTCGCCATCATGGAGGGTCTGCCCTCCGGCGTCCCCGTCTCGCTCGACGCCATCCGCGCCGACCTCGCCCGCCGCAAGCTCGGCTACGGCCGCGGCTCGCGGATGAAGTTCGAAGAGGACGAGCTGAACCTCTCGGGCGGCGTCCGTCACGGTCTGTCGCTCGGCAGCCCGATCGCCCTGCGCATCGGCAACACGGAGTGGCCGAAGTGGATCGAGGTCATGAACCCCGAACCCACGGAGCTGAGCGAACGCTCCCGCGGCCGCGGCGCCGCCCTCACGCGTCCCCGTCCCGGCCACGCCGACCTCGTCGGCATGCAGAAGTACGACTTCGACGAGGCCCGTCCGATCCTCGAGCGCGCGAGCGCACGCGAGACCGCGGCGCGCGTCGCCCTCGGCGCGATCGCCCGGAGCTTCCTGTCGGAACTCGGCATCCGTCTCGTCAGCCACACGCTGTCGATCGGTCCGGTCCAGGTGCCCGACGGTGCAGAGCTTCCGGGGCCGGATGATGTCGACGCGCTCGACGCCGATCCGCTCCGTTGCTTCGATGCCGCCACCTCCGAGCGCATGGTCGCCGAAGTGGATGCCGCCAAGAAGGACGGCGACACCCTCGGCGGGATCGTCGAGGTCCTCGCCTACGGCCTGCCCCCGGGTCTCGGATCGCACGTGCACTGGGACCGCCGCCTCGACGGCAAGCTCGCCCAGGCACTCATGAGCATCCAGGCCATCAAGGGCGTCGAGGTGGGCGACGGCTTCGAGACCACGCGTCGTCGCGGCTCGGCCGCCCACGACGAGCTGTTCGCGACCGAGGACGGCATCTCGCGGGCCTCCGACCGTGCCGGAGGAACCGAAGGCGGGATGTCGACGGGAACCGTCCTCCGCGTCCGCGCCGGGATGAAGCCGATCGCCACCGTCCCACACGCCCTGCGCACCGTCGATGTCGCCACGGGGGAGACCGCCGCGGCGCACCACCAGCGGTCCGACGTCTGCGCCGTCCCCGCGGCGGGCGTCGTCGCTGAGGCGATGGTCGCCATCGTGCTGGCCGACGCCGTGCTCGAGAAGTTCGGCGGCGACAGCATCCGCGAGACCCGTCGCAACCTCGAGACCTACCTTGCGGCGATCCCCGAGACGCTGAAGACGACCCCCGCGTCGGAGGCGGCTCTCCTCGCGCATGACCTCGCCTGATCCGCGGGCGATCGTGCTCATCGGTCCCATGGGGGCCGGAAAGACGAGCGTCGGCAAACGAGTCGCGAAACGACTCGGGCGCACCTTCCACGACACGGATGCCATCATCGTTCGCGCGCACGGACCGATCGCGGATCTGTTCGCGACGCAGGGGGAGCCGCATTTCCGGGCTCTCGAACGCGATGCGGTCGCGGAAGCCCTGCAGTCCGGCGGCGTCGTCTCGCTGGGAGGCGGCGCCGTGCTCGACGAGACCACCCGGGAGCGACTGCGCTCCCACCGGGTGGCCCTGCTGACCGTCGCCCCGCGCGTCGTCGCCCGGCGGCTGGGCGAAGCGGCATCCCGTCCGCTGCTGTCCGGCGACGGTGAGACGCCGATCGAGCGTTGGGAGCGCATCTACGCCGAACGGCGGCCCGTCTACGAGGCCATCGCCGACGCGACCTTCGACACCTCGTCGGGGCCGCTCGAGAACATCGTGACCGCCATCGCGGACTGGGCAGCGCCCGCCGCCGACACCTCGGGAGTCACCCCATGACCCACACCACCATCAGCGTCACCGGCGACTCGCCGTACGACATCCACGTCGGCCGCGGCCTGCTCGCCGGCGTCCGCGACCACTTCGCGCCGACGGTCAAGAAGGTGCTGATCGTCCACACCCCGCGACTGGGTGCGAAGGCGGCCGACCTCCGCGAACTCCTGCTCGCCGACGGGTCTCTCGAGGTGCTCACCGCCGAGGTCCCGGACGCCGAGGACGGCAAGCGCATCGAGGTCGCGGCGTTCTGCTGGCAGGTCATGGGACAGGCCGACTTCACCCGAACCGACGCCGTCATCGGTTTCGGTGGCGGCGCCGTCACCGATCTCGCAGGTTTCGTGGCGGCATCCTGGCTGCGCGGCGTGCAGGTCGTGCAGATCCCCACGACGGTCCTCGGAATGGTGGATGCCGCGATCGGCGGCAAGACCGGGGTGAACACCGCTGAGGGCAAGAACCTCGTGGGCGCCTTCTGGGCGCCGCGCTCGGTCATCTGCGATCTCGACGTGCTCGACACGCTGCCGCGCAACGAGACGGTCGCCGGCTTCGCCGAGGTCCTGAAGGCCGGTTTCATCTGGTTCCCCGAGATCCTCGACATCGTCGAGCGCGACCCCGAGGCCGCCGTCGACCCCTCGACCGAGGAGTTCCGCCGCTGCATCGAACTCGCGATCGAGATGAAGGCGCGCGTCGTCAGCGAGGATTTCCGCGAGGCCGGCCTGCGCGAAGTGCTCAACTACGGACACACCCTCGGACACGCGATCGAGCACGCCGAGCGGTACCGCTGGCGTCACGGCGCCGCCATCTCGATCGGCATGATGTACGTCGCCGAGCTGTCCCGCCTGGCGGGGCGCCTGTCCGACGAGGACGTCGCGCGCCACCGTCGCATCTTCGACCTCCTTGGCCTTCCCACGAGCTACCGGATGGACGGCTGGCAGCATCTCCTCGGCGTCATGCAGCGCGACAAGAAGTCCCGCGCCGGCATGCTCCGCTTCATCGTGCTCGACGCGATCGGCAAGCCCACCGTGATGCAGGCCCCGGACGAGTCGCTGCTGTTCGCGGCGTACCAGGAGATCGCCGGGTGACGGATGCCGCGGTCCGCCGAGTCCGCGTGCACGAGTGGCGCGAGGTCCGCGAGCTCCGGATCCGGGCGGTCAGCGATCCTGCGGCGTCCATCGCGTTCCTGACCACGCGCGAGCAGGAGCTGGCCCGCGATGATGCGCACTGGCAGTCCCGAGTCGCGGACGCGGCTCTCGGCCAGAACGCGGCGCAATTCGTGTCGATCGCCGGGGAGCGGTGGGTCGGATCCGCGACGGTGCTCGTGCGGGACGCCGGTGCGACCGACGCGCTCGGACGTCCTGTCGCCGCCCCGCGGGCTGAACTCGTGGGCGTCTTCGTCGACGCCGACCACCGCGGGCGAGGCGTCCTCGACGAGCTCGTGGCGGCGGCATCCGTGTGGGCCCAGGCCGTCGGAGCGGACGGGCTGACCCTCGACGTCCACATCGACAACGCCCGCGCCCAGGCGGCCTACCGCCGGCTCGGCTTCATCGCCACGGGGCTCGCGCTGGACACCGACGTCGGGCGCGAGATCCAGATGCACCGCCCGTCCCAGTAGGGTCGTCACGTGTCGACCCCCCGCCGCCTGCTGCTCGTCAACGGACCGAATCTGAACCTCCTCGGCATCCGTGAGCCCGATGTCTACGGCCACGAGACCCTCGCAGACGTCGAGACTCTCGTCGCGCGGGCCGCGGCCGAGTACGGCTACGAGGTCCGCGCGGTGCAGAGCAACCACGAGGGCGTCCTGATCGACGCGATCCACGCGGCGCGTGCCGACTGCGCCGGCATCGTCATCAACCCGGGCGGGCTCACGCACACCTCCGTCGTGCTCCGCGACGCCCTCTCGGGGGTTGCGCTGCCCGTCGCGGAGGTCCACATCTCCGATGTGATGGCGCGGGAGCCCTTCCGTCACCACTCTTATGTCGCGGATGTCGCCGTCGTCCACGTCGTCGGCCGGGGGGTCGCCGGCTACGCCGAGGCGACTCGCGAGCTGATCTCGAAGCTCGCCGGCTGACCGGTTCCCGGGGCGGAGGTCGCGGCATCCCGTAGAATCGATCGTCGGCCGCTCCGGCCCCGAACTCATCGAACGGAAAATCGCACTCTCATGGCATCCACTGCAGACATCAAGAACGGCGTCGTCCTGTCCATCGACGGACAGCTCTGGAACGTCGTCGAGTTCCAGCACGTGAAGCCCGGCAAGGGTGGCGCCTTCGTCCGCACCAAGCTCAAGAACGTCGTCTCGGGCAAGGTCGTCGACCGCACCTACAACGCGGGCGCGAAGATCGAGATCGAGAACGTCGACCGCCGCGACTTCACTTACCTCTACAACGACGGCGACAGCTACGTCTTCATGGACGTCGCCGACTACGACCAGCTCAACGTCTCGGCCACCGTCGTCGGTGACGCGGCCAACTACCTGCTCGAGAACCAGCAGGTGCAGATCGCGCTGAACAACGGCAACCCGCTCTACGTCGAGATGCCGGCTTCGGTCGTCCTCGAGATCACGTACACCGAGCCGGGTCTGCAGGGCGACCGCTCGTCGGCCGGCACGAAGTCCGCCACCCTCGAGACCGGTTACGAGATCCAGGTTCCGCTGTTCGTCGAACAGGGCACCAAGGTCAAGGTCGACACGCGCACCGGGGACTACCTCGGCCGCGTGAACTGACCGCCCGATGAGCGCTCGGAGCAAGGCGCGCAAGCGCGCCCTCGACATCCTCTACCAGGCCGACATCCGCGGCGACGAACTCGGTGTCACCCTCGCCGCCGAGGCCAAGCGCGCGGCGAACGAGCCTGCGCGTGAGGCCTCGTGGCTGTACGCCCGCGAGATCGTCGACGGCGTCATCGACGCGCAGAGCGAGATCGACGAGCAGATCGTCACGCACGCGCGTGATTGGAAGCTCGAGCGGATGCCGGCGGTCGACCGCGCCATCCTGCGGATCGGCGTGTGGGAGATCCTTCACAACGACCAGGTGCCGACCGCGGTCGCGATCGACGAGGCGGTCGAGCTCGCCAAGGAGTTCTCGACCGACGACTCCGGCTCGTTCGTCCACGGCGTCCTCGCGCGGATCGCGCGCAGCTGACCCGGGGCGCGTCACCCGCGTTCGCGCGGACTTGGTGTTCCCTCGGCCGATGGCGGGAGATGACTTCCGCGCGAACGCAGATCTCCGCGGCACGGCTGGTGCTCATGCGAGGTGCAGGCCCTGGGCCAGAGCGCGCAGGAAGCGGTCCTGGACCTCGGGCCACCGATGCACGAGCGGAGATCCCGCCTCCCGCGGGCCGTGCGCCTGCGATCCGTCCTCGCGAAGGCGGATCTCCGCGGGAGGGACGGGGCGGGAGGGACGGCGCGGGACGGACGCCACGACGGGGACGGATGCCGCGAGCGCCAACCCGGCCCCGCTAGAGTGGTCTCGTACAAGCAACCTTTAACACCGTCCTGTGAGGCGGAGAAGGGAGCGGCGGATGACTTCGCGCACCGTCTTGCACGACGCTGACATCGCCCGCGCACTCACGCGCATCTCTCATGAGATCCTCGAGTCGAACAAGGGCCCCGACGGGCTCGTGCTTCTCGGGATCCCCACCCGCGGCGTCTTCCTCGCCGAGCGCATCGCCGCTCTCATCGCCTCGTTCACGGGCGTCACCGTCCCGGTCGGGTCGCTCGACGTCACGATGTACCGGGATGACCTGCACCGCAACCCGACGCGCACGCCGCGTCCGACGGAGATCCCCGCCGGCGGCATCGACGCGAAGACCGTCGTCCTCGTCGACGACGTGCTGTTCTCGGGGCGCTCCATCCGCGCCGCTCTCGACGCGCTCCAGGACATCGGTCGTCCCGCCGTCGTGCGGCTGGCGATCCTCGTGGACCGAGGTCACCGCGAGCTGCCCATCCGTCCGGACTTCGTCGGCAAGAACCTGCCCAGTTCGCGCGAGGAGCGCGTGAATGTGCGCCTCGCCGACGTCGACGGCGCCGAGGAGGTGACGATCGCCTCATGAGGCACCTCCTCGACACCCGCACCCTCGCCCGGGAGGACGCGCTCCGCATCCTCGACGTCGCCGAGGACATGCGCGACACGCAGTCCCGCGAGGTGAAGAAGCTCCCGACCTTGCGCGGCAAGACCGTCGTCAACCTGTTCTTCGAGGACTCGACACGCACCCGCATCTCCTTCGAAGCGGCCGCCAAGCGGCTCTCCGCCGATGTCATCAACTTCTCGGCGAAGGGCTCGTCGGTCTCCAAGGGCGAGTCCCTCCAGGACACGGCCCAGACCCTGCAGGCGATGGGCGCCGACGCGGTCGTCATCCGTCACGGGGCCTCGGGGGCGCCGCACACCCTCGCCACGAGCGGCTGGATCTCGGCGGGTGTCCTCAACGCCGGCGACGGCACGCACGAGCACCCGACGCAAGCGCTGCTCGACGCGTTCACGATCCGCAAGCGCTTCTTCGGCGACGACAGTCGTGGCCGGGACCTCGCCGGCCTCCACGTCGCGATCGTCGGCGACATCCTCCACTCGCGCGTCGCCCGCTCCAACGTCTGGCTGCTCACGACGCTCGGCGCCCGCGTGACGCTGGTGGCGCCTCCGACACTGGTCCCGCAGGACGTCTCGGCCTGGCCCGTCTCCGTGGTCTACGACCTCGACGACGCCATCGCCGACGCGCCGGACGCCGTCATGATGCTCCGCATCCAGCTGGAGCGGATGAACGCCGCCTATTTCCCCACTGAACGGGAATATTCGCGCCGGTGGGGATTGGATGCCGCGCGAGTGGCGTCGTTGCCGACCGCTAGCATTGTCATGCACCCCGGACCCATGAACCGGGGTCTGGAGATCTCCGCCGACGCCGCCGATTCACCCCGATCGACCGTGCTCGAACAGGTCGCCAACGGGGTGTCGGTCCGCATGGCGGCGCTGTACCTGCTCCTGGCGGGGGAGCGAACCACCACCCACCCACAGGAGGAGGCCCGATGAGCGAGAGCATCCTCATCCGCGGGGCGCGGATCGATGGCGGCGTCGCCGCGGACATCCTGATCCAGGACGGCGTGATCGCCGACCTCGGCACGGGTATCAGCGCGACGGGCGCACGGACGGTGGATGCCGAAGGTCTGATCGCGCTCCCCGGTCTCGTCGACCTGCACACCCACCTCCGCGAACCCGGTTACGAAGCGTCCGAGACGATCCTGTCGGGATCCCGCGCGGCCGCTGCCGGCGGCTTCACGACGGTGTTCGCCATGCCGAACACCTCACCGGTCGCCGATACGGCGGGCGTGGTCGAGCAGGAGCTCGCCTTGGGAGAGGCGGCCGGGTACGCACACGTGCAGCCGATCGGCGCCGTGACCGTCGGGCAGAAAGGCGAGCGGCTCGCCGAACTCGGGGCCATGGCGTCCTCGCGCGCCCGCGTCCGCGTCTTCAGCGACGACGGCTTCTGCGTCTTCGATCCGCTCATCATGCGGCGCGCCCTCGAGTATGTGAAGTCCTTCGACGGCGTCGTCGCACAGCACGCGCAGGACCCCCGGCTCACCGAGGGCGCTCAGATGAACGAGGGCACCGTGTCGGCCGAGCTGGGTCTCACCGGCTGGCCGGCCGTCGCCGAGGAGTCGATCATCGCGCGCGATGTGCTGCTCGCCGAGCACGTCGGCTCTCGCCTGCATGTCTGCCACCTCTCGACGGCGGGCTCCGTCGACCTCATCCGGTGGGCGAAGAAGCGCGGGATCAACGTCACCGCGGAGGTGACCCCCCACCACCTGCTGCTGACCGAGGACCTCGTCCGAGGTTACGACCCGCGGTTCAAGGTGAACCCGCCGCTGCGCCGGGACGAGGACGTGCGCGCCGTCCGCGAGGGACTGGCCGACGGCACGATCGACATCGTCGCCACCGATCACGCGCCGCACCCCGCTGAAGCCAAGACATGCGAGTGGCAGGCTGCGGCGAACGGCATGGTCGGTCTGGAATCGGCGCTCCGCGTCGTGCACGCGGCGATGGTGGACACCGGCATGCTCGAGTGGTCCGATGTCGTCCGCGTGATGTCGGCGGCCCCTGCGCGTATCGGCCGACTGGCGGATGCCGGGACCCCGATCGCGGTCGGAGCCCCGGCATCCCTCGTCCTCTACGACCTGTCCCCGGTCCGCGCATTCACGACGGACGACCTGCGTGGTCGCAGCGTGAACTCGCCCTACCTCGGGCGGGACCTGCCGGGCGAGGTCCGGGCGACGTTCTTCCGTGGCCGACAGACGGTCGCCGACGGCGCCGTCGTCGAGGTCCTCTCGTGACCCGCGAGGCCGCCGTCCTCGTCATGGTGGCGGTCGCCGTCGTGCTGATCGTGATCGGGCTCATCGCGTGGCGACGACGATCGAGGCGGGATGCGGGCCTGACCGCGCCGGTCTCCGACGTTCCCGGGGGAGCCGTCACGAGCCTCCGCTCGGAGGGCCTGTACGTCGCGACGACGCGTCACGACGATGCGCTCGAGCGTCTGGCCATCCGTGGGCTCGCATTCCGGTCCCGTGTCGACGTCACCGTCACGGACAGGGGCGTCGCCCTCGACCTGACCGGTCAGCCGCGGATCTTCCTGGCGGCGGACGACCTCGTGTCGGTCGGGCAGGCGACGGTCGCCATCGACCGGGTCGTCGAGCGCGACGGGCTCGTCCGGCTCACCTGGACCACCCCGGAGGGCACGGTCGTCGACAGCTACCTCCGCCCGCAGGACCTGTCCGCACGATCGCTCACCGACGCGATCGGTCGAGTCCTCCCCGCCACCCCCACTCCCACCTCTCCCCAGCAGATACCCGGAAGCGACGCATGAGTATCCAGAGATTCCAAGCTCCCGAACCCGCCGTCCTCGTCCTCGAAGACGGTTCCCGACACCCCGGGCACGCCTATGGCGCGCGCGGCACCACCCTCGGCGAGGTCGTCTTCGCGACCGCGATGACCGGCTACCAGGAGACCATCACCGACCCCTCCTACGCGGGGCAGATCGTTCTCCAGACCGCACCCCACATCGGCAACACCGGCATGAACGGCGAGGACCACGAATCCCGCCGCATCTGGGTCTCCGGCTACGTCGTCCGCGACCCCTCGCGCATCGTTTCCAACTGGCGAGCCGACCACTCGCTCGAGGACGCCCTCGTCCGCGACGGCATCGTCGGCATCAGCGGCGTCGACACCAGGGCCGTCACGCGCGTGCTCCGCTCCGCCGGGTCGATGCGCGGCGGCGTGTTCTCCGGGGACGCCGCAGAGCTCAGCGACGACGAGCAGCTGCGCATCGTGCGCGAGGCCCCCGAGATGAGCGGACAGAACCTGTCCGCGGATGTCTCCGTGCCCGCCGCCCAGGTGACCCCGGCTGTCGGCGACAAGATCGGCAACCTCGCGATCCTCGACCTCGGCGTCAAGCAGGCGACCGTCAACAACCTCGCCGGCCGCGGGTTCGAGGTCCACGTCCTGCCGCAGACGATCTCGTTCGCCGACATCCAGGCGGTCGACCCGGTCGCGGTCTTCTACTCGAACGGTCCCGGTGACCCCGCGGCATCCGATCGTCACGTCGCGCTCCTGCGCGAGGTCCTCGACGCGCGCCTGCCGTTCTTCGGCATCTGCTTCGGCAACCAGCTGTTCGGCCGGGCCCTCGGGTTCGGCACCTACAAGCTGCCGTTCGGGCACCGCGGCATCAACCAGCCGGTCCTCGACAAGACGACGGGCCGGGTCGAGATCACCGCGCACAACCACGGGTTCGCCGTCGACGCTCCCATCGAGGGCGTCATCGACAGCCCGAACGGCTATGGCCGCGTCGAGGTGAGCCACGTCGGCCTCAACGACAACGTGGTCGAGGGGCTCCGCGCCCTCGACCTGCCGGCGTTCAGCGTGCAGTACCACCCCGAGGCCGCCGCCGGCCCGCACGACGCCAACTACCTGTTCGACCGCTTCCGCGACCTCGTGGTCGCCAGCCAGGAGACGAAGAATGCCTAAGCGCGACGACATCCAGAGCGTCCTCGTCATCGGATCGGGCCCGATCGTCATCGGTCAGGCCTGCGAATTCGACTACTCCGGCACCCAGGCGTGCCGCGTGCTCCGCGAGGAGGGCGTGCGAGTCATCCTCGTGAACTCCAACCCGGCCACGATCATGACCGATCCCGACTTCGCCGACGCGACGTACGTCGAGCCGATCACCCCCGAGGTCATCGAGACGATCATCGCCAAGGAGAAGCCCGACGCGATCCTGCCGACCCTCGGCGGCCAGACCGCCTTGAATGCGGCGATGGCCCTGCACGACCGCGGCATCCTCGAGAAGTACGGCGTGGAGCTCATCGGCGCCAAGGTCGACGCGATCCGCAAGGGCGAGGACCGCCAGGTCTTCAAGGAGCTCGTCCTCGAGTCCGGTGCGGAGGTCGCGCGCAGCAAGATCGCCCACACCATGGACGACCTGCTCGCCGGTGCCGAGGAGCTCGGGTACCCGCTCGTCGTCCGTCCCTCCTTCACGATGGGCGGCCTCGGCTCCGGGTTCGCGTACGACGAGGAGGATCTCCGCCGCATCGGCGGCGCGGGTCTGCGCGACTCGCCCACGACTGAGGTTCTCCTCGAGGAGTCGATCCTCGGGTGGAAGGAGTACGAGCTCGAGCTCATGCGCGACACCGCCGACAACACGGTCGTCGTCTGCTCCATCGAGAACGTCGACCCCGTCGGCGTCCACACGGGTGATTCGATCACCGTCGCGCCCGCGCTGACGCTCACCGACCGCGAGTACCAGAAGCTCCGCGACATCGGCATCGACATCATCCGCGCCGTCGGCGTCGACACCGGCGGCTGCAACATCCAGTTCGCGGTCGACCCGGCGACGGGCCGGATCATCGTCATCGAGATGAACCCGCGCGTCTCGCGCTCGTCGGCTCTGGCGTCGAAGGCGACCGGGTTCCCGATCGCCAAGCTCGCGGCGAAGCTCGCCATCGGCTATCGCCTCGACGAGGTGCCCAACGACATCACGAAGGCGACGCCGGCGAGCTTCGAACCGACGCTCGACTACGTGGTCGTCAAGGTCCCGCGCTTCAACTTCGAGAAGTTCCCCGCCGCCGATACGACCCTCACGACCACCATGAAGTCGGTCGGCGAGGCGATGGCGATCGGCCGCAACTACACGACGGCGCTGCAGAAGGCGCTGCGGTCGCTCGAGAAGCGCGGATCCAGCTTCCACTGGGGCGCGGAGGACCGGTCCGTCGAGGAGCTGCTCGAGATCGCGAAGACGCCGACCGACGGCCGCATCGTCGTCCTGCAGCAGGCGCTCCGCAAGGGTGCCACGCTCGAGCAGGCGTTCGAGGCGACGGCGATCGACGCGTGGTTCCTGGACCAGATGATCCTCATCAACGAGGTCGCCGAGTACATCCGCGAGGCGGACGAGCTGACCGGGGACATCCTGCGCCTCGCGAAGGACCACGGCTTCAGCGACGCGCAGATCGGGGAACTCCGCGGTCTCGACGAGGCGGAGGTGCGCAGCATCCGACATGGTTTCGGCCTGCGCCCGGTCTACAAGACGGTCGACACGTGCGCCGGGGAGTTCCCGGCTCTCACGCCGTACCACTACTCCTCCTACGATCGCGAGACCGAGGTCACCCCGAGCGAGGGCCGCAAGGTCGTCATCATCGGCTCGGGCCCGAACCGCATCGGCCAGGGCGTCGAGTTCGACTACTCGTGCGTGCACGCCTCGTTCGCGCTGTCGGATGCGGGTTTCGAGACCATCATGGTCAACTGCAACCCCGAGACGGTGTCGACCGACTACGACACGAGCGACCGGCTGTACTTCGAACCGCTGACGCTCGAGGACGTCCTCGAGGTGCTCCACGCCGAGGCGCAGTCCGGTGAGATCGTCGGCGTCGTCTGCCAGCTCGGAGGCCAGACCCCGCTCGGTCTCGCGAAGGGGATCGAGGCCGCCGGCTACACGATCCTCGGCACCAAGCCCGCCGCCATCGACATCGCCGAGGAGCGTGAGCTCTTCTCGCAGCTGCTCGACCGCGCGGGGCTGACGGCGCCGCGTCACGGCACGGCGACCGACGAGGCCGGCGCGATCGCGATCGCCGAGGAGATCGGCTACCCGGTGCTCGTGCGCCCGAGCTTCGTGCTCGGCGGACGCGGCATGGAGATCGTCTACGACACCGCGAGCCTTCGCGACTACTTCGCGCGCACCGCCGACCAGGCGATCATCCGCGAGGATGCGCCTCTGCTGGTCGACCGCTTCCTCGACGACGCGGTGGAGATCGACGTCGACGCTCTCTTCGACGGCGAGCAGCTCTACATCGGCGGCGTCATGGAGCACCTCGAGGAGGCCGGCATCCACTCCGGCGACTCGTCGTGCACGCTGCCGCCCATGTCGCTCGGTCGCGGCGAGATCGATCGCGTCCGCGTCGCGACGCACGCCATCGCCGAAGGCGTGGGTGTGCGCGGTCTTCTGAACGTCCAGTTCGCCGTGTCGGCGGGCGTCCTCTACGTCATCGAGGCCAATCCGCGCGCGTCGCGCACCGTGCCGTTCGTGTCGAAGGCCCTCGGCATCCCGATGGCCAAGGCCGCGAGCCGCATCATGGCGGGCGCCTCGATCGCCGAGCTCATCGCCGAAGGGCTGCTGCCCGAGCAGGACGGCTCGCGCGTGCCGCTCGACGCGCCGGTCGCCGTGAAGGAGGCCGTGCTGCCCTTCAAGCGGTTCCGCACCGCCGACGGTCGCACCGTCGACTCCGTGCTCGGGCCCGAGATGCGCTCGACCGGTGAGGTCATGGGCATCGACCGCGACTTCCCGACGGCGTTCGCGAAGAGCCAGGCCGCGGCCTACGGCGGGATGCCGACCTCGGGGACCGTGTTCCTCTCGGTCGCCGACGACGACAAGCGCGCCGTCATCCTGCCGGCCCACCGACTGCAGGAACTCGGCTACACGCTCATCGCGACGGAGGGCACGGCGGAGATCCTCGCGCGCAACGGCATCCGGGTGGAAGTCGTCTCGAAGTACTCCGAGACGCAGGACTCGGGGGAGTCGAACGTCGTCGACCTCATCAACGCGGGCGAGATCGACATCGTCGTGAACACGCCGTCCGGCGGTATCGCCCGGGCCGACGGCTACGAGATCCGCGCCGCCGCCGTCGCCGCCGACAAGGCGCTGTTCACCACGATGGCCGTGCTCGGCGCAGCGGTGTCGGCGATGCCCGTCCTCCGGAACGGCTTCGACGTCCGCAGCCTGCAGGAGTACGCCGCCGACCGGAAGGCGACGGTGTGACCTCATTCGGTTCACGGTTGGCCGGGGCGGTCGACGCCCACGGCCCGCTGTGCGTCGGCATAGACCCCCACGCGTCGCTCCTCGACGCGTGGGGGCTCCCGGCATCCGCTGCGGGTGTCCGCGAGTTCGGCCTGCGCGTGGTGGATGCCGCGCGTAGCCGTGTGGGCGTGGTCAAGCCGCAGGTGGCGTTCTTCGAGCGTTACGGGTCCCGAGGCTTCGCCGCCCTCGAAGAGGTCATCGGGACGGCCCGTGCGGCGGGGCTGATCGTGATCGCCGATGCCAAGCGCGGCGACATCGGGACCACGATGGACGGCTACGCCGAGGCCTGGCTCTCGGCGGGGTCGCCGCTCGAGTCCGATGCGGTGACCGTGAGCCCCTACCTCGGGCCGGATTCGCTGCGCGGCACGATCGCGACGGCCGTTCGAGAGGGCAAGGGCGTGTACGTCCTCGCCGCGACGAGCAACCCCGAGGCCGCGGGGCTCCAGTCCGCCGAGATCACGGCGGTCGACGCCGAGCGCGGGCAGACTGTCGCGGACTGGGTCGCGCAGCGCGCCGGGTCGGCGAACTCGTCGGCGGTCGTGGGGGAGGACCGATTCGGTCCGGTGGGCTTCGTCGTCGGGGCTACAGTGGAGCGCGCAGATCTGGGACTGACGGATGCCGCGCTGCACCGCGCGTCCCTCCTCGCCCCCGGATTCGGAGCGCAGGGTGCCCGCCTTCGCGACATCTCCGAGCGGTTCGGCGCCCTGGCGCCCCAGGTGCTCGCGAGCGCCAGCCGCAGCATTCTCGGTGCCGGTCCCGACGGGATCGCCGCCGCCATCGACACCCACAACTCCGAACTCCAGGACGCCCGACATGCCTGACTCCCGCACCCCTCCCGAGGTCGATCGCGCCGCTGCGTCGCGTCGCGCCGTCGCCGCCCGCCGCGAGCGTGCGGCGCTCAAGCGCGACGTGTCGACCCGCGTCATCAGCCCGCAGGACCTCCTGCGCCGCGCGTGGGCCGAGCCGCAGTCCGCGGCCGCGGCGATGCGGGTGACGGAGTTCCTCACCGCGATCCCGGCGATCGGCGAGGGCAAGCGCGACCGCATCCTCGCAGACCTGCAGATCGCCCCGGTGAAGAAGATCGGCGGTCTGGGCATCCGTCAGCGTCAGGTGCTGCAGGACTACCTCGACAAGCGCCTGCCCGAGCCGCGTGCACGCGAGGCCCGAAGCCGGCTGATCGTCCTCGCCGGTCCCACAGCGGTGGGCAAGGGAACCGTTGCGGCGCACATCAAGGAGCACCACCCCGAGATCCTGCTGTCGGTGTCGGCGACCACGCGACCCCCGCGGCCCGGCGAGGTCGAGGGCGAGCACTACTACTTCGTCGATGACGCGGAGTTCGACCGGCTGGTCGCCGACGGCGAGCTCCTCGAATACGCGACGGTGCACAATGCCTACCGTTACGGCACGCCGCGGCGGCCGATCGATGCGGCCCTCGCGGAGGGGCGGACGGTGCTCCTGGAGATCGATCTGCAGGGCGCCCGCCAGGTGCGTGCGGCTGCTCCCGACGCGACGCTCGTCTTCCTCCTGCCGCCCAGCTGGGACGAGCTCGTGAACCGGCTCGTGGGGCGCGGAACCGAGGGCGAAGAGGAGCGGGCTCGTCGGCTCAAGACCGCACGCGTCGAGCTCGCGTCGCAGGGCGAATTCGACTACCGCGTTGTCAACGACGACGTCGCGCGCGCCGCGGCCGAGGTCGCGCGACTCGCCCACTGATCCTCGGCGCGGCATCCCGGAGCGCTTCGTTTCACATCGTTACGCCCCGATGCGGGTGCTGCCTCGGCGTCCGGGAAGCTGGACTCATGTCCGCCGTCCTCACCGCCTCCGACGCCGTCGGGAGCACGCCCGCGCCCCGGGGTGCCGTGTCGCTGTCGGATGTCCGACGGACTTTCGCGGGCGCCAAGGGGGCCGTCCCGGTCCTGCGCGGCGTGGACCTCGCCATCGAACCCGGCGAGATCGTCGCGATCGTCGGACCGTCCGGGTGCGGCAAGTCGACGCTCCTCCGGCTGCTCGCCGGTCTCGACGCGCCGTCGGCCGGCACCGTGACCGTCGACGGCACACCTCTGCGCGACACCGACGAGCGCACCGCCGTCGCCTTCCAGGAACCGCGTCTGCTGCCGTGGCGCACGATCAGCCAGAACGTGGCGCTCGGGATGCCGCGCGGCACCGCGCGAGCCACCGCGTCCGCACGCGTGGCGGAGCTGCTGGACCTCGTAGGTCTGACTGGCGCCGCCTCGCTCCGTCCGCGAGAGGTGTCCGGCGGCATGGCGCAGCGGGCCTCCCTCGCGCGCGCCCTCGCCCGCGGTCCTGAAGTACTGCTGCTCGATGAGCCGTTCGGAGCGCTCGATGCGCTGACCCGGCTCCGCATGCAGGACCTGCTCCTCGACATCCATTCCGCCGAACCCACCACCGTCGTCCTCGTGACGCACGACGTGGAGGAGGCCCTGTACCTGGCCGATCGTGTGCTTCAGCTGCGCGCGATCGACGCCGACGCCGAGGACGCCTCGATCGCCCGAGTGATCGAGGTCCCCGGCATCCGTCCCCGTGACCGCGCCGATCGCGGCTTCACGGACCTTCGCGCCGAGCTCCTCGACGGACTCGGCGTCGACACCCACCGCTCAACCCTTCAGGAGACCCGATGAGCACCGTCGTCCGCCGCACCGTTCCCGCCCTCGCCGTGGGTGCCGTGGTGATGCTCATGGCGACGGGATGCCTCGCCGGCGAGAACGCGAGCTCCACCTCGGGCGGCGCGAGCGCAGGATCGTGGTCGACCGACACGCTCTCGATCGACTTCGCCACCTACAACCCGCTGAGCCTCGTCGTGAAGGACCAGGGCCTCATCGAGAAGGCGCTCGGTGACGACGTCGACGTCGAGTGGACGCAGTCCGCCGGATCGAACAAGGCGAACGAGCTGCTCCGCGCCGGAGCCCTCGACGTCGGCTCCACCGCCGGCTCGGCGGCGCTGCTCGCCCGGGCGAACGGCTCGCCCATCAAGGTGATCGACGTCTACTCGCAGCCCGAATGGTCGGCCATCGTCGTCGGGCCGAACAGCGACATCAGTTCGGTCGCCGACCTGAAGGGCAAGAAGATCGCGGCGACGAGCGGAACCGACCCGTACTTCTTCCTGCTGCAGGCGCTCGAGACCGAGGGCCTCAGCGTCGCGGACGTCGACGTGCAGAACCTGCAGCACGCGGACGGCCGCGCGGCCCTCGACGGCGGCTCGGTCGACGCCTGGGCGGGCCTCGACCCGATCATGGCGGCCGCCGAGGTCGAGTCCGGCGACAAGCTCATCTACCGGAACGTCGACTTCAACTCCTACGGGTTCCTCAATGCGACCGAGGAGTTCCTTTCCGACCACGAAGACGTCGCGCAGGTCGTCGTGGACGCCTACGAGGAGGCCCGCACGTGGGCGCTCGCGCACCCCGACGAGACCGCGGCGCTCCTCGCGAAGGTGGCCGGCATCGACCCGAAGGTCGCCACGACGGTCATCGGCGAGCGCTCGAACCTCGACGTCAGTGGCATCCCGGGCGACGCGCAGCTCGCCGTCCTGAAGAAGATCGCCCCTGTCCTCGTGGACTCCGATGCCGTAACCGGCGGGCAGAGTGCCGTCGACACCGCGCTCGACACGATCATCGAGCCGACGTTCGCCGAGAAGGCAGCGGGCTGACGATGACGGCATCCGTCGACGCGACCGCCACCGCCGCAGCGCCCTCGGGCGCCGCGGCGGTGCGGCCGTTCTGGTCGCGGACGAGTGTCCGCATCGTCGGGGGGCTCGTCGTCCCGGTCGCCGTCCTGGCGCTCTGGCAGGCCGTGACGGGGCTCGGGCTCATCCCCGCCTACCGCCTTCCGGCTCCGATGGACGTCGTCAACGCGGCCATCCAGCTCGCGGACGACGGGGCGCTGTGGAACCACGTCGCGATCTCGGTGCAGCGTGTCGTCCTCGGGTTCGCGTTCGGATCGCTCGTCGGGCTGGCGGTGGCGGCCATCGTGGGGCTGACCCGATCCGGCGATGTGCTCCTGAGCCCGATCCTGGCGGCATTCCGCGCCATCCCCTCCCTCGCGCTCGTTCCGCTGCTCCTGCTCTGGTTGGGGATCGGAGAGAACTCGAAGGTCACTCTCGTCGCGATCGGTGCGTTCTTCCCACTGTTCACGACGGTTGCGGGCGCTCTGCGCCACGTCGATCCTCAGTTGGTGGAGATGGGCCGGTCGTTCGGCCTCCGCGGCTGGGAGTTGTTCCGCTCGGTACAACTGCCGGCAACGGTTCCCGCCGTGATCTCCGGTCTGCGCCTCGCTCTTGCACAGGCCTGGCTCTTCCTCGTAGCCGCGGAACTCCTCGCAGCCTCGATGGGGCTCGGGTTCCTCCTCACCGACGCGCAGAGCACCGGCCGCGTCGACCGCATCTTCCTCGCCATCGTCATCCTCGCGGCACTCGGCACGCTGTCGAACGGGCTCGTGACGCTGCTCCAGCGCCGAGTCCTCAGGAGATGGGCATGACGGCGCACACCGCAGACGAGCTCCGCCTCGTCGAGACCCGCGCCTACCCCGCCCCGGAGGCCTTCGCCACGGAGGCCAATGTGACGGCGTCCGCGTACACGGATGCCGCGGCCGACCCGATCGCGTTCTGGGAGGACGCCGCCCGGCGGCTCGACTGGCGGACTCCGTGGCACACCGCGCTCGACTGGCGGCCGCCGGTGCGCGACGCCGACGGCGCGCTCTCGATCCCCGCCGCCCGGTGGTTCGACGGCGGCACCTTGAACGTCGCCGCCAACTGCGTCGACCGTCACGTCGATGCCGGGCGCGGCGAGAAGGTCGCGCTCTACTTCGAGGGCGAGCCGGGCGACCGCATCCCCGTCACCTACGCCGACCTCCAGCGCCGCGTGTCGCAGGCCGCGAATGCCCTCATCGCCCTCGGCATCCAGCCCGGTGATCGCGTCGTCGTCTATCTGCCGGTCCTCGTCGAGACGGTCGTCATCGCGCTCGCCTGCGCGCGCATCGGGGCGGTGCACTCCCTCGTGTTCGGCGGCTTCTCGGCCGAGGCGGTGCGGTTCCGGCTCGAGGACACCGGCGCGAAGCTCCTCGTCACGAGCGACGGCCAGTTCCGCCGTGGGGGAGCGGTCGAGGTCAAATCAGCCGCCGACACCGCCGCCGCGGGCTTGCCGGCGCTCGAGCACGTCCTCGTCGTCCGGCGCACCGGCAGCGATGTGGCCTGGACGCCTGGACGCGACGTCTGGTGGCACGACGTCGTCGACACCGCGTCGGCCGTCCACGAGGCGACGCCGTTCGACGCCGAGCATCCGCTCTTCATCATCTACACATCGGGAACGACCGGGAAGCCGAAGGGCCTCGTCCACACTTCGGGCGGGTACCTCGCGCACGCGAGCTGGGCCCACTGGGCCCACTTCGATGCGAAGCCCCACGACGTGCACTGGTGCACTGCCGACCTCGCGTGGGTCACGGCGCACACCTACGAGATCTACGGACCGCTGTCGAACGGCCTCACCCAGGTCATCTACGAGGGGACGCCGGACGCGCCCCACCGGGAGCGGCACCTCGAGATCATCGAGCGGTACGGCGTCACCGTGTACTACACGGCGCCCACTCTCATCCGCACCTTCATGACCTGGTTCGGCGAAGAGCTCCCCGAGGGGCACGACCTGTCGAGCATCCGTCTGCTCGGTACCGTCGGCGAGGCGATCAACCCCGTCGCGTGGGCGTGGTTCCGGCGCGCCTTCGGGCGCGACGAGGTCCCCGTGGTCGACACCTGGTGGCAGTCCGAGACCGGCGCCGCGATGATCGCCCCGCTCCCGGGAGCCACGACACTGAAGCCGGGTTCGGCCAGCGTTCCACTGCCCGGGATCGATGCCGCGGTGGTGGACCCCGACGGACGCGAGGTCGATGCGGGTCGGTCCGGGACGCTCGTCGTCCGCCGGCCGTGGCCGGGAATGGCGCGGACGGTGTGGGGCAACCCGGAGCGGTACCGCGACTCGTACTGGTCCACCTACGCCGGCCACGGTGATCACGGCGGGTACTACGTCGCCGGCGACGGGGCGACTCGCGACGCCGACGGCCACATCTGGATCCTCGGTCGCCTCGACGACGTCGTGAACGTCTCCGGCCATCGGCTGTCGACGATCGAGATCGAATCAGCGCTCGTCGCACACGCCTCGGTCGGCGAGGCCGGCACGACGGGTGTGGTCGATCCCCTGACCGGCCACGCCGTCGCCGCGTTCGTCGTGCCTTCCGGGACGGGGGAACCGGATGCCGCCGACCTCCGCGCGCACGTCGCCCGCGAGATCGGCCCGGTCGCGAAGCCGCGTCACGTGGTCGTCGTCCCCGACCTCCCGAAGACCCGCTCCGGCAAGATCCTCCGCCGCCTGCTCGCTCAGCTGTGGGAGGCCGAGCAGGACCGACGCGCCGGACGCGAACCCGCGCCCCTCGGCGACACCACATCGCTCCAGAACCCCGACGCCGTCGCCCGGATCGCCGCCGCCCTGGCCGCGGCCTGACCCGCGGCATCCACCTCGCGGCTCCCATCTGCCAGAAAGAGACCATGACCGACGAACACCGCTTCGGATTCCGCACGCGCGCCCTCCACGCCGGCGGCACGCCGGACGCCGCCACCGGCGCCCGCGCCGTCCCGATCTATCAGACCTCGTCGTTCGTCTTCGACGACGCGACCGATGCTGCGAACCTGTTCGCGCTGCAGAAGTACGGCAACATCTACTCGCGCATCGGCAACCCGACGGTCGCGGCGCTGGAGGAGCGCCTGGCGTCGCTCGAGGGCGGTATCGGGGCGGTGGCGACCGCGTCGGGGATGAGCGCCGAGTTCATCACCTTCGCCGCGCTCGTGGGCGTCGGCGACCACGTCGTCGCGTCTGCTCAGCTCTACGGCGGCACGGTCACCCAGCTCGACGTGACACTCCGCCGGTTCGGCGTCGACACGACCTTCGTCGCCTCGAGCGATCCGGCCGACTACGCGGCGGCGATCCGCCCCGACACGAAGGTCCTCTACGTCGAGACCATCGGCAACCCGTCGGGGGAGATCGCCGACATCGAGGGCCTCGCCGAGGTCGCCCACGCAGCCGGCATCCCGCTCGTCGTCGACTCGACCCTCGCGACCCCCTACCTCGCGCGCCCGCTCGAGCACGGTGCGGACATCGTCATCCACTCGGTGACGAAGTTCCTCGGCGGCCACGGCACGACCCTCGGCGGCGTCGTGATCGAAAAGGGCACGTTCGACTGGGGCAACGGCAAGTTCCCGCAGATGACCGAACCTGTCGCTTCCTACGGCGGAATCAGATGGTGGGACAACTTCGGCGAGTACGGCTTCCTCACCAAGCTCCGGAGCGAGCAGCTCCGCGACATCGGTGCGGCCCTCAGTCCGCACTCGGCCTTCCTGCTGCTGCAGGGCATCGAGACCCTGCCGCAGCGCATCGACGCGCACGGTGCGAACGCGCGCATCGTCGCCGAGTGGCTCGACTCCGACCCGCGGGTCTCGTTCGTCACGTGGGCGGGCTTGCCGGATCACCCCCACCGTGCCCGGGCCGAGAAGTACCTCCCGCTCGGGCCGGGTTCGGTCTTCGCGTTCGGGGTCAAGGCCGGGGGCGACGCCGCGAGCGAGGACGAACGCGTCGCCGCGGGACGCCGCGCGGGGGAGGCCGTCATCGACGCGTTGCAGCTGGCCTCGCACCTCGCGAACATCGGCGACGCCCGCACCCTCGTCATCCACCCTGCTTCGACGACGCACCAGCAGCTCAGCGCCGACCAGCTCGTCGCCGCCGGCGTACCCGCCGACCTCATCCGCATCTCGGTGGGTCTCGAGGACCCCGAGGACATCGTGTGGGACCTCGATCAGGCCCTCACCGCCGCGACAGGAGTCTCCCGATGACCGACGCGAACGTCTGCGCCGTGCCGCAGCCCGCCCCGACCGAGGGAGTCGCGTGCGCACTTCCCGGCGCTGCCCCGGCCGCCCACCCCGAGCGCACCTGGCCCGCCGCCGGCCCCCAGGAGCGGTTCGAGATCCTCCGCCGGGCGAAGTCGATCGCGATCGTGGGCGCCTCCGACAACCCGGCCCGTGCGAGCTACTTCGTCGCGACGTATCTGAGCGGCAGCTCGCCGTACGACGTATACTACGTCAACCCGCGTGCGAGCGAGATCCTGGGGCAGCCCGCCTACGCATCTCTCGCCGACCTCCCCGTCGTCCCCGACATCGTCGACGTCTTCCGCAAGCACGACGACCTGCCCGGTGTCGCGCAGGAGGCGGTGGATGCCGGTGCCTCGACGCTCTGGCTGCAGCTCGGCTCGTGGCACGAGGGCGCCGCGAAGATCGCCGCCGACGCGGGGTTGTCGGTCGTCATGGACCGGTGCGTCAAGATCGAGCACGCGCGCTTCCACGGGGGTCTGCACCTCGCGGGCTTCGACACCGGGGTCCTCAGCTCGAAGCGGCAGCTCCTCAGCCGCTGAGGCGCTGCGCGTCGCCGGTGCGGCGCGACCTGTAGACTGGGGGGATGCCGCGCCGCATCCGCGCGCGTTCCGGCAGACGATCTCTCCTCACCGATCCTGGAGGACCACCATGGCCAACCGTGACCAGGGCATCATCGACCCGCCCATCGACGCACTGCTCGACAAGGTCGACTCGAAGTACCAGCTCGTCATCTACGCATCCAAGCGGGCGCGTCAGATCAACGACTACTACTCGGACCTCCACGAGGGCAACCTGTTCGACAACGTGGGCCCGCTCGTCGACTCGAACGTCGAGGACAAGCCCCTGACGATCGCGCTTCACGAGATCCACGAGGACAAGCTGCGCCTGCGCGCGGCCGAGTGATCTCGACGTCATGACCCCGACGCCACACGGCGTCATCCTCATGCCCGCGTGTCCCCCGTGTCGGGGACCGCGGGCATGATGGTTTTCACACCCCCGATCCGCCCTCTGGAGGACCGATGAGCGCGCTGCGCCTGTTCACGTCGGAGTCCGTGACCGAAGGTCACCCCGACAAGATCTGCGACCAGATCTCCGACAGCATCCTCGATGCCCTCCTCGCCGTCGACCGCAGCAGCCGCGTCGCCGTCGAGACCCTCGTGACGACCGGTCTCGTGCACGTCGCCGGCGAGGTCCGCACCGACGGCTACGTCGATATCCCGGGCATCGTCCGCCGCGTCGTGAACCGCATCGGGTACACCTCGTCGGAGACCGGTTTCGACGGCGACTCGTGCGGTGTGACGGTGTCCATCGGCGAGCAGTCCGGCGACATCGCCGCGGGCGTCGACAACGCGCTCGAGCACCGTGAGGGCGGTTCCGTCGACCCCGTCGACGCGCTCGGTGCCGGGGATCAGGGCATCATGTTCGGCTACGCGACGAACGAGACCCCCTCGTACATGCCCACCGCCATCTGGACGGCTCATCGCCTGGCGGAGCGGCTCACGGACGCCCGCCGCAGCGGCGCGCTTCCCTTCCTGCGCCCCGACGGCAAGACGCAGGTGACGCTCGGCTACGACGGCACGACGCCGCGCACCGTCGACACGGTCGTCCTGTCCACGCAGCACCACCCCGACATCTCGCTCCCTGCGCTGCGCGCCGCCGTGCAGGCGGAGGTCATCGACCCCGTCCTCGCGCAGACCGGGCTGGATGTGTCGGACGTCCGCTACGTCATCAACCCCGCCGGGCCCTTCGTCGTCGGCGGCCCGAAGGGCGACGCGGGACTGACGGGCCGCAAGATCATCATCGACACGTACGGCGGCGCCGCGCGCCACGGCGGCGGGGCCTTCAGCGGCAAGGACCCGTCCAAGGTCGACCGCTCCGCCGCGTACGCGATGCGCTGGGTCGCCAAGAACGCCGTCGCGGCGGGACTCGCCGACCGGCTCGAGGTGCAGGTCGCCTACGCCATCGGTCGCGCCGCCCCCGTCGGGCTGTACGTCGAGACCTTCGGGACGGGTCACGTGTCGGACGAGAAGATCACCGCCGCGATCCGCGAGTCGTTCGACCTGCGCCCGCAGGCGATCATCGACGACCTCGACCTCCTGCGCCCCCTCTACGCCCAGACCGCCGCGTACGGCCACTTCGGGCGCGAACTCCCCGAGTTCACGTGGGAGCGCACGGACCGCGTCGACGCCTTGCGGGCCGCTGTCGGGCTCTGACGCCCGTGATCGCCGTCGCGCGGATCCTCCTCGATTCGCCGCTTCCTCAGCTGGACCGTCTGTTCGACTACGCCGTCCCCGAATCGCTGGACGCCGACGCCCGACCGGGGGTGCGGGTGAAGGTGCCCCTGCGCAGCGCAGGCCGGACGGTCGAGGGGTGGGTCATCGAGCGCGCGGAGGTGGAGCCCGGGGGGCGACCGCTGTCCGAGCTGGCATCCGTCGTCTCTGCGGTCCCCGTCCTCCCCGCGTCGCTGTACGCACTCGCGCGCCGCGTCGCGGACCGCGCCGCGGGTTCGGCGAGCGACGTTCTGCGTCTCGCGATCCCGAAGCGCATGGTACGGGCCGAGAAGGCCTGGGCGGCCGCCGACCCCGTCGAGCGACCACGGGTGGAGCCGGATGCCGCGGCCCGCGCACGCGACCTCGCGACGACGTATCCGGGGCTCGCCGATGCGGTCCTCGCGGGGGAGCGCATCGCCCTGGACGCGCCGCCCCACCCCACGCCGGGCGCCCTGCGCGGGGCATGGTCCGACCTGCTGGCGGCGCTCGCGGCGCTCGTGCTGGAGTCGGGACGGAGCGCTCTCATCGTCGTCCCGGATCACCGCGACCAGTCGCAGATCCTCGAAGCCCTCGAGAGCCTGGTTCCGAACGAGGCCGTCGTCCGCGACGACGCCCGGCGGTCCGGCCCGGAGCGATTCGCCGCTTACCTGCGGCTGCTGAGCCCCGCACCGTGCATCGTGGTCGGCAACCGGTCGACGGTGTACGCACCGGCGCACGACGTCGGTGCGGTGTTCGTCTGGGACGACGGCGATACCCTCCTCGCCGAGCCTCTCAGCCCCGGCGTGCACGCGCGGGACGCCGCCCTGGTCCGCCAGGAGGAAGAGCACTCCGCCCTCGTCTTCGCCGGGCACACCCGGACGAGCGACGTCGAGCGTCTGGTGCAGCTCGGCTGGGTGCGCGATGTCCCCGCGGCACGGCGGGCGAGTCCCCGTGTCGTCCTGTCCGCGACCCACGAGGCGGAGCATCGGGGAGCGCGCGTCCCGTCTGCGGCGTTCGCGGCGGCGCGGGAGGCGCTCCAGCAGGGCCCGGTCCTGGTCCAGGTGGCCCGACCCGGGTACTCGCCGGTCCTCGTCTGTGCGGAATGCCGGACGCCGGCGCGGTGCCGGCACTGCTCTGGCCCGCTCCGGGCCCGCCGACCCGGCGCGACCCCCGACTGCGGGTGGTGCGGCAGGTCCGCGCCGAACTGGAGCTGCGCCAACTGCTCCGGAACCCGCTTCCGGATGGCGTCGTCGGGCAGCGAGCGGACGGCGGACGAACTCGGTCGGGCGTTCCCCGGCATCCGCGTCATCGTCGCCGACGGCGACCATCCCGTCGCGGCGGTGGACGGCCGGCCAGCCCTCGTGATCGCGACGCGCGGTGCGGAACCCCCCGCGGAAGGGGGGTACCGCGCGGTCATCCTCCTCGACGGCGACAAGATGCTCATGGCCGAGCAGCTGCGCATCGGTGAGTCATGCCTCCGGTGGTGGTCGAACGCCGCTGCGCTTGCGGCCCCCGGCGCGCCCGTGCACCTCGTCGGCGTGACCGGCCCCGTCGCTCGAGCTCTGGCGACCTGGACCCAGGCCGCCTACGCCCGGGCGGAGCTCGCCGACCGGGCACCGCTGCTGATGCCGCCCACCGTCCGGGTCGCCGCGGTCGAGGGAGCCGCGGCATCCGTCGACCGTGCGCTCACGGAGCTGCGCGAGACGGTGCCGGATCTCGGTCCGCTCGCCGTGCTCGGCCCCGTTCCGACCGAGGACGGTGCGCGGGCGCTCGTGCGGGTCGACTACGCCCACGGTCGCGCCGTCGCGGAGCAGCTGCGTGCCTCCGTGGTCGCCGACGCCGTCCGCGGCCGGCGTCGGGGTCCGGGGCCCCGGACTACACTCAGGGTTCGGCTCGATGTGCCCGAGCTCGATCTGTGAGGACCTGAATGCGCGTCGTTTTCGCCGGAACCCCCGAACCGGCCGTCCCCTCCCTCCGCGCTCTTGCCGCGTCCTCTCACGAGGTCGTCGGCGTCGTCACGCGGCGGGACGCTCCCCTCGGACGCAAGCGGGTTCTGACACCCTCGCCGGTGGCCACGGCCGCGGATGACCTGGGTCTTCCCGTCATCAAGGCCGACCGCCTCGATGACGCCGCGACAACCGAGATCGCTGCGCTGGGCGCCGACCTCGGTGTGATCGTCGCGTACGGGGGCCTCGTCCGCGAGCCCCTCCTGTCCGCTCCGGCCCACGGCTGGATCAATCTGCACTTCTCGCTCCTGCCGCGCTGGCGCGGTGCCGCACCCGTGCAGCACGCCCTCATCGCGGGCGACCGGGTCACCGGGGCCGCGGTCTTCCAGCTGGTCCCTGCCCTCGACGCGGGCGACGTCTTCGCCGAGCTGCGCTACGACGTCCCTCGCGGCGCCACGGCCGGAGACGTCCTCGACGACCTCGCCACGTCCGGCGCCGACCTCGTGACCGCAGTCGTGGACGCGATCGCCGATGGCAGCGCGGTCGCGACGCCTCAGGAGGGTGAGCCGACCCTCGCACCGAAACTGAGTCAGGCGGATGGTGCCCTCGACTTCCGGGAGCACGCCGATCGCGTGCTGGACCGCTTCCGGGGCACGACGCCGGAGCCGGGCGCGCACGCCTCGCTCGACGGGCAGCGCGTGAAGATCCTCGCCGCCCTGCGGGGCCCCGACGCAGAGTTGGCCCCCGGTCGGGTCGCCCTCGTCGGTCGAGACGTCCTCGTCGGCGCGGGGGAGGGGAGCGTTCTCCTGCGCACGGTGCAGCCCGCCGGCAAAGGCGCCATGAACGCTGCCGACTGGTGGCGGGGGCTCCGCTCCGACGCCCCGCAGCTCGATCTGCCCGGAGCGGCGTCATGACCGCCGCCCGCGACGTCGCGTACGCGGTCATCCGCTCCGTCGGCGAGGACGACGCGTACGCGAATCTTCTCCTCCCGCGCGAGCTGGAACGCGCTCGGCTGTCCACGGCCGACGCCGCGCTCGCGACGGAGCTCACGTACGGCACGCTCCGGCGTGTGGGGACGTACGACGCGATCATCGAGATCGCGGCGTCCCGCCCGGTCTCCGGTATCGACGCCCCCGTCCTCGACGCGCTGCGCCTCGGGACGCATCAACTCCTCGCCACCCGGGTCCCCGCGCACGCCGCCGTCCACGAGACGGTCGACCTCGTCGGACGTGAAGCCGGTCGGCGGGCGACCGGCTTCGCGAACGCGGTCCTCCGCCGCGTGTCGGAGCGGGGCGAGGAGGAGTGGCTGTCACGGATCGAGGATGCCGCCCGCTCCGACGACGAGCGGCTCTCCGTCCGCTATGCGCACCCCGTCTGGATCATCCGGGCATTCCGGCGTGCCCTGGCTGCGGAGGGGAGAAGCGACGAGCTCCTCGACCTGCTGGCCGCCGACAACGCCGCTCCCACGGTGACGCTCGCGGCCCTCCGGGGTGTCAGCACGGTGCCGGAGGATGCGGAGCGCACCCCGTTCTCGCCGATCGGGTTCCGACTCGCCGGTGGTGATCCGGAGCGGATCGTCAGGGGGTCGGGCGGCGCCGTTCGCGTGCAGGACGAGGGCTCCCAGCTCGCCGCGCTCGCGCTGTCGCGTGCTCTTCCCGTGAGGGCAGGGGAGACGTGGCTGGACCTGTGCGCCGCGCCGGGCGGCAAGACCGCGGTCCTCGCGGCCGAGGCAGCTGCGGCAGGCGCCGCCCTCGAAGCCAACGAATTGTCGTCTGCACGCGCCCGACTGGTCCGCCAATCCGTCGCGGCTGTACCGCTGGACGTGCCCGTGTCCGAGGAGGACGGTCGCACGCGGGCGGGCCGCGGGGTTTACGACAGGATCCTCGTCGATGCGCCCTGCACGGGTCTCGGTGCGCTCCGGCGCCGCCCCGAAGCCCGCTGGCGAAAAGGCCCTGCGGACGTCCCCGATCTGTCCCAGCTGCAGACCGAACTGCTGACGGCTGCCATCGACGCGCTCGCGCCCGGCGGCGTTGTCGCCTACGTCACGTGTTCGCCCCACCTCGCCGAGACGGCGGGGGTCGTGGCCGAGGTGGAGCGCCGCTTCGGCGACGCCCTGAGCCAGCTCGACGCGCGTCAGGTCCTTCGTCGGGTCGCCGGCGACGACATCGACCTCGCCGAGCCCGGGGACGGCGCGGGTCGCGCCCAGCTGTGGCCCCATCGGCACGGCACCGACGCGATGTCGATCTGGCTTCTCCGGAAGAACTGACCGGGCACCGGGATAATGGCTGACGTGGCCGACTCCGACGTACGCATCAACCCCAGCATCCTCGCCGCCGACTTCGTGAACATGCAGGCGGAGCTCGCCCGCATCGCATCGGCAGACTTCGTCCACGTCGACGTCATGGACAACCACTTCGTCCCGAACCTGACGTTCGGGCCGCAGATGGTCCAGCGCATCCAGGCGACGAGCCCCGTGCCTCTCGACGTGCACCTGATGATCAGCGACGCCGACCGCTGGGCCCCCGAGTACGCCGAGATCGGTGCCGCGTCCGTCACGTTCCACCTCGAGGCCGCCGCCGAGCCGGTCGCCCTCGCCCGTCGCCTCCGGCGTATCGGTGCGCGCGCCGGTGTGGCGGTGAAGCCCGCAACCGCCGTCGAGCAGCTGTTCGAGGTGCTCGACGAGTTCGATCAGATCCTCGTGATGACCGTCGAACCCGGTTTCGGCGGTCAGAGCTTCATGGCGGATCAGATGCCCAAACTCCGCCGCCTCGCCGACGAGGCCCGCCGTCGCGGGTCGCAGGTGTGGCTGCAGGTCGACGGCGGCATCGGGGAGTCGACGATCGCGCACGCAGCGGATGCCGGTGCCGACACGTTCGTGGCGGGCTCCGCCGTCTTCGGGGCCGACGACCCCGGCGCGGCGATCAGCGCGCTCCGCTCGGCCGCGGCATCCGCTCACCGACACTGACGCCTGAGCGTCGCGAGGGACCGGCCGGGATGGACGGGCCGGTACCCTGGAAGGTGTGAAGACCTTCGACGCACTGTTCTCCGAGCTGAGCGATACGGCGACGACCCGTCCGGAGGGATCCGGCACCGTCGCGCAGCTGGACCGAGGCGTCCACGCGATCGGGAAAAAGATCGTCGAAGAGGCGGCCGAGGTCTGGATGGCCGCCGAGTACCAGTCCGACGCCGAGACGGCCGAGGAGATCTCGCAGCTGCTCTACCACTTGCAGGTGATGATGCTCGCGAAGGGCCTGACGCTCGAGGACGTGTACCGACATCTCTGATCGGCCCTCGTGACGTCCGCCCACCTCCACACCGAAAGACGCTCCATGCTGCGCATCGCCGTCCCCAACAAGGGCATGCTCGCCGAAACCACCGCAGGGATGCTCGCCGAAGCCGGGTACACCGGCCGCCGCGACCCCAAGGACCTGCACGTCATCGACCCGGTCAACGACGTCGAGTTCTTCTACCTCCGTCCCAAGGACATCGCGACCTACGTCGGCTCGGGCGCCCTCGACGTCGGCATCACGGGCCGCGACCTCCTGCTCGACGCCCGGATGCCGGGTGCCCGCGAGATCGAACAGCTCGGCTTCGGCGGCTCCACGTTCCGCTTCGCCGGTCCTCCCGGGCGCTTCACGGAGCTGTCCGACCTCGACGGACTGCGCGTCGCGACCGCGTACCCCGGCCTCGTCGACGCCTACCTCGACGAACACGGGGTGGCGGTCGATCTCGTGCCGCTGGACGGTGCGGTCGAATCAGCCGTCCAGCTCGGTGTGGCGGATGCCGTCGCCGACGTCGTCTCGACCGGCACGACGCTCCGTCAGGCGGGCCTGGAGATCTTCGGCCCCGTCCTCCTGGAATCCGAGGCGGTCCTCATCGGCGCACCGACGGAGGCCGACGGCACCGAGACCCTCCTGCGTCGCCTGCGCGGCGTCATGGTCGCGCGGCGTTACGTCCTCATCGACTACGACCTGCCCGCGCACCTCGTCGACGACGCGGTGGCACTCACACCGGGCATCGAATCGCCGACGATCTCGCCGCTGCGCGATCCGGAGTGGGTGGCCGTCCGCGTGATGAGCCCGCGCAAGACCGTCAACCAGGTCATGGACGCGCTCTACGAGATGGGCGCCCGCGCGATCCTCGTGACCGCGATCCACAACGCGAGGCTCTGAGGTGTCGCTCGTCTGCCGGGTCATCCCGTGCCTCGACGTCGCGGCGGGCAAGGTCGTGAAGGGCGTCAACTTCGAGAACCTGCGTGAGATGGGCGACCCCGTCGAACTCGCCCGGCGGTACTACGAGCAGGGTGCCGACGAGATCACGTTCCTCGACGTGACGGCGACCGTCGACGCCCGCGACACGACGTACGACGTCGTGCAGCGGACCGCCGAGCAGGTCTTCATCCCGCTGACCGTGGGGGGCGGAGTCCGGTCGGCCGAGGACGTCGCACGACTCCTCGGCGTCGGCGCCGACAAGGTCGGGGTCAATTCCGCGGCGATCGCCCGGCCAGAGCTTCTCGGCGAGATCGCCGACCGCTTCGGTTCGCAGGTCCTCGTGCTCTCGCTCGACGTCAAGCGAGCTCCCGGCACGCCCTCCGGTTTCGCCGTCACGACGCACGGCGGGCGCACGCTGACCGACCTCGACGCGCTCGCCTGGGCGCGCGAGGCGATCGAGCGCGGCGCAGGGGAGCTGCTGGTCAACTCGATCGACGCGGACGGCACGAAGGACGGTTTCGACCTCGAGCTCGTCTCGCTCATGCGCGAGGCCTCCTCGGTCCCGGTGATCGCCTCCGGCGGGGCGGGGGATGCCGCGCACTTCGCCCCGGCGATCGACGCCGGCGCCGACGCGGTGCTCGCGGCATCCGTCTTTCACTCCGGACAGCTGACGGTCGCGGACGTGAAGCAGGCCCTCGTCGCCGAGGGCGTGGAGGTCCGCCGATGACCCGGTCGATCGAGGAACGCATGTCCCGCGTGGTCTACAACGCGGACGGCCTCGTGCCCGCAATCGTGCAGCAGCACGACACCCGCGAGGTGCTCATGCTCGGGTGGATGGATGCCGAGGCCCTCCGCCGCACCCTCACAGAGGGACGCGTGACGTTCTGGTCGCGCTCCCGACAGGAGTACTGGCGAAAGGGCGACACGTCGGGTCACGCCCAGTTCGTGAAAGGCGTCCGGCTCGACTGCGACGGCGACACCCTGCTCGTGAGCGTCGAGCAGGTCGGTGCCGCATGCCACACCGGCGACCGCACGTGCTTCGACGCCGACGACCTCGAGCCCGTCGTCGGCGAGTTCTCGTGACCGAGACGACCTCGCGACGGACACGGCTCACGGCCGTGCTCGCGATCCTCGTGGGCGGGGCCATCGGCATCATCGGATCGACCCAGACATGGCTCGACGCGACTGTCGACGACGGTTCGGCGGTCCCGATCGCGGTCCCGGGGACCGACGCTCTCGCCGTGGTCGCACCGCTGAGTCTCGCAGCCCTCGCGCTGGCGCTCGCCCTCACGATCGTCGGACGTGTCCTGCGCTACGCCTTCGCGGTGATCGCGGTCGCGCTCGGCGCGGGACTCGGGTGGGGCGCGTTCCGGATCGCGGCCCAGCGTCCCGTCGACGCCGTCGCGGGGCCCGTCACGGATGCGACGGGTCTGAGTGGCGAACAGGGCATCGCCTCGATCGTGTCCGAGATCACGGCGACACCGTGGCCGGCGGTGACGGTCGCGGCATCCGTCCTCATCGTTCTCGGCGGGATCGTCGCGCTCGCGACCGCTCATCGCTGGACGAGCGCCGGCCGCAGATACCGGACCGACCGCACCAGTGGGCCCCGGGACAGCATCGACTCCTGGGACGATCTGTCCCGGGGCGAGGACCCGACCACCTGACCCCGCGCGGGGCAGGGCGGGGTGCGCGCCCCGCTAGACTGGTGGAGCGGCTCCGGCCGACCCAGAGAACCCGTGCTTCGCATCGAAGGAGAACTATGAGCGGCATCGAGGACCCCGGCCACGGACACTCCCCGGCGGCGTGGACGACGGTCATCATCATGCTCGTCGCCGTGACGATCGGCACCGTCTTCTTCTTCCTCGACATGCCCTTGTTCGTGTGGCTCTCCGTCGTCCTGCTGGTCGTCGGGCTCGTTGTCGGGTACATCATGACCAAGGCCGGCTACGGCGTCGGCGGGTCGAAGACCGTCACGAAGCAGCACTGACGTGCTCGCCGACCTGATGGCCGGCGCGGTGGAGGATGCACGAGAGCGGGAGTCGATCCGCCCTTCGGCGGTCGTCGAGAAGCTCGCCCTGACGCAGCCCCCCGCGATCGATGCCCTGGCTGCCCTCGCGCCCGCCGATCGGGTGAAGATCATCGCCGAGGTGAAGCGTGCGAGCCCCTCGCGCGGCGACCTCGCCGACATCCCCGATCCCGCACTGCAGGCGCGCCGATACGAGTTGGGCGGCGCGTCCGCCATCTCGGTGTTGACCGAAGCGCGGAAGTTCAAGGGCTCCCTCGCCGACCTCGAAGCCGTGCGTGCCGCCGTCACCCTTCCCGTCCTCCGCAAGGACTTCGTCTCGACGCCCTACCAGGTGTTCGAGGCTCGCGCCGCCGGCGCCGACCTCGTGCTCCTCATCGTCGCCGGGTTGGAGCAGAACGTCCTCGCCGAGCTCTACGGCCTCATCCAGGACCTCGGCATGACGCCGCTCGTCGAGACGCATTCCGCCGAAGAGCTGGCGCGCGCGAACGACATCGGCGCGCGTCTGATCGGCGTCAATGCACGCAACCTCTCCACGTTCGAGCTCGACCGCGACCTCTTCGGCCGGCTCGTCCCCGAGATTCCCGAGGGTGTGATCAAGATCGCCGAGTCCGCGGTCCTCGCACCCGCCGACGTCGCGCACTACCGCGCCGCGGGTGCCGACGTCGTCCTGATCGGCGAAGCGCTCGTCACGAACGACCCCGTGTCGACGCTCGCCTCGTTCCTGGAGGCAGGTTCATGAGTCTGCGCGCAGCCGCGGGTCCCTTCTTCGGCGAGTTCGGCGGGCGCTACATGCCCGAGTCGCTCATCGCCGCCATCGACGAGTTGACAGCCGTCTACGAGGACGCCAAGGCGGACCCGGAGTTCGCCGCGGAGTTCGCGCGCCTGCTGAACGTGTACGCGGGCCGGCCCTCGGCGCTGACCGAAGTGCCGCGGTTCGCCGAGCACGCCGGCGGGGCGCGGGTGTTCCTCAAGCGCGAGGACCTCAACCACACCGGGTCGCACAAGATCAACAACGTGATCGGCCAGGCGCTCATCACGAAGCGCCTCGGCAAGAAGCGCGTGATCGCCGAGACCGGAGCGGGGCAGCACGGCGTCGCCACGGCGACGGCCGCCGCGCTGTTCGGCTTCGAGTGCACGATCTACATGGGCGAGGTCGACACGGAGCGCCAGGCGCTGAACGTCGCGCGCATGCGCCTGCTGGGTGCCGAGGTCATCCCGGTCACGACGGGCTCCCGGACGCTGAAGGATGCCATCAACGAGGCGTACCGCGACTGGGTCGCATCCGTCGACACGACCAACTACATCTTCGGGACGGCCGCAGGCCCGCACCCGTTCCCGGCGATGGTCCGGGACTTCCAGAAGGTCATCAGCGAGGAGGCGCGTCAGCAGCTCCTCGATGAGATCGGCAGGCTCCCCGACGCGGTCGTCGCGTGCGTGGGAGGCGGATCGAACGCGATCGGCATGTTCGACGCCTTCCTCGATGACGAGGGCGTCGCGCTTTACGGTGTCGAGGCAGCCGGTGACGGCGTCGACACGCCGAAGCACGCGGCATCCATCGAACGCGGTCGCCCCGGCATCCTTCACGGCGCGAAGACCTTCGTCCTGCAGGACGAGGACGGTCAGACGACGGAGTCGCACTCCATCTCCGCCGGCCTCGACTATCCGGGCGTCGGCCCCGAGCACGCGTGGCTCGCGAGCATCGGCCGGGCGCAGTACATCCCCGCGACCGACACCGAGGCGATGGAGGCGCTGCGTCTGCTGAGCCGCACGGAGGGGATCATCCCCGCGATCGAATCCGCGCACGCCCTGGCGGGCGCTCTGCGGATCGGTCGGGAGCTCGGACCAGAGGGCGTCATCGCGATCAACCTCTCCGGTCGCGGCGACAAGGACATGGACACCGCCGCCCGGTGGTTCGAGCTGTACGACGCCGACAAGGAGCCCGTGGAGGTTCCCGCCGACCCCGAGCACGGCAGCGGCGAAGGAGTAGAGCTGTGACATCTCGCGTCTCGGCAGCGATCTCCGCGGCGAAGGATGGCGGGCGCGGAGCATTCGTCGGCTACCTGCCGATCGGCTACCCCGATCTGCAGACGAGCATCGACGCCGCCGTGGCTCTGGCCGAGAACGGCGCGGACATCCTCGAGCTCGGTCCACCGTACTCGGATCCCGTGATGGACGGCGTCGTCATCCAGGAGGCGACGCAGGCGGCCCTCGCCGCGGGCTTCCGCTTCCGCGACACCTTCACGGCGGTCCGCGCGATCGCCGAGCGGGTCGACGTCCCCATCGTCGTCATGACCTACTGGAACCCGGTGTTCCAGTACGGCGTCGACCGCTTCGCCGACGAGCTCGCCGCTGCCGGCGGTGCCGGTCTCATCACGCCGGACATCACGCCCGATGCCGCCGCCGATTGGATCGCGGCGTCGGAGCGCACCGGCCTCGACCGCATCTTCCTGGCCGCGCCATCCTCCACCGAGGAGCGCCTCGAGATGATCGCCCAGCATTCCACGGGCTTCGTCTACACCGTCTCGACCATGGGGATCACGGGGGAGCGGGCGGAACTGGATGCCGCGGCGCGCGCGCTCGTGGAGCGTCTCCGCGCCCACGGTGTCGAGAACGCCTGCGTCGGCATCGGCATCTCCACCGCCGATCAGGTCGACGGCGTCCTCGACTACGCGGACGGCGCGATCGTGGGGACGGCTCTGGTCCGCGCGCTGCGAGACGGCGGCGTGGACGGCCTGGCCGCCACGGCGCGCGAGCTGTCGCAGGGCGCAGGACCGCACGCCGCCACCGCGTAGACTCGCCGTCGTGACTTCTGCAGCCCTCTCCGTCGTCGCGAGCATTCCCAGCCCGCCGATCAGTTCGTTCCAGCTCGGCCCGCTGACGATCCACTTCTACGCCCTCTGCATCCTGGCGGGCATCGTCGTGGCGACCTTCTGGACCAACCACCGCCTCACCAAGCGCGGTGCGGAGCCGTGGGTCGTCATCGACATCGCCCTGCTCGCGGTCCCCTTGGCCATCATCGGCGCGCGCATCTTCCACGTCTTCACGCACCCGGGCTTCTACTTCGGCGAGGGCAAGGACATCTGGGCGATCTTCCGGATCTGGGAGGGCGGCATCGCCATCTTCGGTGCCCTCATCGGCGGCGCCATCGGCGCGTGGCTCGGCTGCAAGTGGAGCGGAATCCGGTTCTGGAGCTTCGCCGATGCCCTCGCGCCGGCGCTCCTGCTCGCTCAGGCGTTCGGACGCTTCGGCAACTGGTTCAACCAGGAGCTCTACGGTCTGCCCACCGACCTGCCGTGGGGTCTGCAGATCGACTACCCGAACTCGGCGTGGCCTGCAGGCCTGCCGGAGGGCACCCTCTTCCACCCGACGTTCCTCTACGAGGTCATCTGGAACGTCATGGGTGTCATCATCATCGCCGCCGCCGGCCGTCGGTTCCGGTTGCAGTGGGGTCGCCTGTTCGGCCTCTACCTGACGTGGTACTCCGCGGGGCGCATCGTCTGGGAATCCATCCGCATCGACCCGAGCGAGGTCTTCCTGGGGCTCCGCACCAACGTGTGGGCCGCGATCCTCGGCGTCGTCGTGGGTCTGGCCATCATGATCGTGCAGAAGCGTCGCCACCCCGGCCTCGAGCCGTCGCCGTACCAGCCCGGTCGCGAGTGGACCCCTCCGGGCGAGGTACACTCGCAGGGAACCGATGACTTCGTGGACGTGAGCGCACCCCCCGCGTCCGAAGAATCCTCCGGTGGGGCCACAAGCTCCCTCACCACCCGATAGCACCGCAGGGCCGACGTCGTCCCAGGTTGAGCACCCATGTGAGGACGGTAGGCATGCCCTCGAGCTCCCGTCACGAAGACACCACGACCCGGCCGGCCGGGACCGTTCCCGGTGGTTCGTTCCCTGCGAAGCAGGGGATGTACAACCCGGCGTTCGAAAAGGACGCCTGCGGTCTCGCGATGGTCGCAACCCTCCGCGGCGAGGCGGGCCACGACATCGTGGACCTCGCCCTGACCGCGCTCCGCAACCTCGAGCACCGTGGTGCCATCGGTTCGGATGCCGGGACGGGTGACGGTGCCGGCATCCTGACCCAGATGCCCGACGCCTTCCTGCGCGCCGTCGTGGACTTCGAGCTCCCCGCGGCCGGCGAGTACGCCGCAGGACTGGCATTCCTGCCGACGGATCACGACGAGCGCGCGTCCCAGAAGGCGGCCGTCGAGGCCATCGCGGAGAGCGAGGGCCTGACCGTCCTCGGCTGGCGCCCCGTGCCCACGGCGGATGAGAACCTCGGCAAGCTCGCGTTCAACGCGCAACCCGTGTTCGAGCAGCTCTTCGTCTCGCGGCCCGCTGTCGGCGACGCGGCCGCGCTGTCGGGCATCGCGCTCGACCGTCGCACCTATCGCCTGCGCAAGCGGGCGCAGCACGAGCTCGACGCGTATTTCGTCTCGCTGTCGAGCCGCACGCTCGGCTACAAGGGGATGGTGACGACGCTCCAGCTGGAGCCGTTCTACCCGGACCTGCAGGACGAGCGGTTCGCCACCGAACTCGCCGTCGTGCACTCGCGGTACTCGACGAACACCTTCCCGTCGTGGCCGCTCGCCCAGCCGCTGCGGATGCTCGCGCACAACGGCGAGATCAACACCGTCAACGGCAACCGCAACTGGATGCGGGCGCGTCAGTCGCAGCTCGAGTCCGAGCTCCTGGGCGACATGTCGCCGCTCCTGCCGATCTGCAGTCCCGGCCAGAGCGACTCGGCGTCCTTCGACGAGGTTCTCGAGCTCCTCACCCTCACGGGGCGGAGTCTGCCCCACGCCATCATGATGATGGTCCCCGAGGCCTACGAGAAGCAGGCGGACATCCCCGGCGACCTGCGCGCCTTCTACGAGTACCACTCGATGCAGATGGAGCAATGGGACGGCCCCGCCGCCCTCATCTTCACCGATGGATCGCTGGTGGGTGCGACCCTCGACCGCAACGGTCTCCGTCCGGGGCGCTGGACCGAGACGACGGACGGACTCGTCGTCATCGGCAGCGAGACCGGTGTGCTCGACTTCGAGCCCCAGCGGATCAAGCGCCGCGGCCGGCTCCAGCCGGGACGCATGTTCGTCGTCGACACGGCTCAGGGCCGCATCGTCGAGGACGAGGAGATCAAGCGGGATCTCGCTTCCCTGCACCCGTGGCAGGAGTGGCTCGACGAGGGTCGCGTGCGCCTCAAGGATCTGCCCGAGCGCGAGCACATCGTGCACCCGATCGCTTCGATCACGCGCCGTCAGCGCACGTTCGGCTACACCGAGGAGGAGGTGCGCATCCTGTTGACCCCGATGGGTCAGACGGGAGCCGAACCCCTCGGTGCGATGGGATCGGACACACCGATCGCCGTCCTGAGCGAGCGCCCGCGGCTGCTGTTCGACTACTTCGTGCAGCAGTTCGCGCAGGTCACGAACCCGCCGCTGGACTCGATCCGCGAGGAGGTCGTCACCTCGCTCGGTCTCGGACTCGGACCCGAGCGGAACCTGCTGGCATCCGGCCCCGATCACACCCGGGTCATCACGCTCGACTTCCCGGTCATCGACAACGACGAGCTGGCGAAGCTGCAGAACATCGATCGCGCCCTGCCGGGTCGCCGGTCGATCACGATCCGCGGTCTGTACCGCGCCGACGCCGATGCGGACTCGCTCCGGTCGCGGCTCGACGAGATCTGTGCCGAGGTGGACGCCGCCATCGCCGACGGTGTCGAGTTCATCATCCTGAGCGACCGCGACTCGACATCGGACCTCGTGCCGATCCCGTCGCTGCTGACGCTGTCGGCCGTTCACCACCACCTCATCCGCAACGAGAACCGCATGAAGGTGGGGCTCGTCGTCGAGGCGGGCGATGTTCGGGAGGTCCACCACGTCGCGACCCTCATCGGTTACGGCGCGTCAGCGGTCAACCCGTACCTCGCGATGGAGACCGTCGAATACCTGGTGCGCGCGGGCTACATCACGGGTCTCGAGCCCGAGAAGGCCGTCCGGAACCTGATCTACGCCCTCGGCAAGGGCGTCCTGAAGATCATGTCGAAGATGGGCATCTCGACCGTGTCCTCCTACGCCGGCGCGCAGGTCTTCGAGGCGGTGGGGCTGTCGCAGGACTTCATCGACACGTACTTCACCGGCACCGAGACCAAGCTCGGCGGTATCGGTATCGAGGAGATCTCGCGCGAGAATCTGGCGCGTCACGAGTTCGCGTACCCCGCCGATCAGGCGGTGCGCGCCCACGAGCGTCTGTGGACGGGTGGCGAGTACCAGTGGCGCCGCGACGGGTCCCCGCACCTGTTCAACCCCGACACGGTGTTCCGGCTGCAACACGCGACGCGCACCCGCCGTTACGACATCTTCCGCGAGTACACGCAGCTGGTCGACGACCAGGCGACAGAGCTGAAGACCCTCCGGGGACTGTTCCGACTCAAGACCGGCACGCGCCCGGCGATCCCGATCGACGAGGTCGAACCGGTGTCCTCGATCGTCAAGCGTTTCTCGACCGGCGCGATGAGCTACGGCTCCATCTCGCAGGAGGCTCACGAGACCCTCGCGATCGCGATGAACCGCCTCGGCGCGAAGTCGAACACGGGGGAGGGCGGCGAGGACGTCGACCGCCTCCTCGACCCCGAGCGCCGGAGCGCGATCAAGCAGGTCGCATCGGGGCGTTTCGGTGTGACGAGCATGTACCTCACGCACGCCGACGACATCCAGATCAAGCTCGCCCAGGGCGCCAAGCCGGGCGAGGGAGGTCAGTTGCCGCCCGGCAAGGTCTATCCATGGATCGCGCGCACGCGCGGCGGGACGCCCGGCGTCGGCCTCATCTCGCCGCCGCCGCACCACGACATCTACTCGATCGAGGACCTCAAGCAGCTGATCTTCGACGTGAAGCGCGCCAACCCGTCCGCACGGGTACACGTCAAGCTGGTCAGCCAGTCCGGGATCGGGGCGGTCGCGGCCGGAACGGCCAAGGCCCTCGCCGACGTCATCCTCGTCTCGGGACATGACGGTGGGACGGGCGCCAGCCCGCTGAACTCGCTGAAGCACGCGGGAACGCCGTGGGAGCTGGGTCTCGCCGAGACGCAGCAGACGCTCATGATCAACGACATGCGAGGGCGCGTGGTCGTCCAGGCGGACGGGCAGCTCAAGACCGGCCGCGACGTGCTCATCGCCGCGCTCCTGGGCGCCGAGGAGTTCGGCTTCGCGACGAGCGCGCTCGTGGTCGAAGGCTGCATCATGATGCGCGTGTGCCACCTCGACACCTGCCCGGTGGGCGTCGCGACGCAGAACCCCGAACTGCGCAAGCGGTTCACGGGGAAGGCGGAGCACGTCGTGAACTTCATGGAGTTCATCGCGCAGGAGGTGCGCGAGTACCTCGCCGAGCTCGGCTTCCGTTCGATCGAGGACGCCGTCGGCCACACCGAGGTCCTCGACGTCCAGCCCGCCGTCGACCACTGGAAGGCGTACGGTCTCGACCTCTCGCCGATCCTCCACGGGCCGGCCTTCGGCGACGACGCGCCGCGGCGCCGCGTCCGCGAGCAGGACCACGAGCTCGAAGAGCACTTCGACGTCGCTGTGCTCGATCGTGCCCGCGACGTCATCGAGCACGGCGGTCACCTGGAGATCGACCTGCCGGTGCGCAACACCGAGCGCGCCGTCGGGACCATGCTCGGCCACCACGTGACGAAGGCGCACGGCGAGAACGGGCTCCCGTCCGGGACGATCGAGGTGAACCTCACCGGATCGGCGGGTCAGTCCTTCGGCGCGTTCCTCCCATCGGGGATCACGCTGCGTCTCGAGGGCGATTCGAACGACTATGTCGGCAAGGGGCTCTCGGGCGGGGAGATCGTCGTCCGACCTCCGCGGACCGCCGCCTTCGACGCTTCCCAGAACGTCATCGCCGGGAACGTGATCGGCTACGGCGCCACCCAGGGATCGATGTTCCTCCGGGGCGTCGTCGGCGAACGCTTCCTCGTGCGCAACTCCGGCGCGACCGCGGTCGTCGAGGGTGTCGGGGACCACGCCCTCGAGTACATGACCGGCGGTCTCGCCGTCATCCTCGGCGCGACCGGCCGCAACCTCGGTGCGGGCATGTCCGGCGGGTCGGCGTACATCTACAAGCTCGATCGCGCGCTGATCAACCGTGAGGCCCTCGCAACCGGTGAGCTGGAGCTCCTCGACCTGGGTGCCGGCGACGTCGAGATCCTTCGGGACCTCCTGAACCGTCATGTCGAGGAGACCGGGTCCGACCTGGCCGAGCGGTTGCTCGCGAACCTCGACACCGATGCGGCGAACTTCACCCGCGTCCTGCCGCGCGACTACGCGGCCGTCCTGAAAACCCGCCAGGAGGCGGCCGCCGAGGGGTTGGACCCCGACAGCGACGTCGTCTGGAACCGCATCCTGGAGGTGACCGGTGGCTGACCCGAAGGGCTTCCTCAAAGTCACCGAGCGCGAGCTCCCGCCGCGCCGGCCCGTTCCCGTACGCATCATGGACTGGAAAGAGGTGTACGAGCAGGGCGACCAGGCCGTGCTCCGTCGCCAGGCGGGTCGCTGCATGGACTGCGGCGTCCCGTTCTGCCACCAGGGATGTCCGCTCGGCAACCTGATCCCGGAGTGGAACGACCTCACGTGGCGCGGTGAAGGCCGCGCGGCCATCGAACGGCTCCACGCGACGAACAATTTCCCGGAGTTCACCGGTCGCCTGTGTCCCGCCCCGTGCGAGAGCTCGTGCGTCCTCGGCATCAATCAGCCCGCCGTCACGATCAAGCAGATCGAGGTCTCCACGATCGACGAGGCGTTCGCGCACGGCTGGGTCGAGGCCGAGCCGCCCGGACGCCTGACGGGCAAGACCGTCGCCGTCGTCGGGTCGGGCCCCGCCGGACTCGCCGCTGCGCAGCAGCTGACCCGCGCGGGGCACACGGTCGCCGTGTACGAGCGCGACGATCGCATCGGCGGCCTGCTGCGCTACGGCATCCCGGACTTCAAGATGGAGAAGCGTCACCTCGAGACGCGACTGCGTCAGATGCGCGACGAGGGCACGCGGTTCCGCGCCGGTGTCGAGATCGGCAAGGACCTGTCGTGGGCGGACCTCCGGGCTCGCTACGACGCCGTCGTCGTCGCGACCGGCGCCACCGTCCCGCGCGACCTGTCGATCCCCGGTCGCGATCTCGATGGCGTCCACTTCGCGATGGAGTACCTCGTCGAGTCGAACAAGGCTGTGGCGGGCGATCAGGTGCCGCACCAGATCCACGCCGAGGGCAAGCACGTCATCGTCATCGGCGGCGGCGACACGGGTGCGGACTGCATCGGCACGGCGCACCGACAGGGTGCGCTGAGCGTCACCAACCTCGCCATCGGCAAGCAGCCGCCCGAGTCGCGGCCCGACCACCAGCCGTGGCCGATGATGCCGACCCTCTTCGAGGTCGCGTCCGCGCACGAAGAGGGCGGGGAGCGCTCCTACCTCGCGTCGACGGTCGAGTTCCTCGGAAACGAGGCGGGGGAGGTCCGGGCCCTGCGCGTCGCCGAGACCGAGTTCCTCGACGGCCGTCGCGTCCCCAAGAGCGGCACCGAGCGGGAGATCCCCGCAGATCTCGTCCTCATCGCGATGGGCTTCACCGGTCCGGAGCGCCCGGCGCTCGAGCAGCAGCTCGGTGCCGTGTTCACCTCGAACGGCAATGTCGAGCGGGCAGACGACTGGCAGGCGACGGCACCGGGTGTCTTCGTGGCCGGCGACGCCGGGCGCGGCCAGTCCCTCATCGTCTGGGCGATCGCAGAAGGACGCGCGGCGGCTTCGGCCGTCGACGAGTACCTCATGGGATCGACCAGCCTCCCGGCGCCGGTCCGACCGACCGACGTCGCGATCGGTCTCCAGCACGCCTAGGCTGGAACCGTTCCCACATCACTACCCGACGGAGCTATTTCTGTGAGACGCGCGAAGATCGTCGCCACTCTGGGTCCCGCCACCGAAAGCTACGAGATGGTTCGAGCCATCATCGATGCCGGTGTGGACGTGACCCGCTTCAACCTCAGCCACGGTGACTACGCCGACCATGACGCCCGACTGGCGAACGTGCGCAAGGCGGCGGACGACGCCGGCCGTGCCGTCGCCGTCCTCGTCGACCTGCAGGGCCCCAAGATCCGGCTCGGCCGGTTCGCCGAAGGTCCCCACTTCCTCGCCGTCGGCGACGTCTTCAAGATCACGACCGAGGACATCGCCGGAACCAAAGAGATCGTCGGCACGACCTTTAAGGGGCTGCCCGAGGACGTCCAGAAGGGCGACTACCTCCTGATCGACGACGGCAAGGTACGTGTCCAGGTCACGGGCGTCGACGGACCGGTCGTCACGACCGAGGTCATCGTCGCCGGCTACGTGTCCAACAACAAGGGAATCAACCTCCCGGGCGTCGCTGTGAACGTCCCGGCGCTGTCCGAGAAGGACGAGGCCGACCTCCGCTGGGGTCTGCGTGCCGGTGCCGACATCATCGCGCTCTCGTTCGTGCGCAACGCCGCCGACGTGACCCGTGTTCACGAGATCATGGCGGAGGAGGGCCGCAAGGTCCCCGTCATCGCCAAGATCGAGAAGCCGCAGGCTGTCGAGGCCCTCGAGGAGATCATCGACGCCTTCGACGGCATCATGGTCGCCCGTGGCGACCTCGGCGTGGAGCTGCCGCTCGAGGCCGTTCCGATCGTGCAGAAGCGCGCGGTCGAGCTCTGCCGCCGCATGGCGAAGCCCGTCATCGTGGCCACGCAGATGCTCGAGACGATGATCGAGAACCCGGTTCCCACCCGTGCCGAGACCAGCGACGTCGCGAACGCCGTCCTCGACGGCGCGGACGCGGTCATGCTCTCGGGCGAGACGAGCGTGGGCAAGCACCCGGTGGGCGTCGTCGAGACGATGGCCCGCATCATCGACGCGACCGAGACCCACGGTCTCGAGCGCATCCCCCCGCTGACGGCCAAGCCTCGCACGCAGGGTGGCATCATCACCCTCGCCGCGAACGAGGTCGCCGAGTTCGTCGAGGCGAAATACATCTGCCTCTTCACGGAGTCGGGTGACACGGCTCGTCGCATGTCGCGGTTGCGCTCCGGCATCCCGATGCTCGCCTTCACCATCGAGCCGGCGATCCGTCGCCGGATGGCCATGACCTGGGGCATCCAGTCCGCGCTCGTCGAGCACGTCGCGCACACGGACCTCATGTTCCTTCAGGTGGACGACTACTTTCTGTCGCGCGGCCTCCTCGAAGAGGGCGACAAGGTCGTCGTGATCTCCGGGTCCCCTCCCGGAATCATCGGTGCGACCAACGACATCCGCATCCACAAGATCGGCGACGCCGTGCACGGCAAGGCCCCGATCTACAAGGCGGAGAGCTGACCGCACGCCCGTGATGCACGAAACGGCGTCCCCTCACAGGGGGCGCCGTTTCGCTGTGTCGTCTCACTGTCGTGCCGGTGGTGGGAGTCGAACCCACACGCCCTTTCGGGCAACCGAGTTTGAGTCGGTCGCGTCTGCCATTCCGCCACACCGGCTTGAGCCTCAACGACGATACCGCAGGATGCGGGTGCGCCCTGGCCTAGGATGGACGAGTGACTGAGCAGGAACCCTCCACGGCCCCCCAGGCAGCTCCCGCTCCGCGACGCGTCGTCGTCGCGGAGGATGAGTCGCTGATCCGCCTCGACATCGTCGAGATCCTGCGCGACAGCGGCTTCGACGTGGTCGGCGAAGCGGGTGACGGCGAAACCGCCGTCCAGCTGGCGACCGAGCTCCGCCCGGACCTCGTCATCATGGACGTGAAGATGCCGATCCTCGACGGCATCAGCGCTGCCGAGAAGCTCAGCAAGAACCACGTCGCGCCGGTCGTCCTGCTCACCGCCTTCAGCCAGAAGGAGCTCGTAGAGCGGGCGAGCGAGGCCGGCGCACTGGCCTACGTCGTCAAGCCGTTCACCCCGAACGACCTGCTGCCTGCGATCGAGATCGCCCTGGCGCGCTACGAGCAGATCATCACGCTCGAGGCCGAGGTCGCCGACATGGTGGAACGCTTCGAGACCCGCAAGCTGGTGGACCGGGCCAAGGGCCTGCTCAACGAGAAGATGGGCCTGTCCGAGCCCGAGGCGTTCCGCTGGATCCAGAAGGCGTCGATGGATCGTCGCCTCACGATGCAGGACGTCGCCAAGGCGATCATCGAGCAGCTCGCGCCGAAGAAGTCCTGACGCCTCCGTCATGCTCGACGAGCTCGACCTTCCCGTAGTGCTCGCATCGCGGAACGGTTCGGTGCGGCTGCGGGGCGCGATGCAGGACGACCTCGATGCGATCGTGGCGCTGCTGTCGGACGACCCGGTTAGTGCCGGCCGGGGCGACGTGGCCGCGGCGGAGGACCGTCGACTCTATCTCCGTGGCCTGACGCGTATCCTGGACTCGGACAGCAACGACGTGCTGGTCGCGGAGCGAGACGGCCGCGTCATCGCGACGATGCAGCTGACGGTGATCCCCGGAATGGCGCGCCGCGGCAGCACGCGACTCCTGGTCGAGGCTGTGCGCGTCGCGAGCGCGGAGCGCTCCGCGGGGATCGGCGCCGCGATGATGACGTGGGTCGCCGACGTCGCCGCATCTGCCGTGGGAGCAACCCTCGTGCAGTTGACGTCGGATGCCGCGCGCACCGATGCCCATCGGTTCTACACGCGGCTGGGGTTCGTCGACTCGCACATCGGCTTCAAGCTCGCCGTCTCGCGCTGACTCGGATCAGGATGCCGGCAGGTCCCGCACCATGTTGGTGATCCGGACCGTCGAGCACCGGCGACCCTGGTCGTCCGAGACGACGATCTCGTGGACGGTGAGGCTGCGGCCGAGGTGGAGCGGAGTGCAGACCCCGGTGACCCAGCCCTCGGTCGCCGACCGGGTGTGCGTCGCGTTGATGTCGATGCCCACGGCGAGTCTGCCGGGACCGGCGTGCAGGTTGGCGTGCATGGAGCCGAGGGACTCGCCGAGGACGACGTAGGCGCCGCCGTGCAGCAGGCCGACGGGCTGCGTGTTGCCGGCCACCGGCATCCGCGCGATCGCCCGTTCCGGGGTGAACTCGGTGAACTCGATGCCCATCTTCTCGGCGAGGGCTCCCATGCCGCGGTCGGCCGCCCACTCGAGCGCGTCGGAGGGGAAGGACGCGGACTCGGGCATGGCGATTCACCTCGCGGATCGAGCGGCGCCGACGGGGCGCCGCGGGGGAGTCGATGTCGCGGGCCCGAACTAGGCTGGTCGGGTGAGCGACTCCGCAAAGCCTACTCTGCTCGTCGTCGACGGCCACTCGCTGGCCTACCGGGCGTTCTACGCGCTCCCGGTCGACAACTTCTCGACGAAGGACGGCCAGCACACCAACGGGATCTACGGCTTCCTGTCGATGTTCGTGAACCTGGTCAAGGCCGAGAAGCCGACGCATCTGGCCGTCGCGTTCGACACCTCGCGGCAGTCGTTCCGGACCCGGGTCTACGAGGAGTACAAGGCCAACCGGTCGGAGTCACCCGCGGAGTTCAAGGGGCAGATCCCGCTGCTGCAGGACTGCCTCGCCGCCATGGGTGTGCCTGTCCTGACGAAGGAGGACGTCGAAGCCGACGACATCCTCGCGACGCTCGCGACGCGCGGGGTGGAGAGCGGTTACGACGTGCTCGTCTGCTCCGGTGACCGGGACACGATCCAGCTCGTGACCGACGACGTCACGCTGCTCTACCCGAGCGTCCAGGGCGTCTCGCAGCTCAAGCGCTACACGCCCGAGGCGGTCGTCGAGAAGTACGGCCTCCCGCCCGAGAACTATCCCGACATCGCGGCGCTCGTCGGCGAGACCAGTGACAATCTCCCCGGCGTCCCGAAGGTCGGCGAGAAGACCGCCGTCAAGTGGATCACGCAGTTCGGGACGCTGGACGCGCTGCTCGAGCGTGCCGACGAGATCAAGGGGGTCGTCGGCGGCAACCTCCGCGAGCACCTCGACGACGTCCGCCGCAACCGTCAGCTGAACCGGCTGCTCCGCGACGTCGAGCTCGAGTACGCACCGGAGGATCTTGCCGTCCGTCCGCTCGATACGCAGGCCGTCCGCGACATCTTCGCGCGGCTCGAATTCCGCACCCTCCTGCCGCGCGTTTTCGAGGCGTTCAACGCGACCGATGAGCCGCCGGCGCCCGAGGTGTCGGCTCCCGAACCGCAGCAGACGGATGGCGCGGCCCTGGCCGCGTGGCTCACGCAGCAGACGGGCGAACTGGCTCTGACGGTCACCGTCGCCGGCGGCCTGCCGACGCGTCTCGGCGTCGCGACGTCGGAGACGGTGCACGAGATCGACTGGGACGACAGCGCTCGCGAGACGCTGGTCCCCTGGCTCGAAAGCGACGCACCGAAGGTCATGACCGACGCGAAGCCGCAGGTGAAGGCTCTCCGTCGCGCCGGTGTCCGGCTGAGCGGTCTGACCTTCGACGTCCTGCTGGCGGGCTGGCTGCTGCGTCCGAGCCTGCCCGACAAGACACTCGCCGACCTCGTCGACCGCTACCTCGACGAGAAGCTCCCCGAGGCCGACCCGTCCCAACTGGTTCCCGAGACGGAGGGCGCGACGCCCGGCCAACTGGCATGGTTCGCGCTGCGGGTGGCCGAGGCCGAACGTGCCGAGCTCCCGGCCCCTGTCGGCGCCGTCCTGACCGACATCGAGCTCCCCTCCTTGGACGCTCTGGCAGACATGGAGCTCGCCGGTGTCTCGGTCTCGCGCGAGAAGCTCGCCGGGTTCTCGGGGGAGCTCGCGGCCCGCGCCGATGCGATCGCGCAGGAGGCGTACGGCATCATCGGCCGCGAGGTGAACCTGGGTTCGCCGAAGCAGCTTCAGGAGGTGCTGTTCGACCAGCTGGAGCTGCCGAAGACCCGCAAGACCAAGACGGGGTACTCGACGGATGCCGCCGTCCTCGCCGACCTGCAGGACTCCCACCCGCATCCCTTCCTCGGTCTTCTCCTGCAGCACCGCGAGGCGACCAAGCTCCGTCAGATCATCGAGTCGCTGACCGTCGGCATCGCCGACGATGGCCGCATCCACACCACCTACGTGCAGACCGGCAGTCAGACGGGTCGCCTCTCGAGCACCGATCCGAACCTGCAGAACATCCCGATCCGCAACGAGGAATCCCGGCGGATCCGTGCGGCGTTCGAGGTCGGCGAGGGCTACGAGACGCTGCTGACGGCGGACTACTCGCAGATCGAGATGCGCATCATGGCGCATCTGTCGGGCGATCCGGGACTCATCGAGGCGTTCAACTCGGGGGAGGACCTGCACCGTTTCGTCGGTGCCCGCGTGTTCGGCGTCGACCCCGGCGAGGTGACCGCTCCGATGCGCACGAAGGTGAAGGCGATGTCGTACGGCCTCGTCTATGGTCTGAGCGCCTTCGGGTTGTCGAAGCAGTTGCGCATCGAGCAGTCGGAGGCGAAGCAGCTCATGCTCGAGTACTTCGCCCGGTTCGGCGCGGTGCGCGACTATCTGCGCTCCTCTGTCGAGCAGGCCCGGATCGACGGCTACACCGAGACCATCTTCGGTCGCCGCCGTCCCTTCCCCGACCTGACCAGCCCGAACCGCGTACTCCGCGAGAACGCGGAGCGCGCTGCGCTCAACGCCCCGATCCAGGGCAGTGCCGCCGACATCATGAAGATCGCGCTCGTCGAGATCCACGGTGACCTCCGCGAGAAGGAGCTGGCGTCTCGCGTCCTCCTGCAGATCCACGACGAACTCGTCGTCGAGGTGGCGACGGGGGAGTGGGACGCGGTCGAGGAGATCGTCCGGACCCGGATGGGTGACGCGGCCGCGCTCTCGGTCCCGCTCGATGTGCAGATCGGGCGCGGGAGTCACTGGGACGAGGCGGCTCACTGACGCCGGGCGCACGACGCTCTACGCTCGAGGGATGACCGACGCACAACGCACGCCCACCCCCATCGATACGATCGCGGACCGCTGGGTGGACACGCTGGCGGAGCTCTCACCGAGCCTCGCGACCTACATCGGACGAACCGAGCACAACGGCCGTCTCGACGACTTCTCGCCGGAGGGCCACGATCGACTGGCCGCCGCAGGGGCGGAGACCCTTCGGGCGCTCGAGGCTGCCGACGCCGTCGATTCCGTCGACGAGGTCACGAAGATGGACCTGTCCGCCGAACTCGGTCTGCAGCTCGATCTACACGACGCGAAGTCGCACCTCCGCGACATCAACGTGATCGCCTCGCCCTCGCAGGACATCCGTGCGGCGTTCGACCTCATGCCGACCGACACCGTAGACGACTGGTCCGTCGTCTCGACGCGTCTTTCCGCGATCCCGACGGCGCTGGCCGGGTATGTGCAGACACTGCGGCAGGGGATCTCCGACGGCGTCGTCCCGGCGCGCCGCCAGGTGACCGAAGTCGTGACGCAGATCGCCCGCTACACGAGCGACTCCGGCTTCTTCGCAACCTTCGTGGGCGATGCCGCTCCTGCAGACGGCCACCTGCCGGCGTCGCTGGCTCGTGAGCTCGCCGACAACGCCGGCGCCGCTCGAGTCGCCTACGACCAGCTCGCCGCATTCCTCCGCGACGAGCTGGCTCCGGCGGCATCCGATGTCGATGCCGTGGGCCGTGAGCTCTACGCGCTCCACTCGCGCCGCTTCCTCGGCGCGACCATCGATCTCGACGAGACCTACGACTGGGGCGTCGAAGAGCTCTCCCGGATGGTGGCGGAGCAGGAGTCCATCGCCGACGAGATCAAGGCCGGCGCGTCCGTCGAGGAGGCCGTCGCCTTCCTCGAGCAGGACGAGGCCCGGAAGCTGCGCGGCACGGACGCCCTCCAGCGGTGGATGCAGGAGACGAGCGACCGGGCCGTCGAGGAGCTCGGACGCACGCACTTCGACATCCCGGACCCGATCCGGCGGCTCGAGTGCATGATCGCGCCGACCAACGAGGGCGGCATCTACTACACCGGACCGACGGACGACTTCTCGCGTCCGGGTCGCATGTGGTGGTCGGTTCCCGAGGGCGTCGACACGTTCGACACGTGGCGCGAGCTCACAACGGTCTATCACGAGGGTGTTCCGGGACACCACCTGCAGATCGCGCAGGCGGTCTACAACCGCACGGAGCTGAACTCGTGGCGCCGTCTGCTCGCCGGCTCCAGCGGCCACGCCGAGGGATGGGCCCTGTACGCCGAGCGGCTGATGGCGGAGCTCGGTTACCTCGACGACCCGGCCGACCGCCTCGGGATGCTCGACGGTCAGCGGATGCGGGCGGCGCGCGTCGTCCTCGATATCGGAGTGCACCTCGGTAAGCCGCGCCTCGACGGTCACGGCACATGGGACGCCGATTACGCGCTTGAGTTCATGCGCCGCAACGTCAACATGTCCGATGAGTTCATCCAGTTCGAGGTGAACCGCTACCTGGGATGGCCCGGACAGGCGCCGTCCTACAAGGTGGGCCAGCGGATCTGGGAGCAGATCCGCGACGAGGCGGCCCAGCGCGGCGGTGCGGATTTCGACATCAAGCAGTTCCACATGCGGGCGCTCCGGCTCGGCGGGGTCGGTCTCGACACGCTGCGAGCGGCGCTTCGCGACGGCTGACGTCGGCGTTCTGCGACGACGGAGGGGGACGCCGGGAATATCCGACGTTCCCCTTCGTTTATGCATCTGAATGAAAGGGGCGGACATGACCGCTGTGGAGCTGGGCCTGGACACTTTCGGGGACATCACCGTCGACGACAACGGCGACCGTGTGTCGGGCGCGCAGGCGATCCGCAACCTCGTGGCGCAGGCCACGCTGGCCGATCAGGCCGGCGTCGATTTCATCGGAGTGGGGGAGCACCACCGCGCCGAGTACTCCGTCTCGAGCCCCGAGATCGTGCTGGCCGCGATCGCCGCGCGAACGGAGCACATCCGCGTCGGAACGGCGGTGACGGTCCTCTCCAGCGACGATCCCGTCCGGGTGTACGAGCGTTTCGCAACGCTGTCGGCGATCTCGAACGGGCGTGCGGAGGTGATCCTCGGCCGCGGCTCCTTCATCGAATCCTTCCCCCTGTTCGGATTCGACCTCTCTGACTACGAGACCCTCTTCGAGGAGCGGTTGGAACTGTTTTCGCTGCTGCGCACGGAGAACCCGATCACGTGGCAGGGCTCGACGCGTGCCGCTCTGACGGATGCGGATGTGTACCCGAAGACCGAGCACGGCATCCGCGCCTGGGTCGGCGTCGGCGGCTCACCCGAGTCCGTCATCCGCACCGCGCGCTACGGCTACGGACTGATGCTGGCCATCATCGGTGGGCCAGCGGCCCGATTCCGCCCCTACGTCGACCTCTACCACCGTGCGATCGGTGAGCTGGGCGGCGAGGCGCAGCCCATCGGCATCCACTCGCCGGGCCACATCGCCGATACCGATGAGCAGGCGTGGGAAGAGGCGTACCCGGGTTTCGAGGCGCAGAACAACTCGATCGGCCGCGACCGGGGCTGGCCGCCCTACAGTCGGTTGCGGTTCCAGCAGGAGGTCGGTCCGGGAGGGTCCATCTACGCCGGCTCTCCCGAGACGGTGGCGCGCAAGATCGCGGACACCATCACGACGCTCGGGGCGGGACGCTTCGACCTGAAGTACGCCAACGGCACCCTCGGGCACGACAAACTGATGCGCTCCGTCGAGCTCTACGGCACCAAAGTGATTCCGCTCGTGCGCGAGATGCTCGGCGAATGATCGCGTCACCCGCCGCGCCTCGTACGATGCGAGGATGACCACGACCACGACCGGCTCCATCACCAGCCGGCTCGATCGCCTCCCCTTCACCCGCACGCACCTGCGCGTCCTCACCGGGTCCGGCGCCGGCTGGGCGCTGGATGCGATGGACGTCGGGTTGATCTCGTTCGTCATCGCGGCGCTCGTGAGCGAGTGGGACCTGACGACGTCGTCGACGTCGTGGATCGCCTCGGCGGGGTTCGCGGGGATGGCGATCGGGGCCACGGTGGGCGGACTGCTCGCGGACCGGATCGGTCGGCGATCGGTCTTCGCGATCACCCTTCTGGTCTACGGCATCGCGACCGGCGCGAGCGCGCTGGCGGGCGGACTCGTCGCCCTCATCGCTCTGCGCTTCGTCGTCGGGTTGGGCCTGGGCGCGGAGTTGCCCGTCGCCAGCACGTATGTGAGCGAGTTCGCGCCGGCGCGTATGCGGGGACGCATCATCGTCGTGCTCGAGGCGTTCTGGGCGGTCGGCTGGACGGCGTCCGCCCTCATCGGATACCTGGTCATCCCGTCCGTCCCCGAGGGCTGGCGCTGGGCTCTCGCCATCGGCGCGGTTCCCGCGGTGTACGCGCTGATCGTGCGGTGGGCGTTGCCGGAGTCGCCGCGGTGGCTCGCTTCGCGGGGACGTACGGCAGATGCCGAACGCGTGGTCTCGGGTCTGGAGTCCTCGCCGGCGCTGCTGGGCCGCCGCGTGACGTCGGCGGCCGAGGCCATCGACGCGCCCGCAGCCCGGGCGACGACGGTCCGAGAGCGGCTCCGCGGCCTGTGGGCGTCCGGGATGCGCCGACGGACGGCATCCCTCTGGATCGTCTGGTTCTGCGTCAACTTCTCGTACTACGGCGCGTTCATCTGGATTCCGACGCTGCTCGTCTCGCAGGGGTTCGGGCTCGTCCGCAGTTTCGAGTTCACGCTCCTGATCACTCTCGCGCAGCTGCCCGGGTACGCCGTCGCCGCGTGGCTGATCGAGGTGTGGGGGAGGCGCGTGACCCTGTCGGTGTTCCTGGCAGGATCGGCGGTGGCGGCGATCCTCTTCGGCCAGGCGACGACCGTTCCGCTGATTCTTGCGACCGGGATGGCGCTGTCGTTCTTCAACCTGGGCGCGTGGGGTGCGCTGTACGCCGTGACGCCCGAGACGTACTCGACATCGCTTCGCGCGACCGGTGCCGGGTGGGCCGCCGGCATCGGGCGCATCGCGTCGATCCTGGCGCCGCCGATCGTACCGGTGCTGCAGACCCTCGGCGGCATCCCGGTCGTCTTCATCGTCCTGAGCGCTTTCTTCGCGGTCGCCGCCGCCGCGACCTGGGGTCTCGCGGAATCGCGGGGACGCTCGCTCGCGGACTGAGTCATAGGCTGAGAGGATGCCGCAGGACATCCGCTACGTCGCGATCGGGGACTCGTTCACAGAAGGCGTCGGTGACGAGCTGCCGGACGGCAGCGTCCGGGGCTGGGCGGACCTCGTCGCCCAGGGGTGGGCGGACTCCCGCGGGGAGGCGATCTCCTACGCGAACCTCGCCATCCGCGGAAAACTCATCCAGCCCATCGTCGAGGAACAACTCGAACGCGCTCTCGCGCTGCGCCCGACGCACCTCTCGTTCAACGGCGGCGGCAACGACATGCTCCGCCCTCGAACGCCGATCGCTCGGGTCGCGGACGTCTTCACCGAGGTTCTCCGTCGCTGCGACGAGGAGGGAGTGACCCTCGTCGTCCTCTCCGGGGCGAACCCATCGGCTCAGCTTCCCCTGTCACGGCTCATCCAGCGACGCGGCGACGAGCTGTCGCAGGCCGTCACCGCGCGCCTCGAGGGACGAGACGACGTCGTCGTCGCGTTGAACTGGCCCGACACCGAGTTGTCGGACGCATCGTTCTGGTCCGAGGATCGGCTGCATATGAACGCCCGGGGCCACCACCGTGTCGCGGCTCGCGTGCTCGAGGCGCTCGGCGAGAAGGCGCCCGCCGAGTGGTGGCGCCTGGACGACAGAGACGACAGCGTCGCCCTCACCCGCGGCCGGTACTTCCGCGAGCACCTCGGCCCGTGGCTGCGACGCCGACTGACGGGCACGTCCTCCGGCGACGGTCGCGAGGCCAAGTACGGGGAATGGTTCCGAGTCGAACCTCGCCCGCACGACTGAATCCCTCACGGCGGGCACCTGTCAAGGGCTATCAGCTTCTTGTCAGCGGCGACGATGATCGGGACCACACCGCCAAGAAAGTGAGGGTGCGCATGAGCATCGGATCCGGAATCGTGCTGTTCGTGATCGGCGCCATCCTGGCGTTCGCCGTGAACGTCGATGTGCAGTACGTCGACCTCAACCTGATCGGCTACATCCTGATGGCAGCCGGTGTCGTCGTCTTCCTCATCGGCCTCGTGCTGGTGCTGCGTCGGCGTTCCAGCGAATCGACCGTCCGAACGGTCGACCCTGTCGCAGGGGAGCGGGTCACCCGCTCCGAGACCCGGACGTCGGGAGACGGTTCCATCTGACGTCGGCTCGCGGAAACGATATGGCCCGTCCCTTCGCGGGGCGGGCCATTCGTCATCTGCGCGGGCGTCGACGCGGCTGATCCATGCCGATGTGGATGCGGGTGCGTCGCCGTTCGATGCTGATGAAGGTGGCGCCGATCAGCCACAGGGGCACCTGCACGAGGAAGGCGATCCGAAACGCATCGAGGCGATAGGTGTTCGGCGTCCCTGCGCCCTGCAGATCCAGCACGAACCCGATGGCGAAGATCGCGATGAGAGCGGCGAGGAACCCGCCGGCGTTCGTGACGCCCGTCGCCGTGCTGAGTCGGTGCGACGGGTTGTGGGTCCGCGCGTGATCGAACGCGATCATGGACGCCGGGCCACCCATGGCCAGGGCTATCAGCAGGATGACGAGCAGCCAGATCGGGGCGCGTCCGGGCCAGACGATCACGGTCATCCAGGCGACCAGCTGGAAGGCGACGGCCGGGAGGACGAGCGCGCGGGAGCGACGATGCGGTGCGCGGCGGGAGAGCTCGCCGAGGACCGGGCCCAGGGCCATTCCGGCGAAGACGTAGAGCGAGGTGAGGACGCCGGCCTGACCCGTCGTGAGTCCCTCGCCCGCCGTGAGGTAGGGGAAGCCCCACAGCAGGATGAACGCCGTCCCCGCGAACGGCGTCGTGAAGTGGGACCAGAAGGCCAGGCGGGTCCCGGGGTGCGCGAGGGCGGCTCGGATCCCGACCCCCGTGTCGACGGTGGAGGTCACGACGCGGATCGCACCGGTGTCGGTGTCGACGCTGACGTCGCGAGCGAGTTCGGGGGGTCGATTCCGCACGAGGGCGAAGACGAGGACGGCGAAGAGGACGCAGAGTCCGGCGATCCCGCCGAAGGTCACCGTCCAACTCGTGGCGTGCAGCACGGCGGCGATCGGTATGACGGCGACGAGCTGACCCGCCTGCCCGAGGATGCCCGTCAGCTGCACCATGAGCGGCCCGCGTTGAGCGGGGAACCACGTCGCGACGAGCCGGAGGACCGCGGGGAAGACGGCGGCGTCGCCGGCGCCCAGGAGCATGCGAGCCACGATCGCCACCCCCACGCTGGGGGAGAGGGCCATGGTGAGCTGGCCGACGGCCATCAAGAGCATCCCGATGGTGATGATCGGGCGCGATCCGTAGCGGTCGAGAAGGACGCCCACCGGGATCTGCATTCCGCCGTAGACCGCGAGCTGGACCACCGCGAACAGCGACAGGGTCGCCGCATCCGCCTGGAAGCGGTCTGCGGCATCGACACCGACCGCCGCGAGAGAGGTCCGGTTGGTCACCGCGAGGACGTAGGCGGCGACGCCGGTGCCCCAGATGAGCCAGGCGCGGAGGCCTGGCCCGCTCACCGGGGTCGTCTCATGCCGACGCTCTCCGCTCACCCACCCACGCTACTCTCCAGCGGGCGTACTCTGAGCCCACACCATTCGGCGATCGGAGAACACATGAAAGCGACCATCGGTGACACCGTCATCGCAGAGGCGGCCGACGACGAGATCATCCGGATCGAGGGGAACGCGTACTTCCCGCCGTCATCCGTGAAGCAGGGTGTCCTCGTCGAGAGCCCGACCCCGTATACGTGCCCGTGGAAGGGGGAGTGCCAGTACTTCCACGTCGAGGCCGGTACGGAGCGGATGACCGACGGTGCGTGGTCGTATCCCAACCCCTACCCGTCCGCGTTCGACCGCGTCGGCGCAGACTTCTCGGGCTACGTCGCGTTCTCGCCGGGGATCACCGTCGGGCAGTGATCGTCCGCGCGGTCACTCGTGCAGTGGCCCGAGGGACGGCGCGGCGACGAATCGCGCCGCGGCCGGAGTCGGCTGCTCTATCTCGACGACCCTGATCGTGTTCGATCCGGCCCGGGTTGCGGGGGCGGGGACGTAGAGCGTCCGCTGCGGACCGTTCGACCAGTAGCGCCCGAGCAGGAATCCGCCGACGAAGACGTACCCCTTCCCCCACGAGGCCGTGTCGAGGAACAGATCGGACGGAGCGTCGAGTTCGAACGACCCCTCGGCCACGAGGAGCTCCGGTGCGTCGACGGCGTCGCCGAGGAGAACGGGCGTCGTCCGCCACCCGGACAGCTCCCTCCCGTCGACCGTCACCGGTCCGATGAGTCCCTTGACCTCGCCGAGTCGGTCGTCGTAGTTCACCCGGCCCTGCTCTTCGACCAGGATCGACAGATCCGTCCCCGCCGGTAGCCGCAGCGTGTGCTCGTGCCGGGTCCGCGAGAGCGAACCGACACGGACGCCGTCGACGGACACCCACGCCTGATCGCGGACCTCGACGACCGAGAGCACGCCACCGCTGAAGCCGCCGGGCAGGGCGACCTCGACGCGCATGAGGGTGCCGGTGTGCTCGGCGTCCTCGAACGTCAACAGTCCCTCGAACCCCCCGGCCTCCGTGGGGCCCGGCCGCGAGACCTCGGTCAGCGCAACGGACATCTCCGGCCGCGGTGCGGGTGCGTCGGGTACCTCGGCGGGCACGTCTGCGTACTTCGCGATGACGTCGCGGAACGCGTGGTACTTGTCGGTGGGGTCGCCCGCCTCGTCGAGAGGCGCGTCGTAGTCGTAGGAGGTGACGATCGGGAGGTAGCGCCCCTTGTCGTTCGCTCCGTTGGTCGTGCCGAAGTTGGTCCCGCCGTGGAACATGTAGATGTTCACCGAGGCTCCGGCGGCCAGCAGGTCATCCAGCTCGGCCGCGGCGGTCGCGGCATCCGTCGTGTGATGCGGTCCACCCCACCAGTCGAACCAGCCGTCCCAGAACTCCGAGCACATGAGCGGTCCCGTGGGCTGGTGTTCGCGGAGGGTCGCGAGCCGCTCGCGGGCGCGGGAGCCGAACGAGCCGGTCAGGTGGATGCCGGGGAGCGAGCCCGCCTCGAGCATGTCGGGCTCGGGCTGGTCGACCGTCGTGAGGGGAACCGTGATGTCCGCGTCCCGCGTGATGCGGACGAGCTCGGTCAGGTAGTCCTTGTCCGAACCGTACGCGCCGTACTCGTTCTCGATCTGCACGAGCACGACGTTGCCGCCCCGGTCGATCTGGCGCGGCGCGATGATGCTGTACACACGGCGGAGGTAGGTCTCGAGCGCGGCCTGATAGGCGGCATCCGTCTGGCGCAGGCGGATGCCGGGGGTGGCCGTGAGCCACGTCGGGAGGCCGCCGTTGTGCCACTCGGCGCAGATATACGGCCCGGGGCGCACGATCGCGTGCAGTCCCTCGGCGGCGACGAGATCGAGGAAGTGACCCAGGTCGAGACCGTCGGATTCGCTCCATCGACCCTGGACGGGCTCGTGGGCGTTCCACGCGACGTACGTCTCGATCGTGTTCAGCCCCATGAGCCGCGCCTTGCGGATGCGGTCGGCCCAGTCGCCGGGGTGGATCCGGAAGTAGTGCATCGCTCCGGAGATGATGCGGTGCGGCTGTCCGTCCAGGAGGAAGTCGCGGTCGCCGATGGCGAAGGTGCTCATGTGATCTCCACTCGGAGCTGGGTTCGGACGCCCTACCGCGTGGAGAAGGGGTGTCCTGCCGCTGCGTCAACTGCTATGTTTACGCAATCATGTCGCCTCAGCGTAGCACGCGACCGGCCCCGGAGACGGGTGTCGTTGCCCCCCTCGACGAGCCCGTCGCGCGACGCGGTGGGACGCCTCACGGGGTGCCGACGCAGGCCGATGTCGCCCGCCACGCGGGGGTCTCGGCGCAGACGGTCTCTCGCGTCGTCACGGGGGCTGCCCGCGTCGACGATGAGACGCAGGAGCGCGTTCGCGCGAGCATGCGGGAGCTCGGGTACCGGCCGAACCGCGCGGCACGGGCTCTGCGCTCGGCCCGCTACCGGAGCATCGGCGTGATCATGAGCGATCTGACCTCGTACGGCAGCGTCCGCACGTGGGAGGCCATCTCACGCGCCGGTGCGGCCTCGGGGTACGCGGTCGCACTCGTCCCCACGGCGGGATTCGATCGCACCGCCGTCGCCGAGGCGATCGAGCGCGCCCGCGATCAGGCCGTCGATGGGCTCGTCATCGCGATCGGCGATCATCTCTCGGCAGGCGAGGATCTGCCGCTGCCCGACGACCTCGCGGTCGTGGTGGTCGACGCCTCGGCGCTCGAGGACCGGTCCTACGTCGACACGGATCAGACGATGGGTGCAGGCCAGGCCGTCACGCACCTGCTGCACCTCGGCCACAAGACCGTCCATCACGTTGCAGGACCTGCGAGCTCGTACTCCGCCGTTCGCCGCGAGCACGGGTGGCGTGTGGCGCTGACGGACGCGGGGCGAGCGGCGCCGCCGCTCGAGCGGGGCGATTGGAGCGCGCAGTCCGGGTACGACGCCGGATGCCGACTGCGCGCGGAGCCCGACGTCACCGCCGTCTTCGCCGCCAACGACCAGATGGCGCTGGGAGTGCTCCGGGCCTTCCACGAAGCCCGTGTCGCCATTCCCTCGCGGGTCAGCGTCGTGGGCTTCGACGATATGCCCGAGGCAGCCCAGTTCTGGCCACCGCTGACCTCGATCCATCAGGAGTTCGAGGAGGTCGGGCGCGCTGCCGTCGACGTCCTGCTGGCTCGTATCGACGATGCGGACGCCGTCCGGCGATTGCTCGTTCCCACCCGACTGGTCGTGCGGGGGAGCACGGCTGCGGCACCACGAAAGGCGATCTCATGACGTTCCAGGTTTCGGACACCGGCGTGCTGTGGCGCGGCGACGGTCAGACGGTCTCGATCGACGCGTGGGGGCGCGGGGTGCGCGTGCGCGCTGCGCTCGGGGCGATCGATGACGCCCCGGGCGCTCTCCTGGACGTCCCCGGCACCGAGGCAGTCGTCGTCGTCGAGGGTCTCCGCGCGACGGTGGCCGCGGGCGGCGTCAGGGTGACGGCCGTCGAGGACGAGTACAACGATTGGTCGGTGGGTTTCCACACCACCCGATTGCGGCTCCAGGTGCAGGATGCCGACGGCCGACTCCTGTTCGAGGAGATCACCGACGGCGGTGCGCTGAAGCTCTCCGCGCGCGAGTTCCGTCCCACTGAGGGCGGTGACCACCGGGTGCGACTGAGCCTCGCGGCCCCCGCGGACGAGCATCTCGTCGGCATGGGGCTCTACCAGCAGGATCTCGTCGATCTGAAGGGTACCGTGCTCGAGCTCGCGCACCGGAACTCGCAGACCTCCGTACCCTTCGTCGTCTCGAGCGCCGGGTACGGCTTCCTCTGGAACCTGCCGGCGATCGGCCGCGCCGTCTTCGGCGCGAACCGCACCGAGTGGGAGGCCGAGAGCGCGACGCAGATCGACTGGTGGGTGTGCGCCGATCCCCGCCCCGCCGGGATCGCCGCCGCGTACGCCGAGGCGACCGGGCATGCGCCGATCATGCCGGAGTACGGTCTCGGCTTCTGGCAGTGCAAGCTCCGCTACTCGACGCAGGACGAGCTCCTCTCCGTGGCGCGCGAGTATCGCCGCCGCGGCATCCCGATCGACGTCATCGTGGCCGACTTCTTCCACTGGCGGTGGATGGGGGACTGGCGTTTCGAGGACGAGTTCTGGCCCGATCCCGCGGCGATGACGGCCGAGCTTCGCGAACTCGGAATCGAGCTCATGGTGTCGGTGTGGCCGCAGATCGTCCCGCAGTCCGAGAACTGGGAGGAACTGCGCGACGGCAACATGCTCGTGCGCACCCGGCGAGGCATCGATGTGCAGTACTACTTCGACGGTCAGTACACCCGCTTCCTCGACGTCACCGAGCCTCGGGCCAGGGAGTTCCTCTGGCAGAAGCTCGCCGAGAACTACGGGGCTTACGGCATCACCGCCTTCTGGCTCGACGAGGCTGAGCCCGAGTACGGCGCCTACCACTTCGAGAACTACCGGTTGGCGGCCGGCCCCAGCGCGCAGGTCGCGAACCTCTACCCGCGGGAATTCACCCGGGCGATCGCCGACGGCCTCCGTGCGGAGGGGAACGACCAGCCGGTCTCGCTCGTTCGAGCGGCATGGGCCGGATCGCAGCGGCACGGCGCGCTCGTATGGTCGGGTGACGTGCACTCGACCTTCGACGATCTGAAAGCGCAGATCTCCGCGGGAATCCACATGGGGGCCGCCGGCATCCCCTGGTTCACGACCGACATCGGCGGATTCACCGGCGGCGACGTGCGCGAACCCGCGTTCCACGAACTCCTCATCCGCTGGTTCCAGTTCGGCGCGTTCAGCCCGGTGATGCGTCTGCACGGCGACCGAGTGCCCGGCATCCCGATCGTGGACACCCAGGGCGTCGCGCGGGTGGGCACCGGTGCCGACAACGAGGTCTGGAGCTTCGGCGAAGAGATCGAGGGCCTTCTGGTCGAGTACATCCGGCTGCGCGAGGACCTGCGGAGCTACACGCGTGAAGCGATGGCCGACGCCCACCACGACGGGGCACCGGTCATGCGCGGCATGTTCTTCGAGTTCCCCGACGACGAGCTGGCCTGGACGACATCGGGGCAATTCCTGTTCGGTCCCGACATCCTCGTGGCGCCAGTGACCTCGCCGGGCGCGACCCGGTGGAACGTCTATCTGCCGGCGGGGGCCGAATGGACCGACGCCCGGACGGGGCGCAGCCACCGTGGCGGGCAGACGATCACTGTCGACGCACCCCTGGCTTCCATCCCGGTGTTCCACCGCGGCGGGCGGGTCGGAGCGGCGCTCGCCCGACTCTCAGACCTGCCCGAGATCCGCCACCCCTGACCTGACCAGACCTCACCCCCTCGACGGAGAGAACCGCATGAGCCTCATCACCGCCACCACCCGCGCCCACCGCATCGACCGCCGCATCTACGGCCAGTTCGCCGAGCACCTCGGACGCGGTATCTACGAAGGCCTCTGGGTCGGCGAGCAGGACGAGATCCCGCACAAGAACGGTCTGCGTACGGACGCGATCGCGGCTCTCCGCGAGATCAAGGTGCCCGTCGTCCGCTGGCCGGGCGGCTGCTTCGCCGACGAGTACCACTGGCTGGGCGGCGTGGGACCGACGCAGCAGCGCCGCGCGATGGTCAACACGCACTGGGGCGGCGTCGTCGACCCCAATACCTTCGGGACGGACGAGTACTTCGAGCTCCTGCATCAGCTCGACGCCGAGGCCTACGTCAACGGCAACGTCGGCAGCGGGTCGGTGGCGGAGATGCAGGATTGGGTCGAGTACATGACCCTCGACAAGCACACCCCCATGGCCGAGCTCCGTCGAGCGCATGGACGTGACCAGCCGTGGAAGCTGCAGTTCTTCGGGGTCGGCAACGAGAGCTGGGGATGCGGCGGCAACATGCTCCCGCTCCATTACGCCAACCTCTACCGGCAGTACCAGACGTTCGTGCGCGACTACGGCGACAGCCACGTCGCGAAGGTGGCGTGCGGAGCGAATGCGGACGACTACGAGTGGACCGAGGTGCTCATGGCGCGCGCGGCCGGTCACATGGATGCGCTGAGCCTGCACTACTACACGCTCCCGACGGGGGAGTGGGATGTGAAGGGGTCGGCGCTGAGCTTCGACGACGCCGCCTGGTATGACACGATCCACCGCACGCGGGTGATGGACACGCTGCTCCGCCGTCACGGCGAGATCATGGACCGCCACGACCCTGCGCGACGGGTCGGCCTCTTCGTCGACGAATGGGGAACCTGGTACGACGTCGAGCAGGGAACCGATCCGGGCTTCCTGTTCCAGCAGAACACGATGCGGGACGCCATCGTGGCGGCCGTCAACTTCCATATCTTCCATCGGCACGCCGCCCGCGTGCGCATGACGAACATCGCCCAGATGGTGAACGTCCTCCAGGCGATGCTGCTGACCGACGGCGCGCGCATGCTGAAGACCCCGACCTTCCACGCGTTCGGCATGTACGTCGATCACCAGGACGCCGACTTCGTCGAGACCGTCGACGACGGCGGGCGTCCGGGCGGACGGGGCGGTGCCCACCTCGACCACACCGTCAGCGTGAAGGACGGCGTCTACACCGTGAGCGCGGTGAACTGGGACCTCGAGTCCGACGCCGAGCTCGCGATGCGTCTGCCCGAACGCGTCGGCGAGGTCGTCGGCGCACGCCTCCTGCATGCGGCGGCATCCGCTCACAACACCTTCGATGAACCGGATGCCGTCGCCCCGGTCGACTTCGCCGGCGCCGTCGTCGAAGGAAGCGACCTTCGCCTCACGCTGCCGCCGCGGAGCATCGTCACCGTCCGGGTGCGGACCGCGGGATGACCCGGACGGAGCCGTTGCCGCTGGGAGCGGTCACGCTGACGTCGGGGCCGTTCGCACGCGCTCAGGAGCGTGCGCTGCGGACGGCTCTGGAACTCGATGCCGATCGCTTGCTCGCGCCGTACCGACGGGAGTCTGGTGTGCCGAGCGGTCCCGGCTACGGCGGCTGGGAGGCTGAAGGGCTCGACGGACATACGCTGGGCCACGTTCTGAGCGCGCTGTCCGCCCACGCCGCCGGCGGATCCGCGTCGGCGCGCGACCGACTCGAGGTGCTCCTCACGGGACTCCGCGAGTGCCAGACGACGCTCGGGACGGGCTACGTAGGCGGCGTCCCCGACGGGGTCGCGCTGTGGCGCGAGATCGAGAGCGGCCGGATCGAGCCGCAGACCTTCGACCTCGATGGACGCTGGGTTCCGCTGTACAACCTGCACAAAGTGCTGACCGGGGTCATCGACGCCGCGGTGTACGCGGATTCGCGGCTCGGACAGACCATCGCCGCGGAGTTCGTCGCCTGGTGGATCCGGGTCTTCGCCCCGATCAGCGACAGCGATGTCGAACTCATCCTCCGGACCGAGTCCGGCGGTCTCGCGGCCTCCCTCGCCCGCTGGGCGGAGCACGTCGGCGATGAGGATGCCGCCGCGCTCGCGGTTCGGCTCGCGGTGCGCGCGCTCTGGCAGCCGCTCGCTGCCGGGCAGGACCCGCTCGACGGACTGCACGCGAACGCGCAGATCCCGATCGTCGTGGGCCACGCGGTCCTGGCACGCCTCGGCATGGGGGAGGAGTTCGCCACCGCGGCGCGCACTTTCTGGACGAGCGTCACGACTCACCGGACGACAGCGATCGGCGGGAACAGCGTGCGGGAGCATTTCCCGCCGCGCGACGATTGGTCCAGCGTGTTCACGGCACGCGAGGGACCCGAGACCTGCAACACAGTGAACATGGTCGAGCTCGCTCGCGAGCTGTACCGGCTCGACGGGGATGCCGATCAGCTGGCTTTCATCGAGCGGGCGCTGGGCGCGCACATCCTCTCGGTTCAGCATCCCGACCACGGCGGGATCGTCTATTTCACCTCGCATCGGCCCGGCCATCACCGTGTGTACTCCCGTCGGCAGACAGGGTTCTGGTGCTGCATGGGAACGGGTCTCGAAGCGCCGGCACGATTCGCCGCGGCAGCGTTCTCGACCGCGTCCGGCGGACTGGATGTCAACGTTCTCCTCGGCGCACGGGCCCACTGGGGGGACGTCGTCGTCGAGACGGAGACGGAGCGGCCGTTCGGTGATGACGCGGTCGTTCGCGTCACGGTGCCGACGCCGCGCCCGTTCGTCCTGAAGGTTCGGGTTCCCGAAGGCGTCGACACGGAACGCGTCGAGGCGCACATCGACGACGCCGTATCCTCACCGGACGCCGACGGATGGTTCCGGTTCGATCGCGAATGGCGCGGGCGAACGACGATCCGTCTCGCCCTTCCGCCCGTGCTTCGCGCGGAAGAAGCACCGGACGGATCCGAGTGGCTCTCGATCGTGGACGGCCCGCGCGTCCTGGCGGAGCGTGTCGATGGGCCGGTGGTGGACCCGCTCGCAACCGATGCGCGCATGGGGCACATCGCCCGCGGTCCGCTCCTTCCCCTCGCCGACGCGCCCGTGCTGACGCCCGACGACCTGCGGACGTTCCGCCGGACGGACGGGGGCAGAGTGGTTCTGCCCGCCACCGAGACCCGACGCGAGATCGTGCTGGAACCGTTCGCCTCGCTTCACGACGACCGCTACACGCTCGCGTTCCCCTACGCGGCGGACGGCGATGTCCGTCGTCGTCGCGCCCTTCTCGCGGCCGAGGACGATCGTGCCGACGCCCTGGATGCGCGGACCATCGACGTGCTCGCCTTCGGCCAGCAGCAGCCCGAGTCGGATCACGGCATGGACCTGTCCGGCAGCGACTCCGGTTATGAGGACGGCGCGCACTGGCGCCGATTCACCGGCACGTCGACGTTCGTGCTCGAGGATTGGGGCGCGGCCGCCGACACCCTGAGGATCGCGTGGCTCGCCGATCCCGCGGCGCGGCGTCTCATCGTGTGTGTCGATGGCGACCCCGTTCTTCATCGGGCCATCACGCCGACGACGCAGGACGGTGTCGTCGAGATCGACCTGACCGGTTTCGCCGACGGCCGTGCGCGATGGGTTCTCGCCATCGGCGGGGGAGTCGAGGGCAGTCCCCGTCTCACCGAGGCACGACTGATGAGCGCCCCGATCTCGTGATGCGATGCGCTCAGCCGTCGTGACGCCAGAAGATACCGGCGTGCGGCGGCAGGGTGATGTCGACGGCGCGGGAGTCAGGGGCGACACCGCGCACCGTCGCGGAACCGGCCCGTCCCGATCGGGTCGCGACCGTCTGGCCCGTCCAGACGTCGACGACGCGACCGGGCTCGGCGCCCAGCCCGAGATCTCGCGTGTCCAGCGTCGCCGAGAGGTCCTGGCCGGTCGTGTTCACGGCGGCGAGCCAGGCCGTCCCACCGCCGGTTGCGCGCCACAGCACGAGCCCATGTTCGCGGCGGATCTCGCCGCTCGTTTCCGCGCGCGTCAACAGGTCTGCAAGTGCGGGATTGCGCAGGAGCTCGATCGTCTCGGGGTCGGTGCTCGGGAGATCGCCGCCGAACATGAGCGGTGAGCGCGCGATCGTCCACAGCGTGAGGAGGCTTCGCCGCTCTGCAGCGGTCAGTGCGTCGTTTCGCGGCTCGCCGCGCTCGGCGCGGATCCCGATGCGGCCGAGCGGCAGCATGTCCGCGTCCGGCCACGCTCCCCGGCGCGCGTGGGGAGCCCAGCGCGCCATCCGGGAGAGATTGTCGGCGACGTCTTCCCATCGGTCCCACACGTCGTCGCAGATGCGCCACATGCTGGCGTGCGCGGCGAGATGGTCGAGATGCGCGGCGGACAGGTCGCGGCCGGGGGAGAGGCTCAGGACCATCTCGCGTTCGGCGTCCGCGACGGCGTCGCTGTACGCCGCGATGTCGCGCTCCTGGTAGGGCCACAGCATGTCGTCGGCCTTGATCAGGTCGATCCCCCAGGATTCGTAGAGGGCGACCGTCGAGCGGTAGTAGGCCGCGGCATCCGGATGTCCGTGGTCGATGCCGACGAAGTGCGGGTTCCACTCGCAGTCGTTCGCGGGGTCCGCGATGGCCGACAGCGGGGTCGACGTCCCGTGCAGAGTCAGGCATTCTGCGATCGCCCGGCGAGGTACTCCTCGCATGACGTGGATGCCCAGCCGAAGGCCCAACGCGTGGATCTGGTCGGCCAGAGGTGCGAACCCGGCACCACCTGCGGAGGAAGGGAAGCGGACCGGATCGGGAAGAAGCCGGCCGTGAGGGTCCAGATGCAGCCGAGCGTCGTCGTTGTAGCCGTGCGACCGCGCGTCGGGATCGGCCCAGTCGGCATCGATGACGATGGTGTCCCAGCCGGCATCCCTCAGATTCTCGGCCATGAACCGGGCGTTGGCGAGTACTTCGGCTTCGGTCACCGTCGTGCCGAAGCAGTCCCAGCTGTTCCATCCCATGGGCGGGCGTGCGGGGCGTGCGAGGACCATGCGACTCCTGTCGGTCGAGGCTCAGCCGGCGATCGGCTGCGGTGTCTGAGGGAGAGTGGGCGGCAGCGGATCCGGCGTGACGGTCGCCTCCGGCCGCGGGCGCGAACGGCGCGCCAGCGCTCGGGAATCGAGGTGATTCTCGAACGCGAGGACGGCCATGCCCGTCGCGACGCTGTTGACCCGCACCGGCGAGACTCCCAGATCGAGACGAGCAGCCGTCATCTCGGGGGCGCGCTCCGCGAGGGCCGCACGCGCGCCGGGCAGGAGCGAACTCCCGAGCGCCCATGCCGTCCAGCCGGTGAGCGTGAGAACTTCGGGGTTGAGGACGGCGACGATGTCGGACAGAGCGATTCCGAGGTAGCGCGCGGTACGGGCGAGCGTCTGGGCGACGGCCGGATCGTCGACGGAATCCCGCAGACCGTGGACGAAGTCGCGCTGATGCAGACCGAGCAGTGCGTGCCCCGCATCCACATCACGGAGCGTCTGATGGATGCCGGGAACCCCCACATACGCCTCGACACAGCCTCGGCGTCCGCAACGACAGGTGCGGCCGTCGAGCTCGAGCACCGTGTGCCCCCACTCGCCGGCCGTACTGGTCGCGCCCCGGAGAACGCGTCCCTCGACGATGATGCCTGCACCCACGCCCGTGCCGAGGTTGACGACGACGGCGCTCGAACGCCCTCGTGCCGTCCCGAACCAGATCTCCGAATGCCCGACCGCCTGCAGGGGATTGGCGGTGACGACGGGAGCCGGCAGGTGCCGCCGGACGCGCGACTCGAGGTCGCGGATGTGGGCAGCCCACCCGTGCGGAGGCACGTCGCGACGCGGATCCTTCGACACGATCCCCGGCAGACCGAGCCCGACACCGAGGATGTCGTCTCGCCTCCGGCCGCCACGGCTCAGCGCCTCATCGACGGCTGCCACGAGTGCGTCGGCGACGCGGTCGATGGATGACCACGCCTCGTCGAGGTCCACGTCGGCCGCGCCGATCTCGGCGAGCGAGGCATCGAAGACGACGGCGCGGATGTACGTCTCCGCGACGTCGATCCCGAGGAACGACCCGCCTCGCCCGTCGATGCGGAGGACTGTCGTCGGCCGACCGGTGCCGGCGTTGTCGGTACCGGCATCCGCGATCAGTCCCGCCTCGCGCAGTTCGGTCACGAGGTTCGAGACGGTGGCGGCACTCAGCCCGGTGGAGCGAGCCAGGTCGTTCCTCGTCGCCGTGCCGCCCACGACGAGCGCGCGGACGATCTCGCGGCGCGAGGCGTCACGGATCTCGCTCGAGGATCGTGTCCGGTTCATGTGTCGTCGCTGGTCTCTGACCCGAGCGCGGCTCAGGAGCCCCCGAGGCCGGTCTCCGCGACACCGCGCAGCAGCCAGCGCTGCAGGAGGATGAAGACCAAGAGGACCGGGATGGATGCGAGGAACCCGGCGGCGAACAGTCCGGTGTAGTCGAAGGTCTGCGCCGTGATGAACGACGACAGGTACACCTGGACGGTGAGCGCCCCGAAGCCGGTGCCGGCCACCACCAGCGGCCACAGGAAGGCGTTCCATGCGCCCAGGAAGCCGAGCACGGTCAGCGCCGCGGCGAAGGCGAGCGAATTGGGGAGGACGATACGCACGAAGGTGCCGATGTAGCCGAGTCCGTCGAGTTTGCCCGCCTCCTCCAGTTCCTTCGGGAACGAGATGAAGAACTGTCGGAAGAGGAAGACGTTGAACGCGGTGAACAGCGTCGGGACGACGATGCCCTGGAGGCTCTCGGTCCACCCCAGCCACGAAACGATGAGGTAGTTCGGGAGGAACGTGGTGGCGCTGGGGATGAGCAGCATCGTCACGGTCAGGCCGAGGAGGGGCTTCGACGCGCGGTTCGGGATGCGAGCCAGCCCGTACCCCGCGAGGGCGCCGATGATGATCTGGCCCACGGTCATCGACACGGCCATGATCGCCGACGTCACGAGGGACTGCCCGAAGCGCTCGTCGGCGAAGATCTCCGCGAACTTGCCCCAGTTGGGGTCGGAGGGCCACCACACGAATGTCTTGGAGGTGACGTCCTCGGGCTGCGAGACCGCCGTCTTGACCATGACGTACAGCGGCAGCAGGAACAGGAGGGCGAGGACGATGAGGACCGCGTAACGAAGGGTCAGCTCGACCCTCCGGCGGACGGGGTTTCCGACGACACTCATGAGGCGCGTCCCTTCCGTGCACCGCGACGCGGCGCTTTCGTCTCGTCGGCAGAGCCGAATCCGAAGAAGCGCGACTGCAGGAGCGCGACGAGGACGACGATCGCCGTGACGACGAACGCACCCGCGGAACCCTTGCCGTAGTCGAGCTGCTGGAACGAGAGGTTGTAGATGTACAGCAGCGGTGGGCGGACCGAGGGAATCGTTCGGACGAGGTTGTAGAACTCGTCGAAGGCTTGGAACGCCGCGACAAGCAGGAGGAGCATCACGGCTGCCGTCGTGGGGCGCAGCTGCGGCCACGTGATCGCGAAGAAGCGCCGCGGTCCGCGCGACAGGCCGTCGATCGCGGCCGCTTCGTAGAGGGTTTCCGGAATCCGCTGCAGGCCGGCGATGAACAGCAGCATGTAGAACCCCACCTGAAGCCACAGGCGGACGCTCACGATGACGACCCAGTAGTACGGCGACTGTGTGAGCCAGGCATCCACGGTCGGTAGCCCGAGCGAGGACAGCACCGAGTTGGCCACCGAGGAGGTCGAGCCGCTGAAGATGCCGAGCTTCCAGATCAGGGATGCGATCACGTACGAGAACGCCGTCGGCAGGAAGAAGACGGATCGGAAGAAGGCGCGCGCCACGGGGAGGTTCGCCACCAGCATCGCGAGTGCGAGCGAGGCGATGAGAGTCGTCGGCACGACGAGGATCGCGAACACCGTGAACGACAGGAGCGACGACAGGAAGCTCGGGTCGGTCAGGAGTGAGATGTAGTTGTCGAATCCGACGAAGTCTGTCGGCGTGATGGTCGCGACAGCGCGGGTGAAGCTGAGGTAGAAACCCCAGAACAGCGCGATGATGCTGAAGATCAACAGGCCGATGAAGAAGGGGCTGACGAAGAGCCAGAAGGCACGGCGCGTGCCTCGGATCGGACGCCGGCCGCGCGGCACGGAGGGCGGGGGAGTGGGCCGGTGGCCCGGGTCTGAGACCCGGGCCACCGGAGTGTTGAGCTGAGTCACTGGAGTGCGTCCAGCATGCCCTGCATCGTGGTCTGAGCCGACGACAGCTCCGACTTCGCGTCCGCGCCGTCGACGACGATACGGGTGACCGCGTCGGTGAGCGCGGTGCTCATGGCGGGGGTGTAGTACGGGCCGCCGGTCCAGCCGTACTCGGTGGTGAGGTCGACGATCTGCTTCGCGACGCCGTCACCGAGCGTCTTGGCCTGCTCGCGTGCGCTCTTGAACGGCGGGATGTGGAAGCCGTACTTGGTGCTGAACTCGATCTGCCAGTCGGTGTCGTCGATCCACTGCTTCTTGGCGATCTCCTTGGCCTTCTCGATCTTCCCGGACTTGCCGGCGACCATCTCGTTCCACTGCGAGACGCCGACGATGGGCTGCCCGCCCGCGAGGGCCGGTACTGCGAATGCGCCGACATCGTCGCCGAGCGCCTTCTTGATCGCGGGGATCGCCCACAGGCCCTGCCAGCTCATCGCGACGTCACCGGCGATGAAGGAGGTCGGGTCCCACCAATCGGTCGGAGCGCCCATGAGCAGCGAACCGGAGTCGTACAGTTCGTGCGCGGAGGTCAGCGCGTCAGCCAGCTCGGGCGAGCTCAGCGAGACCTTCTTGTTGTCGTCGCTGATGATCCCGCCGGGGGCCGCCGGGGGCAGGTTGGCGGCGAGGATGCCGGCGCCGCCGTCGTTGCCGAGGAACAGACCCTTGTGGTCGGCGTTCGTCAGCTTCTTCGCTGCATCGACGAGCTCATCCCAGGTCTTGGGGACCTCGACGCCCGCCTCCTTGAACATGGACGGGCGGTAGATGAAGAGCTGGGCATCCGTGATCATCGGGATGCCGTAGTACTTGCCGTCGATCGTCACGGGCTTGAGGGCGATCGGGAGGATCTGATCCTTGACCGGCTCGACGAGGTCGGTCATGTCGGCGTACTGGCCCTGCCGCGCGGCCTCGACGTTGATCGCGTTGTACTCGAACAGGTCGATGCCCTTGCCCGAGGCGAGGAGCGCGTTGACGCGTTGCGCGTAGTCTCCCTCCACCCACTGCAAGTCGATCTTCGCGTCCTTGTAGTCGTCGGCCCAACGGTTGACGGCCTCCTGGACGCCCGCCTCGCCGTACTGGTGGTAGAACTGCGAAACCGGGCCGTCCGCACCTCCGCCGGCATTGCTCGAGCAACCGGAGATGAGGAGCGCCGATGCGCTCAGGATTGCTGCTGTGACTGCGATCTTCCGTCGCTTGGGTGATGTCATCCTTCTCGCCTCTCTGCGGGATGGTGACGGCGATTCAGGTGTCCGATCAGTCCGCCGTCGCACCGATCGCCCTTAATCTAACGCTTAAAAGAAGGGGTGGTCTACCCCCGATCCAAAATGGGTTCGGCTCTGGCAGTATTCATGCAGGTACTCGCGTAGGTCGCGGAGAACGCCGGAGAGGCCATCGTGGTGGGAAAGAGATCGTCGCGCGACATCCGCAGCGAATCGCGTCTCGACGTCCTCCACGGTCTGCTGTCCGCGGGGACCTCGACGCGGAACGAGCTGGCGCAGACGACCGGCCTGAGCGTCGCCACTGTCGCGACCATCGTGCAGGAGCTGCGGGCTGAAGACCTCGTGGTGGATGCCGGCAGCTCTGCACTGGGGGCCGGACGGCCCACGACCATGCTCCGCGTCAACGGTGAGCGTGGCCGGATTCTCGGCATCGACGTCGCCGAGACATACGTTCGTGCGATCGTGTTCGACGTCAGCCTCGAGGAGGTCGGCTCGGTCGAGGTACCGATGGACGAAAGTCTGCCGTCGGCCACCAGCGTGACGGAGAGCATCGTGCGCGCGGTGGACACAGCGTTGCGCGAGACGGCGGTCTCCCGCGACCGGGTGCTCGGCGCCGGCATCGCGCTCCCGGGTCTCATCAGCGCAGAGGAGTCAGCGGACGCCGTCGCCCCGCGGTGGGCTGCGCGGAACGTGGAGGTGCTGAGGCAGCTGCGCGAGCGCATCGGCCTGCCGCTGGTGGTCGAGAACCCGCTGAAGGCGATCGCGACGGCCGAACTCTGGTTCGGCCGAGGACGGACCGCTGCGTCCATGGTGATCGCCAACCTCGGCACCGGCGTCGGCGCCGGCATCGTCCTGGAGGGCAAGATCCTCCGCGGTGCGACGCACAGTGCGGGGGAGTGGGGTCATGCGGTCCTCGTTCTGGATGGCCGCACCTGCCGCTGCGGCCGACAGGGGTGCGTCGAGGCGTACGTCGGTGCCCCCGGCATCCAAGCGACGCTCCGCGAGATCGCGCCCGATCATGCGCTGGCCGTCGTTCCGCAGCGCGAATTCATCGAGGGGCTCGCGACCGCGCACAGGCAGCCTGGCGGAGACGCCGTCGTCGACGAGGTGCTGGCGCGGACGGCGCACTACCTGGGCGTCGCGCTCGGCGACCTGGCGGCCATCATCGACCCCGAAGTACTGATGCTCACGGGATGGACCGCGTGGGCGCTGGGCGATGACCTCGTCGATCCGACGAAGCGGGAACTGCAACGGCGCGCGCCGATCGGCGCGACGGCACCGGTCGACCTCGGCGTGTCCACCGTGCGGGGCAGTTCGGTCGCGATCGGCATGGCGACGCTGGCGTTCGAGCGTTTCCTCGGCGACGTCGGGTTGTCCACGACGCGTCTTCCGCTCGCGCTCTGAGGCGTCGGCTGACGTTGCCTGGTGCGTGATCACGAAAACTCGCCAGACCGGCCATGCGTCACATGAGCGGAAGCCCCGTCCATTCAGATCTCCCGCTGATCGGAGGAGGTGCTCCGGCGGCCTCACTAAACGCAAGTTGACATAATGCGAATTATCGGCGAACGCGTGAACGGGCAGGCGCGCTGTCACCTCGGCAACCGCAGGAGCCGCTCGGTCGTGGACGGCCTGCCCCCTTGCCCCTTGCGCACGCACGCTGAAGGCGAGGACGGTGAGGTCGATGATGCCCAGGAGGAAGAGCTCCCGCGTTCAGACGTCGGCATCCGCGTCGTGATCGGGCTCCCACCGCAGCAGATCGCCGGGCTGACATCCGAGGACCTCGCACAGCGCGTCGAGCGTGGTGAACCGTACGGCCTTCGCCCGACCGTTCTTGAGCACCGCGAGGTTGGCCGGAGTGATGCCGATGCGCGTCGCCAGATCGCCGACGGCCATCTTGCGGCGGGCGAGCATGACGTCGATGTCGACGACGATGGGCATCAGACCACCTCGTCGAGCTCGGAGCGCATCTCGATCGCCTTGCGGAGGAGTGACTTCATCACCACGACGACGAGCGCGACTCCCCCGGTGGCCACCGCGGCTCCGTAGATGATCCCCACGACGCCCGGGGCCACCTCACCCGGGGCCAGCAGGGTCGCGAAGCCGGCCGTGAGAATCGCCGCGACCGATATCGCTGCGATCACGACGTTCACGAAACGGAAGGCGCCCGAGGAGAAGACCGCGTCATCGGCGACCATCGAGACGAGCCGCCAGATGCATACCGCGACGGTCTGCAGGCAGACGAGCCACAGCGCGATGATGCCGACCGACGTGACACGCCAGACCGGTGCGGCACCGGCGAGGTCGGCCCAGGCGGCGGGCAGGACCAGGACCTGGACCGCGAGAGACCCCGCGAGGGACAAGGCGAGCAGGATGCGCAGGGTGACGATCGTAGTGCGGCTCATAGGTGCCTCTCGATGACTATCTATCGATAAACGATACATCTCCCTCAGTTCTCCGACAAGGGATGCCGGGACGTAGGCTCGAGTCGTGCTCGAGGTGCTGACCGGATTCGTCGTGATCGGAGTCGCCATCCTCGTCGGATGGATCATCGGGCGCATCGATCTGCTGGGTCCCACGGGCTCCCAGGTGCTCAGTCGCCTGACGTTCTTCGTCCTCAGCCCGTTCCTGCTCTTCGTCGTCCTCGCGCAGGCCGATGTCGCGACCCTGTTCTCCGCGCTGCTGCCGGTATCGGCGCTGGCCGCCGTGACGGTCTTCGCCGTCTTCGGTGTCGTGTCGAGATTCGTCTGGCGGCGCCCTGCGGGTGAGGTTCTCATCGGAGTGCTGTCTGCGGGCCAGGTGAACTCGAACAACATCGGCATCCCGCTGTCGCTGTACCTGCTCGGAAGCGCGGCCTACCCGGCCCCCGTCATCCTGTTCCAGCTCCTGGTCCTGACCCCCGTCGTCATGGCCGTCTTCGAGGCGTTGACGACCGACGGACGCCGCAGGCCGTGGCCCATTGTGCGGCGGACGGTCACCAACCCGATCGTCGTCGGTTCCGTTCTCGGCACGATCGTCTCGGCCACCGGCATCCCGCTCCCCCACATCGTGATCGATCCGCTCGAATTGGTCGCGGGCGCCGCCGTCCCGGTATTGCTGATCAGCTACGGGATCTCGCTCAACGGGCAACGCGTGCTCGGAGCACCGGAGCACCGCCGCGACATCCTGCTCGCGACCGCACTCAAGCTCCTGCTCATGCCGTTGGCGGCATGGCTGCTGTCGCGATTCGCGTTCGGGCTGTCGCCGGCCGAAGTCCTCGTCGTGACGGTGCTCGCAGCGTTGCCGACCGCGCAGAACGTCTTCAACTACGCGCAGCGCTATTCGATCGGTCAGACGATCGCGCGAGACACCGTCTTCCTCACGACGATCGGATGCGTCCCCGTCCTGTTCCTCATCGTCGTCCTGCTCAGCCCCGGGGTCTGACCCGGGGCGCCAGTCACACTCCGAACGACGCGGTGTCGCCGATCAAGCGGGTGTTGTCGGCGGGCACGGGCTCGACGGCCGCCCGCGCAACCTCGGCGGCGAACTCCGACACGTTGTAGAGCTTGCCCGCGCTCTCGCGGCGCTCGGCGATCGCACCCGGGTTTGCGCGCTCGAGGAGCGTCGCGGTGATGGTGCCCTCGATCATGTCGCCCGAGACGACGACGAACTCGACGCCCTTATCGGTCAGTGCGGGGATCCGCTCCCGAAGAGCATCCTCGCCGGCACGCTTCGACCGGGCGACGGGCTCGTACTCGGGCATGGTCGGCGTCGTGTGGATGAAGTGCGCCTGGTGGCTCGTGACGAAGACGACGCGGCCGCCGGCGGGCATCAGCGGGAGGGCCGCCTCGAGCGCGCCGACTTGAGCGTCACGGTTCAGGGTGAGCGCGTAGTCCTCGGCCATGCCGCCCTCCATGCCGCCGGAGGCGTTCAGGACGAGGATGTCGAGAGAGCCGAACCGGTCCGCGACCGCCGAGAACATCTCCGAGACGGATGCCGGGTCGGTGAGATCCGCACCCACGGTGAGGACCTCGACCCCGAGCTCACGCAGCTCCGTGGCGAGCTTCTCCGCGCGCGGGGCCTTGTTCCGGAAGTTGATGACGACATTGGCCCCCGCCTGCGCCAGGTAGCGCGCGGTGTCCGCCCCGATCCCCCGGGACGATCCGGTGACGAGGACGGTCTTGCCGGACAGGGAGGCGGCGGGAACGGGCTGCGACATGGGGCTCTCCTGCAAAGTGCTCGGCGGGTGCGCGAGGCGGATGGGGCGCGTCGAGCCTACCAATCCGGCGCGGTAGGCCCGAGCGACGAAGCCGGTTGATAGTGTGCGAGGACACGCCCACCGAAGGAGCCGACGATGTTCCCGGATCTCATCCAGTACCTGTGGATCGGATGGCTGGTGCTCGCGGTCCTGTTCGTCATCATCGAGCTTCTGACGCTCGAGTTCACGTTCCTGATGCTGGCCTCGGGCACACTCATCGGCGGCCTCGGCGTCAACATCGCCGGCGGTGTCTGGTGGTTGCAGGTCCTCGCGGCAGCGGCCGTCTCGGGCCTGTTGCTCTTCACGATCCGTCCGCTTCTGTTGCGAGCTCTCCATCGCTCCAGCCAGCACATTCCGACGAACGTCGACGCGCTGACGGGCATGTCGGCGCGTGTCGTCACGGCCTTCATCGACGGTGACGGCTCGGTCAAGCTCGACAACGGCGAGACCTGGACCGCGCGGTTGACGGATGCCGCGGCATCCGTCGCTCCGGGTCAGCGTGTCACCGTCACCGCCGTCCGCGGCGCCACCGTCGTGGTGGCGCCAGAAGAAGGGAATCCCGCATGATCCTCCCCGCCCGAGTCGACGTGGGCGGCTTCGTCGGCCAGATCTTCGTCATCATCCTGCTGGTGGTCGTCGCGATCTTCGTCGTCGTCGTCCTGTTCCGGTCCATCCGCATCATCCCGCAGGCCTACTCCGGTGTCGTGGAGAGGCTCGGCCGGTACCAGCGCACCCTCTCCCCCGGCCTGAATCTGCTGATCCCCTTCGTCGACCGGTTGCTGCCGCTCGTCGACATGCGGGAGCAGGTTGTTTCCTTCCCGCCGCAGCCCGTCATCACCGAGGACAACCTGGTTGTCTCGATCGACACGGTGGTCTACTTCCAGGTCACGGATGCGCGCGCCGCCACCTACGAGATCAACAACTACCTGGGTGCCGTCGAGCAGCTCACGACGACCACCCTCCGCAACGTGGTCGGTGGATTGAACCTCGAAGAGGCGCTCACCAGTCGGGACAACATCAACACGCAGCTGCGAGTCGTCCTCGACGAGGCGACGGGCAAATGGGGCATCCGGGTCTCCCGCGTGGAGCTGAAGGCGATCGACCCGCCGGTCTCCATCCAGGACTCGATGGAGAAGCAGATGCGCGCCGAGCGCGATCGCCGCGCGGCCATCCTCACCGCCGAGGGTTCCAAGCAGTCGCAGATCCTCGAAGCGGAGGGTCGACGCCAGGCCGAGATCCTGCGAGCCGAGGGAGACAAGACGGCTGCCGTCCTGCGTGCCGAGGGTGAGGCGCAGGCGATCCAGTACGTGTTCGACGCGATCCACAAGGGCGATCCCGACGAGAAGCTGCTCGCCTACCAGTACCTGCAGACGTTGCCGAAGATCAGCGAGAGCTCCTCGAACAAGCTCTGGATCATCCCGAGCGAATTCACGAACGCGCTCAACTCGTTCAGCACGGCCTTCGGCGGTGCAGCGAAGAAGGCGGCGGACCCGGCGGACGGGACACCCCCCACCTCATGACCCACCCGTGGTTCCTCGGTGAGTCGACGCCCCGCATCCTGGCTCACCGAGGTTTCGTTCCGCACGATTCCGAGAGCGTCGTGGAGAACTCCGTGGCCGCTCTCGCCGCCGGACGTGCGACGGGCACGGTCTACCTAGAGTCGGACTGCCACCTGACCGCAGACGGCGATGTCGTCCTCTTCCACGACGACGACCTCCGTCGCGTCGCGAACGATTCTCGCCCGGTGGCGGAGGTCCGCACTCGCGAACTCGCCGACATCATGTCGACGCGCGGCGGGCTGGCCATCCTCCCCGACATCCTCCGAGCCTTCCCGGACGCGCGGTTCAACCTCGACGTCAAAGCGGATGCCGCCGCGCACCCGGTGGGCGCTCTCATCGCACGAGAGGCGCACCGCGTCCTGCTCACGAGCTTCTCCGACCGTCGGCGAGAGATCGCCCTCGACGCAGCCCGAACACACGGCGGAGAGCCGGCGACTTCGGCCGGCTCGAAGATCACCGCCCTCGTCCTCGCCGCACTGACGGCACGTCTCCCGAGGGTCGCCGCGCGCCGGCTCGACGGCATCCAGGCGCTCCAGATCCCGGAGCGTCATCGAGGCGTCCGGATCCTCTCTCGGCGTCTTCTCGACCTCGCCCACTCCGCAGGGGTGGAGGTCCACGTGTGGACCGTGAACGACCCCCGCGACATGCGGCGACTGCTCGATCTCGGCGTGGACGGCATCGTCACCGATCGCCCCGATCTGGGTGTCGCGGAGAAGACGCGCGTCCTATAGTCGGCGGTCCTGGAGATCGGCTGTGAATACCACATCGATTGAGGACTTCTTGGATGATCCGCACAGGTGCGTTCGTTATACCTGAGGACGACGAGAGGACCACACAATGGCAGATCGCAGCCTTCGAGGCATGCGTCTCGGCGCTTCGAGCCTACAGAGCGAAGAAGGCGTCGTATTCGTAGAGCGCACCAACCACACCTACGTCTGCACGCAGTGCGAACGGGAGACCGTTCTCACCTTCGCTGCGGACGCCGAGGTTCCTGAGGCCTGGGAATGCCGGACCTGCGGAGCCGAGGCAGTTCGACGTATCGGTGACACCGTCGCCGTCGTCGACCACTCCGGTGACAAGGCCGCTCGCACCCACTGGGACATGCTCATGGAGCGTCGCACCATCCCCGAGCTCGAAGAGCTGCTCGAGGAGCGACTGGCTCTCCTGCGGTCCCGCCGTGGCGAGAACTCCGGCAAACTGAGCGCCTGACCCTCACACTTCAGCGGCGTCGTCCTCCACGGGCGGCGCCGCTTTCGTGCGCCTGCGAACCAGGAAGCCGAGCGCCAGAAGTACGGGCAGAGCCGACCACCCCAGGACCCACTGGACTGCGGGTCCGATGACGACGGCGGCCGTGAGCCCCGTGCGCAACGGAACGTTTACCAGCAGAGCGCCGGCCGTGTCAGCCGCCAGCCCGTCGATGACCGAGCCATCCGGCGCGATGACCTGGCTCGTTCCGACCGTGGAGATGTTGACCACGGACCGCCCCGTCTCGATCGCCCGCATGCGGGCGAAGCCCAGCTGCTGGACGTTCTCATCGGTCCCGCGGAAGTCCGCGTTGTTCGTCTGGAACATGTAGACCTCGGCACCGTCACGGGCGCCCTGCCAGATGACATCGTCGTAGATGACGTCGAAGCAGATCGCCAGGCCGACGCCGACCCCGTTCACATCGAAGAACGGTGGATTCGTCCCGGGCGTGTACTCGCGTTGGATGAGGCCGATCAGGTCCGGCGCGAGGGCCTCGAAGAACCAGCGATCCGGGACGTACTCCCCCATCGGGACCGGGTGGGTCTTGTCGTGGATCGCCACCGGGTTCTGCGCTCCGGCCTGCCAGAGCATCGACGAGTTGTAGACCTTGGTGCCGCGCTCGGTCGCCGCGTTGATGATGAGCGGCGCGTCGACCTTCTTGGAGAGCTCGTCCAGGGCCTTCGTCATCGACTCGTCGTTCAGCGGATCCGAATCGACACCGCCTTCCGGCCACAGCAGCACGTCGATGTCCTTGCCGATGAGCGGCTCGGTCGCCGCGAGCTGCGCGCGGTACACGTCGTACGCGTTGCGCTTGTCGAAGTAGCCTGACGGACCGTTGCCCTGCACGGCGCCGACGCGCATCGTCCCGGCATCCGTCGTCGGGAACTGCGGGACGAGAACGAGAAGGGCCGCAGCGACGATGGCGGGGACGGCGAGCCGCATGCGACGCCAGAACCGCAGCCGGACCGCTTCGATGGCGGCCGCGACAGCGAAGGCCATGACGAAGGTGAGGCCGCTGACACCGAGCCACGACGCGAGCTCGGCGAGGGGTCCGTCGGACTGGCTCATTCCCAACCGCGCCCAGGGGAAGCCGGTGTACGGCCAGGAACCCAGGAACTGCTCGCGCGCCGTCCACGCGGCCGCCACGAGGGCGGGGAGAAGCGTCACACGCGCCCACGTCGCCGGCAGAAGCCGCGGCAGCCACCGATAGGACAGGGCGATGGCGATCGCCCCGACGGCGCTGAGGAGGGTCTCCACCCCCGCGAGAGCGAACCACGGCACGGGGCCGAGGTAGCGGGTGATCCACGCGATGTGCAGAAGATAGAAGGATGCCGCGAACACGGCGCCGACGGCGACGGCGCCCCAGGTCGAACGACCGATGAGAGTCACGAGAGTCATGGCGGCACCGACGAAGGCGAGGGGCCAGATGCCGATGTCGGGGTAGGCGAGATCGAGCACGGCGCCACCGGCGACCGCCACGGGGAGCGCAAGCCAGAGCGGGAGGACAGGACGGCCGGGCACGGACGAAGCCTAGATGAGCTGCGCTATGGCGCCGCTGAGGGCGGGGTGAGCAACGATCATGCGACCGAGCCGTGCCGCCCCGCGTGCGAGAGGTAGACCTCGGCGTTCCGGAGGATGCCCGCTCGCTCTTCGGCGGTCAGCTCGCGCCGGACCTTCGCGGGCACGCCGGCGACGAGGGATCCGTCGGGGATCACCGTGCCCTCGAGGACGACCGCGCCGCCGGCAACGAGACACCCGGCCCCGATGACGGCGCCGGAGAGAACGACGGCGCCCATCCCGATCAGCGTCCCGTCGCCGATGCGGCACCCGTGCACGACGGCGTTGTGGCCGATCGAGACGTCCTGCCCGACGTCGACGCCGTGCGCTGCGTCGACGTGGATCGCCACGCCGTCCTGGATGTTGCTGCGAGCGCCGATGACGATCGGAGCACTGTCCCCACGCAGGACCGCGTTGTACCAGACGCTCGAGAGCGCATTCAGGGTCACCTCTCCGACGACGCGGGCGCCCGCCGCGACGAACGCGGAATCGGCGACGGTGGGGACGGCGTCCGGCAGAGACACCATACTGGCGCGCGGTGAGACTGTCATGGTTCTCCTCAGAGGTCGACGTGGGTGAGACGACCGGCCAGGATCGTCGCCGCGACCCGCGTTGTGCGAAGGTCCGCGTCCGACGCCGTGAGCGGGTCGCGGTCGATCACGACGACGTCCGCGACCCCTCCTGGCTCGAGCGCGCTCCCGGTCACCGAGCCGCCTGCCGTGGATGCCGCCAGCGCCGTCGCCGCCGTGACGCCCTGCTCCGCTCGCCACGGCGCTCGCCCGTCCCGCGTGCGGTGCACGGCCGCGGCCATCGCCGCCCACGGATCGAGCGGCGACACCGGGGCATCCGATCCGAAGAGGAGGTTCGCTCCGGCATCGGCCAGTGACCGAAGCGGGTACGGCAGCGCGGTCTGGGTGGCCCACACCGAATCGGTCAGATCCCGGTCGTCGATCGCATGCTCGGGCTGCACGCTCGCGCCCACACCGAGGCGGGCGAACCGCGGGATGTCGGCGTGGGCGACGAGTTGAGCGTGCTCGATGGTACCGGTCGCACCCGAGACGGCGAAGGCGTCGAGCGCGTGGGAGTTGGCGACGTCGCCGATCGCGTGGATCGCACAGGCGAGCCCTGAGCCGGTCGCGCGGACCATCAGTGCGCGCAGGTCGTCGGGTCCGACGGTCATGACGCCCGTGTTGTGGGGGTCCCCGGGGTACGGGTGGGAGCACGCCGCTGTGCGAGTGCCGAGCGAGCCGTCGGTGATGACCTTCAGGGAACCGACGCGGATGAGGCCATGCGGGTCGAGCGCGTCACCCGTGGCGAGCCCCTCCGCGATCGCCCGTTCGAGGTCGGCGGGGTAGATCCCGAAGGAGACGCGCATGCCATCGAAGCCGGCGGCGAGGCGGCGAGCCCAGGCATCCGCATTCCAGGCCATGTCGAGGTCCACGACCCCGGTGACGCCGCGGGATGCCGCACGGTCGAGGGCCCCCCGGACGTAGCGGTCCACCACGCCGGCATCGAGGTCGTTGAGACGGCGGGAGATCTCGAACGCGGGCTCTTCGCGGAGGATGCCGTCCGGTGTGGGCACGAACGATTCGCGCGAGAACGCGGCGCTGTTCAACCAGACGCTGTGGACGTCGGCATTGATCAGATAGGTCGGAACGTCACCCGTCTTCTCATCGAGCAGCGCAAGGCTGGGAACGTCGGCCCAGAAGGCATCCCGGAACCCGGTGCCCACGCGGCGACCGTCGTCGAGCACAGGAGCGCGACCCATGACGGATGCCGCCTCCGCCGCGCTGTCGACGTCACCGAGCGCTGTGCGGTGCGCGGTCAACGCCCACTGAACCGTGTGGACGTGATGGTCCCACAGACCGGGCACGAGCCATCCGCCGGAGCCGTCCACCACAGCGCCTCGAGCCGGCAGGGCACCGGCGGGCGCGATGTCGACGATCACGCCGTCGCGAAGGTGGACGTCGACCGCGTCGTCGCCGAAGGGGTCGGTCCGGTCCGCCCCCGTGAGTCGCACTCCGGTGATGACGGCGACCTCGTCGCCGCGCGCGAGGCTCACGGCTGGGTCTCCCGCGCCTGCCGCATCGCGTCGCGGGAGCGACGCATCTCGTCGGCGAGGCGGGGATCCGCGTACGGACTCGCCCCGGCATCCAGGTGTTCGATGATCGTGTCGACGACGGCCTCCGGCCGGTTCTGGCTGAGCTTGCGTTTCGCCGTCACGTGCGTGGGGGTGAGCCGGAACCCGACGGTGCCCTTCTCGAGCCGGCGCACGAACTCCTCGTCATTGGGTGGCTGCCACATCCCGCGCGGGCCCGGGAGACCCGTCTCGAAACGGTCGACGAGTCGCTCGAGGACGGTGAGATTCTCCTCCGGCGTGAGGATCTCGGGCACCCCACGCAGGTGCACGGAGACGAAGTTCCAGGTCGGCACCGCCGGGCCGTCTCCGTACCAGGACGGTGAGATGTACCCGTGCGGGCCCTGGACGATCACGAGGAGCTCCGACTCCCCCAGGCCGTGGATGAGGTCGTCGGGACGTCCGACATGGCCGACGATCGTCAGATCATCGCGCGCGGGATCGAGGAGGACCGCGTAGTGCGACGCGACGAGGCCCGTCTCACCGTCGCTCACGATCGTGACCCACGGGTTGGCCTCGATGACGCGACGCATCTCAGCCACGTCCGTCATCGCGAAACTCGGGTTCTGCCTCACTGTCCGGGTTCCTTCCGAGCGGTCACGCCTGGCACCGCGGGCACCAGTAGAGCTTGCGCGCCGCCATCTCCTCGAGCACGATCTCGGTTCCACACACGCGGCACGGCAAGCCCGCTCGGTGGTACACCCAGTGCCGGTCGTCGCGGCTCGCCATCGCCCGGCGGTAGGCCTCCGGGTCGAGGTCGTCCATCGTCATCATCTGACCGGTCTCGACACCGATCGCCAGAAGGCGCACCCAGTCCTGCCAGAGCATGCGCAGGGTCTCCTCGGGAACGTCCCGGCCGGGCGTGTGCGGGTTGAGGTTCGCGCGGAACAGCATCTCCGCGCGGTACACGTTGCCGATGCCGCTCACGATCTTCTGGTCCATCAGCAGCTGCCCGATCGGGGTCGGCTTCCGTCGCGCGGCGGCGACGAAACGCTCCTCCCCCTCGACGATGTCGTCGACGAGAGGGTCGGGCCCGAGCGCGGCGACGGTGGCGAGCACCTCCTCGGTCGTCTGCAGCTGGCACGCGGTCGGACCCCGGAGATCCGCGCACGTCGACTCGGTCAGCAGGCGCAGACGCACCTGACCGACGACGGGCGGTGGCCATTCGGCATCCGTCTGCTCCGCGAGCCCCTTCGTCTGCTCGCTCATCCGGACCGCTCCTCGCGCACGCCGGGGTGCGCCGATCGACGACAGCGAGTTCTCGCCCGCATCGTCGTAGACCGGATCCACGCCGCGCTGGTTCGTCTGGCCCATTCGTCCGTTCGCCGAGGCGATCGTCGGGTCGAGGAGGATCTCGCCCGCGAAGTCCCACGCGCCGTAGATGCCGAGGTGCACGCGCAGCCAGACGTCGTCGCCGAAGTCGAGGAACATCTGCTTGCCCACGGCGCGCGCCTCGACCGGCGTGCGACCGTCGAGGACCGCGGCGCCCTCGGCGAAACGGCCCTGCGGGCTCGACGCGGACACGGTCCGCCCCACGAAGTTGCGGTCGAACTGGCGGGCGATGCGATGGACGGAATGTCCCTCGGGCATCAGCCGGCTTCCGGGTCGAAGGTCTCCGAGGCGTCGAGCACGTCGGGGGTCACAGTGCGCGGGTCGGCTTCGAGCGTGCCGTCGGTCTCGTACGCGGCGAGCTGGGCGATGCGCCGGGCATGGCGCTCCTCGCCCGAGAACGGGGTGGCGATGAAGCGGTCGATGAACCCGACGGCCTCGTCGAACGTGTGCTGGCGGGCACCGATCGCGATGACATTCGCATCGTTGTGCTCGCGGGCGAGCTCCGCCGTCGCGATGCTCCAGACGAGCGCCGCGCGGATGCCGCGCACCTTGTTCGCCGCGATCTGCTCGCCGTTGCCGGAGCCACCGAAGACGACGCCCAGGGTCTCGACGCCGTCGGCCTGATCCTCGGCGACGGCCTGCGCCGCGCGGATGCAGAAGGAGGGGTAGTCGTCGAGCGGGTCGTACTCGACCGGACCGTGGTCGACGACGTCGTGACCGGCTTCGGCCAGGTGGTGCTGCAGACGGGTCGAGAACTCCATGCCCGCGTGATCGGTCGCGATGTGGATGCGCATGTGACGATTCTAGGGACGCCGGTACCACGTTCCGGCGAGCCACCGGCGTAGGCTGTGACGGTTGCCGTCGGCGCCAGCAGCGCCCGTCCGCGGCACCCCACCCTCACCCCTGGGAGACACGAACGTGCCTGGAGAGAACCTCACCCGTATCGAAGCGCAGGAGCGCCGCGCGACCGTCGACACGCATTCGTACGACGTCACGCTCGATCTGACGACCGGTGACGAGGTCTTCGCTTCGCGGAGCGTCATCCGCTTCGCCGCGACCGCCGGCGCCTCGACTTTCGTCGATCTGATCGCCCGCGGCATCCGCGAGATCACCCTCAACGGGCGCTCGCTCGATCCCGCTGCGGTCTACGCGGACTCCCGCATCGCTCTCGACGGCCTCACCGACGAGAACGAGCTCGTCGTCGTCGCCGACTGCGAATACACGAACACCGGCGAGGGCCTGCACCGCTTCGTCGATCCCGTCGACGGCGAGGTCTACCTGTACTCCCAGTTCGAGGTGCCCGACTCCCGCCGCGTCTTCGCGGTGTTCGAGCAGCCGGACCTCAAGGCCACGTTCCGCTTCACGGTGACGGCCCCTGCCGCGTGGAAGGTCGTGTCCAACTCGCCCACGCCCGAGCCCCAGACGGCGGGTGACGGCGTCGCGACCTGGTCGTTCGAGCCGACGCCGCGCATCTCGTCGTACATCACCGCGCTCGTCGCCGGCCCGTACGAAGAAGTGTTCTCCGAGCTCACGAGCTCCGACGGCCGCACGATCCCCCTCGGCGTCTACGCCCGCAAGAGCCTGTGGCAGTACCTCGATGCCGACTACATCTTCGAGAAGACGCGCCAGGGCTTCGCCTACTTCGAGGACAAGTTCGGCGTGCCGTACCCCTTCGCCAAGTACGACCAGCTCTTCGTGCCGGAGTTCAATGCCGGCGCTATGGAGAACGCCGGCGCGGTGACCTTCACCGAGACGTACGTGTTCCGTTCGAAGGTGACGGATGCCGTCAAGGAGCGTCGCGTCGTCACGATCCTGCACGAGCTCGCCCACATGTGGTTCGGCGACCTCGTCACCATGAAGTGGTGGAACGACCTGTGGCTGAACGAATCGTTCGCCGAGTGGGCGTCGACGATCGCGACCGCCGAGGCCACCGAGTGGACCGAGGCGTGGACGACGTTCAACGCGATGGAGAAGACCTGGGCCTACCGCCAGGACCAGCTCCCCTCGACCCACCCCGTCTTCGCCGAGATCAACGACCTCGAGGACGTCCAGGTCAACTTCGACGGCATCACCTACGCCAAGGGCGGATCCGTCCTGAAGCAGCTCGCCGCCTGGGTCGGCATCGAAGCGTTCTTCGCCGGCGTCTCCGCGTACTTCCAGAAGAACGCGTGGGGCAACACCGAGCTCAGCGATCTGCTCGTGGAACTGGAGGCCACGAGTGGCCGCGAGCTCACGACATGGTCGAAGAAGTGGCTCGAGACCGCAGGCGTCAACACGCTCGCGCCCGAGATCCGCGCGGACGGCGACGGTGTGATCACGCGCTTCGCCATCGTCCAGACGGCGCCGGCCGACTACCCGACGATCCGTCCGCACCGCCTGGGCGTCGGGTTCTACACCCTCGAGGGTGAGGCGCTGGTGCGCACCCACCACGTCGAGCTCGACGTCGACGGCGACCTCACCGAGGTCCCCGAGCTCGTCGGTCACGCCCAGCCGGACCTCGTCCTTCTGAACGACGACGACCTGGCGTACGCGAAGATCCGCCTCGACGAGCGCTCGCTCCGGACCGCGACGGCGCACCTCAGCAAGATCAGCGACCCGCTCGCGCGCTCGCTCGTCTGGGGCGCCGCGTGGGATCAGACCCGCGACGCCGAAGCGTCGGCATCCGAGTACATCGATCTCGTGCTCCAGAACATCGGCGCGGAGACGGAGTCGACGACGGTCCGCACCACGCTCGCGCAGCTGCAGCTCGCCGCGAACTCGTACGTGGCCCCGGGAACACGGGATGCCGCCCGCCGGCGCGTCGCGGACGGTCTCTGGGATCTCGCCCGGGGAGCCGAAGCGGGCAGCGACAGCCAGCTTCAGTTCGTGACCGCGTTCGCCTCCGCTGCGGCCGTCCCCGCACAGTGGGAGATCGTCTCGCAGCTGCGGTCCGGTGAGCTCGCGCTCGAGGGCCTCGAGATCGACGCAGACCTGTCGTGGGCGCTGCTGGTCTCGCTGGCCGCGGGTGGGGTGGTCTCGGCAGCCGACATCGACGAGGCTCTCGCCGCGGACAACACCGCGAAGGGTGGCGAGTTCGCGGCTCAAGCGCGCGCCGCTCTCCCGACCGTCGAGGCCAAGCGTGCCGCCTGGTCGTCGCTCCTCGACAACGACGACCTCCCGAACACCGTGGTGCGTTCCGCGGCCGCCGGCTTCGTACACCCCGCCGGTACCGCCGCGCTCGGGGAGTTCGTCGGCGCCTACTTCGACATGCTGCTGCCGGTCTGGGAGTCGCGGACCTATCAGATCGCCCAGTACCTGATCGTCGGCCTCTTCCCCGCGCCGCTCGCCGACGCAGGTCTGCGCGACGCGACACGCGGGTGGCTCGCCGAGCACCGCGACGCCCCAGCCGCCCTTCGGCGTCTCGTGAACGAGAATCTCGCGGGTGTCGAGCGCGCGCTGTCTGTTCAGGAGCGCGACGCGCAGGACTGAGCACGCCCATCGGGGGCGGTCACGTCGTACCACGGGAGGACATGACCGCCCCCGATCTCCTGCTCGCGGGGGACGCGACGAGTCCCGCTCCGTCAATACCGTGGAGCACATGATCGTTGCAGAAGGCCTCACGAAGAGGTACGGAGACAAGACAGCCGTCGATGGAGTGAGCTTCACGGTCCAATCCGGCAAGGTGACAGGATTCCTGGGACCGAACGGTGCCGGCAAGTCGACCACCATGCGGATGATCGTGGGACTCGATCGGCCCACGGCCGGCCGCGTCACCCTCGACGGGCGTGACTACCGATCCTTGCGCTCCCCGCTGACCGAGGTGGGTATCCTCCTCGACGCGAAAGCCGTGCACACCGGTCGGAGCGCGCGCAACCATCTCCTGGCGATGGCGGCGACCCACGGCATCCCCCGCTCACGGGTGGACGAGGTCATCGAGATCACCGGTCTTCAGAGCGTCGCGAAGCGTCGCGCCGGCAAGTTCTCGCTCGGCATGGGCCAGCGGCTCGGAATCGCCGCGGCGCTCCTCGGAGACCCGCAGACACTCATCCTCGACGAGCCCGTGAACGGCCTCGACCCGGAGGGTGTCCGCTGGGTGCGGCAGTTCGTCCGCGCCCAGGCGGCTTCCGGCCGCACCGTGCTGCTGTCGAGTCACCTGATGAGCGAGATGTCCCTGACGGCCGACCACGTCATCGTGCTCGGCCGAGGCCGAGTGCTCGCGGATGCCGGCATCTCGGACCTCGTCAGCGCGTGGACGCGCAGCGCCGTCAGTGTCCGCTCTCCCCGTGCCGCCGAACTCGCCCAGCTCGTCGCGGGGCCGGACATCACCGTCACATCCACGGAGTCGGGACTCCTCGACATCACCGGCACCACGGCCGCGGCGGTCGGGGACGTCGCCGCGCAGCACGGCATCGTCCTCCACGAGCTCACCCCGCGCAGTGGATCGCTCGAGGATGCCTACCTCGCCCTGACCGAGGGGTCCGTCGAATACCGCACGCAGGGAGCAGCAGCATGAGCGTCACAACCGAATCACGCGCCGCGGCGCGACCCGCAGCATCGTCGTCGACGTACCGGCTCAGTTTCGGTCGTCTCCTCCGGAGCGAGGCCGTCAAGCTGTTCACCCTCCGCTCGACCTGGTGGTCCCTCGGCGTCACCGTCCTCCTCGCCGTCGGCATCGCAGTGGTCGTCGGCCTCGCCACCCAGAGCCTCCCCGACGAGTTCCGCGATCAGGTCCCGCTCAACCCGGTGACTGCGGTCGTGTCACCGCTCCAGCTGACGATGCTCGTTGCGGGGATCTTCGGTGCGATGGCGATCACCGGGGAATACTCCACGGGCATGATCCGCTCCACCATCGCTGCCGAGCCTCGGCGCGGCGCCGTCCTGCTCGCCAAGACCATCGTGGCCGGCGCGACTCTCGTGGCCACCACCGTCCTGACCTCGCTCATCGCGATCGTCCTCCTGACACCGATCTACGGCAGCAACGGGTTCGCCTGGGACGACGCGGACCTCACCTGGATCCCTCTGGGCTATTCGCTGCTCGCCATCGCCAGCGTCACGCTGCTCGGTCTGGGCGCCGGTTTCGTCATCCGCAACGGCGCAGGGGCCATCGGGGCCACTGTCGGACTGCTCTTCGTCGCTCCTTTGATCCTCAGCATCTTCGCGGCCTTCGGTGAGAGCTGGCGCTGGGTCGTCGACCTCGCTCAGTACCTTCCGTACAACGCCGCGGGAACCCTGGTGAACGGAGCGGGCGATGACGTCGTTCCTGCGCTCATCGCGATCCTCGCCTGGCCCATTGCCGCACTCCTCGGCGGTTGGGCTCTGCTGCGCACGCGGGACGCGTAAGGTCTTGGCGTGACGAACCGAAGCCGCAGCTCCTCCTCCGGCGAGGGGGAGCTGCGGCTTCCGCGTCCCCCGGGAATCCTGCGACGGTACTGGGCGCGGCATCCGCTGTTCGCCGACATCCTCGTCACCGTCGTGTGCCTCCTCGTGTCCACCATCCCGGTGATCGCGACACCGATCCTGCCCGAGGGTGTCGGCACCAACTCGCGCGAATGGCGGCAGGTGCTGCCGGCGCTCAGCGTCGTCGTCGTCCTCGGCTGCCTCGCTCTGCTCCTCCGGCGTCGGCACCCGCTGATCGTCCTCGCGAGCTCGTACGTCGTGGCACTGGCCTACCTCTTCGCTCCGGCGCCGATCAACGGCCCGCTGCTGCTCATCGCCACGTATTCCGTCGCGGTCTACGTCAGTTCCCGCGCCGCCCTCGTCGGCGTCGTGATCGGGATGGCGGTGCTCGCCGGCACCGGATTCGTCCTCTCCGCAACCGGCGTCAGCTCGACGACCGTCGTGTGGGGATCGCTCGTCAACGAAAGCCTCAGTTCCGTGATCGGCGGCCTCATCGGAGCCAACGTCGGTTCGCGGGCGCGCTATGTCACGGCACTCATCGACCATTCGCAACGTCTCGTCGTCGAACGCGACCAGCAGGCGCAGCTCGCCGCGTCCACCGAGCGCGAGCGGATCGCCCGCGAGCTCCACGACATCGTCGCCCATTCCTTGACGGTCATGGTCGCCCTCGCGGAGGGCGTCGCCGCCTCGCGCGACGTCGACCGTTCGCGCCCCGGCGTCGAAGCCATCGCTGCGACCGGCAGGGAGGCTCTCCGCGACATGCGGGCCACCCTCGGCATCCTCCGCGAGTCCGAAGCCGCACCGCTCGCACCGCTCGCCCGCGACACGACGGCGGAGACCGTCGCCTCCGCGCGGGCTGCGGGGTTCGACACACGTCTCGTGGTCTCCGGCGACCCGGGGGATCTCGACTCCCGCACCCAGCTCGCGGTGTCGCGCATCGTGCAGGAGGGCGTCACCAACGTCCTCCGACACGCGACAGCGGCGACGCACATCGACGTGGCCATCCGCCACGCGCCCGACGGCGTCTCCGTCACCATCGCCGACGACGGTCTTCCGGTCTCGGCTGACGCCGGCTCGGGCGGGTTCGGGCTGCGGGGGCTGCGGGAGCGCGTCGAACTCGCCGGCGGGACCGTCACCGCCGGGCCGCGTCAGCCCCACGGCTGGTCCGTGGCCGCCCACATCCCGCGTCAGGAGACCACCGCATGAGCTCATCCCCCTCCCCCGTGCGCGTCCTGATCGCCGACGACCAGTCGCTGATCCGCCTCGGGTTCCGCATGGTGCTCGACGCCGCCGACGGCATCGAGGTGGTGGGTGAGGCCGGCGACGGTGCGGAGGCGGTCGCGGCGACGGCCAGACTCGACCCCGATGTCGTTCTCATGGATGTTCGGATGCCGGGTGTCGACGGGATCGAGGCGACGGCCCGCATCGCGCGCCGGCATCCCCGCGTGCGCGTTCTCGTCCTGACGACGTTCGACCTCGATGAGTACGCGTTCGGCGCGCTCCGCGCCGGAGCGGGCGGATTCCTCCTGAAGGACGCCGGCCGCGACGAGCTCGTGGCCGCCGTCCGCGCCGTCGCGGCGGGAGAGGCGACGCTGGCACCGCGGATCGTGCGACGGATGATCGAACTGGTCACCGACGCCGAGGGAGGGCGGTCGGATGGTTCCGTCGAACGCCCCCCGCGGGAGCAGTCGTCCCTCACCGCCCGGGAGCAGGAGGTGCTCGGAGCGATGGCTCGAGGGCTGACGAACACCGAGATCGCCGAGGAGCTGTACCTCGGCGAGTCGACGGTCAAAACACACGTCGGCCGCATCCTGGCCAAGCTCCCGGCGCGGGACCGCGTCCACGCCGTGCTCATCGCGCACGGACTCGCGAACCCCGTCGACGGCGGCGGTGCCCAGGTGGATGCCGAGTGGTCTCGATAGGATCGAGGCGATGACTCCGCCCGTTCTCGCCGCGTCCTCTCCCTCGTCCCCCGCCCCCGCGCCGGGCGGGTGGGAGGCCATCCGTGACGGATTCCTCGCGTTCCTGGTATCAGCGGGGTGGAGCCTCCTGTGGGTGGCGGTCACCATCGTCGTGGCGCTGCTGCTCTCATGGATCATGCGTCGCCTGATCGGGCGCGTGGTCGATCGCATCGTCACAGGCGCGAAATCGCGCGCCGAAGCGGAGGACACCCGCGCGATCGACATGTCCCCCCTCGCTCAAGTGCGCATCGTGCAGCGCACCCGGACACTCGGGTCGATCCTCACCAACATCGTCAACGTCGCGATCGTGATCATCGCCGCGCTCACGATCGTCTTCATCCTCAATCCCGGCGTCCTCGCCTCGTTCACGCTCCTCTCCGCGGCCATCGGCGCCGGCCTCGGCTTCGGTGCGCAGAACATCGTGAAAGACGTCCTCAACGGGATCTTCATCGTCGCCGAGGACCAGATCGGCATCGGCGACGTCGTCGACGTCGGGCTCGCGACGGGCGTCGTGGAGTACGTGAGCGTCCGGGTGACCCACGTACGCGATGTGAACGGCACCCTCTGGTTCGTCCGAAACGGCGAGATCACCCGGATCGGCAACATGTCGCAGGGATGGGCGCGCGTCGTCATCGACGTCGGGGTTCCGCTCGACGCCGATCTCGACGCCGTCGAGGACGCGATGCTGGCGGCGGCGAAGAACCTCGTCCGCGAGCCGAAGTGGCGCACCCGCATCATCGACAAGCCCGAGGTCTGGGGCCTCGAGTCGATCGGGGGCGAGACGATCGTCACCCGGCTCGTCGTCCGCACGAGGCCGAACGCGAAGGACGACGTCTCGCGGGCGCTGCGCGCTCGCCTCAAGCACGCGCTCGACGAGCTGGGCGTGCCTCTCCCCCAGCTCGAGTCCGCATTCCTGACCGGCGCTGACGCCGCGCAGAGCGTCCGGGGAGCCAATCCTCCCAAGACCAAGCCGCAGCAGGTCACGCCGCCGGCCACCCCGCCGCGTCTCGCGTGGCGGCCGAAGAAGCGCGGCCGGACCGACGGCGACGCGCCGGAGGGGACGGCCGCACCGTGAGCGACCCGAGCAGCTTCTACGACGAGGTCGGTGGACACGACGTCTTCCGCCGCATCGTCGACACGTTCTATCGCGAGGTCGCCGCAGACGAGGTGCTCCGGCCCATGTATCCCGAGCAGGACCTCGGGCCGGCCGCGGAGCGTCTGCTGCTGTTCCTGGAGCAGTACTGGGGTGGACCGACGACGTATGGGGAGACGCGGGGGCATCCGCGTCTGCGGATGCGACACCAGCCGTTCCACGTCAATCCCGAGGCACGTGACCGATGGCTCCGCGCCATGCGCGTCGCCGTCGACGACGCGGGCCTGTCGCCCCTGCACGAGGCGACCCTGTGGGACTATCTGCAGCGCGCCGCGCACGCGATGGTGAACACGTTCGAGCCGACGGGAATCGGGCCTGCGGCGAAACCGCACGGGGGCAGCGCGCTCCCCCTGCGCCCGGAGTCCTGACCCACGCTGCTCAGCGCGCGCCCGTCGTGCGTACGGTCGTCAGACCTGTGGGATTCCCCGCCCTGACGAGGACGTGACCTCGGGGCAGGCTGACGCGCGTCCACGTCCCCGTTCGTCGGACGGATGCCTCCCGGGCGAGGTCCGTCCCCAGGAAGCCCAGGGCGTCGGCGGCGAAGGCGACCCCCGCGACGAGTCCGCTCAGCTCGGGGTCCGGAGCGCCCCAGACCGCGGCGCGAACAGTGCGGACCAGGTCCTCCCCGGGAGAGACGGGCAGCGCAGCGGCGACCGCGTCGACGCCTCGGCGCACGGCGCGCGCGAGCGCCTGCTCGGAGATGTCGGCGCCCGGGACCCATCCACCGCGGGGCGGGGAGATTCCGGCCCAGGCGGCGGACACGCCGCTGTCGGGCAAGGCGATGGTGGCGGCGGCGTCACCTGGTCTGAGAGCCCCGGCATCCACGACGAGATCGCATTCGAGCTCGGGGTCGATCCGGAGGAAGCGCATGCCGAGAACCGTCGGCGTGTCCTCGCCGAACCCGCGGGGCGACAGAGGCGCGGCCGAGACGGCGAGCGTGCCGCCGGCGGCACGCAGCCGGACCGCGGGATCGCCGAGCCTGGCGGCGCGAGCGGCGAAGGTGAGAAGGTCCGTCGCCGTGCGCGAGTCGGGGAAGACGAGGTGCGGAGCCATCCGACCTAAACTACCAACCGGGCGCGCGCCGGGATCGCACCGGACGGCCCGGAAGGGACGCACTGTGCGCGAATCGGGACACGTCGACGGACTCCTGGCGGTGCTGGACCTCGCGTCCGGCGACGCCCGGACCACCGAGGACATCTTCACCGGGGTCTCGCAGGCGATGCCCCTCGGTCGCGTCTTCGGCGGGCAGGTCCTCGCTCAGGCGATCGTCGCCGCGGAGCGGACGGTGGGCGACGACCGGGCGGCTCATTCGATGCACGGCTACTTCCTGCGGCCGGGCGACTCGACGCGAGGTATGACCTTCTCCGTCGATCGCATCCACGACGGACGCTCGTTCTCGACGCGACGGACCCAGGCCTTCCAAGAGGGTGTGCCGATCTTCTCGATGATCGCCTCGTTCGAGGTGGATGCCGGCGGACTCGACCATCAGGACGAGATGCCCACCGGAGTCCCAGGGCCTGAGAGCCTCTCGGATGACTCCGTCCTCGCCGGTCTGCATCCCATGAGCAAGCGTCACTTCGACCAGAGCCCCGTCGACGTCCGTCACGTCGAAGCGCCGATCTACACGACCGTGGGTGAGGACCGGGTCGCGCAGCAGTCGGTATGGATCCGCACGCGCGGCGAGGTTCCCGACGATCCTCGGTTGCATCGCGCAGCCCTCGCCTACATGAGCGATCTCACGATCCAGGAGTCCGTGCTGCGGGCGCACGGCGCCTCGTGGGCCACCCCCGGCTTGAAAGTCGCGAGTTTGGACCACGCCATGTGGTGGCACCGGCCGGCGCGTGTGGATGAGTGGCTGCTCTATGTGCAGCAGTCGCCCAGCGCGCAGGGCGGACGCGGGCTCGCCACCGGCCGGATCTTCTCTCGGGCGGGAGAGCTGGTCGCCTCCGTCGCCCAGGAGATCATGGTGCGGATCCCGGAGTCGGCCTGAGACGCCTCAGCGCCGCCCGAGTGGCGGGAGGGCATCACCCAGGAACGGCTCCCACGCCGCGCGCGTCTCCGGAGCGAGGCGCACGGGACGCCCGGTCACGGCATCGACCTGAACGATGACGGTGGATGCCCGGGCGTAGAGCGTCTGCGGCGCCTGACCCGCGGGCGTGAAGACCTCGTAGTGGACCTCCGCGCTCGAGCCGCCGATCTTCCCGAACCACATCTGCACGTCGATCGGGTCGCGCTGATACGGGACGGGCGCCAGGTACTCGATCTCCTGCCGGGCGATGAGGGTCAGCTGAGCCGCACCGTGGCTCGCATCGATCACCGCCGTGGGGACGACCCGCTCCCCTGCTCCGGGGACCCAGAAGGCGCGCACGCGCGCCTCCTCGAGGAGTTTGAGCATGGACGCGTTGTTGACGTGGTTGTACGCGTCGAGGTCGCCCCACCGGAGGTGGATGGGAACGCGGATGCGGGCGTCAGTCACGCGTGAGCTTGCGGTACGTCGACTTCGCGGGGTTCGCCGCGTCGGCTCCGAGACGCTCGATCTTGTTCGCCTCGTACGCCTCGAAGTTGCCCTCGAACCAGTACCACTGGTCGGGCTTCTCAGCCGTGCCCTCGTACGCCAGGATGTGCGTCGCAATGCGGTCGAGGAACCAGCGGTCGTGGGTGATGACCACTGCGCAGCCGGGGAATTCGAGCAGAGCGTTCTCGAGCGAGCTCAGGGTCTCGACGTCGAGGTCGTTCGTCGGCTCGTCGAGGAGGAGGAGGTTGCCGCCCTCCTTCAGCGTGAGCGCGAGGTTCAGGCGGTTGCGCTCACCGCCGGAGAGCACGCCGGCCTTCTTCTGCTGGTCCGGGCCCTTGAACCCGAACTTCGACACGTAGGCGCGCGAGGGGATCTCGGTCTTGCCGACGGTGATGATGTCGAGGCCGTCGGACACGACCTCCCACAGCGTCTTGTTCGGGTCGATGTTGGCGCGCGACTGGTCGACGTAGCTGATCTTGACGGTCTCTCCGATCTTCAGATCGCCGCCGTCGAGCGGTTCGAGGCCGACGATCGTCTTGAAGAGCGTGGTCTTGCCGACGCCGTTCGGTCCGATGACGCCGACGATGCCGTTGGGCGGCAGGCTGAAGCTGAGTCCGTCGATGAGCGAGCGACCGTCGAAGCCCTTCTGGAGCTTCTTCGCCTCGATCACGACGCTTCCCAGGCGCGGCCCCGGCGGGATCGAGATCTCCTCGAAGTCGAGCTTGCGCGTGCGCTCCGCCTCGGCCGCCATCTCCTCGTAGCGAGCCAGACGTGCCTTCGACTTCGTCTGGCGACCCTTGGCGCTCGAGCGGACCCACTCGAGTTCTTCCTTCAGTCGCTTCGCGAGCTTGGCGTCCTTCTTGCCCTGGATGTCGAGGCGCTCGCCCTTCTTCTCGAGGTAGGTCGAGTAGTTGCCTTCGTAGCCGATGAGGCGGCCGCGGTCGACTTCGGCGATCCACTCGGCGACGTTGTCGAGGAAGTACCGGTCGTGGGTGATGGCGATGACCGCGCCCTTGTACGCCTGCAGGTGCTGCTCGAGCCAGAGCACGCTCTCGGCGTCGAGGTGGTTGGTGGGCTCGTCGAGGAGCAGGAGGTCCGGCTTCTGGAGCAGCAACTTCGCCAGCGCCACACGACGCTTCTCGCCACCCGAGAGGGGTGCGATGGCGGCGTCGGCGGGAGGCGTGCGCAGGGCGTCCATCGCCTGCGACAGCTGGGAGTCGAGATCCCATCCGTCGGCGGCGTCGATCTCCTCCTGGAGCGTGCCCATCTCGGCCAGGAGCGCATCGAAGTCCGCGTCGGGGTCGGCCATGAGCGCGGAGATCTCATTGAACCGGTCGAGCTTGGGCTTGATCGCCACACCGTCCTGGATGTTCTCGAGGACCGTCTTCGACTCGTCCAGCTCGGGCTCCTGCATGAGGATGCCGACGGAGAACCCGGGTGAGAGCTTGGCCTCGCCGTTCGACGGGGTGTCGAGCCCCGCCATGATCTTCAGGATCGTCGACTTGCCGGCACCGTTCGGGCCGACCATGCCGATCTTGGCACCGGGCAGGAACGCCATCGTGACGTCGTCGAGGATGAGCTTTTCGCCGACCGCCTTGCGGGCGCGGACCATGGAGTAGATGTATTCGGCCATAACGGCCCAAGTCTACGTGTGCAGCCCCTCCCCACGGGACCCGCGCCTACCAGTCGATGCGACGGGTTTGCCCGACCAGACATTCGCCCTCGGGCAGACCCGGCATCACGATCGCGGTGGGCCGTGGTACCGAGGGTCCCACCTGTCCGACGAGACACGCGTCCCCGATACGCACCGAGAACTGGATGCTGTCGGCAGGATTGCCCACCGAGGTCTCGTCCTGCGTCACCTGCATCGACTTCTTCGCGAAGCCGGCTGCGACCAGCGCGTCGATGTAGTCACGGCCCTGGACGGACTTCGAGCGCTTCCACACGCCGTTCATCGCGGAGGCGAACGCGGGAAGCTCCGCTTCGGCGGTGTCGGCGGTCGGAGTCGGTGTCGGCTCCGGTGAGGGGCTCACCGCAGCCGTCGGGGATGGCGCCGGCTCGGAGGGCGCGGGGAGGGGGTCGGGCGCGCACGCGGCGAGCGAGACGACCAGCACGGGTGCGAGCACGAGAAGGAGTCGGCGGGTTCCCGATGAAGCCTGGTGTCTGCGCACGGGCCAGAGTCTAGGGGCAGCGACCTCCGAGCCTGCTGGGTTCCGATCAGAACGGCGTCGGTACGGGCTCCGATTCCCGCTGAGGCTCTTCGACGGCGGCACCCTGGGGCGCCCACCCCTCGTCGGCAGCCAGAGCGGGCGCGTCCTCACGCGCCCGCGCAGCCCCGCTGAAGACGGTCGTGCCGAACGCGAGGTCGTGACCGACGGCGAGGGCGTCGATCTCGGCATCCGTTCCCGACTTCTCCCCCGCTTCCCAGCGTTTGATGGCGAGGACGCCGTGGACGACGACGCGTTGCCCCTTGCAGACCGACGCTGCGACATGCTCCCCGAGCGTGCGGAAAACGGAGACGCGGTACCAGCTCGTGATGCCGTCGACCCACGCTCCCGCTTTCGCGTCGTACCGCCGGTCCGTACTGGCGACCCGCATCGAGACGACGGGTGTGCCGTCGGGCAGGCGACGGAAGTCGGGGTCGGCGGCGACGTTCCCGACGATCGTGATGTGGTCCTTCATGACGATTCCTCCAGTTCTCGAGGGCACGGTCGTGTCCGGTCGATGCTCCGACGCCCGCGTGCCCGGCGGGCGTCGGAGCGATCTCAGACTGGCGATTCCCGATGGATCGACGACGCCCCGACCCCCGACCAGTGGATGCGGTGGGGAGCCGGGGCGTTGTGGAGGAGGTTCAACTGGTGCGCTCAGCGGCGCGCGTACTCTCCGAACCGTGCGCGGACCTTGTTCACCTTCGGCACCGCCACGGCGAGGCAATAGCCCTGTCCGGGATTCTTCGTGAAGAAGTCCTGGTGGTAGTCCTCGGCCGGGTACCACTCGGTCAGCGGCTCCGTCGTCGTCACCAGGCCGCCGCCCCACCAGTCCGAAGCACGCTCCGCTGCCGCCTGGAACGTTTCGCGCTGGGCGTCATCTGCGGGGAACATGGCCGAGCGGTACTGGGTCCCGACGTCGTTGCCCTGCCGGTTGAGCTGGCGCGGGTCGTGCATAGTGAAGAACGCGTCGAGGATGACGTCCGACGGGATGACCTCCTCGTCGAAGGTGACCTTCACGGCCTCGGCGTGTCCGGTGGTGCCGGTGCACACCTGCTCGTAACTCGGTGAGGGGACCGATCCGCCGACGTACCCCGACTCGACCGAGACGACGCCCTTGAGCGCCCGGTACGCGGCATCCAGACACCAGAAGCATCCGCCGGCAAGCACATAGGTCTGCATTCGAGACCGTCCTTTCACTGTTGATCGTCGATGATGACAACGCGGAGGATGCCGCTGGTGTTCCGTCGCGATGGGCGTGTCGGTGGCCGAGCGTACCCTGCGAAGCCAGGAAGAGGAGGAACCGTGACCACCATCGCAGCGAGCACCGATCTCCGACTCCGCCCCTATCGACTCGTCGCCGCGTCCGATCGACTGTGGCGGGTCGTGGACGCCGCAGGGCTCGTCATCGGCCACCTCGCGCGCAACGGTGAGAGATTCGCGGCGCGGCGCTTCCGCGCGTCCGTCGGGGGCTTCGTGCAACTGGGCGAGTTCTGCCGCCTGGACGACGCGGTCGCCGCTCTCCACGACTCGCGCTGATCGCCCTCGCTCAGACGATGGCCGCGACTGCCTCGCTCTCATCGACGGGCGAGGAGGCCGGCCGTCCGCTGACCTCCGGCCACACCCGGCCGAGGACCGCCACCGCGTCGCGCATCTGTTCGGGCGGAGCGGTGAACGGCACGCGCAGATAGGTCTCGTACCCACCGTCGACCGAGAACCGGGGGCCGGCCGAGAGGAGCACTCCCTCCCGGCGGGCGGCGAGGACGAGCGACCCGCTGAGCGGCGCGTCGAGCCCCACCCAGAGAGAGACTCCGCCGCGCGGTACCGGCACCCGCCACGCCGGCAGCGTCGACCGGAGCGCGTCGACGACGACATCCCTCCCCCGGCCCAACAGCTCCGCCCGTTGCGGAAGGATCTCGGGCATCATCCGCAGCAGACGGGTCGCGACGGCCTGCTCGAACTCGGCGGTCCCGAGGTCGCGGCGCGGCCTCGAGGCCACCAGACGTCGGATGAACGCACGGTTGGCTCGCACCCAGCCGACGCGGAGGCCACCCCACACCGTCTTGCCGAGAGAGCCGATCCGTACCGCATGCGGTCCGAAGTCGAGTTCGTCGGGGGCGTCGGCATCGATGGACAGCTCCGCCGTTGTCTCGTCCAGCACGAGGACGGTGCCGGCGGCATCGGCCGCGGCCCGGAAGGTCGCGGCGTCGAAGGGCGTCATCGTCCGCCCGGTCGGGTTCTGGAACCACGGCATGAGGTAGGCGAGCGCCGGCCTCGCGCGGCGGAACGCCTGTGCTGCCCGGTCCAGATCCCATCCGTCGACGACTGTGACGGGCGTGCCCGTCACGCGGGCGCCCGTCGCTTTGATCGCCTCGGTCGCATGCGGATACGTCGGCGTCTCCAGGAGCGCCGTCGTGCCGGGTCGCAGCAACGCATCGGTCACCAGGTGAATGGCGTGCTGCCCCCCGTTCGTGACGAGGATCTGCTCGGGGTCGGTCGGGATGCCGCGCGCCGTGTAACGATCGGCGATCGCCCTGCGGAGGTCCGCACTTCCGACGATGTCGTATCCGGGTCGCCCGACGAGGGACGCGGCATCCGCTCCGACCTCGGCCATAACGCCCGCGAGCCCCGGCCACGCTGCGGGACTGGCCTGCTGCAGATCGATCCCGTCGCCGTCGTCGAAGACCCGACCGGCGGCCCGACGCACCTGCGGGAGCGTGATGCTGCCGGATCCGCGCGTGCTCTCGATGTGGCCGCTGTCGCGCAGCGAGCGGTAAGCCGCCGCGACGGTCGACCGGCTCAGGCCGAGCGCCGTCGCGAGCTCGCGTTCGGCGGGCAGGGCGGTGTGCGCGGCGACGCGGTTATCGAGGCACAGCAACCGGATGCCGTCCGCGAGGGCCTCGTAGGTCGGTGTGCGCGTGCGCCAACCACCCAGCGCGGCGGCGAGACCGCGCGCACCGATACGGGAATCCATGGTCCACCCCTTTGCGATTGGACTGCATGCAGAAGGCCAATCGTAGGGTGAAATGGACGCATGGTTCTTCGGCTCCTCCGCCTGATCATCGGGCTCGCTCTGTTCGGCATCGGCTGTGCGGTCCTCGTGCAGGCCGGCATCGGCCTGGATCCGTGGACGGTTCTGGCTGAAGGACTGTCGCTGCAGACGGGGATCGGCATCGGGTGGATCGTCGTCATCACAGGGGCCCTCGTTCTCCTCGCCTGGATCCCGCTCCGACAGCGTCCCGGCATCGGTACAATCGCGAACATCCTCATCGTGGGCACGGTGATGCAGGGCGCCCTGGTCGTGATCCCGCCCGTGGAGAACTATCTGTGGGGGGTCGTGGTATTTCTCTCGGGAATCGCGCTCATCGCGGCGGCATCCGGGATCTACCTCGGGGCCGACCTCGGACCGGGCCCACGAGACGGGTTGATGACCGGCCTGCACGCGCGCTTCGGCTGGCCGATCTGGGTCTGCCGTTTCGCGGTCGAGGGAAGCGTCCTCGTGACCGGCTGGCTTCTCGGTGGCACGGTCGGGCTCGGGACGGTGCTCTTCGCCGTTCTCATCGGCCCCGGTGTGCACCTCGCCCTCGACGTGTCGGCCAGGTGGCGGGCACGGCGGGTGCGCCGAGCGGCGATCCCCGTCTGAGCGGTAGCCTGGGAGCGAGCATCCTTCCCTCCATAGCTCAGTGGATAGAGCGAGCGGTTTCTACCCGCCAGGTCGGGGGTTCGAATCCTCCTGGAGGGGCTCTGAGTCGCCGTGTGCGCGGTCGGCTCTGTGGGAGGAGACCACGTGTCAGCTGCGGAGAACGACCGCCTCGTCTGGATCGACTGCGAGATGACGGGCCTGGACCTGTCTGTCGACGAGCTCGTAGAGGTCGCCGTCGTCATCACCGACTTCGAGCTCAACGTGCTCGACCCCGGCTTCCAGATCGTCATCAAGCCCGACGAATCCGCGCTCGCCCACATGAACGACTTCGTGACCAAGATGCACGAAAGTTCAGGCCTCCTCGAGGAGATCCCTCACGGTGTGAGCCTCGCCGACGCCGAGTTCCAGGTGCTCGAGTACATCCAGCGATTCGTACCCGAGGGGAAGGCACCCCTGGCCGGGAACACGATCGGCACCGACCGGATGTTCCTCGCGCGGTACATGCCCCGTGTCGATCGCTGGCTCCACTATCGGAACGTCGACGTCTCGAGCGTCAAGGAACTCGCTCGGCGCTGGTACCCCCGCGCGTACTTCAACGCTCCGGCGAAGGACGGCGGCCATCGCGCCCTTGCCGACATCCGCGAGAGCGTCCGAGAGCTCGCCTACTACCGCGAGACCGTCTTCGTGGACGCCCCCGGGCCGTCGAGCGACGACGCGCGCAGCGCCGCGGCATCCGCCGTGTCGTCGTTCGCCTCCGGACTGTAATACACTTGGGGGGTTGCCCGGATACGGGCACATGGTGGGTATAGCTCAGTTGGTAGAGCACCTGGTTGTGGTCCAGGGGGTCGCGGGTTCAAGTCCCGTTACTCACCCCATATCTTCTCCGCGTGAGGCGTGGTCATGATCGATATGGATGCCGAGGCATTCGAGGATCTGGTGGCGTCCGAACTCGACGCCCTCCCCGATGACATGGTGTCCGGGCTCGACAACGTCGTCTTCGTGGTCGAGGACCGCCCCGAGGACGGCTCGCTCGATCTGCTCGGCCTCTACGACGGCCTCGCCCTGACCGAGCGCGACCGCTATGGCATGGGGGATCTGCCCGACCGCATCATCGTCTACCGGGAACCGCATCTGGACGCGTGCGACGACGTCGAGCACCTGCGCGACGAGGTGCACACGACCCTCGTGCACGAGATCGCGCATTTCTACGGGATAGACGACGCCCGTCTGCACGAGCTGGGCTGGGCCTGATGAGCATCGTCTCGCCCGAGATCGACGAGCGGATGGACCTGCAGGCGTCGACGTCCGGTCCCTGGCAGACCGTCGTCTGGAACGATCCGGTCAACCTGATGAGCTACGTCGAGCACATCTTCCGGAGATACTTCGGGTTCTCCCGCGAGAAGGCGCACCGTCTCATGCTCGCCGTCCACCACGACGGACACGCCGTCGTGGCCGAGGGATCGCGCGAGCTCATGGAGCTGCACGCCCAAGCGATGCACGATTTCGGGCTGTGGGCGACTGTCCGGGAGGCAGGGTCGTGACCAGCGGCGGGATTGTGATGGAGCTGACGCTTCTCGAGGCGGCGCACCTGTCCGACCTGGTCGGCCAGTTCGAGGAACTCGTGACATCGCCCGACCGATCCGACCCCGCCGTGCGCCGACTGGTCCCCGAGGCGTACGCCGACGACGCCGAGGCCGCCGCGGAGTTCCGCCGTCTCACGCAGGACGATCTGCTCTCGCGCCGCGCCGCTGACGCCGCCATCGTTCGAGCCTCTCTGCGGTGCGACGGTCATGACATCGACATGCACCAGCTCGATCGGGCGGCCGCGGAGGACGCGCTCGTCGTCGATCTGACCGCGGATGCCGCCGGCCCCTGGCTGCGCACCCTCGCCGCCCTCCGTCTCGTTCTCGCGGATCGTCTGGGCATCACCGATGAGGACCAGCGGAGCGACGGCGACGCGCGCTTCGGCGTGTACGAGTGGATCGGGTACCGCCTGGAGATGCTGGTTCAGGCGCTCGATTCCTGACCCTTGCGCGTCAGGGCAGTCGGAAGACGAAGCGGGCGAGTCCGCGAGGGTCGTGCTCTCGCAGGTGGTCCTCCTCCTGCTGCTCCCACCGGCTCCAATGCGGGCGGTAGGTGTCGCCGTCGCGCGCCAGAGCACGGGTTCGGCGCACGTCGCGGGGAGCGTCGAGCCAGACGGTGACGTCGGCGAGCCCCGCCGACTCCGGCGTCAGGATTCCGGCACCCTCGACGATCACGACCGGTGCCGGAGCCACGCTCCGCACACGCTCCGAGAGCTGCCCGGTGCGCCAATCCCACACGCGCCACGACCCCGGGTCTCCCCGGCGAAGCGGCTCGAGGATGCGCTCGCGCGCGGTGTCAGCGCCCGCGCGAAGTCCGTCCCACCCGGGATAGACGTCATCCAGCCGCACGATCAACGCGTCGGTCAGCTCTGCGGCGAGGATGTCGGCGAACGTCGACTTGCCGGCACCCGAACGGCCGTCGACGAGGACCATAGCGGGACCTCGCTCCATGTCACCGACGGCTCGAACCACCTCCGCCGCGGCTGCGGTGAGTGCGGCTCGGAGCGAGTCAGCGCTTGAGTGCACGGATGACGCGGCTGAGCGCACGCCCCGCGACCCACATGAAGGGGATGCCGACCGCGACCAGCGAGACGAGGTTCGGCTCGAACCGCAGGTCGTCGCCCTTTCGGATATACGCCCCGATCGGCACGGACGCGCCGCCACCACCGCCGCCACCGGCGCCACCGGAGGGGTCCTCACCGGCGCCGAAGCCCGACCACGTCAGGGCGACGGGAATGATGCGGATGCCGTCGACGTCCTGCTGCTCGCCATAGACCGTGGTCACGCCGAGCGAGGCGAACTGCTTGCCGAGTTCGAGAGGGAGGTTTGCCATGTGTTCACGGTAGCCGGACCGCCTGCGTAAAACAGGGGGTTGCGCCTTCTTCGCTCAGTCTCTCGTTGGGCGCGGGTTCGTCGGCAGAGCGTTCACGTCGCGACGAGGACCCAGCGTGCTCGCTCGCGTCACAGCCCCGCGTCCGAACCGGGAGCGTGCGTCGTCGAGAGCGGCATCCACTCGACGCCACTCCGCGTCGTCATCCCACAGGGCGAGTCCGCCCATCCCGTCGCCGGTGAGCTTCTCACCGCGAACGCCGATGAGGCGGACCGGCTGAACGAGGTCGATCTTTCCGAAGAGTTCGAGTGCGACGTCGCCGATCCGCTGTCCGACGTTGGTCGGTTCGGGCACGCTCACGGACCGCGAGAGCGTCGTGAAGTCCGCGAAGCGCACTTTGACGGCGATCGTCCTCGCCTCCCAGCCGCCCGCACGCAGCCGCGACGCGACCCGGTCGGCGAGGCGGCGGAATTCGCTCCGGAGCGTGGCCGTGTCGGTGACGTCCTCGAGGAAGGTCTCCTCGTGGCCGACGCTCTTCTCGGTGTGTTCCGTCTGCACCGAACGCGGGTCGTAGCCGCGGGCGAGCTGCGATACGCGCGCGCCCATCGCGGGACCGAGGGCGCGGTCGAGGACGCTCCGCGGGGTGTTCAGGATGTCCGACACCATCCGGATGCCTCGGCTCTCGAGTGCCTCGGCAGCTTTGGGGCCGACGCCCCACAGCGCCCCGACGGGCCGCGCGGCCAGGAACGCCTGCGTGTCAGGCTCGGCGACGATCAGCAAGCCGTCCGGCTTCGACACCGTGGACGCGATCTTCGCGACGTGCTTGGTGGCAGCGACCCCGATGCTGCACGTCAGGCCGGTCTCCTCCAAGACGCGCCGACGGACCATGCGGGCGATCTCTCCGGGACTCCCCCACAGCCGGCGGGCACCGCTCACATCGAGAAAGGCCTCGTCGATCGAGAGCGGCTCCACGAGCGGCGTGACGTCGCGGAAGATCGCCATGACCTTCTTCGACAGCTCCGAGTACCGCTCGAAGCGAGGCACGACGACGGTCGCCTGCGGGCACAGCTGGAGAGCGCGCCCGACGGACATCGCCGACCTCACACCGAACCTTCGCGCCTCGTACGACGCACTGGAGACGACGCCGCGCCCCTCCATCCCTCCCACGATCAGCGGCTTGCCCGCCAGCGACGGGTCGTACAGGACCTCGACCGACGCATAGAAGGCGTCCATGTCGACGTGGAGGATGCGCGTGCCCGTGTCGTCCGCGCCGTCGGGTGAGACGATCCGTCCCGTCCCGTCGCCGCGTCCCATACCTCCATTGTCGACGATGCCGCCGACACCGAGCCCGGATCGGGCATCGGCGCGGCGGCATCGTGGCGACGGCGTCAGGCCTGTCCCGCGCGCTCCAGGATCAGCTCACGGACGCGAGCGGCGTCCGCTTGGCCCTTCATGGCCTTCATCACGGCGCCGATGACGGCGCCGGCGGCCTGAACCTTGCCGTCCTGGATCTTGGCCAGGACATCGGGCTGTGCGGCGAGGGCCTCGTCGATCGCGGCGATCAGTGCACCGTCATCCGAGACGACGGCGAGACCACGTGCGTCTACGACCTCCTGCGGAGTGCCCTCCCCCGCGATGACACCCTCGAGCACCTGTCGCGCGAGCTTGTCGGTGAGCGTGCCCGCATCCACCAGCTTCTGCAGCTCGGCCACCGACTCCGGTGACACGAGCGCGGCGGGTTCGGCTCCCTGCGCGTTGGCGACGCGGGTGATCTCGCCGGTCCACCACTTGCGAGCGGATGCGGGAGACGCACCGGCGGCGATCGTCGCCTCGACCTCGGCGAGCAGGCCGCCGTTCGCGACGTCCTGGAACTCGAGGTCGGTGAAACCCCACTCCGTCTTGAGCCGCCGGCGGTAGACCGACGGCGCCTCGGGCAGAGCGGCGCGGATCTCCTCGATCAGCTGCTCGGACGGCTCGACGGGAAGCAGGTCCGGCTCGGGGAAGTAGCGGTAGTCGTCGGCATCCGACTTCGGACGGCCCGGCGAGGTGCGGCCGGTGTCCTCGTGCCAGTGCCGCGTCTCCTGCGTGATCGTCCCGCCCGCAGCGAGGATCGCCGCCTGCCGCTGGATCTCGTAGCGGACGGCCCGCTCGACCGACCGCATAGAGTTGACGTTCTTCGTCTCGGTGCGGGTGCCGAGCTTCTCCTGCCCCCGGGGACGCAGGGAGACGTTCGCGTCGCAGCGGAGGTTGCCTCGCTCCATCCGCGCTTCGGAGATCCCGAGCGAGCGCACGATGTCGCGGATCGCTGCGACGTAGGCTTTGGCGACCTCAGGAGCCCGGTGCTCGGTGCCGAAGATGGGCTTCGTGACGATCTCGACGAGCGGCACGCCGGCGCGGTTGTAGTCGACGAGCGAGTACTCCGCGCCCTGGATGCGACCGGTCGAGCCGCCCATGTGGGTGAGCTTTCCGGCATCCTCCTCCATGTGCGCGCGCTCGATCGGGACGACGACCACATCGCCGCCCTCGAGCTCGATCTCGACGCTGCCCTCGAACGCGATGGGTTCGTCGTACTGCGAGATCTGATAGTTCTTGCCGAGGTCCGGGTAGAAGTAGTTCTTCCTCGCGAACCGGCTCGACGGCGCGATCGAGCAGCCGAGGGCGAGGCCCAGGCTGATCGAGTACCGCACGGCGGTCTCGTTGACCACCGGGAGGGATCCGGGCAGGCCCATGTCCACCGGTGCGACCAGGGTGTTGGGGGCGGCGTCGTGGTTCGACTCGTGCGCCGGGTTGCCGGCGGCCGAGAACATCTTGGTCTCGGTGTTGAGCTCGACGTGCACCTCGAAGCCGAGCACGGGCTCGTACATCTCCAGCGCGGCGTCGAAGTCCATCAGCGCGTCCTTGGCCATCAGCGGGCTCCTCCGAGGATCGGGGCGCGGTCCAGGAGAGGACCGCCCCAGCTGTCGACGAGCAGGGCCTCGAGGGCCGCGCCGACGCGGTACAGACGTGCGTCCTCGCGGGCCGGGGCGACGAACTGGATGCCGACGGGCAGCCCGTCCTCCGCCGCGAGGCCCGAGGGGATCGAGATACCCGGAACGCCGGCGAGGTTCACCGGAATGGTCGTCACGTCGTTGAGGTACATCTGGATCGGGTCGTCGAGCTTCTCACCGAGGCGGAAAGCGGTCGTCGGCGCCGACGGCGTCGCGATGACGTCGACCTGCGCGAACGCCTCGTCGAAGTCGCGCTGGATGAGGGTGCGGACCTTCTGCGCGCTGCCGTAGTAGGCGTCGTAGTAGCCGGCTGACAGGGCGTAGGTGCCGAGGATGACGCGCCGCTTGACCTCGTCGCCGAAGCCCGCGTCGCGGGTGGCGGCCATGACGTCTTCGACGGTGCCGCCGGGGACGTTCACCCGCATGCCGAAGCGCACGGAGTCGAACTTGGCGAGGTTGCTCGAGGCCTCCGCGGGGAGGATCAGATAGTAAGCGGCGACGCCGTATTCGAAGTGCGGGGCGCTGACGTCGACGATCTCGGCACCGGCCGCTTCCATCGCGGCGAGCGAGGCGCGGAACGAGTCGGAGACGCCGGTCTGGAAGCCGGTGTCGTCGAGCTCGCGGATGACGCCGACCTTCAACCCCTTCAGGACCTCGCCGGTCGCACCCTCACGCGCCGCGGCGGCGAAAGACGGCCAGGCGTCGGTGAGGGACGTGGCGTCGTGGGGGTCGTGACCGCCGATGACGTCGTGCAGGAGCGCCGAGTCGAGGACGGTCCGCGACACGGGTCCCACCTGATCCAGGCTCGATGCGAGCGCGATCGCGCCGTAGCGGCTGACACCGCCGTAGGTGGGCTTCATGCCGACGGTGCCGGTCACGTGCGCGGGCTGCCGGATCGAGCCGCCGGTGTCGGACCCGAGGGCCAGCGGCACTTCGAAGGCGGCGACGGCCGCGGCGGAGCCTCCGCCCGAGCCGCCGGGGATCCGATCGAGATCCCACGGGTTGTGGGTCGGGCCGTACGCGGAGTGCTCCGTGGAGGAGCCCATCGCGAACTCGTCCATGTTGGTCTTGCCGAGCGGCACGAGGCCGGCGGCTCGCGAGCGTGCGACGACGGTCGCGTCGTAGGGCGACATGTAGCCCTCGAGGATCTTCGATCCGCTCGTCGAGGGCATGTCGGTCGTGACGAGCACGTCCTTGATCGCGAGCGGAACGCCCGCGAGCTCGCCGAGCTCTTCGCCCGCGGCGCGGCGCCGGTCGATGTCGGCTGCCACCTCGACAGCGTGGTCGGAGACGTGCAGGAAGGCGTGGACGTCTCCGTCGACGGCGGCGATCCGGTCGAGGTGCGCCTGCGTCGCCTCCACGCTCGAGAGCTCGCCGGAGCGCAGCTTCGCCGACAGATCGGCAGCGGTCAGCTTCAGGATGTCGCTCACTGCTCCTCCCCCAGGATCGCGGTCACACGGAAGCGGCCGTCGGCGGCATCAGGGGCGTTCTGCAGCACTTCGTCGACGGTCAGCATGTCGCCGGGGACATCGGGGCGGAACACATTGCTCAACGGGATCGGGTGGCTCGTCGCGGCGACCTCGGGGGTGGCGACTTCCGACACCTTGGCGATGTTGTCGACGATCGCGTCGAGCTGGCCGGTCAGGCGTTCCACCTCCTCGTCGCTCAGCTGGATCCGGGCGAGCACGCCGAGATGGCGCACGAGATCGGGGGTGATTTCAGACACTCCTCCAGTCTAGTTGCGGCCACTCGTCGTCCGAGCGCTCGCCCTAGGCTGAGGAGGTGACCGATTCGATCTCCGCCGATCGCCCTTGGCTCTCGTCCTACGACACAGGCGTCCCCCTCGATCTTCCGCCCGTCACCGGGTCGCTCATGGACATCCTCGACGACTCCGCCCGGGACTACCCGCACGCACCGGCATTGCAGTTCTTCGGCAGGGAAACGACGTACGCCGCCCTGGCGGACGCCGTGGAGCGAGCCGCCGCAGGCTTGCGACGCCTCGGGGTCAAGAAGGGCGACCGCGTCGCCATCGTCCTCCCCAACTGCCCGCAGCACATCGTCGCGTTCTACGCGGTGCTGCGCCTGGGAGCCGTCGTCGTCGAGCACAACCCGCTCTACACGCCCCGCGAACTGCGGACCCAGTTCCAGGACCACGGCGCACGACATGCGATCGTCTGGAGCAAAGTCGTCGCGACCGTCCAGGCCTTCCCCGCGGACCTGCACGTCGACGCCCTCGTCTCGGTAGACATCACGACGGCGATGCCGCTGCACACCCGACTCGCCCTGCGGCTCCCCGTGAAGAAGGCACGCGAGTCTCGGGACGCACTCACGGCCCCCGTCCGCGGAGCGATCGCGTGGGACGACCTCGTCCGCAGCGAGCCGCTCACGGCATCCCACCCCCGTCCGGACACGGACGACCTCGCCGTCCTGCAGTACACGTCGGGCACGACCGGCACACCGAAGGGGGCGATGCTGACGCACCGCAACCTGCTCGCGAACGCGCGCCAGAGCCAGGCCTTCATCCCCGCGGTCGTGCGAGGCGACGGATGCGTGTTCTACGCCGTGCTGCCGATGTTCCACGCGTACGGACTCACGCTGTGCCTGACCTTCGCGATGTCGATGGGCGCGCGGCTCGTGCTGTTCCCGAAGTTCGACGCGGACATGGTCATCGACGTCATCAAGAAGCACCCGCCGACCGTGCTCCCGCTCGTCCCGCCGATCGCGGAGCGGTTGCTCGCCCGTGCCCGCGAGAAGGGCGCGTCGATCCGAGGCATCGGCATCGGCGTGTCGGGAGCCATGGCGCTCTCCCCCGACCTGGTCGAGCCGTTCGAGCACGCCACGGGCGGGTACCTCATCGAGGGCTACGGCCTCAGCGAATGCTCTCCCGTGCTCATGGTGAATCCGCCGGCCGACACTCGCAAGGCGGGGACCATCGGCATCCCGGTCCCGGGGACCGACGCCCAGGTCGTCGATCCGGAGAACTCGTCACGCATCCTCGGCGTCGGCGAGCCCGGCGAGCTGGTGGTCCGCGGGCCGCAGGTGTTCTCGGGGTACTACGGCAAGCCCGAGGAGACCGAGAAGGTCCTCATCGAGGGCTGGTTCCACACGGGTGACATCGTCGAGCGGGACGAGGACGGCTTCTTCCGCGTCGTCGACCGCCTCAAGGAGCTGATCGTCACCGGCGGCTTCAATGTGTCTCCGTCCGAGGTCGAGGCGACGCTGCGTCAGCACCCGCAGGTGGCGGACGCCGCGGTCGTAGGCCTTCCCGATCCGCACAGCGGCGAGCAGGTCGTGGCGGTGGTCATTCCGGCGCCGGGCGTGACCGACCTGGACGTCGACGACATCCGCGGGTTCGCTCGCACGCGATTGACGCCGTACAAGGTGCCGCGACGCATCGAGGCCGTCGACGACCTGCCCCGGTCGCTCATCGGCAAGGTCCTCCGCCGTCAGGTGCGCGACGCGCTGCTCGCGAAGAAGGACTGACCCTCACTCCGGGGCGAATGCCTCACCGAGGGCGCCGGGCCCCTCCGTCACCAGCAGATGGAACTGGGCGGCGTCGATGATCCGCAGGCCGAGGGCTTCGGCCTTCGCGAGCTTCGATCCCGCTCCCGGTCCGGCTGCGACGAAGTCGGTCTTCTTCGAGACGCTGGATGCCGCCTTGCCGCCGGCCTGCATGATCGCCTCCTGCGCACCCTCGCGGGTGTAGCCCTCGAGAGAGCCGGTCGCGACGACGGTGATGCCGTCGAGGACGCCGCCGGCCGCGGCCGCTGCGCCGGGCCCGGGGTGGCCCGGGATCGAGAGCCGGGCGCCCGCCGCGACCCAGCGGTCGACGATCTCGACGTGCCAGTCCACAGCGAACCAGTCCTGCAGGGCGTCCGCGATGATCCCGCCCACGCCGTCGACAGCGGCGAGCTCGTCCCTGGACGCCGCGCGGATCGCCTCGAGCGAACCGAAGTACTGTGCCAGCGCCCGGGCGGCGACCGGCCCGACGTGCCGGATGTTGAGGGCGACGAGGAACCGCCAGAGGTCCTTCGTCTTGGCCTTCTCGAGCTCGTCGATGAGAGTGAGCGCCTGCGCGGACGGCTGCGGTCCGGTGAGACCGGCCTTCTTCTCCGCCGGACTGAGGTTCCGACGGAACGGGGCACGCCGGATGATCTCGCCGGTCTTCTCGTCGAGGCGCGCCTCGCCGGTCTCGGCGTCCCGGACGATGACCTCGATGGGGACCAGCCGCTCGACGGTGAGGTCGAACAGTCCCGCCTCGGTCTCGAGTGCGGGGTCCTGAGGGGACAGCGGCTGGGTCAGTGCCGCCGCGGTCACCTCGCCGAGCGCCTCGATGTCCAGAGCTCCCCGGGAGCCGATGTGCTCGACGCGGCCGCGCACCTGGGCCGGGCACCCCCGGGTGTTGGGGCAGCGCAGGTCGATGTCGCCCTCCTTCGCGGGGGCGAGCGTCGATCCGCACTCCGGGCACTCGGCCGGCATGACGAAGGCCCGCTCGGTGCCGTCCCGCAGCTCTGCCACGGGCCCGAGCACCTCGGGAATGACATCGCCGGCCTTGCGAAGCACCACCATGTCGCCGATCAGGACGCCTTTCGCCTTGACGACGTCCTGGTTGTGGAGGGTGGCCTGCCGCACGACGCTGCCGGCCACGAGGGCGGGCTCCATCTGGGCGTACGGCGTCGCACGCCCCGTGCGCCCGACCGACACGATGATGTCGACGAGCCGCGTCTGCACCTCTTCGGGCGGGTACTTGTACGCGATCGCCCACCGCGGAGCGCGACTGGTCGTGCCGAGCTCGTCGTGGAGCGAGAGCTCGTCGACCTTGACCACGATGCCGTCGAGCTCGTGCGCGACCGAGTGACGCTTCTCGCCGTATTCGGCGACGAAGCCCAGGACGCCGTCGACGTCGTCGAAGGTGCGGGGATACGGGCTGACGGGCAGGCCCCAGTCCGCCAGCAGGTGGTAGACCTCGCTCTGCGCGGCGACGGGAGGGTCCTGCCAGGCACCAATCCCGTGGACGTACATGCGCAGCGAAGCGAGTCTCGCCTCGCCGGCCTCGAGTTCGAGGCCGGACTTCTTCTCCAGCTGCTGTCGCAAGCCGCCGCTCGCGGCATTACGGGGATTGGCGAAGGCGGGGAATCGACGGGCGGCGCTCTTCTGAGCCTTCTCCTCGTCGTATCGGGGGCGGCCAGCCGCATCGGCGATGACGCGTTCCCGCAGGCGCGCCTGCAGCGCGTTCAGTTCCTCGAACGCGGCGACCGGGATGAAGACCTCGCCGCGCACCTCGACGATCGCGGGGTGACCCTCGCCCGAGAGCCGTTCCGGGATCCCGGCCACACGAACAGCATTCACCGTGACGTCTTCACCGATCCGTCCGTCGCCGCGGGTGGCAGCGGACGTCAGAACGCCGTTCTCGTATCGCAATGAGATGGCGAGCCCGTCGATCTTCAACTCGGTCAGCCAGCGCACGGGGCGGCCCGCCGAGGCCTCGGCCTTCGTGCACCACTCCCGGAGCTCCTCGGCCGAGAACACGTTGTCGAGGCTCAGCATCCGCTCGGCGTGCTCGATGGGCGCGAACATGGAAGATTCCGCGGCACCGACCGTCTGCGTCGGCGAATCCTGCCCCCGCAGTTCGGGGTGCGCGCGTTCGAGGGCCTCGAGCTCGTGCATCCACCCGTCATACGTGGCGTCGTCGACGAGACCCACGTCTCCGCCGTAGTACGCCTCGCGTGCGCCCAGGATCTTCTCGGTGAGGGTCTCCGCTGCGGCGCGAGCCTCGTCGAGCGTCAGTGCGGGGAGTTCTGCGTCAGCCACATCGACAGTGTAGGGAGGGCCGCCGACACCCCCGAGCCGCTGTCGTCGCCGCGCACGATGCGGTAGGAGAACGAACCCGGATACCGGAAGACCTCGCCGAGGAGCAGCATCCCGAGCCGGACGTCGACGCGCTGCCGCCCGCCGGGCCTGTACGGTCGAGGCATGCGCACCGATCGTCCCCGTGCCGTGGTCGCCGGAGCCGGCGGCTTCATCGGTGAAGCTCTGGTCGCGGCGCTCGACGCCGACGGGTACGACGTCGTCCCTGTCGGCCGCACGTCGGCCGTGACGTGGGCCGATGACGAGGCGATCCGGGCCGTGATCGACGGCGCCGAACTGCTCGTGAACCTGGCGGGCAAATCGGTCGACTGCCGATACACCGATGCCAACCGGGACGCGATCCTGTCCTCCCGGGTCGACACGACGCGAGCGCTGCACGCGGCGGTGGCCGCGGCATCCGACCCCCCGCGACTGTGGATCAACTCGTCGACGGCGACGATCTACCGACATGCCATGGACCGACCGAACACAGAGTCGGGCGGAGAGCTCGGCGCGGGATTCTCCGTCGACGTCGCGAAGGCGTGGGAGCGCGCGTTCTTCGCCGGCGACCTCCCCGCGACCAGACGCGTCGCACTGCGGCTCGCGATCGTCGTCGGCGACGGCCCTGCGACACGCATGCTGCTCACCCTCGCCCGCACCGGTCTGGGCGGTCCCCAGCACGACGGCTGGGTTCCGCCGCACCGCCGCTACCGCGGCATCGGCGACGACCCGACGGGAGACCGCCCGCCCTGGTACCGCACACGCGGCCGTCAACGGTTCAGTTGGGTGCACATCGATGATGTCCTCGAGGTCGTCCGTTTCGTCCTCCATCGGGGCGACATCACCGGTGCCGTCAACGTCTCGGCGCCCGAGGCCACCGACAACCGCTCGCTCATGCGCGCCCTCCGGAGTGTCGTCGGGATGCCGGTCGGGATCCCCTCGCTTCGGTGGATGCTCGAGCTCGCCATGTGGGCGCTGCGCACGGAGCCGGAGCTCATCCTCAAGAGCCGCTGGGTCGTGCCCGAGAGGCTGCTCGGTGCCGGATTCCGTTTCACGCACACCGACCTTCGTGCGGCGCTCGCCTCGGTCGAGACGGAGCGGAGGCTCAGGCGCTCTGCGGCACGGCGGACACGGTCCGAGCGATCGTGAACTGACCGATGACGCGGGTGCCGTCGTACAGGACCGCTGTCTGGCCCGGTGCGACGCCGTCGAAGGGCACCTCCGGAGCGACCGTCACCGTGCCGGCATCGAGCGTCGCACGCCCCGGAACCGGCTCAGCGTGCGCACGGATCTGCACGTGGCAGTCGAAAACGCCGTCGACGGGTGCGCGCCCGGCCCAGCTGTGCCGCTCCCCCGAGATCTCCGCTGTCGCGAGAGCCTCCTTGGGGCCGACGACGACGGTGTTCGAGACGGGTCGCACCTCGAGGACGAACCGCGGCTTGCCGTCGGCGGCGGGGACGCCCAGCTGCAGCCCGCGGCGCTGACCGACCGTGAAAGCATGCGCACCCTCGTGACGACCGACGACGGCGCCGTCCCGGTCGATCACATCGCCCAGCTCGGCGCCGACCTTCTCCGCCAGCCAGCCCCGGGTGTCGCCGTCGGGGATGAAGCAGATGTCGTGGCTGTCGGGCTTCTGCGCGACGGTGAGTCCGCGCTCGGCGGCCTCCGCCCGCACGACCGCCTTCGAGGGCGTCGTCCCGAGCGGGAAGTAGGTGTGCGCGAGCTGGTCCGCCGTCAGGACGCCGAGGACGTAGGACTGGTCCTTCGCCTCGTCCGAGGCACGGTGAAGCTCGCGGCCCTCCGGACCGTCGATGAGCGTCGCGTAGTGCCCCGTGCAGACGGCGTCGAAACCGAGTTCGAGGGCGCGCTCGAGGAGGGCGGCGAACTTGATCTTCTCGTTGCACCGCATGCACGGGTTCGGTGTGCGTCCCGCGCGGTACTCGCTGACGAAGTCGTCGATGACGTCGTCCCGGAAGCGCTCCGAGAAGTCCCACACGTAGAACGGGATGCCGAGCAGGTCCGCCGCCCGTCGCGCGTCGAGGGCGTCCTCGATCGTGCAGCATCCCCGACTCCCGGTGCGGAGGGTGCCGCCCGCGCGGGACAGCGCGAGGTGGACGCCGACGACGTCGTGTCCGGCGTCGACGGCCCGGGCCGCGGCGACCGCCGAATCGACTCCGCCGCTCATGGCTGCCAGTACGCGCATCCGTCCAGTCTACGAGTGCGATGCCGAGCGGGCGCTGGATGCCGCTGCTCGCCGGTGCGCTTCCGGGAGCGCCGCGAGGAAAGCCTCGACGTCCGCCTCGGTGCTCGAGCGTCCGAGCGTGATCCGGAGCACCGACCGCGCCTCGCGATCGCCGTAGCCGAGCGCCAGCACGACATGGCTGGGTTCGGCGATGCCCGCCTGGCAGGCGGACCCGGTCGAGACCTCGACACCGGCGTGATCGAGGAGGAACAGCAGGGTCTCCCCAAGCGCGTCCGGGAAGAGGACGTGCACGTGTCCCGGTAGCCGTCGATCCGCTGACCCCAGGAGCGTGGCCTGCGGGACCAGGGCTCGGATGCCGGCGCTCAGCCGGTCCGCCAGCGCGCGGAGCCGGCGGGATTCCGCCTCGCGCTCGGACGCCGTGAGTTCGAGGGCGACGGCGAGGGCGGCCGCGCCGGCGGCATCCGGCGTCCCGGAGCGCAGCCCGCGCTGCTGTCCCCCGCCGTGGAGGACGGCGCCCATCCGCGCGTATCGAGAGACGACGAGCGCGCCCGTTCCGACCGGTGCCCCGACCTTGTGACCGGCGACGCTCAGCGCAACGAGCCCGTCGGGGTCTTTCCGTCTTCCGCGGAGGACGGAGAAGGCGAGCGGGACATGTGCCACGGAACCGACTGCGTCCAGGTGAAGGGGCACCCCGGCGTCCGCAGACGCGGCGGCCAGCGCGGCCACGTCCGAGACCGAGCCGACCTCGTTGTTGGCGACGAGCGCGGTCGCCAACGCGGCACCGGTGAGTGCGTCGCGGAAAGCGTCGACATCGATCGCGCCATCCGGCGACAGGCGCACCGGACGCACGTTCGCCCCCTGCACGTTCGCGAGCCACTCCACCGTGTCGAGGGTGGCGTGATGCTCGCCGTCGGGGAGGACGATCGCCGAACGGTCCGGATGGCGCGCCCACCACAGGCCCTTGACACCCAGGTTGACGGACTCCGTCCCGCCCGATGTGAAGACGACTTCGATGGCGTCGCAGTCGAGGACGACGGCCACACGTTCTCGTGCATCCTCCAGAACGCGACGCAGCGCCTGGCCGGCACCGTGTACCGACGACGCGTTGCCCGTCAGCTCCGTGACCGCGAGCCAGGCGTCGCGCGCCTCCGGCCGGAGCGGAGTGGAGGCCGCGTGGTCGAGATAGACCATCTTCATCCTCCGCCCGCCGCAGTCGGCATTCGCCTGCTCACTACTGTAGAACGCATGATCTCCGCCTCGGCCGACCCGACGACGACGGCATCCGGGTCCCCCATCGCAGGGTTGCTCTCGGATGCCTTCGACGACCTCGGCGTGCGTGTGCACGACGGCGTCGGCACGCTGCGGGTCTGGTCGCGGAACGCGACAGCCGTCGAGGTGGTCGTCTTCGACGACGACGATCCGGACTGGATCGTCGACGCCCTCCCGCTGGCGCCGGTGGGCGGCGGCGTATGGGAAGTGACGACACCCGAGCTCCGTGCGGGTGCGTCGTACAGCGTGCGCGTCGACGGTCCGCACGGGCCCGGCATGACGTTCAACCCGGCGACGCTGCTCATCGACCCCTACGCGCGCGGTCTCGCGAGCCCCGGCATCCACTCGTGGCGCTCGGTTGTCGTGGACGAGGGCTTCGACTGGGGTGGCGTGGCGAAGCCTCGCACCCCCACGGACCGGACCGTGATCTACGAAGCGCACGTCAAAGGCCTCACGAAACGTCATCCGGATGTCCCCGCGGCCCTCCACGGCACCTACGCCGGGCTGGCTCATCCCGTCATGATCGAGCACTATCGGAGCCTCGGGGTCACGGCCATCGAGCTTCTCCCGATCCACGCGTTCGCGAGCGAGCCGCGGCTGCTGCAGCTCGGCCTCACGAACTACTGGGGGTACAACTCCGTGGGCTTCTTCGCGCCGCATTCCCCGTACGCGACCGCCGCCGCGCAGGCGGAGGGCGCCGGCGCCGTCCTGCGCGAGGTCAAGGGCATGGTGAAGCTGCTCCACGAGGCGGGCATCGAGGTGATCCTCGACGTGGTCTACAACCACACGGCGGAGCAGGGACTCGGCGAGCCGCGTTCGAGCTTCCGCGGCCTCGACAACAGCTCTTACTACCGGCAGACCGATGACGGCACCTACGTCGATGTCACCGGATGCGGGAACTCGATGAACACGTCGACGGACGCCGCGGCACGACTGGTCCTCGATTCCCTCCGCTACTGGGCGAACGAGGTGCAGATCGACGGGTTCCGTTTCGACCTCGCGCCGACGCTCGGCCGGGATGCCTCGCACACCTTCACCCCCGCCCACCCGCTGCTGCGCGCGATCGCCGGCGATCCCGCCCTCGACGGTACGAAGCTCATCGCCGAGCCGTGGGACGTCGGTCTCGGCGGCTGGCAGACGGGAGCGTTCGGCGAAGGCTGGAGCGAGTGGAACGATCGCTATCGTGATCGCGTCCGGAACTTCTGGCTGAGCGACATCGACTACGCCCGGCGGGCGGAGGTCACCCCCGTCGGCATCGGCGGCTTCGCCACCCGGCTGGCGGGCTCCGCCAACACGTTCAGCGCGGATCGCGGCCCGCTCGCCGGCGTCAACTTCGTCACCGCGCACGATGGATTCACGCTCCACGATCTGGTCTCGTACGACGTCAAGCGCAACGGCGCGAACGGGGAGCACGGCCGCGACGGCGCAGACACGAATCGGTCCTTCAATCACGGTTTCGAGGGCCCGACCGACGACGAATGCGTTCTCGCGACACGCAGACGCGCCATGCGGAACCTCGTGGGCACGCTGCTCCTGTCCGCCGGGGTTCCCATGATCACGGCCGGCGACGAGATCGCCCGGTCGCAGCTCGGCAACAACAACGCGTACTGTCACGACTCCCCGCTCACGTGGTACGACTGGTCGCTCGAGCCGTGGCAGGAGGATCTGCGGGCTCACGTCGCGCTCCTCACCCGTCTGCGCCGGGAGAACCCCGCCCTCCGGCCGATCCGTTTCGCGCACGCCGAGATGGCGGTGCCCGGCGCGTCCGTCATCGACTGGTACGACGAGACCGGGCACACGATGTCGGTCGAGCAGTGGACGGATCCGTCCCACCGCACGCTCCAGTACGTCGCGCGATCGACGCCCGAGCATGAGGCGCCGAATCGGACGCTCCTCGTCGTCCACGGGCGCGAGGCGGGGATAAAGGTGACGCTTCCCGTGCTCGACGGCGTGTCGCACTTCGTCCCACTCTGGTCGAGCGTCGACGAGCGGCCGTGCGCGGACGCGCCCGTGCGTGAACCCGGAGAGACCTTCGAGGCCGAGGGCACGTCAATGTACCTGTTCCGCGCCGAGTGATCCAGGCCGTTTCCGGGTCTCTTCCGCGGCGGTAGGTTCGGAGCGTGGCCTCACAGATCTCCCCCGCTTCCGTCCGCAGCTCCGCAGAGATCCCGCTTCGCCCCGCGAAGGCGACCCGGAAGGATGCCGGCATCCGCAACGGCCGTATACCGATCGCCTCTCATCGGCCGAGCGTCCCTGGGGGCCGCTTCGCGCCGTCCGCGTTCGTCGGAGAAGCCGTTCCGTTCACCGTCGCGGCCTTCCGAGAAGGTCACGACCGGATCGGCGTGCACCTTCGGCTCACGTCGCCGTCGGGTTCATCGACCCTCCACCGCCTCGAGCCGCTCGACGACGGCTTCGACACGTGGCAGGTCACCGTGGCTCTGCTGGAGCAGGGCCTCTGGAAGTTCCGATTCGAGACCTTCGGCGACGACTACGCCACGTGGCGTCACGCGGCGGAGGTGAAGATCGCCGCGGGTGTCGACCCTATCCTCATGCGCGAGATGGGTGCCCGCCTGTTCGACCGCGCCGCCGCGGAGAAGACACGTCCCGTTGACGAACGGGCTGCGCTGACTGCAGCCGCTCGTGCTCTGCGGGACGAAGGTGTCGACGACGCAACCGCGCTCACCGTCGTTGCCGATGAAGGTCTCGCACGCGCCTTCGCGGATCGCCCCGCGGTCTCGCTCCACACGGTGCACGAGGAGAACACGCTCCTCGTCGAGCGCGAGCGCGCCGGGGTCGGCGCCTGGTACGAATTCTTCCCGCGATCAGAGGGAGCGGAGCGGATGCCGGACGGCACCGTGCGCAGTGGAACCTTCCGGACGGCCGCGAAACGACTGCCCGCCGTCGCCGCGATGGGATTCGACGTCGTCTACCTTCCGCCGATCCACCCGATCGGCGAGGTCAACCGCAAGGGCCCCAACAACACGCTCGACGCCGGGCCCGGCGACCCCGGCTCCCCGTGGGCCATCGGCTCCTCCGCCGGCGGCCACGACACCGTGCACCCGGACCTGGGCACGCTCGAGGACTTCCGTGCGTTCGTCGATTCCGCGGCTGCGCAGGGACTCGAGATCGCGCTGGATCTCGCTCTGCAGGCGGCTCCGGATCACCCCTGGGTCACCGAACACCCGGAGTGGTTCACCACCCTCCCCGACGGGTCGATCGCCTTCGCGGAGAACCCGCCCAAGAAGTACCAGGACATCTACCCGGTGAACTTCGACAACGATCCGGAGGGTATCCGCGGCGAGGTCCTTCGCATCGTCGAGCATTGGATCCGGCAGGGGGTGAGGATCTTCCGCGTCGACAACCCGCACACCAAGCCGCTGCAGTTCTGGGAGTGGCTGATCCGCACGGTGAACGCCGAGCACCCCGACGTCGTCTTCCTCGCCGAGGCGTTCACGCGCCCGATGCCGATGCGCGCCCTCGCTCAGAGCGGATTCCAGCAGAGCTACTCGTACTTCACCTGGCGCAACACGAAGGCCGAGATCGAGGAGTTCTTCGCATCGATCTCCGATGAGACGGCCGACTTCATGCGACCCAACCTGTTCGTGAACACGCCGGACATCCTCACCGAATACCTCCAGTTCGGAGGCCGGCCGGCGTACCGCATCCGCGCGGCGCTCGCTGCGACCGCCGGCGCGAGCTACGGCGTCTATGCCGGCTACGAGCTCTACGAGAACGTGGCACGTCCCGGCTCGGAGGAGAACATCGACAACGAGAAGTACGAGTACAAGTTCCGGGCTTGGGACGCGGCCGAGGCCTCCGGCGATTCGCTCGCGCCGTACCTGCGGAGACTCAACGAGATCCGCCGCGCGCACCCCGCCCTGCGGCAGCTGCGCGGCCTGCACCTGCAGGGGACCGACGACGACGCCATCGTCGCCTACGTCAAGCACCTGCCGGCCTCCCTCTCCGCGGGTGGCGAAGCCGACACGATCATCGTCGTCGCGAACGTCGACCCGCACTCGACCCGCGAGACGACGGTGCACGTCGACTCGGAGCTGTGGGGCCTTCCCCGCGGACACGATTACGACGTCGAAGACCTCGTGACGGGCGCCCGATGGACCTGGAACGAACACAATTACGTCCGCCTCGACGCGTTCGCCGAACCCGTCCACATCCTCCACGTGAAGGCACGCTCATGACCCGTCCCGACGACTCGATCCTGGACGCCGTCGGTGCCGGCGCCTACCACGCCCCGCATGACGTGCTCGGCCCGCACCACGAGGGCGACGAGTGGGTCATCCGCGCTCGCCGCCCCTTCGCTCAGACGGTGACCGCCGTCCTGTCCGACGGCGCCCGCGTGGAGCTGCATCACATCCGCGCGGGGATCTGGGAAGGTGGGGCGACGATCCAGCCCACCGCATACGACATCGTCGCCACGTACGAGGGCGCACCGGACTACCGCGTGGACGATCCCTACCGTCATCTGCCGACGATCGGCGAGGTGGACCTCCACCTGATCCGCGAAGGTCGCCACGAACAGCTGTGGAAGGTGCTCGGAGCGCACCTGCGCCACTACGACGCGCTCTCGGGAGTCTCCTTCGCGGTCTGGGCGCCCAACGCCCGTGCCGTCCGCGTCGCCGGGGACCTCAACGGGTGGGACGGTACGCAGCACGCCATGCGTTCCCTGGGCTCCACCGGCGTCTGGGAGCTGTTCGTCCCCGGCATCGGCGTGGGATCCGCATACAAGTTCGAGATCCTCACGGCCGACGGGCACTGGGTCATGAAGGCCGACCCGATGGCGCGGCGCGCAGAAGTACCTCCCGCGACGGCATCCGTCGTCACCGAGAGCGAGTACACCTGGTCCGACGACGAATGGCTCGCCGACCGCGCGAGCGGGTCGGTGCACGACCGGCCCATGTCGACCTACGAACTCCACCTCGGCTCGTGGCGTCCGGGACTCGGCTATCGTGAGGCCGCCGACGAACTCGTCGACTACATCGGCGGACAGGGCTTCACCCACATCGAGTTCCTGCCCCTCGCCGAGCACCCCTTCGGCGGGTCGTGGGGCTACCAGGTCACCGGCTATTACGCGCCGACGAGCAGGTTCGGGACCCCCGACGAGCTGCGTTACCTCATCGACCGCCTCCACCAGGCGGGCATCGGCGTGATCATGGACTGGGTACCGGGTCACTTCCCGAAGGATGCCTTCGCGCTCGCGCGCTTCGACGGTGCTCCTCTCTACGAGCACCCGGATCCGCGTCGTGGCGAGCATCGGGATTGGGGGACGTACATCTTCGACTACGGTCGCAACGAGGTCCGGAACTTCCTCGTCGCGAACGCGCTCTACTGGTTCGAAGAGTTCCACGTGGACGGACTCCGGGTCGACGCCGTCGCCTCGATGCTCTACCTGGACTACTCGCGCGAGGAGGGCCAGTGGGAGCCGAACATCCACGGCGGCCGCGAGAACCTCGAGGCGATCCGCTTCCTGCAGGAGGTCAACGCGACCGCCTACAAGCGCTACCCGGGCATCGCGATGATCGCGGAGGAGTCGACGAGCTTTCCCGGTGTGACGGCTCCGACCAGCCAGGGCGGTCTCGGCTTCGGGTTCAAGTGGAACATGGGCTGGATGAACGACTCGCTCGTGTACATCGGCCGCGACCCGCTGTACCGGTCGCACCATGAGGGCGAGCTCTCGTTCTCGTTCGTCTACGCGTTCAGCGAGAACTTCGTGCTCCCCATCAGCCACGACGAGGTCGTGCACGGCAAGGGGTCGCTGTTCACCCGGATGCCGGGCGACCACTGGCAGCAGCTCGCCAACATGCGGGCCTTCCTCGCCTACATGTGGGGCCACCCGGGCAAGCAGCTGCTGTTCATGGGCCAGGAGTTCGGTCAGATGTCCGAGTGGTCGGAGGGCCGTGGCCTGGACTGGTGGATGCTGGATCAGCCGGCACATCAGCAGCTGCAGCACTTCGTCTCGGCCCTCAACCACACGTACCGCGCCGAGTCGCCCCTGTGGGCGCGAGACAGCGACGGATCGGCATTCAGCCGGGTGTGGCCGCACTCCCCCGACAGCAATGTGCTCGGGTTCGCGCGACGCGACAGCGATGGCGGAACCGTCGTCATCCTGTGCAACTTCGCCGGTTCACCGCGTCACGACGTGCGTCTCACCCTCCCTGGAACCGGAGCGTGGACCGAGATCCTCAACTCCGACGCCCAGGAGTTCGGCGGCTCGGGCGTCGGCAACTTCGGCGGTGTCACGACGGATGCCGACGGCACGGCACAGGTGACGTTGCCCCCGCTCGGAGTCCTCTGGCTCCGCCACGACGGCTGACATTGATCGGGGTCCGGAACTCCCGGGCCCCGATCGGTGTCAGAACAGCAGGCTGGCGAGGCGTCCGCGTGCGCGGATGACGCGGGGGTCGGCGTCGCCGACCACTCCGAACAGTTCGAGCAGGCGCTCGCGGACCGGCGCGCGCTCGTCGTCCGGCAGCTCCGCGAAGAGGTCGAGCAGCCGGCCGAACGCGTCGTCGACATGTCCCCCAGCAAGGTCGAGATCGGCGACGTCGAACTGGGCGGCGACGTCGCGCGGTGCCCCCGCGGCAGCGGCGCGGGCCTCGCCGAGATCGAGGCGCTGCACACGGGAGAGCAGGTGGACCTGAGCCAGACCCGCCTTCGCGTCCTCGTCGCGCGGGTTCTCTGAAAGAGCCTGCTCGTACGCCGCGGCCGCCACCGGGTAGTCACCCGCTTCTATCGCATCGAAGGCGGCCTGGTGGAGCGGCGGAAGCGCTGGTGCCGGCGATTCGCCGTCCGTCGGAGTCTCCCCCGCAGGAACGGATCCGGTGACACCGTGCTGAGCGGCGAGCTGCAGGAGCTGCGTGAACACCTCGCGGACCTGCGCCTCGGGTACCGCGCCGGTGAACAGCTGCACGGGCTGCCCGGCGACGAGCCCGACCACCAGCGGAATCGACTGCGCGCGGAAGCTCTGCGCCAGCTGGGGGTTGGCATCGACATCGACCTTGGCGAGGACCAGCCGTCCACCGAGCTCTGTGACGACCTTCTCGAGGACGGGGCTCAGCTGCGTGCAGGGTCCGCACCACTCGGCCCACAGGTCGACCACGACCGGAACGGTTCGCGAGAGCTCCAGGACCTGGCCGAAGTCCGCGTCCGTGACGTCGAAGACGAGTCGGGATGCCGGAGCCTCGCCGCCGGTCGACGGCGCCGGTGCGGCGGACTGAGCCGCCGGCCGGTTGCGAAGGGACGAGAGGTCTACGGCACCGCGCATGACGGCACCGGGGGCGGGGTTACTCACTCTTCTTGACCACCTTGGCGTCGAGGACGTTGGAACGGGACGCGAGCAGCTGGATCTTCTCGTTGGAGCCCTGCGCTGGGACGAAGAAGTACAGCTGATCGGTGTACTGGGTGCGGAACCCGGTGCTCGATTGCGAGACACCGGACAGCGCCTTCACCACGACGTTGTCACCGAGCTTGATGACCGCGTCCTTGTCGGTCGGGACGATCGTCTCGTTCTCCGTCACGGTGACGGCGACGATCGCTCCGCTGTCGAGGGTGACCAGCGACAGCGGATCGGACGGTCCAGGCTCGGCCTTGAACGAGACGCGTCCGGTCTTCTCGCCGGTCTCGTTGAAGTTCTTCAGCAGCGTCGCGCGGTTCTTCGCGACGAGGGTTCGGAAGGTATCTGTCTTCTCGTCGAACATCCCGGCGAACTCGCTCTTCGCGCCCTTGTCCAGAAGGTCGGCGTACGCGGCAGCCAGATCCTTCGGCGGCATGAGCAGGAACGGCGAGTTCGGCTCCACCGCGACAGCCCCGACGTACTTCGCGGCCAGGTTCATGCTGGCGTCGGCGCGCAGACTGGAGACGTAGGCGACTTTGTACTCCGCCCAGGGGTTCTCCTGCGTCGCCGTCATCATCGTGCCCGCGCCGTCGGCGTCCTCGACGACGGCGAGGAACATCCGCGGCCAGTCGTCCTTGGCCTGGGGCAGGAAGGCCGTCATGTCGCCGGACGGGATCGCCGGCAGCGGCTCCGCCTTCGGCAGCTCCTTCCGGAGACGGTAGTTGGTCTCACGTTCGACGAGCGCCGGACCCGTCAGCCGCACCGCAGCCGCCTTTGCATCGTTCGACTCGTCGGCGGCCGCGACCTGCTCCGAGATGCGGCCCAGGATGCGTTCCGCCTGGGTCTGCGTGACAGCCGGGGCGCCCTGCCCCTCCGGAACGATCACCGACGCTGAGGGCGTGGGGGTGCTCTCGGGCTGCAGATCGGGCCAAGCCTCCGGGGAGCAGCCCGTGAACGCCAGGCCGCCGGCCAGAACTGTCGACACGGCGATCAGCGGGCGCCTGCCCGCCGTCAGCCGTCGGCGCGCGGGGCTTGCGGCGATGACGCCCTTGGCCTCGTCCCCCGCCGAGAGATCGATCGGCTGCGTTGCTGTCACAGGCAGACCCTTACGTCGTGGTCCGCGCGAACGGCGGACGTGTCGAAGCGCCAGGATGTAGAGGGCCAGCCCGATGAGCGCCACCAGGATCCCGCCCGCGAGCAGCGGCCCTGCCCACGGCGTCGTCGCGCCGGTCGGCCAGCTGACGCTCATCGTGCCCGGTGCAGGAGAACTGCCGTCGGAGGCGACGAGGACACTCATGTCGGCGGGCAGCCGCAGCGTGGTCGCGAGCGAGCCCTCCTGCTGGAACTCGTCGAGCCACAGGTCGGATCCCGCCGGCGACGCCGTCGGCGAATCCCCTTCCGGGGTCACCGATGCATCCACCGTCTTCGACACCGGCTCGCCCTCGCCGTTGAGGGTGATGTGCTCGTACGTCGTCGGCGCGAGCCACGCGGAGACGTCCTGTGTCCGCGCGTACGCCGCGAAGACCTGTCCGTCGCCCTGGATGCGGAGAGTCTGAGACCCTGGGTGGCTGTCGAGGACGGAGCCGTCGATGAGCACATACGGCGCCGAACCGTCGGTGGTGATCTCGGCCGTCTCCGTCGTCGGCGCCTCGAGGATCGTGCGCTGAGCCACACCGGCTCCGATCATCAGCGTGGCAAGTACGAAGGCGATGATCGCCCACACGAATCTCACGAACCGCCGCCCTCCTTTAGCCGGCGTCACGGGTGACCGGCTGATCTTCGACATTCCAGCCTAGCGAACGGCGCTGGCAAACGCGTGGGAGGGAGTCGCTGCCGAAGACGAGCCCCGCGGCGAACTAGTGTGAGTGCAGGCCTGGAAGGGGCAGTCATGAAGATCCAGCATGCGTTCCGTACGGCGCTCGTCGCCACGCTCGGGGTGGGCGTCGGCATCCTCATCCTGACCGGCGTGGAGACACTGTCGACAGTACTGCTCTACATCGGCACCGCCCTGTTCCTCGCGCTCGGGCTCGATCCCGTGGTCTCGTTCTTCGAGCGCCGGGGACTGCCGAGGTGGGGGGCGCTGGTGGCGACCTTCGCCGCACTCCTGGCGATCGCCACGGCTCTGGTGCTCATCGTGGTGCCCGTGCTCGTCGACCAGATCGCCAAGCTGGTCCAGCAGACGCAGAAGCTCGTCCAGAGCGCCGTCGAGGGCCAGTGGAACCCGGTCACGGTCGCGAGCGACTGGCTCTCCCACACGTTCCCGCTCCTCCAGGTCGACATGGTCCTCGGGTACGTGAACGACTGGTGGAACGGACTCGACTTCGCCGACATCGGCACCTCGCTCGGAACGGGCCTGCTGTCCTTCGGCGCCGGCATCGTCGCCTTCGCGACGGGCACGATCATCGTCCTGATCCTGACCATCTATTTCACGGCATCGATGCGATCCTTGAAACGGTCGGTGTATCAGCTCGCCCCGGCATCCAAGCGGGAGCGGTTCGTCGATCTGTCCGAGCAGATCACGGCCTCCGTCGGCTACTACGTCATGGGACAGGTCGTCCTCGGAGCGATCAACGGCATTCTGAGCGCCGTCTTCCTCTCCATCATCAAGGCCCCGTTCCCGGCGGTCCTGGCAGTGATCGCGTTCTTCTTCTCTTTGATCCCGCTCGTGGGCACCCTGACCGGTTCAGCGATCATCGTCATCGCCTGCCTCGGTCTCGCCTCTCCGCTGACTGCGCTCGTCGCCCTCATCTGGTACCTCGTGTACATGCAGGTGGAGGCCTACTTCCTCTCGCCTCGCATCATGAGCCGAGCCGTGTCGGTACCGGGTGCGGTCGTCGTCATCGCCGCACTCGCGGGCGGATCCCTTCTGGGCCTGCTGGGTGCGCTGATCGCCATCCCGGTGGCGGCGAGCGTGCTCATCATCTATCGCCAGGTACTGATCCCCCGGCAGAACGAGCTCTGACCTCAGGCGATCCGCCAGCACGCCGTGTGCCAGTGCCGGCGCGCCGCGAGGTCCGCAGCGTCACCGAGCACCCCGTCCGCACGCCACACGACGACGTGGGCCGTCCCCGCGGGCACCGCACGCCCGCAACCGGGGCAGACGTAATCCTTCTGCGCTTGGACGGCGGAGACGGGTTGGACGGTCCACTCCACGCCACGACGCTGTTCGGTGCGCTTCCACCCGGCGAGCAGTCGATCGAACGACGCATCGGGCCCCGAAGGCCTACGACGATTGGATCTGGGCATCGGCTCAGTACCAGCCCGAGCGCTGCGACTTCCCCCACGCCCCGCACGGTGTCCCGTACCTGCCCTGGATGTATCCGAGGCCCCAGGTGATCTGCGTGGCGGGGTTCGTCTCCCAGTCAGAGCCGACCGATGCCATCTTCCGCCCGGGAGTCGCCTGCGCTATTCCGTAGGCACCGCTGGAGGCGTTGTACGCGTTCACGCGCCAGCCCGACTCCTTCTTCCACAGGGCGACGAGGCAGGCGAACTCGGAGTCGCCCCACCCGCGAGCGGTCACCATGTCGTAGGCGATTGCCTGCGCACTACCGGGATTCGGAGTGACGAACGGCGGACTCCACCCCGATGAGGATCCGGAGGAGGACTTCTTCTTCGCGGCCGGCGGAGGTGTCGGTGTGGGGGTCGGAGTCGGGGTCGGCTTCACGTAGACCGTGTAATCGCTGGCGCGGTCCAACTCGACCGCTGGAGCGTCGCCGGCCTGGTACCGCTGAGCGTCGTGGACCGCTGTCGCATAGAGCGACATGGGGTCGAGCTCGGTCGCCTGCGCCTCGTTCGGGAAGGAGACGAGCGGGACCAGGGATGCCGCCACGAAACCCGCCGTGGCCGTCACCGAGAAGACGGCGAGAACACTGCGCTTGCGAGACCAGTGCGAAGCAGGTTGGTGCCGGGTGCGCTGCACGCCACGAGTCTGGACGTCGGAGCGCCGCTGGAGGATCTCGTTGCCGGAAGTCACAGTTCCCCGATCATATCCGGGCGCGGGACGGGTCGCCACGTGGTCATCCGACGGACTGCATCACGTCCACGACGGCGTCGAGCACCGCGTCCACCTGAGCCTCGTCGTACCCGCCGAGCTGCATCCGGAACGCCACCGTGCGCACCTGCTCGATCGTGAGGCCCTCCCCCGCTTCGAGATAGCGTGCGATCCGACCGGCGACGAGGTCCACCTCGTCGACGCGATACCCGAAGCGCAAGGGCGACACCCGGCGGAACCGGCGTCGTGCGGGACGAGCGAGCCGGTCGAGGATCTCCTGCGCGAGCGCACGGGAAGCCCCCACCCAGGCACGCGCACCGCGCCTGGACATGGCGGCGGCCCGCTCCCGTTGCGCGAACGCGTCCTCGATGCGGGCCAGCGCGCCGTCGACGGCATCGACGGCGTACCCGTGCCGCACCAGGGGGAACGCCGCGGCGCGGATGTCATCCGAGGTGAGCGTAGCGTCCTCGTCCTCGAACGCGGAGCGCGCGTTCGAGAGGAACTCGTCCACAGCCGCGGGCTGGTAGCCCTTTCGGCGGCCGGAGGTCGTCGGGAATGCTGCGGGGGGAGCCAGGTCGGTCATGACAATCCGCTCAGGGGGTTCAGAAGGATGTACAGGGCGAGGCCGGGAACGAGAGAGGGCAGGATCGAGTCGAGCCGGTCGAGCACACCTCCGTGACCGGGCAGGAACGAGCTCATGTCCTTGATACCGAGGTCACGCTTGATGAGCGACTCGCCGAGGTCTCCCACCGTCGCCGACACGAGAACCGCGAGACCGAGCAGGAGGCCCGCCCACAGCGGGATCTGCAGCATCAGCATTCCGAGCAGCCCACCGGCGATGAGGCTCGCGACGACTGCGCCCGCGAATCCTTCCCACGTCTTGTTCGGGCTGATGCGAGGGGCCATCGGATGCCGCCCGATCGCCACACCGCTCGCGTACGCGCCCGTGTCCACCGAGACCGCGATGATCAGGACGGTCAGGAGCCAGAGCTCGCCGTGGTCCTGCCGCAGCAGAACGAGTGCGAGGCTGCCGTGGAAGACGACGTACAGCTGGACGAGCCCGCCGGCGAGGACGTCGGCGACCACGTCACCGTACCGACGCCCATCCCCCGCGGCCATCTGGGCCACGAGGCGCCAGACGATGACGAGGACGACCGCGGCGAAGATCACGAACCAGTGCGTGAGGTACCCGACGAAAGCGGCCCCGAGCATGGCTGCACCGGCCGCGAACTGAGCGGCGAGATCGATGCGGCGACCCGCTGCCTGCAGGGCACGCGAGAACTCGAATGCGCCCATCAGACACAGCGGGACGGCGAACGCGATGAACGCCCACTTCCAGAACAGCAGAGATCCCAGAACGACCGCACCGATCGCGAGACCGATCAGGATCGCCATGATCAGATTGCGGCCGGACCGCGCATTCAGACGCTCATTCGCCTCTTCGAACTCGACGCGTGCCCGCTCGAACTGGCTCTCGAACTCCGAGCGCGCTGCTTTGACGTGCGCGTGGAACGACGACGGATCACCCGCCGGCCCCCCTGCACGACGCAGATCGGATCGACGCGAGGACGGATCCGATCCGGTCGCGTCCCCCGATGCGTCTCCGGACATGGCGTGATCAGACCTCGAGGAGCTCTGCCTCTTTGCGCTTCAACGCCTCGTCGATCAGGTCGACGTGCGTCTTGGTCACCGCGTCGAGCTCCTTTTCGGCCCGGGCGAGATCGTCGTCGCTCACTTCACCCTTGAGCGCGTCGAGCTCGTCCTTCGACTTGCGCCGGATGCCGCGCACCTGGACCTTCGCATCCTCCGCCTTGCTCTTGACGAGCTTCACGTACTCCTTGCGGCGGTCGGCGGTCAGCTCCGGCATCGTCACGCGGATGACGTTGCCGTCGTTGGACGGGTTCGCGCCGAGGTTCGGCATGTCCCGGATGGCGTGCTCGATGCTCTTCAGGGCCGACTTGTCGTACGGCGTGATGACGAGCGTGCGCGCCTCGAGGGCGTTCAGCGATGCCAACTGAGCGAGCGGCGTCGGGGTGCCGTAGTACTCGACCATGACATTCTGGAACAGCTGCGGGTTCGCACGTCCTGTGCGGACGGTCGAGAAGTCCTCTTTCGCGGCCTCGACGGCGCGGTCCATGCGGGTCTTCGTGTCGGCCAGGGTCTCGGCGATCACGGTCTCTCCATTCGTCGGTACGTCCTGTTGAGTCTAGTCGGCGGCCGGGGTCGACCTCAGACGCTGACGAGCGTGCCGATCGATTCGCCGAGGAGCGCACGGGTCACGTTGCCCGCCGGCTCCATGCCGAACACGCGCATGTCCATGCGGTTGTCCATACAGAGGCTGAAAGCGGTCGAATCGACGACTTTGAGCCCTCGCTGCAACGCGTCGCGGTACGTGATGGCATCGAGCTTCTGAGCCGAGGCATCCGTCTTCGGATCAGCGGTGTAGACGCCGTCCACGCCGTTCTTGGCGACGAGGACCTCGACCGCTCCGATCTCGAGCGCGCGCTGCGCCGCGACCGTATCCGTCGAGAAGTACGGGAGACCCGCACCGGCGCCGAAGATGACGACGCGGCCCTTCTCGAGGTGCCGCTCGGCACGACGGGGGATGTACGGCTCGGCGACCTGGGTCATTGAGATCGCCGACTGCACGCGCGTGGCGGCACCGGCCTGCTCGAGGAAGTCCTGCAGGGCGAGCGCGTTCATGACCGTACCGAGCATGCCCATGTAGTCCGCGCGACCGCGATCCATGCCTCGCTGGCTCAGCTCCGCTCCCCGGAAGAAGTTCCCGCCGCCGACGACGACGGCCACCTCGACCCGGTCGACCGCGGCCGCGATCTCGCGTGCGATCGCACTGACCACATCGGGATTGACGCCGAGCTGGCCCGCCCCGAACGCTTCGCCGGACAGTTTCAGAAGGACGCGACGGCGTCCGGTGTTCTCATCGATCACGCGGTGATCCTCTCGTCTAGGGGAGACTATCGAACGGCATGGAAAAGGGGTTCGCATCTTTCGATGCGAACCCCTCGGCCATCTGCTTACGCGCCGACCTTGAAGCGGGCGAAGCCGGTGATCGTGATCCCGGCGTCGGCCGCGACCTTGGCGACGGACAGCTTGTTGTCCTTCGCGTAGTCCTGGTCGAGCAGAGCGACCTGCTTGAAGAACGCGTTCACGCGGCCCTCGACGATCTTCGGAAGGGCGGCCTCGGGCTTGCCCTCGTTCCGGGAGATCTCGGTGACGATCTCGCGCTCCTTCTCGACGTCGGACTCGGGCACCTCGTCGCGGGACAGGTACGACGGGTTCGCGAACGAGATGTGCTGCGCGATCGAGCGGGCGGTCTCCGCATCGTCACCCGAGTAGGCGACGACGACGCCGACCTGCGGGGGCAGGTCCTTGCTGGTCTTGTGCAGGTAGACCTGGAATGCGTCGCCGCTGAGCGTGCGAACGCGGCGCAGCTCGACCTTCTCGCCGATGATGGCGGCCTCGTCCGAGATCAGGTCGGCGACCGTCTTGCCACCGGCGTCTGCCGCGAGGGCAGCCTCGGCGGAGTCGGCGCCGACTGCGGCAGCGGCGTCGAGGACCTTCTCGGACAGGGCGATGAAACGCTCGTTCTTCGCGACGAAGTCGGTCTCGGTGTTCAGCTCGATGAGCGTGACCTTGCCGTCCTGCTCGCGCGCGGCGACCAGGCCCTCGCTCGTGGAGCGGTCCGCACGCTTCGCGTTGCCCTTCGCGCCCTTGAGGCGGAGGATCTCGACGGCCTTCTCGAGGTCGCCCTCGGCTTCCTCGAGCGCCTTCTTCGTGTCGACCATTCCCGTGCCGAGCTGCTCGCGCAGCGCCTTGATGTCGGCGATGGTGAAGTTTGCCATGGGTGGCGGCTCCTCAGTGTGTGGGTGGTTGTATCCGGACGTCGGCGCCCCGCGGGTCGCGGGGCGCCGACGGGAAGATCACTCGGCGGTCTTCGCCTCGGCTGCATCCTCGGCCGGAGCCTCGGCTGCGGCGGGCTCCTCGGCGGCGGGCGCCTCGGCCTGCTCGGCGGGAGCGGACTCGAGGAGCTCGCGCTCCCAGTCGGCGAGGGGCTCTGCCTCAGCCGACTCGTCGGTCGGGTTGTGGCGCTGGATGAGGCCCTCGGCCGCGGCGTCGGCGATGATGCGCGTCAGCAGGCTGACCGAACGGATCGCGTCGTCGTTGCCCGGGATCGGGAACTGGAACTCGTCGGGGTCGGCGTTCGTGTCGAGGATGCCGATGACGGGGATGCCGAGCTTCTTGGCCTCGTCGATGGCGAGGTGCTCGCGCTTCGCGTCGACGACCCAGATGGCCGACGGGGTCTTCTGCAGGTTGCGGATACCACCGAGCGACTTGTGGAGCTTGTCGAGCTCGCGCTTCTTGAGGAGGAGCTCCTTCTTGGTGAAGCCGCTCTCCGACGGGTTCTCGAAGTCGAGCTCCTCGAGCTCCTTCATGCGAGCCAGGCGCTTGGAGACCGTCGAGAAGTTGGTGAGGAGGCCGCCCAGCCAGCGCTGGTTGACGAAGGGCTGGCCGACGCGCGTCGCCTGCTCGGCGATGATCTCCTGCGCCTGCTTCTTGGTACCGACGAACAGAACCGTGCCACCGTGGGCGACGGTCTCGCGGACGTACTCGTACGCCTTGTCGATGTATCCGAGCGACTGCTGCAGGTCGATGATGTGGATGCCGCTGCGCTCCGTGAGGATGAAGCGCTTGACCTTCGGGTTCCACCGGCGGGTCTGGTGTCCGAAGTGGACGCCGCTGTCGAGCAGCTGGCGAATGGTGACGACGGCCATGGCCGTTCTCCTGTTCTGTGTGGTTGATCGCGCCGGACCGATGGTCGCGGCGAGCCTGGTGCCCGGCACGCACCCGCTCCCGGAGGAGACCGTTGGGTGGGATGCCGCGATGTCGATCACGAAATCGGATCGAGCCGCTCTGGGCACGCGTAGTCACCCCGACGAGCGAGGTGCCCCACCAGCATAGCAAGAACGAAGCCTTCTCCCCCGCGCGCGTGCCCCGGCATCCCTCCCCCTGTCGCGGCGGATCGCTCCGGGAACGACATCGGGCCGGAATGCTCGACGGATGCCGCGGTTCCGTCCTTTTTCCATCGCCGTCACCGCCCTCATGGCCGTCATGACCGTGTCGGGTTCCGCAACGGCCGACGACGGCAGCCCAGAGTGGTCGCTGCCCGTCCCCGGCGCGAGCATCCTCGTGCCCTTCGACGCGCCGGCGCACGACTACGCAGCAGGGCACCGCGGGATCGACATCGGTCCCGTCGACGGTCCCGTCCTGTCCCCCGCGGACGGTGTGGTCGCCTTCGCGGGAACCGTCGTCGACCGCGGGGTGGTGACGATCGACCACGGCGGCGGGTGGGTGACGAGCGTCGAGCCGGTCTTGCCCAGCGTCACGGTCGGTGAGGTCATCGCCGCCGGGGATCGCATCGGCACGATCGCCGCGGGCGGCCATGCACCACCCGGCGCTGTGCACGTCGGAGTCCGCCGCGAGGGACGCTACGTCAACCCGCTGCTGCTGCTCGGGCGAGTTCCCCGCGCGGTGCTCCTGCCGTGCTGCTGAGCGTCGCTGCGCTCAGGCCCGCGGATGCGCCTGGCGGTAAGCGGCGGCGAGCCGCTCCGTCGAGACGTGCGTGTAGATCTGAGTCGTCCCCAAGCTCGCGTGCCCCAGGAGCTCCTGGACAGCGCGGAGATCCGCACCTCCGTCGAGCAGGTGTGTGGCGGCTGAGTGGCGCAGCGCGTGGGGACCCACGGCATCCGCTCCGACGACGGGTCCGATCACCCTTCGCACGACGTCGTACGCCGCCCGCACCCCCAGACGGCCGCCTCGGGCACCCACGAAGAGCGCCTGCTCCCCGGGAGCGGCCAGGAGGGGCGGCCGCCCGCGGACCAGCCACGCCTCCAGCGCGCGCTGCGCCGGCGAGCCGTAGGGGACGACGCGTTCTTTCCCGCCTTTGCCCACGACACGCACCGTCGCCGCCGTCCGGTCGAGGGAGGTGACGTCCAGCCCGCAGGCCTCCGACACACGAAGCGCCGCACCGTAGAGGACTTCGAGGAGCGCGGCGTCGCGGAGCGCGATCGGGTCTCCGCTCTGATCGGCCGCGGACCGTGCGCCATCCAGCACCGCCGCAAGCGACGGCGAGGACGCCACTGCGGGGAGCGTGCGACCCCGCTTGGGTGTGACGAGACGGAGGCTGGGATCGTCGGAACGCAGGCTCTCGCCGACCGACCACCCGAAGAAGCCGCGGACGGACGCCGTCCGCCGGGCGAGGCTCGTTCGCGCAATCCCCCGCTGGGTCGCCTCCCAGAGCCACTGGCGAAGATGCTCGACGTCCACGTCGGCGAGCTCGGGATCGCCAAGGAAGGCCGTCAAGTCCGCGAGGTCGGAGCGGTATGCCCGCACCGTCGCGTCGGAGAGGCGGCGCACTCGTTCGACGTGCTCGATGTAGAGCAGGACCGCCGATGACACGCGCACAGAGCAAGCATGCCGCGCCGACGGCGCAGGCGCCGACAGGCGTGCCGAGCGGGCTGGACGAGCCCCACCTCACTGGGCGGGGGACGCGCGTCGCCACCCGCCGGGACCCCGCCGCGCGCGGCCCTCGAGCTCGAGGAGGGCGAGCAGACCTCGGACCTCGTCGGGGTCGAAGCCGGCCCGACGAGCGACGTCGTCGGCAGCGCGCGGGCTGCGCGCGCTCAGCGCGTCGAGCACGCGGGTCCGGTCATCCGTCCGGCCTGAGGACGCCTCCGGCGCGGCGGCATCCGCTCCGAGGAGTTCGCATGCGTCGTCGGGTGAGGTGATGCACCGCGCATCGTATTCGCGGAGGAGTCGGTGGCACCCTGCTGACGCCGCGCTGGTTACAGGCCCCGGCACGGCGCCGAGGGGACGTCCCAACGCAGCTGCGTGTCCGGCGGTGTTCAAGGATCCGCTCCGCCAGCCCGCTTCCACGACCACGGTTGCTCGGCTCAGCGCAGCGATGAGACGGTTCCGCTGCAGGAATCGCCACTTGGTCGGCGGTGTACCGCACGGCACCTCAGCGACCACGACGCCCGGCCCCGCTGCAATGCGAGCGAGCAGGTCGGCGTGACCGGCGGGATAGGCGCGGTCGACGCCGCCGGCCAACACCGCCACCGTAACGCCGCCGGCCGAAAGACACGCCCGGTGGGCCATTCCGTCGATCCCGTACGCGCCGCCGGACACGATCGACACACCGCGTTGGGCGAGTCGACTCGCGAGTTCCATCGTGACGTGCTCGCCGTACCCTGTCGCCGCACGCGCTCCCACCAGCGCAAGCGAGGCCTCGACGCCCAGAGGCTCGGGACCTCCCCGCGCCCAGAGCGCTCGGGGGGCATGGACGCCCAGATCGTCCAGAGCTGTCGGCCAGCTGAGGCTCCCCGGAACGAGCAGCCTCGCCCCGACCCGCCGAGCCCGGTCGAAAGCGTCATCGATGCTCTCCAGACGTGCGCGCCACCGGCGCCGCCCAGCGTCGAGGGAGGGGCTCGTCGGCCCACCTCCCTCGAAAGCCGCGCGGAGCGCGTCGACCGGGCCCATCTCGCCGATCAGCGTCCCGGCCACGCCGTCGCCGGGTTCGGTGAGACAGGACCAGACGGCGTGAGCGTGGTGGACCGCGACGGCATCCTCATCGTCCAGCACTGCGTCGGTCACGAGTCCCGTGAGGCGCCGCCTCTGGGTCGTCGATCGGTGGTTCACGATGCCGATGCACCCCGCTTGAGGTACAGGGCCCCGCCGATGTCGGCGGAGTCGAGGCGATCCCTGCCCGCCAGATCGGCGAGCGTCCACGCCAGCCGGAGCACCCGGTCGTAGCCCCGCAGCGTGAGCGATCCCCGGTGCAGCGCCTCGTCGAGCGGTCGCGTGATCGAGGGAGTGGGTCGGAGCGGACCGGACCGGAGCCAGGCGCCGTCGACCTCGCTGTTCGTGCGCCACGGGGTGCCGGCCAGTCGTTCCTCGGCCCGTCGCCGGGCGCCGATCACACGGCTCCGCGCTTCGACGCTCGTCATTCCGGTGTCGACCGTCTGCGTCGCGGAGACCCGCTGGAGACCGAGCTCGATGTCGATGCGGTCGATGAGAGGACCCGACAGGCGGCCGAGATACCGACGGATGGCGAGCGACGGACACACACACGCCCCACCGGGTATTCCGTAGTTGCCGCACGGGCAGGGATTGGTCGCGATCACGAGCTGGAACCGGGCGGGGAGCACGGCGCGGAAGCCGACACGGTGGATCTCTATCCGACCCGACTCCAGCGGTTGGCGCAGCGCGTCGAGCGCATGACCGCTGAACTCGCCGGCCTCATCGAGGAACAAGACCCCGCCGCTCGCGCGTGCGATCGACCCCGGCTGCAGGGTCCGACTGCCGCCCCCCACCAGTGCGACGGCGGACGCCGTGTGGTGCGGCGCTTCGAACGGCGGTCGTCGCTGCAACGTCGTGACCGGAAGCCCCGCGAGAGAGCGGATCGAGGCGACCTGAAGGGCCGTGTCGTCATCGAGGTCCGGAAGCAAGCCGGGCAGCCGCTTCGCGAGCATCGTCTTCCCGGCCCCCGGCGGGCCGCTCATCAGCAGATGATGCCCACCTGCCGCCGCGACGACAAGGGCTTCCACGGCATCGCGCTGCCCGATGACATCGGCGAGATCCGGTTCCGCCCGCTCGTCTGCGCCCTCAGTCTCGGGGGCCGCCACCGCTTCGACCTCGACGTCCGGGACATCCAGCCCGTGCGCCCGGGCGACGTCGCGCAGACTGACCGCGCCGCGGACGTCGATGCCGTCGACGAGTTCCGCCTCAGCCAGATTCCCGTGCGGGACGATGACACGCCGGAAGCCCGCGCGCGCAGCCGCCAGCACAGCGGGCAGGACACCCGACACGGGACGCAATCGCCCGTCAAGCCCCAACTCCCCCAGGTGGACGGTCTCCGAGAGCGACTGACGGTCGAGCGGCGCTTCCGTCGCGACGGCCGCGATGGCAACGGCGACGTCCAGCGCCGACCCCCGTTTCGGGAGGTTCGCGGGCGACAGGTTGACGGTGACGTGGCGACGGGGCAGCGGGAGGTCGCTGTTCGCGCAGGCATTGTGCACGCGTTGCTGCGCTTCACCGAGAGCCTTGTCGGCGAGACCGATGATCGAAAAGCCAGGGATCTGATTCGACAGATCCGCCTCCACCTCGACGATGTCTCCGACGAGTCCCGTGAGGACGACCGACCAGGTCCGACCGAGGCTCACCGCAGGTCCTCCAGGTGCTCGACGACGGCCGAGCCGGGATCGGGACCGGTGATGCCGATGAGATCGAGCCGCAGGCGACGACCGCGAGCCGCCTCCGGGTGCGCCACGACCCATGCCGCACCCACGCGCCACAGCCGGTCCCGCTTGCGCGCACTCACGGCCGCGAAGGGGTGACCGAACCACTCGCCCCGTCGGGTCTTCACCTCGACGACGACGAGCTGGCGCCCCCGCTCCGCAACGATGTCGAGCTCGCCGCCCGGACACCGCCAGTTCCGATCGAGGATGCGGTATCCGTGGGCACGGAGGTACTGCTCTGCGCGGTCCTCGCCTGCCCTGCCCAGGTCGTCTTTCGCTGCCATTCCCCCACTGTGTGGCCGGGGCTGCGACAGAGACGGGATCCGATCGGGTCTGGGGAGTGCCCGGCGAAGCACCCCGGCTGGGGAGAAGGCTCAGCCGTCGAGCGACAGTTCCTCGGGGAGCTGGAAGTCGCGCCGCTGGAGTTCTTCGACGTTGACGTCCTTGAAGGTCAGCACCCGGACGGACTTCACGAACCGATCCGCTCGGTAGATGTCCCACACCCACACGTCGTTCATCGATATCTCGAAGTAGAAATCGTGCTCGGTGTCGCGACGGACGACGTTGACCTCATTGGCGAGATAGAACCTGCGCTCGGTCTCGATCACATACTGGAACTGACCGACGACGTCGCGGTACTCCTTGTAGAGGGCCAGCTCGAGTTCGCGGTCGTAGTCCTCGAAGACTTCGTCATCCATGGTGACTCCATCCTAGGCGGGCGCCGGGGCGCCGCAGACCCCGACGGCGGCGTCTAGAACAAGGTGGGTGCGGCTGCGATGGACCACGATGCTCGGTGATACGCGCTGAGCCCGTGGCTGTCTATCGCCGCCCTGTGCTCCGCGCTGGCATAGCCCTTGTTCCGGGACCAGCCGTAGACCGGCGCGTCCATATCGAGTTCGGACATGTGGGCGTCGCGCGCGACCTTGGCGATGACGGATGCCGCCGAGGCCGACGCGCAGTCGCGGTCGGCCTTGATGACGGGTCGGACACCTCGCCCGATGGGCGCGACCGGGGTGATGTAGTCGTGGTTGCCGTCGAGGATCACGAGGGCGTCCTGCACGTCGACACCCTGCCGCCGGAGGTCGTCGATCGCGCGCACAGCCGCCAGCCCCAGCGCTCGGATGATGCCGACCTCGTCGACTTCGGCAGCTGTCGCCCATCCCACGGCGTGTGCCGGCACCCAGGCCCGCGCCCGCTCGGCGACCCCGGCACGGCGGGGTTCCACGATGAGCTTCGAGTCCCGGAGTCCCTCGGGCACGCGTCGACGGCTGAAAGCGGCATCCGCCGCCACCGCTCCGACGGCGACCGGACCGGCCAGGGCGCCGCGACCGACCTCATCGCAGGCGATGACGAGGGTGTGCTCGCGCAGGAGACGCCGCTCGAGGGTGAGCGTCGGCGCGACGACGGCCATCATGGCGCGGGGACTCCCCGGAAGACCTCGTGGTGGAAGTCGATGGTGCCGAAGCGGTCGAACGGCCAGGTGATGAGGAAGGCACGTCCGACGATGTTGTCGATCGGAACGAACCCGTGCCCCGGCTGATCCTGCTGGTACCGGGAGTCCTGAGAGTTGTCGCGGTTGTCGCCGAGCACCCACACGGATCCTTCGGGCACGGTGACGTCGTAATCGAATTCGTCCGGCGCGGACTGAGACGGGCTCAGTGCGACATAGGGCGTCTCGTCGATCGGGACGTCGTTGACCGTCACCTGACCGAGCGTGTTGCAGCAGACGACGTGGTCGCCCGGCAGACCGATGACGCGCTTGATGAGGTGATCCTCGCTGTCGGACGCCGAGAGCCCCACCAGCGAGCCGAGCCAGTCAACCGCGGCCGTCAGGGGGGGGTCCTCGGGACGATAGGTCGTGGGCAACCAGCCGCCGGGATCCTTGAACACGACGACGTCGCCGCGCTCGTAGCTGCCGAAGCGCGGCGTGAGCTCGTCGACGAGGATCCGGTCGCCCTTCAGGAGCGTGTTCTCCATCGAACCCGACGGAATGTAGAACGATCGCACGAGGAACGTCTTGACCAGGAAGGAGACGAGGATCGCCACCAGCAGGATGACGAGTACGTCACGGATGAAAGGCCACGGCCCTCGGCGTCGAGGACGTGCGCGAACGTCGCTGTCGAGAGCGGGCGACGGGGAGTCGGTGGTCATGCTGTCCTTCACCGGTGCCGGGGTTCGGCGACCGGTATCCAGGGTCGCACATGACGTCGGCGCCGAGCCCCGAAACACCCGGGAACGACGGATGCCCCGAGACCGAGGTCCCGGGGCATCCGTTCGAAGAGGCGCTCAGCGGTCGCGCTTCTCCTTGATCTTGGCCTTCTTGCCGCGCAGCTCGCGCAGGTAGTACAGCTTCGCGCGACGCACGTCACCGCGCGTGACGACCTCGATGTGGTCGATCACCGGGCTGTGGACGGGGAACGTGCGCTCCACGCCGACCTGGAAGCTGATCTTGCGAACGGTGAACGTCTCACGGACGCCATCGCCCGAGCGACCGATGACGACACCCTGGAAGACCTGGATACGCGAGCGGTTGCCTTCGGTGATGTTGACGTGCACCTTGACGGTGTCGCCGGCGTTGAAGACGGGGATGTCGGACCGCAGTGAGGCGGCGTCGACGGAGTCGAGGATCTGCATGATCATCACTTCCTGCGACCGCCCCAGGTCGACCGCGAGAGTTAGAGGAGAAAGGATGCGGCGCCCCGTCGGTGCCGCAGCGGCTCCGAACTCCCCTGAGGCAGAGATCTGTCAGGGCACAAACGCCCATTCTGCCATGGATGCCGACCCCCTCCAAACCCGCGGGCTCAGCGCAACGGGTCCCGTTTCTCTTCGAGGACCACGACAGCGGCGTCCGGCCGAACGGCGCCGGCCGGCGCGGTGTAGCGCCGGAGGATGACGGACGGACGACCTTCCTGGAACAGCTGCCACAGCGAAGACCAGAACACACCGAAGAACACGACGATCGCTCCGATCAGGAGGGGCCAGAACCACGCTTCGCTGAAGAGCCCCACGAGGACGGTGAGGACGTGCCAGAGGCCGATCCCCGCGACGTCCCGCCACGACAGCGCCCGCGAGTGGCGGACCGTCCCGCGGGACCGGATGAGCAGTGTGAGGATCAGCTGCCCGACGAACACGGACGGGATGGCGATGATGATCACCCATGCCAGAGCCCAGCCTCCGGCATCCGACACGATCCAGCCGATCAGCAGCCACACCGGCAGGACGACCGCGCTCGGCAGCAGCCAGAAGAAGAATCCGCGACGCAGGGGCATGATCTGATGCTACGCCGCGCCGACTGCGTGGTCCCCGGGAACGACCCGGTCGCCGAACAGCCCTGACCGACCGACAGCCTCAGTCGGTCAGAAGATCGGGCCGACGTGCACGGGTGCGTTCCACCTGCTGGTCGCGACGCCACTGCGCGACCCGGCCGTGATGCCCGCTGAGCAGGACGTCCGGAACGTCATAGCCACGCCACGACGCCGGCTTTGTGTACGACGGGTACTCCAGGAGACCGTCCTCGTGGGACTCCTCGACCAGGCTCTCCGGGTTCCCCACGACACCCGGGATGAGCCGCCCGACCGCTTCGATCATCGCCATCGCCGCGACCTCGCCGCCGTTGAGCACATAGTCGCCGAGGCTCACCAGGCGCACGCGACCGATCGTCGCGGCGTAGGAGAAGACGCGTTCGTCGATCCCTTCGTAGCGCCCGCACCCGAACACGATGTGCGGCTCGGCGCTCCATTCGCGGGCGGTCGCCTGCGTGAAGCGCTCGCCAGCGGGCGAGGGGAAGACGAACAGAGGCCCGGATGCCGCGTCCTCGGCGTTGTCATCGGTTCGCCCCGCGATCGCGTCGAGAGCGAGTCCCCAGGGCTCGGGCTTCATCACCATGCCGGCGCCACCGCCGTAGGGCGTGTCGTCGACGGTCCGGTGCCGGTCGGTCGTGTGTCCACGCAGATCATGGACGCGTACGTCCAGCAGACCCGCACCGCGCGCGCGACCGAGGAGCGAGACTTCGAGGACGTCGAAGAACGCGGGGAAGATCGTGACGACGTCGATGCGCACGTCAGGACCCGGTGTTGGCCTCGCCAGCCGATTCGTCGGACGCGTCGTCCTCGGCCGGGAGGTCCTCGAACAGACCCGCCGGCGGGGTCACCACGAGGCGGCGGGCGGCCATGTCGACCTCGGGGACGATGGCCTTCACGAACGGGACGAGGACTTCGCGGTCCTGTCCACCCGCTAGCTGGACGATCAGCAGATCCTGAGAGGGGAAGTGATCGACTCGCGCGATTCGACCCACGACGTCGCCGTCTCGGACGACGTCGAGGCCCACCAGCTGATGGTCGTACCAGGCGTCGTCCTCGACGACCGGTGCGGTGGCGTCCTGGTCGACCCAGAGGATCGCGCGGACGAGAGACTCGGCGTCGTTGCGGTCATCGACTCCGTCGAGGAACACGACGGGATGGGAGTTCATCCACTTGAACTCCCGCACCGTGACGGTCTTCCCGTGCCACGGCGACGATTCCGGAACCTGGAGCGTGAAGACGGCGCCGGGCACGAAGCGCCCGTCGGGATCGTCGGTGTACAGCTCGAGCTTGAGAGCGCCCTTGAGCCCGTGCGCCTTGACCAGACGACCGACACGCAGTTGCGTCCTGGCCGGGTTCGCCGACACGTCAGTCGTCCGCAACGTCGACGCGGACGCGCGAGCCGTCGGCCAGCGCGGAGATGAGGGTACGCAGGGCTTTCGCCGTGCGTCCGCCGCGCCCGATCACACGACCCCGATCATCGGGGTGCACACGCACCTCGAGCACTTCGCCGCGAGGCGAGGTGCTGGAGGCGATGGTGACGTCATCCGGGTGATCGACGATCCCCTTGACGATGTGTTCGAGCGCGGCGGCCAGCAAGGTCTTACTCGGACTCGGTCGCGTCGTCGGCGGCCGCAGCGTCGGCGGCGGGCGCCTCGGCCTTCTTCTCCGCCTTCGGCTTGATGACCGACTTCTTCGACGAGTCGAGCTCGAAGGGGGCCTTCGGCTCGGCCGTCTTCACGGTCGAGACCGCGTTCTGGTCGCCCTTGAACTTGCCCCAGTCGCCCGTGAGCTTGAGGATGGCGGCGACCTGCTCGGTCGGCTGAGCGCCGACGGAGAGCCAGTACTGCGCGCGCTCCGAGTCGACCTCGATGAACGAGGGCTGCTCGGTCGGGTGGTACTTGCCGATCTCCTCGATGACGCGACCGTCGCGCTTGGTGCGCGAGTCGGCGACGACGATGCGGTAGTACGGCGCGCGGATCTTGCCCATGCGCTTCAGACGGATCTTGACAGCCACAATTCTCCTGAATGGTGTTGCGAATGATGATGAACGTCGCCTGGAGCGTGGGGTGCACACCCGGCGGGAGCTCTGCGGTGGACCTCCGAGCCGGATAGAGGGTCGGGCAAGGCGGTCCAACCGTCCATTCTGCCAGATGGAGGAGGATGCCGCGAACCGTCGAACCGCCGTGCCACACTGAGCGCATGACGGTGACCTTCGCCACATCCGCTCGTTCGTCCGTCGGGATCGAATGGGAGATCATGCTGGTCGACCGGTCGACCGGTGACCTCGTCCCCGCGGCTCCCGGCATTCTCGACCAGGTCGAGGAGCAGACGCGCCACGAGCGTCACACCGTCACCGGAGAACTCCTCACCAACACGATCGAGGTGACGAGTGGCGTCGGCAGGACCGTCGCTGCCGCCGTCGACGACATCGGCGACGCGATCGACCTGATCCGCACCGTCACCGATCCGATCGAGATCGAGCTCCTCTGCGCCGGCAGCCACCCGTTCGCGCGCTGGTACGACCAGGAGGTGACGGACAAGACCCGCTACCACAAGCTCATCGAGCGGACGCAGTGGTGGGGACGAAACATGATGATCTGGGGCATCCATGTGCACGTCGGGGTCGAGGACGTCGCGAAGGTGTTCCCGATGATCAACGCACTGTCGGCCTATCTCCCCCATCTGCAGGCGTTGTCGGCGTCGAGTCCGTTCTGGGCGGGCGACCGCACCGGCTATGCGTCGAATCGCGCATTGGTCTTCCAGCAGCTTCCCACCGCGGGACTGCCGTGGCCGCTCGAGGACTGGGCGCAGTACGAGTCCTACCTCGACGACATGATGCGCACCGGGGTGATGTCCGATGCCACCGAGGTCCGGTGGGACATCCGTCCCGCTCCGCGCTGGGGCACGATCGAGATCCGCGCCTGCGACGGGATGTCCACGCTGCCCGAGCTCGCCGCCGTCGCCGCACTCGTCCAGGTGCTCGCGGAGCACTTCTCCCGAATGCTCGACGAAGGACAGCCCCTTCCCACCATGCAGCCGTGGTTCGTTCGCGAGAACAAGTGGCGTGCGGCCAGGTACGGCCTTCAGGCCGACATCATCGTGGACCGCGACGGGCGCCAGCGACACGTCGCCGACCATCTCCGCGAGGTCGTCGAGTCGCTCTCCCCCCTTGCAGCCGAACTCCACTGCGCCAAGGAGTTCGCCGGCGTGGCCCGGATCCTCGATCAGGGCGCGAGCTACGAGCGTCAGATCCGAGTGGCGGACGCCGCCGGCGGAGACCTCCGCGAGGTCGTGCACCACCTCATCCGGGAATTCCGGGGCGGGCCGTCCCTGCGCGAGGTCGTGTCCGTCGGCTGAGGCCGCTCAGTTCTTGCCGAAGAGTTTCTGGATCTCGGCGAGGTCGGCCTCGGACGGCTGCGAGGATGCGCCGAGTCCGAAGCCCGAACCGGATGCCGCCGTGGGCGCGGCCGCGAGGCCGGCGTTCTCCGCCGCCCGCTTCGCGGGGTTGCCCGAACGCGAACCGCCACTGCTCTTCTGCTTCTTGCCTCGCTTGCTCGAGGCTCCCGGCTTGCCTCCGACGGCGCCCATCCCGGGCATGGAGGGCACTCCCCCGCGGGCGACGGTCTTCATCATCTTCGCGGCCTGGTCGAAGCGCTGCACGAGCTGATTCACGTCGGTGACGGTCATACCCGAACCCCGCGCGATCCGAAGACGCCGCGACCCGTTCAACACCTTCGGGTTGCGTCGCTCGATCGGTGTCATGGAGCGGATGATGGCCTCGGTGCGGTCGATCTCACGCTCGTCGAAGTTCTCGATCTGCTGCTTCATCTGCCCCATGCCGGGCAGCATGCCCAGCATCTTCTTCATCGAGCCCATCTTCCGGACCTGCTGAAGCTGGTCGAGGAAGTCTTCGAGGGTGAACTGCTCCGTTGCGAGCTTCTCGGCGACGCGCTGGGCTTCCTCCTCGTCGAAGGCCTGCTGAGCCTGTTCGATGAGGGTCAGGATGTCGCCGAGGTCGAGGATGCGGCTCGCCATCCGGTCGGGGTGGAACGGCTCGAGGTCGTCGAGTCCTTCGCCCGTGGAGGCGAAGATGATCGGGCGCCCCGTCACCGAGGCGACCGACAGCGCCGCTCCGCCTCGCGCGTCGCCGTCCAGCTTGGACAGGACGACACCGGTGAAGTCGACACCGTCCTGGAACGCCTTCGCCGTGTTCACCGCGTCCTGGCCGATCATCGCGTCGATGACGAAGAGGACCTCATCCGGATCGGTCGCCGTGCGGATGTCAGCGGCCTGCTTCATGAGCTCGGCGTCGACGCCGAGACGGCCGGCCGTGTCGATGATGACGGTGTCGAACTGCTGGCGTCGCGCGTGCTCGACGCCGTTCCGAGCGACCGAGACGGGGTCGCCCACGCCATTGCCCGGCTCCGGTGCGTATATGGCGGCGCCCGCGCGCTCCGCGACGACGGTCAGCTGGTTGACGGCGTTGGGTCGCTGGAGGTCGCAGGCGACGAGGAGCGGCGTGTGTCCATCCTTCTCAAGCTGCTTCGCAAGCTTGCCGGCGAAGGTCGTCTTACCCGAACCCTGGAGCCCCGCGAGCATGATGACGGTCGGCGGCTGCTTGGCGAACTGCAGACGGCGCTGGTCGCCGCCGAGGATCGCGACGAGTTCCTCGTTGACGATCTGGACGACCTGCTGCGCGGGATTCAAGGCCCGGCTGACCTCGTCTCCGAGAGCGCGCTCGCGCACCTTGCCGGTGAACTCCTTCACCACCTGCAGTGCGACGTCGGCATCGAGCAGTGCCCGACGGATCTCGCGCACCGTGCCGTCGACGTCGGCGGGCGACAGCTTTCCCTTCGTGCGGAGGTTGCGGAAGGTCTCGGTGAGACGATCGGAGAGCGTGCCGAAAGTAGCCATGATGGCTCGAGTTTAGTCGAGTGGCGGCGTCTGCCCGGTGTCTCGCGCCGGCAACGTGACCGCGGCGACCGCGAGCGCCTCGTCGAGCTCTCCCGAAAGCGACGCGCGACCGGCCCCGGCGCGGGCCCAGCGCTCGATCGCGACCATCACCGCACCGGCGTGGGCGGCTCCGCAGATCGCCGCCGGCACCTGCGCGGCACCGCGCGCGACAAGGGATGCCGAGACGACAGCGGCGATCCGCGCGCTGCGAACGGCGGCTCCGCGCTCCAGCTCATCGACCAATCCCATCGCGTGGGCGTTGACCAGCGCGAGCGCCAGGCTGTCGGGTTCGAGGTCATGGAGCATCTGCGCGAGCCCCGACTGCGGATCGCGCAGGGGCGCGTCGGTGCGCAGGGATTCGATGCGCGTGTCGAGCGATGACCAGAGGATCGCTTCCTTGGATTCGAAGTAGTTGAAGAAGCTGGATCTGCTCACTCCCGCGCGCGCAGCGATGTCGGTGACGGACGTGGCGTCGAAGCCACGTTCGAGGAAGAGTTCGCAGGCCGCCTCGGAGAGGACCTCCCGGGACGACGCGCGGGGTCGACCGCTCGTCATGCCGTCAGCCTATCGGCGGCGTATTGTTGCACGCAGTCCAACAACTCGGAGGCTTCTCGTGATCGATATCCGCACGGTCGGCATGTCACCCGACCTCGTCTCGTACCGCGACGGCTGGGCGCTTCAGCGTGAGCTCCATGCGGAGATCGTGTCCGGTCGCCGTGCCGACACGCTTCTGCTCCTCGAGCACGAAGCCGTCTACACGGCCGGAGCGCGCACCGCGTCCCACGAGCGTCCGACCGACGGCACACCCGTCGTCGATGTGGACCGCGGCGGCAAGATCACCTGGCACGGTCCGGGGCAGCTCGTCGGGTACCCGATCGTCCGTCTCACCGAGCCCGTGGACGTCGTGGCGCACGTCCGGCGACTCGAGGACGTGCTCATCGGCATTACGCGGTCCCTCGGCGTCGACGGGAAGCGCGTGGAGGGTCGCAGCGGCGTCTGGGTCGACCACGCCGGCGCCACGGAGAAGATCGCCGCCATCGGCGTGCGGGTGCAGAGCGGCGTCACGATGCACGGGTTCGCCCTGAACTGCGACAACTCGCTCGAGCCGTTCTCCCGGATCATCCCCTGCGGGATCTCGGATGCCGGCGTCACGACGCTCAGCGCACTCCTGAACGACGACGTGTCGCCCCGCGACGTGCTCCCCGTGGTGACATCCGCGTTCGCGGCGGAGTTCGGAACGGAGGCAGCGGCATGAGTGCGTCGACCCCCGACGGGCGGCGAATGCTCCGCCTCGAGGTGCGGAACGCCCAGACGCCGATCGAGCGGAAACCCGAATGGATCCGCACGAAGGCGCGGATGGGTCCGGAGTACCAGGAGCTGCAGTCCCTCGTGAAGGACGAAGGGCTCCACACCGTATGCCAGGAAGCGGGGTGCCCCAACATCTTCGAATGCTGGGAGGACCGCGAGGCGACGTTCCTCATCGGCGGTTCGCAGTGCACCCGTCGGTGCGACTTCTGCCAGATCGACACCGGCAAGCCCGCCGACTACGACACGGATGAACCCCGCCGCGTCGCGGAGAGCGTGACGCGCATGCGCCTCCGCTACGCGACCGTGACCTGCGTGGCCCGCGACGACCTCCCCGACGGCGGTGCCTGGCTGAATGCCGAGACGGTCCGTCAGATCCACACGGCGAACCCGGGAACGGGCGTGGAGTTGCTCGCCACGGACTTCAACGGCGACCCCGAACTCCTCGACGTCGTCTTCGCGTCGCGACCCGAGGTGTTCGCGCACAACGTCGAGACGGTTCCCCGCATCTTCAAGCGCATCCGCCCCGCGTTCCGCTACGAGCGGTCCCTGGGAGTGCTGACGAGGGCGCGGGATGCCGGGTTGATCACGAAGTCCAACCTCATCCTGGGGATGGGCGAGGAGCGCCGCGAGATCGAGGAAGCCCTGCGAGATCTCCACGCCGCCGGAACCGACATCATCACGCTCACGCAGTACCTGCGCCCGTCGCCCCGGCACCTCCCGGTGGCTCGCTGGGTGACGCCCCAGGAGTTCGTCGAACTCCGGGAGCTCGCGGAATCGATCGGTTTCCTCGGGGTCCTCGCGGGCCCGCTCGTCCGGTCGTCGTACCGCGCGGGTCGGCTGTGGGCGCGTTCGATGAGGTCCAAGGGTCGCGTCATCCCGACCGATCTCGCCCATCTGGCGGAAGAGGCCGACGCAGCCGGGTTCGCGCAAGCCGTCTGATTCCTCCACAGACGCGCGTCGGCGACTTCCCTCCACGAAGAGTGCCGTTCTCACCGGCCGAGGTCGGGGTCTTTCCTACGTTCGTGGTGCCGGACCGACCGGCACCACGAACGGAAGAGACCTCATGCGCACTCCTCTCGCCCTGACCGCACTCCTCGGCACCGCGATCGCGGTGACCGCGGCACTCCCCCACGCCCACGCAGCCCAGCCTCCGGCTGAGCCCGGGCCGAAGACGGTCGTCTCCGTCACCGGCGACGCCGCGAACGGATTCGAGATCACCTACTACGACGGCTCGGGCGAGTACCCGCCCACCGACTCCGAGGCGATGGCGGAGTGCGGGGAGTACGACACTCGCGTCGACCGCGTTCGGTGCCGCGCCGAGGTGCGCACCTGGTACCGGGACCTGGCCACATTGCGCGATGCGCTCGACTGGGCGCACGCGACCCGCGGCTGAGGGTCAGTCGGCGCTGGTCACCGATTGGACGGCGCCGGCGACATCGAGGTTGACCAGGAGCACGTCATCCGTGGAATCCGGATCGAGGGCGTACTCCAGGACGGCGAACGGATCCTTGCCGCTGTGCTCGTCGGCGAGGATCGTCATGCTCATGAGCTGGAGAGAGCGGATCACGTCCATGTGCGTGTCGCCTGAAACGTCGACGAGGAGGTCCTCGATGTCCTCCCCCAGCATCTCCTGCTGTTGGAGGATGAACTCGGTGACTTCACTCGTGCGGTCGTCCAGTTCCGACACCATCGCGTTCCGCGCGCGGAGATCGATGGTCTCCAGCGCCGCGATCATCGCCGCGGCGACATCGAGCGCCTCGATCGACACGTCGTCCTGATCGGGGGCCGTGAGATCGACGGTGACGCGTTGATCACCGAAGTCGACGACCTCAGACCAGAAGATCGACCCGTCGGGTCCGGACTCGAGAAGTCCGAAGTAGTCGTGTTCGATCGCCATGCTCCAATGAAACCAGCCTTGGCGACCCGGCGCGACCGCTCCGGTCAATCGACCAGCGCGGAGGCGAAGACGTGAGGGGTGAAACCGGTCAGGTCACCGATCCCCTCGCCTTGTCCGAGAAGCTTGACGGGGATGCCGGTTCGCTCCTGCACCGCGAGGACGAACCCTCCGCGAGCCGAGCCGTCGAGCTTCGTCAGGACGAGACCCGTCACCCCGGCGTGCTCGAGGAACGCCTCGGCCTGCATGACCCCGTTCTGACCCGTCGTGGCGTCGAGGACGAGGAGCACCTCGCTGATCGGAGCCTGTTTCTCGATGACTCGGCGTATCTTCGTGAGTTCATCCATGAGTCCGGCCTTCGTGTGCAGGCGTCCCGCGGTATCGACGAGGACGATCTCCGTACCGGTGCGGATGGCGTGATCGATGGTCTGGAAGGCAACGGATGCCGGGTCCTGCCCCTCCTGCTGAGGGCGCACGATCGCCGCTCCCCCGCGCTCCGCCCAGGTCGCCAACTGGTCGACCGCAGCGGCACGGAATGTATCGGCCGCGCCGACGACGACACTTCGTCCGAACCGCCGGAGATAGCTTGCGAACTTCCCGATCGTCGTCGTCTTCCCGACACCGTTGACCCCGACCACGAGGACGACGGCCGGTCGTTCGCTCAGGCGGAGCGTCGTGTCGAACTTCGCAAAATGCTCTTCGAGCGTCTCGCGAAGCATGCGCTGCAAGTCCTTGGGATCGGTCGTCCGGTACCTTTCGACCTTCTCGCGGAGCTCATCGACGATGCGTTCAGTGATGTCGGGACCGAAGTCGGCCGTCAGGAGCGCTGTCTCCAGGTCGTCCCACGTCGTCTCATCGATCGTCGGCTTGACGAACAGGCCGCGCAGCGCGCGACCGAGGGACCAAGAGCTCTCCGCCATGCCCCCAGGCTAGTTGACCCGCTCAGCCCTTCTCGCAGGCGATGCCGTCCTTGTCGCGGTCCATCTTGGAGTTCGCTTTGTACAAGGCGCTCGAGATGGTCGGCTTGACCTTGAACGCCTTGTTCTTGCCGTTCACCTTGTTGTACTTGACGCCCGCCTTTGCCACTCCGCCCTTGTGGACCTTGTTGAGCGCCGTGCAGTTCGCGAACTTCTTGATCGCCGGTTTCGCAGCGGGCGCGACGCGTGTCGCGCTCACAGATGACGCCGGCATCGGCGCCGCCGACGCCACCGACGGAGCTCCGATCAGCGCTCCCGCCACGACCACAGCCATCATCGTGCGCCGCGTACGTGCTCGCAGAGAACTCTTCATCCCCGACCCCCGGTCTTCTTCGGGGACACCCCGTCCCCGAGGCACACAGTACACAGCACGCCCGTGTCACACCGCGACGCGCTCCCGGACGCGTTGACCGACGACGGCGGACACACCGTCCTGCCGCATCGATACCCCGTACAGCGCATCCGCGATCTCCATCGTCCGCTTCTGGTGCGTGATCACGATGAGCTGACTCGACTCCCGGAGCTGTTCGAATACGCCGAGCAGGCGTCCGAGGTTGGCGTCGTCGAGCGCCGCCTCCACCTCATCCAGGATGTAGAACGGACTCGGGCGCGCCTTGAAGATCGCCGTCAGGAGCGCCACCGCCGCGAGCGATCGCTCCCCGCCAGACAGGAGCGACAGCCGTTCGATCTTCTTCCCGACCGGGCGCACCGCGACGTCGATGCCCGTCGTCAGCGGGTGATCCGGATCCGTGAGTGAGATCGAGCCCGTGCCGCCGGGGAACAGAATCGGGAAGACCTCCCCGAAGGCCGTCTTCGTGTCCTCGAACGCGGCGAGGAAGATCGTCTGCATCCGCTCGTCCAGCTCCTCGATGATCGTGAGCAGGTCCGCGCGGGTGCGGACGAGGTCGTCCAATTGCGCGGTCAGGAAGGAGTGCCGCTGCTCTAGTGCGGCGTATTCCTCGAGCGCGAGAGGGTTCACCCGGCCGAGCTGAGCGAGTTTTCGCTCGGCGTCGTGAAGACGCTTCCTCTGTACCGCGCGGTCGAACGGCTGAGGCTCTTCCCCGTCGCCCACGGACAGCATCACGTTCGGGCTGTATTCCTCTCGCAGAATATTCTCGTCCAGGCCGAGTTCCGATTGCACCCTGTCGAGCAGGCTCTGAACGTGCAACCGCTTCTCGTGCATCTGGAGTTCCAGTCCGTGCACGGACTCCGTGACACGGGACAGGCGCTCGCGCACCTCTCCATCCTCACGACGAAGCTGTGCGAGCTCCGCGGTCAAAGCCGTCCGCGTCTGCTCCGCACGCTCGAGCTCGACCCGGGCCTGGGCCGTGGAACGGTCGATGGAATCGAGCACCGGTGGGAGGGCTGTCACGACCTCGGAGGCCACAGCTCGCTGGGCACGACGGATGACGGCGCGACGCGCTGCCGCCTCTGCAGCGGCGCGCTCCCTCTCACGCTGGCGCTCCAGCTGGAGCACCCGCCCCTCTGCGGCGCGGACGCGCTCTCGCAGCGTCTCCACATCGAGGCGCGTGTCCATCTCTCGAGCCCGGGCACCTTCCAGCGCATCGAGGAGACCGTCACGTGCCGAAGCGTCCAGGATCGGTCGAGGAGTCTCCTCCGCCGCGGTGAACGCTTCCTGCGCCGAGTGCGCGGCCGTGTCGGCAACTCGTGCGGCAGCCTCGGCCTGCTGAACGCCCGTTCTCAGCCGGTCGCACTCGGCCACGGCCGCCTCGAGGCGCACCGTCGCGCGGTTGAGCTTCTCCGCGTGGGCCGCACGCTCCGAGTCGTGCTCTCGCAAGGCGGTGAGCGCCTCACGAGTACGTTGGCGCGAGGCATCCCACGCGGACTGCGCCTCATCGAGGGCTTCGCGCAACGAATCGGCGATGACGGTGACCTCGGCCAGTCGTTCCTGCGCCGCGTCGCGCTCGGCAGCCAGTTCCAAACGAGAGCGGGACTGCCCCGAGCCCGCCTGAAGAGTACTCGCCGTCACCGTCTCCCCCGCACGGGTGACGGCCACGATGCGCTCGCCCACGTGCGCGGCGCGTCTGCACGCCGTGACCGCTCCGTCGATGTCGTCGGTGATGGCGATGCGAACCAGGGCCGCCCGGACGCCTGAGGGAGCATCGACGACATCTGCGGCCCACGTCCACTCCCCGTCGAGACCGGGATCGCCCGCCGCCGGCGCGTCGACCAGTGCGATGTCGACAGAACCCAGATCGTGCTCGCGAGCGGTCGTGATGACGCTGAGCGCGGTGTCGAGGTCATCCACGAGCACGCCATCAGCGAGGGCGCCCAGAGCCGCGGCGACCGCGGCCTCGTAGCCCGCGGTCACGCGGATGGCATCGCTGACGATGCCACGGACGCCGGTCCCGCCACGCTCGACGACGGCCGCGGCGGCATTCCGGATGTCCAGCGCTCGCCCCAGTGCCGCCGTCTCGGCGAGCAATGACTCGCGCTCCCGCTCCGCGGCGTGCAGTCGCTCGCGGATCGATCCGAGTTCACGCTCGGAATCCGCTGCCTCCCGCTGCGCACGATCGTAGGCGGCCGCGTACTCCGCGGCGGAGTCCTCCGGCGCCGCCGCGGCCGGAGTGATCTCGGCCAGGGCGGACTCCGCCTCGGCTCGGCGCTGCTCCGCCGCGTCGAGGGCTCGCTGTTGGCGTTCGACTGTGGCCTGCAGCGCCTCAGATTTCGAGGCAGCTGCGTCGGCACGACCGCGCAAAGAGGCGAGTCGCATGTCGTGCTCCGACACGAGAGCGCTCTGCGCGGCGATGTCGGTGTCCAACGCGTCCAGCTCGGCACGAGCACGGATGACGTCCCGCGCCGCCGCTGCCGCGGCATCCTGAGCAGCGCCCAGGCCCGAGCCGATCTCGTCGATCTCGGCTCGCGCCTCGTCGATGATCGCTTGGGTCACGGTCGCGCCTGCGTCGGGAGTCTCGCCGTCGTCTTCGAGCAACGCGAGTCGCTGGCCAGCCAGGGAATAAAGACCACGCAGGCGTTCTTGCACCCGTCCGAGTTCGAAGGTGACCGCGCGAGCGCGATCGACCGCTTCCGCCCGCTGGTCGGTCTCGAGCTCCTCGATCCGACGGCGGAGTCCGTCGGCGCGATCCTGCAGGACGAGCCGTTCGGCGTGACGCTCCTGCTCGTTGCGGGAGTGGTCGGCCAGCTCCGTCCGCAGCCGCGACAACTCGTCGGCGTACAGGCGGGCCTTCGCGTCGCGCACCACGGCCGCGATGGACGCCGCCTCGCGAGCGATCTCGGCCTGCTTCCCGAGGGGCTTGAGCTGACGACGCAGTTCTCCGGCGAGATCGCTCAGCCGCGTCAGGTTCGCCTCCATCGCCTCGAGCTTGCGAAGCGTCTTCTCTTTGCGGCGTCGGTGCTTCAGGATGCCGGCGGCTTCCTCGATGAATCCGCGACGGTCTTCAGGACTCGCCTGCAGGACGGTGTCGAGCCGCCCCTGTCCGACGATGACGTGCATCTCACGGCCGAGACCGGAATCACTGAGCAGCTCCTGCACGTCGAGAAGGCGACAGGTCTCCCCGTTGATCGCGTACTCGCTGGATCCGTTGCGGAACAGCGTCCGACTGATCGTGACCTCGCTGTACTCGATCGGCAGAACGGCGTCGGAGTTGTCGATCGTCAGCTGCACCTCGGCCCGGCCCAGCGGTCCCCGAGTCGCAGTGCCGGCGAAGATGACGTCCTCCATCTTGCCGCCGCGGAGGGTCTTCGCCCCCTGCTCGCCCATCACCCAGGCGAGGGCATCGACGACGTTCGACTTGCCCGAACCGTTCGGTCCGACGATGCAGGTCACCCCCGGTTCCAGCGCGAACGTCGTCGGCTGGGCGAAGGATTTGAACCCCTTGAGCGTCACGCTCTTCAGGTGCATGCAGGGCCTCCGGGGTCGTCGTCCCGTCCACGCTAGCGGACGAATAGCCGACGCCACTTGACGGCGCGCCCGGGGCGACGCTAGTGTCAGGGCTCGCGTCAGAAGTCTGAGAAAGGAGGTCCCGACATGATTACTCGCATGATGCCCATCGGAGAAGCGTTCACCGCGTTCCCGTCCGCAGGGGGGACCCTCTCCTTCGGCGCCGTAGCGGCAACCCGCACCCACACCGGTCGCTGACCGTCGCGTTCGCGCGATCCGTCTTGTGACGGATCCCTCTGCGACCACGCGCTCGGACTCATCGTCCCTCCACGCCGCGTGCGGCGGCCCTCGTGGCCTGCCCACGACCGTGCTCTCTCGTGCTGCGGCACGATCCTCGCCGCGCCCGCGGCATCCAATGCAACGACCGAAATGAGATCACTCATGCGCACTCTCACCGCGCCGCAGCGCACAACGGCGGTCCTCGCCGCGCTGCAGCATCCGACCCCGACGGGGCTCGCCCCCCGTCAGACGTTCATCGATCGACTCGCCCTGCGTATCGCGCTGGCGCTGCTTCTATGGAGCACCCGCCCCGGCGCGAACCGGGAGGAGATCGAAGTCCGGCACCGCGAGAACGTCGCCCGACGAGCTCGGGAAGCCGAGTGGGACCGTCGCCGTGCCCTCCTCGGCCCGCGTCTCTGACCCCGTCGGGGGCCGCGACACGATCGCGGCCCCCGAACCGAACCGCTCCAGGAGTAAGAACATGACCATCAGCAGCACCGCATACGACATCCGGCCCCTGATCGTGCCCGGATCCGTCGATGCTCCGGACGCCGCCGACTTCATCGCGATGGTCGATGTCCGTAACGAGATCTACCGCGAGATCAGTGCGAACGACGACGAGGCCGCGACCCCGGGGCAATTGCTCCCGCATTTCCGCCCGAATCCCGACAACGACAAGCGCAGCTGGATCGTCCTCGTCGACGCTGCCGTCGTCGGACGGGTCATCGTCGACATCCCGGCAGAGGAAGGATCCCAGGTGGCGTTCTGGACGATCGAACTCCTCGAACGCGTCCAAGGACGCGGAATCGGTACCGGCCTCCTCGAACTCGTCGAGGACACCGCCCGCCGAGCGGGGCGCACCGTTCTGGAATCGTGGGCCGAGCACCCCGAACCTCCTGAGGGCGTCGCAGTGACGAGGCTTCCTTCACCCACCGGATTCGGGACCATCCCGGAGGATCGCCCTGCTCGGTTCTACCTTCGTCACGGACATACGCTCGAGCAGGTCGACCGCAAGAGCGTCCTCGACATGGATGCCTCGCTCGACACCGTCCGCGAACTGCGAGCGGATGCCGAAGCCCACGCTGCCGGCTACCGTGTCGAGCAGTGGCTGCTCCCCGTTCCGCGTCCCTACCGCCAGAGTTTCGCGTGGGCGAAGTCGCGTATGTCGACCGACGCGCCCGCCGCCGGTCTCGAGGTCGATGAGGAGAAGTGGGACCTCGATCGACTGGACCGACACGAGGCGCGCTACCTGGACGCGGGCCAGACGGTCCTGGTCACCGCAGCGATCCACGAGGCCACGGGAGACGTCGTCGCCTTCAACGAACTGTGCAGCGGAGCCGAACCGACGTCGACGACCCAGCAGATGGACACCTTGGTACTCCATGAGCACCGCGGGCATCGCCTGGGTCAGCTCATCAAGTGCGCGGGGATCCTGAGGTGGCGGGAGATCGCCCCGGAATCACACCGGATCATCACCTGGAACGCCGAGGAGAATCGGCCGATGCTCAGCATTAACGAAGCGATCGGCTTCGTCCCCGCCGCCTACATCGGCGCGTGGAAGAAGGTGCTCGCCTAGGTCCGGCGCTGGCACTTCGGGCAGTAGTGACTCGACCGGTTGGTGAAACTCACCCTGACGATGGGCGTCCCGCACCGAGGACAGGGCTCGCCGGTACGGCCGTAGGCGTTCAACGAGTGGGCGAAGTACCCCGCCTGGCCGTTGACGTTGACGTACTGCGCGTCGAAACTCGTTCCCCCCTCGGCGAGGGCCCGGTGCAGAACGGCCCGGACCTCGTCGAGGAGACGCCCGAGCGATCGACTCGGAAGATCGCGACCGAGACGCTCGGGGTGCAGCCGTGACGCCCAGAGCGCCTCGTCGGCGTAGATGTTGCCGATGCCGCTCACGACCGTCTGATCGAGCAACACGCGTTTGATCGCGGAACGGCTGCGACGTACGGCATACCGGAAGCCGTCCTCGTCGAAGGCCGGATCGAGGGGATCACGCGCGATGTGGGCGACCTGACCGGGCACCAGTGCCATGCCGCTTCCCCGCCCACCGGCGGCACCATCGGGCGTGGGATGAAGACGATCGATGGCCAGAGAACCGAACGTGCGCTGATCGACGAAGACGACCGCGAGTTCCCCGTGATCGGGATGCCGGATGTCCAGGCGCACGCGCTCGTGCCGTAGCGGCGGGATTCCGGATTCGCGGAGGAGCATCTGACCGCTCATTCCGAGATGGCCGACGATCGCCTCGCCCTCCGGCGTTGCGTTCCCGCCGGCTCTCGGCTCGAGCGGCATCCAGAGGAACTTCCCACGGCGGACGACTCCCTCGACGCGGCGCCCGCTCGCCCGCGCCTCGAAGTCCGCGGCGTCGCCCGCATGCCGTGTCAGTGCGCGTACGTCGGAGACGGTGACGGCATCGATGCGAGCGCCCGCCAGTGCCGGTTCGAGACCGGCACGGACGACCTCGACCTCAGGCAGCTCAGGCACGGCGGATCACGCGAGCGACGAGAGCTCGCGCCAGACGGCGAGAGCCGCTGCCATCTCCGCCTGCTTCTTGCTGGATCCGCCCCCGGTGCGGGAGACATCCCCGACGCCGACCGTCGCCGTGAAGACGCGATGATGGTCGGGGCCTTCAGCGTCGACACGATACGTCGGGGCGGGCATGCCTCGTCGTGCCGCGAGCTCCTGGAGCGCCGTCTTCGGATCCATCGCCGCCCCGTAGCGCTCGGGGTCGGCCATCAACGGCGACACGAGGCGGAGGACGAGCGCGGTTGCCTCCTCGACACCGGCCGAGAGATAGGCAGCGCCGATCAGCGCTTCCGTGGTGTCCGCCAGAATCGAATCCTTGTCGCGTCCGCCGGTCTGATCCTCACCTCGCCCCAACCGCAGGTGGGCGCCGAGACCGATGCCGCGAGCAACCTCCGCGAGGGCGACGGTGGACACCACGCTCGCACGACGCTTCGCCAGCGATCCCTCGTCCAGCTCGGGATGGGTCCGATACAGGTGCACCGTCACCGCCATGCCGAGGATCGAATCACCGAGGAACTCCAGCCGCTCGTTGTGTGCGATCCCGCCGTGCTCGTACGCGTAGGAGCGGTGGGTGAGCGCAAGCGACACAAGCTCGGGGTCGATGACGACCCCGAGCTTGTGTGTGAGAACCGAATGATCGGTCACTGCGTCTGTCACGACGCGGCGATCAGATGTCGGCGACCTTGCGGCCCTTGTACTCGAGGAACAGCTCCGTGCCCTGCGAGTCGGTGACGACCTTCGCCTGGTGGGGACGGCTGTAGACGACCTTGCCGTTCTCGATGGTCTTGACGAGCGTGGGGGCCTCGGCCTTCCACTGCGCGCGACGCGAACGGGTGTTGGAGCGGGAGACCTTCCGCTTCGGGGGGTTACCTGCCATGGTCAGCTCTTCTCTGTGTCGTCGGCGGCGGGGCGTGCTGCCTCGTCGTCGTGGTCTGTGGTGGAGGCCGACAAGGCGGCCAGCGCAGTCCAGCGCGGGTCGATCTGAGTCTCCGGAACCAGTGCTTCGGTCAGCTTCTCGCCGGTGGACGGATCGAGTCCGGGGCAATCCGGCTGACACACCGGCTGGAACGGAAGCGACAGGACGATCGCATCCCTGACTGCCGTTTCAAGATCCACGTGGTCGTCTTGAACCTGGAAATCAGTCGCTTCATCCCCAGAATACCCGAAGAGCTCTTGAAACTCGACTTCGAGGGGGCGTGTCAGGTCCGTGAGGCACCGGCTGCACTGACCGTCGTAGATCGCGGCGATCTCCGCGCTGACGAGGATTCCTTCGTGGACCGATTCGAGACGGACGTCGACCTGGACGTCGCTGCCCGCATCGATCCACGCCAAGCCCTCGCCCCATTTCTCGGGCGCAGGGACCGTCAATTCGAACTCGCGCATCTCCCCGGGCGCCCGGACGATGTCTCGGACGGGGAGGACGAAGGGACCACTCACGCGCTTTCTGACCACGGTCGTCCATCGTACGCGTGACGAGGACCCCGCGGGCCCGATCAGTCCGTGCCGGAACCACCCGCCAGAAAACGCGCGACCGGACCGGGAACGAAGGGCGACACGTCGCCGCCGAGCGAGGACACCTGACGCACGAGGGAGCTGGACACGAGCGCGTGCGCAGGATCGGGCAGGAGGAAGACCGTTTCGATGTGGGCGAGATGACGATTCACGATGGCCATCGGCGTCTCGTACGCGACGTCCACCTGCGATCGGATCCCCTTCACCAGGACGCCGGCGCCGACATCGGTCGCGTAGTCGACCAGGAGTCCGACGCTCCACGAGGCCACGACGACATCACCCTGGATCCCGCCCTCCTCGATCGACTGCTCGAGGAGGGACAGACGCTGCGCGATCGGCAGCATCGCTTCCTTGCCGGGATTGTGCACGACGAGGACGTGCAATTGGTCGTAGAGGTCCGCCGCTCGCCGGATGACATCGAGATGCCCGAGCGTCGGCGGGTCGAAGGAGCCCGGGACGACGGCGATCCGGTTGTTCATGCCGTCGAGCCTAACGACACCGCGCCTACCGCGCCCGCGTCAATTCTTCCCGAGCGCGGCTCGTTCTCGCTGGCTGACGCGGCCGGCGATCGCGGCGGCGAGCCCCGGGGGCCCGCCGAGAGTCGGGTCATCCGCCAGCAGACGCTCGGCCTCCGCGCGAGCCGCGGCGATGAGGTCCGCGTCCGCCACGACACGCAGGAGCCGCAGCGACGAGCGGACACCAGACTGCGCATCACCGAGCACGTCTCCCTCGCCGCGCAGGTCGAGGTCGACCTCCGCCAGCTCGAACCCGTCTGTCGTCGCCGCCACGGCCTCGACGCGATGCCGCGCCGGCGTGAACGGATCGGCCTCGGTCACAAGCAGGCAGAGTCCGGGTACCGAACCCCGGCCCACGCGACCGCGGAGCTGGTGCAGCTGGGAGACGCCGAACCGGTCCGCTTCGAGGATCACCATGGTCGATGCGTTCGGCACGTCGACGCCCACTTCGACCACCGTCGTCGCCACGAGAACGTCGATGTCTCCGCGGGCGAACGCCTGCATGACGGCATCCTTCTCGTCACCGGGCATCTTGCCGTGGAGGACCTCGACGCGGATGTCGCGGAAGTCGGGATGCCCCGCCAACAGCGCCGCCGCCTGCACGACGCCCCACCGCGTGCGGCCGGGTTCCTCCGTCTCCAGCGATTCCTCGTCCTCGGCATCGGTCGCGGCGTCGATCGCGGGACACACGACGAAGGCCTGCCTCCCGAGGCGGACCTCTTCCGCGACGCGCTCCCAGACGCGGGCGAACCAGGCGGGCTTCTCGCCCACCGGAGCGACGAAGCTCGAGATCCCGGCCCGGCCCCCCGGCATCGTCCGGATGGTCGACACGTCGAGGTCGCCGAACACCGTCATGGCGACCGTGCGGGGGATGGGCGTGGCCGTGAGGACGAGAACGTGCGGGGAGCTGCCCTTTGCACGAAGCGTCTCGCGCTGATCGACGCCGAAGCGGTGCTGCTCGTCGACGACGACGAGTCCCAGATCCGCGAACGTCGTGGACTCGCTGAGCAGGGCATGCGTCCCGACCACGATGCGCGACTGCCCGGACGCAACGCGAAGCGCCGCACGCCGGCGCTCGGCCGCGCCCAACTGACCGGTGAGCAGCGTCGGCATGAGTTCCGGCGCCAGCTCGGGCCCCAGCATGCGGGCCATGGATCGCACGTGCTGGGCGGCCAGGACCTCCGTGGGGGCGATGAGCGCGGATTGCCCGCCCGACTGGGCGACCTGGAGCATCGCCCGCAGCGCGACGAGGGTCTTGCCGGAACCGACCTCGCCCTGCACGAGCCGGTTCATCGGCCACGGCGCGACGAGATCGGCGGCGATGCGCTCCCCCACACTCACCTGGTCGGGGGTGCGCTCGAACGGCAGCGCGGCGTCGAAGCGAGCCAGGAGGTCGCCGGGATGCCGCGCGGTCGCCGACATCATCCGGACGAACTGCCGCTGCTGCAGGAGGGCCGCCTGGAGGACGAACGCCTCGTGCATCCGGAGCGTCTCGCGCGCCGGGCCGATCTGGTCGAAGGACTCGGGATCGTGGATGCGGGTGAGTGCGGTCCGAGCGTCGAGAAGACCCTGAGCGGCGCGGAACGCGTCGGGCAGGGGCTCGGGGACACCGACGACGTTCGGGAGCACCAGGTCGATGCATTTCTTGACCTGCCAGCTGGAGAACGTGCTCGTCGCCGGGTAGATCGGGATCGGGCGGTTCCGCCACGCCTCTGCGGTGAGCCGGGCGGTGCCCTCGTCGTCGAAGAGCTGGTAGTCGGGATGCGTCAGCTGCTTCTGACCTCGATACTCGCCCACCTTGCCGGAGAAGATGCCCTGCCGGCCGGCGATGAGATCCTTCACCCGCCAGGCCTGGCCGAAGAACGTGAGCGACATGGTGCCTTCGCCATCTCCGATGACGACCTCGACGAGCTCTCCGCGACGGCCCCGCATCGGCCTCGTCGACGCGGAGCGGACCTCGGCCACGATCGTCACGAGCTCCCCGACCGGAAGGGCGGCGATCGGTGTGAGCTCGCCGCGGTTGGCGTATCGGCGGGGGTAGTGGGCCAGGAGCTCCCCCACGGTCGTCATCTGGAACGCGCGCTTCAGGCCTTTCGCCAGATTCTCGCCGACCGCCTCCGGCAGGGGCGTGTCGAGCGGGAACGAGGCCATGCGTCGAGTCTACGAGCGACCGCGGACGCCGATATCGTGTGGGGGTGACGAGGATCATCGCCGGTGACGCCGGATCGCTGCCGCTGGCTGTGCCGAGTGCCGGCACGCGTCCGACGAGCGAGCGCGTCCGCGAGTCGCTCTTCGGTGCACTGGAATCCGCCGACCTCGTCCAGGGCGCGGCCGTCCTCGACCTCTACGCGGGTTCGGGAGCGCTCGGCCTCGAGGCCGTGAGCCGTGGAGCGGCGTCGGCCGACCTCGTCGAGCGGGCGCCGCGCGCGGCATCCGTCATCGAACGGAACGTCAGGGCCGTCTCGCGAAGCCTCCCGGGCCGACGGCTGACAGTCCATCGGGCGGCCGCCGACACGTTCCTCCGTGCCGGCGGGTCGTCATTCGACCTCGTCTTCGTGGACCCGCCCTACGACATGACGGACGCCGAGGTGTCCGCGACCCTGGAGCTGCTGGCACCGCGGTTGTCTGCGGCGGGGCTGATCGTCATCGAACGATCCACCCGATCCGGCGCGCCGGACCTGCCGACGGGCCTCGTCGTCGACCGGGCGAAGAAGTACGGCGACACCACGCTCTGGTGGGTGCGCCCGGTGGATGCCGGGACTCCGGCTCAGCCGAGCTCCGAGTCCCAGTCGGCGTAGGGATCCCACCCGCCCCGGACGCGGGGGACGGTTCCTCGCACGAGCACGGCGGCCTCCCCCCGCTCGATCACCTGACCGATGACGTCGAAGCCCGGGGGTGCGGATCCTGCGGGGAAGCAGGCGAGCAGGGCATGGTCCTCACCGCCCGAGAGCGCGTCGTCGTCGAGGTCGGCGTCGAGGCAGATGGTCACCCCCGAGGCATCCGCGATCCGCGAGGCGTCCAGCAAGAGTCCGTCCGAGACGTCCATGAGCGCTGAGGCGCCCGCTCGGGCAGCTGCCACGCCCAGTCCCACGGGCGGACGAGGACGCAACTGCGCATCGAGGTCGTCCCGCTCGGCGGCGGAGAGCTCGTCCTCGCGGACGGGGAGTGGTGTGCCGTCGGCATCCCGGAACCGCCCGAACAGGACGCGCAGGCCCCGACCTGCCGCACCCAACCGGCCCGCCACCGCGACGTCGTGCCCGGGACGCGCACCCGAACGGCGCACCGGTTCGACGCCGTCGAGCACACCCAACGCGGTGACCGCGACGGTGAGGGTCTCGGAGACGGTGAGATCGCCGCCCTCCACGGCGCACCCCGGCGCGAGCTCCGCGAGCGCGTCGCGCAAGCCGGTCGCCAGCGCATCGACGAACGTCGCGGGCAGCCAGTCCGGCAACGCCAGGGCGACGAGGAGCGCCGTCGGCCGCGCACCCATCGCCGCGACGTCGGCGACGTTCACCGCCGCGGATTTGAAGCCGAGGTCGTACGGGGAGGTCCACGCCAGTCGGAAGTCCGGCCCGTGCACGAGGGTGTCCGTCGTGGCGACCACTCGCCCGCCGGGGACCGCTAGGACGGCTGCATCATCACCTGGGCCGATCTCGGCACGCGATCCAGGGCCGAGCACCCGGAGGATCCGGTCCAGGAGGTCCGCCTCGGACACGTCGCGCACACGAAGCTCACTCATGCGTCCACGGTAGCCTGGAGCGATGCCCCGAACCCGCTCGTCCGCCGCGCTCGCACTGGTCGTGGTGGGGACAGCCGTCCTCTCAGGCTGCTCGGGAACCGTCGCCACGGACACCCCTCCGCAGGCCGACGACCCGCGCTGCGCGCAGGTCATGGTGCGCCTGCCGGACGTCTTCGAGGATCAGCAGCGGCGCTGGACGGACGCGCAGTCGACGGCCGCATGGGGTGACCCGACCAAAGTCCAATTCGCCTGCGGTGTGCAACCGCTCGGGCCGACGACCCTGCCGTGCTTCACGGTCGACGGCGTCGACTGGGTCGTCGACGACTCGGAGGCGCCGATCTACCGGATCACCACGTATGGACGCGTCCCCGCAGCGCAGCTGATCCTCGACTACGACGCCGTGTCGTCGAGCGGCCCCGTCTCCGCGATCAGCCGCCTCATCACGAAGCGGTTCGAGACGACGGCGAAGTGCGTCGCACCGACCGAGACGCAGCCCTGACGGAGATCAGCGCGCGAGCTCGACCAGCTCCGTGATGAGGTCCGGGTAGCTGAGACCGCTCTGGATCCAGCACGTCGGGAACATCGAGATGGGGGTGAAGCCCGGCATCGTGTTCACCTCGTTCACGAAGAACTCCGACCCCGTGTAGAAGAAATCGACGCGGGAGAGCCCCTGGCCCCCGACCGCCTCGAAGGCCCGCGCGGCGATCCGCTGCATCTCGCGAAGCTCCCCGTCCTGCAACTCGGCAGGGCAGACCAGGTCGATGCCCGGCGCTCCGAGATACTTCGCCTCGAAGTCGTAGAAGTCGCGACCGCTGACGACGATCTCTCCCGCGACACTCACGCGGGGCTCGGCGCCGTCGCGGCCCTGCAGGACTCCGCACTCGACCTCGCGCCCCGTGACGGCTTGCTCGACGAGCACGCTCGTGTCCTCCGCGAATGCGGTGTCGAGGGCGGCATCCAACTCGTCCCACTCCGAGACCTTCGACACACCGACGCTCGAACCCGCACGAGCGGGCTTGACGAAGACCGGCAGACCGAGAGCGCGGATGCGGCGACGCCACAGGTCGCCGTCGCGGTCGAGAGCGGCACGGGTGACCGTGACCCACGGCACCACGGGGACGCCGGCCGCCTGCAGGATGCTCTTGGTGGTGTGCTTGTCCATGCCGATCGCCGACATGAGCAGGCCCGCACCGACGTAGGGGAGGTCGAGGAGCTCCAAGAAGCCCTGGACGGTGCCGTCCTCGCCGAAGCGGCCGTGGAGGATGGGGAAGACCACGTCGACGTCGCCAAGCGTCTCGACGGTCCCGTCGGGATGACGGACGGCGAGGGTGCGCGTCGCGGTGGAATCCGGCCAGACGATCCGCGTCCCGTTGTCGACGACCTCGGGAAGGCGCTCGGGATTGAGAGCGAACTTGTCGGGATCGTCCTCCTCGAGGACGAACGCTCCCTCGCGGGTGATGCCGACGGGGATGACCCGGTAGCGCTCACGATCGATCGCGCGAAGCACCCCGCCCGCCGTTGCGGAACTGATCGAATGCTCGCTGGAACGCCCGCCGAAGAGCAGAACCACTACCGCTTGAACCATTCTGAGTCCTCTCCTCCGTGGGCTCATCGTCATCCGTCGTCAGGTGAGGAGCGATGTCACGGGGGTTCATCGTGCCGTCGAGCACCATCTTGACCTGCTCGACGATGGGCATCTGGATGCCGGCTGACCTCGCCAGCTGCAGGACGGGAGCGACGGAGGCGAGGCCCTCGGCCGTCTGATCCATCTGCTTCACCACCTCGGTGAAGCTGTACCCCTGTCCCAGCAGGCGACCGGCGGTGTTGTTGCGACTGAGGGGCGACTGGCACGTCGCGATGAGGTCGCCGAGCCCGGCGAGTCCCTGCAGCGTCTCGGGCTGAGCGCCCTGTGCGACGGCGAAGTCGGTCATCTCCACGAGACCGCGCGTGATGATCGACGCCTTGGTGTTCTCTCCGTACCCGACGCCGTCCACGATCCCGATAGCGACGGCGATGAGGTTCTTCAGCACACCGCCGAACTCGGTACCGATGACGTCCGTGTTGACGAAGGTGCGGAAGTAGCCGTTACGGGCGATGCGCGCGACGGCCTCGGCCGTCTCCTGGCTCGATGACGAGATGACGGCGGCCGTGGGCTGCTGGCGGGCGATCTCCAGGGCGAGGTTGGGGCCGGAGGCCACGGCGATGCGGTCCGGATCGCAACGGAGCTCCTCTTCGAGGACCTGACTCATGCGGAGGCCGGTCTTCTTCTCCACACCCTTCATGAGGGAGACGATCGGAACGCCGCTGTCGCCGAGCAACGGTCGGACGCGCTTCAAGTTCTGCCGCAGAGCCTGGCTGGAGATTGCGATGTAGACCTGGGTCGCGCCGTCGAGCGCCTCGGCGAGGTGGTGGGTCGCCGACAGTCCGCGGGGCAGGTTGATGCCGGGGAGGTACTGGGTGTTGCGTTTGCCCTCGCGGATCTCGTGCGCGAGCTCCGCTCGGCGTGCCCACATCACGACATCGGCGCCACCGTCGGCGAGGACTTTGCCGAACGTGGTCCCCCAGCTTCCGGATCCGAGTACGGCGACGCGAGGAGCGGCATCACGGCGCGGCGCTTCCCTAGGAGTCAAGGCGACCCGTTTCGTTCTGTCCGTGTTTGGCCGGGTTCCACCGCTCGGCAGGAGGCTCCTCGCCGCGAAGGCGACCGAGGAGGACCGAGATGTCGCGCATGACGGCATCCGTCGCAGCTGTGAGCGTGGCCGGCGTGGTGTCCGTGAAGGCCGACAGGTCGACGGGCGGACCGACGAGGACCCGCACGCGGCGGCGCGGTGGCCAGAGGCGCAGTCGCCCGTACCGCGGCAGGATCTCCTGGACGCCCCAGGTCGCGACGGGGATCACCGGCAGCGTCTGGCCCGCGGCGAGAGCGAGGCGGACCGCGCCCGTCTTGCCGCGCATCGGCCACATGTCGGGATCGCGGGTCAGCGAGCCCTCGGGATACACGATGACCCCGCGCTGCTCGGCGACGAGCGCGTTGGACTGCGCGAGCGTCTGCTTCGCCGCTGCGGAGTTCGACGCTCGCGCAACCGGGATCATGCCGGTCGCTCGAAGAAGGGAGCCGAGGACCGGCACCCTGAAGAGGCTCTCCTTCGCCATGAAGCGAGGGGCCCGCCCCATGCGCCAGGTCGCCACCGCGATGATCACGGGATCGAACTCGCTGTAGTGATTGGGGGCGAGGACGTACGCGCCTTCACGGGGCAGGTTCTCGGCGCCCTCGATCTCGATCCTCGCGAACCACCCCGTCGCCGGCACGACGATCATGGCGGCGGGCCAGAATACGCTGGGGCGCGTCTTCTCAGCCGACGCGCGGCGACGCGGGCGCACCCGTGTCACTCCGTGACGTCGAAGTCGGCGCCGAGATCGGTGAGCTTCTCGAGGAACTTCTCGTAGCCCCGGCGGATGATCCCGATGTTGCGCACGGTCGACTCGCCTTCGGCCGCGAGTGCCGCGATCACGTACGAGTAACCGCCGCGCAGGTCGGGTACGACGACATCCGCCCCGCGGAGCGGCGTCGGGCCGTTGATCACGGCGGCCTGCTCGAGGGCACGGCGGGGAACCCGACGGTCGGAGCTCGCGATCCCATCGGGGTGCACGACGATGTCGGCCCCCATCTGGACCAGTGCGCGGGTGAAGCCGAGCCGGTTCTCGTACACGGTCTCGTGGACGACGGACTCACCCTCGGCCTGCGTGAGAGCAACGATGAGCGGCTGCTGCCAGTCGGTCATGAAGCCCGGGTGCACGTCGGTCTCGACCATGACGGGCTTGAGCGCGCCGCCGCGACGGAAGCGGATGCCGTCCTCGGCGATGTCGAAGTCACCGCCCACCTTGCGGAAGACGTTGAGGAACGTGAGCATCTCCTGCTGCTTCGCGCCCCCGACGAAGATGTCGCCGTCGGTGGCGAGGGCTGCGGCAGCCCACGACGCGGCCTCGTTGCGGTCGAAGATGGCGCGGTGGTCGTAGCCGCGGAGCGACTCGACACCCTCGATGAAGATGACGCGGTTGGGCTCGTAGGAGATGATCGCGCCCATTTTCTGAAGAACCGCGATCAGGTCCATGATCTCGGGCTCGATCGCCGCGTTCCGCAGCTCCGTCGTCCCCTTGGCGCGAACAGCCGTCAGCAGCACCTGCTCGGTCGCGCCGACGCTGGGGTACGGGAGCTCGATGTTCGCCCCGTGCAGGCCGTCCGGCGCCGAGAGACGGATACCGCTCGGCAGCTTGTCGACGATGGCCCCGAACGACCGGAGCGCGTCGAGGTGGAAGTCGATGGGTCGGTCGCCGATGCGGCATCCGCCCAGGTCGGGGATGAAGGCCTGGCCGAGCAGGTGCAGCAGCGGGCCGCAGAAGAGGATCGGGATGCGGGACGCCCCGGCATGCGCGTCGATCTCCTCCATGTGCGCGGAGACGGCGCCGCTCGGGTCGAGTCGGAGGACACCCTCCTCGAGGTCCTCGACGCGGACGCCGTGGACCTCGAGGAGCGAGCGGACGACATGGACGTCACTGATGTCGGGCACGTCGCGCAGGATGCTGGCGGTCTCACCCAGGAGGGCGGCGACCATCGCCTTCGTGGCGAGGTTCTTCGCCCCCTTCACCTCGACGCGGCCCCGCAGCGGCCGTCCGCCGCGGATCCGGAGCGTCTGACCGGTGTTGCCGCCGCTGGCGGGGGTCGACGCGGAGTCGCTGAGAAGTGTGTTCATGGGTGGGACCTCATTACTGGTGTCGAGGAAGCGTGGTCCGGCCCCGTTGTGCGGGGCGCGGGCCGATCAGCGGACGGGGAGCGTCCGCGGCCGCCACGCCTCGCGGCGCGCCTCGAACTGCGCGATCTGGTCTTCGCTGCGCAGCGTGAGCCCGATGTCGTCGAGCCCTTCGAGAAGCCGCCACCTAGTGTAATCGTCGATGTCGAAGGACGCCCGGAGGTCGCCGACCTCCACTGTCCGTGTCTCGAGGTCCACCGAGATCGCGCGGCCCGGTTCGGCCTCGAGGGCGCCCCACATCGCCTCGAGGACGTCCTCGGTGACCACTCCGGTCACGAGACCCTGCTTGCCGGCGTTGCCGCGGAAGATGTCGGCGAACTTCGTACTGAGGACGACGCGGAAGCCGTAATCCCGAAGAGCCCAGACGGCGTGCTCGCGGCTGGAGCCGGTGCCGAAGTCGGGTCCGGCGACGAGGACGGATCCTTCTCGGTAGGCATCTTGGTTGAGGACGAATGCGGGGTCCTGCCGCCAGTTGGCGAAGAGTGCGTCATCGAAACCCGTCTTGGTGACCCTTTTGAGGTACACGGCGGGGATGATCTGATCCGTGTCGACGGCAGAGCGCTTCAGGGGCACGCCGACGCCGGTGTGGCGGGTGAACTTCTCCATGTCAGGCCTCCGTCAGGGTCAGTGCGTCGAGATCGCTGGGGCTCGCGAGCCGGCCGAGGACGGCCGTGGCCGCGGCGACGAGCGGGGACACGAGGTGCGTGCGACCGCCCTTGCCCTGCCGGCCTTCGAAGTTGCGATTGCTCGTCGACGCGCAGCGCTCCCCCGGCGCCAGCTGGTCAGGGTTCATCCCGAGGCACATCGAGCACCCGGCGAATCGCCATTCCGCGCCGAATTCCGTGAAGACCTTGTCGAGTCCTTCGGCCTCTGCCTCGAGACGCACTCGGGCAGAACCCGGGACGACCATGACACGGACGCCCGGAGCCTTGGTCCGCCCATGCACGATGGACGCGAACTGGCGGAGGTCCTCGATACGGCTGTTCGTGCACGAGCCCATGAAGACGGCATCCACCGCTACGTCCTTCAGCGCCGTGCCGGGCGCGAGATCCATGTACTCGAGGGCACGCTCGGCCGCGGCGCGCTCGTTGGCGTCGGTCATCTGCGCGGGGTCCGGGATGACGCCGCTCAACGAGACGCCCTGGCCGGGATTCGTGCCCCAGGTCACGAAGGGCTCGAGGTCGTCGGCGTCGAGGAAGACCTCCGCGTCGTAGACCGCCCCCTCGTCCGAAGGCAGTGTGCGCCAGTAGGCGACCGCGTCGTCCCAGTCGGCGCCTCGGGGGGCGTGCGGCTTGTCTTTGACGTACGCGAAGGTGGTCTCATCGGGTGCGATCATGCCCGCGCGGGCGCCCGCCTCGATGGACATGTTGCACATGGTCATGCGCCCCTCCATCGAGAGCGAGCGGATGGCCGAGCCGCGGAACTCGAGCACATAGCCCTGACCGCCGTTGGCACCGATCTTCGCGATGATCGCGAGGATGATGTCCTTCGCGGTGACACCGGCCCTGAGCGTCCCCTCAACCGTGATCGCCATCGTCTTGAAGGGCTTGAGCGGCAGCGTCTGCGTCGCCAGGACGTGCTCGACCTCGCTCGTGCCGATGCCGAACGCCATGGCGCCGAACGCGCCGTGCGTCGATGTGTGCGAGTCGCCGCAGACGACCGTGATCCCCGGCATGGTCAGACCGAGCTGGGGTCCCACGACGTGGACGATGCCCTGTTCCCTGTCCCCCAGCGAGTGCAGGCGGACGCCGAACTCCTCGGCGTTGCGGCGGAGCGTTTCGATCTGGGTCCGGCTCGTGAGATCGGCGATCGGCTTGTCGATCTCAAGGGTCGGCGTGTTGTGGTCCTCGGTCGCGATCGTCAGGTCCAGGCGACGCACAGGGCGCCCCTCCGCGCGCAGGCCGTCGAAGGCCTGCGGGCTCGTGACCTCGTGCACGAGGTGGAGGTCGATGTAGATGAGGTCGGGGCTGCCGCCCTCACCCTTCACGACGAGGTGGTCGTCCCACACCTTCTCGGCGAGGGTGCGAGGACGGTCGGGAATCGTGCTCATGGTGTCTCCTGATGTCGGATGGCGCCCGCGACGGCCTCCGCGACGAGAGAGGGCTCAGAACGAGATCTCGCCGCGGCCGATAAGGAGTCGAGCGGTCCGCACGGCGTCAGACTATCACCGGGTCCGCGGCGCGAGCGCGACGCCGGCCGCCGTTCGCCTCATCGAGAGGCATCCTCGTCCGACGGTCGCGAGTCGACCGACCTCGGTGTCCCTTGCTCCTTCGCGACGTCCTCCGCGTGGCCGACAGGTGTCGGACCGGTCGCCGGGACCGGCTCGCGAAGTCCGTCTCGCCGAGCGGCGATGAGGCTCGCGACGGTGGCGATGACCATCGATGCGATGATCACCCCGAGCGAGACCCACGTCGAGATCTCGGGCGCCCATTCGATGTGCTCGCCGCCGTTGATGAACGGAAGCTCGTTCTCGTGCATCGCGTGGAGGACGAGCTTCACGCCGATAAAGGCGAGGATGAACGCGATGCCGAAGTGCAGGTACTTGAGCCGGTCCAGCAGGCCCCCGAGGAGGAAGTAGAGCTGGCGCAGCCCCATGAGCGCGAAGATGTTCGCCGTGAAGACGATGAACGCGCTCTGGGTGATCCCGAAGATCGCCGGGATCGAGTCGATCGCGAAGAGCAGATCGGTCATGCCGAGCGCAGCGAAGACGATGATCATCGGGGTGAAGACCTTCTTGCCGTCGATGACGGTTCGCACCTTCGCACCGTCGTATTCCTCGGTGACTTTCATTCGGCGCCGTAGGAGACGCACGAGGAAGCTCTCCTTCTTCTCCTCGTCCTCCTCGTCGTCGCCGTCGAAGGCCTGCTTCCAGGCGGTGTAGATGAGGAAGGCACCGAAGAGGTAGAAGACCCAGCTGAACTGCTCGATGATGGCGGCGCCCAGCAGGATGAAGATGCCTCGGAGGATGAGCGCGATGATGATGCCGACCATGAGCACCTTCTGCTGTGCGGCGCGTGGCACAGAGAACTGACTCATGATCAGGACGAAAACGAAGAGGTTGTCGATCGACAGGCTGTACTCCGTGAGCCAGCCGGCCACGAACTGACCCGCATACTCCCCGTTGGTCACGACCAGCATCAGCAGGGCGAACAGCAGGGCGAGCCCGACGTAGAACACCACCCACAGGGTGGATTCCTTGGTTGAGGGAACATGCGGACGCTTGATGATCAACAGCAGGTCGGCGACGAGGATGAGCGTCAGCCCGACGAGCGAGCCGACCTCGAACCAGAGGGGGAGCTCCATGGGGGCCTTTCATGCGGGGGCGACCCCCAGAGTACCTTTCGAGGTGGCTGAGACGATCCCGTCAGCGGCGACACTCCCCCATCGACAGAACGAACGAGGATGCCATGGCCGACCCGCTCGCGAGGAGTGACGCGGACCTGGTGGCAGCCGCCGGTGGCGGCGACCAGCAGGCGTTCCGCGAGATCTATCGCGCCTACGCGCGTCCGGTCTACTGGCTCGCCCACGGGCTCCTCGGAGACACATCGGATGCGGAGGACGTCATGCAGGAGACCTTCCTGGTCGCGTGGCGGCGCCTGCCGACTCTCGACCTCGTCAGCGATTCGCTCCTGCCCTGGTTGGTGACCATCTGCCGGTTCCAGAGTGCGAACCGGATGCGGCGGCAGCGGCGTGACCGCCTGAACACGGATGCCGCCGCGGACGAGACGATCCCCGACACCGTCGACGTCGAGGACCAGGTCATCGGGTCGGCCCTCGCCGAGCGCGTGGTGGCCGAACTCGGCACGCTGTCGCCCCTGGACCAGCAGATCTTCCGGCTCTGCGCGACGGAGGGCTACGCCTACGCCGCGGCCGCCGAGGAATTGGGCGTCTCCCACGCCGTCGTCCGCAACCGCCTCTCGCGGGTCCGCACCCGGCTTCGGACCGTCGTCGGAACGGAGGGATCATGACCGGAGACGACATCGTGCTGCCCACCCTGACGCGGACCCGACAGGACGAGATCGAACGGGCGTTGTTCGCGGAGATCGCCGAGGAGGAACGACCTCGACGAGGGGAACGGGATCGGCGTCGTCGACGCGGATGGGCGTACGCCGGAGCAGCGGCAGCCGTCGTCGTTATCGCGGGATTCCTGGGTCCGGCACTCGGCGGTGGCGTGGGCAGCGACGGTGCGAGCTCTTCGGCGGGTGGTGCCACCTCGGAGGAATCCATCACGCGTCCGGACGGCGAGGGCACAGAGATGAGCGGCGGCACCCAGGACTTCGAGGACTCGGACGCGGCGGCGACGTCCGCCGGCGAGAGGGTCGTCGTCGCCCGGGCGGAGGCGCGCCTCGAGGCCGGTGACCCCGGCGCCGCCGCTGAGAAGATCGGGGACGGATCGCAGGCATCCGGCGGCTATGTCGAATCCCTGAACGTCACCGGTGCCCGGCCGGGCGGCACCGGCGAACCGGGCGACGCGCGGATCACGGTCCGCGTCCCGGCATCGACGCTCACGAGGTTCCTGCGGGACCTCGACGAGCTCGGCACCGTTCGCGCGATAGACATCTCGCGAAATGATGTCACCGCGGAGACGACGGACCTGCGGGCCCGGATCACGGCCCTCGAAACTTCCGTCGAGCGTCTGAGAGGGCTGATCTCGGCTGCCGCGACCACCGCTGATGTCCTCGCATCCGAGGATGCCCTCGCGCAACGCCAGGCCGAGCTCGACTCGCTGCGCGCGCAGGAGAAGGCGTTCTCGGATGACGTCGCCATGTCCACCGTGACGATCTCGATCTCCGTCCCCGGGCGGGCTGTAGCGGCCGAGCCCGAGGGCTTCGGCGACGGCGTGAGCACGGGCTGGAGCGCCCTCCTCGTGACCCTCAACGGCGTCGTGATCGGCCTGGGGTTCCTCCTCCCCTGGCTCGCCGTCGCGGCAGTCGTCATCCTCGTCGTACGGGTCGTGCGTCGCGTGCGCCGGAGTCGACGCGCCTCCGGCACGACGGACGGGTCCTGAGGCTCCCCCGACAACGACGAAGCCCCCGACCTGATGGTCGGGGGCTTCGTCATCTGTGTGACCCCAGCGGGATTCGAACCCGCGTTACCGCCGTGAGAGGGCGGCGTACTAGGCCGCTATACGATGGGGCCGTACTTTTCGTTCCCTCCCTGCGGAGGCAACCGTTCAATTATGCATGACGTTCACAGTCGTGCAAAATCGGCGCGCCCTTGCCAACGCCGGAGCGTTCTGAGTTGACTTGTCGTATGCGCATCACGAAGCACGAGCATGCCTGTCTCCGCCTCGACAACGAAGGGAAGACCCTTCTGATCGACCCGGGATCCTTCACCCTCCCCCTCGACGACCTGAATGATCTCGTCGGTGTCCTCATCACACACGAGCACCCCGACCACTGGACACCAGCGCAGCTCGATGCGGTCCGCGCGCAGGCGCCGAGCGTGCCGCTGTTCGGACCGGCCGGAGTCGCCGCCGCGGCATCCGACTACGACGTCACGACCGTGTCGGTCGGCGACGAGGTCGAGGCGGGCCCCTTCCGGATGCGGTTCTTCGGCGGGACGCACGCCGTGATCCACGAATCGATCCCGGTCATCGACAACCTCGGCGTCCTCGTCAACGATGAGTTCTACTACCCCGGAGACTCGTACGCCGTCCCCGACGGAGTGGAGGTCGGCCTCCTCGCCGCGCCTGTCGGTGCGCCGTGGCTGAAGATCGGGGAGGCCATCGACTACGTCCTCGCCGTGAAGCCTCGACGCGCATTCGGCACCCACGACATGACCCTCTCGCGAGCGGGCCTCGCGATGCACCGCGACCGCCTCAAGTGGGCGACCGAGCAGAACGGCGGCGAGTTCCTCGAGCTCGACCCGGGAGACTCCGCCGACATCTGACCGATCACCGGAACGACGGATGCCGCGGGGCTTTCGCTCCGCGGCATCCGTCGTTCGTGAGGGTCAGGACTCACTCGGCGTCGTGATCCGTCTCGATGAAGGCGACGAGCTTGTCGAGCGCCTCATCGGCACCCTCGCCCTCGGCCTTGAGGGTGACGACCGTGCCCTGCGTCGCGCCGAGGCCCATGAGCGTCAGGATGCTGCCGGCGTTCTGGTCAGGACCACCGGGGACGGCGATCGTGACGGGCACACCCGTCTCCTTGACCGCCTGCACGAAGAGCTTGGCGGGGCGGGCGTGCAGTCCGGAGCTGCTCGCGACGGTTGCGGTCCGTTCGGCCATGGTGGATCTTCCTCCTTGAGTCGGTATGACGAGACTATGCCGTGACGGCCACGGCGGGCGCATCGGCCTCGAGGGGGCGACGGCGCGCGTACCGCTTGAGCAGGACGACGGCGACGGCACTGACGACGGTGCCGATTGCGATCGACAGCAGCCAGAGCCAGAAGTTGTCGATGGCGAAGAAGACGAACACACCGCCGTGCGGTGCCCGTGACGTGATGCCGAAGAACATCGACAGCGCCCCGGTCACGGCGCCACCGAGCATCGCGGCGGGGATGACGCGGAAGACGTCGGCCGCGGCGAACGGGATGGCTCCCTCGGAGATGAAAGCGGCGCCGAGCAGCCAGGCCGCCTTGCCGTTCTCGCGCTCGGGCGCCGTGAACAGCTTGCGGCCGAGAACGGTCGACGCAAGCGCCATCGCGAGGGGCGGAACCATGCCCGCGGCCATGACGGCGGCCATGATCTGCAGGTACCGCTCGTCGCCCGCGATCCCCTGCGCGAGGTTCGCCGTCGCGAAGCCGTAGGCGACCTTGTTCACCGGCCCACCGAGGTCGAAGCACATCATGAGCCCGAGGATGACACCGAGCAGGATGACGCCGGCACCGGACAGGCTCGAGAGCCAATCGTTGAGGAGGACGGTCAGCGCCGCGATGGGGCCGCCGAACACCATGAGGAGGAGGCCCGACGCGAAGATGGATCCGAGCAGCGGGATGATGACGACCGGCATGAGGCCCCGCAGCCAGCGCGGAACGTCGAGGCGGTTGAGCCACCATGCCGCCAGACCGGCGAGCAGACCGCCGACGATGGCGCCGATGAAGCCGGCACCCATAAAGGTCGCGACGGCGCCGGCGACGAAACCGGGCGCGATACCCGGCCGGTCGGCGATGCCGTAGGCGATGTAGCCGGCCAGTGCGGGGACCAGGAACCCGAAGGACAAGCCACCGATCTGGAACGCCACAGCGCCGAGGTAGTACCCGAGACCCTCCGGCGGCAGATTCCACAGCGTGAAGTTCTGCAGCGCGTAGACCGCGTTGTTGACGTCCGCACCCTCGTGCGGCGACGCGATCTGGTAGCCGGCGAGAGCGAACCCGAGCGCGATGAGAAGACCGCCGCCGGCGACGAACGGGATCATGTAGCTCACACCTGTGAGAAGCGCGCGCCGGATGGCGCCGCCGAGCGAGGTCGGTGCCGCGGCACTGGCGGTCGCGGTGCCGGAGGCGGCCGGAACGCGGGGCGCGTTCGGGCTCTTCGCGGCGGCCACGGCTTCGCGGATCATCTGCGCGGGCTGTTCGATGCCGCGCTTCACGCCGGCCCGGACCACCGGCTTGCCGGCGAAACGAGCCTGCTCACGGACGTCGACGTCGACGGCGAAGATGACGGCGTCGGCCTCGTCGATGATGCGCTGGTCGATCGCCTTGTAGCCGCTCGATCCCTGCGGCTCGACGGTGAGGTCGACGCCGTCCTTCCTGCCCGTCGCGGTGAGCGCGTCCGCGGCCATGAACGTGTGCGCGATTCCCGTCGCGCACGCGGTGACGGCGACGATCCGCGCCGGACGCCCGTCGATCAGGAGCGCGTCGTCGACGGCGGCTGCATCGACGGTGTCGGCAGCGGCCGCACGTGCCTCCGCGCGAGAGGCGGGCGCCTCCGCGGCGGCCGGGGCGCCGGAGATCGCGTCGCGGACGATGGCGACGACCTCGTCGGCGTTCGATGCGGCGCGGAGACCGGCGGTGAAGTCATCGCGCATGAGGCTGCGAGCGAGCTTGGACAGCACCGCGAGGTGTTCCTCGGCGGCAGTGTCGGGAGCCGCGATGAGGAAGACGAGATCGGCGCCGCCGTCCTCCGCTCCGAAGTCGACTCCCGGGTTCAGGCGGGCGAAGGCCAGTGACGCCTGCGTGACCGCTGCGCTCTTGGCGTGCGGGATGGCGATGCCACCGGGAAGCCCGGTCTCGTCCTTCTCCTCGCGCGCCCACGCGTCGTCGGCGAGGCGGGCCCCGTCGGTGGCCCTCCCCTGTGCGGCGACGCGCTGCGCGAGCGCGTCGATGACGGCGCGCTTGTCGGCGCCGAGCGGCTCGTCGATGCTGACGAGTTCCGCGGTGATGATCTCAGTCACGGTGACCTCCAGTGGTCGGGTTTTCCTGCTGCGTGAGTCGTCGGACCGGCACCTCGCCGGTCGACAGGTCGTTCGGGGTCGGGGGTTGGGTTCCGGGAAGCGAGGCGGCGGCCGATCCGTAGCGGATGCCGGAGCGCAGCCGCTCCTGCGGTGAGGCACCGACCGTCTCGGCGAGGAGGTACCCGGCGAGAGAGCTGTCGCCGGCACCGACGGTGCTCCGGACCCGCGTCGGCGGTGGTGTCCCGTGCCAGCTGCCGTCGGCGGTCACGAGAACGGCGCCGTCGCCCCCGAGGGTGACGAGCGCTGCCCCGACGGCCCCCGGAACGAGGTCCGAGGCGATCGCGACGACTGCCTGCGGCAGGCTGAGCGTGGGATCCAGGTCCCGTCCGGCGAGTTCCGCCAGCTCCTCGTCGTTGGGCTTGATGAGGTCGGGACGCCCCGAAGCCACCGCCTCGGCCAGCGCGGGACCCGACGTGTCGACGGCGATGCGCGGCGCGGCGGCACCCCACACCGATCTGACGGACTCGATGACGCTGACGTAGTAGTCCTCGGGAAGCCCCGGCGCGAGAGAACCTGCGAGAACGAGCCAGTCGGCCCCCTCGGCGGCGGCGACCACGGCGGCGGTGAGAGCCGCGGCATCCGACTCGGTGAACGTCGCGCCGGGGAGGTTCAGCTTCGTCGTGGTGCCGGCGTCGTCGGCGATCGTGATGTTGGCGCGTGTGGCACCGTCGTGCGGAACGGTCTGCACGGGGATGCCGGTCGCTTCCAGGGCTCCGGCGAAGGCATCGGAGGGGTCCAGCGGGAGCACTGCGAGAGTGGGACGACCAGCGGCAGCGACGACCCGTGCGACGTTGATGCCCTTTCCGCCCGCGTCTTCGCGCGCGCCGAGCGCCGCCTGCACCTCGCCGACGCGGAGCGGATCTTCGAGTGAGATGGTGCGGTCGAGCGACGGGTTCGTGGTGAGCGTGACGATCATGCGACGACGACCTCCACGTCGGCCTCGCGGAGCGCGTCCGCGAGCGCGCCCTCGGGTGTCGTATCGGTCAGGAGCACATCGACGTCCGAGAGTGACGCGAACGAGACGAGGAGCTCGGCGTCGAACTTGTCGCCGTCGGCGACCACGACGATTCGACGGGCGGACGTGACAATGGCGCGCTTGACGGCCGCTTCGTCGGGATCCGGCGTGCTGAGCCCGAAACCGGCGGCGACACCGTTGGTGCCGATGAAGGCGATGTCCGGCCGCAGGCGGGCGATGGCCTCCACGGTCTGAGCGCCGACGGCCGCCGCGGTGAGTCCGCGGACCCGCCCGCCGATCGCGGTCAGACCGATCCCCTGCGCGCCCGCCAAGATGTGAGCGACCGACATCGAGTGAGTGACGACCTCGAGGTCGCCGGCGGGATGCGGTCCCGTGGCGAGAAGCTGTGCGATCGCACCGGTCGTGGTCCCGGCATCCAGGTACAGGGCACCGTCCAGTTCGGAGCCGAGCAGATCGACCGCCGCGCGGGCGATGGACTGCTTGGATCCACTGCGCTGCGAGGCGCGCTCGGCGACGGATGCCTCGGCCGTGCTGGCGCGGGCGCGGTGGACCGCTCCCCCGTGGACGCGCCGAACGACGCCGGCCCGTTCGAGAGCGGCGAGATCGCGGCGCACGGTCTCAGTCGTGACGTTGAAGCGGTCGGCGAGGTCCATGACGGCTACGCGGCCGTCGCTGGCGATCAGCTGCTCGATCTGCTGCTGGCGCTCCGTTGCGTACATGTGGTCCTCCTCGAACAAGTCCACACGTTACAACAGAAACCAACACGAAACAAGAATGAGATACAGAACGACGCCCCCGGCCGGAGCCGGGGGCGTCGTCGTGGTGGCGGGGGCTCAGGCCTCGCTCATGGCGAGGACCTCGCGCTGGCCGCGAGCCGCGAGTGCGGCGGCACGGGCGGCGATGCGACGCTCCTGCTCCGCCTGCGCGGCGTCGATGGTCTCCTGGTCGAGCGGAACGCTCTCGACCTTGTTCACGCCGTTGTACTTCTCCATGTAGGCGTCGAGCTCGGGGCCCGACTCCCACGACGTGATGAGGCAGTACCGGGGAGCGTCACCCGGGTGGTACGCGGCGTGCCAGAGGCGCTGCGTGTCGATGACGAGCTGTGCGCCCGCAGGCAGAGCGATGCGCGTCTCGCCGTTCGGGTCGGTGCGGTTGTCGCGCAGGACGAAGAAGCTGTCCTTGTCGTCGGTGAGGTTGAAGAAGCTGCGGACGACCCAGCCGGTCCCGTCGGGGTTCAGGCGGTTGTTGTCATCCTGGTGCAGGTTGTACAGCGCGTCGGCGTACGTGTTGGGCTGCAGTTCGATGATCCGGCACCGACCGACGTTCGAGCCGGGCTCGAGGGCGCGCTCGGTGAGGGTGGGAGCCTTCTCGGTCTGCGACGGGATCCAGACGCCGTCCTTGTCGGTGCGCGGCGGCTGGTGGTTCCAGAATCCGTTGCACTCGATCTCACCCTTGGCCGACGCCAGCGGCGCGAACCGAGTGTCGCCGGAGGACTTCCAATCGACGTACTCGATGTCGAGCCACTCCTTGGGATCGATTTCCTTGCCGTACATGTCGAGGACGACGTACCCGGTCTCCTCGAGCAGAGCACTCTTGATGTAACCCATGCGGATCAACCTTTCTGTCGGACGAGCGAAGTTTTTACAGGCCCGACTTAGGTCAGCCTACCTAGCGGCTCTGAGACCGTCAGTAGACTCGACCGGGAAAATTCGAGGAGCGATTCGAGGAACATGAGCAGCGCCACGAACGTCGATGCGACCGCCGTCAACACGATCGATTGGCTCTCCGCCTCGGACACCACGATCGTCGTGCCGGTGTATCAGCGGCAGTACCGCTGGGACATCGGCGGATGCGAGCAGCTGCTCGCCGACGTCCGCGCCGTGGCTGCCAGTGACGACGGGCAGACGCACTTCATCGGTTCCATCCTGTCGACGGCGAGCACGTCGGCGGATGACGACGCGCACCTCGTCCTCATCGACGGACAGCAGCGCGTCACGACGCTCATGCTGCTCATCGCCGCCCTCCATCACACGCTCCGAGAGGACGACCCCTCGCTCGCGGTGGAACTCGAAACCGTGTTGGTTCGCCGCGACGATCCCGCGCGGACCAAGCTCCGGCCGCACCGTGCCTGGGCGGAGGTCTTCGAGAGTGTCGTCCTCGACCGCCGCTCCCCCGAGGACGCGGACCGGGTGTCGCGCTTCGACGACAACTACGCCTTCTTCCGCAGCCAGATCCGCGCCGACGAGGCGGCCGGCATCTGGCGCGGGCTGCGCAAACTCGAGCACGTCTCGATCACCCTCGGCGCAGGAGCCAACGCGCAGCAGACCTTCGAGAGCCTCAACTCGACGGGCGAGCCGCTGCGCGACCACGAGCTCATCCACAACTACGTGCTCATGGGCCTCTCGCACGCCGAGCAGAGCGAGATCGAGAGCGAATACTGGCTTCCGATCGAGGCCAACACCGGTGAGCAGATCGGCGCGTTCTGGCGCGACTACCTGGTGATGCTCACGGGTCGCGAAGTCCTCGTCGAGGGCGAGCGCGGCGTTTACGACGCCTTCCGCCACGAGTTCCCCCGCCTCGACCGCGGGACTCTGCTGACGCACGCGGCCCGGTGGCGCGAGCTGTCCGAGATCTACCGACTCCAGCTCGACCCGGCCGCAGCGGACGATGCCGCCATCGCGCGCCACTTCGGGGCCATCAATGTGCTCGGCCGCGGTATGTACCCGATCGCGATGCGGCTGTACCGCGACCACCTGCACGGTGAGCTCTCGGCATCCGATCTGTCTCTCGCCCTCACTCACGTCGAATCGCTCCTGCTGAGGCGGACCGTGGTCGGCCTGCCGATCGAGCGTCTCGTGGCACGGTTCTGTCGCGCGGCGGACGACGGCGTGGACGCACTGACCCTGGCCATCGCACGCATCACGCCGTCGGATGAGCGCACCCGGGTCGGCCTCCGTTACGGCGAACTCCCGCATGCGGCCTTCGTGCTCGAGCGCCTCTCCGGGATCGACGCCGACGCGGACCTCGTCCTCGACCAGGTCCTGCCGGCGTCCCCGTCCGATGACTGGAGCGGCGACGGCATCCGCCGGTGGACGGATCTCACCGACGACGAGCAGAACGCGCACCGGGCGCTGGCGAACACGCTCGGCAATCTCACGCTGCTCGAGGAGGATGCTGCGGACCGCGCATTCGACGCGTCGTTCCCGCAGAAGCGCCGTGTCTACGCCAGCAGCTCGGTCGCCCTCACCCGGGAGATCGCGGAAGCCGAGACGTGGTCGACGGCGCAGATCGCCGCGCGCACCGAGCAGTTGACCGCCCGTTTCATGGATGCCTGGCGCCGCCCCGCCGTCGTGGGCATCGACGACGACAACCTGACCCCGATCCTCGACGCGAAGAAGCGACGTGGGTGGCCTCGTGGTTGGCAGCGGGAGTTCGACTACGTCGAGTACCGCGGCGAGCACTGGGACGTCCGCGACGTGCGCTACCTCTTCAACCGCGTGTTCGCCCGGTTGTGGGCGGACTCACGCCGGAGCGTCGTCGACTACAGCGCGCGCCAGGGCGGTCCGGTGTATCCCGCGATGGCGTGGAACGGCCAGTGGGATCAGTTGGGTGATGGTCAGTACCTGTATCTCGGGTGGGACTCGAAGTACATGCTCTCCGCGGTCCAGGGCGTGCTTGAAGAGGCCGGCTGGGCGTCGGAGGTCTTCGTCAAGTACTCCTACATCGGCGACGCGATGCGGTGACCCGCTACACCCCGACGCGATAGGTTGGGGCCATGCCTGCGAGCCAACGCCAGCCCCGACCCGGGGCGGCGATCGAGAGAAAGGCTCGCATCCATGGTGCGTTCACCCCTGTGCAGACTGCTGTTCCGCCTCTTCGGACATCGCGTCTGCTGTCGCCTGCCTGAATGGACCGCGTGCGTCGGGCGCGCTTGGCGGCCTGTCGACGAGGAGCCGTGGAACCTCTACAACATCCTGTGGCGGGCGCAGCAGTGGGTCTGCGTGGGCATCGAGTGAGCCGGTCGTTCTGATGCGGTGAAGATCAGTCGCCGTCGGCTCCGCCGTCACCCTCGGGGGCGGCGGAGCCGACCGGGATCTCGATCCACGTCGCTGTCGCGGGCGTCGCAGACAGGAGGTCCGGTGTCCACCCGCCGACCGCCGGTCCCTCCCCGAGTCGATCGATCGGGTTCGCCGGCTCCAACGGTTCGGACGGGAGTCCGCCCCACTCGGACGGTTCTTCGGGTCGCTGCGTAAAGAGTCCCATGCGTCCATTGTGCGCCTGCGCGGGAGGCTCGGACAGCTCTTGCAGGAAACGCAAAGACCCCCGCCGGAGCGGGGGTTTTTCGTCTTGCTGGGGTACCTGGACTCGAACCAAGAACAACGGAACCAGAAACCGCCGTGTTGCCAATTACACCATACCCCACCGGATCCGGCCGGAACCGTTCCGAGGATCAAGCTTAGCCCACGGCGCGGTCCCGGCCAAACCGAGGCATCAGCCGCGTGTCGCCTTCAATTTCTCGAGGCGGGCGATCGACACGTCCTTGCCCAGGAGCTCCATCGACTCGAACAGCGGCGGAGACACACGTCGTCCACTGAGCGCGACGCGCGCGGGCCCATAGGCGACGCGAGGCTTCAGCCCCAGTCCGTCGATGAGCGAGCCCGCGAGTGCTGCCTGGATCGTCTCGGCGCGGAAATCGTCGACGGGAACACCGTCGAGGGCATCGATGGATGCGGCGAGCACCTCGGCTGCGTTGGCGGGCAGACCCTTCAAAGCGTCCTCGTCGTAGGTATCGACGTCGCGGAAGAGGAAGCCGAGGAGTCCTGGTGCCTCACCGAGCATCTGCATGCGCTCCTGGACGAGCGGCGCGGCCTTGGCGAGCATCTCGCGCTGCACATCGGTGGGAGGCGTGCTGACGACACCGGCACCGACCAGGTACGGCACCAACCGCGAAGCGAAGTCCTCGGGCTCCAGCATCCGGATGTGGTCGCCGTTGATCGACTCGGCTTTCTTCTGGTCGAACCGGGCCGGGTTGGGGTTGACGTTCACGATGTCGAAGGCCTCGATCAGCTCCTGACGCGTGAACACATCGCGGTCGGAGGCGATGGACCAGCCGAGCAGGGAGAGGTAATTGAGCAGACCTTCGTGGATGAAGCCCTTCTCGCGCTGCAGGAAGAGGTCGGCCTTCGGGTCGCGCTTGGAGAGCTTCTTGGTGCCCTCCTCCCCCAGCACCAACGGCATGTGCGCGAAGCGCGGCACGAAGTCCGTCACGCCGGCGTCGATCAGCGCGCTGTAGAGGGCGAGCTGACGCGCCGTCGAGGGCATGAGGTCCTCGCCGCGGAGGACGTGGGTGATCCCCATGAGCGCATCGTCGACCGGGTTGGTGAACGTGTACAGCGGGATGCCGCCGGCGCGGACCACCACGAAGTCGGGGAACGATCCGGCGGGGAAGGTGACCTCGCCGCGGATGAGGTCGACGTAGGTGACGTCCTCGTCGGGCACCCGCAGGCGCCATGCAGGCTCGCGTCCCTCGGCGCGGAAGGCGGCCTTCTGCTCGTCGGTGAGGGTGCGGTCGTAGTTGTCGTACCCGAGCTGCTTGGCGCGTCCCGCAGCGGCGTTCCGCGCGTCGATCTCCTCGGCGGTCGAGTAGGACTCGTAAACGGCGCCGCTCGCGATCAGCTTGTCGAGCACCTCGCGGTAGATGTCGTGACGCTGCGACTGCCGGTAGGGCTCATGCGGTCCGCCCTTCTCGACGCCTTCATCCCAGTCGATTTCGAGCCACGTGAGCGCGTCGACGAGCTGACGGTAGCTCTCCTCGCTGTCGCGGGCGGCGTCGGTGTCCTCGACGCGGAAGATCATCTTGCCGCCCGTGTGCCGCGCATAGGCCCAGTTGAAGAGGGCCGTGCGGACCATCCCGACGTGCGGGAGGCCGGTGGGTGAGGGGCAGAAACGGACGCGGACGTCCGAGCCGGAAGCGGTCGTGGTGAGGGTGTGCGGTGCAGTCGACATCGCCGTCCAGTCTACGGCCGCGCCTCCGACCGGCCAGCGAGCTCAGCGGCGGGCGTAGGGAGAGAGGACGGTGATCGCGACGACGATCGCGAGAGCGACGAGCGCAAGTCCGCCGTAGCCGATGAGGCTCAGGACGCCGCCCGCCAGGACCGAGCCGATCGCCGCCGACAGTGTCATCGCCGTGTCGCTGCGCCCCTGTCGGCGCGGGCGGAGCTCGGTGGGTGTGGCCTCCGTCAGCAACGCGGCGCCACCTACCGTCGCGGCGCTCCACCCGAGACCGAGCAGTAGGAGTGCCACGAGCACGGCCGTGGGCGAGTTCGGCGCGATCGCCGCTGTGACGAGCGATGCGGCGAGGATCGCCTGGCCAAGGAGGATCGTCTGCAGCCTCCCCCACCGGTCCGCGAGGATGCCGAACACCGGTGACAGGCCGTACATCCCGAACACGTGCAGGGCGATCGTGACGCCGACGATCGTCGTCACGTTCGCGGGGTCGAGGTGGGACAGGTGCACGGGGGTCATCGCCATGACTGAGGCCATCGTCACGTGCGATCCGGCCACGGCGAACACGGCGTATCGGGCGGCGGCCGGGCGATCCACTTCGACGATGCGGGTCGCACCGGCATCCCTCGTGCGTGCGAGCTGCTGCGCGACCTTCAGGGGATCGGGACGGAGGGCGACGAGGTAAAGGACGAGGGCGAGCGTCTGCGCGACGATCGAGAACGCGTACGAGCCGGTGAGCGGCGGCATCCCGAGCCAGTGACCGACAGCCTCGCCGGGCGTCAGCATGAGCGGGCCGACGACCCCGCCCACTGTCGTCGCCCACACCACGGTCCCGAGGTCGCGTCCGCGCCGCCCCTGCACCGAGAGATCGGTGGCGGCGAATCTCGACTGCAGGTTGCCCGCATTCCCGGCGCCGATGAGGATGACGCCGACGAGCAGCAGCGGGAAGAGGCGGAGCGCTGCCGCCGTGATGACGACCGCGATACCGACGAGGGCGAGGAGGTTCCCAAGGGTCAGAGCACGTCGGCGTCCTTGCGCCGCAGCGAGACGTGCGAGCGGGATCGCACACAGCGCGGCACCGAGGGTGACGGATGCCGTCGCGAACCCCGAGAGCGACTCCTGTCCCGACAGGTCAGCCGCGAGCAGGGCACCGAGCGACACCGTGGACCCGAAGGCGACGCCGCCCAGCACCTGCCCGACGGCGAGAACGCCGACGGTGCGCCGCTGGATTCGGGCGACGTCGAGCGCCGAGAGAGTGGGGTCGCCCCCGTCAGGCATTCCGCGCCGTGTTGCGCAGGATGCCGAGACCCGAGATCTCCACTTCGAGCACATCACCGGCGTGGAACTCGCCGATCCCCGCCGGCGTGCCCGTGAGGATCACGTCGCCCGGCAGGAGGGTGAACGCGGCCGACGCGTAGGCGATGATCTCGGGGACCGAGTGGACCATGTCGGAGATGGGTCCGTCCTGACGCACCTCGCCGTTGACGCGGGAGACGATTCGCGCACCGCCGTCGAGGTCGAACTCGGTCTCGATGATCGGACCCAGCGGGCAGAAGGTGTCGAAGCCCTTTGCGCGCGACCACTGGCCGTCGGAGCGCTGCAGGTCGCGAGCGGTGATGTCGTTGCCGATCGTGTATCCGAAGACGTAGTCGAGGGCCTTCTCGGCCGGGACGTTCTTCGCGACACGGCCGATCACGACGGCGAGCTCGCCCTCGTAGTCGGTGCGCTGGGACTGCGGCGGCCGCACGATGGCGTCGTCGGGACCGATGACCGACGTGTTCGGCTTCAGGAAGAGCAGGGGCTCGGTCGGGGCCTCCCCGCCCATCTCGGCGGCGTGGTCCCGGTAGTTCTTGCCGACGCACACGATCTTCGATCGCGGGATCGACGGAGCCAGGAGGGTGATCTCGGCGAGCGGGATGCGCTCACCCGTCGTCTCGAAACCGGCGAACAGGGGGTCGCCGGCGAGTTCGACGACCTCCTTCTCATCGATGATCCCGTAGCGGATGGCTTCGTTGCGGCTGTAGCGGACGATGCGCACGGCTCAGCCGTCCAGCCGGGTCAGCCAGCCGTGCACGTCTTCGGCGCGGCCGTACTGGATGTCGGTGAGATGCTGGCGCAGCTCGAGCGCGAGCGTGCCGGTGGGCTGCTCCTCCTCGAAACCGGACGCCTTCAGCGCACCGATCGGGGTCACGACCGCAGCGGTGCCGCACGCGAACACCTCGACGATCTCGCCCGACGCGACACCTTCGCGCCATTCGGCGAGAGACACCGGACGGCGCTCGACTCGATGTCCCCTGTCTTCCGCGAGCTGCAGGATCGAGTTGCGCGTGATGCCGGCGAGAATCGACTCCGATTCGGGCGTCACGAGCGTTCCGTCCTTCTTGACGAAGACGACGTTCATGCCGCCGAGCTCCTCGACGTTGCCGTCCTCATCGAGGAAGACGACCTGGTCGCAGCCCTTCTCGTACGCCTCGGCCTGGGGCAGGAGGCTCGCGGCGTAATTGCCGCCGGTCTTCGCCGCTCCCGTGCCGCCCTTGCCGGCACGCGCGTAATCCTCGCTCAGCCAGATCTTGACGGGGGTGACGCCGCCCTTGAAATATGCGCCGGCCGGGCTGGCGATCACGTAGTAGGCGACCTTCTCCGCGGGGCGAACGCCGAGGAAAGCCTCCTTTGCGAACATGAAGGGGCGGAGGTAGAGGCTCTGGTCGTCCCCAGAGGGGACCCAGGCGCCGTCGACGGCGATCAGCTCGCGAAGCGACTGCAGGAAGTACTCCGCCGGGAGTTCGGGCAGTGCCATCCGTCGCGCCGAACGCTGCAGGCGTGCAGCGTTCTCGTCGGGCCGGAAGGTGTGGATGGAACCGTCCGCGTGACGGTACGCCTTGATGCCCTCGAAGATCTCCTGGCCGTAGTGCAGCACGGCCGCCGCCGGCGACAGCGAGATGGGGCCGTAGGGCGAGACGCGGGGGCGGTGCCAGCCGCCCTTCGACGACCAGCAGATGTCGACCATGTGGTCGGTGAAGTTGGTGCCGAATCCGGGATTGGCGAGGATCTCCTCGCGGGCGGACGGCGACGCCGCAGCCAGGTTCTTCGTCACCGAGAAGGTGAGCGGGGCGGCGGTTGAGTCGGTGAGGGTCATGTCATTCCTGTTCCTCGCGCGGTGTCTGCGCGACGCGCATCCCCTCAGATTACGCCCGGAGGCGTGCGGTGATGGCGTCGCCGACCTGCGCGGTCGTGCGGGCTGAGCCGTCCCTCGCTTCGATGTCCTCGCGGGCCGCGCGGGTGACGCGCTGCGCCTCGTCGCTCAGCCCGAGGTGCTCGAGGAGAAGGGCGACGGAGAGGATCGCGGCGGTGGGGTCGGCGATCTGCTGTCCGGCGATGTCGGGCGCGGAACCGTGCACGGGCTCGAACATCGACGGGAACGCGCCGTCGGGGTTGATGTTCCCCGAAGCGGCGAGGCCGATGCCTCCGGTGACGGCGCCGGCCAAGTCGGTCAGGATGTCGCCGAAGAGGTTGTCGGTGACGATCACATCGAAGCGGCCCGGGTTCGTGACCAGGAAGATCGTCGCCGCGTCGACGTGCAGGTAGTCTACGGCGACGCCGGGGTGCTCCTGCGCCACTTCGTCGACGATCCGCTTCCACATCCCGCCCGCGTGGACCAGCACGTTCGTCTTGTGGACGAGCGTCAGCTTCTGACGACGCTTCTCGGCCTGGGCGAAGGCGAACCGAACTACGCGTTCGATGCCGTACGCCGTGTTCACGGACGTCTCGTTCGCGATCTCGTGCGGGGTCCCCGTGCGGATCGAGCCCCCGTTGCCGACGTAGGGCCCCTCCGTGCCCTCGCGGACGACGACGAAGTCGATCTCCCCGGGGTCGGCGAGCGGCCCGGACGCGCCCGGATAGAGCACCGAGGGCCGCAGGTTCACGTAGTGGTCGAGGGCGAAGCGGAGCGTCAAGAGCAGGCCCCGCTCGATGTTCGCGTCCTTCAGCCGGGGATCTCCCGGTGTCCCACCGACCGCGCCGAGGAGGATCGCGTCGTGGGAGGCGATGGCGGCGAGGTCCTCGTCCGTGAGGGTGTCGCCGGTCTCGAGGTAGCGCGCGGCGCCCAGCGAGAACCGGGTCCTCTCGAAGCGGACTTCCGTACCGTCGGTGACGGCGTCGAGGACCTTCTCGGCCTCTGCGACGACCTCGGGACCGATGCCGTCTCCGGGGATGACGGCCAGCTTCACGACGCGCGACATCGCTCTCCTCGTGTGTGGGGGACCCCCTGCGTCAGTGCTCGACGTGCGGGGTGCGGGTCCCCTTCAGCGTAGTGGCCGCGATGACGGCCGCGCAGACGACGAGAGCCGCGCCGATGATCGAGGTCACGCCGACACCGGAGTCGAAGGCCGATGCTGCGGCGTCCACCACGCGCTGGCCGAGTCCCGTCGGCAGGCCCTCGGCGGCGGTGACTGCTCCGCCCAACGTCTCGCGGGCGGCTGCCGCCGTCCCCGGCGGAACACCGTCGGGCAGCACGATACCGGAGCGGTACAGGGCGGTGAGGATGCCGCCGAGCACCGCCGTTCCCAGAACGGCCCCGAGCTCGTAGGCCGTCTCCGAGACGGCGCTCGCGGCTCCGGCCTTCGCCGGCGGAGCAGTGGCGAGGATCAGCTCGTTCGAGACCGTCTCGGCCGCACCGATGCCGAGGCCGAGGAGGCCGAAGGCGGCGATGAGCGTGCCGAGGGCCGCGGCATCCGTCGACACGGCGATGACGAGGTATGCGGCGACCGACAGTGCCAGCGCGACCGGCACGACGATCCGCGGCGAGACGCGGCGGGAGATCGGGACGACGGTGAGACCCGAGACGATCATGAGCACGAGCCCCGGGACGAGTGCGAGCCCCGCCTGCAGAGGGCTGAGACCCACGATCAGCTGCAGATGCTGAGTCACGAAGTAGAGGAAGCCGACCAGGGCGACGACGCTCAGCAGATTGACGAGCAGGGCCCCCGTGAAGGCGCCCTTTCCGAAGAGTCGCATGTCGAGCATCGGCGCGTCTGAGCGCAGTTGACGGCGGACGAACATCCCGCCGAAGACCAGTCCCGCGAGGACGAGGACGAGCGGGAGGACGCCGGGACCGTGGACCGCGGACTCCTTGATCGCGTAGACGATCGGCACCATCGTCGCCATGCTGAGCAGAATGCTGAGCGGGTCGATGCGGCCGGGCTTCGGATCGCGACTCTCGGGCACGAGGATCGGTGCGAGGATCAGCAGCGGAATGAGGACCGGCACGGCCAGGAGGAAGACGGATCCCCAGGCGAAGTGCTCGAGCAGCAACCCGCCGACGATCGGCCCCAGCGCGGAGCCCGCCGAGAACATCGACGCCCAGACGGCGATCGCGAGCCGGCGCTGGTCGCGGTCGGTGAAGATGCTGCGCAGGAGCGACATCGTCGAGGGCATGAGCATCGCGCCGAACAGCCCCATCGCCGCGCGCGCGACGATGAGCAGCTCTGCGGAGGTTGCGAACGCCGCCAGCGCGGAGATCGTCGCGAACCCGGTCGCACCGATCATCAGGAGCCGGCGACGCCCGAGACGGTCCCCCAAGGAGCCCATCGTCACCAGGAGGCCGGCCAGGACGAGCGGGTACACGTCGATGATCCACAACTGCTGCGCGCTCGTGGGGGTCAGGTCGCGTGCGATCTCGGGGAGCGCGAAGCTCAGCACCGTGTTGTCAACCGATACGAGGAGCACCGGCAGCATCAGCACCGCCAGTGCGGCCCAGCCGCGCCATCCCTGTCGTGCTCCGGCCGCGTCGGCCACTCGGATCTCTTCCGTCAACGTCATGATTTATACACCGTCCAGCCGGTATAGTAACAGAATCGTCATCGGACGGCGAGAGGATCGAACACGTGAGCAGACCACCGCGGGCGCGCGAAAGCGTCCTGGACGCCTTCGAAGCCGCCCTGATCGACGACGGAGCCCGCGGCGCCACGATGGACGCCGTCGCGGCGGCAGCGGGAGTCTCCAAAGGCGGTCTGCTGTACCACTACGCGACGAAGGAGGCGCTCGAAGCAGCCCTGATCGAGCGGATGCGTCGCCTCGTCGATGCCGACGTCGAAGAGATGCTCCGCTCCCCCGACGGCATCATCGACGTCTTCGTCCGCACCTCGGTGCAGTCGGACACCCCACTCGACCGTGCGATCGTCGCGACCTCCCGCCTGGCGCAGACGGGCCACGACGCGGCATCCGTCGCTCTTCGTGACGCGCGACGCGTGTGGGAGGACGCCCTCCGCCCCCACACCCGCGACGAGAGCGCGTTGCAGCTCGTCCTGCTCGTCAGCGACGGGCTCTACTTCAACAGCGCACTCGCCACGCAGGGGGTCCCCGGGCCCATCCCGCAGGGCGACGATCTCGACGCGCTCATCGCTCTCGTCGAGCGCGCCGCCCGCTGACCCGCTCCCCCGTCGCGAAGGACGACCGTACGCGGCGTGTCGCGACAGGGGAACGAGGGATGCCGGTCGGTCAGACCTCGGTGAGCTCGATCTGGCGGAACAGGTCGGCCTGCACGGATGCGCGGAGCTCGTCGAGCATCGGCTCGGGGATCGGCGAGTCGACCGTCAGCACCGACAGGGCGCGGCCGCTCGCGTCGGGACGCGCGACCTGGAGCCCCGCGATGTTGATGCCCGCTTCACCGAGCTTCTGGCCGTAGATCGCGACGATGCCGGGTCGGTCGGCGTACCGCATGACGACGTGGTATCGATCGATGGGGACCTCGACCTCGTAGCCGTTGATTCCGACGACCTTCGGCACCATGCGGGTGCCGGCGAGGGTGCCCTCGACGGTGAGTACGGTGCCGTCCGAGAGCGTGCCGCGCAGGATGGTGATGTTGCGGTACAGCGGGCTCTCGGACTCGACGATCAGCCGGGTCTCGATGCCGCGCTGCTCGGCGAACAGCGGCGCGTTCACGTAGGAGACGTTCTCGCTCACGATGTTCGTGAAGATCCCCTTGAGTGCCGCCAGGCGGTAGACGCTGACGTCGTAGTCGGCCAGCTCGCCACGGACCTCGATGTCGAGGCTCGTGAGCGCGCTGGGGGCGAGGCCCGTGAAGATCTGGCCGAGCTGCTCGACGAGCGCGATGCCGGGACGCACGAACGGGTCGATGACGCCGCCGGCGACGTTCACGGCATCCGGGACGAGGTCGCCCTCGAGCGCGAGCTTGACGGACTTCGCAACCGAGACGCCCGCCTTCTCCTGTGCCTCTTCGGTCGAGGCCCCGAGGTGGGGCGTGACGATGACGTTCGGCAGGGACAGCAGCGGGAAGGCCGTGCCGTCCTCCTTCGGCGGCTCGCTCGTGAAGACGTCGAGGCCCGCGCCGGCGATCTGGCCGGTGGTGAGCGCCGTGTGCAGCGCCTCTTCGTCGATGAGGCCGCCGCGGGCGACGTTCACGACGTACGCGGTGTCCTTCATGATCTCGAACTGCGCCGCGCCGATCATGCCTGTCGTCTCGGGGGTCTTCGGCATGTGGATCGTGACGAAGTCGCTCGTCTTCAGGAGCTCGTCGAGCCCGAGGAGCTGGACGCCCAGCTGCTGCGCGCGGGTCGGAGTGACGTACGGGTCGTAGGCGACGACCGAGACGCCGAAGGCCTGGAGCCGCGCGGCGATGAGCGCGCCGATGCGGCCGAGCCCGATGATGCCGACCGTCTTCTCGAAGAGCTCGGTGCCGGTGAAGGACGACCGCTTCCAGGCACCCGCGGCGAGCGAGGCGTGCGCGGCCGGGATGTGACGGGCGAGGCTCAGGATGTGGCCGACGGTGAGCTCGGCGGCCGAGATGATGTTGGAGGTCGGCGCGTTCACGACCATGACGCCGGCGCTCGTGGCCGCCTTGATGTCGACGTTGTCGAGACCGACGCCCGCGCGCGCGATGACCTTGAGCGACGGAGCCGCGGCGATCGCTTCGGCATCCATCTTCGTGGCGGAGCGGATGAGGACGGCGTCCGCGTCGGCGAGGGCCGGGAGGAGCGCGGCCCGGTCGGCGCCGTCCACGGATCGGACCTCGAAGTCGGGGCCCAAGGCCTCGATCGTGGCGGGAGAGAGTTCTTCGGCGATCAGGACGACAGGCTTGGGCACGGCAGACCTTCGGGTACGCGAGTGTGGATCGCCGCGAGGCCGGCCGGGCTGGGTCCGACGACGGTACGCGGCACCGTCAGCCTAGCGAATCGGATCGCACCGCTCCGACCGTGTGACGGGCTTCAGGAGCCGAAGAGAGAGTTCCCGTTGGTGATCGCGAACGTGAGGACGTTCAGCCAGAAGACCCCGACAAGGCCGAGGCCCACGAGCAGGATCGCGGCGAGGTGCAGCAGCGGGCGTCGACGACCGAGGACGACCCCCGCGATGTAGACGATGATCGGGAAGACGACCGGAAAGGCGAGGAACGCCCACCCGGCTCCGGTCAGACCCTCGACCGCCGTGGCCTGCGCGACGAGGAAGGCGACAGCGGTCCAGACGGCGTACGCGTAGAAGAGCCCGAAGACGCCGGCGACGGTGGCCCGCAGCCAGGACGGTACGCGATGAACGGTGGGGGAAGACGTCGTCACGGGATCACACTCCGCTCACGAGGGGCCAGGGCACGAGCAGGAACACCCCGACGACGAGCCACATGAAACGCACCCACGTCGCCGAGGCGCGCGTCAGGAGCATCGACACGCCGAACCAGAGGGCGGGAGCCGCGACCGCTGCCCACTGCGCCGGGACGACAGCCCACGGCGCGAGGAACGCCGAGATCACCAGCGCCGTGCGGGCCCCGCCCAGAATCCATCCGACGGTATACAGCAGATAGATGCCGCCAAGGAGACCAAGAGTGACGAGGGCAACGTTTCCGAGGGATGTCGGCGGTTCCGGCTCGGCGTCGTCCTCCGACGACGCCGAACGGTGCTCCTCTGCCGCAGGCACGGGTTTCTGATCCGCAGCCGGGGCGGCCGCTTGAGACGCACTCCCCTTCCCCACCGCACGCCATCCGCTCGGCAGAGCCGCATCGGCGGGCGCGGGGCGCGGCGGGCGCGTCGGGGAATCATCGCCTTCCCAGCGGAAGGCGTCCTCGTCGTCTCGGGGGTCGGAAGCCACGTGCCGAGTCTACCGACGCCGAAGGCCCGACCCCTTGTAAGGGTCGGGCCTCCGTGGCTCATGTCAAGCCGATCCCGGCGGATGCGCCGAGGGCTGGATGCCGAAGGTCAGCGGGCCGCCGACCCCTCGGTGTAGTCAGCGTCCTGCTGCTTCCACGCGAAGAGCGCGCGGAGGTCCTTGCCGACTGCCTCGATCGGGTGCGCGGCGGCCTTGGCGCGGAGCTCCTGGAACTCCACGGCGCCGTTGTCCTGGTCGTCGATGAAGCGCTTCGCGAAGGCACCCGACTGGATGTCGCCGAGGACGGCCTTCATGTTCTCCTTGACGCTCGCGTCGATGACGCGCGGGCCCGAGACGTAGTCGCCGTACTCAGCGGTGTCGGAGACCGACCAGCGCTGCTTGGCGATGCCGCCCTCCCACATGAGGTCGACGATCAGCTTCAGCTCGTGGAGCACCTCGAAGTACGCGATCTCGGGCTGGTAGCCCGCCTCGGAGAGCGTCTCGAAGCCGTACTGGACGAGCTGCGACACGCCGCCGCAGAGGACGGCCTGCTCACCGAACAGGTCGGTCTCGGTCTCTTCGGTGAAGGTCGTCTTGATGACGCCGGCGCGAGTGCCGCCGATGGCCTTCGCGTACGAGAGCGCGACGTCCCAGGCGTGGCCCGACGCGTCCTTCTCGACAGCGATGATGTCGGGGATGCCGCGGCCCGCGACGAACTCGCGGCGCACCGTGTGACCGGGAGCCTTCGGGGCGACGAGGATGACGTCGACGTCGTCCGGCACCTCGATGTACCCGAAGCGCACGTTGAAGCCGTGCGCGAAGGCGAGGGTCTTGCCCGCCGCGAGGTGCGGCTTGATCTCGTCGTTGAAGATGCCGCGCTGGTGCTGGTCGGGCGCGAGGATCATGATGAGGTCTGCCCACTCGGCGGCATCCGCGACGGACTTCACCTGGAAGCCGTCCTCTTCCGCCTTGGGAGCGGACTTCGAGCCTTCCTTGAGGGCGATGACCACCTCGACGCCGGAGTCGCGGAGGTTCTGGGCGTGGGCGTGGCCCTGCGAGCCGTACCCGACGATGGCGACCTTCTTGCCCTGGATGAGCGAGATGTCGGCGTCGGCGTCGTAGAGAATCTCAGCCATGTTCGTGTGTGTCTCCTTGTAGATGTCGGTAGAGAAGTTGTGGGGTCAACCGCGCAGAACGCGCTCGGTGATGCTCTTGCCGCCGCGGCCGATGGCGACCATGCCGGACTGGGCGAGCTCTTTGACACCGAAGGGCTCGAGGGCCTTGAGGAAGGCGTCGACCTTGCCCCGGTCGCCGGTGACCTCGACGACCAGTGCGTCAGTCGCGTAGTCGACGACGGACGCCCGGAACAGGTTGACGACCTCGATGACGTTCGAGCGTGTCTGGTTGTCTGCGCGCACCTTGACGAGCATGTGCTCGCGCTGGACCGAGGTCGCGTAGTCGAGCTCGACGATCTTGATGACGTTCACCAGCTTGTTCAGCTGCTTCGTCACCTGCTCGAGCGGCAGCTCTTCCACGTCGACCACGACCGTGATGCGGGACAGCCCCGGCACCTCGGTCACGCCCACGGCGAGCGAGTCGATGTTGAATCCACGACGGGCGAACAGACCCGCCACGCGGGTCAGCAGGCCGGGCTTGTCCTCCACGAGGAGGCTCAGGACGTGCTTGCTCATCGTCAGTCCCCCTGCTCGAACGCCGGCGCGTGCTCACGCGCGTACTGGATGTAGCTGTTGCTGACGCCCTGCGGCACCATCGGCCACACCATCGCGTCGGCGCTCACGACGAAGTCGATCACGACGGGGCGGTCGTTCGTCTCGAGCGCGGTCCGGATCGCGGCATCCACGTCCTCGGCCCTCTCGACGCGGATGCCGAGGCAGCCGTACGCCTCGGCGAGCTTCACGAAGTCCGGGATCCTGATGCTGTCGTGGCCCGTGTTGAGGTCGGTGTTCGAGTGGCGTCCGTCATAGAACAGGGTCTGCCACTGGCGCACCATGCCGAGGGACGAATTGTTGATGATCGCCACCTTGATCGGGATGTTGTTGATCGCGCAGGTGGCGAGCTCCTGGTTGGTCATCTGGAAGCAGCCGTCACCGTCGATCGCCCACACGGTCCGCTCGGGCTCGGCGACCTTGGCGCCCATCGCCGCCGGAACTGCGTAACCCATCGTCCCGGCACCGCCGGAGTTCAGCCACGCGTTCGGACGCTCGTACCCGATGAACTGCGCTGCCCACATCTGGTGCTGCCCGACGCCCGACGCGTAGACGCCCTCGGGTCCGGTCAGCTCGCCGATGCGCTGGATGACGTGCTGCGGCGACATGAGGCCGTCGGTCGTCGGCGCGTACCCCAGCGGGAACTCGGTCCGCAGCCCCTCGAGGTAGGACCACCACTCCGAGATGTCCGGGGTGGCGACCCCGGCGAACGCCGCGTCGAGGTCGACGAGGACGTCCTTGAGGTCGCCGACGATCGGGACGTCCGCCGTGCGGATCTTCGAGATCTCGGCGGGGTCGATGTCGACGTGGATCACCTTGGCGTCGGGGGCGAACAGCGCCGCCTTGCCGGTCACACGGTCGTCGAAACGGGCACCCAGCGCGATGAGGAGGTCAGACTCCTGCAGTGCCAGAACGGCCGGCACCGTGCCGTGCATGCCGGGCATGCCGAGCTGCTGCGGGTGCGAGTCCGGGAACGCGCCGCGCGCCATCAGGGTCGTCACCACCGGCGCGCCCGTCGCCTCGGCGAACCGGCGGAGTTCCGCAGCCGCACCGGCGCGCACGATGCCGCCACCGACGTAGAGCACCGGCTTCTTGGCCTCCGCGATCAACTGAGCCGCCGCCTGGATCTGCTTGCCGTGAGCCTTGGTCACCGGCCGGTAGCCGGGGAGGTCGACTTTCGGCGGCCAGACGAAGGGTGCCTTGGCCTGCTGCGCGTCCTTCGTGATGTCGACGAGGACGGGACCGGGACGACCCGTCGAGGCGATCTCGAACGCCGCCGCGATGGCGCCGGGGATCTCGGCGGGGTCCTTCACGAGGAACGAGTGCTTCGTGATCGGCATCGTGATGCCCACGATGTCCGCCTCCTGGAAGGCATCCGTCCCCATGAGGGTCGAGTACACCTGTCCGGTGATGCAGACGATCGGCATCGAGTCCATGTAGGCGTCGGCGATCGCGGTGACGAGGTTCGTGGCTCCAGGGCCGGACGTCGCGATCGCGACGCCAACACGACCGGATGCCGCGGCGTACCCCTCGGCGGCGTGACCGGCACCCTGCTCGTGGCGGACCAGGATGTGCCGCAGGTCGGTGGAGTCCATCAGCGGGTCGTAGACCTCGATGATGGCGCCGCCTGGCAGCCCGAAGACGTCGGTGACGCCGAGGAGCTCCAACGAGCGGACGACGGCCTGTGCTCCGGTGAGCATCGGCGTGGACGAGCCTCCGGCCGGTGGCCGGGGCACAGCGGCGACGGTGTCAGAAGACATGAGAAGGACCTCTGTGGTGATGGATGACGAGTGTGTGGGGCCTAGCCCGTCGTCGCGCCCTCCGCAGCGGAGCGCACGAGCTTCGAGTACTTGGCCAACACGCCACGGGTATAGCGCGGGGGAAGGGGCTCCCAGCCTTCACGTCGGGAGCTCAGCTCGGCTTCGTCGACGAGTAGGTCGAGAGAACGAGCCGCGATATCGACCCGTATCAGATCACCATCGCGCACGAAGGCGATGGGACCAGCGTCCACCGCTTCGGGTGCTATGTGGCCGATGCACAGGCCGGTTGTGCCGCCTGAGAATCGTCCGTCCGTCAACAGTAGTACATCTTTTCCGAGGCCAGCGCCCTTGATGGCGGCCGTCACGGCCAGCATCTCGCGCATGCCCGGACCGCCCTTCGGGCCCTCGTACCGGATGACGACGACATCGCCCGCGGCGATGCGTCCTTCCTCGAGGGCGTCCATCGCGGCACGCTCACGCTCGAAGACGCGCGCAGGCCCTTCGAACACCGCTGCGTCGAAGCCCGCCGTCTTCACGACGGCACCTTCGGGTGCCATCGAGCCGTGCAGGATCGTGATGCCACCGGTCGCGTGGATCGGGTCGTCGAAGGTGTGGATGACCGTACCGTCGAGGGGATCCGGGTCGAGGTCGCGGAGGTTCTCGGCGAGCGTCTTACCGGTGACGGTGAGCGCGTCGCCGTGCAGGAGGCCCTCGTCGAGCATCGCCTTCATGATGACCGGGATGCCGCCGTGCCGGTCGACGTCGTTCATGACGTACTTTCCGAACGGCTTCATGTCGGCGACGTGCGGGACCTTGTCACCGATGCGGTTGAAGTCGTGCAGCGTCAGGTCGACCTCAGCTTCGCGCGCGATGGCCAGCAGGTGCAGGACGACGTTCGTCGAGCCACCGAGAGCCATGGCGAGGGCGATCGCGTTCTCGAACGACTCCTTCGTGAGGATGTCGCGCGTCGTGATGCCCTGGCGGAGCAGGTTCACGACGGCCTCGCCGGAGCGGTGGGCGAAGTAGTCGCGGCGGCGGTCGGCGGAGGGCGGGGCCGCGGAGCCGGGAAGGCTGAGGCCGAGCGCCTCGGCGACCGATGCCATCGTGTTGGCGGTGTACATCCCGCCGCACGCGCCCTCGCCGGGGGCGATCGCGCATTCGATGCGCTTGAGGTCGGCTTCGCTCATCTTGCCGGCCAGGCACGCGCCGACCGCCTCGAACGAGTCGATGATCGTGACGTCCTTCTCGGTGCCGTCGCTGAGCTTGACCCAGCCCGGCGCGATCGAGCCGGCGTAGAGGAAGACGCTCGAGAGGTCCAGGCGCGCCGAGGCCATCAGCATGCCGGGGATCGACTTGTCGCAGCCGGCGAGCAGGACCGAGCCGTCGAGGCGCTCGGCCATCATGACGGTCTCGACGGAGTCGGCGATGACCTCGCGGCTGACGAGAGAGAAGTGCATGCCCTCGTGGCCCATCGAGATGCCGTCGGAGACGGAGATCGTGCCGAACTGGAGCGGGTAGCCGCCGCCGGCGTGCACGCCCTCCTTCGCTCCCTGCGCGAGCCGGTCGAGGCTCAGGTTGCAGGGCGTGATCTCGTTCCAGCTGGAGGCGATGCCGATCTGGGGCTTGTCCCAGTCCTCATCGCCCATGCCGACCGCACGGAGCATCCCGCGGGAGGTGGTGGCTTCGATGCCGTCGGTGACCGCGCGGCTGCGGGGCTTGATGTCGATGTTCTCGTCGGGTGAGGGCATTCTCGAAGTCTATTGCCGCGCGGCCACGCGCTCGCGTGCGACAGCCGACAGCAAAGCGGCGAGTTCTTCGATGTCTGCCACACGGACGGATGCGGCCGTCTCACCCGGACCGACTCGGATGCCGAGATCGCCGGGTCCGAGCGACCGGAGGGCGTCCTCGTCCGTCACGTCGTCACCGGCGAAGACGACCGCCGTGGCGGCGACGGCCTCGCAGAGGTGGGCGACGGCGGCATCCTTGCCCACATCCGTGAACGCGTACTCGACGATGCCGTGCCCCTGACGTCGGCGCCAGTGGGGCGCCCGGTCCGCGACGAGAGCGTCGACGGCGGACCGCAGGCGGTCAGCGGATGCCGCATCCGACACGGTGCGCAGGTGGACGCCGAAGCCGAACGTCTTCGGCTCGATCCAGGCTCCCGGCACCTCGCGGGCCAGATCCTCCGCCTCCCTGCGCAGGCTGTCGCGCAGCTCTGCGTCGGCCGGATCGATCGTCGCGTCGCCCGCTGCGCCGGGGATGAGGTACTCGGCGCCGTGCGAGCCGGCGAGCAGGATCGGCGAGTCGTCGGTGTGCTCGGCGATGACGCGGAGGTCGCTCAGCGAGCGGCCGGACACGAACGCGACGACGGTCGCGGGTGCGCGGACGAGGGCGTCCACGGCGGCGCGGGCGGACGGCGCCATGCGCGCGCTCATGGGCTCGTCCACAAGGGGCGAGAGGGTTCCGTCGAAGTCCAGCGCGACGAGGAGGGTCTCCGCACGGGCGATCGTGGCGATGTCGCTCACGAGCGCTTCTCGCGGGCGGCGGTCAGGTCCGAGAGGAAGCGCTCGGACCACTTCGCGACGTCGTTCTCGCGGACGCGGCGACGGAGCGCCCGCATCCGGCGGTCCTTCTCCTTCTGCGGCATCTCGACCGCCTGCATGATGGCGTCCTTGAGTCCCGCGATGTCGTGCGGATTGACCTTGATCGCCTGCGTCAGCTCGTCCGCAGCGCCGGTGAACTCACTGAGCACCAGAGCTCCGCCGCCGTCGACGCGGCTCGCGACATACTCCTTCGCGACCAGGTTCATGCCGTCACGCAAGGCCGTGACCAACATCACGTCGGCCGCGAGGAAGAGCGCGACCATCTCTTCGCGCGGGTAGGAATGATGCAGGTACTGGATGGCGCTGTAGCCGAGCTCGTCCGCGTCGCCGTTGATCCGCCCGACGGTCAGCTCGATCTCGTCCCGGAGCTCCATATAGGTCTGCACCCGCTCCCGACTGGGACTCGCGACCTGGACCAGGATCACATCGTGCACCGAGAGGCGGCCGTCTGCCAGCAGCTCCCCGTAAGCCTTCAGGCGATGACGGATCCCCTTCGTGTAGTCGAGGCGGTCGACGCCGAGAAGAATGGCCTTCGGGTTGCCGAGGCTGGAGCGGATCTCCTCTGCGCGGGCCCGGATCTCGGGCCGCTTGGCAAGATCCTCGTACTCCGCCGCGTCGATCGAAATCGGGTACGCCCGAGCCACCGCGGTGCGCACTCCCCCGTCCTCGGTGGGAACGGAGATGGCGCCCCCTTTGGTGTCGAACCCCAGCTGGCGGCGCACCGCCCGGGCGAAGTTGCCGGCATCCGTCACCCTTTGGAAGCCGATGACGTCAGCGCCGAGCAGGCCTTCCAGCACCTGGCGGCGCCACGGCAACTGCGCGTAGAGCCCGTATGCGGGGAACGGAATGTGGTGGAAGTATCCGATGGTCAGGTCGGGGCGCAGTTCGCGCAACAGTTTGGGGACGAGTTGGAGCTGGTAATCGTGGACCCAGACGGTCGCGCCCTCGGCGGCTCGCTCCGACGCGGCCTCCGCGAAGCGCGTGTTCACTCGGACGTAGGCGTCCCACCAGGTGCGGTGGTACGTGGGCGCGGCGATGACATCGTGGTACAGCGGCCAGATCGTGTCGTTCGAGAAGCCCTCGTAGTAGAGCTGCATGTCCTCGGCCGAGAGCGTGACGGGTACGAGCTGGAGGCCGTCGAACTCGAAGGGGTCGAGCTCGACGCCGGGCTGTCCCGGCCACCCGACCCACGCGCCGCGGGTGCTGCGCATGACCGGGTCGAGAGCCGTGACGAGTCCCCCCGGAGAGCGGCGCCAGGGTTCGTTCTCGTCGTCGGTCCGGTCGACGGGGAGACGGTTGGACACGACGACGAAGTCGGAAGCCACGGTCACGATGTTCCTCTCGATGGATGACTTCAGGCTAACAACCGCCGCGGCATGCGTCCGGCGCAGTACCGTGGATGCTATGCGCAAATACCTGTTCGGAACCGGACTGCTGTCAGCCCTCACCGGCGGGGTCACGCTGCTGCGCTCCGCACGCAGCCCGGAGCCGTTCACGTGGCGCACCGCCCTCGCCTGGCTGAGCTGGGGGATCACTCTCGCGCTCGCGATCGGCTCGGTCGTCGACACTCGACGAGCCTCTCGGGGAAAGCTGATCCCGATGGACTCGCCGCGCGATGGTGAGAAGGCCAAGCTGCTGAAGCGTCGCCTGTCCCGCTGACGACCGGCGGACTCAGAGCGTCAGGATGAGCGCTTCTCCCTGACCGCCTCCACCGCACAGACCCACTGCCGCGGTTCCGCGTCCTCGGCGCGCGAGTTCGTGTGCCGCGTGGACGACCAGTCGCGCACCGGAGGCGCCGATGGGGTGGCCGATGGCGATCCCGCCGCCGTGAATGTTCACGACGTTCTCGTCGATGCCGAGTTCCCGTTGCGACTGGGCGACGACCGCTCCGAACGCTTCGTTGATCTCGACGAGGTCCAGCTCGGATGCGGCCAGCCCCTGCCGCTCGAGCGCCTGCGCGATCGCGCGCGCCGGCTGGGAGTGCAGGGAGTTGTCCGGCCCGGCCACCTGACCGGCGGCACCGATCACAGCGAGGACCGTCCATCCCTCTGAATCGGCACGGGTCCGGGTCGTCACGACGACCGCGGCCGCACCGTCGGAGATCGGAGAGGCGTTCCCCGCGGTGATGTCACCCTCGGCCGAGAACGCGGGTCGCAGGCCGGACAGGCTCTCGACCGTCGTGTCGGGCCGAACGCCTTCGTCCGCGAGGACGCGCTTCGCGTCGCCCTTGCGCTGCGGAACCTCGACGGGCACGATCTCGGCGTCGAACACGCCCGCGCTCGTCGCGGCGGCGGCTCGCTGGTGCGACAGAGCGGCGACGCGGTCCTGCTCGTGACGGGTCAGACCGAGGTCGGGATTCCGCCGCTCGGTCGACAGCCCCATGGAGATCCCATCGGCGGCATCCGTCAGCCCGTCGTGCGCCATATGGTCGAGGACCTCGACGGAACCGTACGTCCAGCCGTCGCGGGAACCCATGAGGAGGTGGGGCGCGCGCGACATCGACTCCATCCCGCCCGCGACGACGACCTCGGCGTCGCCGGACGCGATCATGCGCTTGGCGTCGATCACCGCGGTGAGGCCCGACAGGCACACCTTGTTGACGGAGGAGGCCGGGACGTCCCATCCGATCCCCGCCCCGAGCGCCGCTTGCCGCGCCGGATTCTGCCCAGAGCCGGCCGGGAGGACCTGGCCCAGGATGACCGCGTCCACCGCGCTCGGGTCGATCCCGCCGCGCTCGAGAGCACCGCGGATCGCGATGGCCCCCAGCTCGGGTGCCGAGAACGACGACAGCGCGCCCTTCAGCCGGCCCTGCGGGGTGCGTGCCGCACCGACGACGACGATCTCTTCGCTCATGACTCCACCTTCGCATCGGTCACGACGAGCTCGGGCTCCGTCGCGTCCCTGACCTGTTGCACGCTCACTCCCGGGGCGGTCTCGACCAGCACGAGGCCTTCGTCGGTGACGTCGATCACCGCGAGATCCGTGATGATGCGATCCACCACGCCGCGTCCGGTCAGCGGCAGCGAGCACGTGTCCACGATCTTCGGTGAGCCGTCGCGGGCGACGTGCTCCATCAGCACGACGACGCGGGCTGCGCCGTGGACGAGGTCCATCGCCCCACCGGGCCCCTTGACCATCTTCCCGGGGATCATCCAGTTCGCGAGGTCGCCCGTTCCCGAGACCTGCATCGCGCCGAGGATGGCCGCGTCGATCTTGCCGCCGCGGATCATCCCGAAGCTGACTGCGGAGTCGAAGAACGACGCTCCGGGAAGCGTCGTCACGGTCTCCTTGCCCGCGTTGATCAGGTCGGGATCGACGTCGGCCTCGTGCGGGTACGGGCCGACGCCGAGGATGCCGTTCTCGGACTGCAGCACGACCGTGACGCCGTCGGGCACGTGGTTGGGCACGAGAGTCGGCAGACCGATCCCGAGGTTCACGTACGACCCGTCCTGCAGCTCCATGGCCGCCCGTGCGGCCATCTGGTCCCTGGTCAGCGCCATCTCACTCCCCTTCCGCCGCGACGGTGCGCCGCTCGATGCGCTTCTCGATGCCCGTCCCGACCTCCACGACCCGCTGGACGAAGACGCCGGGCAGATGGACGGCATCCGGGTCCAGGTCGCCGGGATCGACCAGCTCCTCGACCTGCGCGATGCACACCCGCCCCGCCATCGCGGCCAGCGGGTTGAAGTTGCGGGCGGCCTTGGCGAAGACGAGGTTGCCGTGCCGGTCGCCGCGCAGCGCGTGGACGAGCGCGAAGTCCGTGGTGATCGCCTCCTCGAGGACGTACTCCCTTTCGACTCCGTCGACCGCGAACGTCCGCAGGTCCTTCGGCGGAGATGCCACGGCCACACCGCCCCGCCCGTCGTAGCGCCGCGGCAACCCGCCATCGGCGACCTGCGTCCCGACACCCGTCTGCGTGAAGAACGCCGCGATACCCGAGCCGCCGGCGCGCAACTTCTCGGCGAGGGTCCCCTGAGGCGTCAGCTCGAGTTCGAGTTCACCCGAGAGGAACTGCCGCTCGAACTCCTTGTTCTCACCGACGTACGACGAGGTCATCTTCCGGATGCGGCGCGCATGCAGAAGGACACCCAACCCCCAGTCGTCGACCCCGCAGTTGTTGGAGACGATCGAGAGGTCCGTGGTGCCCTGCGCGAGCAGGGCCTCGATCAGGGCGATCGGATTGCCCGAGAGCCCGAAACCGCCCACGGCGATGCTCGCGCCGTCCGGGATGTCGGCGACCGCCTCCGCCGCGCCTGCCACCGTCTTGTCGATCACTGCGCACTCCTTCGTGTCGTCCGCCGTCCAGCGTCTCCCGCCGGTGCACCGGAACGGGAACGGATGATTGCCATGTGGGCGAGCCGGCGCCTAGGGTCCACATTGTGGAACGACCCGCGGCATCCGTCCCCGGCGCGCAGGCGATCGCGCGCGCCGCCCACCTGCTGCGACTCGTGAGCGCGGCGGGGACGACGGGCAAGGGTGTGCGGGAGCTGGCCGTCGACGCCGGCCTCACACGCACGACCGCCCACCGCCTCCTGTCCGCCCTCCGCGCGGAGGGGCTCGTCGACCAGGACGAACGGAGTGCGCGCTGGCTCGCAGGCCCGGAGCTGTTCCTCATGGGCGCCGCGGCCGCCCCTCGCTATGACGTCACCCATCTCGCGGGCGACATCGTCCGCTCCCTCGCAGTCAAGACGGAGGAGAGCGCGTTTCTGTCCGTCCGGAGAGGCGACGAGACCGTGTGCCTGGTGCGCGAGGAGGGCTCGTTCCCGATCCGGTCCTTCGTTCTCAGCGAGGGCGTCCGATTCCCCCTCGGCGTGGCGTCCGCCGGACTCGCCATCCTGTCTTTCCTGCCCCAGGAGGACGTGGATGCCTACCTCGTCCGACATCCCGAACTCGTCGCACGATGGGGTGAGGCCCACGATGCGGCGTCCCTCACACGGCGAGTCGCCGAGACACGCGACCGCGGGTACGCCGTCAATCCCGGACTCATCGTGCCGGGGTCGTGGGGGCTGGGCGCGGCCGTCTTCGATCACGCGGGACGACCGTCGTGGGCCCTCAGCCTCACCGGGGTCGAGTTCCGGTTCGGCGCAGACCGGCTGCCGGAACTGGGCAGGCTGCTGCTCGCCCACGCGCACCAGCTGACGACGCGCATCCAGTCCGCGAGACGGATGTGACGCGGGTCAGAGTCCGGCCGACTCCAGCCACCGGAGCCAGACCTCGCTGACCGTCGGGTACGCCGGGACAGCGTGCCACAACCGCTCCAGCGGGACCTCGCCGACGATCGCAATGGTCGCGGCGTGCAGGAGTTCGGCGACATCGGGACCGACGAAGGTCGCTCCTACCAGCACCCGCCGCTCGGTGTCGATGACGGCCCGCGACATGCCCTCGTAACGGTCCGAGTGAGTGCTGGCACCCGCGACCCACGACAGGTCGTAGTCGACGACCTGGACGGCGATGCCGGAGGCGCGCGCCGATGCCTCGGTGTGCCCCACGGCGGCGACCTCGGGGTCCGTGAACACGACCTGCGGCACGGCGCTGTGGTCCGCCGTCGCCGCGAGCGGACCCCACGCCGTGGTGTCGACCTCGGAAGAGGCCGCGCGGCGCGCGATGACATCGCCGGCGATCCTCGCCTGGTACTTGCCCTGGTGCGTCAGCAGGGCACGGTGATTGACATCGCCGACGGCGTAGAGCCAGTCGGATCCGGGGACGCGGAGCGTGTCGTCGACCTCGATCCACGCGCCGGCCGTCTGACCGACGACCTCGAGCCCGACATCCTCGGTGCGGGGCACCCGGCCCGTCGCGACGAGGATCTGGTCGGCGCGAACCGACGAACCGTCGTCGAGGGACACGGTCACCTGGCTGTCCGCGCGCTCGACGCCGGTCACGCCGACGCCGGTCATGACGGTCGCGCCGGCTGCGGTGAGCGCCTTCCCCACCGCCTCTCCGGCGAAGCTCTCGAGGCCGCCGAGGAGCGACGACCGCGCGATCACCGTGACCTTCGACCCGAACGCCGTGAAGGCCGTGGCCATCTCGACGCCGACGACCCCGCCTCCGAGCACGATGAGCGACGACGGGATCTCCGTCGCTCCCGTCGCCTCTCGACTCGTCCACGGCGAGGCATCCCGCAGACCGGGGATGCCGGGCAGAAGGGCTGCCGACCCCGTGCACACCGCAACCGAGTGCGTGGCCCTCAGGACCGTCGTGGAACCGTCGGCTGCCTCGACCGTGACCTCCTTCTCGGCAGACAACCGGCCGTGGCCACGGACGAGATCGATCCCCGCGCCCTGCAGCCACTCGACCTGCGAGGTGTCTTGATAGTCGTGCACCATGCGATCGCGCCGCGCGAGGACCGCCGCGACGTCGACGCCGCCGCTGATGGCCTCGGCGGCGCCGGCGACGTCACGGGCGGCGCGCAGTGCCGCGGGTGCACGCAGGAGCGCTTTCGACGGCATGCACGCCCAGTACGAGCACTCGCCGCCGACGAGTTCGCTCTCCACGATCACGGCCGACAATCCGCCGCGCACGGCCCTGTCGGCGACGTTCTCGCCGACAGGGCCGGCTCCGATGACGATGAGGTCGTACTCGCGTGTGGTCATGCCCCACACCGTACCGAGCGGACGCCTCCCGAGGCCGCCCCTTGCCATATCGGGCAGATGACGTCAATGGACGCCCGGGACTGCCGGGATGTCGGAGGTCTGTGGTTTGCTGAAGCACCGGCCGAAAGGACCCCTATGGCGATCGAATTCCGATCCGTCACGAAGCGATTCGGCGACGGAGCAGCCGCCGTCGACGACGTCTCCCTCGAGATGCCGGCTCGCAAGACGACGGTGCTGGTCGGATCCTCCGGCTGCGGCAAGACGACGTTGCTCCGGATGATCAACCGGCTCATCGAACCGACATCCGGCGACATCACGATCGACGGCGAGTCGATCCGCTCGCGCGACGCCGTGCAGTTGCGTCGCAGCATCGGTTACGTCCTCCAGAACGCCGGCCTCCTCCCCCACTACACCGTGGCCGACAACATCGCGACCGTGCCGGTGCTCACGGGCCAGACCCGCGCGAGCGCCCGGCGTCGCGCGTTGGAGCTGATGGAGGTCGTCGGCCTCGACACGGCGTTCGCCGACCGCTATCCCGCTCAGCTCTCGGGCGGTCAGCAGCAGCGCGTCGGGGTCGCACGCGCACTCGCCGCGGACCCCAACATCCTGCTCATGGACGAGCCCTTCGGGGCGGTCGACCCCATCGTGCGCAAGGAGCTGCAGGCTGAGGTCATCCGGCTGCAGCGCGAACTCGACAAGACGATCGTCTTCGTGACCCACGACATCGACGAAGCATTCCTCCTGGGTGACCAGGTCGTCATCCTCCAGAAGGGCGCTCGCATCGCGCAGCGCGGGACGCCGTCGGAGATCATCGAGGCCCCCGCCGACGAGTTCGTCGCGAGCTTCATCGGCGCCGACCGCGGTGCGCGGGCCTTCCACGCCAAGCAGACCGACCGGGGCACGGTGCTCGTCGACGGGTCCGGCCGTACGCAGGGCGTCCTGCTTCCTGGCGCGCCGGGCGACGAGGGATGAGCTTCCGATGAACTGGGTGGGGCAGAACCTCGACCTGATCGGGGAGCTCACGCTCGCCCATCTGCGACAGAGCGCGGTCGCGATCCTGCTCGGCTTCGTCATCGCCGTGCCCATCGGCTGGGCGGCGTTCCGATACTCGCGACTGCGAGGCACGCTGCTGGGCGTGGTCGGCATCCTGTACACGATCCCGTCCTTCGGACTTTTCGCGCTCATCAGTGCGACGACCGGCATCGGCCTCCTTTCCGAGACGAACCTCGTCGTCGCCCTCACGATCTACGCCGTCGCCATCATGACGCGATCGGTGACCGATGGCCTCGCGTCGGTGGATGCCGCGGTCCGCAGTGCGGCGGTTGCGGTCGGATTCGGGCCGGTCCGGCGCTTCTGGACGGTCGACTTCCCGCTTGCAGGACCGGTCATGCTGGCCGGTCTGCGCGTCACGGCGGTGTCGACGATCTCGCTCGCCACGGTGGGCGCCCTCATCGGCGTGCAGAATCTCGGCTACCTCTTCACCAACGGATCGCAGCGCCGGATCATCCCCGAAGTGCTCGCCGGCGTCCTGGCCGTCGTGGTCATCGCACTGGTGATCGATCTCGTCCTCGTCCTGGCGGGACGCGCACTCATGCCGTGGACCCGTCGGACCCGGGTCCCGCGCGAGCGTTCGCGCGCCGTGGAGGTGACGGCATGAACGTTTTCGTCGACGCCTTCGCCTGGATCTTCTCCCCCGACCGCGCCACCGGCTACCTTCCGCTGTGGGAAGCGATCCTGCAGCACCTCGGATTCACCTTCGGCTCGGTGGCGATCGCGGCTGTCATCGCGATCCCCGCCGGATGGGCGATCGGCCACACCGGCAAGGGGCGCGAGATCGCCGTCTTCCTCTCCGGCGCTGCCCGCTCCCTCCCGTCGCTCGGGCTCGTCGTCCTCCTGTATCTCGTCATCGGCGTCAACTTCAAAGAGCAGGCCGCAGTGGTGGCCTTCATCCTCCTGGCCATCCCGTCGATCCTCGCCGGCGCGTACGCCGGGGTCGAGGCGATCAGCCGGTCGACCGTGGAGGCAGGGCGCGCCGTCGGGATGACCCCGATGCAGGTCCTCTGGAAGATCGAGGTCCCTCTCGGCCTGCCGCTCCTGATCGGCGGGATCCGCTCCGCCGTGCTGCAGGTCGTGGCCACGGTCACCATCGCCGCTTATGTGGGTCTCGGCGGTCTCGGTTTCGCCCTCATCCAAGGCATCCAGACCCGCAACGCCGCACAGATCCTGGGTGCCTCGATCGTCGTCGTCATCCTCGCACTCGTGCTCGACGGGGTCTTCGCCCTCTTCCAGCGCATCGTCGTGCCCCGCGGCGTAGCCGCCCAGCACGTCTCCCCCGCGCGCCGCCGCACCCGGCGCGCCGCCGTTCCGACCACCTGACAACAGACGTCCTGACCACCACCCCACCCGGAGGCATCCATGTCCATCACACGCACCCGCATCATTCCCGTCGTCGGCCTCGCCGCCGCGGCCGTCTTCGCGTTGTCCGCCTGCGGCTCGAGCGACTCCCTCCAGGGGGGCGGCTCGAACGGCAACGAGGGCGGCGGCGATCAGTCGAAGACCATCGTCGTCGGCTCGCAGTCGTACCCGTCGAACGAGATCATCGCCGAGATCTACTCGCAGGCCCTCGAGAGCGACGGCTTCACGGTCGAGCGGAAGTTCGCCATCGGTCAGCGCGACGCCTACATGCCGTCCCTCGAGGACGGCTCGATCGACCTCTTCCCCGAGTACACCGGCAGCCTGCTGCAGTACTACGACAAGTCGGCGACGGCGGGATCGGCGGACGAGGTCTACACCGCCATGGAGAAGGTCCTGCCCGAGAACCTGAAGGCGCTCGACTTCTCGCCGGCGACCGACCAGGATTCGTACAATGTGACCGCTGCCTTCGCCAAGGAGAACAACCTCACCGAGATCGGCGATCTCGCCAGCATCAAGGACCTCACGTTCGGCGGCGCGCCCGAGCTGGAGCAGCGTCCCTACTTCACGAACCTGAAGAAGGTCTACGGCGTCGACGCGAAGTTCGAGGCGACGGCGGACACGACCGTCGACGAGCTCGTCGCGGGCAACATCCAGGTCGCGAACGTCTACAGCGCGGACCCGCGCATCGAGACCGAGGATCTCGTGACGCTGAAGGATCCGAAGGGCCTGTTCCTCGCCGCGAACGTGGTCCCGATCGCAAACGCGGACAAGGCCGACGAGATCGCCGACGTCATCAACAAGGTGAGTGCCGCCATGAGCCCAGAGGAACTCGTCGCCATGAACGTCGAGTCCACCGTCGACCAGCGCTCGTCTGCCGACATCGCCAAGAAGTGGATCGCCGACAATCTCGGCTGACCCATGACAGCCCGGGGCCCGCGGCCCACCGCCGGATCCGTGACCGTCGTCATCCCCGTGAAGGACGACGCGGACGGGCTCCGGCGGTGCCTGCGGGCCCTTGCGCTGCAGACCCGCAAGCCGGACGAGATCATCGTCGTCGACAACGGCTCGGCCGACGATTCGGCCCGCGTCGGCCGAGAGAACGGGACGCGTGTCGTCTCCTGCGATCATCCCGGCATACCCGCGGCAGCTGCGGCCGGGTACGACTCTGCGATGGGCGACCTCATCCTCCGCCTCGATGCGGACTGCATTCCCGCATCGACGTGGATCGAGGTGATGAGCGAGCACGCCCGCGCGCGGCCCGAGGTCGACGTCTTCGTGGGCGCTGCCCGGTTCATCGATGGACCGCGCCTCCTGCGGTCGCCGCTGGCGGTCGCCTACCTCGGCGCGTACGCCGCCGTCCTCACCCCGACCCTCGGACACCTCCCCCTCTTCGGCTCCAACCTCGCGATGCGCCGACCGGCGTGGGTGCGGGTGAGCGCGACCGTCCACCGCTCCGATCCCGAGATCCACGACGACCTCGATCTCTCCTTCCATCTCGGGAAGGAGCATCGCATCCGGTTCGTGCCGTCGGCGATGGGCATCTCGATGCGACCCTTCGCGTCGAGATCGGCGTTCCGCCGTCGCGTGCTCCGCGGCATCCGCACTGTCGTCCGGCACTGGCCGGAGGAGTTCGCACCGATCCGATGGGCACGGTCCGCTCGCCGTCTCGTGACCCGCGGCGCAGGCGCGAGGGCATCCGCATGAACCGCGTCCTCGGTGAGGTCGACGGAGACCTCCTGCACGTCATGACGATGAACGTGCGCCGTCCGCTGCCGCGTGCCCTCACGCGCCGGGCCGATCGATGGGACCGGCGCCGGGCTGCGCTCCTGGTGACGCTCTCGCGGGAGTCCCCGTCGGCTCTCGGCCTGCAGGAGGTCCTTCCTGGAACTGCGCGTGACATCGCCGGTGCGCTGGGCACGGCGTATGCGCGGATCGGCGTGGGACGCGGACCCCGGGGGAACGGCGAGGGGTGTCCGATCTTCTTCGACCATTCGCGGCTCGAGCTCGTCGAGCAGCATCAATTCGCTCTGTCGGACTCACCCGAGGTCGCGGGTTCCCGGTCGTGGGGCAACCCCATGCCGCGGGCGATGGTCGTCGGAGTCTTCCGGGACCGGCGTACGCGGGCGTCCTTCGCGATGATCAACACACACCTGGATCCGTTCTCAGCGCGGTCCCGCGTCCGAGCCGCCGAGCAGATCCGTCAGGAGGTGCGACGGCGGGGGCTCCCCGCGGTCGTGGTGGGCGACATGAACGCAGCCGCAGGCTCTCCCGCCCTCGAGGCCCTGACCCGCGGTGAGTTGCTCACGGATGCCTGGGGCACCGCAGACGAGCGGGTGACACCGCTGTGGGGGACGTACACCGGATATCGTGCGCCGGTGCGCGGGGGCGCGCGCATCGATTGGATCCTGACGACTCCGGACATCGCCGTGGACCGCGTCGGCATCGACGCACGCCCGGTGGACGGCGTGGCGGGGTCGGACCATCTGCCGGTCCATGCCGCCATCGAGGTACCACGATGAGGGCCGATTTCCTGCGGTCGCCGCAGTCGATCGCCGAGTGGGCGGCCGACGGCATCCGGGTCCTCGGTTTGCTGAGCGTGGCGGCGGCATTCCTCTGGTGGACGCCGACCGACGGAGGGATCCTCGCGCTCGCCCTGCCCGCTCTCCTCGTGCCCCGCGCGATCGGCGCACGACCCGGTCTCGACGTGCTCTACGGAGTGACGGTCACCGTTGCGGCGTGGAGCAACGTCCTCGACCTGTACCGTTCCATCGCGTGGTGGGACATCGCCGTCCACTTCGTGGCCACCGGTGTGATCGCGATCATCGTGTTCCTCATCCTCCAACGCCTGGAGGTCGCGCCGCGAGGCGACGCCCGACGATCCACCGTCGTCCTCGTCCCGACGATCGGCCTCGCGATCAGTGCGCTGTGGGAGATGGTCGAGTGGGCCGGCAAGACCTTCCTCGCGCCGGACATCTTCGTGACCTACCAGGACACCATCGGCGATATGGCGGTCGGCGGGCTCGGTTCGCTGCTCGCCGGCATCCTCATCACCCGGATCCCCATCGAACGGACCGCGCTCGCCGCGGCAGACAGGAAGGAAGCATCATGGCGGAGCTGAAGAAGGGCGATCGCGTCAGCTGGAACACCTCGCAGGGGCGCACTCAAGGCAAGATCACGGAGCGCAAGACGAGCGACTTCACGTTCGACGGGCAGGATTTCACGGCGTCGGCGGATGAGCCTGCGTTCATCGTCGAGTCGGAGAAGACCGGCGCGAAAGCCGCCCACAAGGGTTCGGCGTTGAACAAGCTGTCGTCCTGAGGGGATGCCGCGCGTCCCGCCTCTGCTGCCTTCGGGAACTCGGCGACGCCGTGCGGCGCGGCGCGCGGCATCCGCTCATCCGGCAGGGCGCAGAATCTACCCATGCCCATCGTCGACAACGCCGTGTATGTGGACGGCCGCCGTATCCAGGATCCCTCGAACCTCACCGAGACCTTCGAGCACATGCGCGATCACAGCGGCATGGCGTGGATCGGTTTGTACCGGCCGACCGAGGCGGAGGTCGCCGCCGTCGCGTCCGAGTTCTCGCTGCACCCCCTCGCGGTCGAGGATGCGCTGGCGGGTCACCAGCGGGCCAAGCTCGAGCGCTACGGCGATGTGCTGTTCGCCGTGCTGAGGCCCGCGCGCTACGACGACCAGACGGAGTCGGTCGCTTTCGGCGAGCTCCACGTCTTCGTCGGCCCGGATTTCGTCGTGACCGTGCGGCACGCGGATTCCCCGGATCTGAGTCAGGTTCGCGCGCGCATGGAGAAGCAGCCCGAGTTGCTGCGCATGGGCCCCGAGGCGATCCTCTACGCGATCCTCGACCAGGTCGTCGACGAGTACTCCCCCGTCCTCGCGGGCGTCGAGAACGACATCGACGAGATCGAGGAGAAGCTCTTCGGCGGAGACGATGCGGGGCTCTCGCAGCGCATCTACGCTCTCGCGCGCGAGGTGATCGCCCTTCACAAATCGACCCTGCCGCTCGACGACATGCTCCAGCGACTGCTCCAGGGGTCCGACAAGTACGGGGTCGACATCGAGCTCCAGCGCTCATTGCGCGACGTCCTCGACCACGTCATCCGCCTCAATGAACGGATCGTGGCATTCCGCTCCATCCTCGACAACGCGCTCACGGTGCATTCCACGCTGGTCACGCAGCGTCAGACCGACACCTCGCTCGAGCAGAACGACCAGGTCAAGAAGATCTCCGGGTGGGCGGCGATCCTCTTCGGGCCGTCCCTCGTCGGGACTGTCTACGGCATGAACTTCGAGAACATGCCCGAACTCCACTGGACGTACGGCTACCCGATGGCCCTCGGCCTGATGGTCGCCAGCTCGGTCGTGCTGTACGTCGTCTTCAAGCGCAAACACTGGCTCTGAGGGCGCGTTCTCGCGCACGAGACGTTCCGGAAAAGCAGAGGGCCTCGGTCACTGGCGAGAGTGACCGAGGCCGTCCGTGCACCCCCTGGGACTCGAACCCAGAACCCACTGATTAAGAGTCAGTTGCTCTGCCGATTGAGCTAGAGGTGCGTGATTCGAAGAACTCGAACCGAGGGTCAACACTAGCATCACGATCGCGTCCTACGCCAATCGAGGCACCGCCGGACCGTCGAGCCACACAGGTGCACGCCGTATCCTGGATCCCGTGACGCCCCCTCCCTCTTCGACGGACTGGACGGCGCCCTTCGGCGACGACCTCAGCGACGACCTGGCACTCGCCCTCCGCCTCGCGGATGCCGCCGATCAGGTCTCGATGCAACGCTTCGACGCACCCGACCTCGACATCAGGACGAAGGCGGACGCCACCCACGTCACCGAGGCGGACCTCGCCACCGAGCGAGCCATCCGCGACCTGTTGACGGCGGAGCGGCCCCACGACGGGATCTTCGGCGAGGAGTACGGCACGAGCGGCGACACGCGCCGCCAGTGGATCATCGATCCGATCGACGGGACCGCGAACTACCTCAAGGGGATCCCGATGTGGGCGACCCTCATCGCTCTCGTCGTCGACGGCGTCCCCCGCATCGGCGTCGTCAGCCAGCCCGCCATCTCTCGCCGGTGGTGGGGCGCCACAGGTGCAGGCGCGTGGACGCGCACCGCCGACGGGGCGACCCGCCGGATTCGGACCTCCGGGGTCGACACGCTGGGCGACGCGAGCGTGAGTTTCCAGAGCATCGGGCAATGGGATGCCGCGGGCCGCACCGACGACCTTCTGCGCCTCTCTCGCGCCGTATGGCGCGATCGGGGCTACGGAGACGCGTGGCCGTACATGCTTCTCGCCGAGGGCCGCCTCGAGCTCGTCGCCGAGTTCGATGTCCGTGAGTACGACATCGCGGCTCACATCCCGATCATCATCGAGGCCGGTGGCCGTTTCACCGACATCGACGGGGGGCACCGCCTCGATGCCCGGTCCTCGTTGGCGACCAACGGCATCCTGCACGACGCCTTCTTGGAGATGCTGCGCACGTGACGTCCCTATCTGCCCGTCTGCGGGGCGCCGGAATCGCGTCACTGCTCGCGATCTGCTCCGTCGTCGCCCTCAGCGGGTGTGCGCCCGCGACCGCACCGGGCGCGGATCCCACGACGGCGGCTCCGGGCGAGGCGTCGGCGACACCGGCACGTCCGGCGGCCATCGACCCGGACGACGTCACCTGCGAGAACATGCTGTCCGCAGACACCGTCGGCACCTTCGGGTCGACCGGGTGGACGGTGCGCGAGGATCCCTTCGTCATCCTCGACCTCGAGCTGCCCCAGGGCATCGCATGCACGTGGGGAGATTTCAGCTCGCCAACGAATGACGACCTGATCCTGTTCGGATGGTCGCCGATCAGTGCCGCCGATGCAGCCACGGCGCAGGCCTCGCTCACGGCGGAGGGGTGGCTCTCCAAGGAGGATCCTCGCGGCGTCATGATCACGGAGGATCCCTCGTCCGCCCTGCGGCTAGACGACGAGGGGTACGGAATGACCTACCTGTTCCATGACGGCTGGGTGGAGGTCTCGGACACGCGGCAGGGGCTCGACCTCATCGAGATCGGCTGATGCACGACGAAGCCCCCGATCCGGCGACGGATCAGGGGCTTCGTGCTCCGTGACAACGGTTCGTGGAGATGGGGGGAATCGAACCCCCGTCCATCGCTGAGAGACGGCGTCTTCTCCGGGCGCAGTCTGTAGAAGGCGTTCTGCTCGGCTCCGACCTTTAGTACAGACACATAAGTCGACGAGCCCAGCCTGAGAAAAGTCCCGCGTGACGCTCAGGCGACGTCACGCAGCGAGACCCCTTAGATGACGCCAGGGACCGTGAGGGGATCACTCACGGACTGACGGACTCGGGCTCGCTGCTTACGCAGCGAGGGCGAAGTCGGACTGCTTCTTATTGGCAGTTATTGGTTCGCAGAGATCGTTTACGAGATAACCCTGCATCCTCGGCCCGCTTCCCGCAGAGTCACAGGCGATGTCGAAACCGATCATCCCCGAGACGCCAGAGGCGCGTGGACCGTTGTCACGCTGTGGAGTTGTCATCACTCGTCCGCCGTGGCGTCCGAGCATCCCAGCCTACCATCGCCGCGAGGGCTCTCACCTGCGAAGGAAGTATTCGAGCGCGAGAGGCGCGATCTCGACTGCGTCTGACTCGTCGTACGCGACCCAACGAAGCTCAGCGATCTCCGCGGCGGCGGCAGGCTGCTGACCCTCCAGCGAGACTTCGAACACATCGGCGATGACGGAGTGACCGGGCTCGTTCGCGGCGTCTGCGCGGAAGACTCCGAGGCCTCGCAGATGGTCGCGCCCGACGGAGACGCCGAGTTCCTCCCTCAACTCGCGCACGAGGGTCTCTGCCGGCGTCTCGCCTGCCTCGGGCTTGCCACCGGGTTGCATGAATGCGCTCGTCCCCTCTTTGCGAACCAGCAGCAACCGGCCGGTGTCATCGCGGATGACGGCCGCCGACACGCGGATCGACGGGGCGGGAGGATCGTCCGGGAGCGTCACGCGAAAACGCTAACAGGAGTGCCGACGTACAATCTCATGTGCTTCCCGACGCTTTACCCGACGAACTCGGAATCGACCCCGACGACCTGGGGATCGACCCCGACGACCTCGCCACGACGCTCCGCGTCCTCGCGACGCTTCCGTCACTCCCCCGGATCCACCCCGACTTCATCGCTGTCCGTCAGGCGAGCGCCGCCATGTTCAAGGCGGCCAAGAAAGAGCGGCGGCGCGAGATCCGACAGGCGATCGCCCAGGCCGACCGAGACGTCGTCCATGCCACGGCCACCGGAGCGCCCGATCGGATCGACGACGAGACCCGCGGCATCCCGATCGCGGCGCGCACCGCCGCACCCATCGCCGGCGTCCTGAAGAAGGCTCGCGGCTGCTACATCTGCAAGCAGCCGTACACGGTCGTCGACGCCTTCTACCACCAGCTCTGCCCCGACTGCGCTGAACTCAGCCATGCCAAGCGCGACGCGCGCACCGATCTGTACGGCAGGCGGGCGCTCCTCACCGGCGGTCGCGCGAAGATCGGCATGTACATCGCCCTGCGCCTGCTCCGCGACGGCGCGCACACGACCATCACGACCCGCTTCCCTCGAGACGCCGTGCGCCGCTTCCGCGCACTGCCCGACTCGGCGCAGTGGATCGACCGTCTGAAGATCGTCGGCATCGACCTCCGCGATCCCGCGCAGGTCATCGCCCTGGCCGACGATGTCGCCGCAGCGGGCCACCTCGACATCCTCATCAACAACGCCACGCAGACCGTGCGACGCTCCCCCGGCGCCTATCAGCCGCTCGTCGACGCCGAGCTCGCTCCCCTGCCCGACGGCCCTCTCCCCGCCCTTGTCACCTTCGGGCACACGAACGATCGGCACCCCGAAGCCCTCGAGCGTTCCGTGAGCGCACATCCGATCCTCGCCGCAGCAGCCGACCGGGCCGACCTGCTCACCCGGGAGGCGATGACCGCCGGCTCCACCTCCCTCGAGCGGCTCGCGGACGGTACCGCGATCGACGCGGGCGGATTGATCCCGGACCTCGACCACTCGAACTCGTGGGTGCAGCGGGTCGAGGAGGTCGATCCCCTCGAGATGCTCGAAGTGCAACTCGCGAACACGACGGCTCCCTTCCTGCTCGTCTCGAAGCTGCGTCCCGCACTCGCGGCGAGTCCGGCTCGGCGCACGTACATCGTCAATGTCAGCGCGATGGAAGGCGTTTTCGAACGGGGATACAAGGGGCCGGGTCATCCGCACACGAACATGGCGAAGGCGGCGGTGAACATGCTCACGCGGACGAGTGCCCGCGAGATGTTCGAGACCGACGGCATCCTCATGACGAGCGTGGACACCGGATGGATCACGGACGAACGGCCGCACCCGACCAAGGTGCGCCTGGCAGAGGAGGGGTTCCATGCACCTCTCGACCTGGTCGACGGCGCGGCACGGGTCTACGACCCCATCGTGCGCGGAGAGACCGGCGAGGACGTCTTCGGCGTCTTCCTGAAGGACTACGCACCGAGCCGGTGGTGACGGCGCTACCCGACCCCGGTACGCGCGTCGTCGTGCGCTACCTACTGCCCGACGGACGCGCGACGGACGCGCTCGGCGAGTTGGTGCGCGCGGAGAGCGACGTGGTGATCGTCGACGGCAAGCGCGGAGTCGAGCGCATTCCGCGCGGCGCCATCATCGCTGCGAAGGCCGTACCGCCACCACCCGAACCGCGTCGACGCGCCTGAGCGTCACTCGCCCAGACGATTGCGGCTGCGCATCGCGCGCTCCGCCTCACGCTTGTCTTCGCGCTCGCGGATCGTCTGCCGCTTCTCGAACTCGCGCTTGCCCTTGGCCACGGCGATCTCGACCTTCGCCCGACCGTCCGAGAAATAGAGCTTCAACGGGACGAGCGTGTACCCGCCCGCGGAGATCGCGTGCGACAGCTTGATGATCTCGTCCTTGTGCAGCAGGAGCTTGCGAGTGCGCTTGGTCGCATGGTTGGTCCAGTGCCCCTGGGAGTACTCCGGGATGTGCACCGCGTCGAGCCAGGCCTGCCCGCCGTCGATGAACGCGTAGCCGTCGCTGAGGTTCGCGCGTCCCTGCCGAAGCGATTTGACCTCGGTGCCGGTGAGGACGATCCCCGCCTCGTACGTCTTCTCGATGGCGTACTCGTGGCGCGCGCGACGGTTGGTCGCGATGACCTGCTCTCCGCGTTCCCTGGGCATGATGACTCCTCGACGCGGCCGCGCTCCGCGCGCGACCGGCCTGCCAGTCTAACGGAGGTGGTGGTTCAGGTACGCAACCATCTGCGTATCGCGAAGCTCGCCGACAGCGCGGCGAGGACGAGGCCCACCCCGATGATGACCGGTATCACGAGGAGGGCGTCGCGTCCGTCGATCCAGGTGGTCACGAAGTCGATCTCGTCCACGAGGTATCCGCGGACGCCGTAGTGGACGCCGAGCCAGATGGCGGCGCTCGCCAGAGCCGATCCGATGAACGCCGCGAAGACGCCTTCGAGGATGAACGGGGTCTGGATGAACCTGTTCGACGCACCCACGAGGCGCATGATGCCGAGCTCCTTGCGCCGGGCGTACGCCGACAGCCGGATCGTGGTGGCGATGAGGAGGACGGCCGCGACCAGCATCAGGCCGGCGATGGCGATCGCGATGTAGGTGGCGATCGTGAGGGCGGAGAAGAGCGGTTGCAGATATTCCATCTGGTCCTTCACCTCCTCGACGCCGTTCATTCCGCTGAACGCCTCGCTGATGACGTCCGTCTGCGTGGGGTCGACCAGGTTGACCCAGTACGTCTCGTTGAGCTGGGCGGGGGTGATGAAGTCCTTGTAGTCCTGACCCATCAAGTCGAGGACGTTCTGATAGGCCTCGTCACGCGTCTCGAAACGCACGCTCCGGACGATGTCCTTGAGTGCGGGGCTTTCCAGCTTGTCGGCGACCTCCTTCAGCTGTTCCTTCGTCGCTTCGCCGTCGCTGCAGGTGGTCTGGGTCGCCCCGTCGCGGCACATGAAGATCGCGACCTGGGCGCGTTCGGCCCAGTATCCCTGCATCTTCGCGATCTGCATCTGCATGAGCATGGCCGCGCCGACGAAGGTGAGCGAGACGAAGGTGACGAGGATGACGGAGATCACCATCGAGGCGTTGCGGCGAAGGCCCGTGAGCGCTTCGCCGAGGACGAGACGGACTCTCATGCGGTCGGCCCCACTTCGTCGTCGTCGCGGCGTCCCAGTCCCAGCCGGTCGGCGGCGCCGAGCCCGTCGATGCCGGCCAGATCGATGTCGGCCGGTGCGATCGGGATGCCGCGGGTTCCGGTGTCGGGCTCGGCGGACGCCGCGGCATCCGACTCCTCCTCACCGGTGTGCACGGGCGTCACCGGGGCGTCCTGCACGACCGGGACGGCGGGAAGCACTCTGTCGGGCTGCGGTGCGGGCGGCTCCACCGGCTCCGGGAGCGGCTCGATCTCGCCGGTCTCGCCGGAGGAGGCGATCTGCTTCTGGAGCTCGAGCACCGCCGTCAGCGCGGCGGTGGCGGCGGCACCCTTGACGGTCTCGGGGGTCAGGACGGGCAGGCCCGACGTGTCGCCGTATCCGCCGTGACGCTCGTCTCGGACCACGACACCGCCGCGCAACTCGATGACGCGACGCTGCATCTGATCGACGAAGCCCGCCTCGTGCGTGGCCATGACGACCGTGGTGCCACCGGCATTGATGCGAGCGAGCAGCTGCATGATGTCGATCGACGTCGCGGGATCCAGGTTCCCCGTCGGTTCGTCGGCGAGCAGGATCTGCGGCCTGTTGACGATGGCGCGGGCGATTGCGACGCGCTGCTGCTCACCTCCTGACAGCTCGTGCGGCAGACGCTTCTCCTTGCCCGCCAGACCCACCAGGGCGAGGGCTTCGGGAACCGACTGCTGGATGAAGGCGCGGCTGGAACCGATCACCTGGAGGGAGAACGCGACGTTCTGGAAGACGGTCTTGTTGGGCAGGAGGCGGAAGTCCTGGAACACCGACCCGATGTGGCGTCGGAAGTAGGGGACCTTCCGGGAGCTCAGCCCCCGCACGTCCCGGCCGAGCACGACGACGCGCCCGTCGGACGGGGTGTCCTCGCGGAGGATGAGACGCAGGCACGAGGACTTCCCCGAGCCGGATGCGCCGACGAGGAACACGAACTCTCCCCGCTGGACGTCGAACTCGACATCGCTGAGAGCGGGTTTGCTGGTGCCTCGATAGCGCTTGGAAACCTTTTCGAACCGGATCATGGCCTGACGAGCCTAAGCGCGAAGCCTGCGGCATCCGTCAGCGACACTCCCGATCACTCAGGGGGCTGACAGGGTTCCCAGGACCCGGCGCAGATCAGTCGTCGTCGTCCTTGCGCTTGCGCCAGCGGATGCCGGCAGCGATGAACCCGTCGAGGTCGCCGTCGAAGACGACCGCGGGGTTCCCGACCTCGTGGCCGGTACGGAGGTCTTTCACGAGTTGCTGACCGTAGAGGAAGTAGGAGCGCATCTGGTCGCCCCAGCTCGCCGTGATCGTGCCGGCGAGCTCCTTCTTCTTCGCCGCTTCCTCTTCCTTCTGGAGCAGCATGAGTCGCGTCTGCAGCACGCGCATGGCGGCGGCCCGGTTCTGGATCTGGCTCTTCTCGTTCTGCATCGAGACGACGATCCCGGTCGGAAGGTGCGTCAGGCGCACAGCGGAGTCGGTCGTGTTGACCGACTGCCCACCGGGACCCGAGGAACGGAAGACGTCGACGCGGATGTCGCCCTCGGGGATGTCGACCTCCTGGGCCTCCTCCATCACCGGGATCACCTCGACGGCCGCGAAGCTCGTCTGTCGCTTGTCGGCGGAGCCGAACGGGCTGATGCGGGCGAGGCGGTGCGTGCCGGCCTCGACCGACAGCGTGCCGTAGGCGTAGGGGGCGTCCACCTCGAACGTCGCGGACTTGATGCCCGCGCCTTCGGCGTAGGACGTGTCCATCACCTTCACGGAGTACTTGTGCCGCTCGGCCCAGCGCAGGTACATCCGCATGAGCATCTCGGCGAAGTCGGTGGCGTCGTCGCCGCCGGCACCGGAGCGGATCGTGACGACCGCACCACGGTCGTCGTACTCGCCGTCGAGGAGCGTCTGCACCTCGAGCTGGTTGATGACCTTCTCGAGATCGGCGATCTCGCGACGAGCCTCTTCGGCGGAGTCCTCGTCGTCCATCTCCTGCGCGAGCTCGACGAGAACCTCGACGTCGTCGAGTCGCTGCTCGACCTCGGTGACGCGCTTGAGCTCCGACTGGCGGTGGCTGAGGGCACTGGTGACCTTCTGCGCCTTCTCGACGTCGTCCCAGAGGTCGGGAGCGCCCGCCTCGTCGGACAGACGGGCGATCTCGGCGGTGAGCGCGTCGACATCGACGACCGCCTTGATCTCACCGAAGGTGGAACGGAGGGCCTGGATGTCCGCAGACGGATCGAATTCAAGCATGACACTCCAGAGTAACGTGGATGGCGATGATCGACCGACCCGACTCCCCCACTGCCCGGGAGGTGCTGTGGCGTTTCGGACCGATGGTCTACGCGCCGACCGTTCTCTTCGCGATCGGCGAGGGAGCGGTTCTGCCCCTCATCCCGATCCTGGCCGGCCGCCTCGGCGCGGATGTCGCCCTGTCGGCGCTCATCGCCTCGTTGCTGGTCGTCGGTCAGCTGATCGGCAACCTGCCGGCGGGCTGGTCGGTCGCCCGGTTCGGTGAGCGCGTGACGATGATCGTCGCGGGGTCGCTCGCGCTCATCGTCTCGCTGGCGGCGGCCCTGGTGCCCTCGCTTCCGGTCTTCGCAGCCGCGGTGTTCCTGATCGGCTCGTGCGCGGCCGCGTTCGGCCTGGCACGCCACTCGTTCATGACGACGCGCGTGCCCGTGATGTTCCGCGCTCGCGCACTTTCGCTCCTGGGAGGCACGTTCCGCCTCGGCATGTTCACCGGTCCCTTCATCGCCGCCGGTCTCATCGGCCTGTTCGGCGACGAGCGGTCGACCATCTGGTTCTTCGCCGTGTGCCTCGTCGCCCTCATCGTGCTGGTCACATTCGGGCCGGACCCGGAGAAGCAGTTCATCGCCGAGCCGACGCGCGGCCACGACGCTGAGGATTCGGGCGAACCCGTCACCGGGTCGATCCCGGTCGCCGAGCGCATCGGCGTGTTCCGCACTATGTGGCTGCACCGGCGGGTGCTGTCGCGTGTCGGTCTCGCGGCGGCGTGCCTGTCCGCGGTCCGCTCCGCCCGACAGGTCGTCCTGCCCCTGTGGGGCGTGTCGATCGGGCTCGACGCGCAGACGATCGCCCTCATCGTCGGGATCTCCGGCGCCCTCGATTTCGCCCTCTTCTATGCGAGCGGTCAGGTCATGGACCGGTTCGGACGTCTGTGGGCGGCCCTCCCCGCGATGATCCTGATGGGCAGTGGATTCCTCGCCCTGTCCGTCACCCACGACGGCGCGGGCGCCGAGATGTGGTTCGCGATGTTCGCGGCGGTTCTCGGCGTGGGCAATGGCCTGTCCAGCGGCATCCTGCTGACCATCGGCGCGGACCTCGCTCCGAAGGAGGATCCGGCGCCGTTCCTGGGCTCGTGGCGCACGTTGACGGATGCCGGTGGCGCCACCACCCCACTGATCGTCACCGGCGTCACCGCGATCTCGTCCCTGTCGTTCGCGGCCGGCGCGGTGGGTGTCATCGGCCTTCTCGGAGCTGTCGCCTTCATCCGCTGGCTGCCCAGGTTCCTGCCGCATGTGAACCGCTGACCCGGACTACTCGAGCGCGGTGCGACTCGTCGCCGTCGCCTCCAGCGCGACGCCATCGGGGATGAACAGACTCGAGATCGGCGGGTGCCACACCGAGCCGACGACAACTCGAGCGGACACGCCATCCGGAGTGCTCGCCCCCAGAAGACTCGCGTTTCCCTCGGCGGCGATGATCGCCTGCGCCTGCTCCCGCACTCCCCCGTCGGTGAGCACCGCCCGGGGCCGGTCGTCGACGACGTCGAGCGTGAATCCATCCGCGGCCGCGAGGGCCGCGGCATCCGCCGTCGCCTGGGTCCGCTTCTGCGCCAGGTACAGGCTCGTCGCGTCGACCGTCACGAAGACCAGGGCGAGGGCCAGGAGCGCGTACCCGATCGTGAGGAGAAGGACACTTCCGTCGTCGTCGTCCGGACTCACTGATCCCTCCAGTAACGCGAGACCTTCTGCACCGAGGCCGACTCCACGCCGACCCGGGCGGCTTCTTCGAGACCGAGAACGGGCGGAACGAGCGGCAGCGGGACGGATGAGGACACCGTCACCCGTACGATCGCCCCGGCGGTCGGACAGGCGGTCGACTGATCGACGCACGACACGTTCACCTCGAGGGCGTCCTCATCGAGGCCGTACTCGCGCACGAGGGAGCCCAGGACAGCCGCCGCACGGTCGTCGGCATCATCGATGCTGTCGGCGGATGCCACCGCACGGGCGATGTGCCGCGACGCCGATTCGACGCCCAGGGCGTGGGACTGGACCAATCCGAGCGTGACCACCAGGTAGACGATGGGCACGAGCAGGACGACTCCGCCGACGATGAACTCGAGAGCAGCCGAGCCCCTCTCGTCCTGGCTGAGGGGATCAGTCGAAGCTCTCCGCGGGGGCATGGACGGTCACCTCCCATCCGCGCGGGACGCCGAGGAGCCCGATGATCGGTAGCCGCGTCTTCAGAGTCACCGATACCGTCTCGTATCCCAGGGTGCGGGAGTCCGTCGCCGTTGCACTCTCGACGAAGTCGCTGCCGACGGCACGCTCGGCGACCTCTCGCGCGCGCTCGGCACCCGCAGCGGTCTCGACATCCGCCAGAGCGGCGTAGTACGCGCCCTCGACCGCGGCGTCGTGCACGACGTTGCGGACGTAGACGGCGAGTCCGAGTTGCAGCACCCCGAGCGTCAGCACCGTCAGCAGCACGCCGACGAGCACGAATTCGACCGGAGTCGATCCGCGCTCGTCGGAGAGCAGCCGCCGCATCTCGGGACGCCTCAGAAACTGGACACCTGGTCGATCGCCTGCTGGAACAGCTGGGCGAGCGCAGGCCCCGCGAGAGCCCAGATGACGACGACGAGCCCGGCGGTCATGAGCGTGATGAGCACCCAGCCCGGCACGTCCCCCCATTCGTCCTCTCGAAGTCCCGTGTACACGGCACCCCAGGCCGTCCGCAGTCGTTGGAAGGTGGAACGGATCATCAGGATCTCCTTTCGGTCATGCGTCAGCCGACCCCGAGTCGCAGCATCACGATCCCGGGGAAGACGGCGAAGAGGACGCTCATCGGCAGCAGGAGGAAGACGATCGGGAAGAGCATCGCGATCTCCTTCTTGCCGGCCTGCTCGATGAGCGTGCGTTTGGCGTCCTCTCGGGCGTCGCCTGCTTGAGCCTGCAGGACACCCGCCAACGGAGCACCGCGATCGATGGCGGCGACGAGGTGCTCGATGGCTCGCGAGAGCGCGGGAACGTCCAGACGTCGCCCGAGGTCGACGAGCGCGTCCGACAGGTTCGATCCCGTACCGCTGTCCAGGACCGCACGGCGGATCTCCACGGTGAGCTCGCCGCTCCCGATCTCGCCGACCCGGTGCAGCGCGTCTCGCAGCCCTTCGCCCGCGGCCAGGCAGAGGGAGAGGAATTCCAGGAGCGTGGGCAGCTCCTCCTCCACGCGCGCCCGGCGACGACGTGCTGCCGATGTGAGGCGCAGATCGACGAGAGCTGCGGCTGACAGTGCTGCGACGGGCGGAAGGATCGTCGCTCCCGGCGAGAGCCTGCCGGCAAGGGCGAGGATCACGAGAACGACTCCGCCCAGGAGGGCGCCGGCCACGACCCACGTGAGCTGACGCCCGCGGAAACCGGCGGCATCCTGTACCCATCCCGCTTGGCGGAGCCGGTGCTCGAGTCGAGCCACGCCGCCGAGGGATGCCACGAAGCGATCCCTGCGGGCGCGCCAGTCCCCCGGTGCAGACGCCAACGGCGTCAGGCCTCGTGGATCCGCGATATCGCGGAGGTACGGCGCGATGCGACGAGCGAGCGTCGGAGCCGCCAGGCGCGGAATGCGTGTCGCGACCATCACGAGGCCGGCGGCGAAGGTGCCGCCCAGGACGACCGCCACGGCGATTTCCGTGACGCCGCTCATGCGAACCACCGCCGCGGCTCCGGCAACCGACCGATCCCCACCATCAGCCGGAAGGCGATGGCGGACACCCCGGCGCCCACGACGATGACGGTCACGCCCTCGGGACTGCTGTACGCCGTCGCGCCCTCGGGGCGCAGGGCGAGCAGTCCGAGGATCACCCACGGCGCGACGACCCCCAGGACGGCAGCGCCGCGGATCCATGATTGGCGCGCTTCGATCTCCGCGCGCAGCGCCGCCTCGGCGCGGACGGACGCCGACAGCGCGCGCAGGACGCTCGTCAGCTCGGTGCCGCCGACCTGACGAGCCATGCGCAGCGCCTCGATGATGCGATCGGCGACAGGATCTGCGAGGCGAGCCTTCAGCCGCAGCGAACTGGAATCGAAATGCCCGGAAGCGGCGACGTCCGATGCGAAGGCGCCGAAGGCCGGCCGGAGAGGCGGCGGCCCCACCTCGGCGAGTGCGGAGACGGCGTCGGGGAGCGACATCCCCGACCGGACCGAGGCGACGAGCAGGTCGCACACGTCGGGCCACAGCTGCCGCCGAGCCTTCTGCACGCGCCGCACCCTTCCGCGCAACCACGCAGCCGGAGCGAAGAAGCCGGCCGCTGCAGCGACCGCGGCGAAGGCGAGGAGCGACGTCGGCAACCAGACCACCGCACCTGCGAGGGCGGCTGTCGCGAGCGAGATCGTCGCGAGGTGCCCGGCTGTGGCATGACCGAACCCGGCTTCTTGCAGAAGCCGCGCGAATCGACCGTCCCGGCGAGCTCCGTCACTGCGGACGGCACGGGGCGGCCACAGCCACGGCGAGAGTGCGAGGAGGATGCCCGCGGCCAACGTCACTCCGAGAACAGTCGTCATCGCGCCTCGCCCCCGAACACACGACGGGTCTCGATGACGCCGTCGAGGACGCGACCGGTCGGAGCGACGACCTCGACGACGGCTCGGCGACCCTCGGCATCCCGTCGGCAGTGCACGACGAGGCCGACGGAGGCGGCGATGGCCGGCAGCAGGAAGTCGCGGTCGATGTTCCGGCCGGCCAGGAGCGGCAGCGAACCGAGCTTGCGCAGCGCGTCGGTCGCCGAGTTCGCGTGGATGGTGGCGGCTCCCGGGACTCCGGTGTTGAGCGCCAGGACCAGATCGAGGGCTTCGGCGTCGCGTACCTCCCCGACGACGAGGCGGTCGGGTCTCATGCGCAGCGCCTCCTTGACGAGGCGTCGGAGCGACACCTCGCCGGTACCTTCCAAGCTCGGCTGACGCCCCTGCAGCGCTACCAGATCGTGCGCCTGCACGGTGAGCTCGAACGTCTCCTCGACAGTCACGATTCGGTGGTGCGGCGGCGCGGCAGCGATCAACGCCCCCAACAGGGTCGTCTTGCCTGCGTGCGTCGCGCCTGAGACGATCACGCTGGTCCCTTCGCGCATCGCACCCTGGAGCAGTGTGGCTGCCGCGGGGGTGACGGATCCGGCTGCGACCAGGTCGTCGAGGGTCCGGAAACGAGCGAGGAACTTCCGGATGTTCACCGCCCAGTGGCGGCGCGTGATGTCCGGGATGACCACGTGCAGCCGTGATCCGTCCGGCAGCGAGGCATCGACGAACGGCTGGCTCAGATCGACGCGCCGGCCCGTGGCGTGCAGCATGCGCTCGACCAGATCCCGCACCGCGGTGTCGCTCAGCACGATCGGCGCGCGCTCGCTGCGGCCATCGCGAGCGATGTACACCTTGTCCGGCGCGTTGATCCAGATCTCCTCCACGTCCGGATCGTCCAGCAGCGCTTGGAGCGGCCCGTAACCGGCGACCGTCGAGAGGATGTCGCGGACGGACGCCGCTTCGTCCTCGATGACATCCACGCCCCGCGCGAGGGCGAAATCGTTGTGACGCCTCACTTCGGCCCGAGCGATGAACGACGCGCGTTCGGGGTCGCGGGAGGGGTCGACCTCCTCCGTCCGCAGGCGCTCGCGCACGCGCTCGGCGACCGCGGTGACTCCGCGTGTGCCCGGCTGAGAGGAGGCGACGCTCATGGCCTGGGATCTTCGCAAGGGGGCTGCGGCCCGCGCACGAGTTATCCACACTCCGCGCTCGACGTCATTTCGTCGTCCCGCCTCGCAGAGTCCAGAATGGACGGATGCCTGAAACGAGGAGCGTCCATCTGCCGGTGTTGTACTTCGGAACCCCGGTGGCGCTGATCACCACGGTCAACCCCGACGGCACGTCCAACATCAGCCCGATCTCGTCAGCGTGGTCTCTCGGGTCCCGCTACATGCTCGGGCTCGGATCGGGCGGGCAGGCGCTTGCGAATCTCCGCCGAGTTCCCGATCTCGTCGTCAACCTCCCGTCGTCGGACCTCGTGAGCAGCGTCGAGGCCATCGCGCCGACGACGGGCCGGTTCCCCGTTCCCGCCGACAAGCATCCCGCCTACCGACACGAAGCCGACAAGTGGACGCTCGGCGGACTGACGCCCGTCGCGTCTGAGCGGGTCGCCGCTGATCGGGTCGACGAGTGCCCGGTGCAGATCGAGGCGCGGGCCGTGCAGATCATCGACATCGACGGCGGCGATGCCGTCGCGGTCGAGGCGGAGGTCCTGCAGGTCCACGCGCACGAGACGATCCTGCGGGATGACCACAGCGACCGCGTCGACACGGAGCGATGGCGTCCGCTCTACTACAGCTTCCGGCATTACTTCGCCCAGGGCGCACACGTCGGGGCAAACTTCCGGGCGCCGCTGCTCGACGAGGACGCGCGGGTCTGACCCGGATCACCGGATATTCGGGGGTTATCCCTCTCAGGTCTCTCCCACCGCGCGCCCTAGACTGAAGCCACCAGCGGGAGTGGTGAAATCGGCAGACACGCAGGATTTAGGTTCCTGTGCCTTCGGGCGTGGGGGTTCAAGTCCCCCCTTCCGCACGAGGCACCGTCGTGTCTCACACCTTGCGCCCATTCCGCCGGCCGGCCCGCCGTCGCGACCTGAAGGACCTCCGTGCATCCCTTGGCACTGATCCCCTGGCTGGATCCCGAGACCATCATCAACGCCGCAGGTCCCTGGGCGCTCGTCGTGGTCTGCTTCATCATCTTCGCCGAGACCGGACTCCTCGTCGGGTTCCTGCTCCCCGGCGACACGCTCCTGATCATGGCGGGGCTCCTCTCCAACCCGGTCACGCACGCCCCGAACGGCGTCTTCGGCGTCAACGTCTGGATCGTCGGACTCCTCATCGGCCTGGCCGCGTTCCTGGGCGGAGAAGTCGGCTACCTGATCGGACGCAAGGGAGGTCCTGCGGTCTTCGAGCGCAAGGAATCCGGCCTGTTCAGTCGGAGCAACGTCGAACGCACGAACGCGTTCTTCGAGCGGTACGGCGGCGTGACGGTCATCCTCGCCCGATTCGTCCCCATCGTTCGCACCTTCGCCCCGGTCGCCGCCGGCGTCGGCAAGATGGCCTGGCACAAGTACTCGCTGTACAACCTCATCGGCGCCGTCATCTGGGGCTTCGGTCTCACCGTCATCGGCTACCTGGTGAGCCTCATCCCCGGCGTCGGAGAGTTCGTCGCCGAATACATCGACGTCATCCTGCTCATCGCGGTCGCAGGCACCATCGTCTTCATCGTCTGGCATTACTTCGCCGAGAAGCGCAAGGTCAAGCGCGAGATGGCCGCCGGCCCCGATGGGACGACGGACGCGGCCGAGGCGCAGGAGCTCGTCCTCGAGCCCGAGGCGTTCGATGACCCGGCCGAGGAGCGCGGAGACGCTCCGCGGCTCTGATCAGGACGCCTTCTTCTTCGCGGGAACCTTCTTCGCAGCCTCCGTCTTCTTCGCAGCCTTCTTCGTGGCTGGCGCCGACTCCTCGTCGGCGTCGGCCTTCGATTCTCCGACGGAACCCTTCCCCGACCGCGCCGCCCGACTCTTCTCGACGCTGGCCCGCAGGGCAGCCATCAGATCGATGACCTCGCCGCCCTCGGCATCCGCCTTCTCCCCGAAGGTCTCGGCGGTGTCGAACGCGTCGCCCTTCTCGAGCTTCGCGTCGATGAGGGTGCGCAGCTCCTTCTGATACTCGTCGGTGAACTCGCTCGGGTCGAAGTCGCTCGAGAAGCTGTCGACGAGGGATGCCGAGAGCTCCAGTTCTTTGCTCGAGATCTTCACCGGCTCATCCAGCACCGGGAAGGACGCCTCGCGGACCTCATCCGCCCAGAGGAGGGTCTGCAGAACCAGCACGTCGCCGCGCACCCGCAGCGCGGCGAGCCGCGTCTTCTGTCGCAGGGCGAAGCGGACGATCGCGGTGCGGTCGGTCTGCTCGAGCGTCCGACGCAGCAGCACGTACGCCTTCGGGCTCTTCGAGTCGGGTTCGAGGTAGTACGCCTTGTCGAGGGTGAGCAAGTCGATCTGCTCGGTGGGGACGAACTCGACGACCTCGATCTCGCGGCTGCGCTCGCTCGGCAGCGCCGCGAAGTCGTCGGAGGTCAGGACGACGGTGCGCTCGCCGTCGTCGTAGGCCTTGTCGATGTCGGAGTACGGCACGACCTCGCCGTCGATCTCGCAGATGCGCTGATATCGGATGCGGCCGCCGTCGGCGGCGTGCACCTGGTGCAGCGACACGTCGTGGTCCTCCGTCGCCGAGTACACCTTGACGGGCACGTTGACGAGTCCGAAGGTCAGCGCGCCTTTCCAGATCGATCTCATGCCCTCAGTACACACCCCGCCGACGCGACGACCAATGGGGGTTGCGCACTAATCTGGCCCCATGCCAGCCGCGCCGCAGGAGGTCGTCGTCGACGGACGCCGACTGCGGCTGACGAACCTCGACAAGGTGATGTACCCCGCGACGGGGACCACCAAGGGCGAGGTCATCGACTACCTGACGCGGATCGCGCCGGCCATCCTTCCCCACCTCGATGCGCGGCCGGTCACCCGCATCCGCTGGCCGGACGGCACCGCGGAGGGGTCGTTCTTCGCGAAGCACCTCGAGGCGGGCGCACCGGCCTGGATCACGCGCAGACCCATCGCGCATTCGACCGGCGCGAAGGACTACCCCCTCGTGGACGGGGTTCCGACGCTCGTCTACCTCGCGCAGGTCGCGTCGATCGAACTGCACGTCCCGCAGTGGCGGTTCGACGCGGAGGGTGCGCGGCGGAACCCCGATCGGCTCGTCCTCGACCTCGACCCCGGCCCGGGTATCGGGCTCGCGGAGTGCGCCGAGGTCGCGCGATGGTGTCGGGAGATTTTGACCGATCTGGGCATGGAACCGCTCCCCGTCACGAGCGGGAGCAAGGGCATCCACCTGTACGCCCCGCTCGACGGCTCGCGCACGAGCGAGGAGATCAGCGCCTTCGCCAAGGAGCTCGCGCGGGCGCTCGAGGCCGATCATCCGGATCTCGTCGTGAGTCAGATGTCCAAAGCGGCGCGTCCGGGGAGGGTCTTCCTGGACTGGAGTCAGAACAACGGCAAGAAGACGACGATCGCACCCTACTCGCTGCGCGGACGCGCTCGCCCCACGGTCGCCGCGCCTCGCACGTGGAAGGAGCTCGACGATCCGGGCCTTCGTCATCTGCTCTTCGACGAGGTCCTCGACCGGGTCGCCGCGGACGGCGACCTGATCGCGCCGCTGGCCCCCAGGGGGACGGGGCCGCTCGCCTCCTACATCGCCAAGCGCACGGCGGCGAAGACCCCGGAGCCCGTGCCGGACTCCCCCGCCGGCTCGGTTCGCCCGGCGTCCTCCCGCTTCGTCATCCAAGAGCATCACGCGCGGCGGCTCCACTACGACCTGCGGCTCGAGCGCGACGGCGTACTCGTCAGCTGGGCGGTCCCCCGCGGCATCCCGGAGTCGCCCTCGACGAACCACCTGGCCGTCATGACCGAACCCCATCCGATGGAGTACCTGGACTTCGCCGGGGACATCCCCGCCGGCGAGTACGGTGCCGGCGCCATGTCGATCTGGGACACCGGCACCTTCGACCTCGAGAAGTGGCGCGACGACGAGGTCATCGTCACCGCGACCGGGCGTGGCGACGGTCCGCTCGGCACCGTGAAGCTCGCGCTCATCCGCACGAGCGGCGACGGCGAGAAGTCCCAGTGGCTGCTGCACCGGATGAAGACGGATGCTGCGAATCCCCCGGCGGCTTCGACTCACGCTGCTTCGGCGCCACCACCGGCGTCGGTACCCGCTCCTGCACCCATGCTGGCGACCACCTCGAACGCCGCTCTCGCCCGGCACGCCGCCGACAGGTGGGGCCCGTGGGTCGAGTTCAAATGGGACGGGGTGCGTGCCCTCGGCATCTGGGACGGGGAGCATCTCCGCCTCCATGCCCGCAGCGGCACGGACATCACCGCCAGATACCCCGAACTGACCGGCGGTGATCCCGGCCTCGGACCCGCCGCCTGCGTCATCGACGGCGAGATCGTCGCGCTCGACGAGCGGAACCGGCCGAGCTTCTCCCTGCTGCAGCACCGGATGCACCTCACGAAGTCCGCTGAGATCGCTCAGGAGTCCGCACGAATCCCCGTGCAGTTTCTGCTGTTCGACGTCCTGGAGGTGGACGGAAGGGATGCCGGCCGGCTCCCCCTCTCGCAGCGGCGCGAGCTCCTGGAACGCATCGCCGGAGGCACGATCGATGAGATCGTCGTCCCGCCCGTCGCGAACGACGTCGACGATGCGCTGGCGACGGCGGAGGAACTGGGCCTCGAGGGCGTCGTCGTCAAGGATCCCGCCTCGATCTACCGTCGCGGCGTCCGCGGCGAGGAATGGCTGAAGGTGAAGCTGACCCTCATGCAGGAGGTGGTGATCGGCGGCATCCGTCCGGGCAAGGGAGGTCGCAGCGGCGGGATCGGATCGCTTCTCATGGGAATCCCGACAGAGGGCGGACTGCACTACGTCGGTCGTGTCGGGTCCGGCTTCAGCGATCGCACTCTCGCACGCCTCGACGCCGAACTCACGCCGCTGCGGACCGAGGAGAATCCGTTCGTCGACATCGGCCGGGCCGAGGCATCCGATGCTCTCTGGGTCAGCCCCGATCTCGTCGGCGAGGTGGAGTACGCCGAGACGACACCCAACGGCACGCTTCGTCACGCACGCTGGCGCGGGCTGCGCCCGGACAAGACCGCCGAGGATGTGCGCGCCGAACGGTGAGGCGCGTCGTCACCGGTTCTGGATGATCGTCAGCTGGGTGCCGTCGGGGTCGAGGAGGTACGCCGCTCTGCCGCCCCAGGGCTCGTCCCTGGGCGCGTGATGACGGGGGAAGCCCGTGACGCCCTCGGGCACGCCGGCCTCGACGATGCGGTCATACCACCCGTCGAGGTCGTCCACACGGAGGCAGCACATGAAGGTGTTCGCGAACGGATCGAGATCAGGGTCGGGAAAGAACTCGAGCTGCAGCAGATCGCGCCGCAGGATGAGCCAGTCATCGGCTCGATAGACGACCTCGAGCCCCAGGCCGCCGTAGAACGCCGCCGACGCGGCGAAGTCCCGCGACGGCAGATTGGGCGCAGCGGTGTCCGTCATCAGTGATCCCCTCCCGTCCGGATCAGGCGTGAGCCTCGTGCTCGACGTGGCCTGCCGGCTCGAGCTGGAAGGTCGAGTGCTCGACATCGAAATGACGCGCGAGGCACGACTGCAGTTGCGACAGCAGCGCCCCGGCACGGTCGTCCGCGAAATGGTCCGCCGCGACGACGACGTGCGCCGTGAAGACCGGGGCGCCGCGGGTGAGCTGCCACACGTGCACGTCGTGCACGTCGACGACACCGTCGGCACCCAGGATGTGATCGCGGATCTCGGTCACCTTCGTTCCCGCCGGGGCGCGCTCGCCGAGCACCGCGAAGACCTCGCGCAGCAGAGCGATGGCGCGCGGCACGATGAGCGCGGCGATGACCAGCGAGGCCACGGCGTCCGCCGGCATCCATCCCGTCAGCCAGATCAGGCCCGCTGCGATGATGACGATTACCGAACCGAGCAGGTCGCCGAGCACCTCGAGGTAGGCGCCCCGCACGTTGATGCTCGTGCGCTGGGCGGCGCTCAGGACGTACAGTGAGACACCGTTCGCGACGAGGCCGATCACGGCGACGACGAGCATCGGCAGGCCCTGCACCTCGGCCTGCGCGGGGTGCATCAGCCGTCCGATGGCCTCGACCGCGATCCAGGCACCGAGGGCGATGAGGATCAGGGCGTTCAGAAGCGCGCCGAAGACCTCGGCACGCTGATATCCGTAGGTCTGCCGGTCGTCCGCGGGTCGAGCGGCGACCGACGCCGCGATCAGGGCGATCACAAGACCCGAGCTGTCGGTGAACATGTGACCGGCGTCGGCGAGCAGCGCAAGCGACCCGGTCAGGATCGCGCCGGCCAGCTGGACGACGAGCACGGTCGCGGTGATCCCGAGGGAGACCGCGAGCAGGCGTCGCGGATGTCCTCCCCGGATGCCGGCGGGTGCGTGATCGTGCATACCTACGAGGGTAGAACCGGGCGCATCACCGACCGGCCGGATCGGAGAACTCGGGAATGAGTCCGATTCTCAGCCTCTGCGCCGAACGTCAGGACGTCAGAGGGTCTCGAGCAGTGGCCCCAGCGCGACGAACGCCCGCGCGCGATGCGACGAGGCGTTCTTCTCCGCGGGCGTCAGCTCCGCTGCGGACCTGCCGTCGGCGTCGTCCGGCAGGAAGACCGGGTCGTAACCGAACCCGTTCTCCCCCGCAGGTGCGGTCGCGAGCCGACCGGGCCAGACACCGGTGACGACGTGCTCCTCCCCGCCGGGGACGACCAGGGCGATCGTCGAGACGAACTGCGCCGTCCGATGCGGGTCGGCGATGTCGGCGAGCTGATCGAGCAGGAGCTCGTAATTCGCGACGCCGTCCTTCTTGTGCCCCGCCCAGTAGGCCGAGAACACTCCGGGTGATCCGCCCAGCACGTCGACGGCGATTCCCGAGTCGTCCGCCATCGCCGGGAGGCCGGTGTGGGCTGCCGCGGCGCGCGCCTTGATGAGGGCGTTCTGCGCGAAGGTCACGCCGTCCTCGACGGGCTCGGGTCCGTCGTACCCGACGACCTCGATATCGGGTCGGGTCGCCGCGACGATCGCACCGAACTCCTCGACCTTGTGCGCGTTGTGCGTAGCGAGGACGATACGGCGCGCCGTCACGCCAGCCCCTCCGCCAGCGCTGCGATCTGCGCCTCGCGGAGGTCGCCGCAGCCGTTCACGCCGAGCTCGAGGAGGGCGTCCAGCTCGCGTTTGTCGAAGGGCGCGCCCTCGGCGGTGCCCTGGACCTCGACGAACAGCCCGCGACCGGTGACGACGACGTTCATGTCGGTCTCGGCACGCACGTCCTCGACGTAGGCCAGGTCGAGCATCGGCTCACCGTCGATGATGCCGACCGAGACCGCGGAGACGGAGTCGATGAGCGCCTTCGCGTTCTTGCCGACGAAACCCTTGGCGCGGCCCCATTCGATCGCGTCCGCCAGGGCGACGTAGGCGCCGGTGATGGCCGCGGTCCGCGTGCCCCCGTCGGCCTGCAGGACGTCGCAGTCGATGACGATCGTGTTCTCGCCGAGGGCCTTCGTATCGACGACGGCGCGCAGCGCGCGACCGATCAGCCGCGAGATCTCGTGCGTGCGCCCGCCGACCTTGCCCTTGATCGACTCGCGGTCGTTGCGGGAGTTCGTGGCGCGCGGCAGCATCGCGTATTCGGCGGTGACCCAGCCCTTGCCCTTTCCGGTGAGCCAGCGGGGCACGCCGTTGGTGAAGGATGCCGTGCACAGCACCTTCGTGCCCCCGAAGGAGATCAGCGCCGAACCCTCTGCGTGCGCACTCCACCCACGCTCGATCGTGACGGGGCGCAGCTGGTCGACGGTCCGACCGTCGGCTCGGGTGGTCTCGGTCATGAGGTCTCCTTCGGTAGGTCGATGGCACCGGTCTGAACGAGCCGGACGGCGCTGACGCCGCGGCCCATCAACCGGTCTGCGAGTCGGATGAAGTCGTCGGCGGAATCGCCGGTGGCCTCGTACACGTGGGTCGGCGAGGCATCCGGACCCGCGAGGAGGTCCCGGGAGACGAGCTGTCGGTACACGTCCTTCGCCGTCTCGGTATCGCTCGAGACGAGCGACACGTCAGGACCCATGACGTAACTGATCGCGCCTTCGAGGAACGGGTAGTGCGTGCACCCGAGGACGACGGTGTCGACGCCGGCGTGGCGGAGGGGAGAAAGGTACTCCTCCGCGACACGGAGGACATCCGTCGTGTCGGTGACACCCGCCTCGACGAAGTCGACGAAGCGCGGGCAGGCCTGCGCGAAGACGCTGAGGTGCTCGTTGACGCCGAGCATGTCCTGGTAAACGCCCGAGCCGATCGTGCCCGCCGTGCCGATGACACCGATGCGTCCGTTCCGCGTGGTCGAGATGGCGGTGCGGACAGCCGGCCCGATGACCTCGACGACCGGCACGTCGTACCGCTCACGTGCGTCGCGAAGGAGCGCGGCGGACGCGGTGTTGCACGCGATGACGAGCATCTTCACGCCCTGATCGACGAGCGAGTCGAGGACCTCCAACCCGTAGCGCCGCACGTCCGCGATCGGTTTGGGACCGTACGGTGAGTGCGCGGTGTCGCCGATGTAGAGGATCGACTCGCGCGGAAGGAGCTGAGAGACGGCGCGGGCCACCGTGAGCCCGCCCACTCCGGAGTCGAAGATCCCGATCGGTGCGTCCGTCACGATCGACCAGCCTAGTCTCGGTCCGACCCGTCTCCGCGCCTGGATAGAGTGACCGAATGGCCACGTCCACAGCATTGCTGACCGACCGCTACGAACTCACGATGCTGGATGCCGCGTTGCGCGACGGCACCGCGAGCCGTCGCTGCGTCTTCGAACTGTTCGGACGACGCTTGCCGGGCGGGCGTCGCTTCGGCGTCGTCGCGGGCACCGGGCGGCTTCTCACGGAGATCGCAGACTTCCGCTTCGACGAGGCCGAGCTCGCCTACCTGCGCGACAACGACATCGTCAGCCCCGAGACGGTGGGCTATCTCGAGGGCTACCGGTTCACGGGCAGGATCAGCGGATACCGGGAAGGCGAGCTCTACTTCCCCGGCTCCCCCATCCTCACGATCGAGGGCACGTTCGCCGAGGCGGTCATCCTCGAGACCCTGGCCCTGAGCATCCTCAACCACGACTCGGCCGTCGCCACAGCTGCCGCGCGCATGAGCATCGCGGCCGGCGACCGACCGCTCGCCGAGATGGGATCCCGCCGGGCCGCGGAGCGCTCGGCCGTCGCCGCGGCGCGCGCCGCCTACATCGCGGGCTTCTCGGCGACCAGCAATCTCGAAGCCGGCCGATCGTGGGGCATCCCCACGATGGGCACCGCCGCGCACGCCTGGACTCTCCTCCACGACACCGAGGAGGACGCCTTCCGCAGCCAGATCGAGGCCCTCGGCACGGGAACGACGCTGCTCGTCGACACCTACGACATCCGACAGGGCGTGGAGACGGCCGTCCGTGTCGCCGGTACCGGGCTCGGCGGCGTCCGACTCGATTCGGGTGATCTCCCGACCGTGGCCGCCTCCGTCCGTCAGCAGCTCGACGAGCTCGGCGCCACCTCGACGCGGATCACCGTGACGAGCGATCTCGACGAATTCGCGATCGCGGCATTGGCGGCATCCCCCGTCGATGCCTACGGTGTCGGCACCTCCGTCGTCACGGGATCCGGCACCCCCACCGCCGGAATGGTCTACAAGCTCGTCGCGCGACAGGGCTCGGACGGCGGGTGGGTGCCGGTGGCGAAGGCTTCGACGTCGAAAGCCTCCGTCGGCGGGCGTAAGGCAGCTTTCCGACGCCGCCTCGACGGGGTCGCGACCGCAGAGGTCGTCACCGTGGCCGACGGCTACGAGGAACTCGACACCGCATCAGCCCACCCGGACGCACGCCCGTTGCAGACCGTGCTCGTGGACCACGGCGAAGCGGATGCCGCTCACCTCGGAGCCGAGGGAGTGACCGCCGCTCGCGCGCATCACCTCCGGGTCCGCGAGGAACTGCCCGTCATGGCGCTGGCGCTCAGCCGCGCCGACCCGGCGCTACCGACCGTCTACGAGGTCAGCGACGCGTAGATCTCCTTGCAGGTCGGGCAGACCGGGAACTTCTCGGGATCCCGACCGGGGGTCCACTTCTTGCCGCACAGCGCACGTACGGGCTTGCCGGTGATCGCCGACTCGAGGATCTTGTCCTTCTTGACGTAGTGCGAGAACCGCTCATGATCGCCCGGTTCGATGGACTCCTCGCGGATGAGCTCTTCGAGCTCACGGTCGAGTGTGGCGAGGCCGCCCTGATCCGGGCTGTCGATCGGCGTGCTCATTCCCCCGAGTGTACTGGGGCCGAGGACTCCGTGGCCGGGTGTCAGAGGGTTTCGGCGAACTCCATGATGCGCCCGGTGCGGCGTTCGAAGAGCGCTCCGCCGACCGCGACGCCCACGACCAGCACACCTATTCCGACGCCGGAGCCGGACCAGAACGAGGTCCACGCGGCATCTTCGTCGCCGTTCAGCGACAACCAGCCCCACCACAGCGCGGGGGCGGACAAGAGGATCGCCCCGAAGAGGACGACGGCTTGTGCCATCCCGCCGCCGGTGCGCTGCGGCTGTTCGAACGGGCCCTCCCCGGGACGTGAGACGGCGTACGGCGCCGCCACGGACGCGATCGACCCGATCCCGAGACCGGCCCCGAAGAGCGAGACGCACACGCCGACCAGGGCGGGGAGGACAGCCCAGCGGCCGTGCACCCAGATGGACCCCGTGATCACGAGCGCCAGCAACGGTATGCCGATCATGAGAATGGGCACGAGTCGGCCGACCCGATCCGCGACACCGCGCACCCCGGCCGATATGTGAAGCCATACGCCCGTCGAGTCGTAGGCCAGATCGTTGTGCACGAGCCATCCTAGGAACAGGGCGAGTATCGGCGGTGGGATGAGTGCGACGACCGGCAGAGGCACCCCGACGATCACCAGCGGCGTCACGATCAGGACCGATGCGATGGGTACCACGATCACATTGGCCAGGTAGCGAGCGTCGCCGAACCAGTACAGGATGCTCCGCGCCGCCACCGCTCCACCCGGAAGACCAGGCATGACCGCGAACCACCCGAGGCCGCGACGCTCGCGCACGGGCACCGGGCGCTCCGTGGAGGTCATCATCAGCTGGACCAGGAGATACCAGACAGCTCCGAGCAGGACGATCGTTCCGACGGCGACCAGGAGGGACACGACGAGATCCCCGCCCGTACGGACGGCGATAGCCGGGGCTGCGCCGAACGGCGTCAGAGCGAGCACCTGCGCGGCCTCCGTCAGCTGCGAGGGCAATCCGCCCGACCACTCCAGCGAGAAGGCGAACGCCGCGACCGGTACCACGACGACGCCGGCAGCCGTCACCATCAATCCGGTGAGCTGCGGCGACCGTCGATCGCGAAGTGCCACGGCGGACACCGCCATGGCGCATCGCGCCGAGAGCACGGCGGTCACCACGAGCAGTACGGCGCCGAGCACCGTCTGCCCGACGGGAGTCCCGCGTTCAGATGCCGCCACGGCCATCGCCACGGCGATCGCGGTCACCGCGAGTCCGGGGATGCCGAACGCGGACACCGCCGCCACCGCCCACGCCACGGTCCGCGGTTGTACGCCCGTCGAGATGAAACGGCGCGGATCGAGCGGGTCGTCGGCCCCCGCGAAGAGCGGTACGAGGAGGAATCCCGCGATCAGCACGGAGCCACCGACGACCGTCAGAGTCGCCGCTTCCACGTCCGGAACGCGGTCGAGGCGTAGGAGGGCGACGCAGACGGCCGCGACGGCCACAGCGAGCACACCGAACGCGGCGAGCCGTCGGACGAGGACGCCGGGGCGGGCATTGAGCGAGCCGACGAGGAGCGCGAGTCTCAGTCGGAATACGTGTGCAACCACTCCAGGCCTTCCACGTCGCTGAGCCCGCCGGAGAGTTGAACGAAACGCTCCGCGAGGGTGCTGTCGCCTCGCACCTCGTCGACCGTGCCCCGCGCGAGGACCTGACCGGCGACGATGACCGCGACACCGTCGCACACCCGCTCCACGAGCTCCATGCCGTGACTCGAGAGGACCACGGTGCCTCCCCGGGCGACGTAGGACGAGAGGATGTCGAGGATGACGGCGCTCGAGACCGGGTCGACCGCTTCGAAGGGCTCGTCCAGGACGAGGAGTCGCGGCGCGTGGATCATCGCACCCGCGAGCATGATCTTCTTCGTCATGCCCGCGGAGTAATCCGAGACCGGACGGGCGAGAGCGGCCACGAGGTCGAAGGCACGTGCCAGGTCCTGCGTGCGCTCGGCGACGACGGCGGGGCGGAGCCCGCGCAGGACGCCGTAGTAGTGGAGCAGTTGTCTTCCGGTGAGACGATCGAACGTACGCAGGCGGTCCGGGAGCACGCCCATGAGAGCCTTCGCCCCCCGCGGATCGCGGCGGAGATCGACGCCGCCGACCTGGATGGTGCCGCCGTCGGGGCGAAGCAGACCCGCGATCATCGACAGCGTCGTGGTCTTGCCCGCGCCGTTGGGGCCGACGATCCCGTAGAACGTTCCGGTGCGGATCTCGAGATTCACCGCATCCACAGCGAGGGTGCGACCGAAGGACTTCGACACCTGCACCATCCGGAGTGCGGGCGCTGCGTCGCTCTCTACGATCTGCTCCGCCTCAGCCGCCGACAGAACAGCGGTCGCAGGCTCGGGACCCTGCGGCTCGGGCTCCGGCTCGAGCTCGAGGATGGCGACGGCGTCGGGCTCTACCTCTGTTTCACCGTCGGCGACCGGCTCCGGTTCGACCTCGACGACGGGCGCCGGCTCCGGCTCGACCTCCACGACGGGCGCCGGCTCCGGTTCTGCCTCGACGACAGCCTCGGCCTCTACGACCGGCTCGGCCTCGAGGAGGGGCTCGGCTTCTGCGATGGGCTCGGCTTCTGCGACGAGCTCGGCTTCTGCGACGAGCTCGGCTTCTGCGATGGGCTCGGCTTCTGCGACGAGCTCATCCTCGAGGACAGTGTCCGGCTCCGACTCGGGCTCGACCTCGACGGCGGGCTCGGGATCGACGTCGGCCGCCGGTGCGAGGTCGACGTCGGCTTCCTCCGCCGACTCGACGGCGGGCGTGGGCTCAGGCTCCACCTCGGCCGCGGGTGCGGGAGCGACCTCAGGTTCGATCGCGGTCTCGACGGCACCGAACCGTGCCGCAGCGATGGATGCGGGGAGTTCGGGCTTGGGCGGAAGCGCGACACCGATCGCGTCGTCGACCGCAGGGGCCTCCTCTGCGCCGGCCCCGGTGAGATCGGTCGGCAGCGGGGGCGGCGGCGGTACCGCGGGGCCGGCTCCGGACACTCGTGCCTTACCGCGGGGCTGTCGTGTCTTCGGAGGCGTCACCCGTCAAACCTACCAAGCGGTCCTCGCCCTCCCTGGGCGCCGTGTGATCGCGCCGCGCTTATCACGAATACGCAACGCCCGACAGGGATACGGGCCATTGTCAGGAGCCCCGGCTACGATTTAGCTGGCACAAGGATGTGTCTTTCCGATGTACGGACAGTGACCACCTCGTCAGGAGCACCCCCGTGACCAAGATCGTCATCCTCGCAGCCGGTATGGGCTCGCGGCTCGGCCGCAGCCTGCCCAAGCCGCTGACTCAGCTGAGCGACGGCCGCAGCATCATGGGCCAGCAGCACGACAACATCCACGCCGCCTTCGGGCCGAGCGCGTCGATCACCACGGTCGTCGGCTACCGCGCCGAGACCATCGTCGAGGCGTTCCCCGCGGCCGACTACGTGTACAACGACCGCTACGACCAGACGAACACCTCCAAGAGCCTCCTGCGGGCGCTCAAGGCGACCGGCAGGTCGGGCGTCCTGTGGATGAACGGTGACGTGGTCTTCGACCCGCGTGTCCTCGGTCGCGCGATCGAGCTGATCGAGGCCGACCAGTCCTTCGTCACCGTGAACACGTCCAAGGTCAGCGACGAGGAGGTGAAGTACACGGTCGATGCCGCCGGCAACATCGCGGAGCTGTCCAAGACGGTCGTCGGCGGACTCGGCGAGGCCGTCGGCATCAACTTCGTCTCACGTGCCGACAAGCCGGCTCTGATCGCTCAGCTCGGCCGGGTCGACAACCAGGACTACTTCGAGCGCGGTCTCGAGCTCGCGATCGCCGAGAACGGACTGAAGCTCCGTCCCCTCGACATCTCCGACCTGTATGCGGTCGAAGTGGACTTCGCCGAAGACCTCGACCGGGCGAACTTCTACGTCTGACGATCGGGACGGCTCCCGGTACCAGGTCGTGAACCCGTCCGCCTCGAACGTCCCCCGCATCCATTCGCTGCCGGATGACTCCGCGTGGGTGGGTGGCTTGCCTCCGGTGGGCTCGCCGGAGCACCCCTGGCTCATCCGAGTACTGGACCGGATCCTCGCCACCCAGCGTCCGGCGGTCATAGCTCACCTCCGGGCGATCCGATCGCGCCATCCGGATGCGTCCCCCTCCGATGTCTGCCGGATCCTCGAACGTCGCTATCTCGCCGCGGTGACGACCGGCGGCGCGGCTGTCGGAGCGACCGCCGTGGTCCCCGGTGTCGGGACGGCGGTCACCCTGGCTCTGGCGGGCGCGGAAACGGTCGGCTTCCTGGAAGCGACGGCACTCTTCGCGCAGTCCCTCGCAGAAGTCCACGGCATCCGACTGTCCGATCCCGATCGCGCCAGGGCCCTCGTCCTGACGTTGATGGTGGGCCGCGAAGGCGTGGACCTCGTCAACCAGTTCGCAGGGCAGGTCAGCGGAGCCGGAAAGCCTCGACAGGCCTACTGGGGTGAGCTGGTCACCACGTCGCTCCCCCGCGCGATGGTCGGCCCTCTCGTGGACCGTTTGAAATCCGCGTTCCTCCGTCGCGTCACCGTGCAAGGCGGCGTATCCGCAGTCGGCAGAGCTCTCCCGTTCGGCGTCGGAGCCGTCGTCGGCGGGAGCGGAAACCACATCCTGGGGCGCCGCGTGATCGTCGGTGCGCGGCGCGCGTTCGGCGTGGCCCCGCTCAGGTTCCCTGCCGACCTGGCCGTCGAGTCCGCAACCCCGCGGAAGCCCCCGCGTCGCCGTGGCCGGCGGGTTCCGGGCGGACACGATGATCAGATCAGCGGGTAGCGTTGCCGGGTGATCCCGGTTCTTGTCACCCTGCTCCTCCTGAACGGCGTCTTCAATCTGGTCGTCTGGCCCGCCTTCTACCGTCGCGTGGCTCGCGACCCGCGGGCGCGAGACGGAAACGGTCGCGCAACCCGCTTCCTCATCGTCCACACGGTGCTGATCGCCGTCGCACTCGTCCTCGCGGTGGTCTCCATCCTCGCCGGCGTCATCGCCGCGACGGGCGCGTGGAGCTGACGCACGACGGCCTGCACACTCCACGGTGAGGGCGCAAGTGGTTCGGCCGGCGCAGCCCCCACGACTACCGTTGTCGGGTGGTAACGACTCCCCCGACGCACCCGCCCGGCCGCATCCAGAGCCTCGACGGTCTTCGTGGCGTGGCGGCTCTCGTCGTTCTCCTGCACCACTGGCTTCTGATCGCGCGTCCTCTCCTGGAGGGCACCGTCAGCTGGGCCGTCATCTCGGAATCACCGGTCAAGCTGCTGACCGCCGGCAACGAAGCGGTTCTTGTCTTCTTCGTCCTGTCGGGGCTCGTCGTCGTCCTGCCCGTGTTCCGCGAGGGCTTCTCCTGGATGGGGTTCCTCTCCGCGCGCGTCGTCCGGCTCTACGGCCCGGTCATCGCGTCGCTCGGCCTGAGCGCCCTGCTGATCTTCCTGGTGCCGCGCGACCGTTCGACGATGCCTGCCGGCTCGTGGATGGCCGAGACGCACGCGGAGAGCGTCACCTGGTCGTCGTTCTTCGCGCAGGCATCCCTCGTGCCTCGTCAGTACTCGCTCAACAACCCTCTCTGGTCGTTGCACTGGGAGCTCTTGTACTCCATCGTGCTGCCGCTCGCGACGGCGCTCGCCCTCCTGGTGAGGCGCCACGCTCTGATCGCGGTGATCGCGTGCTGCGCGCTGAGCGTTGCGGGGCGCTTGTTCGAGCAGAGCGAGCTGCTGTACTTCCCCGTCTTCGTGATCGGCACGATCATGGCGGCGCGGATGCCCGACCTGCTGGCATGGGTCGACCGTCCACGACCCCGGTGGTTCATGCCGCTGTTCACGCTCCTCAGCGTGCTCATGCTCATCGGAAGTTGGCTCGCGCGCCCGATCGTCCCGAGCGGGACGGATCTGAGTCAGGTCCTGTGGGCCTTCGCCGCACCGGGCGCGGCGGGGATCGTCCTGGTCGCGCTCGCCTGGGGACCCGCCATCCGACTGTTCGAGACCCGTCCGATCCAGTGGCTCGGCAAGATCTCCTTCAGCCTCTACCTTGTGCACGTTCCGGTGCTGGCGACCCTCGCCTTCGCCTTCGGTTCAGAGGCCTGGGGACTCGTCGGTCTGCTCGGCATCCCGGTCAGCCTGCTGGTCGCCTGGGGGTTCTACGAGGGAGTCGAAGCTAGAATGCACAAGGCGGCGCGACGCGTCCACCGAGCTGTTGCGGCACGAGCCCGCCGCCGGGCCGGTGAAGTCGCGCCCTGACCTGCCGTCGACGAGAGCACAGCACACACATGCGTTCGCCCCTTCCGCCCGCCGTCACCCGTGCTGTCCGCTCGGCGCTGAGTCGCGCGAAGCGCATTCCGACGTCGGAGCAGATCGCCTGGGCGAGATCGCGCCCGATCCGGCCTCGCACGGTGGTGTACGAGTCCTTCGCCGGCAACGGCGCTCTGTGCAATCCCGAGGCCATCTTCCGCGCGCTGCTCGCGGATCCCGAGTTCGCCGATCTCACGCACGTCTGGGCGATCAGTGATCCGGATGCCGCGGCCGCAGTCCGGGCGGAGTTCGCCGGCGACGGCAGGGTCGTCGTCGTGGCGCGGGGCAGCGCCGCTTATTGGCGCGCGGTCTCGACGGCCGGGTACCTCGTCAACAACGCGACCTTCCCCCCCGCGTTCAGCAAGCGCGTCGGTCAGGTCTACCTGAACACGTGGCATGGGACCCCGCTCAAGCTGATGGGGTTCGACATGCCCGGCGGTGCACGCGAATCCGCCAATACGCTCCGCAACCTCCTGAACGCCGACTACCTCCTCGCCGCCAATCCGTTCATGGCCGAGACCATGTACGAGGACGCTTACCAGCTGCGCAACATCTATCGCGGCGCGATCATCGAGGAGGGCTACCCGCGGATCGACCGGCAGTGGATGTCGGACACCGAGCGCGCACTCTTCCTCGACGACCTCGCCTCGCGGCTGAACACGGACCTGACCGGTAAACGGATCGTCCTCTTCGCCCCGACATGGCGCGGCAGCTCCTTCCAAGCCCCCGACGCGGATCTCGCGCACCTGGCCGACCAGGTCGCCGGACTCCAGCGCGAGCTGGGCGACGATACGGTGGTGCTCCTCAAGACCCATCAGGTGGTGCACCGAGCGGCCAGCGGCATCCCCTCGTTGCGCCGTCTGCTCGTCCCCAATGTCCTTGCGACGAACGTGCTCCTCGGTCTGGCGGATGCGCTCGTCACGGACTACTCGTCGATCTTCTTCGACTATCTGGCCACCGGCAGGCCCATCGGCTTCCTCGTCCCGGACGGCGACGCTTACTCCGCTGACCGCGGCACATACATGCCGCTCGACGAGCTCCCCGGGCCGGTGCGCACCGATCCACGGGAGCTCGGGCGCGACCTCGCCGAATTGCTGCGACCGGATGCCGCGGCGCACCCGCGCTACGCCGAGTGGGCCGAGCGATTCGTCCCCTACGACGATGGTCAGGCGACCTCACGCGTCATCGACGTCGTCTTCCGCGGACGTGATGAGGGACGCCGCGTCCGCTCCGCGCGTCGAGACGACCGCCCCCGCCTGCTGTTCTATGTGGGCGGGATGCGCCTGAACGGCATCACGACGGCGGCCGTGAACCTCTTGAACTCGCTCGATCCCGAGCGCTACGACGTGACGGCCCTCATGGCCTTCCCTCGAGGCGCGACGACCCGCCACAATCAGACCCGCCTGAACCCGGGCATCCGTCAGATCTTCCGCGTCGGCGGGATGAACGGCTTGAAAGCCCGACAGATCATGCGCCGGGTCGCCGATGTCAGCACCGACCCTCTTCGTGCGCATCGCCGTCTCGGGCACCGCACCTTGTGGCGGGACGAGTGGACGCGCATCTTCGGGTCGGCGAAATTCGATTGGGTCGCGGACTTCAGCGGCTACAGTCCGTTCTGGGCGCACCTGATGCTGCACTCGCCCCGCGCGATCCGGGCGATCTGGTTGCACAACGAGATGGCCGCCGACCGCGATCGGACCGTCAACGGCAAGCAGGCTTTCCGGCGTTCGCTGGGGCGCGTGTTCGCGATGTACCGCGCGTACGACCAGCTCGTGTCCGTCTCCCCCGCCCTGACGGAATTGAATAGGGCGGAGCTCGCGGACTACGCGCCCGCCGACCGCTTCGTCACCCTCCGAAACCTCCCGGACCTCATCTCCGCCGCACCCGTGGACGAGCGTGAAGAGGACGACGGCGAGGCCGAGGATGACGCGACCCTCGGATCCGACGTCGAAGCGGCGCTCTCGGCCCCCGGCATCCGGAGGTTCGTCTCCGTGGGCCGGCTGTCGACGGAGAAGAACCACGCCCGGCTGATCCGTGCGTTCGCACGCCTCGCGTCCGATGCCCCGGACACCCAGCTGTTCATCGTGGGCGGAGGCCCGTTGCGGGCCCGGCTCGAGCAGCAGGTACGCGACGCGGGTCTGAGCGGACGGGTCTTCTTGACGGGTCCGCTGCGGGATCCGGTGTCCGTCATGCGACGGTGCGACTGCTTCGTCCTCTCGAGCGACTACGAGGGCCAGCCGATGGTCCTGATCGAAGCGGCGCAGCTGAGTCTGCCCATCGTGTCGACGGCATTCGGGTCCGCACGCGGCGCACTGCCCGGCGACGACATGCACATCGTCGACCGCGACGACCGGGCGCTCGCCGGCGGCATGGCCGCGTTCCTCGACGGCCGGGTGGCGCCGGCATCCCTCGACGTCGGGGCCTACACGGCAGAGGTGCTCTCGCAGTTCGATGCGCTGATCCCTCGTGCCACCGGCCACACCGCGGAAGCGCAGTGACGATCGACGCGCCGGTTCCCGGGGCCGACGCGGGCGTCACCTTCGTGATGCCCGTGCTCAACGAGCGCGATTACCTGGAACGCGCCGTGGAGACGGTGCTCCAGCAGGACGTCGACGGTCCCGCCGAACTGGTCCTCGCCCTCGGGCCGTCCAGCGACGGCACGACCGAGCTCGCGCAGCGGCTCGCTGCGGCGGACGACCGCATCCGCCTCGTGGACAATCCGCGGGCCGACATCCCCGTGGCGCTGAACCTCGCGATCCGGGCAGCGCGGCATCCCACCATCGTGCGCGTCGACGCACACTCAGAGCTCGCACCGGGGTACACGCGACAGGCGTTGGCCACGCTGGACCGCGTGCGCGCCGCCAACGTCGGCGGGGTCATGCGGGCGGACGGCCGAACCCCGTTCCAGCGCGCCGTCGCCATCGCCTACAACTCGCCGGTCGGTCTCGGTGGCGGTGCCTACCACGGAGGCGCGCCGGAAGGCCCGGCGGAGTCGGCGTACCTGGGTGTCATGCGTCGCAGCGTGCTCGAAGAGGTCGGAATGTTCGACGAGACGATCCGGCGCGGCGAGGACTGGGAGCTGAACCTCCGCATCAGGCACGCCGGTTATCGGGTGTGGTTCGACCCCGAACTCGCCGTCACCTATTGGCCGCGCGAGAGCTGGGCGCGTCTCGCCCGGCAGTTCGTCGCCACGGGAACCTGGCGAGGCGAACTCGTCCGCCGGTTCGGTCGTCAGAACTCGCTCCGCTTCTTCGCGCCCCCCGCCCTCGTCGGCGCCGTGGCCGTGAGCATCGTGGTGGGGGCGCTGCAGGCCGGTGGGCTCCTGGGCGGACTCGCCTCCGTCGTCCATCTTCCCGTCGCGCTCTACGTGGTCGGGGTGATTGCCTTCGGCGCGATCGCCGGAAGAACGCTCCGCGAACGGGCGTGGCTCGTCGCCGTCCTGCCCACGATGCACCTCGCCTGGGGCGTCGGATTCCTCGCGGGCGTCCTCAAGGGTGCGCAGGACACCGTCGACACGTCGCGTCTGGACCGCAACACCCCGCTGCCCTGACACCGATCGGCCCAGGTCAGGCGCGCAGGATCATCCCCTGGTCGAGAAGCCTGGCGACCACCCGTTCCGCCGCGCGTCCGTCGTCGCGGGCGTTGAACGTGGCGACCCACGCCGAGTACCGGTCTGCGTAGCGACCCGGGGTGTCGGGGTCGGTCAGCGCGAGCGTCAGCTCCTCCTGCGTCGAGGTCAGGGGACCAGGCGCCTTCGCCGTCAGGTCGAAATAGAAGCCGCGCAGCTCGCCCCGGTAATGATCGAGATCCGGAACGAAGAAGTAGACCGGCTTGCCCGTGACCGTGAAGTCGAACATGACCGACGAATAGTCCGTGACGAGCGCGTCCGCGGCGAGCAGGAGTGCGGAGATGTCCGGGTATGAGGTGACGTCGACGACCCGTGAGCCCGTCGCATCCGCACCCGGCACCAGCGTCCGCGAGTGCCCCCGCACCAGGATGACCGCCCCGGTGTCGGCCGCCAACCGCTCCAGGTCGAGGAAGTCCACCATCTGCTCGCGATCGTCCCGCCACGTCGGCGCATACAGGAGCACCCGATCCTCGGCGGAGACGCCGAGACCGCGACGGATCCGATGGCGGTCGCCCGAGGCCAGCACATCGTTGCGCGGGTACCCCTCCACCCAGATCGGTCGTCGACCGAAGGCGTACGCCTTCGCCAGGATGCCGGCTGCGTAGGGATTCTGTGCGAGGAGCACATCCCACCGCCTGCTCTCACGCACGACGGCGAGGATGCGGCGGGGATCGAATCCCGGGCGCTGCAGGGCGAGACGCTTGAGAGGCGTGCCGTGCCAGGTCTGCAGAACGCGCTGCCCGGGGCGACGGACGAACCGCCTCCGCAACCAGTCGTTGACCACCAGGAGCCGAACCGCCCCCCGCACCCGCCACCATTCCGGGGACCCTTCGACGACGGGCACGGCGCCGGCGGGAACTTCCACGGAGAGATCGGCGACGCTCCAGTACCGCGTCACGTTCGGCGCCTCGCGCGCGAGCTCGGCGTCGATCGCGCGCGGATTGCAGCTCGCGTTCCGCCCGTAGAAGCTCTCGAACAGCACGGCGTTCTCGAGCGCCGAGGAGTCCCGGGCGTACGCCTGTTCCAGTGCTGCTTGGCCCGCAGCGGACGAGTGCGCCTCCGTCAGAGGCGGCGAGACGCTCGCGTACCCGCCGTCGACCCCGAGGGCCAGAGCCTCCCCGACAGTACGCGGGAAGGAGGCGACATCGGCCGCGCCGAGCTCGACCCCGTCGACGACGAGCCGGTAGCTTCCGCTCGGGAGAGCGAGGAGCGGGCCGCCCCACCGGGAGATCCGCAAGGGGATCGTCGCCCGCCACCCGGCATCCGATGCCTCGACCGATCCGGCGACGCGGGCGCGCGCGCCCTCGAGACGGATGCCGGTGGGTGCGGGCCCCGACCCGTCGAGGACGAGGACATCGCCCGGTGCAAGCGCGGCCTGGATCATTCGTCACCTTTCGCTTCTCGCGGGCTCGCCAGCCTGCGCCGGATGGCGCGATAGACGCGCTCGGCGTTCCGGCCGTCGCGATAGGCATGCACGCGTGTGCTGAGATCCCGGGCACGCTCGACCCGCCGCGCACGCTCGGCATCCTCGAGCAGCACGAGCGAGAGCTGACGCATCACCTCGACCCACGTGGTCGCCACATCGACGCCCGCCAGATCGCGATAACGGCCATAGAAGCCGCGTTCGTGGGCGTACCGGTCTTCGTCAGGAGCGAAGAAGACGACCGGGAGCGGGATGAGAGCCGTGTCGTAGATGAGCGAGGAGTAGTCCGTGATGAGCGTGTCGAACGCCGGGAGCACCGGTGTGACATCGGCGATGAGGTCCGCTCCCATCGCCCGGACGCGGTCCGTCCCGGGAGGAGAGGTGTAATCCCCCGCACCTAGCGGGTGAGAGCGGATCACCAGGACCGCGTTCGCGGCGTCGAGCGAATCGACGATCGCCGCCCACTCCGCGGGGGTCGGGATCGCCGGATCCGGCGCCCCGTCTCGCCACGTCGGTGCGTAGAGGACGAGTCGCGCGCCCGAGGTCGGCCCGATGAGTGCATCGACCGATGCCCGTGCGTCCGCGGCCGAGCCGTCGGAGAGCACATCCACACGGGGTTCCCCGGTGACCGGGATGCGGTCGTGCCCGAGCCCGAAGGCGGACTCCAGCCGACCGCGGACGAGGTGGGAGGCGGCGGGCAGGAGACGGATGCGGCGTTGCGTGCGCCGGTAGGCCCAGCGCAGGAAGCGAGCGAGGCCGGGCACGTTCACGGGCGCTCTCGCAGTCACCGGGGAATCCAGCCCGAGCCGCTTGAGGGGGATGCCGTGCCACAGCTGCACGAGAAAGGACCCCGCGGTCCCGTATCTGTTCACGTCGCCGGCGCCGTGAGTCACCACGACGACCCGCGCACGGGCGGTGAGCCAGAAGCCGTACAGGCCCGCTTTCGCGACCGAACGGATGCCCGCACGTCGCGCGTCGGCGGCATCCTTCTCTGATCCCGTCAGCCAGACGGCGCGTTCCCCGTGTGCCGCTGCGACCGTCCAGAGGGCCCAGGCCCCTTCACCGATCCCGGCGGCCGAGCCGAACACCCACAGGTCGTTCGATCGCGGGATCACCCGCGTCGCCGCGAGCCCCAAAAGGTGGAGAGGGAGTCTCAGCACCTGCGCCGCGTTGCCCGACGAGAACGAGAACGACCCCATCCCGCGAGCCTATCGCGGGATGGGGTCGTGCCTCAGGGCGTCGCCGCAGCGATCAGTCGGTCAGCGTCCCCAGCGTCACGTCCGCGCTCAGGGACTTCCCGTCGCGCACGTAGACGAGGTTCGCCGCGCTGCCGGCCGCCAGCGCGCGAACCTGAGCCGTCAGGTCCGTCGCGTCGCGGACGGGGACGCCGTTGAACTCCGTGACGATGTCGCCGGCCTTCAGCCCCGCCTTCGCCGCGGCTCCGCCGGGCGTCACGTCGCTGATGAGGGCGCCGGCGACGGTGCTGTCCTTCGCATCGGCCGAGTTGCCGACCATCGCACCGAGCAGGCCGTGGGTGGCCTTCCCGTCCTTGATGATCTCGTCGGCGACCCGCTTGACGACGTTCGAGGGGATCGAGAAGCCGACTCCGATGGAGCCCGCCTCGCTCGACGAGGAAGACCCGCCGCCTGCGGTCGCGATCGCGACGTTGATGCCGATGAGGTTCCCCTCGTCATCCACGAGCGCCCCACCGGAGTTGCCCGGGTTGATCGCGGCATCCGTCTGGATGACCGCGATCGAGATCGTGCCCGACGAGCCCGACCCGCGCTGCTGTCCCTGACCGAAGTCGAACTGGAACGGCGATTCGCCGTTCTGGCCCTGGCCCTGCTCCTGCTCACCAGAATCGGGAACGGCCGAGGAGGCGATCTGGATCGATCGGTTCAGCGCGCTGACGATTCCGGTCGTGACCGTGTTGGACAGGCCGAGCGGCGCACCGACGGCGACCGTCGTGTCGCCGACGTTGAGCGTGGCGGAGTCGGCGAAAGTGATGGGCGTGAGATCGCTCGCGTTTGTCAGCTTGATGACGGCGAGATCGTAGATGGGGTCGGTCCCGACGATCTTCGCGTCGAACACGCGGCCGTCGGAGGTCGTGACCCGAAGTGAGGCGTCGGAACTCGCGCCGTCCAGGGTCACCACGTGCGTGTTGGTGACGACGTAGCCGTCCTCGCTGAGGATGACGCCCGATCCCGTGCCGCCACCGTTCGAGGACGAGGCGTTGATGGTCACGACGCTCGGCAGGGTCTTGGCGGCGATGCCGGTGGTCTGATTCACCTGGTCGGGGTCGTTGACCGTGACCTGCGTCGATCCCTTCGTGGCCACAGCGGCGGCCTGCGGCTGGAAGAGGTCGTTGCCGATCGCCGCGCCGCCCAGGCCGGATACCGCTCCCACGATGGCGGCAGCGACGAGCACGGCCACGATCTTGCCCGACCCCACCCTCGCGTCATGCGAACGGGTCGTCGCCGACTCGTCCGTCAGCGGCTGGGTCGAGAACGACGCTCCGGGCGTGTGCTGGCCGGCGTCGTGGCCGGCCTGCGGGTGGGCGGCCTGCGCGTACCAGCCCTGGCCCGGCTGGTACGGAGCCGTCGACGGGGCGCTGGGGGCGCCCTGGGGCGCGGGCGCACCGGAGTCGGGCAGAGGCGGACGCGGCGGCACGTCGGCACCGGACGTGTTCGGATCGGGGGTGTGGGAATCGCTCATGGGACTGCTCCTTTATCGAGGCGACTTCAGATTGCTCCCGGAGTCTGTGGACCAGCTATGCCACCCCTCCGATCAGCCTATGGGAGTGCGCCGGGCGTCGGGCGGGCGCGACGATACGCTGGGCCGGTGCTGCACATATCCGGCGCGTGGCAACGCGCGGCCCGCGGGGCGGGCCTGCTGTCCCCCTCGGGCGAGCTCGCCCCGACCATCTTCGCCGAGATCTCGGCTGCTGCCGTGCGGCACGACGCCATCAACCTCGGCCAGGGCTTCCCCGACGAGGACGGGCCCGTCGAGGTGATCGACGCGGCCATCAGCGCGATCCGAGGCGGCGTCAATCAATACCCGCCGGGGCGAGGGATGCCGGTGCTCCGTGAGGCGATCGCCGAGCATCAGCATCGGTTCTACGGCATCGACCTCGATCCCGAACGCGAGGTCCTCGTCACCGCGGGCGCGACCGAGGCGTTGACCGCCACCATCCTCGCGCTCGTGAACGGGCCCGCCGACGAAGTCGTCGTCTTCGAACCGTTCTACGACTCCTACGCGGCCGCCGTGGCGCTCGCCGGCGCTCGTCTGGTCCCGGTCCCGCTCCGCTGGCCGGACTTCGAACCGGACCTCGACGATCTCCGCGCCGCCGTCACCGATCGAACCCGGATCATCCTCGTCAACGATCCCCACAATCCGACCGGAACGACGTTCTCACCCGAGGTCCGCGCCGAGATCGTTCGACTCGCACACCAGCACGATGCGCTCATCGTGACCGACGAGGTGTACGAGCACCTGGTCATGTCCGGCATCCATGCGCCGATCGCGACCCTGGCCGGTGCCGCCGAGCGCACTCTCACGATCTCGTCCGGGGGAAAGACGTTCCGCACGACGGGATGGAAGGTCGGCTGGGTCAGCGGGCCCGCCGACCTCGTGGACGCCGTCCTCGCGGTCAAGCAGTACCTGACATATGTGAACGGCGCGCCCTTCCAGCCCGCGATCGCCGTCGGGCTCGGGCTGCCCGACGGCTACTTCGAGGATCTGTCGGCCACCCAGCGGGATCGGCGCGACCTGCTCGGCGCCGGACTCATCGCTGCGGGCTTCAACGTCTCGACGCCGGCGGGCTCGTACTTCACGATCGCCGACGTCCGATCGAGGATCGCGGGAGACGAGGATGCCGCGGACTTCTGCCGCGCCCTTCCCGAACGCACCGGCGTCGCCGCGATCCCTGTCACGGCGTTCGTGACACCCGAGCACCGTGGCGACTACGCGACGCTCGTCCGCTTCGCCTCCTGCAAGCGCACGGAGATCATCGAGGAGGCCGCGCATCGATTGGCGGCATCCGTGCGCTGACGCCCGGCGCGCACGTCACCCGCGAGGCGCGACCGCGAAGCGGCGCAGGGCGAGCGCAGGGTTCACGCGGCGCACCCGCTCCACAGCCCGAGCGTCGACGAAGCCCACGGCGACGTCCGTGGCGGTCCCGATGTGCACGATCGGCACGCCCTGAGGATCGATGACGACGGAGTGTCCCACGCCGAGGGGTGGCGGATGATCGGCACCGGCGACGTAAAGGGTGTTCTCGATGGCGCGCGCCTGCAGGAGTGTGCGCCAGTGGTCCTCTTTCAGGGGACCGCGCACCCATTCCGCGGCGACGAGGACGACGTGGGCGCCGGTGTCGGCGAGCACACGTGTGACCTCCGGGAATCGAAGGTCGTAACAGGTCATCAGCGCGAATCGCACGCCGCCCCGGTCGAACGTCTCGGGGACGTCGATGTCTCCGCGCTCGACCCAGTCCGATTCCCGCTGTCCGAAGGCGTCGTACAGATGGAGCTTGCGGTACCGCGCGACGATGCCGCCGGCGTCCACGGCGACGACCGTGTTGCGGACCTTGCCCGGTGATGCCGCCCGTTCGACCAGACCCGCGACGATGTGCACGTCGTGCGCCGCGGCCAGTGCGATGAGGGCGGTGACGAACGGGCCGTCGAGGTCCTGCGCGTGCTCGGCCAGGGACGCGTCGAAGGGATCCACGAAGTAGCTCGAATACTCGGGGAACAGGACGACGCCGGCACCGCGATGACGCGCGCGTGCCACCAGGTCACCGATCGCCTCTAGGTTGGCCGACTCGTCGGCGGTCGGCGCGAACTGCGCCACGGCGACGCCGAGGGGCGTGACGGTCATGAGGTCCTCTCCGGGCGACGACGGGCGAGCACGGGCGCAACGACCCACAGTCCCGCGATGACGACCGCGAGACAGGCACCCGCGACCCAGGATGCCGCATCTCCGACGACGACGTCGAACACGAACGCCACGACGCCGATCAGAAGGAGGGACACCAATCCGAGGGAGCCCAGCATGCAGACGTGTCCGAAGCGCACGATGGCCGGCTTCGCGCGACGACCGAAGAGGAACCGGTGCACCGACACGGGGGCGAGCGCGACGACGGCGCTGAGCGCGGCCAAGACCACCAGCACGAGGTACACCGCGCGCTGCGTCCCGTTCAGGTCGCCGAACGAGGGCTGGAATGCGAGGGCGAGGAGGAACCCGGTGAGGATCTGCGTTCCGGTCTGGAGCACACGCAGCTCCTGCAGGACCTCGCCCCAGTTGCGGTCCGCGCGCTCGTCTCGGGTTTCGTCGCGGCCGTCGGGCTGGGCATCGGAGGTGACGTCCTGGTCTGGTGCAGACATCCCCTCATCCTGCCCAGTGGCACGGCCACCTGCGCCCCGATTCGCGTGCCCCCGAATCACGTGCTAGTGTTTTCTCTTGTGCCGCGGGGTGGAGCAGTTCGGTAGCTCGCTGGGCTCATAACCCAGAGGTCGCAGGTTCAAATCCTGTCCCCGCAACGAAAAGAAGAAGGCGTCCCCTCTCCGGAGGGGGCGCCTTCTTCCATTCCCGCCCGATCATGACGGCAGCATGGCCGTCTCCATGTCGGCGAGGAAGCGCACGATCGTGCGCAGCTCTTCGTCGGAATACCCGTCCGCAGCGCTCCTCATGCGTCGCAGACGCTCACCGAAATGACGCCGGAACGTCACGCGTGCCTCATCGGTGAGCACCACGATCCGGGCGCGGCGGTCGTGCGGATGAGGCACACGGGTCAGGTACCCGCTCACGGTGAGCCGATCGAGGAGTTTCGTCGTCGACGCCGTCGAGATCGCGAGGTGCGTCGCGAGGTCGTTGGGCTTGACCACTTCACCGTGCTGCTCCCGGATGATGAGCATGCGCAACGCCGCGAGATCGGTCGCGTTCATGTCCATGTCGCCGCGCATACCCGCGTACATTCGATCCAGAGAGTCCGAGAACGCACGGATGGCCTCGAGAGCGTTCATCACCACGGCCTCGTGCTCGGTGGCCGGGATCCACGGCTCTGCAACCATTGGACACCTCCGGGGTCGGTGGGTAGCATGACGGATGATCGCTAGATAATCTAGCAACTTACGGAGGAATCGTGTCGGATATCGAGTACGTCGTGCTGATGGACGACGACGGTCACGACATCGGGACAGCTCCCAAGGCAACGGTTCACGGTACCGACACGGCTCTGCATTTCGCATTCTCGTGCCACGTGTACAACTCCCGGGGCCAGATCCTCGTGACGCGTCGAGCGCTCAGCAAGGCGGCCTGGCCCGGCGTCTGGACGAACTCGTTCTGCGGCCACCCCGGCCCCGGCGAAGCCGTCGTCGACGCCGTCCACCGCCGCGCCGCGCACGAAATCGGCTTGGCCGTCCGCGATGTCACGCCGACCGTCCCGGACTTCCGCTACCGGGCGGTCGACGCCTCGGGAATCGTCGAGAACGAGATCTGCCCCGTCTACGTCGCCTACACGGACGAGGACCCCATCCTCAATCCCGACGAAGTCGCGGAGGCGCGATGGGTCGATCCGGCGGACCTCGCCGCGTCGGTTTTCGCAGCACCGTGGGCGTTCAGCCCGTGGCTCGTCCTACAGGCTCAGCAGTTCGATCTGGCGGACCCGGTCACCGTCAGGAGGGCCTCTTGATCGCCCTCTCCGCGATCGCACGGCGCGAGATCGACGACGCCCTGCAGGTCGCGCTCGAGCGTCTCCGCATCCGTTCGGCAGCCCTCGGTGAGGCGTCGGCCGCTCTGGGCGAGGCCACGGCCGCCTCCGCCACAGGCGGCAAGCGACTGCGACCGGCACTCGTCGTCGCCGCATTCCAGGCCTTCGGCGGGGACATCGGCCACTCCCCCGGGCTGTGGCGGGTCGCGGCCGCGTTCGAGTTGCTGCATGCGGCGTTCGTGGTGCACGACGACCTGATCGACGGCGACATCGAGCGACGCGGCATCCCGAACGTCGTCGGACGCTTCCGCGAGCGCGCGCTGGCGCGGGGCGGGGACGCCGACGATGCGAATCTGCTGGGCGCCGCCGCCGCCGTCCTCGCCGGCGATCTCCTGCTGTTCGAGGCGACGCGTCTGATCGCCACCGCCCCGGTGACCGCACCTCAGCGGGCAGCCCTGTTCGTCCTGCTCGACGACGCCCTCCTCGTCTCGGCCGCCGGCGAGCTGGCCGACGTCGAGCAGACCATCGGAGCCGACCTTCCGCCGACCGATTCGCTGATCCGCACCGCCCGCGACAAGACCGCCTTCTACTCCTTCCAGGCCCCGCTGGCAGCCGGCGCGCTCCTCGCGGGCGCCACCGACGACGAGCGCGCGGCACTCGAGTCCGCAGGCTCCGCGATCGGGGTCGCCTTCCAGCTCGCCGACGACCTGATCGGCACCTTCGGCTCGCGTGCCGAGGCCGGCCGGGAGCCCGGAGCCGACCTCCGCGCCTCCAAGCGGACGCCCCTGATCGCGATGGCCGCCGAGACCGAGGCGTGGCCACGCATCGCCTCCGCCCTGGCCATGGCGCCCACGGGACCCATCGCCATCGCGGAGGCGCAACGGGAGCTCGCCGCCAGCGGCGCGCGGGAACGCGCCGTCGAGATGATCTCGGAGACCCTCCGGTCCGCACGCAGCCACGCCGCCGACGCCGCGCTCCCGCGCGACGCCGTCGTGCTCCTCGCATCGCTCGCCGCCGCCGTGGAGGACCGCATCCCTCGATGAGTGATTCCCTGTACGACGAGACCGCAGCGGCAGCCGCGGCATCCGTCATCCGCGCCTACTCCACATCCTTCGGGCTCGCCACGACCCTTCTGGGCCCACGCGTGCGAGGGCACGTGCGGAACGTCTACGCGCTCGTGCGGGTCGCCGACGAGATCGTCGACGGCGCCGCCGATGCGGCAGGAGTTCCGCTCGACGAGCAGCGGCGCGTTCTGGACCAGCTCGAAGACGAGACCTACGCGGCCATCGCCCGCGGCTTCAGCGCCAACCTCGTCGTCCACGCCTTCGCGCGGACCTCGAGGGAGTGCGGCATCGCGCGGGTGCGCATCGAGCCGTTCTTCGCGTCTATGCGCACCGACCTGGAGCGCGCCGAACACGACGATGCCTCGCACGACGACTACGTCTACGGCTCTGCCGAGGTCGTCGGCCTGATGTGTCTGCAGGTCTTCGTCAACGCCGGGAGCGTGTCGCCCCGCGATCCCGACCCGCAGCTCGTATCGGGTGCCCGCCGTCTCGGCGCGGCGTTCCAGGACATCAACTTCCTCCGCGACCACGCCGACGACGCCGGACGCCTGGGCCGGGACTACCTCGGCGTGGGCGTCGGTGCTGCGCGCCGTGCCGAGGTGCTCGCGCGCATCGACGCAGATCTGGATGCCGCGGAGTCGACGATCCCGCTCCTGCCGGCGGACTGCCGTGTCGCCGTCGCCACAGCGCACGGACTGTTCGCCTCGCTGGCCGACAGATTGCACCGGACCGAGGACATCGACACCCGCGTCCGCGTCCCGAATCCCGTGAAAGCCGCGATCGCCGTACGCGCCGCGGTCGCGCATCGGACCCTGCTGCCCGCCCGACGACCCGCACCCTCACGGAGGTCCCCCGCATGACCCGCCGCATCGCCATCATCGGAGGCGGGATCACCGGTCTCGCGACTGCTGCGCTCCTCGCCGATCGCGGTGACGAGGTCACCGTGTTCGAGGCGCTGGAGGACGTCGGCGGCCGCGCGGGCAGCTGGGAGAAGGACGGCTTCCGGTTCGACACCGGTCCCAGCTGGTACCTCATGCCCGAGGTCTTCGACCACTTCTTCGCCCTCCTCGGCACGACGGCCGCGGAGCAGCTCGACCTCGTCCGCCTCGACCCCGCCTACCGGGTGTACCACGAGGGCGAGCGAGAGCCGTTCGACGTGGTCTCGGGACGGGACGCCGCGGTCGCCGCCTTCGAGGCGCGCGAACCGGGCGCCGGCGCGAAGCTCGCGGAGTATCTCGACTCCGCCGGCGAGATCTACGACCTCGCCGTCTCACGGTTCCTCTACGACCCCTACGTCTCGCTCAAGGGGCTCGCGCACCCCGACGTCCTGGGCAAGCTCACGACGCTCCTGCCGCTCCTGCTGCGCCCGCTGTCCGCCCACGTCGAGAAGCAGTTCTCCGACCCGGTCCTCCAGCAGGTGCTGGGGTATCCCGCCGTCTTCCTCGGCGGGTCGCCCTACGACGCCCCGAGCCTTTACCACCTGATGAGTCACCTCGATCTGGACGACGGTGTGCTCTACCCGCGCGGCGGGTTCGTGCAGATCATCCGCGCCATCGCCCGCCTGGCCGAGGAGCGCGGAGCGGTCATCCGCACCTCGAGCAAGGTGGAACAGATCATCACCGTCGGGGAGGTGGCCACCGGCATCCGCCTTGCCGACGGCACCCGCGTCGACGCAGATCACGTCATCTCCACCGCGGACATGCATCACACCGAGACGGAGCTGCTGCCGACCGAGCTCCGCTCGCGCAGCGAGGCGTGGTGGGACAAGCGTGTCCCGTCCTTCGGCGCGCTCTTGATCCTGCTCGGGGTCGAAGGCGAACTCCCCGAACTCGAGCACCACACCCTCTTGTTCACGAAGGACTGGAAGGCGAACTTCGACGCCATCTTCGGGGCGGGCGTGGCTGCCTCCGTCCCGGATCCCGCGTCGCTCTACGTGTGCCGGCCGAGCGCCACCGATGACGATGTCGCTCCCGCGGGCCACGAGAACCTCTTCGTGCTGGTCCCGATGCCCGCTGCCCCCGAGCTCGGACGCGGCGGCGTCGACGGCGCCGGTGATGCGGTCATCGAGGCCGCCGCGGACGCCGTCATCGCCCAGATCGCCGAGTGGACCGGTGTCCGCGATCTCGCCGAACGCGTGCGCGTGCGCCGCACGATCTCCCCCGGGGACTTCGCCGCCGATTTCGGGTCGTTCCGCGGGGGTGCCCTGGGCCTCGCGCACACACTGCGCCAGTCGGCGATGTTCCGGCCGGGTCTGCGGTCGAAGGTCGACGGGCTGTTGTACGCCGGCCAGACCGTCCTGCCCGGTGTCGGGCTCCCGATGTGCCTCATCTCGGCCGAGCTCGTCGTCAAACTCCTCGACGGCGACGTCTCCACGGGACAGCTGCCAGAGCCGCTCGCCTCGGAGCGCTGACCACGATGCCGGGTGTCTACCTCGGCGCCCTGATCGTCTCGGCGCTCGGCGTTCTCGCCGTCGACCTCCGACACCGACTCGCCTTCGGAGCGGCGCCCCTACGCACCGCCCTGCTGATCGGGTGCGGGACCGCGTTCCTCCTCGTCTGGGATCTCGTGGGAATCGCCAGCGGCGTCTTCGTCCGAGGCGACAGCCCCCTGCTCGTCGGGATCGATCTCGCACCGCACCTGCCGCTCGAAGAGCCCGTCTTCCTCGCTTTCCTCAGCCACCTCGCCCTCGTGACGTACGCCGTCGTCACACGCGTCCGCGACGCGCGACGACGGATGCGAGCGCCGGAGACGACATGACCTACCCGCTGATCCTCATCCCGTTCCTCGCCCTCACGCTCGCCGTGACGCTGCTCTCGCTCCGTCGCCCGGGCCGGCGCGACCGACTCATCGCCTCGGCGTGGACCGCCGCCGCACTGTTCGCGCTCACCGCGGTGTTCGACAACCTGATGATCGCCGCGGACCTTTTCACCTATCCCGAAGAGCACATCAGCGGCATCCGGATCGGCCTCGCTCCCATCGAGGACTTCGCGTACCCGCTCTGCGTCGCCTTCCTCCTCCCCGCGCTGTCGGCGCTGCGTCCGGAACGGGAGGATGCCGCATGACGCCGCTCCGCTTCGCACGCCAGCTCTTCGTCTCGTCGCGACCCGTGAGCTGGATCAACACGGCGTTCCCGTTCGCGGCGGCGTACCTCCTGAGCACGCGTGAGGTCGACGCCGTCCTCATCATCGGGACGATCTTCTTTCTGATCCCCTACAACGTCGCCATGTACGGGATCAATGACGTCTTCGATTACGAATCGGACCTCCGGAACCCGCGCAAGGGCGGGGCGCACGGAGCGATTCTCGAGAAGAGCCTGCATGCCCCGACGCTCTGGTCCTCCGGTGTGCTGTGCGCACCGTTCGTGGTCTTCCTCGTCGTCTCGGGCCCGCCACTTTCCTGGGCCGTCCTGGGGCTCAGTCTGCTCGCCGTCGTCTTCTACAGCGCGCCGCCGTTGCGACTCAAGGAGCGCCCCTTCGCCGACTCGGTGACCAGCAGCATCCACTTCTTCTCGCCCGCCGTCTACGCGCTCGTACTGACCGCTGCGACGTGGACCCCTCAGCTGGTCCTCATCATCGTGGCGTTCGCGCTGTGGGGCGTCGCATCTCACGCCTTCGGCGCGGTGCAGGACGTCGTCGCCGATCGCGAGGCGGGCATCTCGTCGATCGCGACCGCACGCGGTGCCGCCTGGACTGTGCGATTCTCCCTCGTGACCTACGCCGCGGCCGGGGTGGCGATGCTCGGGACCGCGTGGCCGGGACCGCTCGCGGCGATCGTGGCGCTCCCCTACCTGGCGACGGTGTGGCCCTACCGATCGGTGTCCGACCGGGATGCCGCGACCGCCACGCGAGGCTGGGATCGGTTCCTGTGGCTCAACCAGTTCGCCGGATTCGTCGTGACGCTGCTCATGATCTGGTGGGGGCTGTTCCTGTCCTGAGCAGCCCCCACCAGGTCATCGCGGGATCAGTTCCCGTCGAGCTGGATCAGCCGATCGATGATGTTGGTGAGCTTCTCGTCTTCCTGACCGTAGGTAGCCCAGTCGCCCTTCTGCATCGCGGCGTCGCGGGCCATCATGACCTCGCGGGCCTGCTGCAGGAGGCGAACCGTCTCGTCACCGGTGCCCGCGGTCGGAGGTTCGTTGCCGTCCGTGGGCTGCGGCGAAGGAGTGGCCTGGGGCGACCCGGACGGAGTCGGATTGGTACCCTCATCGCCGGCCGTCGCGCCGGAGTCGCCGCCGAACAGCTTGTCGAGAGCCTCCTGCAGCGTGTCCTCGAAGGCCACCTGCTTACCGAAGGACACCAGGATCTTCCTCAGCTGCGGCAGCTGGGTACCGCTCGACGCCTGCACGAACACCGGCTGCACGTAGAGGAGGCCGCCACCGACAGGGAGGGTGAGGAGGTTTCCGTTCAGCACGTCGGATTGCCCCTGCTGAAGCAGGTTGACCTCGCGCGCCACCGTCGCATTCGATCGGAAGTCGTTCTGCACCTGGCCGGGGCCGGGAACCGAGACATCCGCACCGATCTCCAGCATGCGGAGCTTGCCGTAGTCGGCACCCTTCTTGCCCTTCTCCGATCCCGCGTTCGAATCGACCGCGAGATAGCCGAGCAAGACGTTCCGCTCGCCATCACCCTCGGACGCGGGGATGAACGACGTGAACATCGAGAACGCCGGCTTGTCCTGCCCGGGCATCTGCATGGTCAGGTAGTACGGGGGCTGCAGGTTCGTGTTCTCCACGGGATCCTGCGGGGTGCGCCACGCGTTGTCCCGGCGGATGAACGACTGCGCGTCGTCGACGTGGTAAGTCCCGAGCATGGCGCGCTGGACCTTGAACAGGTCGGTGGGGTAGCGCACGTGGCTCATCAGGTCACCGGACATCTCGCTGATGGGACGCAAGGTCGAGGGGTAGACCTTCTGCCACGCCTTCAACAGGGGGTCCGTGTCGTCCCATGCGTAGAGCTTGACGGAGCCGTCGTACGCGTCGACGGTCGCCTTGACCGAGTTGCGGATGTAGTTGATGTCGTCGAGAGCCACCCGCGGCTGTGTGTTCGTCGTGTCCGAGATGGCGTCGCGCAGGCTGACGATCGAGGAGTACGGGTAGTTGTTGCTAAGTGTGTATCCGTCGATGATCCAGACGACCCGACCGTCGACGACACTCGGGTACGGGTCGCTGTCGAGCTCGAGGTACGGGGCCACCTTCTGGACGCGGTCCCGCGGGTTCCGGTCGTAGAGGATCTGCGAGTTGTCGTTGATGCCGTCCGAGAAGAGGATGTCGGTCGACTGGAACTTCAGCGCATACAGCAGACGGTTGAAGGGGTTGCCGATGTCGGGACCGCCGTTGCCGGCGAAGGTGGTCCGGGTCTGATCCGAGCCGTCCTCGCCACGGGGATAGTCGAGCTCGACCGGGTCCGATCCCTTCGGAGCGCCGACGATGGAGTACGGCGGCGAGTACTCGCCGAAGTAGATGCGGGGCTCGTACTTCTCACTCTTGGTGAGCTCGCCGGAGGTGGGGATGCCTCGTTCCATGAAGACGGGGTTTCCGTCGTCGGTGCGTTCGTTGCCCTTGGCGGCGACCACACCGTACCCGTGCGTGTACACGAGCGTGTTGTTGTACCAGGACTGCGCGTTCCCCAGCTGGCCGAGGTTGAGTTCGCGGACCGAGACCACAGCGTCCTGGGTCTTGCCGTCGATCTCGTACCGGTCCACGTCGAGCGGATTCTGGAACTGGTAGTAGGAGCGGTACTGCTCGAGCTGTCGCACAGTGGGGCCGATGATGGCCGGGTCCATGATGCGCAATGACGCGGTCGTGTCCGCATCCGCGCGGAGCTGTCCCTCTTCGGCCGTCGTGACGGCCTCGTATTCGGTCTTCTCGAGGCCCTGGATCCCGTAGGCGAACTTGGTCGCAGCGAGGTTGCGGTCGACGTACGGGGCTTCGTAGGTCTCGAGGTTCGGTGCGACCTGGAACTGGCTGACGGCCCACGGGTAGGCGACGCCGACGACCAGGGACGAGACGATCAGCAGGGCAGTGCCGATGAGCGGGAACCGCCAGCGCCCGATGATGGCGGTCACGATGAACAGCGCCGCGACGATGGCGGCCGCGATGGAGACGATCGCGAGGCCCGGGATCACGGCGTTGTCGTCGACGTAGCTGGCACCGGTGAAGCGATCCCCCTGCGTGGTGAGCGTCTTGTACCGGTCGAACCAGAGGCTGACGGCCTGAACTGCGAGGTACAGCGCGGCGATGACCGCGAGCTGGATGCGCGCCGCCTTGGAGATGCGGAGCTCGCGCTGACCGACCCGCACGGATCCATAGAGGTATGCGACGACGACGGTGACGAGGAGGCAGATCAGGAGGACCGCTGACGTGAAGCCGAGGACGATGCTGTAGAAGGGCATCTGGAAGAGGTAGAAGCCGGTGTCGAGGCCGAACTGCGGGTCCTTCTGGCCGGTCGAGACGCCGTTGACCCAGAGCCACACGGTCTCCCACTGCGCTGAAGCAGCGAATCCGGCGAAGAAGCCGAAGAACACGGGGATGCCCCACATCGCCAGGCGGCGAAGGGGCTCGACGACCTCCTGATAATGATCCAGCTGCGAGCTCAGACGCGCGTACACGGGCCGCAGGCGATAGGCGAGCTGGATGGCCGCGAACACGGGGGCGGCCATGGCCAGGAACCCGACGAGGAACATCACGATGCGCGCGGTCCACTGCGTGACCAGGACACTGTCGAAGCCGAGCTGCCGGTACCACTGCCAGTCGGTGTACAGGTTCGCGAACGCGAAGAACGCGATCACCAGCACAACCAACACACCGACGGTGATGGCGATCGTGCGACGGACGGGATTCGGAGGGGTGGACGTGGCCGGCCCGGCAGGTGTCGAGGTCACCCCCTCATCCTAGGCGGCGGGTCTCGCGCCCCGGCCGCGCCCCCGTGCGCTCTCGGCGGAATCGCAGGGGGTGCGATCGTCAGCCGGCGGTGCAGACAGGCAGGTCGTCGATCCCTGATCCGGTGCGGATGGCCTCCAGGGCCGCGAGGGAGTCGTCGAGCTTCGCGACGGGGATGACGCGAAGGCCGCCGGGGATGTGTCCGACGACCTCGTCGCAGTTCTTCTCCGGGGCGAGGAAGTACGTCGCGCCGGCATCGCGTGCTCCGTAGAGCTTCTGCCGGATGCCGCCGATCGGACCGATCGTGCCGGCCGAGTCGATGGTCCCGGTGCCGGCGATCTGCTTGCCGCCGTTGAGCTCACCGGGCGTCAGCGTGTCGATGATCCCGAGAGCGAACATCTGCCCCGCACTCGGACCGCCGATCCGATCGAGCTGGATCGTCACGTCGATCGGGAACTCGAAGTCCCGTTCCGTGGTGATCCCGATGATCCAGACCGGCCCGTCCTTCGACTCGGCGCGGGCGGGGGTGACGGTGGCCTTCCGTTCCTGCCCGCCGCGGCGGACGACGAGGTCGACGGGGTCGCCGCCGCCCTCGTTGATGACAGAGCGCAGTTGCTCGGTGTTCGCGATCGGCGTGCCTCCAGCGGACACGATCTCATCGCCCACCTCGAGGATCCCGGCGGCCGGGGAGTCCTTCGGGAGAGCCCCCACGCCGACATGCTCACGAACCGTGTAACCCAGCTCGGTGAGGGCTGCCGCGGTCGCTTCCTTCTGGGAGTCGACCATGAGGGCGGCGTTCTCCTCGTTCCGCTGCTCCGTCGTGGTTCCCGCCGGGAAGATGCTCTCGACGGGGAGGACCGCTTCCGCCGGGTCGAACCAGGCGAGGGCCAGCTCGAACCACGAGGGGGTCTGCTCGCGGTTTCCGAGCACCTGCACCGTCGTGAGATCGAGCGCTCCTGACGTCGGATACGTCTCCGCGCCCGAGACCGAGATGAGCGGGACATCCTCGCCGTCCGCGTTCTCCGCGCTCCCCAGGGTGTTGACGACCGGTCCCTGCCGCTGGATGACGAATCCGGTGGGGAGGAAGCTGAGGATGAGGAGCGCGACGAGCGCGACCACCAGCGCCCAGACGCCGGCGACGAACCGGCGCGGACGGGTCGAGCCGCGCCGCGCGCCGCTCTCGGGTGCAGGCGTGAAAAGCGACACGCGGGTCCTTCCTCCGGCACTCGTTCGCGACCGGCGTACACGGGACGTCTCCCGCTCGGACCGGGCGGAGAAAACCTGCCACTAGCGTAGAACGAGACGTCTCCCCCCTGCTGAAAGGCGCCTGACATGACCGATCCCGCGGACGACGATCTGCCCGGCGACGACGACCTTGCGGAGATGCTGCGGCGCATGCTCGGGGGGCAGGGAGGAATCGACCCCGAGCAGCTCCGCCAGCTGTCCAGCATGGGCATCGACCCCGCGATGATGCAGAACATCATGCGTCAGTTCCAGTCCGCGATGTCCTCCGACGGCGACGACGACGGACTCGACTGGTCGGCCGCGAAGACGCAGGCGCTGCACATCGCGAACCGCGACGGACTCGGCATCAGCGCCGGGGCCCGCACGGAGTTCGACCAGGCCTTCGCGCTCGCCTCGTTGTGGCTCAGCGAGGTCACCGCCATCGCCGAACTCGCTCAGACACCGCACCCCATCACGCGCGGCCAGTGGGTCGAGGCCACGCTGCCGGTGTGGCAGGAGCTCGCCGAGCCGGTGGCGACGTCGATCAGCGATGCGCTCATGGCTGCGCTCGAGTCGCAGACCCCCGAAGAGATGCGGTCGGCCATCCAGGGTGCGGGACGGATCATGCGGCGCGTCGGGGGTGCGCTCTTCGCCGGTCAACTCGGGTCGGTGATCGGCAAGCTCTCCCTCGAGGTCGTCAGCGGCGGCGACGTCGGCATCCCTCTCATGCCGACCGGCGACGCCGCGATCCTGCCGCAGAACTTCGCGGACTTCGGCCGCGATCTCGAGATCGAGGAGGACCAGCTCGCGCTCGTCCTCGCTACCCGAGAGCTGGCTCACGCCCGCCTCTTCCGACACGCACGGTGGCTGCGCCTGCACGTCATCTCGCAGGTGACGGACTTCGCCCGCGGCGTCCACGTGGATACGGACGCCCTCGAGGACCTCGCGTCGCGCTTCGACCCGTCCGCACCCGAGGAGCTCAAGGCCGCCATCGAGAGCGGAGCGCTGCTGCCGCAGCGCTCCGAGGCTCAGGTCGCCGCCCTCACCCGGCTGGAGAACCTCCTCGCCACGATCGAGGGGTGGGTCGACGTGGTCACCGCCGATGCGACCGCGCGCGTCCCCTCAGCCGATCGGATCGCCGAGGCGGTGCGCCGTCGCCGCGCCGTCGGAGGTCCCGGCGAGCAGGCGATGGCCTCTCTCGTCGGCCTCGAGCTGCGTCCTCGTCGCCTGCGTGAGGCCGCGTCGATGTGGCGAGCCGTGACGGATGCCGTCGGGCCGACGGTCCGCGACGGACTGTGGGACTACCCCGACCTGATGCCGACGGCCGAGGACATCGACGACCCCGCGGGCCTGATCGCCCGTCTTCAGGCGCGCCAGCGCGGCGAGGAACCTGAGCGCGACGCGTTCGACGACGCCCTCGCAGCTCTCCTCGACGAGGAGGCGGCGGCGGGGGGCACCACGGAATCGCCCGGGGACACGCTGCCGCCCGGTGACGCTCCGGACGCCGGTGACGGCTCGGGCGACGACGGTCCGACCGGCCCACGCCCGGTCTGAATCGGCGCCTCCTCCACAGAGGACGTGACAACGTCCCGATCACGGCGGGTGTGGATGGGCGGCGCGGTGCGGGAGGGCTGTCGGCAGAATCGCCGCATGCTCCGTCTCGCCCCCTCGCACCCACCGCTCTGGCGGACGCCGACGAGCGTTCAGCTGGGTATCGACGACGCGGAGCCTCTGACGGAGCTGCATCCCTGGCAGGAGCATCTGCTCGATCAGCTCGTCAGCGGCATCCCGGATGCACGCCTTGCGCCGCTCGCCCGGGAACTCGGCGCGAGCGATGCCGATGCGAGCGCCTTCCTCCACCGCATCGAGGACGCGCTCGTCACCACCGAGACCGTGAGCCCTCGCGCCCGGGTCGAGCTCCCGGCGGATATGGGGCTCAGGGATGAGCAGACGCTTCTGGCGGGGATCGCAGGCGCCGGGGTGACCGTCACGGCCTCCGCGCGGTGGGAGATCCCGCCGGGGCGCGATCCGATCGTGCTCGTCGCCGCCCGGCTGGTCGACCCGCGTCGGGCTGCGCGCCTCACGGCGCAGGACGTCCCTCACCTCGTCGTCGAGCTCTCCGGCGACCGGGTCGTGGTCGGACCGCTCGTCGTTCCCGGTGAGACAGCCTGCGTCGCCTGCGTCCACGCCGAGCGGCGGGAGCGTGACCCGGGCTGGCCTCTCGTCGCCGCACAACTGCTCGCCCGACCGTCGGTCCCGACGGACCCACTGCTCCTCGTCGAAGCGGCCACCCTCGCCGCGCGGATGCTCCGGGCGGGGGACGCCGGGCGATCGGTCGCGGTCAGCGCGACCGACGACCGGCGCGTGCTCCGCGAGCACCGCCCTCACGGATCGTGTCTCTGCCGATCTCCTGAAGGAATCTGGATCGCTGACGCTCCCGATTCCCCGAGCGCTGCGCCCACGACAGCGACAGGGTTCGCGCGGCCCGCGTGACGCCGACGTAGGCGAGACGTCGCTCCTCGTCGATCTGCTCGAACGTCGTCGCGTACGAGATCGGCAGGAGGCCCTCGCTGAGTCCCATCACGTGCACGTGGGCCCACTCCAGCCCCTTGGCGGCGTGGAGGGTGGCGAGGGTCACCGTCCGCATCGCCGGTTCGTGCTGGGCTCTGGCCCGGGCGGTCAGTTCGTCCGTGAAGGCCCGGAGGCTCGTCCCTTCCGGTGCTTCCTCCGCCAGCCGAAGAACAGCCGCGCGGGCCTCCCAGGCGTCGCGGAGCGCGCCGCCTGCGGGGGGTGCCTCATCGGTGAGCCCCAGCGAGCGCAGCACGTCGCGCACCGTCGCGATGAACGATCCGGACAGCGGCGCGACGGACGCGCCGCGCAGCGCAAGGAGCGCCTGACGGACTTCGGGAAGGTCCCAGAACCGCTTTCCGCCGAGAACCGTCGCCGCGATGCCGCGGGAGGAGAGCGCGGCCAGAAGCGGCGCGGACTGTGCGTTCAGTCGGTAGAGCACCGCGATGTCGTTCGGGTCTATGCCGGCCTTCAGCTGCGCCTCGATGCGGTCGGCGATGCCGTCCGCCTCCGCGGCGTCGTCATCGTAGGATGTCACCTCGGGGGCGGGACCTGCCGGGGCGGCCGTGACGAGCTGGAGGGCACCGGGCCGCCCGCGCATGAGCTCGTTCGCGACGGCCAGGACCGCGGCATCCGATCGGTAGTTCCGTTCCAGGCGGACGACTGTGACGTCGTCGTCGCGCTCAGAGAAGTCGAGCAGGTACCGCGGGTCGGCCCCTGCGAACGAGTAAATGGTCTGGCTCGCGTCGCCGACGACGCACAGGTCTTTTCGATCGCCGAGCCACAGTTCGAGCAGGCGGTGCTGCACCGGCGACACGTCCTGATACTCGTCCACGGTGAAGTGGCGGTACTGCTCGTGCACCGCGGTCGCGACGCGGGGCTCGGATTCGATCATGCCCGCGCAGGCGAGCAGGACGTCCTCGAAGTCGAGTTGACGCCGCTCGTCCTTCAGCTTCTCGTACGCGCGCTGCAGTCCGACGAGGGGATCGATCGAGAGGCCCGGGATGCCACTGGGCCGCGCGTGCGCGTAGTCCTCGATCGACCGCATCGTGACCTTGCGCCACTCGATCTGCGAGGCGACGTCGCGGAGGGTCGACGCATCCAGCCGGAGCCCGATGCCGTCCGCGGCGTGGGCGAGGAGCCGCACCTTGCTGTCGACGATCGCGGGCGCGGTGTCTCCGGCGACCTGGGGCCAGAAGAAGTTCAGCTGCGCGAGCGCCGCCGCGTGGAACGTGCGCGCCGCGACGCCCTCCACCCCGAGAGCCCGGAGGCGGCCCCGGAGCTCCCCCGCCGCCTTCGTCGTGAACGTGACGGCCATCACGCGCTGCGGCGAGTAGGCGCCCGTGTCGACACCGTGGGCGATCCGGTGCGTGATGACACGGGTCTTCCCGGTCCCCGCACCCGCGAGCACGCACACCTGGCCCCGGAGGGTGCTCGCAGCCTCACGCTGCCGGTCGTCCAGATCGGCGAGGGGGTCCGAGCTCACTCCCCCACCCACCGGATGATCAGGCTCCGCGCGATGGACGCAGGCCCCGGAAGCCGGACGTCGCCGCGTCCCTCGAGGGCTTCGCGGATCTCGGCGCGCGTGAACCAACGGACATCCAGGATCTCCTCCCCGTCCGGACGGGCCTCGTCGTCGGCGACGGCGTACGCGGTGAAACCGAGCATGAGCGAGCGCGGATAGGGCCAGGGCTGGGAGCCGCGGTAGACGATCCGGTCCAGGCGCACACCGGCCTCCTCGGCGACCTCCCGCTCGACCGTCGTCTCGAGGGACTCCCCCGCCTCGACGAAGCCGGCGAAGGTCGAATACACCGGGATGTCCCCCCACGCGGCGTTACGCCCGAGCAGCAGACGCTCGCCGTCGGCGCTCGCGACGGCCACGATGACGGCGGGGTCCGTCCGGGGGAAGTGCTGTCGCCCGCAGACCAGGCAACGCCGGGACCAGCCCGCCTGCTGGATCTCCGTCGCCCCTCCGCAGGTCGGACAGAACGGGGCGTCCAGCAGCCATCGACCGAGACTGAGGCCCTGCACGACGCGTCCGGCCTCATCGGGATCGAGATCTCCCCCGATGACACGCAGGCTGCCCCAGTCCCGGGCGTCGACCGCGGGTTCGGCGGCCGACGCGGGCAGCGCCGCCAGCGCGACGGCGCGGTGCGCGGCGTCGCGCCCGAGGAACGCCCAGACAGCGTCCGCCGGCACGACATCGGGGGCGAGCCAACGGAGCGCCGACGTCTCGTCGAGCGGGGCGCGGTCGCCGTGCAGCAGCAGCACCCGCGTGTCGGCATCCTCTCGAATGCGGGTGAGCAGACCTTCGTCGAGCCGCTCTTCGGCTGCGCGGTCGATGACCGCTCGAGCCAGTGGCGGCGGGACGTCCTTCGTCGTCATCGAGGACCTCTCTTGCGGGCGTGGCGCGAATACGCGGCGGCGGGCCCCGCCTAACCTGGGGGCATGGCACGCTCTCCTCTCACTCTAGCCGCGGCGGCGACGGCGGCCCTCTCGCAGGCGTCGGGCGTGCGCACGAGCATCACCGCGGTCGGACGACTCAGCGAGGACGCCGCCGGGCGCTACGACAGTGCACTCGTGCACCTCGACGACGGCACACGTCTGGTCGTCCGCGTCCCCGAGAGCGACGAGGCCGACGCCGACGCGTCGCGCGAGGCCGCCGCTCTTGCCGCACTGACTCCCGGCGTCCGCGCCATGCTGCCGTTCCGCGCTCCCGAGATCCTCGGCCGCGCGCGCATCGACGGCCGCACCGCTCAGGTCGAGACGCACCTGAGCGGATACCGCGTCGACGCCGCGCACATCCCGCCGGGTCGCGGGGTGGCAACGGCGATCGCGACGGCGATCGCCGGCATCCACGATCTGCCGACCTCCATCGTTCACAGCGCAGGACTTCCCTCCCGCAGCGCCGCCCAGGTGCGCTCCGACACTGAACGCCTGCTCGACCGCGCCGAGGCGACGGGGCGCCTGCCGTTCGGGCTGCTGCGCCGCTGGAGCCGTGCCATCGCGCTCGACGGGCTCTGGAACGTCGAGCCCACGGTCACCCTGGGCGGCATCGACCCGTCGGCGTTCACCGTGGTCGACGTCGACGGCGTGCCGATCGTCGACGGTCTGTTGAGCTGGGGCGGGCTGAGCGTCGGCGACCCCGCCGAGGACCTCCGCTGGATCGCCAGCGCTCCCGACGCCGCCGCCGACGTCGTCGCCGCGTACGCCGGGGCCGCCGGACGCTCCCCCGACACGATGATCGCCGAGCGTGCCCGCCTGCACGCCGAGCTCGAGTTCGCCAAGTGGCTCGTGCACGGGCACGAATCCGGGTCCGAGTCGGTGACGACGGATGCCGTGGCGCTTCTCACCTCCCTCGATGAGAGTGTCCGCGACGAGCCGCCGATCGGCTCCGGCACGGTCAGCATCGACGATGCGATCGCAGCGCTCGGGCGTGTTCCCGCCGCGACCACGGAGTCGGTGGACACGTCGATGCAGACCGACGCCTACGATCCCGGAATGCTCGACGGCTACGAGGACGACGCCCCGGAACCGGCGACATCCCGAACCGACCTGGAGACCGAGCCCATCGAGTTCAGCGACTGGCCCGGCACCGATGAGGCACCGGCAGCCGAGGATCGGGATCCCGACGACGCCGCGAAGAATGCGCTCCGCCGCTGGACGGGAACCGCCTGACACCCGACAGGACCGGCTCCGCGTCGGATCATCCCCGCAGGACGAGACCGTCGGCCACGTAGAAGAGCGCGACGTCGATCATCTCCAGCGGCACCGCGTGTTTGGCGTGGTACGCCTTGCGGTAGAGCTCTAGCTGCAGCATCCGCTCGGTTCGCTCGGAGGCCGTGCGCGGCGGGCGGCCCGTCTTCCAGTCGACGATCTCGATGCGGTCTCCGCGCCGGTAGACGGCGTCGAGCTTGCAGATGACGATGTGCGGGCGTCCGTCGCCGAGGGCGTCGGGGTCGACGAAGTCGATCTCGGTCTCCACCTCGATCGGCTGCAGCGGTCCCCATTCGGACGCCAGGAAGGCTTCCCGCAAGCGGTCGAGGGCGTCGGCATCGGCGGCCGACATCGATCCGGCATCCTCGTCGTCGTCCCACAGCACGTCGTCGCTGGACCGAGACCTTCCCACGAGGCCCGACCGCTGCTCGACCCACGAATGGAACAGGGTCCCGAGCCGCGTCTGCCGATAGGGCCGCTCCGGGAGCGGTCGGGCGACGGCGGTCGCTGCGGCGTCGTAGTCGGCGACGAAGTCCTTGAACCGCGATGCGGGGATGCGGGCGGGAGCGACCCGCTCCGCACCGGCCGCGCGCGCGGTCCGTTCGGCGAGGAGCAGCTCGAGGTCACGACTCGGCACTGCCGATGCGGAGGTCATCGCCTCCTGCACGCGGACGGCGGCATCTCGAACCCTCCCCGCACGCGCGCCCAACGGGTCGAGGGGCCACTCGAGCGTGGCGCGCGCCCCGTCGTAGGGGTTCTCGGTCGTATCGGTCTCGGGGAGCGGGATCTCGAGCTCTGTCGCGACCTCGGTGAGGAATCGACTCAGCGCGCGCGGCTTCTTGGTCCCTGCCCACGGCGACGCCGAGAGCAGCAGGTGCTCTCGCGCCCGGGTGACGGCGACGTAGGCGAGACGGCGCTCCTCGGCCAGGTGGCGTTCGCGGATGCCGTCGGTGAAGGACCCGAGGGCCGCCTTCAGATCCTGCTGACTGGGCGCGTCGTGCGCGCGCCATCTCAGATCGGGCAACCACTCCCTGTCTCCACGGAAGGAGTAGGGCAGCACGCCGAAGGCCAGCCAGCCCTTTCCGTCCTGCAGCCGAGCGGGCAGCTCCTCCTCCACGCCGCGGACGACGGCGACCGCGTCCCACTCGAGGCCCTTCGAGCCGTGGATCGTCAGAAGCTGGACGACGTCGTCCTCGGGAGGCTCCGTGCGCGGCGCGAACTCGTCGACCCGCTCCGCCCGGTCGAGCCACGCGAGCAGACTCGCCAGCGAACCCCGCTCATCCGTCTGCAGGAAGCCGTGCAGTTCGTCGATGAAGGCACGGAGCTGATCGGATGCCGTCCGGGCCGGGCCGCGCGACTCGTTCGCGGCGAGCTCGATGTCCAGCCGCAGTTCCGCCTCGACGAGCCGGACCAGTTCCGGGATCGGCAGACCCGCAGCCCGGCGCAGTCCGGCGAACACGGCGCCGGCCTCCCTCAGCCGCCCCCGCGCCGCCGGGGTGAACCCGCTCAGCCAACCGTGGTCCGGCTTCTGCCGCGACACGAAATCGAGCGCCGCGACGAGCGAACCGCCCTCATCTCCCGCCGACGAGCGGATCGTCTCGGCGAGCTCGGGCGGCAAGGGCTGCAACGCCGTGTCGTGTCGGACCAGGCGCGCCGCCACCTGGGCGAGCTCCCGCAGGTCGGCGAGCCCGATCGACCATCTCGGTCCCGCCAGCAGTCTGATGAGGGCGGATCCCGCGCGAGGGTCGCTGATCACACGCAACGCAGCGACCACGTCGACGACCTCCGGCGTCGAGAGCAACCCGCCCAGACCGAGGATGCGATGAGGGATGCCCCGCCTGCCCAGCGCATCGGCGAACCGGACCATGTGCTTCTTGCTGCGCACGAGCACGGCGGCGGTCGTCGGACGGCCGACGCGTCGCCGATCAGCACGGACGCTGCGGAACCACTCGGCCACCGCATCGGCCTCCGCATCGACATCGTCCTCCACGGCGATGTCGACGCGGCCGGCGGGCGCTCCCGGTCGCGGACGGAGAGCACCGACCTCGACCGGTGCGTCGAGCGGCGCGAGCACGGCTCCCGCCGCGCGGAGCACGTCGACGCCATTGCGCCAGCTCGTGAGCAGCGAGTACGTGCGAGCCCCGGCATCCGGATCGAAGGACCGCGAGAAGTCGCCGAGGTTGCCCGCGCTGGCGCCACGCCAGCCGTAGATCGACTGATGCGGGTCGCCGACGGCCATCACGGCCGTTTCCCGGAACAGGGTCGCGAGCAGATCCGTCTGCACGACGGAGGTGTCCTGGTACTCGTCCAGCAGGACGACCCGGTAGCGCTGCCGGAGATCGTCGGCGACCGACGGGTGCGCACGGACGACCTGCAGAGCGCCGGCTACCTGATCGGAGAAGTCGATCAGCCCGCGCCGACGCTTCTCGGCGTCATAGATGCGTGCGAGGGAGGTCAGGACCGTGAGCCCCGAGACCTTCTCTGCCGCCGCGCGGACGTCCGCGTACACGGTCGTGCCCGCTCGCTCGCTCGGTCTCTCGAGGACGTCCTGGAACCCGCGTGCGAACGCATCGAGGTCGGCGAGGTCGACGAGGTTGTCGACGCTGTCGCGCGCGATCCGGAGGGCGGCATCGATGATGGTCGACGGGCGCTCGGGGCGGTCGGGAAGGTGCGGGTCATCGGAGGACAGCACCACCTGACGCATGAGAAGCCATGCCGCCGACTCGCTGAGGACCACGGCCTCGGCGTCACGGCCGATCCGGACCGCGTTCTCGCGCACGATGGCGTCGGCGAAGCTGTTGTAGGTCGAGACGACCGGCCGCTCGAGAAGTGAGTCGCCCGAATCCGGGGCGGAGGGCTCGGGAGCCAGCGCATCGAGCGCCGCGCGACGTGCGCCCTCGGGCGCACCCGCCCGCTCGAGCTCGCCGAAGACGACGAGACGGCCCTCGGCGTGCAGTCGCTCGAGCTGCGGGAGCAGCCCGCGCCGCTCGAACTCCGCCAGGCGACGAAGGCGAGACCCGATGCGCTCCCCCAGCTCGCCCGCGGCCTTGCGGGTGAAGGTGAGCCCGAGCACCTCATCCCGGCGGACGAGTCCGTTGGCGACGAGCCACACGACGCGGCCGGCCATCGTCTCGGTCTTGCCGCTCCCGGCACCCGCGACGACGAGCGCCGGAGACAGTGGCGCCGAGATGACCGCCGATTGCTCGGCCGTCGGCGGGAACTGACCGAGCGCCGCCGCGACGGCTTCGGGACTGACGAAGGGAGCGCTCACGCGGAACTCACCGGGCCGATCGTGTGGATGCGGCAGAGCCCGCGGGTGTGGTCGTCACGGCAGTGCTCCTCGAACGGCGCGACGAACGAGGTGCTGCGCATGACGCGCACCGCCTCGTCGACACGGGAGAGGAACGCGGCGCGCGTCTCATCGTCGAACGGTGCCTGCCGGGGCTGGGCGTAGGGCGCGTGACGCGTCCCCTTGAGGACGAGGAGCTTCGCGCCGCCCGCCTCGGCTCCGGCCGCCTCGGGGATCGCTCCGCGCTCGAAGGCCAATTGATACGCAGCCAGTTGCGGGTTCTCCGCGGCGGCCTTGTCCCCCGTCGCTTCGTATCGCCCCGTCTTCAGATCCACGATGACGACGCGGCCGTCCCGCGTGCGCTCCACGCGGTCGATGTAGCCCGAGAGGATCGCCGGGTGCGCGGCATCCGGCACGGGCAGCGCGACCTCGAAGTGCGGCTCCGCACCCACGAGGGTGGTCCCCTCCCGTTCGGTGTCGCGGAGATAGGCCGCCAGCCTCTCGACGAGGTCACGGGCGCGACGGCGTTCGGCCTCATCGATCCAGGCCGCATCGAACTCGAGCTGCGACCACCCGTCCTCGACGAACGCCCACAGTGCGTCCACGTCTGCCCCGTCGGCCCGCTCCAGAGCGGCGTGCAGGAGCGTACCGAGGCCCGCGACGGCCGTTCCGGAGTCGCCGCCGAGGTCGCCGATGACCCAGTCGAGCTGACACTGTTCGAGAGCGTGGATGCGGGAGGGCGAGATGCGCAGCGGCGCGGCGTCGAGATCTCGGATGGGTGCCGTCGAGGTCGGCTCGGCCAGCCCGTACCACTGCGTCGGATCGGCGCCGGGAACCCCGGCCGCCGCCAGGAGCGCGAGCTGGCCCGCGGCATCCGTTCGGGCCGGCTCCGCGGTTCGCGGGTCCGTGAGTGTGCGACGGTGTGACGCCACGAGACCGCGCAGCGTCAGCGGGTGCTCCGCGGACCGCGGTGCCGGCATGGCCGGGGGCAGCAGCTCGAACAGGACGCTCGGGCCCGCGTCGTCATCGTCCACCGCCGTCACCATCAGCTGTGAGCGGGCGCGCGAGACGGCACGGGCGAAGAGTCGGAGCTCGTCGTGCAGGACCGCTCGACGACGGTCAGCCGTGTCGAGGTCGGTGTCCTCCTCGGCCAGACGCGCGGTCTCGAGGAGGCTCCCGCGCAATCGGAGGTTCGGCCACACTCCGTCCTGCACCCCCGCGATGATCACGGTGTCGAACTCGAGGCCGAGCGCGGCCGCCGGGGTGGATATCTGAACGCCGCTGGTCATCGTCCCGGTCCGCAGCCGGTCCTCGGCAACCTCCGAGTGCAACAGGGCGCGCAGATAGTCGATCGGGGCCGTCCCGTCCTCCCGCTCCCCGTGGCGCTTGGCCGCCTCGAAGAGGGCGACGACGGCGTCGAGGTCTCGACGGGCCCCGTCGGCGAGCGACCCCTGACCGTCGGCGAGGGAACGCAGCTGGCGTTCGAGCCCTCGTTGCTCCCAGACGGTCCACAGGAGCTCGTGAGCGGTCGATCCGCCGCGCAACTGATCTCCCAGGTCGCCGAGGGTGCGCGCGACGCGAGCGGCCCGGCGCGCCTCGGGGGTGTCCACCACGTCGAACTCGATCGGATGCCGCATGCCGGACGCCAGGAGGTCGCGAGCGGTGCGCTCACCACCGCTTCGCAGTTCTGCGTGTCGGAGGGCCGCGCGGAGGCGACGCAGCTCGACCGGATCGAGTCCGCCGCCCACCAGGGCGTCGAGCACGTCGTCGTCGGTGCGGTCCCGCTCCGGGATGGCCGCCAGGTCGACGGTGCGCAGGAGGTCTCTGACGATGCCCGTCTCGGCGAGGGCGCGCGCGGGACCGACGGCCGCCGTCGGGACGTCGCGGGCCGACAGCTCCGCCTCGAGCGCCGTCACCTGGCGCGAGTCGTGTGCGATCACCGCGCAGTCCTCCCAGCGGACGCCGTCGTGGACGTGGCGTTCTCGCAGGAACCGGGCGATCACATCGAACTCCTCGGCTCCCGATCGCAGCGTGTAGGCACGGACGCTCTCGTCGGGATCGACACCGACAGGGGGATGCCGGTGCGCGACGAGCCCCGCCGCGCCGATCCGCGACGTCACCTGCGCCGTGAGATCGCGCAGCGCCGCCGTGCCCCGGTGGACCCGGTCGAGGACGTGCGTCGTCGTGGCGAGCCGGGCGAAGTTCTCGGGATGGGCGCCGCGGAACGACCCCGACCCGACGTCGGGGTCGCCGAAGGCGAGAACGGCGATGCCCCGCGCGCGGCACGCCTCGAGCAGCTCGACTCCGCCGAGCGTGAGCTCTTGCGCATCGTCGACCAGGATGGCCCGCAGGCCCGACACCGCGCCCAGCGCGGGCGAGCCGGCGGGAGCGTCACGGAGAAGTCCGACCGCCTCTCGCACGAGTCCCGCGGCGTCGCGATGGGCACCGCGCATGCGGGCCCGGACCGCGCGGTACTCCCGCGCGAACGATGCGAGCGACGCCCACGCGGGCCGGTCCGTCGCGGTCGCCCGCGCCATGAGCCGATCGGGTTCGATGCCCAGCGTCGTCATCTCGGCCAGGAAGGCACGGATCTCGGCTCGAAAACCGGACGTGGAACGGATGTCGGCGGGCAGCGACTCGGGCCACCGGGACGGCGCGTCCTGCTCGTCGTCCGCGTCACCGGCGAGCAGATCCGCGATGATGCGGTCCTCATCCGGGCCGGTCAGAAGCTGCGGGGGTTCGTCGCCTCGATGGACGGCGTGAGCACGCACCACCTGATAGGCGAAGGCCGCCACCGATCGGGCGAGCGGACCGCTGGTGGCGACGCCGACAGCAACGGCGAGCTCATCGCGCAGCGCGGTGGCGGCGGCGCGGGTGGGGGTCAGCACGAGCAGCTGCTCCGGCGCCATCCCCCGGTGGACGAGGGCGACGACGCGGCCCACGAGGGTCGCCGTCTTCCCCGTACCCGGCGCGCCGATGACGACGCCGGAGACCGCGTCGGGAAGCGCGATCACCACGTCCTGCGCCGGGTCGGACAGTGGAGACACAGCGGGCATGCGATCCACGCTAACCGGGACGGCGGACACCCGCGTCACGGCGCCCCGGGAGTGCGGACCCGAGCCGTTCGCCGACAGCGAGCAGTCCACCGCATCCCGGGTCCGACGGGTGTCGTAGGCTCGAGACGCGCCCGGAGACCCGGGCCGGGAAAGGCAGGCATCACCGTGGAGATCCGCATCGGCATCGCCAACTCGCGCGAGCTCGGCTTCGATTCGAACGAGACCGCCGAGGCTGTGAAGCAGACGGTCAGCGCTGCACTCGACAGCGGCGCGAACTACGTGACCCTCGCCGACTCGAAGGGCGCGACCTACCTCATCCCCACCGCGGGCATCACCTTCGTCGAGGTGGGCACCGACCAGTCCCGCCGCGTGGGCTTCGTCGCCTGACATGCTCGTCGTCCTGGCGCTCGTCTTCGGAGCGATCGCCGGCGCGTCCGCTCATTTCGCGCTTCCGCTCCGCTCGCTGCGCGGCGTGTCGGTCGGACCGATCCTCGGGGCACTCGTCGGGGCGGCGACGTGGACGGCGCTCACCTGGGCCGGCGCCGGTCCTGACGGCGGCTGGATCTGGTTGGCGAGCATCGCGGCGCCCGTCGTCGTGACCCCGATCGCACTGCTCGTCCTCTCGCGCACACGCGCCTCCCGCGACGCGCGTACGCAGCGCGACCTCGGCATCGCCTGATCGCCCGGCTCAGGCGTCGAGGCCGATCCCGGTCATCCGGCGCGAGTGGGCGCCCAGGAGCTGAGTGAACACCGGCTCGACCTGCTTCTCGTCGTCCCGGTCGAGCGCGCCGGGCCGATCCGTCGCGCTCGGACGAAGCGCACCCCTCGCCACGAGCAGAGTGTCCCCCACGAGGCGCCGGCCCCAGAGGCTCAAGAGCGAGCGCAGTTCGTTGTCGACCGAGATGGCGTCGGAGATGATCGCGACCAGCGCGGAGCGGTCGGCATCCGCTCGGAGGATCGCAGCCGCACGTCGACCGGTCTCGCCGTAGCTTCCCGAGAGGGACAGGTAGAAATCGTCGAGCAACCCCGCGGTGACGTGCACGGTGAGCATCGTCTCGAGCGGACGCGCCCCGTGCGTCGCCTGCCGGAAGGCGTCGAGCGGCTCGCGGAAGGGCAGCATCAGCTCGAGAGGGTCGTCTCCCCGATCGCGGATGAGCTCGACCAGCGCCTGGTGCTTCGACAACGCCGCGCCGGTGGCTCGCGAGAGCGACTCCTTGTGCGCGAGCTCAGGACTCCGCTCGATGACCGCGCTGAGAGTCTCGGCGTACCCGAGTTGGAGGTAGGCGGCCTGCCCGAGGTAGGTAGCCACGTCCGGGGCGAGCTGCTGGAAGTCGACACGACGAACGTCGCTCGCCTCATCGCGGGAACGCAATCGCAGGATGCGCCCGGGGGGGCGCCGTCGCTGCCAGAACCACCTCACCACACGCTCAGCCTACGGGGCGAGAGGCCCCCCTCCGGTAGGGTGGATCTGTCCCGGCGTCGGATCGGGACCCCGCGCCTGGGGCTGAGTGAAGGGCGTGGACCCACATCACGGCGGCATCTCACCGCCAGACAGGCACGGAAAAGCATGACCACGTTCGCAGAGCTCGGCGTCGATCAGGACATCGTCGACGTCCTCGCCGCCAAGGGCATCGTCGACACCTTCCCCATCCAGGAGCAGACCATCCCCCTCGGCCTTCCCGGCCAGGACATCATCGGCCAGGCGAAGACCGGTACCGGCAAGACCTTCGGCTTCGGCATCCCCGTCGTCCAGCGCCTCGGCCTGAACCCGGAGCCCGGCGTCAAGGCGTTGATCGTCGTGCCGACGCGCGAGCTGGCCGTCCAGGTCTACGAGGACATGGACATGCTGACCTCGGGGCGCGCCACCAGCGTCGTCGCCATCTACGGCGGCAAGGCTTACGAGGGTCAGATCGATCAGCTCAAGGCCGGCGCGCAGATCGTCGTCGGCACCCCGGGTCGCCTCATCGACCTCAACAACCAGCGTCTGCTCGATCTCTCCCACGCGACCGAGGTCGTCCTCGACGAGGCCGACAAGATGCTCGACCTCGGCTTCCTCCCCGACATCGAGAAGATCTTCCAGAAGGTCGCGCCCGTTCGTCACACGATGCTCTACTCGGCGACGATGCCCGGCCCGATCGTCGCCCTCGCGCGCCGGTTCATGTCGAACCCCATCCACATCCGCGCGAGCGACCCGGACGAGGGGCTCACGCAGGCCAACATCAAGCACGTCGTGTACCGCGCGCACTCGCTCGACAAGGACGAGGTCATCGCGCGCATCCTGCAGGCTGAAGGACGAGGCAAGACCGTCATCTTCACGCGCACCAAGCGCGCCGCGCAGCGCCTGGTCGACGAGCTGGGCGACCGGGGCTTCAGCGCGGGCGCCGTCCACGGCGACATGAGCCAGGAAGCGCGAGAGCGCTCGATGGCCGCGTTCAAGGCCGGCAAGCGCGACGTGCTCATCGCGACCGACGTCGCCGCCCGCGGCATCGACGTGGACGATGTGACCCACGTCATCAACCACACGATCCCCGACGACGAGCAGACCTACCTGCACCGCGCCGGCCGCACCGGCCGTGCCGGCAAGACCGGCATCGCGGTGACCTTCGTCGACTGGGACGACCTGCACAAGTGGGCCCTGATCAACCGTGCCCTCGACTTCGGTCAGCCGGAGCCCGTCGAGACGTACTCCTCGAGCCCGCACCTCTACACGGACCTCGACATCCCCGCCGGCACCAAGGGACGCATCGCCACCGCGCCTAAGGCGGCTCCGGCGCGCGGGTCCTCGGCTCCCGCACGTGCCGCCGACGCCGCGGCGGACCAGCCCGAAGCAGGAACCCGCCGCCGTCGCCGTCGTCGGTCAGGCGGTGGCGAGGCCAAGGTCGGTGCGACGTTCGCCGCGGACGGCGACGCGGCGGCATCCGGTTCCGCCCCCGCATCGTCAGCGGGCGCCGACCGCGCCGTGGACGGTGCGGGCACGCACGACGGCGCCGGCAAGGAGCACCACGACGGCAAGCCCGCTCCGGCGCGTCGCCGTCGGCGCCGTCGTGGCGGGTCGGGTTCCGGCACTCCCGCGGCCGGCGCCTGAGCCCGCGCCCGTCAGGGTGTGACGAGCGAGCTCCCCGTCCCGAGGGAGAGGATCCGAGTGATCGCCTGCTCGGAGGTGGTGTTCTCGCCGGGGACGTTCGGCTTGCCGCGGCCGTGGTAATCGCTGGACCCGGTGGCGATGAGATTCCGGTCGGCGACGAGTCGGCGCAGCTCTCCCAGCGCGGGCTCGACGTTCTCGCGGTGCCCCAGTTCGAAGCCCGCGAGCCCCGCCTCGAGCATGCCTCGGACGATGCGGTTCGGGAGCAGCCCCGCACGACCCGCCGGGTGCGCGATCACGGGCACACCGCCCGCCCCCGCGACGGCGGCGACGGCGGTCACGGGGTCCGGGGCGTACAGGGCGACGTAGTACTCGCTCGCCGGTGACAGGATGCCGCCGAACGCCTCCCCGCGATCGCGGACGTGCCCGCGCGCGACGAGCGCATCGGCGATGTGCGGGCGTCCGACGGTCGCGCCGTCGGCGGTCTGCTCCTCGATGTCCTCCCAGGTCAGGTCGTAGTCGCGCCCGATCCGGTCCGCCATGGTGCGCGCACGCGTCAGCCGGGATTCGCGGATGCGGTCGGTCAGCGCGCGCAGGGCTGCATCTTCGGGATCGATGAGGTACGCGAGCACGTGCACGCTCCGCCACTCGTGACGTGCGGAGAGCTCCATGCCCGGAAGGAAGGACATCCCGAGGGACACCGCCGACTCGGCGGCCTCGGCCCATCCCGACGTCGTGTCGTGATCGGTGAGTGCGGCGGTGCGGATGCCGTGGCGGTGCGCCGCCGCCATGACGGCCGAGGGCGGCTCGGTCCCGTCGGAGTGGTCCGAGTGCAGATGCAGATCGCCCGGCCCGTGCGGGCCAGAGGAATCGTGCGACCCGGCGGACATGCTCACGAGCGTACCGCGCGCAGAAACTCCCCAGCCTCCCCGCCTAGTGTCGTGGTGTGCTGCGACTGACGGGGATCCTCTTCACGATCGCCGCCGCCATCGGTGCCGCGATCCTCACATGGCCCCAGTTCTTCCGCCTCGAGCAGACGTTCCCGATCGCGCAACTCGTCTCCCTCCGCCCCCTGGTCGCGGTCGGGTTCGCCGTCCTCGCCCTTCTGGGCCTGCTCGTCTGTCTCGGACGCCGGACACGTGGTTTCGGTGCCGGCCTGGCGATGATCGGCATCCTCGCCTGCGCGGCGAACGTCGGCATCCTGGCCTTCCGCGGTCTCGGGACGTCGGGACTGCCCGAACCGACCGCCGACAGCATCCGGGTGATGACGTGGAACACTGCCGGCGAGGCGACCGACGTCGACGCGATCGTGCAGACGGCGATCGCGATGGACGTCGACGTCGTCGCACTTCCCGAGACGACCGAGAAGACCGGTACGGCGATCGCGGTCGCCATGCGCGAGCGCGGGAACCCGATGTGGGTGCACGAGGAGAACTACCAGGGGTGGGATGCCACCTATACGACGCTCCTCATCTCTCCCGATCTCGGCGACTACGCCGTCGTGACATCGGATTCGGCGGGAACACGCAACACATCGATCGTCCCCAGCGTGGTCGCGATGCCGGTCGACGGGAAGGGGCCGACGATCGTCGCCGTGCACGCCGTCGCGCCGCGGCCGAACGACATGGATCACTGGCGCAGCGACCTCCGGTGGGTCGCGGATCAGTGCGCGAGCACCGACGTCATCCTCGCCGGGGACTTCAACGCCACCATCGACCACATGAGCCGTCTCGGCACCGACGGGGGAACCCTCGGTCGCTGCCACGATGCCGCCTCCGTCACGGGCAACGGCGCCGTCGGCACGTGGGACACAGGCTGGCCGGCACTGCTGGGCACCCCGATCGACCATGTCATGGCGACGGACGCCTGGCGTGCGACGGGATCCGTCGTCGTGACCTCGCTAGACGGGTCGGGCAGCGACCACCGCCCCGTCATCGTGCAGTTGGAGCCGGTGGGCTGACGTCACAGGCGGTGGGTGCGAGACTGGGACGATGACCACCGATGAGCGCGACACCATCGCAACGGAGACCCCCGAGACTGCGGCTGCAGCGACCACCAACCGCAAGCAGCCCTTCCCCACCGGCTTCCTGGACTCGATCTCCACAGGCTGGGCCGAGCGACCCTCGTCGCGACCCTCGCCGCGGCCGGAAGCCCCCTACGCGGCCGCACGCCGAGCCGCTCTCTCCGCTGCCTTCCCCGGCTCGAGGCTGGTCGTCCCCGCCGGTTCCTACAAGCAGCGCTCGAACGACACCGACTACCCGTTCCGGGCGCACTCCGCCTTCTCCCACCTCACCGGGTGGGGTGCCGACGCGGTCCCCGACTCCGTCCTCGTCTTCGATCCGACCGACGGCGGGCATGAGATCACCCTCTACCTGCGCGAACGCGCCGACCGGACGACGACCGAGTTCTACGCGGATGCCGCGATCGGGGAGTTCTGGATCGGCCCGCGTCCCTCCCTCGACGAGGTCGCCGCAGAGCTCGGCATCCCGACGGCGCACGTCGACGCCTTCCAGGCATCCGATCAGGACAGGACCGTCGAGGACGACGACGACCTCACCCGATTCGTGTCCGAGATGCGTCTCGTGAAGGACCCGTACGAGATCGCGCAGATGCGCCTCGCGGTCGAGGCGACCGGCAGAGGGTTCGACGACATCGTCGCCGAGCTCCCCCGCATCATCGACACGCCGCGCGGCGAGCGGGCCATCGAGGGGGTGTTCCACCTTCGCGCGCGCACCGACGGCAACGGCGAGGGCTACGACACCATCGCGGCATCCGGGCCGCACGCCTGCTACCTGCACTGGACGCGCAACGACGGAGCGGTCGTACCGGGAGATCTCGTCCTGATCGACGCCGGAGTCGAGGTCGACAGCCTCTACACCGCGGACATCACCCGCACCCTCCCGGTGTCGGGTACCTTCTCCGCCGTCCAGCGGCGCATCTACGAGACGGTTCGCGAGGCGGCCGACGCGGCCTTCGCCGCGGCACGACCGGGTGTGAAGTTCCGCACCATCCACGAAGCGGCGATGGAGGTCATCGCGACGCGCACGGCCGAGTGGGGCCTGCTCCCCGTGACCGCCCAGGAGGCACTCGATGCCGACCGCGGCGGGCAGCACCGCCGATACATGGTGCACGGCACGAGCCACCACCTCGGCATCGACGTCCACGATTGCGCGCAGGCCCGTCGCGAGATGTACTACGACGGCGAGCTCGAGCCGGGGATGGTGTTCACGATCGAGCCGGGACTCTACTTCCAGATCGACGATCTGACCGTTCCCGAGGAGTACCGGGGGATCGGCGTGCGCATCGAGGACGACATCCTCATGACCGAGGACGGCCCGGTGAACCTGTCCGCCGGCATCCCCCGCACGGCGGACGAGATCGAGGCCTGGATCGCCCACGCCCGGGCCTGAGACCCCGCGATGACGACGACGGGCTACACGCCGCCGTCCGCCTTCACGACGCGTCCCCAGCTGACGGGGACCTTCGGGATGGCGGCATCCACCCACGCCACCGCGACCGCCGTCGCGCAGGCCGTGCTCGAACGCGGCGGCAACGCGTTCGACGCGGCCTGCGCCGGCGGGTTCGTGCTGCACATCGTCGAGCCGCACCTCAACGGCCCCGGCGGCGACCTCGTCGGGCTCTTCCAACCAGCGGATAACGCGACTCCGACGGTCCTCATGGGCCAGGGCGCGGCGCCGGCGGGGGCGACGGTCGCGCACCTCGTCCAACAGGGTCTCGATCTCGTCCCGGGCGCCGGCGGGCTGGCGGCGGCGATTCCCGCCGCCGTCGACGCCTGGCTGCTCCTGCTGCGCGACCACGGCACGTGGTCGGTCGCCGACGTCGTGTCCTACGCGATCGGGTACGCCGAGGAGGGGCATCCGTTCCTCCCTTCCGCCGCTGCGACGATCGATCGGGTCGCCGACCTGTTCCGCGATCACTGGCCGTCGTCTGCGCACCTGTGGCTCGCGAACGGCGAGCCTCCGAGGCCCGGCGAACTGCACCGGAACCCCGCCTACGGTGCCGTGCTGCGTCGCCTCGCGGCAGCCGGCACGTCCGGTCACGAGCGCCGTGAGCGGATCGACGCCGCGCGCGCCGAGTGGCGACGCCTCCTCGCCGATGCCTGCGACTTCCTGGCCAGCCCTCACCGCCATTCGAGCGGCACCGATCACGCCGCCGTCCTCGCGCCCGCCGACCTCGTCGACCCGCCCGCCCGTTACGAGGCGCCGTTGTCGGTGACGTTCCGGGGCCGCACGGTCTTCAAAGCGGATGCCTGGTCCCAGGGCCCCGCGCTCCTGGAGGCTCTGCACGTCCTCGAGCCCCTCCCCGACGAGCGTCTGGACCCCTCGACGGAGGTGGGCGCGCATACCCTCATCGAGGTCCTCAAGCTCGTCCTTGCAGACCGCGATGCCTACTTCGGCGACGGTGCGGATGTCGCGGCACTCCTCACCGACGCCGTCGCCGCTGCGCGCAGGGCCGAGATCGGCGGCCACGCGTCGGCGCAGTGGCGTCCCGCGACACTGCCGGGCGCGCGCCCCTGGCACCCGCCGTTGCGTCGAGAAGGCGGCGCGGCGGTCGGTACCGGTGAACCCACCGTCGCCCGCACAGGTGACACCCGCGGTGACACCTGTCACATCGACGTCGTCGACCGGTGGGGCAACATCGTCTCGGTCACACCGTCGGGCGGCTGGTTGCAGTCCTCCCCCACGATCCCGTCGTTGGGGTTCTGCCTCGGTACTCGGCTGCAGATGTGCTGGCTCGACGAGTCCTCGCCTGCGGCGCTGCGTCCCGGTCATCGGCCGCGCACGACGCTGTCACCCACGCTCGTCCACGACGGCGACACACGGATCGCGCTCGGGACGCCCGGAGGCGACCAGCAGGATCAGTGGCAACTGCCGATGCTGCTCCGGATGCTCGTGGGCGGGTACACCGCGCAGCAGGCCATCGACGCACCGACGCTGCACACGTCGGCGATGGTGGATTCGTTCTGGCCGCGGACCTGGGATCCGACGGGCGTCGCCGCCGAGGGCCGACTCGGCGAGGACGTCCTGGCGGGACTCGCCCGACGAGGGCACCACGTCACGCCCGTCGGGGACTGGTCGCTGGGGCGGCTGTCCGCGGTCGGACGGGACGGCGGCACCGGCATCCTGTGGGCTGCCGCGAACCCTCGCGGCATGCAGGGCTACGCAGCGGGACGCTGAAGCCGCTCGGCGAGCCACGGCACGGCGACGCGCGCCGTGGCCGCCCCCACCTCGTCCGGGGGACGCTTCTCACCCGCTACCTCGAACGAGTGTCCGCCGCCCTCGAACCACCGGATGTCCGCGACCCGGCAGGACGCGACAGCGGCCTCGAGATCGACGAGCGGCTGCAGGAACGGGTCTCTCGTGCCCGCGAGGAACAGCTGCGGAGCGGACACCGACGGAAGGTGCGCGGTGCGGGCGTTCTCGGGACGCCCCGGCGGATGCAACGGATAGCCGAGGTAGACGAGCGCCTCAGGGGCGATCCTCCGCTCCGCCGCCGCCATCGACGCCATGCGGCCGCCGTAGGACTTTCCCGCCGCGACGAACGGGATGCCGGGTCGCAGGCCTCGGCAGTAGGTCTCGACGGCGGCCCAGGTCTCGATGGCGTGAGCCGCGGGACCCGGCATCCGTCTTCCGGCTTGCCGGTAGGGGAAGTCGAACCGAACCGTCGTGAATCCCGCGGCGCTCCAGGCCTGTGCGACGCCGTCGAGGAAGGGGTGCTCGTGCCCTGCGCCCGCGCCGTGGGCGAGGGCGATGACGCCCGCGGGCTCTTCGGCGTCATCGACCCTGGCGCTGAGCTCGACCCCACCCGTCGGCAGGGTGACCGGGATCATCGCTGCGGATCGGGACCTGCGGGGCGGCCCTCTTCCTGCGGCGGGAGGGCGGGCGGCGCCGGAGCCGGATCGACCCGTTCGCCGTAGCGCGGCGGATCCGACGGGTCGACGCGCTCGCCTGCCGCCGGCGTCGGGGCCGGGTCGACGCGCTCCCCCGCCGGCGGCACGGGTGCGCCCGGGGCGACGCGTTCGCCGTAGCGAGGCGGCTCGGCTGGGTCCATCGGCCGGGCGGGCGGCGTCGACGGCGCGGCGGGTGCGCCGAGCAGCTGCTTCGCGCGCCCGATGCTCCGGGGCAGCACGGTGACGTCGTAGTGGTCGGCGATCACCTGGGTCACGGAGGTGAAGTCGCGTCGGCGTCGGAGGATCGAATAGCTGATGATGCTCAGCAGCATGCCGAGAGCGATGCCGACGAGCATCACGCCGACGAAGAGCTGGAGAACGGCGCCCGGGCTGCCGAGGACGAAGATCGCGGCGAAGAGGAGGCCGAGCAGCACGCCGTTGATCGCGCCGGAGCGCGCGGCGGTCGCGTAGCCGAGGCGCCCGGTGACCCGCTCGACCGAGCGCAGCCCGCGTCCGACGATCGCGATGTCCTGCGCGGGGACGTCGGCCGCGATCAGGGTCGACACGGCCTTCTGCGCCGCCTCGTACGCCGTGTACTCGGCAACCGTCGCGCCGTGCTCCTTCGGGGCCCCGCCCATCATGCTCATGCGCTCAGTCTCGCACGGCGGCCTTTGCGCGGGCGCAGGAACCGCGAGGGATCCGCCGACTACGCTGGTCGAGTGAGTACGCAGCGGGTCTTCGTCGCGCGCCTGACCGGGTGCGCTGTCTTCGACCCGTCGGGAGACCGCCTCGGGCGGGTCCGCGACGTGGTCGTGATCTACCGCAAGGACGACCCTCCGCGGGTGGTCGGTCTCGTGGTCGAGATCCCCGGCAGACGCAACGTCTTCCTCTCGATCGGGCGGGTGACCTCGATCGCGAGCGGTCAGGTCATCACGACCGGTCTCATCAACGTGCGCCGCTTCGAGCAGCGCGGCGGTGAGGTCCGGGTCATGACGGAGCTCATCGGCCGGAGCGTGCACCTGACCGACGGCTCCGGCCGGGCCGTCATCGAGGACGTCGCCATCGAGCGCGATCGCCTCGGTGAATGGCACGTCGGACAGCTGTTCCTGCGTCGCCCCAAGACGAGTGCATCCCCCTTCGCCAAGGGACCGACGACCTTCGCGCAATGGGACGACGTGCGAGAGGACCAGGCTGCGGGTCAGACGCAGTCCGCCGAGCTGCTCGTCGCGTCCTATTCCGAGCTCAAGCCCGCAGATCTCGCCAACACGCTCCTCGACCTGCCCGAGGAGCGGCTGCTCGAGGTCGCGGAGGAGCTCCCCGACGACCGCCTCGCCGACGCGCTCGAAGAGATGCCCGAGGACGACCAGGTGCACATCCTCGAGGCCCTGGGCGACGAGCGCGCCGCCGACGTCCTCGACGCCATGGAGCCCGACGACGCGGCCGACGTCCTCGGGCAGCTGTCCGACGCCCGCGCCGGCCAGCTTCTCGACCTGATGGAGCCCGAAGAGGCCGAGGACGTCCGCGCCCTCCTCGTACACGGCCCCGACACCGCCGGCGGCCTCATGACGAGCGAGCCGATCGTCCTGTCCGCGGACGCGACGGTCGCCGAGGCGCTCGCCCTGATTCGTCGTCACGAGCTCCATCCGGCTCTCGCGGCCGCTGTGTTCGTGACGCTCCCGCCCTACGAGACGCCGACGGGCCGGCTGCTCGGCGTCGTCCACTTCCAGCGGATGCTGCGCTACCCGCCCCACGAGCGCCTCGGTGCGATCATCGACGACACGGTCGAGCCCGTCACGACGGCCGCCAGCGCCGCGGAGGTCGCACGCCTGCTGGCGAGCTACAACCTCGTCTCACTGCCCGTGGTCGATCAGGCGCGACACCTCGTCGGCACGGTCACGGTCGACGACGTCATCGACTACCTCCTGCCCGACGACTGGCGCTCCCAGGATGCGCCGCGGGAGATCCCGGAGGCGCGGCGATGATGGCCCGCGCCCCGAAGTCCGGATTCGAAGCTCCCCGCGGACGACGGGCGAGCGTCCTGACGCGCACGCCCCAGCCCTCTCGTGACCGGTTCGGTCGGTTCACCGAGTGGATCGCCCGCGCCATGGGCACGCCCGCGTTCCTGCTCATCCTGACCCTGTTCTGTGCGGCCTGGATCGGCTGGAACACCGTCGGTCCCGAGACGCTGCGCTTCGACGACGCCGCACTGGGCTACACCGCCCTCACCCTGGTGCTGTCGCTGCAGGCGTCGTACGCGGCTCCGCTCATCCTGCTCGCGCAGAACCGGCAGGACGACCGCGACCGCGTGCAGATCGAACAGGACCGTCAGCGCGCCGAGCGGAACCTCGCCGACACGGAGTACCTCGCCCGCGAGGTCGTCGCCCTCCGCATGGCTCTCACCGACATGCAGAACGAGGCGATCAGTCGCGACGTGCTGCGTCACGAGTTGAAGACGCTGCTCGAGCGCCTCGACGAGCGCGACGCCGAGCGTGACGTCGAGCGCCGTGACGACGGCTCCGCCGCCTCGTGAGCGCCGTCGTCGCGGATGACGTGCGCCGCGCCGTGGCGGCGGTCATCGATCCGGAACTGCGCCGCCCTCTGGGTGAACTGGACATGGTCCGCGACATCGTCGTGTCGGATGCCGTCGCCCGCGTGGGCATCGCGCTGACCATCGTCGGCTGCCCGGCCGCCGATCGGATCGAACAGGACGTGCGGGATGCCGCGGCATCCGTCCCGGGAGTCAGCGAAGTCGCCGTCGATGTCGGCGTCATGACGCCCGCGGAGCGTTCGGCTCTGGTCGAGCGCATCCGGGGCACCAGGCGGATGGCCTTCACCGCCGACTCCCTGACGCGGGTCATCGCGATCACCAGCGGCAAGGGCGGCGTCGGCAAGTCCACGCTCACGGCGAATCTCGCGGTCGCGCTCGCTATGCGGGGGCTCGCAGTGGGACTCATCGACGCCGACGTCCACGGGTTCTCGATCCCCGGCCTCCTCGGTCTGACCGACGACGACGGCCGCCCACCCCAGCCGACCCGTCTGAACGATCTCATGCTCCCGCCGGTGGCGTACGGCGTGAAGACGATCTCCATCGGGATGTTCCTCCCCCCGGAGGCCTCTCCCGCCGTCGCGTGGCGCGGACCGATGCTCCACCGCACGGTGCAGCAGTTCCTGACCGATGTCCACTTCGGCGACCTGGACGTTCTGCTCATCGACATGCCCCCCGGCACCGGGGACGTCGCGATCTCGGTCGGTCAACTGCTGCCGCACGCCGAGGTCGTCGTCGTGACGACGCCCCAGGCCGCCGCCGCGGACGTGGCCGTTCGCAGCGGCGTGGTCGCCCGCCAGACGGGACAGTCGATCCTGGGCGTCGTCGAGAACATGGCAGGCTTCACGCTCCCGGACGGCACGGCTTTCGACCTGTTCGGAGGCGGTGGCGGCACCGCCGTCGCCGCGGCGCTCTCGTCGGACACCGAGACGGTGCCGCTCCTCGGCTCGGTCCCGCTCAGCCGAGCACTGCGCGAGGGGGGCGACACGGGGGTCCCCGTCGTCGTAGGCGCGCCCGACGACGAGTCGTCCCGGATGATCTCGACGATCGCGCACGCGATCGCATCGACGCGGCGCTCATGGGCGGGACGTTCGCTCCCGGTCTCGCGCGCGTGATCCACGGGGCGGGAGAACCGCTGGATCAGGTCGCTTCGGAGTCGAACGGCACGCCTGCCACGATGTCCTCCCCGGAGGGGACGGAGGCGGGCGGCTCCGCGACGGCAACACTCGTGGCTGCGACGGGCGTGGCTGTCACGGGCTTCACCGGTGCGTCCTCGATGAGGGCCTCGCGGATGATGCGTCGGGGATCGTACTGACGCGGATCGAGCTTGCGCCACTCGATCTCGTCGAAGTCGTCGCCCATCTCCTCTTTGACGCGAGTGCGTGCTCCGTCGAGCCATTCCCGCACTCGGCGGGTAAGGCGGGCGAGCGAGGCGGCGTAGCCGGGCAGACGCTCAGGTCCGAGCAGGAGGGCGGCGATCAGACCAATGAGGAGGATCTTCTCCAGATCGAGCCCGAATGACATGGTTCCCAGGTTACCCGTGCGCCTGGGGGTTCAGCGGTGGCCGCGCCCCTAGGCTGGGCGTGGAGGTTCACGACATGGGAGACCACGAGGCGGTACGCCGGTTCGCTGCAGAGGCGACGGTCGAGACCGATGCCATCGCGCGGGCGCGCGCCCACGCCCTCGAAATCGGCGCGAACCCGATCAGCCCCGAGGTCGGCGCGCAGTGCGCCGTCATCGCCGCGGCCAGCCGCGCACTCAACATCGTCGAGATCGGGACGGGCGGCGGCGTGTCGGGGCTCTGGCTCCTCCACGGATCGCCGCGCGCGACGCTCACCACCATCGACAAGGAACCTGAGCACCTCGCCGTGGCGCGCCAGGCGTTCACGGATGCCCGCGTTCCGGCCGCCCGAGTCCGATTCATCACCGGCCGCGCGGCCGATGTCCTGCCCCGGATGAACGAGGCGTCCTACGACATCGTGCTGATCGACGCCGATCCCGAGGGGGCCATCGAGTACGTCGAGCACGGTTTGCGTCTCGTGCGCGCCGGCGGCACTGTCCTGGTGCCGCGGGTGCTGGCCGGCGGGGCTGTCGCGGACCCCGTCAAGCGTGGGCCGATCGAGAGCGCGTACCGCTCCCTCATCCAGGAGACCCAGGCATCGCCGGCAGTCCTCGGTGCGCTCTCGATCGTCGGAGAGGGCCTGCTCCAGCTGACGACCGTCGCCGACCCCAGCTGAATCCACCGCGCGGGAACGCGCCCACCGACGACGAAAGGCCGGCCCCGCAGGGCCGGCCTTTCGCATCGAACCGGGGTCAGGCGGCGCCGACGACCCCGCTGAGAACGCTGTGGAGTTCTTTCGCTTCGTCATCGTTCACCGAGACGACAAGTCGACCGCCCCCCTCGAGCGGAACACGCACGATGATGAGACGGCCCTCCTTGACGGCCTCCATAGGTCCGTCTCCGGTGCGCGGCTTCATGGCTGCCATTGTGGGGCTCCCTTTCGTCTTCGGCCTACCCCATTAGTCTACCCAATGGGGTGAACGCCTTCGGCGCGCGCACCTCTCAGCGGACGCTTATCGTCACGGAATCCGGAAGAACGTGTCCCCCAGGGCGAGCATCTCGTGGATCCAGAGCCACTGGCCCCCGAGGCAGAGCGCCAGGACACTGACGCGCCACCACAGCGGACGGGGTACTGCGACGGCTGCCGCGACGGGCGTCATCGGCAGGAGGAGTCGGAAGATGCTCGACTGCGGGAAGAAGACCGCCAGCAGGTAGACCAGGTAGCTGATCCCCCACAGTCGGATCTCCGGCCCGAGCCGGCGCACCTGCGGCGATCGAACGAGGAGCACCGCCGCCGCCGCGACGAGCAGCACGAGCATTATCGGTCCCCACACCGGCGGTATGCCCCAGATCCCGAACCAGATCCCCGCTGCCTGGATGAAACCGGCGAAGGGGAGGAAGTGCGCGTCCGACCCGACCCAGCTGCGCCGCCAGGCGAGCTCCGTGTCGAGGTAGGCCGACGGATCGCCCGTGACGACACCGGCGATCACCTGCCAGGAGAAGCCGACCACGGTGGCCAGCGCACCGAGCGCGATGACATGGACGATATGCGACGTCGGCAACGGGTCCTGCCGACGCCGGAACCATCGATGAATGCCGTAGAGCCCGAGCAGCAGCGCGAAGGCGAGCACACCGGGCCGAGTGAAGCCCATGACGACGATGAGCGGATACAGCCAGCCGAACCGTCGCCGCATGAGCGCCCAGAGGGCGAGGAGGAGCCACAGCAGCAGGAGCGACTCCGCGTAACCCATCTGGAACAGCGCGGCCAGAGGCCCGTTGGCGAAGAAGACCACAGCCCACAGCGCCGCCGACTCCCCCAGGCGATCGCGGAGCAGGACGAACAGGACGACGGATGCCGCGTATCCCGCGGCCACGGCGAGCGCGATGGCTCCGACGGGGTACCCGCCCAGCAGCGTTCCGAGGGCGCGCGCCAGCCACGGATACAGCGGCATGAACGCCCAGGCGTTCTCAGCGACCTGACCGGAGTCCGCCACGGGCAGGTCGGTCGGATATCCGCGGTCGGCGATCACCCAGTACCACTGCGCATCCCATCCCATCGCGAGCGAGGAGATCGTGGCCTCCGGCCCGAAGCGGGAGGTCGGACCCGACAGCTCTGCTGCGATCCAGAAGAAGAGCGTGGTGACCAGGCGAGCCGAGACGTAGACGGCGGCGACGGTGCCGGCGACGGAGGCGGTGGTCCTCAGTCGCCGCTCAGCCATGCCCGCAGGCCCCGCTCGACGTCCTCGATCTGAGCGAGCGGCACACGCTCCTCGTCGTGATGCGCGAGCGACGGGTCGCCCGGGCCGTAGTTGACGGCGGGCACACCCATGGCGGAGAACCGGGCGACGTCGGTCCAGCCGTACTTCGGCTTCGGCTGCGCACCCACCGCCGCGACGAACTCCTGCGCGAGCCGCGCGTTGAGCCCCGGGCGGGCGCCCTCCGAGAGGTCGACGATCTCGACCTCGAACCCGGCGAAGACGTCGCGCACGTGCGCCGCGGCGGCCGCGGCATCCTTGCTGGGCGCGAATCGATAGTTGACGTCGACCTCGCACGCGTCGGGGATGACGTTGCCCGCGATCCCCCCGCGGATCGCAACGGCGTTGAGCCCTTCGCGGTAGAGCAGTCCGTCGACCTCGATCTCGAGGGGTCGGTACTCCGCGAGGCGGCCGAGAATGGGCGCGGCCTTGTGGATCGCGTTCTCCCCGATCCAGGCACGCGCGCTGTGCGCCCGGACGCCGGCAGTGCGGACGACGGCGCGGAGCGTGCCGTTGCAGCCGCCTTCGACCTCGCCGTTCGAGGGTTCGCCGAGGATGGCGAAGTCGGCCTCGAACAGGTCGGGGCGGGATGCCGCGAGCCGCGTCAGCCCGTTGAGTTCGGCGGCGACCTCCTCGTGGTCGTACCACATCCAGGTGATGTCGACGCGAGGGTCCCTGAGTTCAGCCGCGAGCTTCAGCTGCACCGCGACGCCCGCCTTCATGTCGACGGTGCCCCGCCCCCACAGGTGGGCGCGCCCGTCGACGTCGACGTCGCGCGTCGGGACGTTCCCGTTGATCGGCACGGTGTCGATGTGCCCGGCGATCACGACACGCTGCGCGCGTCCGAGGGAGGTCCGCGCGATGATCGTGTCGCCGTCGCGGTGCACCTCGAGGTGGGGCAGCGCGGAGACGGCCTCGAAGATCGCGTCGGCGAGGACGGTCTCATCGTCGGACACGCTCGGGATGTCGCAGATGGTGCGCGTCAGATCGACGGCGCTGGAGCGGAGGTCGAGCCGGGGCATGACGTCGAGTCTAACGACGGGCCGATAGCCTGGAATCATGAGCGACGCGCGGTGGGTATGGGGTATCGGTCTGGCCACGACGAGCGGGGACGGTACGGTGCTCGACACCTGGTATCCGGCTCCGGCCGCTGGTCGCGCCCCCGGCGACGCCGACACGAGTGAGCTCGCCGCGTTCGCCGGCCCGGACGAGCGCCGCGGGGTGACCGTCGAGGTCGTCGTCACCGAGATCGACCTGGATGCCGCACCAGCGGGCACTTCCGATGCCTACCTGCGACTCCACGCCCTCTCACACCTGCTCGTCGCCCCGAATGAACTCAATCTCGCCGGGATCTTCGCGCACCTGCCCACAGTCGCCTGGACGAGCGCAGGCCCGGTCCACCCGGACGACCTGACCCGCCTCCGTGCGGGGCTGCAGCGTGCCGGCATCCAGGTGAACGGTCTGGACAAATTCCCCCCTCTCACCGACTACGTCGTTCCGCAGGGGGTGCGGATCGCGGACGCATCACGCGTCCGCCTCGGCGCGCACCTCTCCCCCGGGACCACGGTGATGCACGAGGGCTTCGTGAACTTCAACGCCGGCACCCTCGGCGCCTCCATGGTCGAGGGGCGCATCTCCCAGGGGGTCGTCGTCGGCGACGGCAGCGACATCGGCGGCGGCGCCTCGATCATGGGCACCCTTTCCGGCGGCGGGAACCACCGGGTCTCCATCGGTCGACGCACATTGCTCGGTGCGAACGCCGGGATCGGGATCTCGCTCGGCGACGACTGCATCGTCGAGGCGGGCCTGTACGTGACCGCGGGCACGAAGATCGTCCTCACCGGCGAGGCGCCCCAACACGACGGCACCGCCCCGACGGCCAAGGGCGCCGACCTGTCAGGCCAGGACGGCATACTTTTCCGCCGCAACTCCCTCACGGGCGCGGTCGAGGCGCTTCGGCGCGAAGGGGTCGGCGTGACGCTGAACGCTGACCTGCACGCCTGAGAGGCTCAGCCTCGCAACACCGCGGCGCGAGCGTCGCGGTGCTCGTCCTCGCTGATGATCCCGCGCGAGCGCAGCTCGTCGAGCTCGGCGAGACGCATCTCGATCGTCGGTGCCGCCGGCGATGAGGGCGTCGATGGAGCGAGCAGGTCGCTTCGGAGCACCTTGGCCGCGATCGCCGCATCCACCGTGAACGGATCGATGCCGGCGTCCCGCAGGACCCGCCGTTTGCGCATCGCGACGACGAACGTGAACACTCCTCCGGCGATCATCAGGACGATGACGACCCCGAAGAATACAGAGAACGCGTCTCCCGCAGCACCCATGTCGGTACCCGGCATCCCCGGATCGAAGAAGCCGCCGTCCCCCTCATCCGGGACCGGCAGGACCGGCGCGGACAGGACCCTCGCGACTACTCCCCCATGGATCATCATGGCCACACCCTAGCGGGGGCGGCGGTCGCGTCAGCGGGAGGTCGGGTAATCCCGCTCCGTCGCCCCCGTGTAGAGCTGCTGGGGCCGGCCGATCTTGGTCTGCGGGTCGTTCTGCATCTCACGCCAGTGAGCGAGCCAGCCCGGCAGGCGACCGATCGCGAACAGGGGCGTGAACATCCGCGTGGGGAAGCCCATCGCCTTGTAGATGACGCCGGTGTAGAAGTCGACGTTCGGGTAGAGACGACGCTCCTTGAAGTAGTCGTCGCTGAGCGCGATCTCCTCGAGTTCGTTCGCCAGAGCGAGAAGCGGGTCCTCGACGCCGAGCTCGCGGAGCACCTCGTCGGCGGACTCCTTCACGAGCTTCGCGCGCGGGTCGTAGTTCTTGTAGACGCGGTGCCCGAAGCCCATGAGCTTGACACCGTCCTCCTTGTTCTTGACCCGCTCGACGAAGCGCTGCACGCTCTCCCCCGAGTCACGGATCCGCCCGAGCATGTCGAGAACGGCCTCGTTCGCGCCGCCGTGAAGGGGACCGTACAGGGCGTTGATGCCGGCGGAGATCGAGGAGAACTGGTTCGCTCCGGTCGATCCGACGAGACGGACCGTGGAGGTCGACGCGTTCTGCTCGTGGTCCGCGTGCAGGATCAGCAGCCGCTCGAGGGCACGCGACATCACCGGGTTGATCTCGTACGGTTCCGCGTTGTTGCCGAAGTTCAGCTTGAGGAAGTTGTCGACGAAGCTCAGGGAGTTGTCGGGGTAGAGGAAGGCGTGCCCGATGCTCTTCTTGTGGGCGTAGGCAGCGATGACGGGGAGCTTCGCGAGCATGCGGATGGTGTTGAGTTCGACGTGCTCGGGGTTGTGCGGGTCGCTCTGACCCTCGTAGTACGTCGAGAGAGCGGCCGTCGCAGCCGACAGGACCGACATGGGGTGCGCGGTGTGCGGAAGCGCGGAGAAGAAGTGCTTGAGGTCCTCGTGCAGCAGCGTGTGACGACGGATCTTCTCGTCCCACCCGGCCAGCTCGTCCGCCGTCGGCAGTTCGCCGTACAGGAGGAGCCAGGCGACCTCGAGGTAGGTGCTGTGCTGCGCGAGCTGCTCGATCGGGTATCCGCGGTAGCGCAGGATGCCCTGATCGCCGTCGATGTAGGTGATCGACGACTTCGTCGACGCCGTGTTCACGAACCCGTAGTCGAGCGACGTGTGCCCGGTCTGCTTCGTGAACGAGGAGAAGTCGACGCTGGGAACGCCTTCGGTACCGGCGACGAGCGGAAGCTCTGCGGTCGTGTCTCCGATGGTCACAGTGGCCATCTGGGGGGTGTCCGCGTTGGTCACGAAGCCTCCTTGCGGTCGTCGGGGCGGTTTTTACAGCCTAATGGGGCGTGGGCGCGTCTCCGAACCCCGCCAACGAATGGCGCCATCCGTAGGAGGGAACCTACGAAACGGATGCCGTCAGGCGCGACGCGGCCAGCGCGATCCGGTCGTCGGTCGCCGTCAGCGAGAAGCGGACATGCTGGGGATAGTGGGTGCCGTAGAAGTGCCCCGGCCCCGCGAGGATCCCGAGCTCGGCGAGCCTGCCGAGCGAGTCCCACGCGTCCTCCCCCGCCGTCGCCCACAGGTACAGGCCACCCTCGCTGCGATCGACCCGGAAACCCGCGGCCTCGACAGCGGGCTTCAGGACGTCGCGTCGAGCACGGTAGAGGGCCTTCTGCTGATCCACGTGCGCGTCGTCGTGCAGCGCGGCGATCATCGCGGCCTGAACCGGACCCGGGACCATGAGTCCCAGGTGCTTGCGCGCGGTCACGAGCCCTGCGACGAGTTCCGGGTCGCCGGCGAGGAACGCCGCCCGGTAGCCCGCGAGGTTCGACTGCTTGCTCAACGAGTACACGGAGAGCAGGCCGGTGAGATCGCCCTCGGTCACACGCGGGTCGAGGATGCTCGGCACGGCGGCATCCGCCCACGGCCCCTCCCAGCCGAGTTCGGCGTAGCACTCGTCCGAGGCCAGTACCGCACCGATCTCGCGCGCGCGGGCTGCCGCGCGGCGAAGCTCGTCTACGTCGAGGACGCGCCCGTCGGGATTGCCGGGCGTGTTCAGCCACACCAGACGTGTCGTGTCCGGCCACTCGCCCGGCTCGTCCGAGGCGAAAGCGGCGGCGCCGACCAGGCGCGCTCCGACCTCGTAGGAGGGATAGGCGGCGCGAGGATGGACGACGGTGTCCCCGGACCCGAGGCCGAGCAGGAGCGGCAGGAGCGCCACCAGCTCTTTGGAACCCACCGTCGGGATGACGTGCGACGCCGTCAGCCTCGGAACACCCCGCCGGCGTTCGTACCAGTCGGCGATCGCCTCACGCAGCGCCACCGTTCCGACCGTCTGCGGATACGCGTGAGCGTCGGTCGCGCTCCGAAGCGCATCGGCGACGACCACGGGAGTCGGGTCGACCGGCGAACCGATCGAGAGATCGACGATGCCGTCGGGATGCCGCCGGGCACGCTCCGCATAGGGGGCGACGGCGTCCCACGGATAGTCGGCGAGGTCGTGGACGCTCATCGCGGGATCAGTGCGCCTGCGGCGGCAGCCCCGCGATGACGGGGTGGTCCTTCGCGATGACGCCGACCTTGGCAGCGCCGCCCGGCGACCCGAGGTCCTCGAAGAACTCCACGTTCGCCGTGTAGTAGTCCTGCCACTCGGCGGGGAGGTCGTCCTCGTAGTAGATGGCCTCGACGGGGCACACCGGCTCGCAGGCGCCGCAGTCGACGCACTCGTCGGGGTGGATGTAGAGCGAGCGTTCGCCTTCGTAGATGCAGTCGACGGGACATTCGTCGATGCAGGCTCGGTCCTTCACATCCACGCACGGGAGAGCGATCACATACGTCACAAGACGAGTCTAGTTCGTGGATCGGAGACGGGATGCCGTCGGCCAGGCGACGATCAGCGCCGCGGCCAGCGGGACGAGGAACGTCCAGATGAGACCAGGCGTGATCACGGCCCCCTCCGGCGGCGCCGGTACGACGACGGAACCACCGGGGCCTTCGTTGGCGAACACGAGGGTCGCGAGCATCGCGCCGATGCCACAGGCGAGAGCGGATGTGCGCTCCCCTGTGAGGGTGCGCACCGCGACCAGCAGCGCGACGAATCCGATCGACGCGACGAGGAGGCCCACCGGCACGACTCCCCAGACGGCGGCCTGTCCGATCGTCCCGGCCACGCCGTAGACGGTCCCGATGACGGCGGCGAGCACCCAGGTGGCGATGCGGGCGAGAAGGGCGTTCACCCGGACAGTCTAGGTGCGCGACCTGTGCGGCCTCAGGCCGCGATCCCCCACAGCCGCAGAAGCGCGGCGACGAGGGCCGCGGCCGCCACCACCACCAGGAAGGGAGCCCGCAGGGCCAAGAGCCCTGCTGCCACGAGAACGGCCGGCATCCGGGCGTCCAGCACGATCGCCTGCCCGACCCCCAGCGTCTGCACGACGACCAGAGCCGCGAGGAGCGCGACCGTGAGGAGGTCGATCGTCCGCGAGGGGCGGGGCGCCTCGAACCAGGCGGGTGGGACCAGGTAACCGGCGGTCTTCAGCGCGACGCAGACGATGGACGCGAGAAGGACGGAATGCCAGAGCGTCATGCTCGTTCCCCCGTCGTCGGTTGCGAGGCGAACCAGTTGGTCCAGCCGACCACGACAGCGACGAGAGCGGAGACCAGGACCGGCAGCCCCGGCATCAGCGCGGGGGTGAGCAGGGCGGCGACCACGGCAGCGGCAGCCCCCACCGCTATCGCCTGACGCCGACGCAGGCGCGGCCAGAGCAGTGCGAGGAAGGCCGCGGCGGCCGCAGCATCCAGCCCGTAGGCCTTCACGTCGCCCAGGACGTCGCCGAGCAGCGCGCCGGCGAGCGTCGTCGCGTTCCAGCCGAGGTAGATGCCGATGCCGGTCACCCAGAAGCCGATGCGCCGGGCGGCGGCATCCGTCTGCGCGAGGGCGACGGCCGTCGACTCGTCGATCGTGAAATGGGATGCCGCGGCGCGGCGCCAGAAGCCGTCGCCGATGACCGGCGACATCCGCAGACCGTACGCGACGTTGCGGATGCCGAGCAGTCCCGCCGACGCGATCGCCGCTCCGGGGAGCCCGCCTCCGCCGATGACACCGACGAAGGCGAACTGCGATCCGCCGGTGAACATGAGGGCGCTGAGGATGCAGGTCTGCCAGACGTCGAGTCCCGACGTCACCGCGAGGGCGCCGAACGAGACGCCGTAGGCGCTCGTCGCCAGCACGACTCCGAGGGAGTCACGCCAGGCCCGACGAGTCGGAGGCTGCTCCCCCGTCACCGTCAGGAGCCGGCGTCCTGGCGCTTCAGACGAGATGCCGTGCGGCCGCGCTCGGTCGCGTCCAGTACGACCTTGCGGATGCGGACCTTCTCGGGCGTCACCTCGACGCATTCGTCGTCGCGCGCGAACTCGAGGCTCTCCTCGAGCGTGAGTACGCGCGGCGGCGTCATCGACTCGAAGGAGTCGGAGGTCGACGAACGCATGTTCGTGAGCTTCTTCTCCTTCGTGATGTTCACGTCCATGTCGTCGGCGCGCGAGTTCTCGCCGATGACCATGCCTTCGTAGACCTCTTCGGTCGGCTGGACGAAGAAGCTCATGCGCTCCTGAAGGGCGATCATCGCGAACGGCGTCACGACGCCCGAGCGATCGGCGACGATCGAGCCGTTCTGGCGGGTCGAGATCGCGCCGGCCCACTCGTCGTAACCGTGCGAGATCGCATTGGCGATGCCGGTTCCGCGGGTGATCGTCAGGAACTCGCTCCGGAAGCCGATGAGACCGCGTGAGGGAACGATGAACTCCATGCGCACCCACCCGGTGCCGTGGTTGGTCATGGTCTCCATGCGGCCCTTGCGCCCGGCCATGAGCTGCGTGATCGCGCCGAGGTGCTCCTCAGGGGCGTCGATCGTGAGGTGTTCGAACGGCTCGGTGAGCTTGCCGTTCTCATCACGCCGCGTGACGACCTGGGGCTTGCCGACCGTCAGCTCGAAGCCCTCGCGGCGCATGTTCTCGACGAGGATCGCGAGAGCCAGCTCACCACGGCCCTGGACCTCCCACACGTCGGGCTTGCCGATGTCGACGACCTTGAGCGACACGTTTCCGATGAGCTCGCGGTCGAGGCGGTCCTTCACCATGCGGGCGGTCAGCTTGTGGCCCTTCACCTTGCCCATGAGGGGCGAGGTGTTGGTGCCGATCGTCATCGAGATCGCCGGGTCGTCGACCGTGATGGCCGGGAGCGGGCGGATGTCCTCGGGGTCGGCGATGGTCTCGCCGATCGTGATGTTCTCGAAGCCCGCGATCGCGACGATGTCGCCGGGACCGGCGGACTCGGCGGGGTAGCGCTCGAGCGCGCGGGTCTTCAGGAGCTCCGTGACACGTGCGTTGCTCGTCGTGCCGTCGGCGCGAACCCAGGCGACCGTCTGCCCCTTCTTGAGGGTGCCGTTGAACACGCGCAGCAGTGCGAGACGGCCGAGGAAGGGAGACGAGTCCAGGTTCGTGACCCACGCCTGCAGCGGGGCTTCGTCGTCGTATGCGGGAGCCGGGACGTGCTCGAGGATGGCCTCGAACAGGGGCTCGAGGTCGTCGTTGTCGGGGAGGGCGCCGTTCTCGGGCCGAGTGCGGGATGCCGCACCCGCGCGACCGGACGCGTAGACGACCGGGACATCGAGCAGCGCGTCGACGTCGAGGTCGGGGACGTCGTCCTGCAGGTCGGAGGCGAGACCCAGCAGAAGGTCGTGCGCCTCCTCCTCGACCTCGGCGATGCGCGCGTCGGGACGGTCGGTCTTGTTCACCAAGAGGATGACCGGCAGCTTCGCCTCGAGCGCTTTGCGCAGGACGAAGCGGGTCTGCGGAAGCGGACCCTCGGAGGCATCGACCAGGAGGACGACGCCGTCGACCATGGAAAGGCCGCGCTCGACCTCACCGCCGAAGTCCGCGTGGCCCGGGGTGTCGATCACGTTGATCGTGATCGGGGCGTCGGTGTGGACACCGTTGTAGGTGATCGCCGTGTTCTTGGCGAGAATCGTGATGCCCTTCTCGCGCTCGAGGTCGTTCGAGTCCATCGCGCGCTCTTCGACGTGCGCGTGGTCGCCGAACGAGCCGGTCTGGCGGAGCATGGCGTCGACGAGCGTCGTCTTGCCGTGGTCGACGTGCGCGACGATCGCGACGTTACGGAGGTCAGGACGGAGGGCGTGCGCCATGAAGGGGATTCCTTGCAGAGAGGGTGATGCCGGGATGCCGGCAGTCCACTTTACCGCAGGTGCCGATACGCCGACGGGGCGAGGACCTTTCGGTCCCCGCCCCGCCGGCGCTGTGTGTGCGGCTGCTTACTCGGCAGCCCAGCCGACGATCGTCCAGTCGATGGTCTCGAACTGGGTGGCGCCCCAGTTGACGAGGCCGTCCTTGACGGCGTAGACGTTCGGCAGCGGAGCGATCGGGAACATCGGGACGTAGTTCCAGATGGTCTCGTTGATCTTGTTGGCGATCTCGATGCGCTTGGCGGGGTCGAGCTCGGAGTTGGCCTGGTCGTACAGGTCACCCAGCTTGTCGTCCGTCGTGCCCGTGAAGTTCGACTCGGAGTCGAGCGGGTAGTAGAGCGCCTCCGACGAGGAGATCGGGAACGGCGTTCCGACCCACGAGAACGACACCATCTCGAAGTTGCCCGGAATGACGTAGTCGCTGAAGTAGGTCGCAGCCGGGACCGTGACGAGCTCGACGGGGATGCCGAACGCGTTGAGGTCGGCCTGAACCTGCTCGGAGCGCTGGATGTTCGTCGCCGTGTCGGCAGGAACGGTGACGGTGAGCTTCAGCTCGGTTCCGTCCTTGGTCCAGGGCTTGCCCTCGCTGCCCTCGTAGCCGGCTTCCTCGAGGTACTCGGCAGCCTTCTTGTTGTCCTGCGGCAGCGCCTTGTCCTGGTAGCCGTTCTGCCCGGGCATGAAGATGTAGTCGCCCTGGGTGATCGGAGGAGCGTCGACCGGCGTGTTCGCCGAGGCGGCGATCTGCTCGCGGTTGACGATCGATGCGACGGCCTTGCGGACGTTGACGTCCGAGAGCGGCCCCTTCTTCGCGTTCATCGTGACGTGGGTCCAGGTGGTGCCACCCGAGGTCTCGATCTTGGCGTCGGAGCGCGTCTTCGCGGTCTGGTACAGGTCGGCGTTGGCCGAGATGTACAGAGCGTCGAGCTCCGAGTTGGCGAAGGAGGCACCCTGCTGGTCCTGGCTGACCGCACGGTAGAGAACGGTCTCCAGCTTGGGCGTCGCCCCCCACCACTGCGGGTTGCGCTCGAGGGTGATGACCTGGCCGGTCGTGTCGATCTTCGAGATCTTGAACGGACCCGCCGAGGGGACGGCCTTGGTGCGGTAGCCGTCGTTGTAGGCCTTGGGGTCGCTCGAGATGGATGCCGGGAGCAGTCCGCCCGTGAACAGCGCCTGCCAGTCGGCGTAGATCTTCGAGAACGTGATCTTGACGTCGTACTCGTCAGCGCCCTGCTCGACCGAGGAGATGTCCTCCCAGCCGGCGGTGGAGGCGGGGGTGTACTCCTTGTTGGAGCCGTTCTGCGCCTTCCAGTATGCGATGTAGTCGGCCGCCGTGATCGGCGTGCCGTCCTCCCACTTGGCGTCGGGGTTCAGCTTGATCTCGACGACCTGCGGGTCATCGCTGGTGAGCTCGGCCGACGACGCGTAGTTCTCATCGACGACGGGCGTGCCGTCTTCCTTGATCTTGAACGGGCCGCCGGTCGTCCCCGAGACGATGTTCACCGTGTCGGACTCGTTGCCGTCGACCTGGTTGATGTTGAACTGCACCGGCAGCGATCCGACCGCGAGGGTCAGCGTGCCGCCGTCCTTGACCTTGGACGCCTCAGCGCGGGTCCACGCCGTGGCGGGGAGCTCCGGGGCTGCCGACTCGCTCTGGGTGGGCGCACCGGTGTTTCCGGCAGCACAACCAGAGATCACGAGTGCGGCGACGCCGAGCAGCGCCAAAGACCCGAACGGCTTTGCACCTCGAATCTTCATGTGATTGTTCCTCTCGTTTACCTTTTGGTGACCACCGGCGGAATGGTGCGCCCGCCGGAGGGGGTTCAGGATGCGGCCGACAGTGCGACCTCGTCGACCAGCGTCGAGTCGTCGACGTGGTGGCAGGCCACGCGCGCACGGCCGTGCGGCGCCAGTTCCGGCTCGACGGACCGGCACATCTCCTGACGGGACTCGTCCAGGAGCTTGTACAGCGGGCAGCGGGTGCGGAAGCGGCATCCGCTGATCTCCTGCGTCGGGCTCGGCAGGTCTCCCTGCAGCAGCACCCGGGCACGCCCGCGCTCGATGCGCGGGTCGGGGATGGGCGCGGCTGAGATGAGCGCCTTGGTGTAGGGATGCTGCGGATTGTCGAACACCGCGGACACGGGGCCCTGCTCCACGACGGAACCGAGGTACATCACGGCTACATCGTCGGCGATCTGGCGGACGACGGCGAGGTCGTGCGCGACGAAGAGGTACGACAGCCCCAGCTGAGCCTTGAGGTCTTCGAGCAGGTTGATCACGCCGGCCTGGATCGACACGTCGAGCGCCGACACCGGCTCGTCGAGGACGATGACGGAGGGGTTCGTCGCGAGGGCTCGGGCGATGCCGATGCGCTGACGCTGACCGCCCGAGAACTCGTGCGGGTACCGGTCCGCCATCGACGGGTCGAGCCCGACGAGGTCGAGCAGCTCGAGGGCGCGCTTGTCGCGATCGGCCTTCTTCGCTCCGATCGCCCAGAGGGGCTCGGTGATGACCTCGCTGATCGGAAGACGGGGATCGATGGCGCCCATCGGATCCTGGAAGACGATCTGCACATCCCGACGGAGAGCGTGACGCTCGCGGGGGCTGAGGGAGCCGACGTCCTTGCCGTTGATCTTGATCGATCCGGACTGCGGTGCGGTCATCTCCATGATCTCGAGGATCGTGGTCGTCTTGCCGCAGCCCGACTCCCCCACGAGCCCCATCGTCCGGCCCGGCTTGAGCGAGAACGAGACACCGTCGACGGCGCGGACGGTTCCGACGCGACGCGGGAAGACGGCGCCCTTCATGAGGGGGAAGTGACGCCGCAGGTCGGTGACCTCGACGACCGGGGCGGCGCCGGAATCGACGAGCTCGCCGTCGATGATCGGGTCCGCGACCGTGAAGACCTCTTTCCGCGAGATCTCCCCCCGGGCGATCTCGCCGCCACGGATGCAGGCCGCGACGTGATCCGGGCCCGAGGCGGGATCGTGCGCGATGAGGTCGGGTTCGACCTCGTGGCAGGCGTCGACGGCGATCGGGCAGCGGGCTGCGAAGGGGCATCCCTTCGGCAGCGCTGCGAGGGACGGCGGACGCCCCTCGAGGGGGACGAGCCGCTGCGTTCCGGCGGTGAGCATGTTGGGCACCGAGCGGAGCAGGCCGATCGAGTACGGCATCTGCGGCTCGTGGAAGACCTGGTCGGTGGTGCCGAGTTCGACGAGCTTGCCGGCGTACATGACGCCGACTCGGTCGGCGTGACCGGCCACGACGCCGAGATCGTGGGTGATCAGGACGACCGCCGCGCCGGTGATCTCCTTCGCCTTCTCGAGCACCTCGAGGATCTGCGCCTGGATGGTGACGTCGAGTGCCGTCGTGGGCTCGTCGGCGATGATCACCTTCGGGTCGTTGGCGATCGCCATGGCGATCATCGCGCGCTGGCGCATTCCACCGGAGAACTCGTGCGGGAAAGCCTTGGCGCGCCGATCCGGATCGGGGATCCCGACGGTCTTGAGGAGCTCGACGGCCCGAGCGGCGGCCGCCTGCGACGACAGCTTCGAGTCGTGGAGGCGGAGGGCCTCGGCGATCTGATCGCCCACGGTGTAGACGGGAGTCAGGGCCGACAGCGGGTCCTGGAAGACCATGGACAGCTGCTTGCCGCGGATGCGGGACAGCTTCTTGTCGTCCATTCCTAGCAGTGACGTGCCCTCGAACTCGATCGAGCCGGTGACCTGCGCGTTGCTGGGCAGAAGCCCCATGACCGCGAGGGAGGAGACGGACTTGCCCGAACCGGACTCGCCGACGATGCCGAGGAACTCCCCCGGGTGGACGTCGTACGAGATGCCGCGGACTGCTTGGACGTCGCCGGAACCTCGTTGCGGGAAGGTGACGCTCAGGTCGCGGACCGACAGCAGCGGAGTACCTGTGCGGCGCGTGGAGGTGAGGAGGGATTCAGGCACGGTTGGCCCCCGAGGTCGGGTCGATCGCATCGCGCAGGGCGTCGCCGATGAGACTGATGGCGAAAAGAAGGACGATGAGGACACCCGCCGGGAAGACGAACAGCCACGGGCGCGTCAGCGCGGCCGACGTTCCGTCGGCGAGCAGCGTGCCGAGCGAGACGTCCGGCTTCTGAACGCCGAAGCCGAAGTAGCTGAGCGAGGTCTCCGACATGATCATCGAGACGATTCCGAGCGTCACGTCGATGATGAGCAGCGACGCGATGTTCGGAAGGATGTGGCGGCTCAGGATCTTGCGTGTCGGCAGACCCATGTAGCGCGCGGCCCGCACGAAGTCGCGGTTACGCAGCGAACGCGTCTGATTGCGGACGACCTGGGCCATGATCATCCAGCTGAAGATCGCAAGGAAGAAGGTCAGTGCGATCCACGACAGGCTTTTGAACAGCGGGCTCAGCAGCACGAGGATGAAGAACGACGGCACGACGAGCAGCAGGTGGGTGAACCAGCTGATGACCTTGTCGGTGACTCCCCCGACGTAGCCGGCCACGGAGCCGATCACGGCAGCGAGCATCGTCCCGAGAATGCCGGCGACGAGACCGATGATGAGGGACTTCTGGAGCCCGGCCATCGTCTGGGCGAAGATGTCCTGCCCGATGCTGTTGGTGCCGAACCAGTGGCGGAGCGTGGGTCCCATGCCCATGTTGTAGATGTCGCGATCGGTGATCGACCACGGCGTCAGGAACGGCCCGACGATCGAGAGCAGGACGATCAGTGCGAAGGCGATCGCACCGACCCAGAACCGCGGCATCCCGCGCAGCCGACGCCAGACGAGACCGTTCCGGGAGAGCGGGCGGCGCTGCTTGGTGATGGTCTGTTCGTCGTCGAGGCTCACCTCGACGGCTTCTTGCTGAGCGATGACCATGTCAGCTCCTCACGCGGGGGTCGAGGGCGGCGTAGATGATCTCCGAGAACGTCGAGGAGAGCAGCACGAGGATGGCGACGAACAGGGTGCTCCCCGCCGCAGCATTGACGTCGTTCGTGTTCACGGCCTGCAGCAGGAACTGCCCCATGCCGCGCCAGCTGAAGACGATCTCGAGCATGGCGGACCCTGCGACGAGAGTGCCGAAGCTGTAGGCGAAGAAGGTCGACATCGGGATGAGTGCGATGCGCACGCCGTGACGGAACAGTGCCGGTCCACGCTCCAGCCCCTTGGACCGGGCCGTGCGGATGTAATCCGCTCCGAGGACGTCCAGCATGACGCTGCGCTGGTAGCGGGAGTAGCTCGCCGCGCTCATGAGGACGAGCGCCAGCGTCGGGAGGAGGAGGTGGACCGCTCTGTCGACAGTCAGGTCCCACCAGCTGCCGTTGATGCCCGCGCTGTACTCACCGGTGAAGGTGATCAGCTGCACGCCCAGACTGTTGTTGAGCGCCGTCGCACCGATCATCAGAAGGACGCCGATGACGAAGGTCGGGGTGGCGAAGATCAGGAACGAGCCGTAGGTGACGATCTGGTCGCTGGCGCGGTACTGGCGCACCGCACCCCAGACTCCGAGCAGGACGCCGACGACCGCACCGATGATCGATCCGATGAGGAGCAGTCGCAGGCTGGCCCCGGAACGGGCGATGATCTCCTCGACGACGGGCTGCTTGCCGATCGTGATGCCGAGCGACCCCTGCGTGAAGAGGCCGACGAGCCAGTGCCACAGGCGGGCGATGACGGGGACGTCGGGGCTTTGGCCCAGCTGGGCGAGGGAGGCGTCGATCGACGCCTGCGGCGGGCGGGGGTTCCTGCCGTAGAACGCGTCACCGGGCCGGAAGATCGAGCTGGCCAGGACGTAGGCCATGCACGTGGCGATGAGGCTCAGGATCGCGTAGTTGACGAACCGGCGGAGGACATACAGCGTCACCGGGAGATCCCGGCGATTCGGGTCGCTGGCACAGACATGGTGGTGCTCTTTCTCGGGCTTACGCGCTCTTGCGTTTGCGTTCGATCGCCGGAACCGGGTCCGGCCTCAACGACCCTAACTCGCTCATCAACGCTGACAAGACCGTGTGGAGAACTCTTTGTATGAACGTAACATTGCGTGACTTGCTCGCAAAATGACTGTGAACACGCCGCGCAAGTGGCCAGTACGCTCAGCCCGGAGCGCCGCTGATGATCACCGCGCACAGTGCCCACGCGATGATCACGGCCAACACGCCGATCGTGCGCACGTCCCAGCGCCGGACCACCGAACCGGCACCGGAACCGGTTTCACCGGACGACTGCCATTGCTCGCGGATGAGGTCGAGATCTCGCACCGCTGGAGGGATCCGAGCACGGGGACTCGTGTCGGGCCGCAGGCCCGGCCGCGGAGGACGCCCGGCCACCGGTCCACCGAACGCACTGACGATACGACCGTCATCCAGCGTGAAGCGCACCTGATAACGGATGCCGATGTCGCTCACCCGATCCCACGGGATCCGAACGACGCGGAGCAGGTTCTGCACCGTGGCACCGTTCGCGTCGATCGCGATGTGCGAGACGAAGGTCGCGACGTAGATGAACCAGAGCACCAGGAGCATCCATGGCGCGAGGAGGAGCATCTCTCCCCATCCGGCACGGATGACGGCGTCTCCGAGCAGAAGAAGGGTCACGACGGACGCTAGGACCAGGGCGACGGTCCCCGACGGTGCGCGGAAGACCCGCGGCGAGGCCGCCCGGGAATCACCCGGGCGGGCCCCGGCGTTCGTGGGGTCGATGCTCACCGCGCTCCGCCGAGGGGGATGTCCGCCCCGGGGATGGCTGCGAGGAGCCGCTTGGTGTAGTCCTGAGCAGGCGTGGTGAAGATCTCGTCCACCGTGCCCTGTTCGACGACCCGTCCCTGTTCCATGACGCAGACCAGGTCTGCGGCGACGCGGACGACCGCGAGGTCGTGCGTGATGAAGAGGTAGGTCAGGTCGAGCTCGGACTGGAGGTCGGCGAGCAGACGCAGGATCTGATCCTGCACGAGCACGTCGAGCGCCGAGACCGCCTCGTCGAGGACGACGATCGACGGCTTGAGTGCGAGCGCACGCGCGATGGCGATGCGCTGACGCTGGCCGCCGGACAGCTCGTTCGGGTAGCGCCAGGCGACCTCGCGCGGGAGCGACACCTGTTCGAGGAGTTCGAAGACGCGCTCGCGGCGCGACTTCTCGTCGCCCACGCTGTGGACGCGCAGCGGCTCGGCGATCAGAGCGCCGATGCTGCGGAGCGGATCGAGCGAACCGTAGGGGTCCTGGAACACCGGCTGCATCCGGCTGCGGAGACCGAAGACCTCCTTGCGGCTCATGCCGGAGGTGTCCGCTCCGTCAACGAGGACCGAGCCACTGGTCGGCTTCTCGAGCTGCAGGACCATCTTGGCGACCGTCGACTTGCCCGAACCGGACTCCCCCACCAGGGCGAGGGTCTTGCCCCGCGGGATCTGGAAGGACACGCCGTCGACCGCGCGGAACGGCTCGCTGCGGAAGCCGCCCGAGCGGATCTTGTACTCCTTGACGAGGTCGCGGACCTCCACGACGGGCGTGGTGTCGGCGACGTCTTCGACGTGCTCGACGCCTCGACGTTCGACGACGGCCTGGATCCGCTGCGAAGCGATGCTCGGAGCTGCCGCGACGAGGCGCTGCGTGTACGGATGCTGCGGTCCCTCGAGGATGAGGCGACTCGGGCCCGACTCGACGATCTCGCCCTGGTTCATCACGACGATCCGATCGGCGCGCTCGGCGGCGAGGCCGAGGTCATGCGTGATGAAGAGCACGGCAGTGCCCTTCTCACGCGTGAGCGAAGCGAGGTGGTCGAGGATGACGCGCTGCACCGTCACGTCGAGGGCGCTGGTGGGCTCGTCGGCGATCAGGAGCTTCGGGTCTGCCGCGAGACCGATCCCGATCAGTGCCCGCTGTCGCATGCCGCCGGAGAACTGGTGCGGGAACTGGTGCATGCGACGGTCTGCGTCCGCCAGTCCTGCCTGCTTGAGCACCTCGACGGCGCGCTCGCGTGCCTGCTTGCGGGTCGACGCCAGTCCGTTCGCACGAACCGCTTCCTCCACCTGGAACCCGATCGACCAGACCGGGTTCAGGTTGGACATCGGGTCCTGCGGGACGTAGCCGATGTCGCGACCGCGGATGGTCTCCATCTCGCGGCGACTGGCGCCGAGGAGGTTCACACCGTCCAGGGTGATCGACCCGCCTGTCACCGCCCCCGTCCCGGGAAGCAGGTTGATGACAGCGGCCGCCGTCGTCGACTTGCCCGAGCCGGACTCGCCGACGATCGCGACAGTCTCCCCCGGGTACACGTCGAGGTCGACGCCGTGCAGGACCTGGCGCGACTTCTTGCCGGTACCGAAAGAGACCTTCAGGTCACGGATCTGCAGAAGGGGCTGCGACACGTCGCTCTCCTTGTGGCCGGCGCGCAGAGCTGCGCGGCTGATGGGGTTCTCGGTGTCGCTCATCGCTGGGCCCTCGACTTCGGGTCGACGGCGTCACGGAGGAGTTCCCCGAGGGTGATGAAGGCGAGCACCGTCACGGTGAGAGCCAGCGACGGCCAGAACAAGGCCAACGGGGCGGAGCGGATCTGCGTCTGCGCCTGGCTGATGTCCGCACCCCACGACACCGTCGCCCCTCCGAGTCCGACTCCGAGGAAGGACAAGGTCGATTCCGCGACGATCGCCGTGCCGAGGCTCAGCGTCGTCACGACGATGACCGGCGCCATCGCATTGGGCAGGACATGCGTGAGCATCGTGCGGAATCGGGACAGGCCGATCGAGATCGATGCCGTCACGTAGTCCGACTGCTTCACCCGGAGGACCTCGGCCCGAGCGATGCGGGCGGTGCTCGCCCACGAGAATCCGCCGATGGCGAGTGCGAGGACGAACTCGTTCCGGTAGTCGGCGAGGACGGACATGACGACCACGGCCGCGATGATGTACGGAATGGTGAAGAACACGTCACCGACTCGCGACAGCAGGGAATCGAGGAAACCGCCGTAGAAGCCGGCCAGAGCGCCCATGATCACACCGATGACGGTGGAGATGACGGTGGCCATGACACCGACCAGGACCGACGTACGGGTGCCGTGGACCAAGCGCGACCAGATGTCGCAGCCGAGGAAGTTGTACCCGAGCGGGTGGCCGGCCGAGGCGTCGGCGTTGCTGTTGGCGAGGTCGCACGCCGCGCCGGACGGGCCGACGGACGTGAAGAGGTTCGGCACGGCAGCCATCACGATGATGACGACGCACAGAACGACCGAGACCCAGAAGGTCGGACGTCGCCGCAAGTCGCGCCAGGCGTCCAGCCAGAGGTTGCTCTTCTTGTCGCTGAGGTGGAGCTGGTCCACCACCACTGTTTCGGTCTGCGCGGGAGCGACGTAGTGGGTGGGGTTACTTGACATAGCGGATCCTCGGGTCGAGCAGGCCGTAGAGAAGGTCGACGACCAGGTTCACCAGCACGTAGATCACGACGAAGATCGTGACGAAGGAAACGATGGTCGGGGTCTCGCGGCTGGTGATCGCCCTGAACAGCGTGTTGCCGACACCGGGCACGTTGAAGATGCCTTCCGTCACGGTGGCCCCGACCATGAGGATGCCGAACTGCGTCGCCGTGTCCGTCACCATGGGGATCATCGAGTTGCGCAGGACATGCACGGGGATGACGCGACGACGCGACAGCCCCTTCGAGTACGCCGTGCGCACCCAGTCCTGGCCGAGGGTCTCGATCATCGACGCGCGCGTGAGCCGCATGCTCGAGGCGTAGATGCTCAGCCCGAGGACGATCGCGGGGAGCCACAGATCACCCCAGTCGTTCTTGCCCCCGACTGTGGGACGGAACCATCCCAGCTGAACGCCGAGGAAGTACTGCGCGAGGAAGCAGAGGACGAAGATCGGGATCGCGATGAAGACGAGGGCTGTCACGAGGGCGCCGTTGTCGAAGATCGAGCCCTTCCAGATCGCCGAGAGCGCGCCGATGACGAGTGCCAGGACGAAGGCGATCGCGACCGACATGACCGCGAGCCGCATGGTCACGGGAACGGTGCGGGCGAGGACGTCGTTGACGCTCTGGCCGGAGAATGTGGTTCCGAAGTCGAACCGGAAGATGCCGGCCAGGTAATTCGCGTACTGGACGATGAACGGGTCGTTCAGACGGTACTGCTCGCGGATGGCGTCGATCACTGCCTGAGGCGGCTGCTTGTCGCCGAAGAGCGAGGCGATCGGGTCGCCCGGCAGACCGAAGACCATGAAGTAGATCAGCAGGGTCGCCCCGAGGAATACGGGGATCACCTGCAGGATCCGTCGGAGGATGTAATAGGCCACCCTCGGCCCCCTTTCAGGGAGAAGACGTTTCTGTGCTGACGCACGAAGAAGGGCCCCGCAGTGCGGCGCCCCTGAGGTTCCCATCCTCAGCCCGGAATCCTGAGAGAACGGTGAGTTGGACGGGTCACGCCACGAGGCGGTGACGGGTGACCGTCACCGCCTCGTGTGAGGTGATGCTGCTTATGAGATTACTTGGTGATCTCGTAGTAGAGCGGCACCGAGTTCCAGCCGAACTCGACGTTCTTGACGCCGTCGGCCCAACCGCCGTTGACGTTGGAGTACCAGAGCGGGATGGCGGGAAGGTCTTCGAAGAGGACCGACTGCGCCTCGAGCAGGGTGGCGTTGCGCGCTGCCTCATCCGTCTCGCTGATGCCCTTGGCGAGCAGGTCATCGAACTTCTTGTCCGAGTACTTGCCGTCGTTCGAGCCGGCGCCGGTGGCGTACAGCGGGCCGAGGAAGTTGTACAGACCGGGGTAGTCGGCCTGCCAACCGGAGCGGAAGGCGTCGACCTTCTCGTTGTCGCGGGCGTCGAGGTAGGTGGCGAAGTCCGGGAAGGGCTTGCCGACGGCCTTGATGCCGAGCGTCTTCGAGATCGAGTTCGCCACGGCGTCGACCCACGTCTGGTGTCCGCCGTCGGCGTTGTACGAGATCGTGAAGTCCTCGCCGCTGTAGGGCTTGATGGCGTCCGCCTCGTCCCAGAGCTTCTTGGCGAGCTCCGGGTCGTAGTCGAGGACGTCGTTGCCCGGAACGGAGTCGCTCCAGCCGTCGATGACGGGGGACGTGAAGTCCTTCGCCGGCGTGCGGGTGCCCTTGAAGACCACATCGGTGATCTGGTCGCGGTTGATCGAGTGCGAGATCGCCGCGCGGCGGAGCTTGCCCTCTTCGTCGGTCTGGAAACCGTCGAGCCACTCCGGGATCGTCAGCGACTGGAAGATCGCAGCCGGCTGGTTGACCGTGCGGTCGGGAAGGTCGGTCGTGTAGCTCTCGAGGGCGCTGTCGGGGATCGCGTCGAGGACGTCGAGGTTGCCACCGAGAAGGTCGGTGTAGGCGCTGTCCTGGGTCGCGTAGAAGACGATGTCCAGGCCACCGTTCTTCGGCTTGCGCGGCCCGTCGTAGCTGTCGTTGGGAACGAGGTCGATCCGGACGTTGTGCTCCCACGCGCCTTCCTTGGCGAGCTTGTAGGGGCCGTTGCCGATCGGGTTCTCCCCGAAAGCCTTCATGTCCTCGAACGCCACCTTGGGCAGCGGGAAGAATGCCGAGTAGCCGAGACGCTGGGCGAAGTCCGAGGCGGGCTTGTTGAGGGTGATGGTGAAGGTCTGATCGTCGACCTTCTTCAGACCGGAGAGCTTCTCGACGTCCTTCTCGTAGCTGAAGCCCTCGATGTCCTCGAAGAAGTACGAGGCGTTCTGCTTGTTGGCCAGCCGAGCGCCGTAGTTCCAGGCGTCGATGAAGCTGTCTGCGGTGACCGCGTCGCCGTTGGAGAACGTCACGCCGTCACGGAGCTTGACAGTCAGCTGGGTCGGCGAGTCGGTCGTGATCGACTCGGCGACGTCGTTCTCGACAGCGCCGTCCGCCTTGTAGGAGATCAGGCCCGCGAAGATCGAGTCGACGACCTTGCCACCGCCGGTCTCGTTCGTATTGGTCGGGATGAGCGGGTTCTGCGGCTCCGAACCGTTGGTCGTGATGACCTCGGTCGTCGTGCCGCCGGAACTGTTGTCGTCCGTGTTGGTGTCGCCACCGCCACTGGCGCAGCCGGCGAGAACCAGGCTGGTCGCACCGAGCAGGGCGAGACCCGCCACGCCGATCTTGTTGCGCTTCAAAGTGTCCTCCAAGAGACCTCATGAAAGCCCGGGTCGAGGCTTCGCAACCCGGGCGTGATGAGAAGCACACTAGGCAGGCTGAGCGCAATGCGACAAATCCCTCACAAGACCGTTACACAGCCTTTACTTGGCAACCTCTGGATGAAGCAGTGTGACAGGTCGGGTGTATCGACGCCGGACGCCGGGATGGACGTGGCATCCTGACCGGATGGCAGCATTCCCGGACTCCCCCACCGTCGCGAGAGCCCCCAGCCGCGCCCGGCTGTGGTGGGAGATCGGAATCGTCCTCGCCCTCTCACTCGGACGCTCGGCCGTCTATTCGGTGCTGGCTCTCGTCGAGGCGCTGACCCGCGCGCCCCTGGGAGATCAGCAGACGTCCCTCAATCCCGGCGCAGCACCGTCAGCCGTCTGGGACGTGCTCGGACAGTTCCTCGACGCCTTCTTCGCGTTCGCCCCCGTGGCGTTGGCGATCTATCTGCTGTGGGAACCCGTCCGCTCCGGATTCGCCAAGATCGGCCTCACCTTCGAACGGTTCGCACGAAACCTCGGCGGAGGCGCTCTCCTCGTCATCGTCATCGGCGTCCCCGGGCTGGGACTGTACGCCCTCGGACGGACCCTCGGCATCACCGTGCAGGTGGATGCCTCTCCGCTCGACACGTCGTGGTGGACGATCCCCCTCCTGCTGCTCGCCGCGCTCCGCGCCGGCCTGCTGGAGGAGGTCATCATGGTGGGCTACCTCTTCGATCGTCTGCGTCTGCTCGGATGGAACACCTGGACGATCATCCTCTCCACAGCAGCCCTCCGCGGTTCGTATCACGCCTACCAGGGTTTCGGACCCCTCGTGGGGAACATGGCCATGGGCGTCGTGTTCGGCTGGGTCTACTCTCGGTGGGGCCGGGTCATGCCGCTCGTCGTCGCCCACGTGCTCATCGACATCATCGCGTTCGTGGGCTACCCCCTCGCCGCCGCCTGGTGGCCCGGCGTGTTCGGCCCGCCGGCGTAACCGGACGCGCGGGCCGGATTTCGGGCTCCGATCCCGCGAGACTGCACGTGCGCGCCGAAGCTGCGGCGCGGCGCCGCGGTCTCGTGCGCCGCGTGCTGTCTCGCGGTGGGAGCGGTGCGGCCGACGGTTCCTCCACCGCGTACGCGCCGGGCGCGGAGTCCACGAGGCGGGGTGCGATGGTGCACGGGCTAGCGGCGCGCCGCGAACCTCGGGGCCATGTCCTCGAATGTCGACCTCCTGCCTGTCGCCCGCCCCGCTCCCGTCGCCTGCCCGGTACACCTCCTGCGCGCGCGGGACGTGCCCCACGCCGCCCGCCTCGCGTCACGAGGCGAGCTCGTGTCGGTCGTGCGCGGGGTCTACTCGCCGACGGCGTCGTGGCGACCACTCCTCCCGTGGGATCGCTATCTGGCTCGCATCCACGCCACGATCCTCATGCACCCCGGACTCGTCCTGAGCCACGAATCGGCCGCGGCGATCTGGGGGATGCCGGTGCTCGGCGACCCCGGCGTCGTCCACGCCCTGGGCGACCCGACCCGCACTTCGCGCCTGCATGCCGGGCTCCGCCTGCACACGACGACGGGCGCGCGGGACGTCGTCGACCTCGGCGGATTCGCCGCCGTCGCGCCGTCAGACTGCGCCGTCGACCTCGCGAGGGCTCGCCATGTGGTGGTGGGGCTCATCGCAGCCGACGCCGCGCTCCGTCTGGATCCGGCGGCATCCGTGGAATCGCTCGTCGAACAGAACGAGCAGCGACCGAGTTCGCGGGGGCGCCGCATCGCCCGGTGGCCCCTGCATCGCGCCAGGGCTGAGGCGGAATCCACTCTCGAGTCCGCGAGTCGGGCGATCATCGAGTTGCTCGGCTACGAGGAACCGGAACTGCAGACCGAGTGGAGCGGGCCGGCTGTAGCCGATCGCACCGACTTCTGGTGGCCCGAATCGGGGATTGCCGGTGAGGCGGACGGCGACCTCAAATATGACGGCCGGTTCGGTGATCCCGTGTCTCTGCTGCGCGCGCGCCGCGAGCGGGATCATCGTCTCCGGTCGCGCGGCATCCGCTCGGTCGCGCACTGGGGCTGGTCGGATCTCGTCGACCCCGACGCGCTGGACGGCATACTCCGTGGCGCAGGCCTCCCGCGCGTCGCACTTCCCGACCCGTATCGCCTCGCGACCGCTCGAATCGCGCTCGCCCCGCGCCACTACGTCCCGAGACTGCACGCCCGCGCCGAAACCGGGGTTTGAGCCCGCGGTCTCATGCGTCGCGTGCAGTCTCGCGGAAGGTCGGGCGAGCGCGGCCGCTCGCCGCCACGCCTCGAGCGGTCGCGGTGCGTGGTCCAGCTGCCCAGCCCGCGTGCCGCCCCCGCCGCGAGACTGCACGCACGCGCCGAGACCGGTGTCCCAACCCCCAGTCTCGGCGACCACGTGCAGTCTCGCGGATCGAGCCCGTCCGGGCCCGGCCGCGCCCGCAACGCCCGCCCCGCCGGGCCGAGCCCACCGTCAGGCGAAGGCCTCGATCGGGGGGCAGGCGCAGACGAGGTTGCGGTCGCCGTAGGCGTTGTCGATGCGGCGGACCGGCGGCCAGTACTTCGTGCGCACGATGCCGGGCACGGGGTACACGGCGATCTCGCGAGGGTACGGGTGCGCCCACTCGCTCGTGATGACGGATGCCGCGGAGTGCGGCGCGTTCACGAGCGGGTTGTCGTTCGCCGGCCACTCCCCTGCCGCGACCGCGTCGGCCTCGGCCTTGATCGCGATCATGGCCTCGACGAAGCGGTCGAGCTCGGCGAGGTCCTCGGACTCCGTCGGCTCCACCATGAGCGTCCCCGCGACCGGGAACGACATCGTCGGGGCGTGGAAGCCGTAGTCGATGAGACGCTTCGCGACGTCGTCGACCGTGATGCCGGTGGCCTCCTTGAGCGGACGCAGGTCGAGGATGCACTCGTGCGCGACGAGTCCGCCCTCCCCTGCGTAGAGCACCGGGTAGTGGCCCTCGAGGCGCCGCGCGACGTAGTTCGCCGCGAGGACCGCCGCCGCCGTCGCCTGACGCAGGCCCTCGGCGCCCATCATCCGAACGTACGCCCACGAGATCGGCAGGATCGACGCGGAGCCGTACGGCGCCGCCGAGACCGGACCGCCGTCGAAGACGTGACCGCCGGCGTGCTCGGCGCGCTGCGCCATCGGGTGAGACGGCAGGAACGGCGCGATGTGCGCCTTCGCCGCCACCGGACCCACACCGGGACCGCCGCCGCCGTGCGGGATGGCGAACGTCTTGTGCAGATTCAGGTGCGACACGTCGCCGCCGAGGTCGCCGAAGCGGGCGAACCCGAGCAGCGCATTGAGGTTCGCGCCGTCGACGTAGACCTGGCCACCGGCCTCGTGCACCGCACCGGTGATGTCCATGACGTCGTGCTCGTAGACCCCGTGCGTCGACGGGTAGGTGATCATGAGCGCCGCGAGGTTCTCGGCGTGTGCCGCGACCTTGGCCCGGAGGTCGTCGAGGTCGACGTTGCCGGCCTCGTCGCACGCGACGACGACGACCCGCATCCCGGCAAGGACGGCGGATGCCGCATTGGTCCCGTGCGCGGACGACGGGATGAGGCAGACATCGCGGTGGAGGTCGCCGCGCGAGTGGTGGTACCCGCGGATGGCGAGGAGGCCCGCCAGCTCGCCCTGCGAGCCGGCGTTGGGCTGCAGCGAGACCGCGTCGTAGCCGGTGACCTCGGCGAGCCACGCCTCGAGCTGCTCGATCATCACGAGGTAACCCGCGACGTCGTCGGCCGGCGCGAACGGGTGGACCCGCGCGAACTCGGGCCACGAGACCGCCGCCATCTCGGTCGCCGCGTTGAGCTTCATCGTGCACGACCCGAGCGGGATCATGCCGCGATCGAGCGCGTAATCCCGGTCGGCGAGTTGTTTGAGGTAGCGCATCATGGCGGTCTCGGAGCGATGAGTGTTGAAGACGGGGTGCGTCAGGTACCCGTCCGTGCGTTGCAGCGCTGCGGGCAGGTGGGCATTGCGGTCCCGCAGCGGGACGAACACCTTCGACGAGTCGACGCCGAAGACGGATGCCACGGCCTGAAGGTCCGCGACGGTCGTCGTCTCGTCGACCGAGATCCCCACCGAGTCGCCGTCGCGGAACCAGAGCTGGTATCCACGGCGACGCGCATCGGCGATGACGTCCTCCGCACGGCCCGGGGTGCGGATCACGAGCGTGTCGAAGAACGCGTCGTGGAGCACGTCCACGCCCGCGCCGATCAGCCATTCCCGCAGGAGCGAGGCCTTCGCGGTGGTCTCCTCGGCGATCCGGCGCAGCCCGTCGGGGCCGTGGTACACGGCGTACATCGCGGCCATCACGGCCAGCAGCACCTGAGCGGTGCAGATGTTCGACGTCGCCTTCTCGCGGCGGATGTGCTGCTCACGCGTCTGCAGTGACAGCCGGTACGCGGGCTGACCCGCGGCATCCATCGACACCCCGACGAGGCGCCCCGGGAGCTGACGCTCAAGACCGGCGCGGACGGCCATGTAGCCGGCGTGCGGTCCACCGAAGCCCATCGGCACGCCGAAGCGCTGCGTCGTCCCGACAGCGACATCGGCGCCCATCGAGCCCGGCGAACGGAGGAGGGTGAGGGCGAGCAGGTCCGCCGCAACGACGACGAGCCCCTTCTGCGCCTGCACGGCGGCGATCACCGCGGACGGGTCCCAGACACGACCGGTCGCACCGGGGTACTGGATGAACGCGCCGAACGACTCCGGGACATCGTCGCCGTAGGAGGTCTCGCGGATCTCGACACCGACCGCGGCGGCGCGATGGTGCAGCAGCGCCTTCGTCTGCGGGAGCGCATCGGCGTCGACGAGGAACACGTTCGACGCCGACTTCGAGGCACGGCGGGCCACCAGCATCCCCTCGACCACGGCCGTGGACTCGTCGAGCATCGACGCGTTCGCGGTTGCGAGGCCGGTGAGGTCGGTCACCATCGTCTGGAAGTTGATGAGCGCCTCGAGCCGGCCCTGCGAGATCTCCGGCTGGTAGGGCGTGTAGGCCGTGTACCAGGACGGGTTCTCGAGCACGTTGCGCTGGATCACCGACGGCGTGAGCGTGTCGTAGTAGCCGAGGCCGATCATCGCGCGCGCCGAGCGGTTCTGCGACGCGAGCTCGCGGAGCTCTGCGAGGGCTTCCGCCTCGGTCGCCGCGGGCGGGATGATGCTCGCAGCCGCTGTGACGTGGATCGCGTCGGGGACAGCGGTGTTGACGAGCGCCTCGACGGACTCCCGCCCGAGCACGCGGAGCATCTCGGCCTGCGCGGCCGAGTCGGTGCCGATGTGGCGGTCGCGGAACGCGGAGCTCACGCCTCGCCACCCGTCAGCGCGACGTAGGCGTCGCGATCGAGGAGGTCACCGGCGGGCGCACCGTCGACGCGGATTCTCACGAGCCACGCGTCGAAGGCGCCGGCGTTGACCGACGACGGGTCGTCCACGACGGCGTCGTTGACCTCGACGACCTCTCCGGTCAGCGGAGCGTAGAGCTCGCCGACGGACTTGGTCGACTCGATCTCGCCGCAGGTCTCGCCCGCGGTGACCGCGGTGCCGACGGCGGGGAGCTCGACGAAGACGACGTCACCGAGCTTCTCGGCGGCGTAGTCGGTGATGCCGACGGTCGCGACGTCGCCGTCGAAGGCGATCCACTCGTGCTCGGCAGTGTAGGACAGGGCGGTGAGGTCGGTCATTTCTGTCTCCGGTAGAAGGGCAGGGCGGTGACGGTCGCGGGGATGCGGGTCCCCCGGACGTCGATGGTCAGGGCGGTGCCCTCAGCGGATGCCGAGGGGTGGACGAACGCCATCGCGATGGGATGGCCGAGGGTCGGGCTGAGGGCCCCCGAGGTGATCTCGCCGACGCTGTCGTCGCCCGACAGCACGGCGTAGCCCGCGCGTCCGGCGCGGCGACCCTCGGCGGCGAGTCCCACGAGGACGGGCGCGTCGGACAGATCCCGCGCGGCGAGGCCGTCCTTTCCGACGAACTGCTCCTTGTCGGCGACGACGACGCGGCCGAGGCCCGCCTGGGCAGGGGCGATGTCGCGCGAGAGCTCGTGGCCGTAGAGCGGCATGCCCGCCTCGAGGCGGAGCGTGTCGCGCGCGGCGAGCCCGGCGGGCACGAGCCCGTGCGCGGCGCCCGCCTCGGTGACGGCTTCCCAGAGGGCGGCCGCGGTCTCGTTCGGGACCATGAGCTCGAACCCGTCCTCGCCGGTGTAGCCGGTGCGGGCGACGAACAGGCTCCGGTCCTGGAACGAGCCCAGCGCCCATGAGTAGTAGCCGATGTCCGCAAAGGCGGGATCGACGTCCTCGATCCCCGCAGTCGACTCGAGGATGCCGCGGGCCGCGGGGCCCTGCACGGCGATGAGCGACATCCGGTCGGTGATGTCCTCGATGCGCGCGCCGCCGGGTTCGACGGCAGCGAAGGCGGCCGCGACCTCGGCCCGGTTCCCGGCGTTGGAGATGACGAGGAACTCCTCGTCGGTGATCCGGTAGACGATGACGTCGTCGACGATGCCGCCGTCGTCCGCGAGGACGAGCGAGTACTTGGCCTTGCCGACCTTCATGGTCGACAGCCGACCGGCGAGGGCCCGGTCGAGGTACCCGGCGGCATCCGTCCCTTCGACGCGGAACTCCGCCATGTGCGAGATGTCGAAGAGTCCCGCCGCGCTGCGCACCGCGTGGTGCTCGGCGAGGTCCGACGTGTAGCGGACGGGCATGAGCCAGCCGCCGAAGTCGGTGAAGGACGCGCCGAGCCGCTCGTGCAGCTCGTGCAGGGGCGATCGCCGCGGCTCGGTCGTGGTGTCGGTCATTCCGTCTCCGCTCAGCATTCCACGACGCTGACGGCGAGGCCGCCGAGCGCCGTCTCTTTGTACTTGCTGCTCATGTCGCGCCCCGTCTCGCGCATCGTCACGATGACCTCGTCGAGCGAGACGCGGTGGGTGCCGTCGCCCCACAGCGCCATCTTCGCGGCGTTGATGGCCTTCGCCGCGGCGATCGCGTTGCGCTCGATGCATGGGATCTGCACGAGACCGCCGATCGGGTCGCAGGTGAGGCCGAGGTTGTGCTCCATCGCGATCTCCGCGGCGTTCTCGACCTGCCGGGGCGTTCCGCCGAGCACCTCGGCGAGGCCCGCCGCCGCCATCGACGACGCCGATCCCACCTCGCCCTGGCAGCCGACCTCCGCGCCTGAGATCGACGCACGCGCCTTGTAGAGGACGCCGATCGCAGCGGCTGTGAGCAGGAACGGGATGACGATCTCGTCGCGAGGTCGCCCCTTCGCGGCGTGATGGGTCGCGTAGTGCAGGACGGCTGGGATGATGCCGGCCGCGCCGTTGGTGGGCGCTGTGACGATCCGCCCGCCCGACGCGTTCTCCTCGTTGACGGCGAGGGCGACGAAGTTCACCCACTCCTGCCAGAGGGCGGGATCCTCGCCCGTCGGGTCGTCGAGTCGGAGCCTGTTGCGCCAGGCAGGCGCGCGGCGGGGGACGCGCAGGCCGCCCGGCAGCATCCCTTCTCGCGACGCTCCCGACGAGACGCTCTCGCTCATGACATCGGCGAGATGCAGGATGCCGCCGTCGATCTGGTCCCCATCGCGCGACGCGAGTTCGTTGCGTCGCTGGATCTCTGCCATCGAGACGCCTTCGCGCTCGCAATGGGCCAGGAGCTCGGCCGCCGTCTCGAAGGGGTACGGCACGGCAGTCGCCGTCGTCTCGTGCACCTGCTCCCCGTCGCGCACGATGAACCCGCCGCCGGTCGAGTAGTACACGGCCTCGTCGAGCAGCACGCCCTCGGCATCCCACGCCTGCAGGCGCAGGCCGTTGGTGTGACCGGGGAGGATCGTGAGGGGGTGCAGCACGATGTCGTCTTCGCAGAGGGGGACGTCTCCGGCCCCGCCGAGGCGGACACGACGCTCTTCGGCGATCGCCGCGGTGCGCTCCTCGACCTGCGCCGGAAGGACACGCTCCGGATCGAGTCCCTCCAGCCCGAGCAGCACCGCGGTGAGGGTGCCGTGCCCGCGACCGGTTGCCGCAAGGGACCCGTAGAGGTCGACCTGCACCCGGGCGGCGCGTCGCACGTCGATCCGTGACACGTAGTCGGCCGCGGCTCGCATCGGTCCCACCGTGTGGGAGCTGGACGGCCCGATTCCCACCGTGAACAGGTCGAAGACGCCGATGCTCGGGGTCATCGCGGTGATGGAGCGGGTGGGTGAGACGGTGGGAACAACGGAACTCCTGACGGCGCAGCGGGATGCGGGTGAGTTCCTCCCCCTCTGTCATCGGCCTGAGAGATTTCACGGGCGATGCCCGCTTGCCCCGTCGGCGGGCGCTCGGAAGCGCCGCTTTTCAGAGTGACCATGTCGGCTCGGTACGGGGGCCTGAGAGATTCCGGGGAGGGATTGCTCCTTCGGCAGCCACGAGGGCTTCTCCCGAGCAGACGCGATGGTCCGGTGTGCGATTGTGAGCGCGAGCCTATCACCGGGGTCGGCGGCGCCGATACGGGGTCAGCGCGCGCACTTCCCCGACGAGACGGTCGCAGCGTCCGGCGAGACCTTCAGCGCGGGGCGGAGCTCCTCCGTCGTCATCGCATAGCCGCGCGTCGCGTCGTCCTGCCCCCGCGCGAAGACCAGGCCGGTCACCTCGCCTTCGGCGGTCAGCAGCGGGCCGCCCGAATTGCCCGGGCGGACGTCCGCCTCGAGCGCGTAGATCTCGCGCGGCTGCGAGCTGTCCTCGTAGATGTCAGACACGATCGCGTTGCCCACCGAGAGGACGTACGCCGAGGTGCTCGTGAACGGCCCGCCGAGCGGATAGCCCTGGACGGCGACCGGCGTGCCCGGCGCGACGTCGCCGGCGATCGGCAGCGGCCGCGCATCGAGGCCCGAGACGCTGATGACGGCGAGGTCGTCGATCGGATCGAAGTAGACGACGCGCCCCTCTTCCGCATCCCGTCCCGGAAGCTCGACGAGCGGGGCGTCGACGCCCGCGACGACGTGCGCATTGGTGACGACGAGGTCCTTCGCGACCACGAAGCCCGAACCGGTGAGCGACGCTCCGCAGGCATAGGCGTTGCCGCTGATCCGGGCGACGGATGCCGCGGCCCGTTCGAGCTGCGGATCGTCGAGCGACACCGGGGGCGCCGTCGGCTCGACTTCGGGTGCCAGCAGGTCCCCGACGCGCGGGATGCCCTCGTCGACGATGAAGCCGCGGAGCTCGGCGAGCGCCGAGTCCACCGGGGCGGGGGTGATGGCATCGATCGCTCCCAGCACGCGCGAGGAGGCCACCGCGGGGGCGACCACCGGCATCCCGGACCCGACGATGGCACCACTCGCGAGCATGAGGACGATCGCCGCTGCGACCGTGTTCACGAGGCCGCCCAGGATCCGGTCGAGGGGCGCGAGCTTGGCGCGGTCCACCCCGCGGCGCAGGCGTCTGCCGACAGCCGTGCCGAGCGACGCGAGGAGGATGACGATGCCGAGAGCGATGACCGCGAGCACCAGGCTGCGATACTCCCAGCCGGCGAATGTCGGCGCGATGACGGGTGTGAGCCAGACGGCGATCACGGCTCCGAGGATGACGCCGATCAGGGTTCCCGCCGTCGCGACGAGGCCCCGGAGGAGTCCACCGAACAGTGCGGCGATGAGCACGAGCACGACGATGATGTCGACGACGAGCACGACGGGCCTCCCTTGACGAGTCCGCCCGGGAGAGCCGGCGGTTCCTCGTGATCAGCGTAGGACGCACCCGCTGTGAAATCGGTTCGTGTTGCCGTTCTTGTCATCGTGACTCTAAGATCGTCTCACCACTTAAGGTCACCATGACAAGAACATCCTCCTCCCCTATCGGCGTCGCCGTGTCGACCGTGATCTTCCGCCTCCGTCGCGACGCGGACGACGCACGCATCGAGCTCCCCCTCGTGCGCCGCACCCGCGATCCGCACGAAGGGCAATGGGCCCTCCCCGGCGGATGGGGCGACCCCGCCGAGCCCATCGAGGCGACGGCATCCCGCACGCTCGCCGAGACAACGGGGCTCGCTCCGAGCTACCTCGAGCAGCTCTACGCCTTCGGTGACGTGGGACGCTCCCCCGGCCGCGTCGTCTCGGTCGTCTACTGGGCGCTCGTGCGGGAGGACATCACGCGGGCGACCGAGTTGCACAACGTGGCATGGTTCGACGCGACCGCCCTGCCGGAGCTCGCGTTCGACCACAACCACATCGTCGACTACGCCCTGTGGCGGTTGCGGAACAAGGTCGGCTACAGCCGCATCGCCCACGGTTTCCTCCCGGACCTCTTCACCCTCGCCGAGCTGCGCGAGGTGTACGAGGCCATCCTCGGCCGGCGCCTGGACCCCGCGAACTTCCGCCGCCAGGTCGAGGGGTCCGGCACCCTCATCCCCACCGACGACTTCCGCACCGGCAGTCACCGGCCCGCCCGCCTCTACCGCTACAACCAGGACGTCGAGCTGGCCGATCGCGGCCCGCTCCCGCAGTGAAGGACCCGAACCGACATGAGCGCAACCCGCGTCACCCTGCTGCCCCGCCCGATCGATCCCAGCGTCGACCATGAGATCCAGGCCATCGTCAGCGGTGAGGTCGTCGCGGAGACCTGCAACACCGACCTCGCCGCCGCCCCCTGGACCTTCGACTCCCGCCCCGGCTACGGCCCGGGCTCGTCGATGGGCGACGTCATCCCCGCGGGCGCGCCGCGACAGGGGCAGCTCCCGGCCGAGTACCGCGAGGCGGACGAGGCCGACCTCGCCGCGCGCATCGTCGCCGCCAAGCGGACCCTCGGCGAGCGCGTCGTCGTGCTCGGACACTTCTACCAGCGCGAAGAAGTCGTCACCCACGCGGACTACGTCGGCGACAGCTTCCAGCTCGCGAACGCGGCCCTGGAGCACCCCGACGCCGAGGCGATCGTCTTCTGCGGCGTGCACTTCATGGCCGAGACCGCCGATCTCCTCTCCCGGCCCGAGCAGGCCGTCATCCTCCCGAACCTCGCCGCCGGATGCTCGATGGCAGACATGGCCGACATCGACCAGGTCGAGGAGTGCTGGGAGCAGCTCGCCGACGTCTACGGCGACATGGACACCCCGGATGCCGAGGGGCTGCTCCCCGTCATCCCCGTGACGTACATGAACTCGTCCGCCGCGATCAAGGGGTTCGTGGGCCGGCACGGCGGGATCGTCTGCACGTCCTCCAATGCTCGGACCGTGCTCGAGTGGGCGTTCGCGCGTGGCCGGCGCGTGCTCTTCTTCCCCGACCAGCACCTGGGCCGCAACACCGCCAAGGCGATGGGCGTCCCCCTCGAGCGGATGCCGATGTGGAACCCGCGCAAGCCCCTCGGCGGCGCGACCGAGGCGCAGCTGGAGGACGCCCGTGTGATCCTCTGGCACGGATTCTGCTCGGTGCATCGGCGGTTCACGGTCGGTCAGATCACCCAAGCGCGCGCGGATCACCCGGATGTGCGCGTGATCGTGCACCCCGAGTGCCCCATGGAGGTCGTCGACGCTGCCGATGAGGCGGGATCGACGGACTACATCCGCAAGGCCATCGCCGCCGCGACCGAACCGACGACCTTCGCGATCGGCACGGAGATCAACCTCGTCCAGCGCCTGGCGGCGCAGTTCCCGCAGCACGAGATCTTCTGCCTCGACCCGGTCGTCTGCCCCTGCTCGACGATGTACCGCATCCACCCGGGCTACCTCGCCTGGGTACTCGAAGGACTCGTCGCCGGCGAGGTCCGCAACAGGATCACGGTTCCCGCCGACGTCGCCGACCCGGCGCGTGCCGCCCTCGAGCGGATGCTGGCGGCCAAGCCGTGACCGCCGTGGTCATCGTCGGCTCGGGGATCGCGGGGCTGACCGCCGCGCTCCACGCGGACGCCGGGGGCTGTGCGGTGACCGTCGTCACCAAGAACGCGCTCAGCGAATCGAACACGCGGTACGCGCAGGGAGGCATCGCGGGTGTCCTCTCCCCCGACGACCGAGTGTCCGACCACGCGCGCGACACGCTCGTTGCCGGTGCCGGCCTCGCAGACCCTGAGGCCGTCGACGTCCTGGTCACGGAGGGGCCGGACCGGATCCGGGATCTCATCGACGACGGCGTGCAGTTCGACCGAGAGGCCGACGGGACGCTTCGGACCGGGCTCGAGGGCGCGCACTCGTTCCCCCGGATCCTGCACGCCGGCGGCGACGCGACGGGGGCCGAGATCGAGCGCACGCTCGTCGAACGGATCCGCCGCAGCGGCATCCGTGTCCTCGAGCACTCCTTCGCGACCGACCTGGTGCGCCGGAGCGGACGCGTGGTCGGTGTGGAGCTCCTGGGCGGCGAGCGCGTCGAGGCGGACGCCGTGATCCTCGCGACCGGTGGCGCCGGTCAGGTGTTCGCGCACTCGACGAACCCTCTCGTGGCGACCGGCGACGGCATCGCCCTCGCGGTGCGCGCCGGCGCTGCCGTCCGCGATCTCGAGTTCGTGCAGTTCCACCCCACGGTGCTCGCCGTCGGCGGTGCCTTCCTGGTCTCGGAGGCCGTGCGGGGCGAGGGCGCGGTCCTCCGCGACGAGAGCGGACGCCGTTTCGTGCTCGAGGCCCACCCGGCCGGCGAGCTGGCGCCCCGCGACGTCGTCGCCCGCGCGATGACCGCCGCGATGGCGCGTCAGGGTGGGCGACCGGTTCTGCTCGACGCCACCGCGGTGCACAGCGCCGATCCCGACGAGCGTGCGGTGTTCCTCGCCGAACGGTTCCCGACGATCGACGCCGCCGTCCGTGCCCGCGGGCTCGACTGGGCGCGGGAGCCGATTCCCGTGACGCCGGCGGCGCATTACCTGATGGGCGGCGTCGTCACTGACCTCGACGGGCGCACCGACGTCCCCGGTCTCTACGCCGTCGGTGAAGTAGCACGCACCGGCGTGCACGGCGCGAACCGCCTGGCCTCGAACTCCCTGCTCGAAGGAGCGGTGTTCGGCGCCCGCGCCGGAGACGCGGCTGCGACCGATGGTGCGGCATGGCCGGTGACCGCCGGAATCGGAGCCGTCGCAGAGACGGCGACCGACGGCATCCCGCACCCGCCCTTCAGCCGGCGCGCACTGCAGGAACTGATGTGGACGGATGCCGGGGTGATGCGCAATGGCGACGGTCTCCGCCGCGCCTCCCGCACACTCGCCGCCTGGCACGCCTTCACGGCGCACCCCGTGACCGCGAGGGAGCACGAGAACGCCAACCTCCTGGTCGTCGCGGAACTCATGGTCGCTGCGGCGATCGAACGGACCGGTTCGGTGGGCTCCCACCACCGCACAGACGACCCGGACTCCGCCGATACGCACGTCCGACCCGATCTGGAAGGGGCTGCGTGATGCTCTCGCCCGCGGTCATCGAGACCACCGTCCGCGCTGCGCTCCTCGAGGACGCCCCCTGGGGCGACATCACGAGCGAGGCGCTCATTCCGGCATCCGCCACCGCCACCGCCGAACTCGTCGCGCGCGAATCGGGCGTGTTCAGCGGCGGCGACGTGTTCTCCGCCGCGTTCGTCCTCACCGACGACCGCATCGAGGCCGACATGCGCGCCGAGGACGGGGATCGGTTCGCACCGGGCGATGTCCTCGCGGTCGTGACGGGCCCCGCCCGCGCGATCCTCACGGCCGAACGGGTCGGACTGAACTTCGTCCAGCGCATGTCGGGCATCGCGACCGTGACCGCCGCCTACGTCGACGCCGTCGCGGGCACCGGCGTCCGCATCGCCGACACCCGCAAGACGACACCGGGCCTGCGCGCCTTCGAGCGCCACGCCGTGCGCAGCGGCGGCGGCGCCAACCACCGGCACTCGCTGTCGGACGCGGTCATGGCCAAAGACAACCACCTCGCCGTCCTCACGCGCTCCGGGCTGTCCGTCACCGAAGCGCTCATCGACGCGAAGACCCGTCTGCCGCACACGGCCCACATCGAGGTGGAGGTCGACCGGCTCGACCAGATCGAGGCGGTGCTGGCCGCCGGCATCGGCACCGTCATGCTCGACAACTTCACGCCGGCCGACCTTCGCGCAGGTGTCGCGCAGGTCGCGAAGCGTGCGACGGTCGAGGCATCCGGCGGTGTCTCCCTCGACACCGTGCGCGCGATCGCCGAGACCGGGGTCGACGTCATCTCGGTCGGCGCGCTGACCCACTCGGCCCGCGCGCTCGACCTCGGCCTCGACGTCCGCATCGACGGCGACTGACGTGCTCTACCTCGATCACGCGGCCACCGGCCCCGTCCGGCCCGAGGTGCGGGCCGCGATGCTGCCGTTCCTCGGCGAGCGCTACGGCAACCCCTCGAGCCACCACTCGGTCGGCGAGGATGCCGCTGCTGCCCTCGACGATGCGCGGCGACGAGTCGCTGCGGTGGTCGGTATGCGGCCGGGAGACGTCGTCTTCACCTCCGGTGCGACCGAGGCGAACAACCTCGCCCTGAAGGGGGTAGCCCTCGCCGCGCTCCTCGGGAGCGGACGCCCCGGCCATATCGTGACGAGCGCGATCGAGCACGAGTCGGTGCTCGCGTCGGCAGAGTTCCTTGAGCGGATCCACGGTGTGACGGTCACACGCCTCCCGGTCGACGCCGATGGTCTCGTGTCGCCCGAGAGCCTCGCCGCCTCTCTGCGGGAGGACACCGTGCTCGTCTCGCTGGGTTACGCGAACAACGAGATCGGGACGGTCCAGGATGCCGCGGCGCTGTCGGCAGTCACGGCGGCGACGCGCATCCCCCTCCACCTCGACGCCGTCCAGGCCGCCGGCTGGCTCCCGCTGGCGGGCACGGGCGCCGACGGGCTCTCGATCGCGGGGCACAAGGTCGGCGCACCGCAGGGCATCGGTGCTCTCGCACTGCGCGGCCGCATCCCCCTGGAGCCTCTCCTCCACGGCGGCGGTCAGGAACGCGACCGCCGCAGCGGCACCGAGAACGTCGCGGGCGCCGTGGGGCTGGCCGTCGCGCTCGAGCTCGCCGAGGCGGAGCGCCGGGGCGCGGCGGAGCGCGTCACGGCGGTTCGCGACGCCTTCACGGCCCGGGTCCTCGCGCTGATCCCCGAGGCGCGTGCGACGGGTCACCCCGTCCACCGTCTGCCGGGGACCGCGAGCTTCACCTTCGCCGGCGTCAGCGGCGAAGCCGTCCTGCTCGAGCTCGAACGGCGCGGCGTCGTCTCCTCGAGCGGCTCCGCGTGCGCGGCCGGGAGCGACGAGCCGTCCCACGTGCTCGTGGCGCTCGGGATCGCACCCGAGGTCGCACAGACGTCGGTGCGGTTCAGCTTCGGTCACCAGGCGAGGATCGAACCGACCCCGCTCGCCGACGCGGTCGCCGCATCGGTGGCGGCGGTACGATCGCGCTGATGAGCACTCCGACCGTCACCGTCATCGTTCCCGGACGCGACGTCGGCGCGTTCGCCGATGAGGCCCTCGCTTCTCTCCGCGCACAGACGCGAGACGACTTCCGCGCGATCCTCGTCGACGACGCGTCCCGCGATCACACAGCCGAGGTGTTCGCCGCGACCAGCGCTGCGGACCCGCGGTTCGCCCTGGTGCGCCATGACGTCGCGCGCGGCCTCGGCGCGTCCCGGAACGAGGCGCTCGACCTCGTCGAGACGCCCTTCGTGACGTTCTTCGACGCCGACGACGTCATGCTGCCGGCCGCGCTCGGCACCCTCGTGGGCAGCCTCGAGGAGTCGGACAGTGACGTCGCCGTCGGCGCGTACGTCCGACTGCGAGCGGATGCCGCGGGGCACTACGCCCCCGGTGTCGTCCAGCCGTGGGTCGCGGCATCCACCTCCCCCGCCCGGCGCCGCACGACGCTCTCGCAACATCCCGATGTGTCGGGGAACATCGTCGCGTGGTCCAAGGTCAGTCGCATCGACCTGTGGCGCAGTGAGGGCCTGCGGTTCACCGAGGACCGGGCGTACGAAGATCAGGTCGTCGCGCAGCAGCTCTACGCGGCGGCATCCGCCATCGACGTCGTCCCCGACGTCGTCGTCCACTGGCGAGAACGGGCGGACGGGACCTCGATCACGCAGCGGCGCCATGCCGTCCCCGTCCTCCAGGATTACCTGGACGGCATGAGCGGCGGGCTCGCGGTCCTCGATGACGCCGGCTTCGCCGAGGCGGCGCGCGCCCGCGTGCGACTGATCCTCGACATGGACGTCCCGGCCCTCGTCCGGGTCGCGGAGCATCACCCCGACGAGACCTACCGGCAGCTCCTCGGCGCGTTTACACGAGGTCTCATCGAGCGAGCCGAGAACGAGGGCGTCGTCCTCGATGAGGCATCCGCTCCGCTGTTGGCCGCGGCGCGGCCGTGGTGACACCGCCTCAGTCGGCGCCGTCGACTCAGCCTGCTCCGTCGACCTAACCCGCTCCGTCGACCTAACCCGCCCCGTCGACCTAACCCGCCCCGTCGATATGCGCCGCGGCGACCTGCTGCGCCGCGAGCTCGGCGTAGAGACCGCCCGCCGCCAGCAGCTCCGTGTGCGTCCCCGACTCCACGATGCGTCCCGCATCGACGACATGGATGACGTCGGCGGCGATCACCGTCGACAACCGGTGCGCGATGGAGAGGGTCGTCCGCCCGCGCGCCGCCTCGTCGATGGCCTCCTGGACGACCCGCTCCGAGACCGTGTCGAGCGCCGAGGTCGCCTCGTCAAGCAGCAGGACCGGCGGGTCCTTCAAGAGGACGCGCGCGATCGCGATGCGCTGCTTCTCACCGCCCGAGAGGCGGTAGCCGCGTTCGCCGACGATCGTGTCGTAGCCGTCCTCGAAGCCGGCGATGACGTGATGGATGTTCGCTGCGACGCAGGCGGCCTCGATCTCGGCATCCGTCGCCTCCGGCCTCGCGTACCGGAGGTTGTCGCGGATCGAGGCGTGGAACAGGTAGGTCTCCTGCGACACGATGCCGATGCGGTCGATGATCGAGGACTGCGAGAGCGAACGGACGTCCGCACCGGCGAACAGCACGCGTCCCGCCGTCGGCTCGTAGAGGCGGGGCGCCAGGTAGAGGATCGTCGTCTTCCCCGCGCCGGAGGGACCCACGAAGGCGACGTGCTGACCCGGCTCCGCGACGAACGAGACGCGGTCGAGGGTCGCGGGACTCTCCGCCCCGGCATCGGGATAGCGGAACGAGACGTCGCGGAACTCGATCCGCCCTACCGGTCCGGGGGCCTCGGTCACGTCGATCGCGTCGGCGGTGTCGGCGATCGCGGGGCGCAGGTCCAGGTACTCGAAGATCCGGGCGAACAGGGCCCGCGAGGTCTGCACGTCGAGCGCGACGCGCATCAGGCCCATGAGCGGCATGAGCAGCCGCGCCTGCACGGTCGTGAACGCGACGACGGCTCCCGCGGTGATGGGGACCGCATCGCCCGTGATGAAGAAGCCGGCCACGAGATAGATGACGGCGGGGACCGAGGACATGATGATCTGGACGACGGCGAAGAAGCCCTGGCCGCTCATCGCCTGGCGCACCTGCAGACCGATCTGGGTGCGGTTCTCGGCGGCATAGCGCTCCGACTCGGCGCGCTGCCGGTTGAAGGACTTCGACAGCAGGATCCCGGAGACGCTCAGGGTCTCCTGCGTGATGGCGCTGAGCTCTGACAGCGACTCCTGCGTCTGCCCGGCGATACGGGCGCGGACCTGACCGACCCGACGCTGCACGAGGATCAGCACGGGCATCATGACGACGGCGATGAGCGTGAGGCGCACGTCGATCAGGAGCATCGCGACCAGCGCCGAGATCACCGTCACGGTGTTCCCGAGGATGCTCGTGACCGTGTTGGTGAGCACGCCGGACACCCCGCCCACGTCGTTCTGCAGCCGGGACTGGATGACGCCCGTCTTGGTCCGGGTGAAGAAGCCGAGGTCCATCGACTGGAGATGCGCGAACATCCGCACGCGCAGGTCTCCGGCCACCCGGTTGCCGACCGTCGAGGTCAGCCACGTCTGTGCGATCCCGAGCGCCGCGCCGAGGACGAACAGGCCGATCATCGAGAGCACCAGGACGCCCAGGAGCCCGAGCTGCGGCGGCGACCCGTCGACGGGGAAGAGCGCATCGTCGAAGATGCGCTGGACGAGCAGCGGCGGAATCACGCCGACCGCCGCGCCGACCACGACGAGGAGCGCGGTGACCGCGAGCCGACGCCTGTAGGGACGGAAGAGGGCGACGACACGGCGACCGAGATCGGGGATGCGGGGTGCCGAGGCGTTGCGCCGGCGCTGCGCGTCCTCATCGATGCCGCGGAACCCTCCTCGGAAGCCTCCGGGCCCGCCCATGCTCATCCCGTCACCATAACCCCGCGCGAGTGCGGTGGACCGGCGGGAATGGCGCGGCACCGGCATCCGTTAGGCTGAACGACTCGCGACGTGCGTGTCGCCCGTGTGCCTTCCGCGCCGACCGCCCCTCCCACTCGAAGGATTCCCGTGCCCCTCTCGGACACCGCCTCCACGCCCACCGTTCCGCCCGTGTCGGCACCGCAGAGGACCGGTCCGGTCATCGCCCTGCTCGTCGTCGCCGCCTTCGTCGTCATCCTGAACGAGACGACCATGAGCGTCGCACTGACCGACATCGTCGCCGACCTCGGCATCACCGTCGCGACCGGCCAATGGCTCACGACCGGCTTCCTCCTGACGATGGCCGTCGTCATCCCGCTGACCGGCTTCCTGCTGGAGCGCTTCCCGCTGCGGACCGTCTTCTTCACCGCGATGAGCCTGTTCGCCGCCGGCACCCTGGTCGCAGCCCTCGCGCCCGGTTTCGGATTCCTGCTCGCGGGCCGCATCGTGCAGGCCAGCGGCACCGCGATCATGATGCCGCTGCTGTTCACCACGGTGCTCAACATCGTCCCGCCGTCGCACCGTGGCCGCATGATGGGCACCATCAGCGTCGTGATCGCCGTCGCGCCCGCGATCGGACCGACGGTATCGGGTCTCATCCTCTCGACCCTCACCTGGCACGCGATCTTCTGGGTGATGCTGCCGATCTCCCTCATCGCAATCGTTCTCGGGGCGGTCTGGGTCAAGAATGTGACCGAGACGCGTCCCGAGGCCCGGTTCGACGTGCTGTCCGTCCCGCTTTCCGCCCTGGGATTCGGCGGACTCATCTACGGCTTCAGCGCGATCGGCGAGTCGGCGTCCGGGCACTCGCCCGTCGAGCCCTGGATCCCCCTCGTGGTGGGCGCCGCCGCCCTCGTCCTGTTCGTCCTTCGTCAGCTGCACCTGCAGAAGACCGACAGCGCACTTCTCGATCTCCGCACGTTCCAGACACGCGCGTTCTCGCTCGCGGTCGTACTGGTCGTGGTCGTCTTCGCCGCGCTGTTCGGCTCGATCGTCCTCCTTCCGATCTATCTGCAGCAGGTGCTGGGACTCGACGTCCTGGGCATCGGCCTGATGCTGCTTCCCGGCGGCATCCTCATGGGCGTCATGGCGCCCTTCGTCGGCAACGCCTTCGACCGCGTCGGGCCGACGCCGCTCGTCATCCCCGGCATGGTCATCGCGGCTGCGGCGCTGTGGGGCATGACCTTGTTCGACGTGAACACCACGGTGCCGTTCGTCATCGGTGTGCACCTCCTGCTCAACCTCGGCCTCGGCCTCACCTTCACGCCGCTGCTGACGTCGGCGCTCGGCTCGCTCCCCCGGCGGTACTACCCGTACGGGTCGGCGACCGTGGGGACGCTCCAGCAGGTCGCCGGCGCGGCCGGCACCGCCCTGTTCGTCGCGATCATGACCGTCACGACGGCGGCCCGACTGGCCGACGGGACGGACGAGGTGCTGGCGAAGGCGGACGGCGTCCACGCGGCCTTCGTCATCGGGGCGATCGTGGCCAGCGCAGCGGTCGTGCTGGCGCTGTTCGTGCGGAAGCCTGCGGAATCGGACGCCGGCGAGTCTCCCGCCATCGCGCACTGATCAGTCGGTGCTGCAGCACCCTCCGCCGCAGCACGTCGCGCCCTCGTCCACGAGCTCGACGGCGTTCGTCTGCTCGGTCGCGTTCGGAAGCGTCGAGAGCGGCTGCAGGGTCGGGGTAGGCAGGTTCGAGGTGGCCATGGCGTCCATGCTACGCCCGCCTAACCGGCACCGGCGCGAGGGTCAAGGGCCTGAAACGCGCGCGGTCCGACGCCTATCGTCGGGGCCATGAGCACCCTGAGCGGAAAGCGCGTCGCGTTCCTCGCGACCGACGGATTCGAAGACAGCGAGCTGACCTCCCCCTGGGAGGCGGTGACGGATGCCGGGGCGACCGCGGTCATGATCGCCCCCGAAGCGGGAACCATCACGGGCAAGAACGGGCACGAGCAGCCCGTCGATGCCATCTCCGGTGACGCGAACGCGGCGGACTATGACGCCCTGGTCCTCCCCGGCGGCGTCGTGAACGCGGACGACCTGCGGCTGGACACCGCAGCCGTGCGGTTCGCGCGCGACTTCTTCGCGCAGCACAAGCCCGTCGGCGCCATCTGCCATGCCGCCTGGCTCCTCGTCGAGGCCGACGTCCTCGGCGGCCGCACGCTGACGAGCTACCCCAGCCTGCACACCGACCTGGTCAACGCCGGAGCCACCTGGCAGGACGAGGAGGTCGTCGTCGACGCCGGCCTCGTGTCGAGCCGCACGCCCGATGATCTCCCCGCGTTCAACGCCAAGCTGGTCGAGGAGATCGCCGAAGGGCCGCACTCGGCCCAGACCGTCTGACGACGAGCATCACGCCCCCGACGCCGACTCAGTCGCGTGTCGGGGGCGTCGCGCGTCGACGGGCGGCCGCGACCGCGACGATCACGACGACGACCACGATCACGACGATGCCGCCGACGACGAAGGGGACCACCGACGTCGCATCGGCGCCGGGCTGCGGCGTCGCCTGAGACGTCTGCAGGGGCGTCGCATCGCCGACGGCGAAGGGGATCGTTCCACTGATCGGGTGCCCGTCGCTCGAGACGACCCGCCACTCCACGAGATAGCCCGCCTCGGGCATACCGGTGGCGAGGGGGACAGTGAGCGTGTTCGTGTCGATGACGGGCGTGCCCTCGGCCCAGTCCTTGCCCGCGGCATCCACCACGACGACCTCGGAGCCCTCGTGCATGATCGCTGCCGAGTAGGTGAGCACGACGGACGTGGGCGCCGTGCTCAGCTGCTCGTCGGCCGACGGGGTGCTGCCGATGAGCTCATCGTGCGCGAAAGCCGGGCCGGCCAGTCCCAGGATCAGGAGCGCCGCGACGCCGGCAGAGGCCGCCGCGATGCGGGAGAGAGCGGAGCGGACGGGGTTCGGGCGGGGCAGGACAGCGGGCATGCCTCCAGCGTGCCACCGGACGCTATGTGCCGTCTGCGCCGACCTATCGCTCGGTCGGCGCAGGAGCAACCCCCGGGCGCCGCATCGGACACGCGCCTACCGTGGTCGTCACGACATCCCGGAAAGGACGCCGACGTGGACATCGACGACAGCACGACATCGACAGACCCGGAAGACCGCTCCCCTGACCTCGAGCAGCCTGAGGACCGCGGCGCGCCCTCCGCGGAGTCCCACTACCTGGTGAGCGAGCACGACGGGGTCACCCGGGTGGACATCGCCGACGATGCGACGTTCCGCCCCGGCCCGGGCCAGGGTCAACCCGAGGCTGAGGCGGACTGAGCGACTGCCTTCGGGCGGATCTCAGACGCCGAGCAGGTCCTCGGGGGTGGTCCCGTAGGCGGCCAGGTGATGCTGCCGGAGGGCAGCGGCCGTGAATCCCCAACGCAACGCGATCTTGCCGAGGTCCTCGACCGAACCGATCGCCGTCCGGATCATCTCGGCGCGCGCCGCGTCCAGCCTCACGGCGGTGAGATGATCCATCGGCGTGCGCCCGGCCACGGAGTGCGCCCGGAAGGCGCGATGAAGCGCCGCGCTTCCGACTCCGGCGGCCGCTGCGGCGTCGTCCACGGTGATCGGCAGAGACGCGTTCTGCTCGAAGAACGCGACGGCGGCGCGGTAGGCCCGCTGTTGCTGGGCGACGGTCTCTACGCGGTCGGCCCGATCCCCGATGAGAGGGAACGCCTCGAGGGTGGAGACCGCGATCGAGCGGAACAGCGACGCCCTCGCGAGGTCGTTGTCGAGAGCGTCGCCGGCGGCGAAGGCCATCGCCGACGCCGACTGCCACGCGCGCAGCAGCGTCGGGTCGGCGGCGCGCGTGCCGTCGAAACGGACCGTCACGGTGTCGTCGTTGTAGACGGTCCGCGCGAGGTCCGTCAGCGCGTCGATGGGTAGGGCGACGACGCGGACGCGGGTGTCCTGGAGCCGGCAGGCGAGGGTCGAGCCCGGCTGGAAGAGGACCGGGGTCGCCGCGTCACCGCGTTCACCGTCGATCTCCCATTCGTAACGCGCGTCGCTGTGGACCACGATGACGGCATCAAGGTCGCACGCGGCGCTGTAGCCGCCGCGGATGTTGAGATTTCGGAGACCGAACCGATCGTCGCCGACGCTCGATTCCTCGAACACGAGGTCCTGGGCCTCGAGGTCGACGCTCCCGTAGCTGCGGGTGATGTACGCCTCAGCCTCGCCGAGATCGGCGGAGCGGAAATGCTCACGAAGCGCGGGCACGCTGTCCTTCTCTTCCCCAGTCGGCTGCGGTCCGACTGCACCTGGTCCGACCCTACGTGTCGCACGGGAAGGACGGCCCCTTGTGTTTCTGCGCATTGCGGATCGTGTGCGCATAATGGATATCACGACCCCGAGAGGACACAGTGGGCAAGTTCATCTACAACGACCGCATCCGCGCCGAGTTCGAGGATCGACTTCTCGCGCATCTGCAGCTCGTGATCACCACGAAGCTGCGCCGTGGCGAGGCCTTCACGTTCATGTGGCGCAACGATCAGAGCCTCGGCGACGGTCGGCAGGTGGTGTGGCTGCACCCCGGCGCGGATCTGAACTGGCAATACTTTGGAAGCCGCCAGCCGTCGCTCAACCCCGCATGGCTGGACGCACTCAGCCACGTCGCCAATTCCCCGTCCGGCCTGTACGTCATCCCCGAGCCGCAGGGTTCCGCCACCCGCGCTCCCAGCGAAGCGCTGGAATGACATCGGAGAGATGACCCATGCCTCTTGACCCCGAGCTTCACGTCGTCGACGTGACGCGCGAAGCTCACGACCCCGGCGCCGCGGCCGTCCTGCTGCGAGAGGTCGCCGCCGGGGCATCCATCAGGGAGACGGACGGCGCCTTCTCGCTCCGCCAGCGGATCGTGGGCGATGAGCGACTGAAGGTCTCGCGGTTCCGGACGACCGGTTTCCTACACTCGCACATCGACGTTCGGGGGTACGTCGGCGTGGCGCGTCTCGATGACGGCGGACTCCGCGCGGAGTCGAACGGGTCGCGGGTCGATGTGGACGCGCCGTTCCTCCTCAGCCCGGGCACGGCGGAGACGTGGTCCTCCTCCGTCAATGCCGAGGTGGTCGGGATGGGACTCCCGGCTCTCGGGGCGTTCACGGGACTGGACCTCGACGCCCGCGGCCGGTTCCCGCACTCCGGCGCGTTGACGCCGGAGCTGCAGCGCCATTGGGAATCGACGATCACCCACGTGGGGCGGATCTTCGACGACGAGACGCTGCTTCACAACGACCTGATCCGTCAGGCGGCGGTCGACGCCGTGTTCGCCGCCACCGTCAGCACCTTCGGCATCCATGCGGATGTCGAGGAGACGTCCGTCGGCTCGCGAGGCCTCCGTCGAGCGGTCGCGTTCGTCGACGACAACCTCGGCGAAGCGCTGAGCGTCGCGGACATCGCCGCGGCGTCGAGGCTCAGCGTCCGAGGGCTGCAGAGCGCGTTCCAGCGCACCTTCGGAGTGACGCCGGCGACCTACGTCCGCACCGAACGGCTCCACGCCGTCCGGCAGGACCTCGTGAGGGCGGATGCCGACGCCACGACGGTCGCCGAGGTCGCCCGGCGCTGGGGATTCGCACACCTGCCGAGGTTCGCGCAGCACTACCGATCGGCATTCGGCGAATTGCCCCACGAGACGCTTCGACGCTGACGCGTCGAAGGGCGTCAGTCCCAGCCGAGGTAGTCCTCGATCTGGAAAGCCGTCTCCCCCGGGTGCGTCATCGGGAAGAGGTGCCCTGCGTCCGGCAGCCGGACGACACTCGTCCGATCCGCGGCGGTCGCCTGGAGGTCGTCGCCGTTCGCAGGCGGGGTGATGGGATCGTCGGCACCCTGGATGATGAGGATCGGAAGGGATGCGGCGAGACTCGCCCATTCGGTCACCGGAGTCGAGGCGAGCGCCGCGCTCTGCAGTTCCTCGACGTCGAGGTCGCGCGAGCGTGCGAAGACGTCCCAGGCCACCGGAATCGAGATCCCCGGCCCGACGAGCGCGCGGACGGCGTCGGGGTCGGGTGCGTCGACCGGAGCGGAGAATGCGCTGCGCAGCGCACGAGCCGCGTCGTCATCGAGCGCACGGGCGGCTTCGACGCCGAGAAGGAGGACGCCGTTCGCGCGGCCCGGGTGATCCAGCGCCACGGTGCGAGCGACGGCACCGCCGAACGCGTGACCGCCGATCCACGCGGAACCGATCTCGAGGTGGTCGAGGACGTCGACGACGTCCGTCGCGAGATCGTGCATGGAGGCCACATCGCCGCCGGGCCGGCGCGACCCGATGCGGACGATGCGGAAACCCTCCTCCTCGAGGATGCTGGCGAGACCGCCGAGGTAGGCGACATCCAGCCCCTGCGCGGGGAGCAGGACGAGGGCGGGACCGTCCCCCTCGTCGATGAACGGAATGGCACGAGCCTCGGCGTCGAACACCTGGCGCTGAATCTGTGTCATGGGGATCCTCAGTTGTTGAAGCGGAACTCGACGACGTCGCCGTCCTGCATGACGTAGTCCTTGCCCTCGAGACGCGCCTTGCCCTTGGCGCGCGCCTCCTGGACCGACCCCGCCGCGACGAGGTCCTCGAACGAGATGACCTCGGCCTTGATGAAGCCCTTCTCGAAGTCGGTGTGGATGACGCCCGCGGCCTGCGGCGCCTTCCAGCCCTTGCCGATCGTCCAGGCGCGAGCCTCCTTCGGGCCCGCCGTCAGGTAGGTCTGCAGGCCCAGGGTGTCGAATCCGACGCGCGCGAGCTGGTCGAGGCCCGACTCGTCCTGACCGGTCGAGGCGAGCAGCTCCGCCGCGTCCTCGGGGTCGAGCTCCGCAAGCTCGGACTCGATCTTCGCGTCGAGGAACACGGCCTGCGCGGGCGCGACGAGCGCGGCCAGTTCGGCCTTGCGCGCGGCATCCGTCAACACCGCCTCGTCGACGTTGAAGACGAAGATGAACGGCTTCGCGCTGAGCAGGCCCAGCTCGCGGATGGGCGTCAGATCGATCCCGGATGCCGAGAGGAGCTCACCCCGCTGGAGCGCCTCCTGCGCGGCCTTCGCGGCCTCGAGGACCGACGGGTCGAGCTTCTTGCCCCGGACTTCTTTCTCGTAGCGCGTGATCGCCTTCTCGAGCGTCTCGAGGTCGGCGAGCTGGAGTTCGGCGTTGATCGTCTCCATGTCGTTCTTCGGGTTCACAGCGCCGTCGACGTGCACGACGTCGTCGTCGGCGAACCCGCGCACGACCTGCGCGATGGCGTCGGCCTCGCGGATGTTGGCGAGGAACTTGTTGCCGAGCCCCTCACCCTCGCTGGCGCCGCGCACGATGCCGGCGATGTCGACGAACGACACGGTCGCCGGCAGGATCCGCTCCGAGGAGAAGATCTCGGCCAGCGTGTCGAGGCGAGGATCGGGCAGGTTCACCACGCCGACGTTCGGCTCGATCGTCGCGAACGGGTAGTTCGCCGCGAGCACGTCGTTCTTGGTGAGAGCGTTGAAGAGGGTGGACTTGCCGACGTTGGGCAGTCCGACGATTCCGATGGTGAGAGCCACGGGCATCCACTCTACGCGGCGGGCGGCGAGAGCCCGCGCCGGGATCCGGGTGAGACCGGGACACGGCGCGCCTCCATCGCTGGGGCGGCACCCGCGGCGAGGGTGAAGGCATGGGTCTGGACTTCACCGCGATCGACTTCGAGACGGCGAACTCCTCCAACGCCTCCGCCTGCGCGGTCGGGCTCGCCCGCGTTCGGAACGGTCAGGTCGTCGCGTCCGAAGGGTGGCTCATCCGCCCGCCGGCAGGACACGACCGGTTCTTCGAGATCAACGTCGGCATCCACGGGATTCGTGAGGACGACGTCGTGACGGCGGACACCTGGGCCGATCAACTCCCCCGCCTGCTCGACTTCGTCGGCGGCGACATCCTCGTCGCTCACAACGCGGGCTTCGACATGCGGGTGCTTCGCAGCGCGTGCGAGGTCACAGGCCATGTCGCACCGCCCGCGCGGTACCTCTGCAGCCTGCACGTCGCGCGGAAGACGTACGATCTGCCGTCGTATCGGCTGCCGTTCGTCGCCGCGGCCGCCGGACACCTGGACTTCCCGCATCACGATGCGACCGCCGATGCCCTCGCCTGCGCCCACATCGTGATCGACTCCGCCGCGCGCGCCGGCGCACAGGATCTCGTGGAACTGGCGATGCTCCTCGGCGTCCGAATCCCGCAGATCCCGCATCCCGTACCGGCCTCGGCGGCCTGACCGGGCCCAGGCCGCGCGGCACACTCCGGATGTCGGTGGCCTCCGGCACGATGAGGGTCATGGATGCCGCCTTCGTCACCGCCCTCGCTCTCGCCTGTCTCGTTGCGGGCGCGCTGGCGGCGGGTTCGTTCGTCGCCGCGCGCGAGGCGAACCGCCGCGTCGCACTGCAGGCGCGCGCATCAGCCGCCGAGTCGGCCAAGGACGCCCTCCAGACGCAGCTCGATCAACAGCGGGCCCTCCATCGCGAGGTGACGAGCCGGGTGCACGCCGAGCAGGCGGCGCGCGACGAGCGCGAGCGGCGCGAGCAGACGGTCCTTCGCGCGCTGGCCCCCGTGCAGGAGACCCTCTCCGCCATGCAGCAGAAAGTCGACCATCTCGAGCGGGACCGACACGAGCAGTTCGGCTCCCTCGCCGAGCAGTTGCGGCGCGCTGCGGAATCCGACGATGCCCTTCGGGCGACGACCGAATCGCTCGCCGGCGCGCTCCGCTTCAACGGAACACGCGGGGTCTGGGGCGAGACGCAGCTGCGCCGCATCGTCGAGTCGGCGGGCCTCACGCGATACGTCGACTTCGATACGCAGACGTCCGTCTCCTCGGATGCCGGGAGTGGACGACCGGACCTGATCGTCCGCCTCCCGGGGCAGAAAGCCCTCGCCGTCGACGCGAAAGCCCCCTTCGATGCCTATCTCGAAGCGAGCGCGATCCCCGTGACCGCGGTCGGCGAGGAAGCGGCGCGACGATCGCGGCTGCTGGCGAGACACGTCGCCGCCGTCCGCGCTCACATCGACGCCCTCGCCAAGAAGCGCTACTGGGCGGGGATGCCGTCGAGCCCGGAATTCGTCGTCTGCTTCATCCCGAGCGAGTCGCTGCTGGCAGCCGCGCTGGAGGAGGACCCGGCCCTGCTCGAGTACGCCTTCGGAAGGCGGGTGGCGCTGGCGTCACCGGTGAACCTCTGGGCCGTCCTCAAGACCGTCGCCTACACGTGGACACAGCAGGAGGTCTCGACCGAAGCGCGCAGACTCTTCGATCTGGGGAACGAGTTGTACCACCGGCTCGGGTCACTCGCCGGACACGCCGACGACCTCCGCCGCGCCATCGAGCGCACCGTCGACAGCTACAACCGGTTCGTCGGATCGCTCGAGACGCGTGTCCTCGTCAGCGCGCGGAAGTTCCCCGGGATCGACGACACACAACTCGAAACGCTGTCGACTCCGCAGCCGATCGACTCGACCACGCGTCGACTGACCGCCCCGGAACTCCTGGACGACCTGCCGCACACGGCGGATGTCGGCGATTTGCGGGACCGACTGACAGAAGAGGTCAGGCGGGGAAGAACGTCATGAGACCGACGACGCCGGCGGACACGGCGACGAACGCGCCGATCATCCACCATGCGCTGATCTCGTGCCCCGGAGGCATGCGACGCCGCAACAGCACGTCGGGCCGGCGAGCGGGATCGTCCACCACGGGAACCTGAGCGGTCACCGGACGCACTCCGCCGGTCGCTTGACCGACGATGGGGATCTGCCCGGTCGGCGTGGCCGGGAAGTGGCCAGTGAGCGAGAGTTGACCCGTTCGCGGATTGCTGGATGCGGTGGACATGGGACTCCTGACAGGGCGGTGGCGAGTGCCGGGGACAGCTGACACCATCGCCCATTGTGCCAGAGCGCGTGCGATCGATCCTGGGTTGACGCCTCGCGCGCGTGTCCGCTACGGCGATCCGCAGCTCGGATCGAGCGTCACAGCCACTTCGAGGTCAGGTGCTCCGAAGAAATCCGCCGGAGGGTTCCCGACGCCCCGCGCAGCACGACGCTCTCGGTGTAGACGAAGTCTCCGGCCCGACGTACACCGCCGACGAGTTCGCCGTTCGTGACGCCTGTCGCCACGAAGAGCGTGTTGTTCCCGCGGACCAGATCGTCCGCCTCGTACACGTGGCCGTCGAGCGTCAGACCGGCGTCGATGCCGCGCTGTTTCTCATCGTCGTCGCGGGCCCACAGGCGGCCCTGGATGTGCCCGCCGAGCGCCTTGATGGCGCAAGCGGTCACGATGCCCTCCGGGCTGCCCCCGATCCCCACGCACATGTCGGTACGGGCGTTGTGACGCGCCGCATTGATACCGCCGGCGACATCGCCGTCACTCATGAGCCGAGTGCCGGCCCCGGCATCCCGGATCTCGTCGATGAGCTGCGCGTGCCGCGGGCGGTTCAGCACCGAGACGACGAGCTCGTCGACAGGCTTGCCCAGCGCCTTGGCCAGGCGATGGATGTTCTCGGCGATGGGCAGTCGGATGTCGACGACCCCGACGCCGGCAGGTCCGGTCACGATCTTGTCCATGTAGAAGACGGTCGATGCATCGAGCATCGCGCCGCGGTCGGCGACCGCGATGACGGAGAGCGCGTTGTTGCGTCCCTCGGCGGTCAGCGTCGTACCGTCGATGGGGTCGACGGCGATGTCGCACTGCGGCCCTCGGCCCGTGCCGACGCGTTCTCCATTGAACAGCATCGGGGCGTTGTCCTTCTCACCCTCACCGATGACGATCACGCCGTCGAAGTTCACGGTCGTGAGGAACGCGCGCATCGCGTCGACCGCGGCGCCGTCGGCGAGTTCCTTCTTTCCCCGTCCGATGAAGGGGACCGAACGGATCGCGGCCGCCTCCGTCGCGCGGACGAGCTCCAGCGCGAGGTTGCGGTCGGGGTGCAGAGGACTCATGTCGGCAGTCAGGCTCACCATGGCCTCAGCCTAGGACCGTCGGCTCCCCCGACCTTCTGTTTCTCCCCTCGCCGGCGCGGAGGAAGCGGGATTCTTTCGTATCCGGAAGGGTCGGGGCTCGACCGAGGGCAGAGCTCGCTCGGAAGTGCGCGGCATCCCTTCGATAGAGTTGCTGCGAATCACCGACTTCTCCGAGGAGCTGACATGCCCGTCGCCACACCCGACCAGTACGCCGACATGCTGGACCGCGCGAAGGCAGGCGGCTTCGCCTACCCCGCGATCAACGTCTCGAGCTCGCAGACCATCAACGCCGTCCTCCAGGGCCTGACCGAGGCCGGCTCCGACGGCATCCTGCAGGTCACCACGGGCGGGGCCGACTACTTCGCCGGGCATACGGTGAAGGGCCGCGCCACCGGCGCGCTGGCGTTCGCCAAGTACGTCACCGAGGTCGCGAAGAACTACCCGATCACGGTCGCCCTCCACACCGATCACTGCCCGAAGGACGCTCTCCCCGGTTTCGTCCTGCCGCTCATCGAGGCCTCCGAGGCAGAGGTCAAGGCGGGCCGCAACCCGATCTTCCAGTCCCACATGTGGGATGGCTCGGCCGTTCCCCTCGACGAGAACATCGAGATCGCGAAGGACCTGCTCCCCCGGATGAAGAACATCAACGCCATCCTCGAGATCGAGGTCGGCGTCGTCGGCGGCGAGGAGGACGGGGTCCAGCACGAGGGCTCCAACGACGCGCTGTACACCACCGTCGCCGACGTCACGAAGGCCGTCGAGGCGCTCGGGCTGGGCGAGAACGGCCGTTACATCTCGGCCCTCACCTTCGGCAACGTCCACGGTGTCTACAAGCCCGGCGGCGTGAAGCTCCGTCCCGAGCTCCTCGGCGAGATCCAGGAGGGCATCGCCGCACACTTCGGCACCGGCCCCAAGCCCCTCGACCTGGTGTTCCACGGCGGCAGCGGTTCGTCCGACGAGGAGATCGCCACCGCTGTCGCGAACGGCGTCGTGAAGATGAACATCGACACGGACACCCAGTACGCCTTCACGCGTTCGGTCGCCGGCTTCATGCTCGCCAACTACGAGGGCGTTCTGAAGCTCGACGGCGAGGTGGGCAACAAGAAGCAGTACGACCCGCGCGCGTGGGGCAAGGTGGCGGAGTCCGCGATGGCCCAGCGCGTCGTCGCTGCCACGCAGCAGCTCGGCTCGGCAGGCAAGTCGCTCGGCGCCTGACCTCAGCCATACGACGAAGCCCCGGTCCGCGAGGACCGGGGCTTCGTCGTATGCGTCAGTATGACGCCGTGCCGAGGACATCCCGCGGATAGAGGGCGTACCTCACGCCGTCCACCGTGAACGCGGTGTGCAGGTGAGGACCCGTCGAGCAGCCCGTCGAGCCGACCGACCCGATTCGCTGACCGGCGGAGACGGTCTGACCGGCCCTCACCGAGAATGCGCTCAGGTGGGCATACACCTGGACGATCTTCGTACCGTCGACCGTCGAGGTGACGACGACCTCTTTCTGCTTCGAGGTGTTCGGCGCCCACGACGGGCATCCCGAGGTGATCCAGACCTCGCGAACGGAGACGGTCCCACCGCGCATCGCGTAGACCGGGGTCCCCGTCGGGGCCGCGATGTCGTCACCGCTGTGGCCCGAGTACGTCGTGAACGAGCCGTTGGGACGCAGCGGATATGCCCAGCCGTAACGACCGGGCACGGACGACCCGGCCGCGGTCGAGTCGGAGACCACCGGCATCCGCAAGCTGGTCCACACGTCTTTGCCCTCACCGTTCACCACGCGGACGATGCCGTCGTTGCCCAGCCGAAGGGCCGTGCCCCCGAGACCGGCCGTCTTGGTGGACCAGAGTGCGACATCGTTCTCATCGAGGAGCATGAGCTCGCCGTCGCCGGTGAACACGAGGGTGCCGTCGAGGGTTCCGGTGGTCTTCGCCGTCCGGACCAGGGAGTAGCCGCGCGTCACGGCGACGTTCCCGTCGCCCAGCATCTTGAACGCGTATCGCCCGTCCGGTGAGGTGAGCTGCACGCCGGTGCGGAGCGTCGTGCCCGGGGTGATCGTGTCGCCGAGCGACCAGGAGATCTTCTTCACGGCCGAGGTCTTCGTCACGGTCCGATAGTCCTTCTTGGTCGCCGTGACTGACACGGTGACGGAGCGACCCGCGGCCCATGTCGGAACCTGCCAGGTGGATGCCGTCGCTCCGGCGACCGCGCCACCGTCGACGCGCCACTGCAGACGCAACGTCGCCGACGAGGGCTGCCACTGACCTGTCTGCGCGGTCAAGAGGCTGCCCGCCTTCGACGATCCGCTGATCGTCGGAGTCGGTGCGGTCGTGAACGCTGCGAGCACCGCGATCCCCGCCGAGGTCCGTTGCACCGTCGTGTAACCGGATCGTGCCCCCGTGATGCGAACCGAGATGGTCTTCCCGGCGTCGCCCGCCACGGGACGGTACGTACGACCCGTCGCCCCGGCGATCGGGGTGCCACCGCGGAGCCACTGGTAGGAGAAAGTCACGGTTCCAGGGCCCCAGGTGCCGGGGACGGCGGTCAGCGTCTCCCCCACGGTGCCGGTTCCGGAGATCGTCACGGTGCTCGGCACGGTGAGCACCCGAGGCACAGCGACGCTCGCACTCGTCCGCGAAACGGAGGTGTAGCCGCCCTTCGTCGCGCTGACACGCACAGAAAGGGCGCTCCCCGCATCGGCGGCCACGATCTTGTATGACGACCGGGTGGCGCCGGAGATCGCCTTGCCACCGCGGAGCCATTGATACGTGATGGCTGCGGGAGTCGGCTTCCAGGCCGCGGAGGCGACTTTGACGGTCGCGCCCACCGAAACGGCTCCCGAGATCGCCGGAACCGGCGACGCGGTGAAGGCCCGACCGACGGTGAGTCCCGGGGAGGTCAGCGCGATGCCGGTGTAGCCGGGCTTCGTCAGAGTGACACGGACCGTGAGCGTCCGATCGAGATCGGCGCTCGTGGGGACGTAGATGTGACGCGTCGCGCCGGGGATCGACTTCCCATCACGCAGCCACTGCCACGCGAACGAGACCGGCGCGGGTCCGAATCCCGGCGCCGAGGCGGTGAGGGTGGCTCCGACGGTGGGAGCGCCGGAGACCTTGAGACTCCCGCGTACCAGGGCGCCCCGCGCCACGGTCGCCGACGCCACCGACGTCATGCTCGTCGTGCGGTACCCCGAGCGCGTCGCCGTCACGGTCACGCTCACGCGCTTGCCGAGCGCGCCGGCCGGGAGCGCGAACGTCCGGGAGGTCGCGCCGGCCACGGCGACGCCGTCGAGGCGCCACTGATACCGCAATGTCGCCGTCGGAGCCCAGCTTCCCGCGGCGGCCGAGACCGTGCCGCCCACTCGGAGAGTTCCCGTCACCGTTGGCCGCGGCGCCGATGTGAAGGCGCGCGCCGGAGTCGGTGTGGGGGTCGGTGTGCGAGTGGCCGTGGGGGTCGGGGACGGCGTCGTCGACACCGTGGCACCCGATCCCGCGAAAGCGGCGTTCGGGCCGGCGAGCAGCAACGCGAGAGACGCCACGGTCGCGACGGCGAAGGAGGCAAGCCTCCGGGGCGATGTGCGGTGCACGGTTTCCTCCCGAATGGAACACGCGAGGATGCACCCGCAGTGGGCACAAAAATACCAGGTCAGAGAGTTCCGACTCAACCGCTCCGACGGATGCGGGTCCGGCTGCGGTCAGCCTCCGAACGCGAGACCGCGCATGATCCCCTCATCGCCGAAGAGGGGGACGACGAGGCACACACTGACGATCCCGAACGTCACGATCGCCCCGACGAGCGGAATCCACCAACTCAGCCGCCCTCGCGCGAGCGACAACCACGCGAACCCCGCGGTGAGCAGCCATCCGACAGCGAAGACGGTGGCGGCGATACCGCCCCAGAGTGCGCCCTGCCCGGTGTTGGTGAATTCGCCCTCGACGCCGGCCACCGTCATCCAGGTCTTCGCGAACTCGGTGAAGTCGACGAGCTGCGGGATCGCACTGATCACCGTGATCAGCCCGTAGCCCAGGAGCGCCAGGGTGATCACACGATCCGCCGTCCGCGTTGGGCGAGCCGCCACCGTGGTTGCGGGTGCGGTCGGCGGATGCGGCGGATCGACGGCGGCCACCGGCTCCGGCACGGGCTTTCTGATGGCCGCCCGTTGCTCCTCCGGCGTCGCGTACTCCCCGTACTGCGGTCGCGGCCGGGGCTCGTCACTCACGAGCGGTGCCGCCCCCCGAGGGCGCGGTCGTCACGGCGCCCCGCAAGGTCCTGGCGGAGCTCCTTCGGGAGCGAGAACATGAGGTCCTCCTCGGCGGTCTTCACCTCGGCGACGTCGCGGTACCCCGCTCCGGCCAGGTCCTCGAGCACCTCGGTGACGAGCACCTCGGGGACCGATGCGCCCGACGTGACGCCCACCGTCTGCACGCCCTCGAGCCATTCCTGCTTGATCTCATGCGAATAGTCGACCCGGTAGGCGGCCTTCGCGCCGTACTCCAGGGCGACCTCGACGAGGCGGACGCTGTTCGACGAGTTGGCCGAGCCGACCACGATCACGAGGTCCGCGTCCTGAGCGACCTTCTTGATCGCGACCTGGCGGTTCTGGGTCGCGTAGCAGATGTCGTCGGACGGCGGGTCCTGCAGGTTCGGGAAGCGCTCGCGGAGGCGCCGGACGGTGTCCATCGTCTCGTCGACCGACAGCGTCGTCTGCGAGAGCCACACGACCTTGTCCGGGTCCTTCACCACCACGGTGTCCGCGTCCTCGGGCGAGTTGACGATCGTCACGTGCTCAGGAGCTTCTCCGGCGGTTCCTTCGACCTCTTCGTGGCCATCGTGCCCGATGAGGAGGATCTCGAAGTCGTCACGGGCGAAGCGGACGGCCTCGCGGTGGACCTTGGTCACCAGAGGGCACGTCGCGTCGATGGCCTGGAGACCGCGATCGGCCGCCGCGTTCACGACGGCGGGCGAGACGCCGTGGGCACTGAAGACGACGTGCGCCCCCTCGGGCACTTCGTCGACCTCGTCGACGAAGATCGCGCCCTGGGACTCGAGTTCGGTCACGACATGGATGTTGTGCACGATCTGTTTGCGGACGTACACGGGTGCGCCGTAGCGCTCCAACGCCTTCTCCACCGCGATGACGGCGCGGTCGACGCCGGCGCAGTACCCGCGCGGTGCGGCGAGGAGGACGCGCTTGTCTCCCTGGACGGGAAGGTCGACGAGCCGCCCGCGGGCTCCCGGGATACGGGGCATCGGCAGCGAAACGGCTGGTGAGGTCACCCCTCGATTGTACGAACCCCCGGCTGGGTGGGGGACGTGTAGGCCAAGATGGATGTCCGTGACCACTTTCCAGACCGAGGCGGGGGCCGTGCCTCCACCGGATGCGGTGCACCCTCGGGACTCCTCCCCCGAGACGCCCACGTCGGTCTCGCGACTCAATGAGACGATCCGCGACTTCGTGCAGAAGTGGGGTTCGGTGTGGGTCGAGGGTGAGATCACCGCGTGGAACCTCCGTGGCGGGCACGTGTTCGGCCGATTGAAGGATGCCGGTGGCGACGGGATGCTCTCGTTCCGCATGTGGTCGTCGACGCTGCAGCGCACGCCCGGCGACCTGAAAGTCGGGGACCGCGTGGTGGCCTGCGTCAAAGCGGACTACTTCACCAAGACCGGCGACTTCAGCTTCACGGTTTCCTCGATGCGCCATGTCGGACTCGGCGATCAGCTCGAGCGTCTCGAGCGCCTTCGCAGCACGCTGCGGGCGGAGGGACTGTTCGATCCGGAGCGCAAGAAGCCACTTCCCTTCCTCCCTCACATGATCGGCCTCATCACGGGCGAGCGCAGCGACGCCGAGAAAGACGTCCACCGCAACGCCGAGCTGCGCTGGCCCCACGTGCGCTTCCGCACGATCCACGCCGCCGTCCAGGGCGACCGCTGCGTCCCCGAGACGCTCGCCGCGCTCCGGGCCCTGGACGCCGACCCCGAGGTCGACGTGATCGTCATCGCCCGTGGCGGCGGCGATCCCCAGACCCTGCTGGGGTTCAGCGACGAGCGACTGCTCCGTGCGGTGGCCGCGGCATCCACCCCCGTCGTCTCGGCCATCGGACACGAGAACGACCATCCTCTCCTCGACGACGTGGCCGACCTCCGCGCGTCCACCCCCACCGACGCCGCCAAGCGCGTCGTCCCGGACGTGTCGGAGCAGCGCGCCGTGGTGCAGCAGCTGCGCAGCAGGGCGCGGACCCGCCTGACCCAGCGCGTCGCCCACGACATCACCGCCTTGGCGCAGCTGCGCTCGCGCCCGGTGCTGCGCGACCCCGAATCGATGCTGACGAGCCGCGCGCACGAGATCGTCGCGCTGTCATCGCGCGGCCGCGAGATGATGACCCGGCGATGGGATGCCGCGGCCCGCACGACGGCCGAACTGCGCGCGTCCCTCCGCGCCCTCTCTCCGGGCGCGACGCTCGACCGGGGCTACGCGATCGCCCACCTCGCCGGCGGAGCGATCGTCCGTGATGCGCACCAGGCGCCCGCAGGCACGGACGTGGTGGTGACGGTCGGACGGGGATCGTTCGCCGCGCGCTCCGCGGGCGAGGTGGCGGAGACGGATGCCGCCGGCACCGCGATCTAGGATGGGACACATGACGAGCGACGCCGGAGACGTGTCGGCCCTCTCCTTCGAACAGGCCCGCGATGAGCTCGTGCAGGTCGTCGCGAAGCTGGAGCAGGGATCGCCGACCCTCGAAGAGTCGCTCGCCCTCTGGACGCGCGGCGAGTCGCTCGCCGCGCGGTGCGAGGAGTGGCTCCTGGGAGCCAAGCGCCGTCTCGACCAGGCCCGACCGGACGGCGAGGCCGTGTCCTGATGGCTCGGCAACGCATCGTCGCCGAGTTGGGACGACCCGAGACGCCGGAAGAGACCGCGGCGCGCAAGGCGGCTTCATCGGAGCGCTACCGGTCGAGCAAGACCTTCCGGAACCTGATCGCCGCACTCATCGTCTGCCTCGGGATCATGGCCGTCGTCTATCTCGGCGTCCCCCGGGGAACACCCGCCGACATCCCCGAAGCCGACGTCGCCGCGTCCGCCGCACAAGCGGAGAAGACTGCGGGACACGGAGTCGTCGTCCCCGAGGTCCCGGACACTTGGCGCCCGAATTCGGCGCGCGTCGAGGGTGGCGAATGGCGGATCGTCTACGCGCCCGCGCGCGGATACGTCGAGGTCACGCAGTCCTTCGACTCTCCCGAGGGCTGGGTCTCGCGCAAGCTGGGCGGCTTCGCATCCACCGGCGCGACGACGATCGACGGTATCGAATGGGACGCCTACGAACTCCCGAGCCCTGTCCAGGGGATCGATTACGCGCTGGCCACGACGGTGGGTTCCGACACCGTGGTCATCGGCCTCGCAGAGTCCACCGACCGCGCGGCGGCCACGACCGTGGCGGAGAGCCTCGGGAACCAGATCCGCACACTTCGAGAGGAGGCGCGATGAGCGCCGACCCGACTCCGTCCGACGTCTGGGCGTCGATGCTGGCGGGCAACCGTCGCTTCGTGTCCGGCGAGCCGCAGCATCCCCGCCAGGACGCCGAGCGCCGACACGAGCTCGCGCACGTGCAGCGACCGACCGCCGCTCTGTTCGGGTGTTCGGACTCCCGACTGGCCGCGGAGATCATCTTCGACGAGGGTCTGGGCGACCTCTTCGTCATCCGCAACGCGGGTCAGGTCATCTCGGACTCCGTCGTCGGCAGCCTCGAGTACGCCGTCGCGGTCCTCGGTGTGCCGCTCATCGTGGTCCTCGGGCACGACGAGTGCGGTGCCGTCCGCGCCGCGATCGAGTCCACCGCACCGGATGCGCCCGCTCTCCCGGCCGGGATCTGGCGCCAGGTCGCGCCGATCGTCCCGGCCGTGCGCCGCGTGCTCAAGGCCTCACCCGGAACGACGGCCGCGACCGTGGACGCCGAGGAGGTCGGACGGGAGCACCTGCGCGACACGATCGCCGGCATCCTCCACTCCTCCGAGCTCATCAGCGAAGCCGTCGCCGAGGGGCGCGTCGCCGTCGTCGGGGCGAACTATCGCCTGGCGGACGGCACCGCTGTGCCCGACGTGGTCGTCGGCGAAGCCGGCTGACCCACTTTCCCCCGACCACACGCGAAACGAGGACGTGAACGACCATGACCGATGAGACCGACTACCGCATCGAACACGACACGATGGGCGAGGTGCGCGTGCCGAAGGACGCTCTCTACGCCGCGCAGACCCAGCGGGCGATCGAGAACTTCCCCATCTCCGGGTCGGGCCTCGAATCGACGCAGATCGCGGCGCTGGCACGCATCAAGAAGGCGGCTGCTCTCGCCAACAAGGAGCTCGGCACCCTCGACGGCCCGATCGCCGACGCCATCGCGTGGGCAGCTGACGAGGTCGTCAGCGGAGCCTACGACGCGCACTTCCCCGTTGACACGTACCAGACCGGGTCGGGCACCTCCTCGAACATGAACATGAACGAGGTCCTCGCGACGCTCGCGACCCGCAAGCTCGGCGGCCCCGTCCACCCCAACGACCACGTCAACGCCTCGCAGTCGTCGAACGACGTCTTCCCGACGTCGGTCCACATCGCCGTGACGCAGGCCCTCATCGACGACCTGATCCCCGCCCTCGACCACCTCGCCGTCGCCCTCGAGGAGAAGGCCGAGGCATGGAAGAGCGTCGTCAAGAGCGGACGCACCCACCTGATGGACGCGACTCCCGTCACGCTCGGCCAGGAGTTCGGCGGCTACGCGCGGCAGATGCGCCTCGGTATCGAACGCGTCCAGTCCGTCCTCCCCCGCGTCGGCGAGGTCCCCCTCGGCGGCACCGCGGTCGGTACCGGCATCAACACGCCCCTCGGCTTCCCGCAGAAAGTGATCGAGCTGCTCGCGGCCGAGACCGAGCTGCCCATCACCGAGGCGAAGGACCACTTCGAGGCGCAGGCGAATCGTGATGGTCTCGTCGAGGCGTCCGGCGCGCTCCGCACCATCGCCGTGTCGCTCACGAAGATCAACAACGACATCCGCTGGATGGGTTCGGGGCCCAACACGGGACTCGGTGAGCTCCACATCCCCGACCTTCAGCCCGGCTCCTCGATCATGCCCGGCAAGGTGAACCCAGTCGTCCCCGAGGCCACGCTCATGGTCGCCGCCCGCGTCATCGGCAACGATGCGACGGTCGCGTGGGCCGGGGCATCCGGCTCCTTCGAGCTGAACGTCGCGATCCCCGTGATGGGGACCGCGCTGCTCGAGTCGATCCGCCTCCTGTCCAATGCGATGCGGGTCCTCGCCGACAAGACCGTGTCGGGACTCGAAGCGAACGAGGAGCGGGCGGCTGCCTACGCGGGCATGTCGCCGTCGATCGTGACGCCGCTCAACAAGCTCATCGGCTACGAGGCCGCCGCCAAGATCGCCAAGCACTCCGTCGCCAAGGGGATCACCGTCCGCGACGCCGTCATCGACCTCGGGTACGTCGAGCGGGGCGAGCTCACCGAGCAGCAGCTCGACGAGAAGCTCGATCTCCTCTCGATGACCCACCCGGGTTGATAATCGGAGCGTGAACAGCGCCGCCGCACCACCGCGACGGGGCACGCCGGGGCTCGGGATCCTTCTCGCCGTCGCCGCCGCGGGCCTCGTCGGCGCGGGTGCGGCGGCGTTCGTCGTCGTCCTCCTCGTCGCACCGGAGGCAGCCGGCTGGACGGCTCTGGCGTGGCTCGTGGCAGCCGTGCCGGCGCTGGCGGGGATCGGAGTCGTCGGCTGGGCCGTCCTGGAGCGACGCGGGCTCGCCGCCGCCAACACGTCGGACTCCATCGAGGGCGCGTTCGAGAGCCAGCAGCGACTGCTGGACGATGTCCGACATGAATTGAAGACGCCCATCACGATCGTCCGGGGCCACCTGGAGATGATGGATGCCGCCGACTCCGGCGACGTCGAGGCGATCCGCTCCCTGAGCATCGCGGAACTCGACCGCATGACGCGATTGATCGGTGACATCGATGTGCTCGCCGCGGTCGAGGGCGGACGGCTCTCCCGCGGTGACGTGGATCTGGCCGCGCTCACGCAGCGGGTGTTCGAGATGGTCGGGGTCATCGGCGACCACGCGTGGCGCGTCGAGCAGTCGGCCGAGGCCGTCGTCCGCGCGGATGGAGATCGCCTCCTGCAGGCGTGGGTGGCGTTGGCGGACAACGCCGCGAAGTACTCGCCTGCCGGGACGGCTATCGAGATCGGCAGCGCGGTCAACGCCGCCGGAGCCCAGCTCTGGGTCCGCGACCACGGTCCCGGCATCCCCCCTGCCGTCCGTCACCGCATCTTCCGCCGTTTCGACCGGGGCGCTGGCAAACGTCACATCGGCGGGTCGGGGCTCGGGCTCGCGATCGTCGACGTCATCGCCAAGGCCCACGGCGGACACTGCGCCGTCGCGGACACCCCCGGCGGCGGTGCTACCTTCACCCTGGAGATACCGATCGGCACCAGGGGGACGCTGCCATCCCCCATCCGCGCCGGCGACGTGCTGCTGCAGCGAGAGGCCACCGAATGACCCGCATCCTGATCGTCGACGACGAGCCGCACATCGTCTCACTCGTCTCCCGCGCGGTCCATGCCGAGGGCTACGAGGCCGTGGGCGTCGACGACGGCCCCGACGCCCTGGAGATCGCACTCGCGGGGGACATCGACCTCATCGTGCTGGACGTCGGGCTGCCGACGATGGACGGATTCGACGTCCTCCGCGAGCTCCGCGGGGCGGGCCAGACGACGCCGGTGATCATGCTGACGGCGCGGAGCGGAACCCACGACACGATCGAGGGACTGGATGCCGGGGCGAGCGACTACGTCCCGAAGCCCTTCGCCGTGGCCGAGCTCATGGCGCGCGTGCGATCGCGCCTGCGGGACAGCGCGGCGAACGCGCCCACCTCGATCACGCGCGGAGACGTGACACTGGACATCCTCGCCCGGAGCGCCAGCGTGGGCGGTCGGGAAGTGGAGCTCTCGTCCCGCGAGTTCGCGCTCGCGGAGCAGTTCGTGCGCAATGCGGGAGAGGTGCTCACCCGCGAGGTGCTGCTGAGCCGGGTGTGGGGTCTGGACTTCGATCCGGGCTCGAACGTCGTAGACGTCTACGTCCGCTATCTGCGGGCCAAGCTCGGCGCGGATCACATCGTGACGGTGCGCGGCGAGGGCTACCTCTGGGAGTGATTCCGTAACCCTGGGGCACCGCTGCCACAGGACACCCCCGGTCAGCGACCGGGGGTGTCCTGTCTCGCCGGGAGCCTCAGCTGAGTTCGCCGGCCTCCAACAGGTCCGTGACCAGCGCGGCGATCGCCGAGCGCTCCGAGCGTACGAGCGTGACGTGTCCGAACAGATCGTGCCCCTTGAGGGTCTCGATGACCGACGCGATGCCGTCGTGACGCCCGACCCGCAAGTTGTCGCGCTGGCCGACGTCGTGGGTCAGAACGACGCGGGAGTTCTGCCCGATACGGCTGAGGACGGTCAGCAGGACGTTTCGCTCGAGGGACTGCGCCTCGTCCACGATGACGAATGCATCGTGCAGAGAGCGCCCGCGGATGTGCGTGAGCGGCATGACCTCGAGCATCCCGCGCGCCACGACCTCCTCGAGGACGTTGCCCGTCACCACCGAGCCGAGGGTGTCGAACACCGCCTGCCCCCACGGGTTCATCTTCTCCTGCTGATCCCCCGGGAGGTAGCCGAGCTCCTGACCGCCGACGGCGAACAGCGGACGGAAGACGATGATCTTCTTCTGCTGCTGCTGCTCGAGCACCGACTGCAGGCCGGCGCAGAGCGCGAGCGCGGATTTGCCGGTACCGGCGCGTCCGCCGAGCGAGACGATCCCGACCTCGGGATCCAGCAGCAGGTCGATCGCGATCCGCTGCTCCGCCGACCGACCGTGCAGACCGAAGACGTCACGGTCGCCGCGGACCAGCTTGTACGCCCCGTCGCCGGTCACGCGGCCGAGGGCGGACCCCCGCTCGGAATGGATGACGAGGCCCGTGTTGACCGGGAGGCCACGGACGTCCTCGCTGACGCCGACCTCGCTGTCGTAGAGGTCGCTGACCTCGTCGCCCGAGAGATCGATCGACGCGATGCCCGTCCACCCGGAGTCGACAGCCTGCTCCGCGAGGTACTCCTCCGCGTTCAGGCCGAGCGATGCGGCCTTGACTCGCATCGGGAGGTCCTTCGACACGACGGTGACGGCCTGGCCGTCCTGGCTCAGGTGCATGGCCACCGACAGGATCCTCGTGTCGTTGTCGCCCAGCCGCATCCCGGCGGGAAGCACCGAGGGGTCGGTGTTCGTCAGCTCGACGCGCAGGGTCCCGTCCGCGCCCACGGGGACCGGGAAGTCCAGCCGGCCGTGCTCGACGCGCAGTTCGTCGAGGTGGCGCAGGGCCTGACGGGCGAAGTAGCCGATCTCAGGGTCGTGGCGCTTGCGCTCCAGTTCCGTGATGACGACGACCGGCAGCACGACGGAATGCTCGGCGAAACGGAACAGCGCGCGCGGATCGCTCAGCAGGACGGAGGTGTCCAGCACGTACGTGCGGAGTTCCTGGTCCTGAGCCGCCTCCGCGGACTCGTGCTGGTGACGCTGCTTCTCAGGTGCTCGTGTGGCCACAACCCACTCCCGCCCCGGGTGGGAACCCACCCGGCAGTCACGAGTCGACCAGGGGTCACGAGTCGTGAGAGGCCGACTCGAACGGGCGCTTTGCCCGTTGGGATGAACCTAGGGTCGCCCGACGACACTGCACCGTCGCGACACGCCGCATGATGTGTCCGAGACGTGAACACTCCGTGTCAGGGCTCGAGCGGGAGCGGTGTCGGGGACGGCATGACGACGGCGCCGGCGCCCGAGGCCGCCAGCGCGGCATCCAGCAGACCGAACGCGTCGTCCGAGGTCCCCGCGTGAGGCGAGATCCGGATGATCCCGCCGCGGACGGTCGCGGTGACGCCGGCGTTGACCAGTTCCGCCGCGATGGCACCCGCGCGCGCCGGCTCGGGACTCAGCGCGACGATGCCGGCATGCCGGTCGCGATCGGTGATCACCGGAATGCCGCGGGCATCGGCGATCTCCATCACGCGGCGAGCGTTCTCGGCGACGCGCGCGGCGATCGTCGGGACCCCGGCATCCGTCATCTCGCGCAGGGCCGCGCTGAGCCGTCCCGCCGCCTGCGGATCGGGCCGCGAGATCGCATAGGCGGCGGCTCCGGCGCGGGCCTCCCCCACCTCGGGATCGCCCAGCTCTCCGGCCGTGCCTGCGACGCCTGCCAGGACCGGGGTGATGCGTTCGCGGGCGCGTACCGAGAATCGGGCGAACCCGGTCCCCCGGCCGGCGCGGACCCACTTGTAGCCGTGTCCTGCAACGACATCCGCCGCCGCCCAGTCGACGTCGACCACGCCGAACCCCTGAATCGCGTCCACGATGAGCAGGCGGTCGCCCACGACGTCGCGGAGGGCGGGGAGGTCGGCGACGTAGCCCGTCCGATAGTCCACGAGACTGACCGCGACAGCCGTGACCTCGTCGGTGAGGGCGTCGCGGACGACATCGGGCGTGACGCGCGCGGTCGACCGATCGAGCTCGCGCACGCGCACCCGCCCGCGGAGGTCTGCGGCGCGTCGCGCGGCGACGGGGATGGTGGGGTACTCGTTCGGGGACAGGAGAACCGTCCCCGAGAGCCCGAACATCGCGTGGAACATCGCATCGGTCGTGGATGGGGCGAGGACGACCTCGTCCGCATCCGCACCGAGCATCGAGGCGACGAGTGTGCGCGCTTCGTCGACGTGCGCGGCCACGAGGTCGATCCCGGAGGGCCGACCGGACGCCGAGAGCTCCTCATCGGCACGCGCCTCTTCGCGGACCGTGGCCGACAGCGGCCCGAACGACGCCCAGTTGAGGTACCCCCTCTCGACGTCGAAGCCGGCGAGGTAGGACTGCAGATCACTCACTGACGGATTTTCCCACGGATGCCGTCGGCCGCCGCCCCGCGCAGCGGCGTCACCCGCCGAATCGACGGTCGCGGTCGCCGAAGTCGCGGATCGCGCGCAGGAAGTCCACCTCGCGCAGATCCGGCCCGAGCGCTTCCACGAAGTAGAACTCGCTGTGCGCGGACTGCCACAGCAGGAAGTCGCTCAGACGCTGTTCCCCGGATGTCCTGATCACGAGGTCGGGATCCGGCTGACCGCCCGTGTAGAGGTGCTCGCCGATCTGCTCGGGCGTGAGGCTCTCGGCGAGTTCGGCGAGGGACCCGCCCTTCTCGTTGTGCTTCGCGATGATGCTCCGCACTGCATCGACGATCTCCCCGCGACCGCCGTAGCCGACCGCGAGGTTGACGTGGAGTCCCGTGTTCTCGCGCGTCCGCTCCTCCGCCGTCTGGAGGGTCGCGGCGAGATCCGGCGGCAGGATCTCAGCTCGGCCCACGTGCTGCACGCGCCATCCGGGCTCCTGCGAGAGCGTCCCGGCGAGGTCGGCGATGATCTCGATGAGATCGGAGAGTTCCTGCGAATCGCGCTTGACGAGGTTGTCCGTCGACAGCAGATACAGCGACACGACCTGGATGCCCAGTTCTTCGCACCATCGCAGGAACTCGTGCATCTTCGCGGCACCTGCGCGATGACCGTGGGACACCGTCGTGAAGCCGAGCTGCCTCGCCCACCTGCGGTTGCCGTCGATCATCATCGCCACATGGTGCGGGACCGTCCCCGCCTCGATCTCCCGCCGCAGTCTCGAGCTGTACAGGCGGTAGAGCAGCCCACGGCCTTGAGTCGAGGATGCGCGGGTCACAGGGATACGCTACTCCGCCCGTACCGTCGGAGCCGGACCGCCTCGTATTCAGCGTCCGGTATGGCTGCACGCGTAGGCTCGGCCGAGTGACCCGACACCGTGCCGACGATGGAGCTGAGATGCCCCAGCTGCCCCTTCTCGACGCGGCGGCGGTCGACAGCCGGGTCGAGTTGCGGCCGACGTGGCGCGGGTGGATCCACGCCGGGACGTTCCCCGTCGCGATCGCGGCGGGGATCGTGCTGATCGCTCTTGCACAGGGCACGCCTGGCAAATGGGCGGCCGCCGTGTTCATGGCGACCTCCCTCCTGCTGTTCGGCAACTCCGCCCTGTACCACCGCTTCGATTGGGGCCCGCGGACCAAGATCGTCTTGAAGCGCATCGACCACGCCAACATCCTGTTGCTCATCGCAGGGACGTACACACCGATCGCGACGTTGGCGCTCGCTCCCCCGCAGGGAACTCTGCTGCTCGTGCTCGTGTGGTCGGGAGCCCTGCTCGGCATCCTCTTCCGCGTCTTCTGGATCAACGCGCCGCGGTGGCTCTACGTCGCGCTGTACCTGCTCCTGGGCTGGGCCGCGGTGATGTACCTCGGTGATCTGCTGCGAGCGAGCGTGGCGATGATGGTGCTCGTGATCGTCGGCGGTCTGCTGTACACGGGCGGTGCGATCATCTACGCGCTCAAGCGCCCCAACCCGTGGCCGGGGCACTTCGGATTCCACGAGATCTTCCACGTCTGCACCGTCCTGGCATTCCTGTGCCACTGGGCCGCATGCCTGCTGATCTCGCTGGCGCCGCTCAGTCCCTCGCTGGGCCTTCCGGGCTGACCTCTCCCGGCGCGCTCGTGTCGCCGTCGGAGGCGTCGTCATCCGACGAACCGTCGCCCCGGGCGGCGGCTTCCTCGGCGTCCAGCATCTCGGTCACGTCCGTCCGGTACTGAGCCCGACGGATACGGCGGAGCATGTCGATGGCGAGAAGGACGATCACGATCGCCACCACCGCGATCGCGATGAAGCCCGCGACGCCGGGCGTCACCGATTCGGCGGGCGGTCCCGTGGGTGTCGGCGAAGGTCCGGTCGGGGTGGGCGACGGGATGGCGGCGAGCCATCGCAGATCCGGCATGTGACCTCATTCCTCAGCCAGAGCGAATAGCCTGGGATCCCAGCCTAGAACGGATGCCGCATGACCCTGACCGACGTCGACCGCAAGCTCGCGGAGCGGTACGGACGCACACGGTCGGCGACGTCACGCCGTCTGACCTGGGTGATCGTGGCCGCGGTCGCCGTCGCCGCCACGGGCCTGCTCGCGTGGTCGACGGTGTCGAATGCGCTCGACTCGGTGGACGCCGACTCCACGGGGTTCACGCTCGTCGACGAGCACACCGTCGAGGTGAGTTTCCAGGTGTCGATCCGACCCGACACGAGGGTCGCGTGCGCACTCGAGGCCCAGGATCCCGATCACGGCATCGTCGGCTTCAGGGTCGTCGAGCTGGCGTCCTCGGACGACCACACCCGCAGCCTCACGGAGCGGATTCCGACGACCGCCGAGGCGACGACGGGTTTTGTCCGCTCCTGCTGGATCCTCTAAGCTGAAGGCTCTCGCGCCCCGGTGACTTGCCGGGGCGTTTGGCTTACCCATCGACCGCACCGGGAGATCACGTGTCCGAGACGTTCCTGACCCAGGAGGCCTACGACCGCCTCGCCGCCGAGCTCGAGGAGCTCTCGACGACGGGCCGCGAGGAGATCGCCAAGCGCATCGAGGCCGCCCGCGAAGAGGGCGACCTTAAGGAGAACGGCGGCTACCACGCCGCGAAGGACGAACAGGGTAAGCAGGAGGCGCGCATCCGTACCCTCCAGCAGCTGCTGAAGGACGCGAAGGTCGGCGTCGCCCCCGAGTCCGACGGCACGGTCCAGTCGGGCACCGTCGTGACGGCCGTCGTCGCCGGTGGTGAGGAAGTCTTCCTCCTCGGCAACCGCGAGATCGGCGCGAACAGCGAACTGGACGTCTACAGCGAGGCATCCCCCCTCGGCGAGGCCATCATGGGCCTCCGCGAGGGTGAGAAGACGAGCTACATCGCGCCGAACGGCAAGGAGATCCCGGTCGAGATCGTCAAGGTCGAGACCTACTCGGGCCAGTGATACACGGGCGCCGGCACGCTCAGTTCGGGACGACCGTCGGAGCGTAGCCGGCGTCCTGCAGGATCGCCAGGACCTGAGCCCGATGCTCCTCACCGCGCGTCTCGACGCTCAGCTGGAGGATCACCTCGCTGATCTGCAGTCCCTGACCGTGCCGCGTGTGCAGGACCTCGATGACGTTCGCGCCGACGACCGACAGCAGCTCCGACACGCGCGCGAGCTGTCCCGGACGGTCGGGCAACGGGACCTGGATGGTCATGTAGCGCCCGGATGCCGCGAGCCCGTGCGCGACGACCCGTTGCAGCAGCAGCGGGTCGATGTTCCCGCCCGAGAGGATCGCCGCGGTGGGACCGGACGCGCTCACCTTCCCGGTGAGGATCGCGGCCACGCCGACGGCTCCGGCGGGTTCGACGACCTGCTTCGCCCGCTCGATGAGGACCAGGATGGCGCGTGCGATGTCGTCGTCGCTCACCGTGACGACCTCGTCGACGAGATCCCGGATGATGTCGAACGGTATGGTGCCCGGCCGCTTGACGGCTATCCCGTCCGCTATGGTCGGCGACACGTGCTCGGCATCGACGGGACGACCCGCGACGAGCGAGCCGGGGTAGCCGGCGGAGTTCGCGGCCTGCACGCCGATCACGCGGATCGTGCGTCCCTCCGCCGCGGCACGGGCCTTGACCGCCGCGGCGACACCAGCCGCCAGGCCGCCTCCGCCGATCCCGACGACGACCGTCTCGAGGCCGGCGATCTCGTCCATCAGTTCCAGACCGAGTGTGCCCTGCCCGATGATGATGTCGTGGTTGTCGTAGGGCGGGATGAAGACCGCCCCCGTGCGCTCGGCGAACTCCTGCGCGAGGCGAAGGGGGGTCTCGACGGTCGCGCCCTCGAGGATCACATCGGCGCCGTATCCGCGCGTGGCGAGCAGTTTGGGTACCGGTACGCCGAGCGGCATGAAGATCGTGGCCGGGATGCCGAGGGTCTGCGCACCGAGTGCGACCCCCTGCGCGTGATTGCCCGCCGACGCCGCCACGACGCCGCGCGACCGCTCCTCCTCCGTCAGGCGTGACAGACGATAGGTCGCCCCACGGATCTTGAACGATCCTGTGCGCTGGAGATTCTCGAGTTTCAGATGCACCGGCGCGCCGAGGACACCCGAGAGGAACTCGGAGTCCTCCACGGGTGTCCGCGAGACGACTCCCGCCAGTTCTGTCGCCGCCGTCTCGAACTCCGCCAGCGTGGGGGCGGCGATTCCGGTCCGTTCGCTCACGCGCTCGTCCTCCTGCTTCGTGGCACGGTGCTCCAGATCAGATCGTCGGGTCCGGGAGCCATCGGCCTCTGCCACCCTCGTCGCGAGAGGTAGAGCCAGACCACGTTGACGAAGGCGGCCAGCGGCACGGCGAAGACGGCGCCGGCGATTCCGGCCACCATCGCACCGCCGGCCACGGCGAGGACGACGGCGAGCGGGTGCACCTTCACTGCGGCACCCATGAGGAGCGGCTGCAGGATGTGTCCTTCGACCTGCTGGACGCCCAGGACGATCACCAGCATCCACAGCGCGATCCACGGGCCGTTGTAGACGAGGGCGAGGAACACGGCGAGAGCACCGGTCAGCACGGCTCCGACGAAGGGGATGAACGCGCCGAGGAAGACCAGGACACCGATGGGGGCGGCGAGGGGAACGCCGAGGAGAGCCGCCCCGACACCGATGCCGATCGCATCGATCGTGGCGACGAGCAGCTGCGTTCGTGCGTAGGTGATGACCGTGCGCCATCCCGCCCGTCCGGCACCGTCCACCGCCGCGCGAGCGCGGGAGGGGAACAGCCGGACCACCCAGCGCCAGATACCCGCTCCGTCCGCGAGGACGCAGATCAGGATGAAGAGGGTGAGCAGGATCCCCGTTCCCACGTGTCCGAGCGTCGATCCGATCGCGAGGGCCCCGGACCACAGCAGCTGCGCCTGCTCCTGGAGCATGCCGAACCCCTGCCGGACCGCGTCGTCGATCTGACCACCCGTGAGGTGCAGCGGTCCCTCGATGAGGTAGTCGCGGAAGTCTCCGATGCCGGCGATGGTGCGGTCGCGAACGGAGGCCGCATCCCGCGTGATCTGCCAGATCGCCACCCAGAGGAGTCCCGTGATCACGGCGATGGTCAGGAGCAGGGTGATGATGAGCGACAGCCACCTCGGAAGGTGCCGCACGAGAAGGGAGAACAGCGGCCAGACCAGCGCCGTCACGAGGATCGCCGCCAGGAGCGGGATGATCAGCAGCCGCAGTTGGATGACGATCCACACGACGACGGCGATCGCTGCCGCCAGAACGAGGAACCGCCAGGCGTAGGCCGTCGCGACCTTCAGACCGCGCGGGACCGTTCCCGACACGTCCGTGGACACGGTGCGGGCTCGCAGCGAATCGAGGAATCCGCTTCGGGGTCTGTCGTCGGTACCGCTCACTGGCTCATCCTAGGACGCTGTGCCCCCGAGCACGTCGTCGCCCGCCTCGGGACCGTCAGAACTGGATCCGAGGCGGCTCGGCGATGGCCGCGCCGTCCACGACCTCGAAGAACTCCCGCTCCCCGAAACCGAGTCGCCGGGCGAAGAGGTTGTTGGGGAAGACCTTGATCTTCGTGTTCAGCTCCCGCACCCCACCGTTGTAGAACCGTCGCGAGGCCTGGATCTTGTCCTCGGTGTCGACGACCGCCTGCTGCAGCTGCAGGAAGTTCTGGCTCGCCTGCAGCTGAGGGTAGGCCTCGGCGACGGCGAACAGCGACTTCAGCGCCTGCTGCATGTGGCCTTCGGCCACACCTGCGTCGGCAGGCGTCGTCGCGGTGAGCGTCTCGGCGCGCGCGTGGGTGACATTCTCGAAGACCGCCTTCTCGTGGGCCGCATAGCCCTTGACCGTCTCGATGAGGTTCGGCAGGAGGTCGGCGCGGCGCTTGAGCTGGACCGTGATGTCGCTCCACGCCTCATCCACGCGCACAGCGAGGGCGACGAGGGAGTTGTAGGTGGCCCAGAGGTAGACGCCGACGATGACGATGAGGGCGAGGACCACCAGGACCGGGATGAGGTATTCCATGAATCTCCGATCGATAGCCCCCTCATCCTAACGACGCGCATGCCGTGCGTGCGGACCCAGCGGGCCTCTTCCCAGACGTTGCACACGCGGCGCGCCTGTAGGGTCGCTGTGTGACGGGTCTGCGTACGCATCGCTCTCTTCGGCTCGCTCTGGTCGCCGTCGCGGTGGCGATCGCGGCATCCGTCCTCCTCCAGGTCGCGGCGGACGGCTGGGTCCTGCTGCCGTCGATCAGCGACTACTTCTACTCCCCCGCCCGCGGCGTGTTCGTCGGCGGACTCACCGCTGCCGCCGTCGCTCTGCTCGCACTGTCCGGCCGCGACGCGGAGTCGATCATTCTGGACGTCGCCGCCGTGTTCGCACCGCTCATCGCGATCATCCCCACCGGTTACCGCGGTCAGCCGTTCGTGCCGGCGGACGTGCTCCCGACCGTCCGCAACGGCGTCGGTGTGTACATCGCGATGGTCGTCGCCCTTCTCGTGCTCGGCGTGGTCCTCGCGGCACGGGGCGAGGTGGCATGGCGGCGCGTCGTCGTCGTCGGGGGCACGGCGGGTGCGGTGTCGATGGCACTCGCGATACTCGCATTCGCGCCGACGCTGTCGGGGGCGTTCCCGTTCGCGGGCGGAGTGAACCTCCACCTCGTCGCGACCGTCTGCTTCTTCGCCATGTTCGCGGCGATCCCCCTCGTGACCGTCTTGAGCTCAGCGGAACGGACGGCGCGGGTCTTCCGCCGGATCTACCTCGCCGTCGCCGTCGCCATCGTGATCGCGCTGGTGCTCACGATCGTCGCGGGCGTCGTCCGTCCCGAAGCAGGCGGCGTGCTCCTCGGCGAGACGGCCGCGCTCGCGGCGTTCGCGGTGTTCTGGACGACGCAGACGATCGAGCGGTGGCGGGATGCCGATCCACCCAGCATCCTCGCTGCATGAGCCCGTACCCCCACTGGGACTCGAACCCAGACTGAAGCGATTTTAAGTCGCCTGCCTCTGCCATTGGGCTATGGGGGCCCGTGGCCAGGGTATCCCGGCGCAGCCGTCACGCAGAGCGACCCCCGGTCCGGCGGATGCCGTCGCGGGGGTCACTCGATGCGGTGCGGTCAGCTCGCGGCGACCTTTCCGGTCTTCTCCGCTGCGACCGACTTCGGGTCGATCGGGGGATTCTCCGGAGCGGCCGGGCGCGGACGCGCGGCGAACTCCTCGAAGACCTGGCGCGGGTTCTGCAGGGTCTCGGTCGACACGTTGTCGCGGCCGAGCCAGAAGTTCTGCCACCAGTCGCCGACCACCCGGAACTTGCGCTCGAACGTCGGCATCGCCAGGCCGTGGTAGCCGCGGTGCGCGATCCAGGCGACAAAGCCCTTGAGGGCGATCTTGCCGGACTGGAAGACACCGTTGTACAGGCCGAGGCCTGCGACGGCACCGAGGTTCTTGTGGAAGTACTCCTTGGGCTCCTCGCCGCGCAGCACCGCCACGACGTTCTTCGCGAGCAGCTTGCCCTGACGGACGGCGTGCTGGGCGTTCGGCACGCAGAATCCGCCTACGCCACCCCCGGAGAGGTCGGGCACGGCGGCCACGTCACCGGCGGTCCATGCGCCCTCGACGAACTCCTCGGGCGTCCCGACGCGCAGGTCGGCACGGGCACGCAGGCGACCGCGCTCCTCGACGGGGAGGTCGCCGCCGCGCACGACGGTCGGGTTGGCCATGACACCGGCGGTCCAGATGATGAGGTCAGTCGGAATGACCTGACCGGTGGACAGCTCGACGTTGCCGTCGACGGCGCCCTTGACCTGGGTGTCGAGGTGGACGTTCGCCCCGCGCTTGGCCAGATCCTTGAGCACCCACTCGCTCGTCTTCAGCGACACCTCGGGCATGATCCGACCCATGGCCTCGATGAGGTGGAAGTGGGTCTCGTCGAAGGAGATGTTCGGGTAGTCCTTCAGCAGCGCGCTGGCGAAGGCACGCGTCTCGGCGAACACCTCGATGCCCGCGAAGCCACCGCCGACGACGACGACCGTGAGCAGACGCTCCCGCTCGGGTCCCGGAGGCAGGCTCGCCGCGCGGTCGAAGTTCGTGAGGATGCGGTCGCGGATGGCGACGGCCTCTTCGATCGTCTTGAGACCGATGGCGTTCTCGGCGATGCCGGGGATCGGGAAGGTGCGCGAGACGGCGCCCGCAGTGACGACGATCTGGTCGTACTGCTCCTGCCACGGCTCACCGAGTTCAGGGGTGATCGTGGCGGTCTTGCTCGCGTGGTCGATCCCGGTCACCTTCGCGATGACGACCCGGGTGCGCTTGAGGTGACGACGGAGACCGACCACGACGTGGCGGGGCTCGATCTCGCCGGCCGCGACCTCGGGGAGGAAGGGCTGGTACGTCATGTAGGGAAGCGGGTCGACGATGGTGACCTCGGCCTCACCCTTGCGGAGGTGCTTCTCGAGCTTCCACGCGGTGTAGAAACCCGCGTAGCCGCCTCCGACGACCAGGATCTTGGGCACAGTGGTAGTCACAGTCGGAAGAACTCCTTGATTCAACGGCTCGGCGGTCGCGAGGTGCGCGCCGATCGGATGCGCCGGGCAGCAGCGGTGACCCCGAGCACGACCAGTATAGTCCCCAGGCTGAGCGCGACGAGCGGCACCGTACCGTAGCGCAGTGAATCGCTGCTGGGCAGAAGCGGGGAAGCCGCCGTGCTCGGAGGTTCGGCGTCGGGGAGCGGAGCCACGGCGAACGGGGAGGGAGTAGGGCTCGGCGCCGGCGTGGATTCCGCGCGGCGATAGAGTCGGATCCACTCCCGCAGGTCGCCCATCGGATTCGCCGACACGGCCGTGACGGGCGCCGAGACGGCCTTCGCCGCGTTGATCAGTCCGTACCCGTACAGCGCGTTGGGCACCTTCTTCTCGCGGTCGGATGGTGTCGCGGTGCGGATGATGCGATTGATCACGTTCGCCGCGTCGAGGTCGGGGTGGGCGGAGCGGACGAGGGCGGCGACGCCCGCGACGATCGGCGCGGCGCCGCTCGTGCCGTCCCAGATGACGAGGTCCCCGTTCGGAGATACGCCGAGGAGCTCCTCGCTCGGGGCGGAGACGCCGATCGTGATGCCCTGCGTCGATGCCGTGCTGCTGGCCCGCCCCGCCTTGTCGACCCCGCCCACCGTCAGGACGCCCGGGATCGTGGCAGGAGCACCCACCTCCTCTGTGCCGCTCTCGCGGTTGCCGGCAGCGACCACCACGACGACGTCGTGATCGAAGGCGTAGAGGAACGCGTCATCCCACGATCGGTCCCAATCGAGCGTGTTGGTCGTGAAGGACAGATTGATGATGTCGGCACCGTGGTCGACCGCCCAGCGGATCGCTTCGGCGACCTGATCGACGAACGGGACGCTCGCATCGTCGCCGAATCCGATCGACAGGGAGAGCAGGTCCGCCTCGGGTGCGACGCCGATCATGCCTTGGTCGGCCGCCGTGCCCCGACCGGCCGCGAGCGACGCCACCCAGCTTCCGTGATTGCGGTCCTGGTCACCGACGGGAGTACGACCGTCCGCCTTCCCGACACCCGAGAAGTCGGCGCCGCCGACGACGGCCCCGTCGAGCTCCTTCGGGCCGCGCCCGATGCCGGTGTCGATGACCGCGATCGTCGTGCCCGCGCCCTTCGTGGTCTTCCAGGCGTCGGAGATCCCGTACTCCTTCAGCCAGTACTCCATGTTGCGCACCGGGTCCACCGGCGGAGTCGGTGAGGGCGCCGGTGCAGCCGCGGTGAGCGCGGCCGTCACGGCGATGAGGGCGGCGGCCACAACGACGCGGACCGACGTCATCCGGTCGTCCTGGGCGTCGCGCACGTGCAGCGATCCGGAGACCACGATCCTCGGGCCAATGCGAGGTCGCCGAAGGGATTCACGCCGGGGCCGGCTGCCAGGGCGTGAGCGGCGAGGGCGTGCAGACACTTCACGCGGGTCGGCATCCCCCCGGCGGACACTCCGGCGATCTCGGGGACCGTACCGTGGACCTCGCGGTCGGAGAGGTACGCGGCGTGAGCTGCGGAGTACGCCGTGGCGAGCTCCTCGTTCTCGGCCAATTCGTCGTTCATCTCGCGCATGACCTGCGTGGCCTCGAGAGCCGACATCGCGGCCGTCGCCCCGGGATGCGTGAGGTAGTAGAACGTCGGGAAGGGCGTGCCGTCGGGGAGCCGCGGCTCGGTGGCCACAACGGTCGGATTGCCGCAGGCGCACCGTGCCGCGATCCCGAGCACGCCGCGCATCGGACGCCCCAGCTGCTCACGCATGGTGGCGTGGTCGGCGGCGGATGCGGGCGAGAGGGTCGGGTGGGACACCGCTCAAGGGTACCCGGCGACGCGCGACGGGGCTGGGCGTCAGCCCGGGGCGACGGTCTTGGCGAGGCCCGCTTCGGTGACCGAGCGGAGGAACTGCGTCATCCAGTCACGCTGCGTCTCCTGGACGCTCCCGCTCACCGGACGCTGCTCGGGTTCGATCACGTCGGCGGGCAGATCATCGGCGACGAGGTAGACGACCTCGCCCGGACGCCGGTAGTACAGCCGTTCCCTCGCCTGGGCGACGATGTAGGACTCGTCCCGCCATCGTTCACGCTCGGCGGTGAGCTCCGTGATCTCGTCCTGCGTGGCCTTCACGTCATGCTGCAGCGCTGCGATCTGCTGACGCTGATCGACGTAGGTCCCGATCGTCGGGACGAGCACCAGGGACGCCAGGACGACGAGGCCGAGCATGATCCCCATGAACCCCGACATCCGGATGCCGCCGACCCAGTCGCGGACGTCGACGCGCCGCCGTGTCGCCCCGTCGTTCCGGGCACGTCGGGACCGGGAGACACGGGAAGGGGGAGCCGATGGTCTGTCCATGGCTCCCCCTTCTCGTCGGTGTCTGTGCGGTGCGCTCGCGGGTCAGGCGGTGAAGCGCGGGAACGCGGCGGCCCCGATGAACTCCGCGGCCTCGCCCAGGTCCTCCTCGATGCGCAGAAGCTGATTGTACTTCGCGACGCGCTCGCTCCGAGCGGGCGCGCCCGACTTGATCTGACCCGAGTTGACGGCGACGGCGAGGTCGGCGATCGTGGTGTCCTCGGTCTCGCCCGAGCGGTGCGAGAGCATCGTGGTGTAGCCGGCGCGGTGGGCGACGTCGATCGCGTCGAGCGTCTCGCTGAGCGTGCCGATCTGGTTCACCTTGACCAGGAGCGAGTTGGCCGCGCCCCGCTTGATGCCGTCGGCCAGGCGCTGCGGGTTGGTGACGAACAGGTCGTCGCCGACGAGCTGCACCTTCTTGCCGAGGCGCTCGGTGAGAGCGGTCCAGTTCTCCCAGTCGTCCTCGGCCAGCGCGTCCTCGATTGTGACGATCGGGAACGAGTCGACGAGGTCGGCGTAGTAGTCGACGAGCTGCTCAGCGGACCAGTCCTTGTTCTCGAGGCGGTACACGCCGTCGGAGAAGAACTCGGTGGCGGCGACGTCGAGGCCGAGGGCGATCTGCGATCCGGGGGTGAAGCCGGCCTTCTCGATCGCCTTGACGAGGAAGTCGAGGCCCTCGCGGTTGCTCGGGAGGTCGGGGGCGAAGCCGCCCTCGTCGCCGAGGCCCGTGGCGTAACCGGCGGCCTGCAGTTCCTTCTTCAGGACCTGGTAGACCTCGGCGCCCCAGCGGAGCGACTCGGAGAAGGTCTCGGCGCCGATGGGTGCGAGGAAGAACTCCTGCATGTCGATGCCGTTGTCGGCGTGCTCGCCGCCGTTGATCACGTTGAACAGCGGCACGGGGAGGACCCGGGCGTTGGGTCCGCCGAGGTAGCGGTAGAGCGGGAGGTCCGCGCTGTCGGCGGCGGCCTTCGCCACGGCGAGCGAGACGCCGAGGATCGCGTTCGCGCCGGTGCGCGACTTGTTCTCGGTGCCGTCGGTCTGGATGAGGATCTCGTCGATGACGCGCTGCTCGCTGGCGTCGATGCCCTCGATCGCGGGGCCGAGCTCGTCGATGACGGCGTTCACGGCCTTCAGGACGCCCTTGCCGCCGTAGCGGCTCTTGTCGCCGTCGCGGAGTTCGTACGCCTCGAAGGCGCCGGTGGACGCGCCGGAGGGGACGGCTGCGCGCTGGACGATGCCGTCGTCGAGCAGAACCTCCACCTCGACGGTCGGGTTGCCGCGCGAGTCCAGGATCTCGCGTGCGCCTACTGCCTCGATCAATGCCACGGGGGTTTCTCCTTGCTTGTGGAGGATGGAACGGGAGCGTCGTCGGTCCGTCATCGAGTCTAGTGAGGCGAGGGATGCCGCACAGGACCGGACCTCAGACGAGGAGCGCGACGGCGATGCCGTCCCAGCCCTTGCGATCGAGCGTCTGCAGCGCGGTCGCCTCGAAGCGGGGATCGTCGCGGAGCATCTCGAGCCCCGCGCGGACCCCGTCCACCTGCGGCCCGGCATCCGTCTCCACGACGTGACCGGAGCGCACGACGTTGTCGACGACGACGACGGTGCCCGGGTGGCCGAGCCGCGCCGCCCACTCGAGGTACACCGGGTTCGACTCCTTGTCGGCGTCGATGAAGACGAGATCGAACGGCTCGGAGCCCGACAGGGACGGCAGGACGTCCGCCGCCCGGCCTTCGCGGACCTCGACCCGGTCGGCGACGCCCGCCCGTTCGAGGTTGCGACGCGCCACGGCCGCATTGCGGGGCTCGGCCTCGATCGTCACCAGCCGACCGTCCTCGGGCAGGGCGCGCGCGAGCCAGATCGTCGAATACGCGCCGAGCGTCCCGATCTCGAGGACGCGCCGGGCACCCGCCAGCCTCGCCAGCAGGTGCAGGAGCTTGCCTGCCAGCGGGGCCACCTCGATCTCCGGCATCCCCTCCTCGGCGAGAGAGGACACCGAGGCCGCGAGCGCGTCGTCCTCGGCGACGAGCATCTCGGTCAGGTACGCGTCGACGCCGTTCCATCGATCGGACACGGGGTCGTGCGGTGCGGGATGGACCATTCCGCCACTCAATCGCGCTGCGGGTCGGGCGTCAACGCCGTGTAGGCGTTGAGCAGGCCTGCGGCCGTGGCCGCGTCGTCGACGGTGACGGTGAGCGTGCGCCCATCGCGACGGCGCACCAGGAGGCCCTCGCCTCTGCGGAGGACGACGCCCTGACGTCCGCCGGAGGACCAGCGGATGCCCCAGCCGCCGAACTCCTCCATGGGCGAGACCTCGACGACCTCGGCCGACACGATGTCGTCGCTCGGGACGTGCACCCGGGGCCAGCCCGCCGCAGAGACGGCGGTCAGTCCCTCCGGATCGACGCGGACGTGGAAGCGGAGCGTCGTGGCCACGACCACGAACAGGACGACGACGACCACTGACGCGATGACCGCCGGGACGAGATCGCCGAGGAAGAGCACGGGCACCACCGCGAGGCATCCGACGCCGAAGGCGACCCAGAGGACCACCGCACCCGCCCGTGCGAGCGAGACACCCTGCAACCAGACGACCCTCTCTCCCGCTCGCACCGGGACGTCGACCGCTGCTCCGGCCGGTGACGACCGCCACGGGACGTGGGGCTGCATCGCCCACCCCAGGAGCCCCGCGCCGACGGCGGCGAGGAGGACCGTCGGGATGAGCAGGACGGGGAGCGTCACGGCGGCATCGGTTCGACCGACCTGGATGCCGAGGGTCGCCGCGCCGAGCGCGCCGACGAGCACCGCGATGCCGAGAGCGACCGCACCCAGGACCCGATAGGCCGCACCGTGGTCGCCGCGGCGGAGTCCCCCGACGGTGGCGGCGAAGAGCACGGCGGGCAGTCCGATGCCGATGAGCACTGTGGCCAGGGGAACCGACCAGGCGGGCGCGAAACCGTCGGGTGCCCCGCTCCATCCCCAGTGCGTCGCGACGGTGGCCGGGACGCGGATGGCCAGCAGGGCTTGCGCGACGACGGCGATGACGGTCACGACGACGGGGATGACGAGCGCGACGAGGGTGAAACGGCGACGGACGGTCGTCTGGGTGTCAGTGGTCACGAGCAGCCTCCTTGACGAGGGCGGACAGGGTGTCGGGCGAGATGCCCAGGGATCGGGCCTTGTCGACCAGCGCGACGATCTCGGCGTGGATGCCGGCGAGAGTCGCGCCGGCGGGGGTGACGACCGCTCCGCGCCCGCGCCGGAGATCGATGAGACCTTCGTCGCGGAGGTCCTGGTAGGCGTGGAGGACGGTGTGGAGGTTCACCTGCAGAGCTTCTGCCACGTCACGCGCCGCGGGCAGGCGCTGCCCGGCCGAGAGCCGACCGCCGGTGATGTCGGCGCGGAGCGCGTCGGCGATCTGCGCGAACAGCGGTTTCGCGCTCTGCGGGTCGATGCGGATAATCATGCATTAATTATAGCGCAACTATAATTACAGACTCGTTCTCCTCCCTGGAGTACGCTCGCGCCGTGCCCACCCCCGGACTGTCTCGCCGCCTCGGTCTCGGCGACGCCGTCGTGATCGGCCTCGGCGCGATGGTCGGCGCCGGCGTGTTCGCCGCGTTCGCTCCGGCGGCGCAGGCGGCGGGCACCGGACTCCTCCTCGGCCTCGGGATCGCGGCCGCCGTGGCGTTCGGGAACGCGACGTCCACCGCTCAGCTCGCCGCGGTGCATCCCACTTCGGGAGGTGTCTACGCCTACGGTCGCGCGGAGCTCGGCCCCTGGTGGGGCTTCCTCGCGGGCTGGGGCTTCATCATCGGCAAGACGGCCAGTTGCGCGGCGATGGCCCTCACGTTCGCGGCCTACGTCGCGCCCCCGGGATGGGAGCGCCCGATCGCTGCGCTCGCCGCGCTCGCCCTCGGCGCTGTGAATCTGTTCGGCATCACCCGAACGGCCCAGCTGGCCCGCATCCTCGTCGCGATCGTCCTCGCGACCCTCGTTCTGGTCGCCGTCGCCGGCCTCTCCCCCGCTGCGCCCCTGGCCGACGGACGCATCGATCTCGTCGCCGCCGGCCCCCTCGGCATCCTCCAAGCAGCCGGCATCCTCTTCTTCGCCTTCGCGGGGTATGCACGCATCGCGACACTCGGCGAGGAGGTCCGCGACCCCGCACGCACAATCCCGCGCGCGATCATCCTCGCCTTCGCAGGTGCGCTCGTCGTGTACGCGGTCATCGCCCTCGTCGCTCTCCGCGTCCTCGGACCGGGCTCCCTCGCCGCCTCGAGCGCCCCCCTGGTCGACGTGGTCCGCGCCGCGGGGTGGGATGCCGCCGCCCCCGTCGTCCGGATCGGCGCCGCCGCGGCATCCCTCGGCGCCCTCCTCGCCCTCATCACGGGAATCGGTCGGACCTCGTTCGCCATGGCCCGGGAGGGCGACCTGCCGCGCATCCTGGCGAGCGTGGACGCACGGTGGCACGTCCCGCGCAACGCCGAGATCGCCGTCGTCGTCGTGGTCGTGGTCATCGTCGCGCTCGGCGACATCCGCGGAGCGATCGGGTTCTCGTCCTTCGGGGTCCTGCTCTACTACCTCGTCGCGAACATCGCCGCCTTCCGGCAGACGGGCAGTGCGCGGCGCTATCCCCGCCTGCTGCAGACCCTCGGGGCGTGCGGCTGCGTCGCCCTCGTCGTCACGCTGCCGTGGCCGTCGGTACCCGTCGGGCTCGGGGTGCTCGCGGTGGGGGCGGGCTACCGGATGCTCCGGCTTCGCCGTCGGCGCGTCTGAACGCGTCCCGCACCACCGGAAGCAGCGCCTCGGCCGTCCGCCGGTATCCGAGAGCGCTCGGGTGGAAGCGGTCGAGGCTGAACATGCCGTCGGGGTCGATCCGGAAGAACGGCCCGACGGCGCGGCGGAGCGACACCACCCCGGCACCCTCGGATCGGGCCCGCTCCGCTTGCGCGGCGGCGAGCTGCTGCGAGGCGCGTGAACCGATGCTGCGCAGCGGTTGCGGGACGGCCCGGAGCGCGCCCAGGTCGGGACACGTCCCCACGACGACTGCCGTGCCCATCTCCCGCAGCCGTCGAACCGCGTCCGACAGATGCCCGGTGGCCACCGCGACCGGGACGCGGTGGGTGACGTCGTTGCCCCCGACCACGATCACGGCGACGTCGGCGCGGTAGTCCTTCGGAAGAGCGGCGAGCTGGCCCGCGAGATCGGCGGACTCGGCTCCGACGACAGCCCCCGTCAGCAGACGCACCGGACGGTCGAGCTCCCCCGCCAGCGCCTTCGCGAGCCGACCGCCGAGCGTCTCCTTCCGGTGCTGCGCGCCGAGCCCCGCAGCGATCGAATCCCCCAGCATCAACAGATCGATCGGGTCGCCACCGAGCCCCGACCGCCAGACCCGGTCGGCCATGGGCGGGGTCTCGCCGAGGGGCTTCCCGATCCGTCGACGAGCGAGTGCCGCCTGGCGGGAAAGGCCGACGCGGATGCCGACGGCCAGCGCCCCGGCGACGGCGCCGCCGGCGGCGAGCAGGGTGAGGGCGAGGAGGGTCCGCGTCGTCCGTGGCACGCCGTCAGCACACACCGGGCGGGTGAACGGTTTCCGACGTGCGGGTGTCGACGAGAAGATCGGATGCGGGGAGTGTGCTCAGACGCTTCCGGCCGAACGCAGCGAATCGACGGCCGCCGCGACCCGCTTCTCACGGGTCTCCGCCTTCTTCGCCTCGACGACGGATCGGACCATCTCCTTGCGCCGCGACGGCGCGAGCGCATCGAACGCCGCGCGCACCTGAGGCTCGGCGTCGAGGGCGTGCGCGAGATCCTCCGGGACCTCGATCTCACGCTCCTCGGTGTCGAGATCGATCCGCGCCTCGACCTCGTCGCCGATCTCGACGCCGAGCTCGGCTCGAGCGGCTTTCGACAGGCCGATGAGGTTGCGCCCGCCCATGACGCCCAGACGCAGGCGTGCCGTGCGACCGCCGATCGTCACCACGACGGCAGCGCGCTTGCCGCCGCCGAGGGCGTCGACCTGCTCGTCGGTCAATTCGATCGCGGTCGCGGGACCGTTCTTCGGCAGCACCGTGCGGACGTGGAGAGTCATGGCCGCACGCTAGCAGCGGGCGCCGACCGTGTCACCCGAGGGGACGCGTCTCGAGCGTCGCAGAATCCGCCCCGGCGGAGACCGTCGCGAACGACGTGTAGCCGTCGGCCGCCGACCGCTCCAGCAGACCCTTGAGGTTCTTCGTACGCTGCTCGAGACGCACCCGGGCGCCCCGCGAGACGAAGAAGGCCTTGTGGGTGGCGAGTTCCGTGAGCGGGACGTCGCGATCGGCGATGAGGACGACGGCGGGGGCCGCGGCATCCTCCCCCGCTCCCACGAGGTCGACGATGCGCTCGAAGCCGATCGAGAATCCGACAGCCGGAACGTCCTGGCCGAGGAACCTGCCGATCATGCCGTCGTACCGACCGCCCCCACCGAGCGAGTACGACACCGAGGGGTGCGCGAGTTCGTAGATGGTTCCCGTGTAGTACCCCATGCCGCGGACGAGGAACGGGTCGAAGTGCAAGGGCACGTCGACCTCGCCGCGCGCGGCGGCGACGGCGTCGCCGATGCCGACGAGGTGCGCGACGACCTCGTCGGGCACGCCGGCCGGCAGCGCTTTCCGGATCTGGGCATCGCCGAAGGGGAGGTACTCGCGTGTCTGCGGGCGCGTGAGGAACGTCTCGAACGCGGTCACCGCGGACTCGTCCGCACCGCGGTCGCGCAGTTCGGCGACGACTCCTGCGGGGCCGATCTTGTCGAGCTTGTCGATCGTGATGAGGACACCCGCCCGGTCCGCGCCGGCGAACCCGAAGACCTCCAACATCGCGTCGAGGGCACGCCGATCGTTGATCCGGATCGTGCCGCCCTCGAGTCCGAGCGCGTCGAGCACATCGAGGCTCGCCGTGAGGAGCTCGACCTCGGCGCGGGGTGTCGCGTCACCGATGATGTCGATGTCGCACTGCACGAATTGGCGGTAGCGCCCCTTCTGCGGGCGCTCAGCCCGCCAGACCGGGGCGATCTGTATCGCCCGGAACACGGTCGGAAGCTGCGCACGGTTGGTCGCGTAGAAGCGGGCGAGCGGGACGGTCAGGTCGTAACGCAGCCCCAGATCGGACAGCGCCGCCGGGTCGTCCGCGGCATCCCGGATCGCGTCGGCGTCGAGGCCGCGTCGCAGGACGTTGAAGGCGAGCTTCTCGTTGTCGCCGCCGATGCCCGCGTGGAGCCGCTCGTAGTCCTCGACGACGGGCGTCTCGATCTCATCGAAGCCGTGCGCGCGGTAGCGATCGCGGATGACCGCGAGGACGCGCTCACGGCGGGCCTTGTCGGCGGGGAGGAAGTCGCGCATGCCGCGCGGCGGGTTCACTGAGGGCACGGTCCTAGTCTCGCAGACCGCGGCGAGCCGTCAGGAGGACTCGGCAGTCCTCACCTCGTCGGCGAGCGCACGCAGCCGCTCCCGGAGCGCGCGTTCCGCGTCCCATCCCTCCGTCCGCGCGAGGGCGACGAGGGCGAGGAGCGCGTCGCCGAGCTCCGACTCGCTCGTGGGCTCCCGCGAGCAGACGGACGCGGCCACATCGACCTGCGCCGCCTTCCCCAGCACCTTCTGCGCGAGCGCGAGCGAGGGCATGTGCATCGAGACGCCGTCGAGCACACTGGTACGCGCCTTCTTCTCCGCGGCCTTCGCCGCGTTCCAGTGCACGAGGACCTCCTCCGGCGTGGTTGCGACCGCGTCGCCGAACACATGCGGATGCCGGCGGATCATCTTCTCGGCGAGAGCCGCCGCGACGTCGTCGATGTCGAACGGGTCGCTCTCGTCGCGCGAAGCGATCTCGGCGTGGAAGAGCACCTGCCAGAGGACGTCGCCCAGCTCCTCCTTGAGGTCGGCGCGCGTGCCGCTCTCGACGGCGTCGACGAGCTCCGCCGCCTCCTCCTGCAGGTACGGCACGAGGTCCTCGTGGTGGATCTGCTGCGTCCACACGCAGCGGTCGCGGACGGCGCGCATGGTGTCGACGGCGCGGACCAGGCCCCTCACCGGGGGCTGGCGATCACCGGATGCGGGCGATGACTGCGACATGACCGCAACGATACGAGGGATGCCGGGCCGCGGCATCCGGAGGGCCTCCGACGTACCCTGGTTCGATGACTTCCCCCGTCTCCACGGCGGCGCCCGCGGACGGCGGGACCCGCGTCTCGATGTTCACGCTTTCGACGTTCGTCGTCGGATCGATGATCGGCGCCGGCGTCTTCTCGCTCCCCTCGACCTTCGCGGAATCCACCGGTGTCGCCGGCGCGCTCATCTCATGGGCGATCGCGGGCGGCGGCATGCTCATGCTCGCGCTGGTCTTCCATCGGCTGGCGATCCGTCGACCCGACCTCGACGCCGGGATCTTCAGCTACGCGAAAGCGGGTTTCGGGAACTACCTCGGCTTCTTCGCGGCCTTCGGCTACTGGGCGAGCGCCTGCGTCGGCAATGTCTTCTACTGGGTGTTCATCACCTCGACCCTGGGCGGCGTCTTCCCGGAGCTCGGCGAGGGCGACACCCTGCTCGCGGTGGCCGTCTCGTCGGTCGGGATCTGGCTGTTCTTCCTCCTGATCCGCCGTGGCGTGCGGCAGGCGGCGGCACTCAACCGCGTCGTCACGGTCGCGAAGGTCCTCCCGATCGTCGTGTTCGTCGCTCTGTGCCTGACCGTCTTCGACCCGGCCGTGTTCGCGGCGAACTGGGGCGGCGGCGACATGGCAGGACTCGGCGAGCAGATCCGCGCGACGATGCTCGTCACGGTCTTCGTGTTCATCGGCATCGAGGGGGCGAGCGTGAACTCCCGGCACGCTCGTCGGCGCAGCGACGTCGGTCGCGCGACCGTACTCGGCTTCGTGAGCGTCCTGGCCGTCTTCGCCTGCGTCACGATCGTGTCGTACGGCATCCTCCCCCGCGACCGGCTGGCGGGCCTCCGGCAGCCGTCGATGGGCGGTGTGCTCGAACAGGCCGTCGGCGGCTGGGGCGCCGCCTTCGTCGCCGTCGCGCTCATCGTCGCGGTGCTCGGGGCGTACCTGGCCTGGACGCTGATGGCCGCCGAGGTCCTCCTGTCCGCGGCCCGGGCCGGCGACCTTCCCGCGTTCCTGCGACGCACCAACCGGAACGACACCCCGATCGGGGCTCTCACCCTCTCCACGGTCCTCGCACAGGTCATGCTCGTCGTCGTCCTGTTCGCGCAGAACGCCTTCGACGCCGCGCTCGAACTGACCAGCGCTCTCGTGCTCATCCCGTTCTTCCTCTCCGCGGCTTTCGGCGTGAAGCTCGTGATCCAGGACGGCGCATCCCGTCGCACGGGAGAACTGGTGGTCGCGCTGCTCGCGACGGCGTACACGGCGTACCTGCTTTGGGCGGCGGGACTCACCTACCTGCTGCTGTGCCTGGTCATCATCGTGCCGGGCACCGTGCTCTACGTCATCGGGCGGCGCGAGCAGAAGGCCCGTGTATTCTCGCCGGTCGAAGCGGGACTGTTCGTGATCGCCGCGGTCGGCGCGGTCGTGGCGGTCGTCCTCATCGCCACGGGCGCCATCTCGATCTGACGCCCACCTCACAGGCCCGTCGCGGCGCGTCATCGTGTCAGGAAGCCCCTCGAACCCCCGCTAGCGTGAGACGGTGCACGAACTCACCCACACCGAAGCGATCGACCTCGTCGGACGGTACGAGGCCGAGCAGAACATCCCGGAACAGATGCGCACCGACGTGCGCGTGCTCGGCTCGCTCCTCGGGCGAGTGCTCCGCGAGAGCGGTTCGCCGGGCCTGTTCGAGGATGTCGAGCGCCTGCGGATCGCCACGATCCAGGCCTACACGGACGACACCCCCGAGGCGTTCGCGCGCGCGGCCGCGATCGCAGAGTCGTACACGCTCGAGCGCGCCGAAGAGGTCGCGCGGGCGTTCACGTGCTACTTCCACCTGGTGAACCTCGCCGAGGAGCACCAGCGCGTCCGCATCCTCCGTGAGCGCGGCGGCCGGGTGGACGCGAAGAACGCGAGCGACTCGATCACCGCGGCCTATCGGAGCCTGGCATCCGAGATCGGTGAGGACGCCGCTCGCGAGCGCCTTCAGAACCTCCGCTTCCACCCCGTCTTCACGGCGCACCCGACCGAGGCGCGGCGCCGCGCGGTGTCCTCGAGCATCCGTCGCCTGGCCGAACTGCTCGCTGACCGCGACGCCACGGACGCCGACAGCGCCGATCGTCGACGCGCAGAGCGTCGCATGCTCGAAGAGGTCGACACCCTGTGGCGCACCGCACCGCTGCGCTCCGAGAAGCCGTCGCCGACCGACGAGGTCCGCTCGGTCATGGGCGTCTTCGACGAGACCCTCTACACCGCGATCCCGCACGTCTACCGCCGCGTCGACGACGCCCTGCAGGGCGAGGATGCCGGTGCCCGCCCGCCGCTCGTGCGGCCGTTCGTCCGGATCGGCTCCTGGGTCGGCGGCGACCGCGACGGCAACCCCTTCGTGACGGCGAAGACGACCCGCAAAGCCGCCGGCATCGCGAGCGAGCACGTCCTGCTCGGACTCGAACGGACCGCCGGACGCGTCGGTCGCACACTCACCCTGGATGCCGCCACCACGCCCCCGACGCCTGCAGCGCTCGCCTTGTGGCAGAAACTCAAGGATGCCGATGAGGACGCCGCGGCGGAGATCGCCAAGCGCTCCCCCAACGAGCCGTACCGCCGCATCCTGTTGCTGCTCGCGAGGAAGATCGCCGCGACCCGCACTCGGAATGCGGACCTGGCCTACAGCGACCCCGAGCACCTGCTGACCGACCTCCGGATCGTCCAGGAGGCGCTCGTGCAGGCCGGTGCGCCGCGCCAGGCGTACGGGCACCTGCAGCAGCTCATCTGGCAGGTCGAGACCTTCGGGTTCCACCTCGCCGAACTCGAGGTGCGTCAGCACTCCGCCGTGCACGCGAAGGTCCTCGAGGAACTCGAACGGGGCGGGTCCGAGCGGTCGGAGCTGGCCGAGGAGGTCCTCGAGGTCTTCCGAACGATCGCGTTCCTGCAGGAGCGCTACGGTCCCCGCGCCGCGGGCCGCTACATCGTCTCGTTCACGCGTTCGGCGGACGATCTCGCCGCCGTGCACACGCTCGCCCGGCACGCTGTCGGGCCTGACGGCACTCCCCCCGTACTCGACGTCATCCCGCTGTTCGAGACCTTCGCGGACCTGCAGGCGGCTCCCGGCATCCTCGCCGAGATCGTGGAGCAGCCCCAGTTCGCCTCGCGCCTCACCTCCACCGGGCGGCGCCTCGAGGTCATGCTGGGCTACTCGGACTCGTCCAAGGATGTGGGGCCGGTCGCCGCCAACCTCGCTCTCTACGAAGCACAGGCCGAGATCTCGGCGTGGGCCGTGGCGCAGGGAATCGAGCTCACCCTCTTCCATGGTCGTGGCGGCGCCCTCGGCCGTGGCGGCGGGCCGGCGAACTCCGCGATCCTCGCGCAGCCGCCGCACTCCGTCGACGGCCGGTTCAAGCTCACGGAGCAGGGTGAGGTCATCTTCGCCCGCTACGGCGACCGGGCGATCGCGATGCGGCACATCGACCAGGTCGCCGGCGCCATGATGATGGCCTCGGCGCCCTCGAACGAGGAGCGGAACCGGTCGGCGGCCGAGCGGTACGCCGACGTGGCGCGCGTCATGGATGCGGCCTCCCGCGAGCGCTTCTTCGCGCTCGTCAAGGCGCCCGGTTTCGCGCCGTGGTTCGCCCAGGTCACCCCCATGGAGGAGATCGGCCTGCTCGCGCTCGGATCGCGTCCCGCTCGCCGCGGCCTGTCGGTCGAGTCCCTCGAGGATCTGAGGGCCATCCCGTGGGTGTTCGCATGGACGCAGGCGCGCATCAATCTGGCCGGCTGGTTCGGCCTGGGCACGGCCCTCGACGCGGTGGGCGACGAGACCACGCTCCGCGAGGCGTACGAGCACTGGCCGCTCTTCCGCACCCTCATCGACAACGTCGCCATGAGCCTCGCGAAGACCGACGACCGCATCGCCCGGCACTACCTCGAGCTGGGCGACCGCGACGACCTCGCGTCGCTCGTCCGCGAGGAGATGGCGCTCACGCGCGCGTGGGTCGTGAAGCTCACCGGCGGCACCGAGCTCCTGTCGAACCGACCGGTCCTCGGCCGCGCGGTGAAGATGCGCAGCCCCTACGTCGACGCGCTCTCGCTCCTGCAGCTGCGCGCGCTCCGCGGCCTGCGCGATGCGCCGGGCGGCGAGGTCGATCCGGACCTGCAGCGTCTGCTGCTGCTCTCGGTCTCGGGCGTCGCGGCGGGGCTGCAGAACACCGGCTGAGCCGTCCTGGAACGACGAAACGCCCCGCTCCGACACGACGCCGGGCGGGGCGTTCTTCCGTGTCGGACCGTTCCCCGCGTCAGGCCGCCGGGTCGCCGGTCGGCAGCGGGAAGATCTGGTCGAGCAGGGTGCTCGTCCAGGCGATCAGGTCCGCATCGCCCAGTGCCTCTCCCCCGGCGGTCGGCAACGGCACGACCATCGCCTCGCCACCCGAAACGACCTTCGCCTTCGGGTGCAGGCGCTGCAGGCGCACCCGGATCGAGTCGGGCAGGTGGGCCGGCGCTATCCGCAGGTTCGGCCCCATCGCGACGACGTCCGAGAGCCCCGACTGCGCGGCGCGGCGACGCAGGCGCGCGATCGCGATGAGTCCGTCGACCTCCGGCGGCGGTGTGCCGTACCGGTCGCGGAGCTCCTCGAGCACCAGGTCGATCGCGTCGGCCGACGCGGTGACGGATGCCGCGGCCGACAGCTTCTGGTAGGCCTCGAGGCGCAGCCGCTCGCTGTCGATGTACGACTCGGGGATCCGCGCCTGGACCGGCAGCTCAAGCCGCAGCTCGGTGGGTCCGTCGGTGTCCTCGCCGCGGAAGGTCGCGACCGCCTCGCCGATCATGCGGAGGTACAGGTCGAACCCGACTCCCGCGATGTGGCCGGCCTGTTCGGCGCCGAGCAGATTCCCGGCGCCACGGATCTCTAGGTCCTTGAGCGCGACCTGCATGCCGGACCCGAGGTCGTTGTTGACGGCGATCGTCTCGAGGCGGTCGGCGGCGGTCTCGCTCAACGGCTTGTTCTCGTCGTAGAGGAAGTACGCGTACGCGCGCTCACGCGCACGGCCCACGCGACCGCGCAGCTGGTGGAGCTGCGAGAGCCCGTACTTGTCGGCGCGGTCGATGATCATCGTGTTCGCGTTCGCGATGTCGAGGCCGGTCTCGATGATCGTCGTCGAGACGAGGACGTCGGCGCGACGCTCCCAGAAGTCGTCGACGACCTGCTCGAGGGCGTGCTCGCCCATCTGACCGTGGGCGACGGCGATGCGTGCTTCGGGCACGAGCTCGGCGAGCTGGGCGGCCACGCGCTGGATGGACGAGACCCGGTTGTGCACGAAGAACACCTGTCCTTCGCGCAGCAGCTCGCGACGGATCGCCGCGGCGATCTGCTTGTCGCTGCGGGGACCGACGTAGGTGAGGATGGGATGCCGCTCCTCGGGTGGCGTCGCGAGCGTCGACATCTCGCGGATGCCGGTCACGGCCATCTCGAGCGTGCGCGGGATCGGGGTCGCACTCATGGCGAGGATGTCGACGTTCGTCTTCAACTTCTTCAGCGCATCCTTGTGCTCGACGCCGAAGCGCTGCTCCTCGTCGATGATCATCAGGCCGAGGTCCTTGAACACGACCTTCTCGGTGAGGATGCGATGGGTGCCGATCACCATGTCGATGGTGCCGTCGGCGAGCCCGGCGAGCGTGTCCTTCGCCTCCTTCGCGGTCTGGAACCGCGACAGCGGCCTCACCTTCACGGGGAAGCCGGCGAAACGCTCCGAGAACGTCTCGAGGTGCTGCTTGGCGAGCAGCGTGGTCGGGACGAGCATCGCGACCTGCTTGCCCTCCTGGATCGCCTTGAACGCGGCACGGACGGCGACCTCGGTCTTGCCGAAGCCGACGTCGCCGGAGAGCAGTCGGTCCATCGGGATCGGCTTCTCCATGTCCGCCTTGATCTCGTCGATCGTCTGCAGCTGATCGGGTGTCTCGGCGAACGGGAACGCCTCTTCGAGCTCGCGCTGCCAGGGCGTGTCGGGACCGAAGGCGTACCCCTTCGATGACATGCGCGCCGAGTAGAGCTTGACGAGCTCCACCGCGATGTCGCGGACGGCCTTGCGGGCCTTGCCCTTGGCGGCAGCCCAGTCGGATCCGCCCATCTTCGACAGCTGCGGGGCCTCGCCGCCGACGTACCGCGAGAGCAGGTCCAGCTGATCGGTGGGGACATACAGCTTGTCGCCGGGATGACCGCGTTTGGACGGCGCGTATTCGAGGACGAGGTACTCGCGCTTGCTCTTGACGGCGTTCCGACCGCCTGAGGACACCTCGCGCTGCACGAGCTCGACGAATCTGCCGATGCCGTGCGTGGAATGGACGACGTGGTCGCCCGGCGTCAGCTGCAAAGGGTCGACGACGTTGCGTCGGCGCGACGCGAGCTTCTTCACGACCCGGTTGTCGCCGCCGATCGTCCGACCGTAGAAGTCGCTCTCGGTGAAGACCGCGAGCTTCGCGTCGGCGAAGAGGAACCCGGCCTCGAGCGTCGCGACGGTTGCGACGGCGATCCCCGCATCGGGGACCTCGGTGATCGCGTCGGCGGTCCGGGCCGCGAGTCCCCGCTCCGACAGGACGTCGCGGGACCGATCGACGAGTCCCGGGCCCGAGGCGGCGACGACGACGCGCCAGCCGGCGCCGAGGAGGTTGCCGATGTGCTCGCTCGCCCCCTCGACGTTGCCTTGGAAGGACGGCACCGCCGTGGCCGGGATGCGGACCGCGGCATCCGTCCGGTCGACGAGGCCCTCCTCGGCCGCGTCGGCCGCACCGGAGTCGAATGTGCTGAGACTCCACCACACTCCCCCACGAGCGGATGCCGCCTCGCGCAGCTCGGGCAGGGTCAGGAAGTCCCCCGCGCCGAGGTCGACGGGGCTGTCCGCACCTGCCGTCGCGGCGCTCCACGCCGCCTCGAGGAACTCGCGGTTGGTCTCGGCGAGCGTCATTGCCCGCGTGACGGCGCGCTCGGGGTCGACGACGGCCACTGCCGCGCCCTCGGGCAGGTAGTCCACGAGCGGCAGCACCGCGTCGGCGACGGCGGGCAGGAGCGACTCCATGCCCTCGACGGGGATACCCTCGCTCATCTTCTCGAGCATGGCGCCGAGCCCCGGCATCCGGTCCCGAAGGCCGGCCGCGCGCTCGCGGACGGCGTCGGTGAGCAGGAGCTCGCGGCTCGGAAGCAGAGTCACCTCTCGCACATCGCCCGGCAGCGAGCGCTGGTCGGCGACCGAGAAGGCACGGATCTGGTCGATCTCGTCGCCGAAGAAATCGACGCGGTAGGGATGGTCGGCGACGGGCGGGAAGACGTCGAGGATGCCTCCGCGCACCGCGAACTCGCCGCGGCGCGAGACCATGTCGACCCGGTGGTAGGCGAGGTCGACGAGGCGGTGCACGACGTCGTCGAGTGCCTGTCCGCGCGAGCCGAGCTCGAGCCGGACGACACCGGCATCCGTCAGTCCCGCCGCGATCGGCTGCAGGGCGCCGCGCACGGATGCCGTGACCACGAGAGGCGTGCGACCGTCCCAGTCCGCCGCCTCGCGGAGGACGCTCAGACGTCGACCGACGGTCTCGGCGCTGGGACTGAGGCGCTCGTGGGGCAGGGTCTCCCAGGCGGGCAGGTGTCGCACCGCCGCATCCGGCAGGAGGCACTGCAGCGCGGCCCCGATGCTCTCGGCACGGCGACCCGTGGGCGCAACGAGGAGCAGCACGGGAGGCCGACCCGACGCCGCGCGCCGTTCGAGAAGAGCGGCGAGGAGCGGGGCGTCGAGGCCCGTCACCGCCGAGAAGTCGACATCCGAGGCGGCGCCGTCGAGGGCCTCCCGGAAGCTGTCAGCCTGTTCGAGGGCGCGCACGATCCCGGGAATTGTCACCGGGGAAGTCTACGCGGCGCGTCGGACATCGGGTCCGTCCCGATGCGCGAGGCCGAGGTGCGGGTCTGCGGTGTCTCGGATTCGGAGGGATCCGTCGGAATCGGACTGCGGAGCGGGGTGTGATCCGCATCCGGTGACGATCTCCGAATCCAGAACGGGCGTGGGCACGAGGCATGCTCGGATGTCCGCCGCCACGGTCGGTGTGTCGCGGATCAGATGATCACCGACGCACGTCACGCACGCGGCGCGTGGTGACGCTGCTGCGCCGCGAGGAGACCCTCCTCGACCAACTGCTCGACGGCATCGGCCGCGTCGCCGATCATGACCGGAAGCGTCTGCCGTTCCGCGGAGCCGAACGGGTCGAGGACCCAATCCGCCGGGTCCTGACGTCCGGGCGGCCGGCCGATACCGACGCGGACGCGCGGGAAGTCCGCGGTCCCCAGCGCCTTCGCGACGTCGCGGACGCCGTTGTGGCCGCCGTGGCCGCCGCCGATCTTCAGCTTGAGCGAGTCGAAGGGGATGTCGAGCTCGTCGTGCACCACCACCACCCGCTCGGGCGGTATGGAATAGAACGATGCGAGCCCGGCGACGGGACCGCCCGATACGTTCATGAACGAGTTGGGCTTGGCGAGCACGATCTTCGCGCCGCCGGGTCGCAGCCAGGACTCCGCGACCCGCGCGCCGGCCTTGTGCGAGCGCAGAGACTCGGACCGCCGCCGCGCGAGCTCGTCGATCACCATCTGCCCCACGTTGTGGCGGGTCGCCTCGTAGCGGGAACCCGGGTTGCCCAGTCCCACGATCAGCCAGGTGTCGGCCATGAACGATCCTTTCGACGACGAAGCCCGTCGCAGCGACAGCGGCGACGGGCTTCGATCGGAGTGGTCTTACTCGGCGGATTCCTCGGCGGGAGCCTCGTCGGACTCGGCAGCTTCGGCGCCCTCCTCGGACTCCTCCGCCTCGTCCTCGACGGGGGCCGGCGGCAGTGCCACGGCGATGACCAGCGTCTCGGGGTCGGTCACCAGAACCGCACCACGGGGCAGCGTGAGCTCGCCGGCGGTGATGTGCGAACCGTCTTCGAGACCCTCGACCGAGACCTCGACGTTCTGCGGGATGTGCGTGGCCTCGACCTCGAGCGTGACGGTCGTGTACTCGAGCGTTGCGATCGTGCCGGAGAACGGCTCACCCACGACGGAGACGGGGACGTCGACCTGGATCTTCTCGCCCTTCTTGACGACGAGGAGGTCGATGTGCTCGATGATCTGGTGCACGGGGTCCTTCTGGACGTCCTTCACCAGCGTCAGCTGCTGCGTGCCGTCGATCTCGAGCTCGAGCAGCGCGTTGGCGCGGCGGATGAGCAGCGAGACCTGGTGACCGGGCAGCGCGACGTGCACGGGGTCCGTGCCGTGCCCGTAGATGACGGCGGGGATCTTGCCGGCCGCGCGCAGACGGCGGGCGAAGCCCTTGCCGAACTGCTCGCGCAGCTCGGCGACGACCTTGGTGTCGGTCTCTGTCGACATGAGTGTTCTCCTTGCGGGCCTTCGCGGCCCAGTCCATCGGGGCCGGTACGGCCTCGTCTGTGATCGGGGCCGAAGCGGCCTCGACGTGGTCTGTGGTTCGACTCGAACGCGTGCGCGTGAGGAAAGCCGCGAAGCCTGCTCACCGCGTCGATCACGGATGCGGTGCATCCCTCGCCGAAGTTCGGACCGAGTCTATCAGCGCGATGGATACGATGGAACGTCAGTCCCGCCACGCCCGAAAGACGGAGGAACCCATGGACTACGGATGGATGTCGCACGCACTGCTCTGGTTCGTCGGAGCTCTGACCACTGCGACCGCCGTCTGCGTCGTCGGCGCGTTCTTCTCCCTCGGGCGCAGCTACAAGGACTGACGCCGTCACATCAGACCGTCCTCTCCGGGCCAGCCGATACAGTGACCGGGGAGGGCAACGCCGGGTTCCGGCATCCCACCCCCTCGCTCACACCTCACGCAGACCTGGAGCCACGCATGTCGTCGTCCCCCTCTTCCACCGGACATTCCAACGACCAGGATCAGGCTCCGCACGAAGCCACGCAGCAGCACGAGGGGGCCCCGCAGCCCGAAGAGGTGGACCGTCCCACCCACCCCGAATCCGCGTCCACCGGTTCCGACTCCGGTTCGGCCAACATCGGTGTCGTAGGCCTCGCGGTCATGGGGTCGAACCTCGCCCGCAACCTCGCCTCGCGTGAAGGCAACACGGTCGCCGTGTTCAACCGCTCGCGCTCGAAGACCGACGAGCTGATCGAGGCGCACCCCGAGGCCGAATTCGTCCCCGCCTTCACCTACGAGGAGTTCGCCGCGTCGCTGCAGAAGCCGCGCACCGCGATCATCATGGTCAAGGCCGGCAAGCCGACGGATGCCGTCATCGACGAGCTCATGCGCGTGTTCGAGCCCGGCGACATCATCATCGACGGCGGCAACAGCCTCTTCACCGACACGATCCGCCGCGAGAAGGCCGTCTCGGAGGCGGGCTACAACTTCGTCGGCATGGGCGTCTCGGGCGGCGAGGAGGGCGCGCTCAACGGCCCGTCCCTCATGCCCGGCGGCCCCGACGAGGCCTGGGTCACCCTCGGCCCGATCCTGAAGTCGATCGCCGCGGTCGCCGAGGGCGAGCCGTGCGTCACCCACATCGGCCACGACGGCGCCGGACACTTCGTGAAGATGGTCCACAACGGCATCGAGTACGCCGACATGCAGCTCATCGCCGAGGCCTACGACCTCATCCGGCGCGGCACCGGCAAGACCCCCGCCGAGATCGCCGACGTCTTCGAGGAGTGGAACCGCGGCGAGCTCGAGTCCTACCTGATCGAGATCACCGCCGAGGTGCTCCGGCAGACGGATGCCGCCACCGCCAAGCCCCTCGTGGACGTCATCGTCGATCAGGCCGGCGCCAAGGGCACCGGCGCGTGGACGGTGCAGACCGCGCTCGACCTGGGCGTGCCCGTCTCCGGCATCGCCGAGGCGACCTTCGCCCGCTCGCTCTCCAGCCACCGCGAGCAGCGCGACGTCGCGGGCGAGCTCCCCGGCCCGTCCTCGGAGGACTTCACCGTCCCGGACGCCGATGCCTTCATCGAGCAGGTCCGCCTCGCGCTGTACGCCTCGAAGATCGTCGCCTACAGCCAGGGCTTCGACGAGATCCGCGCCGGCGCCGCCCAGTACGACTGGAACATCGACCTCGGAGCGGTCAGCAAGATCTGGCGCGGCGGCTGCATCATCCGCGCCCAGTTCCTCAACCGCATCGCGGACGCGTACGACGAGCAGGCAGACCTCCCCGTGCTGCTGACCGCGCCCTATTTCGTCGAGGCCCTCGGCCGGACGCAGGATGCCTGGCGTGAGATCGTCCGCGTGTCGGCGGCCGCCGGCATCCCGGCGCCCGCCTTCAGCTCGTCGCTGGCGTACTACGACGGACTGCGGGCCGATCGCCTGCCGGCCGCGCTCATCCAGGGTCAGCGCGATTTCTTCGGCGCGCACACCTACAAGCGGATCGACAAGGACGGCACGTTCCACACGCTGTGGTCCGGCAACCGCAGCGAGATCGAGGCCGAGGACACCCACTGAGTCGGGCCGACGCGCGGCTGCGCGTCCACCGCGCCGCCGCGCGCATCGTGCTCGTGATCCTCACCGCGCTCTACGCGTGGATGGTGGGATGGCTCACGTTGCGCGCTGCGCCGTACGGGTCGGACATCGGCTCCGCGCTGAACCGGCTGCTGGCGTGGTTCGCTGAACGACCCTCCACCGCGTGGATCACCTTCGACCGCGTCGAGTTCGGCGCGAACGTGGCGATGTTCGTCCCACTCGGGGTCATCGCGGTCCTGTGGTTCGGCGTGCGCGGCTGGTGGGCGGCGCCGGTACTCGGCGCCGCCGCGAGCGCGGCGATCGAGATCCTCCAGGCGGTCTTCATCGACACCCGCGTCGCCGACCTGCGCGACGTCGTCGCCAACACGCTCGGGTCCGTCATCGGGATGTGCCTCATGCTCCTGCTCGCGTTCCTGCTCTCTCCCCCGCACCCACGGCGTCATCTCCAATCCGAAGCGTGACCGAAGGCGGGCCATAGCGCGCTCATAGGAACGTCATGAGAATGGACACCATGACGATGCCTGCCCCCCTCCTCCAGCGCCCCGACGGCTCCCCGCTGCGCGTCCTCGTCGTCGACGACGAGCAGATGCTGACCGATCTCCTCTCGATGGCGCTCCGCATGGAGGGATGGGAGGTCCGCACTGCGGGATCCGGCTTCGACGCGCTGAACGTCGCGCGAGAATTCGCCCCCGACGCCATGGTGCTCGACATCATGATGCCGGACCTCGACGGCATGGCCGTTCTCCAGCGTCTGCGCCAGGCGGGAGACGACGTCCCCGTCCTGTTCCTCACCGCGAAGGACTCGGTGAGCGACCGTGTCGCGGGCCTCACCGCCGGCGGCGACGACTACGTGACGAAACCTTTCAGCCTCGAAGAAGTCGTGGCACGCCTGCGCGGCCTGATGCGTCGGGCCGGGGCATCCACCGACACGGCCGACCCCATTCTCCGCGTGGGGGACCTGACGCTCAACGAGGACTCCCACGAGGTCTTCCGCGGCGACGACGAGATCGAACTGACCGCGACGGAGTTCGAACTGCTGCGCTACCTGATGCGGAACCAGCGTCGCGTGCTCTCCAAGGCGCAGATCCTCGACCGGGTCTGGAACTACGACTTCGGCGGACGCTCGAGCGTCGTGGAACTCTACATCTCCTACCTCCGCAAGAAGATCGACGCAGGCAAGGAACCCCTCATCCACACCGTCCGCGGCGTCGGCTACATGATCAAAGCGAGCCAGTGATCACGAGACCCCGACGCCGGCGACACCGCTGGAGCCTCCAGGCGCGGCTCATCACCGCCGTCGTCTCGTTCGTCTCGGTGATCCTCATCACGGTCGGCCTCGGGACGGGAACCGTTCTCGAGTCGATCCTGCGCGAGAACCTCGACGCGAAGGTCACCCGGACGCAGGACTCGATCATCGTGGATCTCAACAACCGCGCGCAGGACATCCTCAGCCGCAGCCGGCAGGAACGGGGCACGGTCCTCGTCGTGAGGAACTTCGGTGGGGTCACCGCGGCCTACGTCGACGACGACGGTGATGTCCGCTCGCTCGACGTCAGTCGAATCGTGCTCGGGCCGTCGGATCAGGACGGGTGGGCGGACGCGACCGTGACCGGCCTCGGCGACTACCGCATCCACGAGGAGCCGGGGCCTTACACGACCGTCACGGGCCTGCCGACGTCGGAGGTGACGAGCGTCAGCGCGCGCATCGTCACGACCGTCGCCCTGCTGACGACGGGCGGCCTCCTCGTCCTCGCCGCGATCATCGCGCTCCTGATCCGTCGCGCCCTCGCGCCGCTGCGATCCGTCGCCGCGACGGCATCCCGTGTCGCCTCGCTCCCCCTCTCGGAGGGCGCCGTCACGATCACCGAGCGCGTCCCCGACGAGGACACCGACGCCCACACCGAGGTCGGGCAGGTGGGTCACGCCCTCAACACCCTTCTGGACCACGTCGAGACATCGTTGGCCGCACGCCAGCGCAACGAGGACCGGATGCGCGCTTTCGTCGCCGATGCGAGTCACGAGCTGCGGACCCCGCTCGCCTCGATCCGGGGGTACTCCGAGCTGTCCCTGCGCGGCATCCGTCAGGCGGAATCGTCCGACCGGATCGCTGCCGGGGTCATCGCCGACACGACGAAGGAGTCCTTGGAGCGGATCCAGGCGCAGTCGCTGCGCATGACGGCTCTCGTCGAGGACCTGCTGCTGCTGGCTCGTCTCGACGAGGGCACGGAGCTCGTCTACAGCGCCGTCGACCTCACCCGTCTCGCCGTCGAGGCGGTCTCGGACGCCCGTGTCGCGGGCACCGACCACGAGTGGGTCCTCGAGGTCGAGGACGCCCCGGTGATCGTCGCCGGCGACGCGGGTCGATTGCACCAGGTCGCTGCCAACCTCCTGGCCAATGCCCGCCTGCACACCCCGGCGGGGACCCGTGTCACCACGACGGTCGAGACGCGGGACGGCGAGGCCGTCCTGCGCATCCACGACGAGGGACCCGGCATCGACCCGTCCGTCGTCGACGAACTGTTCGAGCGGTTCAGCCGCGCAGACTCGTCGCGTGCGCGCCAGACCGGCGGTACGGGACTCGGTCTGTCGATCGCCCAGGCGATCGTCACCGGGCACGGGGGACGCATCGACGTCGCCTCCGAGCCGGGTTCGACGACCTTCGAGGTGTGTCTGCCGGCTCGCCCCGACTCACCCACCGCGTGACGCGGCCGAGGTCCGGGTGGCGGCTCAGTACCCGCTGAAGGCATCCGTCGTGATCGACTTCGCTCGGCTCAGCGCGGGCGTCAGCGAGGCGATGAGCGCCGGCGGACCGGAGACGAACGCGTGGCGACGGTCGATGTCGGGCACGTGGCGCACGAGACTCTCGGCATCGAGCCGGCTGCCGCCGCCCCACGTCCACCCGTCGGGGAGGTCCGCAGGCTCGTCACGGGTGATGACGATCACCGGGATACCGGCGGCTTCGAGATCGTCGCGGAAGGCGAGCTCGTCACTCGCCGATGCCACGTAGACGAACACGACGTCGCGGCGCTCCTCGGTCATCCGCAGGTGCCGCAGGTGCGAGACGAAAGGCGTCACGCCGATACCGGCGGCGACCATGAGGACGGGGGCCTCCGTGTTGCGAGGGAGGACGAAGTCACCCCAGATCCCGGTGATGGCCAATTCGTCCCCCGGCTCCACCGTGGCGATCGCCTTCTTGTAGCTGGACTGGGACCCTTCGCGCATCGCGATCCGCACGAGCGGCAATTCCGCCGGCGAGGAGAGGATGCTGAACTCCCGTCGCGTGCCGCGCGAGTCGGGTCGCGCATGCGGCACCTCGAGCTCGAGGTACTGCCCCGGCGTGAATCTCACCGGCCGCTCCGCGCGGAAGCTGTATTCGCGCACGCTGGGTGTCACCGCGGTGCGCTCGACGATCGTGAGCCGGACCGAGGTACGGAGTGCGAAGACGAATGCGACGAGGTTGCCGATCAGGAGCGCCCGCTCCTGACCGAGGGTGATGTCTCCCACGGCGAGCGGCCAGCCCGCCAGGACGCCGACGACGGCCGCGACCGTGAACTGCTGCCACCGCCGCGGCGGGAGCGTGAGCGGCTCCGACAGCATGAACGCACCGAGGAAGAGGAACGGCGACGAGAGGACGAGGCTCGAGAACGTCATCCCGGGATCGAGCGCGAACCCCGCGGCCTGCGCCTGCACCACCGTGCGCACCAGTCCCACCGCGACCGCGACGACGAAGAACAGCCCCACGACGCGCACCTTCTCGGTGCGGATGAGAACGGCGAGCCCCAGCAGCAGCACGGGGACGGTCATCGCGGGAGAACCGACCCACCAGGCCGAGAATCCGAGATCGGGTGCCCAGATGCTGATGATCGTGAGAGCACTCGCGCCCACCGCCGCAGGGTTGAAGATGTGCCGGCCCTGCCAGGCGAGCACGTACTTCGACGCCGAGGCGATCGCACCCGCGAGAGCAAGGCCGAGGAGCGCCATCGGCTCGAGACCCGGCCGCAGGACGAACACCAGGATGAGGGCGGTGATGAGCGCCGATTCGATGCGCCAGGGTCTGCGCACGATGCGCTGGGCGACGGCATCCACCACCACGATCGACGCGGCGAGGACAGCGAGCGACACGAGGAGGTCGAGAGGGGCGACGGAGACGGCGCCGGCGAAGGCGAGCACGACCGCGACGACCGCGAGCAGCGACAGGGCCAGCAAGACCAGCCGGTACATCGAGAACCGGCCGAGCGCACCGACGAGGCGCGTCCACGCGGCACTGAGAGACGAGATCACGAGAACAACTCCGCTTCGCATCGGGGGGACCATTCGACGGAGCCGTCGGTGCCCATCCGCACCCATCCGGCTCCCCAGTCGGCGGCGAGTCGAGGACCGCCGTCGAAGAACAACGCGGTGGCGACTGCGTCCGCTGTCATCGCGTCGGAGGCCGCGGCCCAGGTGGCCGCGTATCGACGCACCGGCTGCCCGGTGCGCGCGTCGAGCACGTGATGCAGGCCGTCGCCCCACGCCCGCCGGTTGATCGCCGACGCGCAGAGCGCGGCATCCGTCACCGACCAGACACCGATCGCGCGCGACGCATCGTACGGATGCTCGAGCGCGATCCGCTGGGTCGCGCCGCGAACGGCGATGTCGCCGCCCGCGTCGACGACCGCCGGACCGACCGGGACGAGATCGAGCACCACGTCCGCCAGGCGCCCCTTGCCGAGCGCACCCACGTCCACGACGGCGGGCTCGGCCAGCGACAGAGTGTCCGCCGACCACGTGATCAGCTCCCGCCAGTGGCGGGGGGCCGATACCGCACCGCGGTCGATCAGGGAGTAGTCGGCGTCGTACCCGCGCCGCGCGAGGGCCTCTCCGACCAGGGGGTTCACGGCGCCGGCAGTGGCGGCGTCGAGGGCGTCGTAGGCATCGAGCATGGCGACGGTATCGGCGGGAGCCGGAACCTCGCCGCCCGCCTCGCCCAGCCGGCTCACCAGTGAATCCACGCGGAAGCGCGACCATTCCGAGTCGAAGCGGGCGATGGCGCCCGTGATCTGCTCACGGACGCCATCGTCGAGGGGCGAGGCGGCATCGATCCGCCACACCGTTCCGATCGCCTCGAACGTCCACGAATGGACGAGGGGGGCGATCGCGGTCATGAGGAGGCTTCGGTCCGGATCTCCTTGACCGCGGCGTTGAAGCCACCGCTGGTGAGGGAGGAGCCGCCGACCTTGTCGACCGACAGGTCGTCGAGCTTCTTCCCGACCACCTCGTCCTTGATGCCGCCGATGAAGTCGGCCTGGTACTGGCGCGTCTCTCGAGCCTGCGGGTCACCGGTCACCTGGACGTCGGTGACGGTGCTGTCCTGGAGGGTCAGGGTGACCGTGATCTTCTCGACCGTCTCGGGGGTCTGGTAGCTGCCGTCGGCCGTGTACGTGCCGTCCTTGTAGCTGCCCGTGCCCGAGCCGCTGCCGGCATCGGCCGATGCCGGCGGATTCTGCGACGAGGTCCCCGCGTCGGAAGAGTCCGCGGTGGTCTGGCCGGCGCAGCCCGCGAGCAGGGCGAGACCTGCGATGGACGCGGCGGCGGCGCCGACGCGGATCGGCCGGGGTACGGCGGTGGTGCGGATCATGTGTGGTCCTCCTCGTGTCGTGCCCGCCCGCTCTGTCGTGCAGGGCGTTCACGTCAAGAGAAGCCAGTCCTCACATGCCGTTGCTTGCAGGGACCTATGCATCACCTGAAGACGGAGCCCGCCCGATGGACGCGAGGCTAACGGGCCCGCGTGCGGCCTGTCCAGCGATGACCGCAGAGCCTCAGGCGGCGCCGTCGAACATGCTCGTGACGGACCCGTCCTCGAACACCTCGCGGATGGCACGTGCCAGAAGCGGGGCGATCGGCAGGATCGTGAGACTCTCGAACCGCTTCTCGTCGGGCAGGGGCACCGTGTCGGTGACGACGACCTCGTCGATCGAGGGGTCCTGGAGACGCTCGGTGGCCGGGTCGCTGAAGATCGCGTGCGTCGCGGCGACGATGACGCGCTCGGCGCCGTTGGCCTTCAACGCCTGAGCAGCCTTGACGATCGTGCCGCCCGTGTCGATCATGTCGTCGACCAGGAGGCAGACGCGTCCGTCGACCTGACCGACGATCTCGTTCACCGTGACCTGGTTCGCGACGTTCGGGTCGCGGCGCTTGTGGATGATCGCCAGCGGAGCGCCCAGACTGTCGGACCAGGTGTCGGCGACCCGCACGCGGCCGGTGTCGGGAGAGACGACGGTGAGCTTGGCGCGGTCCTCGGCCGACAGCGTGTTCTCGAAGTGCTCGAGGAGGACGGGCTTGGCGAACAGGTGGTCGACGGGCCCGTCGAAGAAGCCCTGGATCTGGGCGGCGTGCAAGTCGACGCTCATCACCCGGTCGGCACCGGCCGTCTTGAAGAGGTCAGCGACCAGCCGAGCGCTGATGGGCTCTCGCCCCCGTCCCTTCTTGTCCTGCCGCGAATACGGGAAGTACGGCGCGACCACGGTGATCCGCTTCGCAGATGCGCGCTTCGCGGCATCCAGCATGATGAGCGTCTCCATCAGCCACTCGTTGACCGGCGGGCCGAAGCTCTGGATGAGGAAGAAGTCGCATCCGCGGATCGAGACCTCGAAGCGGGTGAGGATCTCCCCCGAAGCGAAGGTGCGGTGCTCCGTGGGCACCAGCTGGGTGCCGAGGGCCGCGGCGACCTCAGCCGAGAGCTCCTCGTGCGAGCGGCCCGACGCGACGACGAGACGCTTCTTGGTCTTGGCTACCAGGCCGGGCGCGATCCCGCGCTCCGAGTCGAGGTCAACCGTGTGCTGCTTCTTGCGACCCATCGCCAGCTTCCTGTGCGGACCGGACGCGAGCGGCGGCTTCTGCCGCTCCCGTTCCCGGTCGATTCTTCTCGACCCACCCGACGGTGTTCCGTTGGGGGGCGATGCTGAGGGCGAGGGCGCCGGCCGGAACATCCTTGCGGACGACGGCTCCTGCACCCGTCTTCGCGCCCTCACCGATCCTAACGGGCGCGACGAAGACGTTGTGCGAGCCCGTGTGGACCTCGTCGGCGATCTCGGTCCGGTGCTTCGTGATGTCGTCGTAGTTGGCGGTGATCGCACCGGCACCGAGGTTGACGTTGCGACCGATCGTGGTGTCGCCGATGTACGACAGGTGCGGGACCTTGCTGCCCTCGCCGATCGTGGAGTTCTTGATCTCGACGAACGTTCCGACCTTGCCCCGGTCCCCCACCTCGGCGCCCGCGCGCAGGTAGGCGAACGGGCCGACGGTCGCGCCCGCGCCGATCACGGCGAGGGTCGCATCGGTGCGGGTCACGGTGGCGCCCTCGCCCACTTCGCAGTCCACGAGGCTCGTGTCCGGACCGACGGTCGCGCCCGCGGAGATCTTCGTCGCGCGCAGGATGTGGGTGCCCGGCAGCAGGGTGACATCGGGCGCGAGGGTCGCCGTCACGTCGATCCACGTGGTGGCCGGGTCGATCACGGTGACGCCCTCGAGCTGCCAGCGCCGGACCGTCCGGGCGTTCAGCAGCCGCCCGACCTCGGACAGCTGCACGCGGTCGTTGACGCCGTACGTGACGGTCACGTCCTTGGCGATGGATGCCGCGACCCGCCCGTCGGTCTGTCGCAGCAACGCGACGATGTCGGTGAGGTACTTCTCACGCTGCGCGTTGTCGGTCCCGACCCGCGGCAGGTGAGTGCGCAGAGCGGAGGCCGCGAAGACGTACATGCCGGCGTTCACCTCGGCGACGGCGGCCTCCTCGGGCGAGGCATCCTTCTGCTCGACGATGCGGGCGACGCTGCCGTCGCTCTCGCGGATGATCCGGCCGTAGCCGGTCGGGTCGTCGAGCACGGCGGTCATGAGGGTCGCCTCGGCCTGCGCGGCACGATGCTCCGAGACGAAGGCGTGCAGCGTGTCGAAATCGGCCAACGGGCAGTCGCCGCTCAGCACGAGGACGTCGCCCTCGAATCCACTGAGCGCGTCGAGGGCGACCTCGACGGCGCGACCGGTGCCGGGGATCTCGTCCTGATCGACGACGACGACCTCGGGCGCGACGCCGAGGACGGCGTCGGCGACCTGATCGCGCTCGTGGCGCACGACCACGACGACGTGCGCGGGAGCGAGGTCACGAGCGGTGTCGAGCACGTGCCCGAGAAGGGGGCGTCCGCCGATGCGGTGCAGCACCTTCGGAAGGGACGACTTCATCCGCGTACCTTGGCCTGCGGCGAGGATGACGACGGCGAGACGCGAATCGAGGTTGTTGGTCATGCTCCGCCGCCAGGACTCGAACCTAGACCTCACAGCTCCAAAGGCTGTCGTGCTGCCATTACACCACGGCGGACCGCAGCCGTCCGGGGTCCGGCGGCCGCCCGACAAGTCTGCCATGCGGGCGCCCCTCACCTCGCTCTGCGATGATGAGGGCATGGCCCCCGAACACGACGAGGTCGACCGGATCGTGAGCGCGTGGATCGCGCAGCGGCCGGATCTCGACTTCTCCCCCCTCGAGGTCCTCTCCCGTGTCGACCGCCTCTCGCGGCATCTCGACCGCGCGCGACGCGACGCGTTCCACCGCAGCGATCTCGAGCCCTGGGAGTGGGACGTGCTCTCCGCGCTCCGCCGCGCCGGCGAGCCCTACACGCTCAGTCCCAAGCAGCTTCTGCAGCAGACCCTCGTCTCGAGCGGCACGATGACGAACCGCATCGACCGTCTGGTCGAGCGCGGTCTCGTGGTGCGCGCCGCCGATCCGGGCGACGGACGGGGCGTCCTCGTGACTCTCATCGAAGAGGGCCGCAACCGAGTGGATGCCGCGATCACGCGGCTCGTGGACGCCGAGGCCGAACTGCTCGCCCAGCTCTCGCGGGCCGACCGCGAGCGCCTCGCGGGTCTGCTGCGCAAACTCAGCCTCGGCTTCGACGGCTGACCCGCGATGGCGATGCGCGCTCCGCTCCCCGTCCGCGACGGGGTGGGTCCCACCCGATTGCGGGTGCCTCGGACGGGCCCGTGGGACACGATCGCCGACTACGTGACGGGACGGTTCTCCCACATCGATCCCGAGATCCTCCTGAGCCGCTTCGACCGCGGCGAGGTCGTGGCCTTCGACGGCGGCATCGTCACACGCACGACACCGCTCGGAGCGGAGGACTTCATCTGGTACTACCGGGAGCCGCCCGAGGAGCCCGACATCCCGTACGAGGTGGTCGTCCGCCACCACGACGAAGACCTCCTCGTCGTCGACAAACCGCACTTCCTGCCGACGACGCCCGGCGGGGGCTTCCTGAAGAACTCCGCTCTCGTCCGGCTGCGGCAGGAGTTCGACAATCCGCACCTGACCCCCATCCACCGGCTCGACCGGGCGACCGCCGGACTGGTCATGTTCTCCGTCCGCCCCGCGTCCCGGGGTGCGTACCAGAGCCTGTTCGCCGATCGCGCGGTGCGGAAGGTCTACGAAGCGGTCACGGTGGTCCCGGCCGAGGGGATGCCGGAGCTCCCCCGCGTCGTCCGTTCGCACCTCACGAGCACCCGAGGCAGCCTGCGCGCCGTCGTGCACGAGGACCGCGAGCCCAATGCCGAGACGCTCGTCGAGGCGATCCGCATCGGACCGTCGACGGCGCACCTGCGCCTGCACCCGCGGACGGGTCGCATGCATCAGCTGCGCGCGCACCTCGCCGGGATCGGCCTCGGCATCCTCGGCGACCGCTTCTACCCGGACCTTCTCGACGAAGCCCCGGACGACCCCGAGCGACCTCTTCAACTGCTCGCCCGGGAGCTGCGCTTCGTCGACCCGCTGAGCGGCGCGCCGCGGGAGTTCACGACCGGGCTGACGCTCCGCGAGGCGGCGCGCGTCTGATCAGCCCAGCTGCTCGGTCAGCTCGAACCAGCGCTCCTCGGCCTCGCCGACCTCGGCCTCCATCGCGGTGATCCGCTGCATCTTCTCCCCGAGACCGACGTAGTCGCCCTGGTCGTGGTCGGCGAGGGCCGCTCTGGCCTTCTCGATCTGGTCGGTGAGCTTCGCGATGCGGCGCTCGAGGCTCGTGACCTCCTTCTCGGCCGTGCGGCGCTCGGCTCCGGAGAGAACGGATGCCGACGGTCCCGCGGCATCCGTCGTCACTGCCGTCGGGCTCGCCGCTCCCGTCGCCTGCGGCTGCGCGGCCCGCAGGCGCAGGTATTCTTCGATCCCGCCGGGGAGGTGTCGCAGGCGTCCGCCGAGAACCGCGTACTGCTGGTCGGTGACCCGCTCCATGAAGTAGCGATCGTGCGACACGACGATGAGGGTGCCCGCCCAGGAGTCGAGGAGGTCCTCGATCGCGGCGAGCATGTCCGTGTCGAGGTCGTTCGTGGGCTCGTCGAGGATGAGCACGTTCGGCTGGTCGAGGAGGATGAGCAGCAGCTGCAGTCGCCGCTTCTGACCACCCGAGAGGTCCTTGACCGGCGTGGAGAGCTGCGCGGACGCGAAGCCCATCCGTTCGAGGAGCTGCCCCGGGGTGAGCTCCTGCGCCTTCGATCCCGCCCCGAACGTGTACGTCGTCCGGAGCCGGGACACGACGACCCGCACGGGGTCGTCGAGGTGCGGGTCGAGCTCGTCCATGCGCTGCGTGAGGGTGGCGACCTTCACGGTCTTGCCGTGCTTCACACGGCCGCTCGTGGGTTGGACGGTGCCGGAGACGAGGCCGAGGAGCGTCGACTTGCCGGCGCCGTTGACACCGAGGATGCCGGTGCGCTCCCCCGGCGCGATGCGCCACTCGACATCGCGCAGGATCTCACGGCCGTCGTACGCGACGCCGGCGTCGAGCAGGTCCACGACGTCCTTGCCCAGGCGGGCGACGGCGAGGGATTGGAGGGAGACCCGGTCGCGGATCTCGGGGACGTCGGCGATGAGCTCGTTCGCGGCGTCGATGCGGAACTTGGGCTTACTGGTGCGTGCAGGGGCACCGCGGCGGAGCCAGGCGAGCTCCTTGCGGGCGAGGTTCTGCCTGCGTGCCTCGATGGAGGCCGCCTGACGGTCGCGCTCCACGCGCTGCAGGATGTATGCCGCGTAGCCCCCGTCGAAGGGCTCGACGATGCGGTCGTGGACCTCCCACGTCTTCGTGCAGACCTCGTCGAGGAACCATCGGTCGTGGGTGACGACCATGAGCGCGCCCGACGACGCCGACCAGCGTCGCTTGAGGTGCTCGGCGAGCCAGGCGATGCCCTCGACGTCGAGGTGGTTGGTGGGCTCGTCGAGGGCCAGCACATCCCAGTCCCCGGTCAGGAGCTGCGCCAGCGCGACACGGCGGCGCTGCCCGCCGGAGAGCGTGCCGATGGCGGCGTCCCAGTCGAGGTCTGAGAGGAGGCCCGCGATGACGTCGCGCACCTTCGCATCGCCGGCCCACTCGTGCGCGGGACCGTCGCCCACGACGGCGCGCCCCACGGTGAGGTCGTCGGGGAGGACGTCGCTCTGCTCGAGGACGCCGATCGTCACACCGCCGCGGACGGTGACGCGACCGGAGTCGGGTTCGCGCCGGCCGGCGAGCATGGCCATGAGGCTCGACTTGCCGTCGCCGTTGCGGCCGACGATGCCGATGCGGTCGCCCTCGTCGACACCGAGCGAGACGCCGTCGAAGACGACTTTGGTCGGGTATTCCAGGTGCAGGGACTCGGCCCCGAGAAGATGTGCCATCGCCTCCAGGCTACGCGGCGTCGCCTGACCGGTCGGCGCGCGCCGCGACGCGTTCCACCGCAGCGATCTCGAGCCCTGGGAGTGGGACGTGCTCTCCGCGCTCCGCCGCGCCGGCGAGCCCTACACGCTCAGTCCCAAGCAGCTTCTGCAGCAGACCCTCGTCTCGAGCGGCACGATGACGAACCGCATCGACCGTCTGGTCGAGCGCGGTCTCGTGGTGCGCGCCGCCGATCCGGGCGACGGACGGGGCGTCCTCGTGACTCTCATCGAAGAGGGCCGCAACCGAGTGGATGCCGCGATCACGCGGCTCGTGGACGCCGAGGCCGAACTGCTCGCCCAGCTCTCGCGGGCCGACCGCGAGCGCCTCGCGGGTCTGCTGCGCAAACTCAGCCTCGGCTTCGACGGCTGACCCGCGATGGCGATGCGCGCTCCGCTCCCCGTCCGCGACGGGGTGGGTCCCACCCGATTGCGGGTGCCTCGGACGGGCCCGTGGGACACGATCGCCGACTACGTGACGGGACGGTTCTCCCACATCGATCCCGAGATCCTCCTGAGCCGCTTCGACCGCGGCGAGGTCGTGGCCTTCGACGGCGGCATCGTCACACGCACGACACCGCTCGTAGCGTAGGACTTCCTCTGGTACGACCGGGATCCGCCCGAGTAGCCCGACATCCCGTACGAGGTGGTCGTCCGCCACCACGACGAAGACCTCCTCGTCGTCGACAAACCGCACTTCCTGCCGACGACGCCCGGCGGGGGCTTCCTGAAGAACTCCGCTCTCGTCCGGCTGCGGCAGGAGTTCGACAATCCGCACCTGACCCCCATCCACCGGCTCGACCGGGCGACCGCCGGACTGGTCATGTTCTCCGTCCGCCCCGCGTCCCGGGGTGCGTACCAGAGCCTGTTCGCCGATCGCGCGGTGCGGAAGGTCTACGAAGCGGTCACGGTGGTCCCGGCCGAGGGGATGCCGGAGCTCCCCCGCGTCGTCCGTTCGCACCTCACGAGCACCCGAGGCAGCCTGCGCGCCGTCGTGCACGAGGACCGCGAGCCCAATGCCGAGACGCTCGTCGAGGCGATCCGCATCGGACCGTCGACGGCGCACCTGCGCCTGCACCCGCGGACGGGTCGCATGCATCAGCTGCGCGCGCACCTCGCCGGGATCGGCCTCGGCATCCTCGGCGACCGCTTCTACCCGGACCTTCTCGACGAAGCCCCGGACGACCCCGAGCGACCTCTTCAACTGCTCGCCCGGGAGCTGCGCTTCGTCGACCCGCTGAGCGGCGCGCCGCGGGAGTTCACGACCGGGCTGACGCTCCGCGAGGCGGCGCGCGTCTGATCAGCCCAGCTGCTCGGTCAGCTCGAACCAGCGCTCCTCGGCCTCGCCGACCTCGGCCTCCATCGCGGTGATCCGCTGCATCTTCTCCCCGAGACCGACGTAGTCGCCCTGGTCGTGGTCGGCGAGGGCCGCTCTGGCCTTCTCGATCTGGTCGGTGAGCTTCGCGATGCGGCGCTCGAGGCTCGTGACCTCCTTCTCGGCCGTGCGGCGCTCGGCTCCGGAGAGAACGGATGCCGACGGTCCCGCGGCATCCGTCGTCACTGCCGTCGGGCTCGCCGCTCCCGTCGCCTGCGGCTGCGCGGCCCGCAGGCGCAGGTATTCTTCGATCCCGCCGGGGAGGTGTCGCAGGCGTCCGCCGAGAACCGCGTACTGCTGGTCGGTGACCCGCTCCATGAAGTAGCGATCGTGCGACACGACGATGAGGGTGCCCGCCCAGGAGTCGAGGAGGTCCTCGATCGCGGCGAGCATGTCCGTGTCGAGGTCGTTCGTGGGCTCGTCGAGGATGAGCACGTTCGGCTGGTCGAGGAGGATGAGCAGCAGCTGCAGTCGCCGCTTCTGACCACCCGAGAGGTCCTTGACCGGCGTGGAGAGCTGCGCGGACGCGAAGCCCATCCGTTCGAGGAGCTGCCCCGGGGTGAGCTCCTGCGCCTTCGATCCCGCCCCGAACGTGTACGTCGTCCGGAGCCGGGACACGACGACCCGCACGGGGTCGTCGAGGTGCGGGTCGAGCTCGTCCATGCGCTGCGTGAGGGTGGCGACCTTCACGGTCTTGCCGTGCTTCACACGGCCGCTCGTGGGTTGGACGGTGCCGGAGACGAGGCCGAGGAGCGTCGACTTGCCGGCGCCGTTGACACCGAGGATGCCGGTGCGCTCCCCCGGCGCGATGCGCCACTCGACATCGCGCAGGATCTCACGGCCGTCGTACGCGACGCCGGCGTCGAGCAGGTCCACGACGTCCTTGCCCAGGCGGGCGACGGCGAGGGATTGGAGGGAGACCCGGTCGCGGATCTCGGGGACGTCGGCGATGAGCTCGTTCGCGGCGTCGATGCGGAACTTGGGCTTACTGGTGCGTGCAGGGGCACCGCGGCGGAGCCAGGCGAGCTCCTTGCGGGCGAGGTTCTGCCTGCGTGCCTCGATGGAGGCCGCCTGACGGTCGCGCTCCACGCGCTGCAGGATGTATGCCGCGTAGCCCCCGTCGAAGGGCTCGACGATGCGGTCGTGGACCTCCCACGTCTTCGTGCAGACCTCGTCGAGGAACCATCGGTCGTGGGTGACGACCATGAGCGCGCCCGACGACGCCGACCAGCGTCGCTTGAGGTGCTCGGCGAGCCAGGCGATGCCCTCGACGTCGAGGTGGTTGGTGGGCTCGTCGAGGGCCAGCACATCCCAGTCCCCGGTCAGGAGCTGCGCCAGCGCGACACGGCGGCGCTGCCCGCCGGAGAGCGTGCCGATGGCGGCGTCCCAGTCGAGGTCTGAGAGGAGGCCCGCGATGACGTCGCGCACCTTCGCATCGCCGGCCCACTCGTGCGCGGGACCGTCGCCCACGACGGCGCGCCCCACGGTGAGGTCGTCGGGGAGGACGTCGCTCTGCTCGAGGACGCCGATCGTCACACCGCCGCGGACGGTGACGCGACCGGAGTCGGGTTCGCGCCGGCCGGCGAGCATGGCCATGAGGCTCGACTTGCCGTCGCCGTTGCGGCCGACGATGCCGATGCGGTCGCCCTCGTCGACACCGAGCGAGACGCCGTCGAAGACGACTTTGGTCGGGTATTCCAGGTGCAGGGACTCGGCCCCGAGAAGATGTGCCATCGCCTCCAGGCTACGCGGCGTCGCCTGACCGGTCGGCGCGCGCCGCCCGCCGGTTGTGCCAGGCGATGGCCAGGGCTCCGCCGAGAGCGCCCACGAAGAGGATGACCGCCGGCCAGAGCCCCGACCGGCCCGCGAGGCTCAGCGCCGAGAACACGAAGACGGCGATGCCGACGACGCGCGTCACGATCGACCCCGGCGGCACGATGTCCGCATTGCGCAGCATCGGGATGCGGCGCCCCGCATTGGCGCGCAGGGTCGACCACAGTGACCACAGCAGCAGGGCGCCGCCGACGAGAAGACCTGCCCAGGCGAGAGCGTCCACGCTCAGTACCAGAAGCTCAGCCGCGGTGTCGACGTCGCGGCGAAGACCCGCGCGATGCGGTGCGGATCGTCCGCTTCGACGCGACCCGCGCGCGCCAAGGTGACCGCCGAGACGCCGCCGAGGAGCATCGCCGAGAGCTCCTCCACCCCGAGACGTACGAGCGGCACGCCGAGCGGAACCTCGTCGACGATGTCGACGCCGGGTGCCTCGCCCGCCGACAGGACGAACGTTCCGTCAGCGATGCCGAGCGCGTCCGTCACCTCCAGCGCGATGACGTCGTCGACGTCGTAGCTGCGGGCGGCCAGCGTCGCGGGGACGTCGAGCACGCGCAGGTAGTGGTGGTCACGGCTCGTGATGCGAGCCGCGCGCTTGTTGTCGATCATCCACCAGAGCGGCTCGTCGACCGACAGCTCGCCGGCCCGGACCGTCCCGACGAGGTCGAGGGAGAGCAGGAAGCGCCAGAGCCCGGCGTAGGCGGCATCCGTCCCCGCCACCACGCGCGAGACGGTCGCCGTCGAGGCAGCCCAGTCGTCGTCGTCCTCGCTGATGCTGTAGATCGCGACGCCCTCGACAGCCCCTTCCGGCGAGCGGTACTGGACGACGCGCAGCTTGTCGGCCTTCTCGGCGTCGGCACGCGTGCCGAAGGTGCGGTCCCAGTGCCCACCGGGCATGGTGATCTCGCCGGGGGTGGCCAGTCGGATGCGCTCATACAGCTCGGTTGCGGCATCTCGCCCCTGCTCGCGTGTGATGTAGTCGATCCGGCCCGGCGCGTCGGGGCCGATCCAGCCGGTGCGGCGGGTGGAGATCTCCCACGATGTGACGGTGACGGCGGGTGCGAAGCCGAAGCGGCCGTAGATCCCGGACTCGCTCACCGTGAGCCCGGCGAGGGGGAAGCCGAGGGATGCCGCGGTGCGCAGTTCGCCCCGCATGAGCGTGCTGAGGATGCCACGCCGGCGGTGGGTGGGCGCGACGGTCACGGCACTGACGGCGCACATCGGGACCGCTGCGCCGCCGGGAAGGGTGAGCTCGGTGCCCCACGAGGCGAAGGTCGCGACGGGGACATCGGCCTGCACGCCGCCGTCGTCGTAGACACCCACCTTGCGGCGGTAGCCGTTGCGCGCGAAGGACTCGGTGTACTGCGCCTCGGTGGGCTCTCCGCCGAGGAAGCCGCGGGCGACGGCATCCTGCCAGCGGTGCGTCCCCTCGCGGTCGTCCTCTGCGACACGCGCCGCCCGCAGGCCGCGTGCCTCGAAGGCGGACGTGAGGCCATCGTCGAGCGCGGCCGAGTGGAACCGATCAGCGAGAGAGCTCATCCCCCCAGGCTAGGCGGCGGTGGCGACACGACGCCACGTCAGAGCAGTCGTGCGCCAGCGACGGGCCCCGTGACCGCGTGCGCGCGGTGACCCGCGGACGTGAGGCGGTCCGCGAGCTCTCGGGCCTGTTCCGTCCCCTCGGCCAGGAACGCCGTCGTCGGGCCGGATCCCGACACGATGCCGCCGAGGGCACCGGCGGCGAGACCGTCGTCGATGAGCACCGCCAGATCGTGACGGAGGTGGACGGCGGCGAGCTGCAGGTCGTTTCGGATCGCCGCGCCCAGGGCCGCGGCATCCCCCGACCGCAGGGCCCGCAGCACCGCCGGGTCGACCGACGGAGTGGCGCGGTCGGGCGCGATGTCGGCGTCCGCGCGGAGGCGATCGAGGGTGCCGTACACCTCGGGGGTCGACAGTCCGCCGCCGTCCGCGACGAGGACCCATGCGAAGGATCCCCGACCCAGCGCCGGGGCGAGCTCGTCGCCGCGCCCCGTCCCGACCGCGGTCCCACCCAGGAGCGCGAACGGGACGTCGGCTCCGAGGCGGGCGCCCAGGGCGTGCAGGTCGCTCGCGCTCAGCCCGCCGTCGACCAGTTCGTTGACGGCGACCAGAGCGGCAGCGGCGTCCGCCGAACCGCCTCCCATGCCGCCGGCGACGGGGACGCCCTTGTGGATCTGCAGGCGGATGCCGCCCTCCCAGCCGACGGCGTCGGTCACCAGGCGCGCGGCACGCAGCGCGAGGTTCGAGTCGTCGAGCGGGACGGTCGACACATCGACGTCTCCCGTGACCGTCAGCGAGGTCGTGTCGTCGTGCGAGGCCCACACGTCCTCGTAGAGCGAGACGGCCTGATAGACGGACGCCACGTCGTGGTAGCCGTCCTCGCCGACGGGACCGACCTCGAAGAAGAGGTTGATCTTGCCCGGCGCGCGCACGTGCACGCGCCGGGTCGTGTCGAGGGGAATGCTCACGCGTTCGCCGAGTCGGCCCACAGGTCGACGTCGATCGCCCCCGACAGCGCGTCGATGCGGGCGAGCTCGTCGTCATCGAACGGTGCCCCGTCGACGGCGGCGAGGTTCTGATCGAGCTGCTCCGGTCGCGAGGCCCCGATCAGGGCGGACGTCACGACCTCGTCGCGCAGCACCCACTGGATGGCCATCTGCGCAAGCGTCTGACCGCGCTGCTGCGCGATCTCGTTGAGCGAGCGGAGGGTCTCGAGCGCCTTCTGGTTCAGCTGTCCGTCGGGCAGCGAGAAGCGGCTCTGGGCGCGCTCGGCGCGGCCGTCGCCGAGGTACTTGTCGGTCAGCAGGCCCTGCGCGAGCGGGGTGAACGCGATGGCGCCCATGCCCGCCGTCTTCAGCGAGTCCGTGAGCCCGTCCTCGACCCAGCGGTTCAGGATCGAGTACGACGGCTGATGGATGATCAACGGGGTGCCGAGGCTCCGGGCGACGGCCGCTGCCTCCTCGGTGCGCTCGGCGCTGTAGGAGGAGATCCCGACGTAGAGCGCCTTGCCCTGGCGGACCAGGGTGTCGAGGGCGCCGATGGTCTCCTCGATCGGCGTCACCGGATCGGCTCGGTGCGAGTAGAAGATGTCGACGTAGTCGACGCTCATGCGTGCGAGCGACTGCTCGGCGCTGGCGATCAGGTACTTCCGCGAGCCGTAGTTGCCGTAGGGGCCCGGCCACATGTCGTATCCGGCCTTCGACGACAGGATGATCTCATCGCGGTAGGGCGCGAAGTCCTCCCGCATCATGCGCCCGAAGTTGGTCTCGGCCGATCCGAACGGCGGGCCGTAGTTGTTGGCCAGGTCGAAGTGCGTGACACCCCGGTCGAAGGCGTGCCGGAGCAGAGTACGCTGATTGTCGAAGGGGATGTTGTCCCCGAAGTTCCACCAGAGTCCCAGCGAGATCGCCGGCAGATACAGGCCGCTCGAGCCGACCTGGCGGAAGGCCCCCGCATCGTAGCGGGAGGACGCCGCCTGATAGGGGCGGTGGGTGTCGCCATTGCGCGACGGGGGGAAACGGTCCGCGTAGTCGGTCATCACCCCAGGCTAGCGATGCCGGACACCCGAAACGTCGGCGAAACGACCGACATCAACTCTTGCTCGACCGAACACGCACAACAAGGAGAACATATGGCGCGACTGACTGCACTGCCGTCCGAGGGTGGTTCCTGGACCGCTCTCCTCGAACGCGAGGACATCGTCCTCATCAAAGGCATGCTGCACCTGCGCCATGACGACACCACTCCCGAGCAGGCGCGCATCGCCGACCTGCTGCTGATCGCCGATTCCCTCTCGGACGCCGGCATCCCCCACCTCCTCATCCGCCACTCGCACTCGATCCCGGGCCTGGTCGTCGATCTGGCTCACCGCGACCGCGCGATCGCCGCGCTCGCGGACCGCGCCGCCGCGGAACCGCTCTACGCGAAGACGAAGGGCGGTACGCCGGTGCCGTTCGGTGAGCTGCGTCTGCGCTCGTCGGGACCGGCCTCGGTGCGGGTGTTCCGCCCGCGCATCGCCGGCGAGCTCCGCTACGGCGCCGGCCACGGGGTGCGCGTCGAGTTCTGGCGCTTCGGCGAGGAGCTCGTCGAGGCGCCGCACCCCAACGACCTCACCCGTCGCGTCTTCGCCGCGGAGGACGTCGAGCCGGCGGCCGTCGAACGCTTCGGACGCACCTGGCAGACGCTGCACGGCATGTTCGACCCGCACCCGGGCGACGTCACGCACGAGATCGACATGGTCTTCTCCTGGGTCGACGGGTCGTCCTCGGAGTTCCAGCGTCAGCGCGCCGCCCAGATGTCCGAGTACGTGGTCGGCGACGGCGACGACGGGCCCGCGCGCTACCGCCACGTCGACGAGCTGCGGTACGCGCTGCGGAGCGTCCACATGTACGCGCCGTGGGTGCGCCGCATCTTCATCGCGACCGACTCCCCCGCCCCCGCATGGCTGCTCGACCATCCGAAGGTGACGATCGTCCGCAGCGAGGAGTTCTTCGAGGACACCTCGGTTCTCCCCACGCACAACTCCCACGCCGTCGAAGCCCAGCTGCACCGCATCGAGGGTCTGTCGGAGCACTTCCTCTACTCGAACGACGACATGTTCTTCGGCCGGCCGCTCTCGCCGGAACTGTTCTTCTCCCCCGCCGGCGTGTCGTCGTTCGTCGAGTGCGACGTGCGCATCGGGACCGGGCCGCGTCGCGTCGCCCGCAGCGGCCACGACAACGCGCTGCGCCTGAACCGCGAGCTGCTGCACGAGCGGTTCGGCCGCACGATCGTCCGCGACCTCGAGCACTGCGCGGCGCCGCTGCGGCGCTCCGTGATGTTCGAGCTCGAACGGGAGTTCCCCGAGGAGATCCGGCGCACCGCGGCATCCCGCTTCCGCTCCGCGACCGACGTGTCGGTGACCAACTGCCTGTACCACTACTACGCGCAGTTCACGGGACGCGCGATCGCCTCGACCGCCCCGCGGGTGCGGTACTTCCAGACGACGCAGGCCGCGTCGCTGCGGCGCATGGAGCGACTCGCCGAGCGCAGCGACGTCGACATGTTCTGCCTCAACGACGGCGGCGACCACGAGGTCCCCGAACCGGTGCGCGTGCGCGCCGTGACCGGGCTGCTCGAGCGCCTCTTCCCGGTCCGTGCGCCGTGGGAGGACCCTGCGGTCAGCGCAGCGCCGGCACGCCCGCTCGACTTGCACGCGTGACGGAGCCGGTGACGCCCGCCTCGTGCAGGCGTCGCTGAGCCTCGTCGGGATCGATGTACTCGAGCGGACGCGACGCGTCGATCGGGACGACCGAATGGACGACCGTGTCGTCGTAGACGTGCACGAGGTTGTAGGACTGAGCGCCGTCCTGCGGCCGGGTGCCGCCGACGGGGACCGTCAGATCCTGCGCGTAGCAGGTGGACGACGCGACGGACACGGGGATGCCTGCGAAGGTCGCGAACGTCGAGTAGTGCAGGTGCCCGGCGATGATCGCGCGGACGTCCGTGCCGCGGAGGACGTCGGCGAGGCGCCGTTGGTCGCGAAGCTCGACGCTCGCCGCGAGCGGGAGGACGCTCGGGACCGGCGGGTGGTGCATCGCGAGGACGGTGCCGAGCGGCGCGGGTGTCGAGAGCACCTCCCGCAGCCATTCGAGCTGCGCGTCGGAGAGCTCGCCGTGGTGATGGCCCGGCACGCTCGTGTCGAGGGTGACGATGCGGAGACCGTCGAGCTCGTCGACCCGGTCGTACGGTGCCGTCGGGTCGGCGGGCGCCTCGTCGAGGAGGTGCTCGCGGAACGCACCGCGGTCGTCGTGGTTGCCCATGACCCACAGCAGCCGTGCGCCCAGGCGCTCGGCGAAGGGCTCGACGAGCGCGCGGATCGCGTCGTAGGCGGCGGCCTCACCGAGGTCGACGAGGTCGCCCGTGAAGACGATCGCATCGGGCGCGATGCCACTGGATTCGATGGCGTCGAGAGCGGCGGTCAGGGACGTCTCACCGTCGACGCTGTCGAACAGACGGGGTCCCGGGCCACGCAGATGCGTGTCACTCAGGTGGAGCAGGATCCGTTCGGCGGCCGGATGCTCGGCGCGGCGCATGGTCACTTCTTCCGTCGGTGCCAGGGCTCGGGTGCCCCCGCCTTGCTCCGAAATGTTACCGGCGTGTTTCGGGAACCGGTGATGAACGACGCGCGAACTCGCTGAGAACGGGGCGCGGATCTCGCTCCGAGAGGAGATCACGGATGCCGAGCGATCAGGCGCGGGCGATGCGGACGAAGTCCTCGATCGTGAGTTCCTCGCCGCGGGCCGTCGGAGCCACGCCCGCGCGCTCGAGCACCTCGCTGGCCGCGGCGGACGAGCCGCCGAGCACGGTGGAGAGCGCCTGGCGGAGCATCTTGCGGCGCTGCTGGAACGCCGCGTCGACGATCGCGAAGGTGCGCAGTCGCTCCTCCTCGGTGCCGCGGGCCGCGGCATCCCGTTCGAAGCCGACCAGGACACTGTCGACGTTGGGGACGGGCCAGAACACGTGACGCGAGACGGTGCCGGCGAGGCGCCACGTGCCGTACCAGGCGGCCTTCACGCTCGGGGCGCCGTAGACCTTCGAGCCCGACGGAGCCGCGAGGCGTTCGCCGACCTCGGCCTGCACCATGACGACGCCGCGCTGGATGGTCGGAAAGTGCTCCATGAAGTGCAGGAGCACCGGGACGCTGACGTTGTACGGCAGGTTCGCGACGAGGACGTCGGGGTCGCCCGGGAGCTCGCTCACCCGCAGGGCGTCCTGGGCCACGACGGTGAGCGCACCATCGGGCACGCCGTGCGCCGCGGCTGTGGCCGGCAGGCGCTCGGCGAGGCGGTGGTCGATCTCGACGGCGGTCACCGGGGCGCCGGTCTCGAGGATGGCGAGGGTCAGCGAGCCGAGACCCGGCCCCACCTCGACGACACGGTCGGCCGAGGTCACGCGCGCGGCCGTGACGATCTTGCGGACCGTGTTGGCGTCGACGACGAAGTTCTGCCCGAGCTTCTTGGTCGGTGTGACGTCGAGGTCGGCGGCGAGGGCGCGGATCTCGGCGGCTCCGAGGAGGGTGACGGGCATGGGGTCCAGCCTAGTTGCCGGGCCTCGTGCCGCCGTTCAGGGTGACGGATGCCCGACCGCCGGGCGGGAGCCGACCGACGGGGCGGACGAGGCGTCACCCGCCCCGCGCGTCGTGCGGACGTCACCCGGCGCGGGTGGCCCGGGACCCCGGTCGCCGTTCAGCCCGCTGCCGCCTTCGCCGCAGCGGGCAGGGCGTCGACGATCCGGCCGATGGCCGCGTCGTCGTGCGCGGCCGTCACGAACCACGCCTCGAAAGCCGACGGCGGCATCGAGACGCCGCCCTCGAGCATCGCGTGGAAGAACCGGCCGTAGGCGTCGGCGTCCTGCGAGGTCGCCGTCGCGTAGTCGGGCACGCCGTGCACGACGGACTCGCCGAAGAAGATGCTGAACAGCGTCCCCGCCCACTGCACGACGTGCGGCACTCCGGCATCCGTGAGCGCAGCGGATGCCGCGTCCGCGACCGTGTGCGCCACCGAGTCGAGCGTGCGGTACACGGCGTCGTCGGCGTTCGAGAGGGTCGCGAGTCCCGCGGCGACGGCGACCGGGTTCCCCGACAGCGTGCCGGCCTGGTAGACGGGACCGGTCGGCGCGAGGAGGTCCATGATGTCGGCCCGCCCGGCGACGGCGGCGACGGGGAGCCCGCCGCCGATGACCTTGCCGAACGCGATGAGGTCGGGGACGACGTGCTCCCCCGCCGCATCCAGTACACCGGCGTAGCCCGAGCGCGATGACCGGAACCCGGTGAGCACCTCGTCGCTGATGAGGAGCGCACCGTTCCGGTGGGCGATCTCGGAGAGGAACGCCGTGAACCCGGATGCCGGGGGCACGACGCCCATGTTGGCGCCGGCGGCCTCGGTGATGATCGCGGCGATCCGGCCCTCGTGGGCGCGGAACACCTCCTCGACGGCGGCGCGGTCGTTGTAGCCGATGACGAGGGTCTGCGCCGCGATCGGAGCGGGAACACCCGCCGACCCGGGCAGCGCGAGGGTCGCGAGTCCGGAGCCCGCCTGCGCGAGCAGGCCGTCGGAGTGCCCGTGGTAGTGGCCGGCGAACTTGATCAGCAGGTCGCGGCCGGTCGCGGCTCGTGCGAGACGGATCGCCGTCATCGTCGCCTCGGTGCCGGTCGAGACGAGGCGGATCCGCTCAGCGGCGGGGACGCGCGAGCGGATCTCCTCGGCGAGCTCGGTCTCGGCGGCGGTCGGCGCACCGAACGAGAGGCCGCGGCGCGCAGCGGCGACCACCGCGTCCACGACGGCGGGGTGCGAGTGGCCGAGGAGGGCGGGACCCCAGCTGGCGACGAGGTCGACGTAGTCGCGGCCGTCGGCATCCGTCACGTAGGCGCCCTGCGCCGACACCATGAACCGCGGCGTGCCGCCGACCGAGCCGTAGGCCCGGACCGGCGAATCGACGCCGCCGGGGATCACTCCGCGGGCACGGTCGAACAGCTCCTGATTGCGGCTCATGCGAGTTCCTTCCCGGCGCGCAGCCAGTGCGCGACCTCGACGGCCCAGTAGGTGAGGATGACGTCGGCACCGGCGCGGCGGATGCCGAGCAGGCTCTCGCCGATGGCGCGCTCGCGGTCGATGAGTCCGGCGGCGGCGGCGTGCTCGATCATCGCGTACTCCCCCGACACCTGGTACGCCCACACCGGCACATTCGAGCGATCCGAGACGCGCGCGAGCACGTCGAGGTAGGGCATTGCGGGCTTGACCATGACGACGTCGGCACCTTCGGCGATGTCGACGAGGGCCTCCTCGACGCCCTCCCGCGCGTTGGCGGGGTCCATCTGGTAGGTCCGGCGATCGCCCTGCAGGGTCGACTCGACGGCGTCGCGGAACGGGCCGTAGAAGGCGGAGGCGTACTTCGCGGAGTAGGCGAGGATCGCGACGTGAGCGAAGCCCGCGGCATCCAATCCGGCGCGGACCGCGGCGACCTGGCCGTCCATCATTCCCGACAGGCCGAGCACGTCGGCGCCGGCGCGGGCCTGGGCTACGCCCATCTCGGCGTAGACCTCGAGGGTCGCGTCGTTGTCGACCGAGCCGTCGGCGGCGAGCAGACCGCAGTGGCCGTGGTCGGTGAACTCGTCGAGGCAGAGATCGGCCTGGACCGTGAGTCGCCCACCGGCGGCGCGCGCGGCCACGGCGATCGCGCGGTTGAGGATGCCGTTCGGATCGGTCGCGCCGCTGCCGGCGGCATCGCGAACAGCCGGAACACCGAAGAGCATGATCCCACCGATGCCCGCGGCGGCGGCCTCGTCGACGACGTCGGCGACCGCGTCGAGCGGATGCTGGGACACCCCGGGCATGCTCGCGATGGGCTGCGAGGAGTCGATGCCCTCCTTCACGAACACCGGGAGCACGAGCTGCGACGGCACGAGGTGGTGCTCGGCGGCGAGGCGGCGGAGGGCGGGCGTGCCGCGGAGCCGGCGGAGGCGGCGGGTGGGGAACGAGATCATGAGGACTTCTCCGAAAGGACGCGGGCGTCGAGCTCGGCGATCAGCGCGTCGATGCTCTGGCTCTGGGCGGTGTGGCCGACGGTGAACCCGAGGGCGGTGGCGTCGCGGGTCGTGCCGGGGCCGATCGAGGCGACGAGGGTGGATGCCGGGAGGGCCCCGACCTGCCGGCGGAGTTCGCGGCCGACGCTCAGGGAGGTGAGCAGGACGACGTCGATCCCGCCGGAGCGGAGACCGGCGGCGACGGCGGGCTCGAGGTCGACCCCGACCGTGCGGTAGGCGATGCAGACGTCGACGGCGAACCCGCGGACCTCGAGCTCGTCGCTCACGACTGCCTGCGCGAGGTCGCTCCGGACGACCAGAGCGGGCCCCGTGGTCGCGGGCGTGCGATCGGCGCACCACTGGGTCACCAGGGCGGTCGCCGAAGAGGCGCCGGCGGGGACGAAATCGACCTCCCACCCGGCGTCGGCGACGGCGCGGGCGGTCGCACGACCCACGGCGGCGATGCGGGTCGTCGCGGGGATCGCGACACCGTGCCCGCGGAGCTCCTCGACGCTCGCCGCGCTCGTGACGAACAGCCAGGCGTACGCCCCGTCGGCGAGGTCCGTGAACGCACGATCTCGAGCGGCCGTGTCGCGCGGCGGCGCGGACGAGATGAGCGGGGCGACGACGGCCTCCGCGCCGCGCATGTGGAGGTCGGCGCGGACCTTCTCGCCCCACGCGCCCGCGCGGGGAACGAGGACGCGCGCTCCCCGCAGGCCGCCGGTCATCGCGACGACCCCGCGAGATCGGCGAGGTCGGCGGCACCGCCCTCGAGCAGCTCGGCGACGACGTCGGCAGCAGCGGCATCGGCGTCGACGTGTGGGTCGAGGCGGCGGGACGCCACGACGGAGCGGCGCCCGTCCTCGGCGTACACGTGGGCGACCAGAGTCACCGTGTCACCGCGACGCTCCGCGTCGATCGCGACGGGTGCGGCGCAGCCGGCTTCGAGCCGTCGGAGCACCGCGCGCTCGAGATTCGCCGCGAGAGCCGTGTCGGCGTGCTCGATGAGACCGACGGCGTCGGCCACGGCGGCATCCCCGTCGCGGATCTCGACGGCCAACGCACCCTGCGCGGCCGACGTCGGCCAATCGAGCACCTCGGTGACTGCGGCGTCGCGCCCGATGCGCCGCAGGCCCGCCTCGGCGAGGACGATCGCGTCGTACTGACCGTCAGCGACCTTGCGCAGACGGCTGTCGACGTTGCCGCGGATGCCCTCGACCACGAGGTCGGGCCGGCGCGCGAGGACCTGGGCCACGCGGCGCGGTGACCCGGTGCCGACGCGCGCACCGGCGGGCAGCTCATCGAGGGTCAGCCCGTCGCGGGAGTGCAGGACGTCGCGCTGCGAGGCGCGCACCGGCACGGCACCCACGACGATGCCGGGGTACGGCGCCGTCGGGAGGTCCTTCATCGAGTGCACGAGGAAGTCGCACTCGTCCCGGAGGAGCGCATCGCGAAGCGCCGTCGCGAACACGCCGGTTCCGCCCATCTGCGCGAGCGGGCCTGTGAGGACGTCGCCCTCGCTGGTGATGGGCACGAGTTCGACGTCGCGACCGGATGCCGCGGCCACGGCATCCGCCACGTGCTGCGACTGGGTCGTCGCCAGCAGGCTCGCCCGGGTTCCGAGGCGCAACGTAGCGGTCACGGCGCGACTCCCGACAGCGCCGGCTGGAAACCGAGACGCTTGTTCTCGCAGCACCCCGGACGGCAGACGTCGTACCAGGGGCCGAGATCCGTCACCGCGGGGCGCTCAGCCGCGGGCGTGCCCTTCAGCCGTTCCTCCACGAGGTCGACGAGGCCCGCGACGTAGCTCGGATGCGTGCTGGGGGTCGCGGTGCGGACGGCGACGAGGCCGAGATCCTCCGCGGTCTCCATGGCCTCGGTGTCGAGGTCCCACATGACCTCCATGTGGTCGCTCACGAACCCGAGCGGCACGATGAGGACGGCCTTGCGCCCGCGACCCGGGAGTTCCTGCATCGCATCGTTGATGTCGGGCTCGAGCCACGGCACCTGCGGCGGGCCGGACCGGCTCTGGAAGACCAGCTGCCACGCGCCGGGGAAGCCGAGGCGCGAGATGATCTCCTCACCGACGGCCAGGTGCTGCGCGACGTACGCGCCGCCCGGGCCGAATCCGCGCTCCGGCGGGCCGGAGCGGTCGGCGTCGGAGGCCGGGATCGAGTGCGTCGAGAAGAGGATCTCGACCTCGTTCGCAAGGTCGGTGATGCCGCGCTCGACGAGCTCGGCGATGCCGGCCCGGATGCCGTCGACGAAGGGCGCGACGAATCCGGGGTGGTCGAAGAACTGCCGGACCTTGTCGATCTGGACATCGGTCTGGTGGCCGGTCGCCTCGACGGCGTCGGCGAGGTCCTCGCGATACTGCCGGCACGAGGAGTAGGAGCTGTACGCGCTCGTCGCGATGGCGAGGAGCTTGCGGCGCCCGTCGGCGACGGCGGAATCGATCGCGTCGGTGACGTACGGCATCCAGTTGCGGTTGCCCCAGTACACCGGCAGATCGAGCCCTCGAGAGGCGAGCTCGGCGTCGAGCGCCGCCTTCAGCTCGCGGTTGTGCTCGTTGATCGGCGATATCCCGCCGAAGTGACGGTAGTGGTGCGCGACCTCTTCGAGGCGCTCGTCGGGGATGCCGCGACCCGCCGTGACGTTCCGAAGGAACGGGATGACATCGTCCTGGCCCTCGGGTCCGCCGAAGCCGAGCAGGAGGATCCCGTCGTAGTCGACGGGGATCGTCGCGTGGGGGTCGCCCGCGCGCGCACCCTCGGTCGCGCCCGGGATGACCGCGCCCTCGGCGACGACCACTCCGGTCGCCCGCGGCGGCTTCGGACGGAACTCCGGGTTCACCGCTCCGATGTTCTGCGCGCTCACGAGAGCACCTCCGTGAGTTCGTCGATCTCCACACGCCGACCGGTGTAGAACGGCACCTCTTCGCGCACATGGCGTCGCGCATCCGTCGCGCGGAGCTCGCGCATCATGTCGACGAGGCTGATGGGGTCGTCGCTCTCGAGGGGCAGCAGCCATTCGTAGTCGCTGAGACCGAACGTCGACACGGTGTTGGCGACGACGTCGCGGAAGACGGCGCCCTTGCGACCGTGCTCGGCGAGCATGCGGGAGCGGTCCTCCTCGGGGAGCAGGTACCACTCGTAGCTGCGGACGAACGGGTACAGGCACAGCCATCCGCGGGCGTGCTCGCCGCGGAGGTATCCGGGGACGTGGCGCTTGTTGAACTCCGCCTCACGATGCACGCCCATCGCACTCCACACGTTGGTGAACGAGGCGAGCACATCGCTCCGGCGCAGCCGGCGGAGGGCCTTCTGCAGGGCGGCCGGGTCCTCGCCGTGCAGCCACACCATGAGATCGGCCTCGGCCCGCATGCCGGTCACGTCGTAGAGCCCGCGCAGGGTGACGCCGTCCGCGGGGAAGGCGTCCGCGACGGCCCGCAGGTCGTCCACGTCGCCCGGAGAGGGTGTCCCGGTCCGCGGGCGAGGACCCGCGAGGATCGCGAACAGGGTGTAGCCGAGGCCGGGGACAGTCTCGTCAGCGGACATGACGTGCTCCTTCGGAAGGGATCGGAGGGGAGGCGAGATCGCACGCGAGGGCGCGCGCGTGCGGGATGACCGAGGCGAGTCCGGTCCCGGCCGCGACGGCTCCCGCGAGTCGGATGCCGCGGGTCGCTGCGGCATCGGTGACCGTCGCGCGTGCGCCCGGCGTCGCGACGGCGTCCGGCCACGCCACCGGGACGACGCGGCGCACGTCGGTCGGCGCGAGACGGACCCCGGTCAGGGTGCGGATGGCGGCGGCGGCGCCGGCGGCATCCATCAACTCGTGGTGACGACCGTCACGGGCGGAGAGCCGGACGAGGTGGGTGCCGGCGGGGAGGGCTGCGGCGGCCCACTCCCACTTCGCGTCGACGTGGGTGAGCGCCTTCGCCGCGCTGTCGACGTCGGGGGCGGCGATGACGCCGGAACCGACGGGGAAGCTGTCGAAGCCGTCGGCGACGACCTCGACCACGACGAGGCCCACGGGCGGCGCTGACGCCGCCTCGACCTGCAGCAGCCGCGCGGCGGCGGTCGGTCCGGTCGCGATGACGACAGCACGGGCTGCGAGGGTCTCTCCGTCGAGCTCGACCGTCGTCGCCGTGACAGTACGTGCGGGCGCTCCGGTGCGGATGACGGCGCCTGCTCGGAGAGCGGCGGCCTCGAGCTCGGCGGCGAGTCGCCAGAGGCCGCCCTCGACACCGCGGACGGCGGACCCGGTCCGGACGGCGGGCGCGAGCGCATCGACCGCGGCGGTCAGCGAGCCGAGCACCTGGGTCTTCTCCCAGAGCACGGGATGGACCGAGGACAGCCGTACGCTGTCGGCGCTCTGCGAGTAGACGCTGCGGCAGAGGGGTTCGACGAGGCGGGCGGTGACCCGGGCACCCAACCGGCTCGTCGCGAGCTCGGCGAGCGTGGGCTCGGGACCGGACGGCAGGGGCAGGTGACGCTCCTGCGCTGCACGACGCGCACCGGCGCGGCCGATGATGCGTACGACGTCGGCGGCGGTCGGGTCCGCGGGCATCCCGACGAGGGCGCGACGGGGCAGAGGCGCCCGGTCGACGCGTCCGGAGCGCCGCCGGAACGCGACGTGCGCACCCGACGGTGCGGGCTCGACGAGCTGCACGGCCAGTCGCGCGTCGGCCACGAGGTCGGCGACGCCCGTCGTGCGGGTCGCGAAGGACTCGGCGCCGAGATCTACCTCGACGCCGGCGGCCGTGCCGCGTCGCAGCATCCCGCCGGCGTCCTCCGACGCCTCGACGAGGACGACATCGCGCCCCGCGCGGGCGAGCTCCCATGCGATCGTCAGGCCGGCGATGCCGCCGCCCACGATGACGACGTCGTGCGTCACGGCGCGCGCCAGTCGTGGACCGTGCGCACCACCGCCGAGATCGCGTCGGGGTCGGCCTCCATGGGCACGCCGTGACCGAGGTTGAAGACGTGGGCGCGGGCGGCGAGACCGTCCTCGAGGATGCGGTGCACCCCGGCGGTCCGGACGTCCTCGGGCGCGAACAGCAGCGCGGGGTCGAGGTTCCCCTGCAGCGTGAGGTCCCGCCCGATGCGCTGACGTGCATCGCTCAGGCGAACGCGGTAGTCGACGCCGAGCGCGTCGATGTCGGGTGTCGCCATGTCGGGGAGGATCTCCCCCGTCCCCACACCGAAGTGCACGAGCGGCAGGCGGTCGACACCCTCGGGCAGCGGAAGCGACCGCGCGTGGTGGAGCGCGGCGACGGATGCCGGGAGAACCGACGCGCGGTAGTCGTCGGGGTTCAGGCCGCCCGCCCACGAGTCGAACAGCTGGCCGGCGCTCGCACCGGCCTCGATCTGCAGGGCCAGGAAGCGGCCGGTCACCTCGGCGAGCCACATGGTCAGCTCCCGCCACGCTGCCGGGTCCTCGTGGATGAGGCGCCGGGCCGCGAGGTGGTCCTTCGACGGGCCGCCCTCGACGAGGTAGGCGGCGAGGGTGAACGGGGCGCCGGCGAATCCGATGAGCGGCAGCGGCTCGCCGCGCTCCTCGGACAGATCGGCGAGCATCGCCGTCGTGCGACCGACGGCGTCCGCGATCGCCTCGCCACGCTCGGCCACGAGCGCGGGATCGATCGCCGTCGTGCGCGCGATGTCGGCGGCGGTGCGCAGCGGCTGCGAGAACACGGGGCCGCGGCCGGCGGCGATCTCGACGTCGATATCGAGGAGCGCGAGCGGGACGATGATGTCGCTGAAGAAGATCGCCGCGTCGACACCGTGCCGACGGACGGGCTGCATCGTGATCTCGCTCGCCAGCGCGGGGTCGAGGCAGGCGTCGAGCATCGTCCCCTGTGAACGCAGCGCCCGGTACTCCGGCAACGAACGACCCGCCTGGCGCATGAACCAGACGGGAGTGATGTCGGGGCGATCGCCCAGGAGTGCACGGACGAGTCGCGACTCGCGGGTGCGTGCGGCGACGAGAGGGTGGCTGAGGCCGGGAATGATGAACTCCTCGAATCGGTTAATCGATATACTAGTCGCGATCCAAGGGGGTTCTCCGCACCGTGCTCGTCTGTTTGACCGCGCATCAGCGCTCCACACCGTTCGACTCGCTCGAGCGGCTCTCGACGGTCGGCGACGACCTCGCTGAGCGCCTGTCCGCGGTCCACGATTCGGTACGCGGAGCCGTCGTGCTCGCTACCTGCAACCGGTTCGAGGCCTACTTCGACCTCGCCGAGGAACCCGACCTCGCCTCCCCCGTCCCCGCGATGGATGCCGCGATGGAGGCCATCGCCGGCGCCGCCGACATGGACTACCGGTCGTTGCGTGAGAACGTCGACTTCGCTCACGGCAACCAGGTCGCGCACCACCTCTTCACGGTCGCGTCCGGGCTCGACTCCGTGGCGGTGGGCGAAGACGAGATCGCGGGGCAGGTCCGCCGCGCGCTCGAGGCCGCCCGCGACCGCGGGCTGACGACCGCTCCGCTCGAGCACCTCTTCCAGCGCGCGACCGAGACCTCCCGCGCCGTCAAGAACACGACGCGGCTCGGTGAATCCGGCCGGTCCCTCGTCCGGCTCGCGGTCGACCTGGTGAGTTCGCGGGTCGATTGGGACACCGCCCGGGTCCTGCTCGTGGGCACCGGGCGATACGCCGCGGCCGCCCTCGCCGCTCTGCGTGCGGTCGGGGCCACGGACATCCGCGTGCACTCGCGCTCCGGACGCCAGCGGTTCGCGAACCGCGAGCACCTCGTTCACGTCGGTGTCGACGACTACGCCGTCGAGGCCGCCGCCGCCGACGTCGTGGTGACGTGCACGGCGACGACCGACACGTTCGCCCTCGAGGCGTTCTCTCATGCGACGGCCCGGGCAGGGAGCACGCGGGCCCAGGTCGTCATCGACCTCGGCCTGCCCCGCAACGTCGACCCCGAGGTCGCGCTCCTGCCCGGAGTGGAGCTCCTGGACCTCGAGACGATCCGTCTGCACGCCCCCGTCGACGAGGCCGAGACCGTCGGCCAGGCGCGCGAGATCGTGCAGGCCGCCGCGCAGCGGCACGCCGCCGCCCGCCGTGTGCACGAAGTCTCCCCCTCGGTGGTCGATCTCCGCGGATTCGTCCACGGTGTCCTCGACGAGGAGCTGACACGGGCCAGGCGCCGCGGCGACTCGCCCGAGGTGGAGACCGCGCTGCGTCACTTCTCGGGCGTGCTGCTGCACCAGCTCATCGCCCGCGGCCACACGCTCGCCTCGTCAGGTGCCGGCACGGAGTGGGCCCAGGCGATCCGCACGGTCCTGCCGGGCAGCCGCGAAGGCGTCTCGCCGGACGAGGGCGAACGGCTGTGAGCCCGAGCGTCACGCTGAAGGACATCGCGCGCGCCGCAGGCGTGTCGACGGCGGCCATCAGCCAGGCGCTCAACGACCGCGGCAGCATGCGTCCCGAGACCCGGGAGCGCATCAAGGCGATCGCCGCGGAGCTCGGGTACGTACCCAATCGCCACGCCGCGGCCCTCCGCAGCGGGAGGACCATGACGGTCGGCTTCGTCATGGTCGACGACCCCGAGGCGGATCGCCGCGGCGAACTCCAGCGCGCGCGCAAGCTCATCTCCCTGGTCCGCGCCTCGGCCGTCCACGGCTTCACCGTGACCGTCCTCCCCGACTCGAACCCCGACCTCATCTCGGGCACGACGCTCGACGCGCTCTACGTCCCCGACGCCCGCGGCAACCAGCCGCTCCTGCAGGCGGCCATCGCGCGCGGCATCCCGATCGTCGCCGACGACCAATTCGTGGACGGGTCGCGCGGGCTCAGCATCCGCACCGGGTACGACGCCGCCGTGCGGGCGGGCCTCGACGAGCTCGAGCGCGCCGGAGCCCAGCGGATCGTGTTCCTGACCGAGGACGGCCGTCAGCCCCGTGATGAGATCGGGCGCGCGGCGTACGAGATCTGGAGCTCCGTGCGCGGGCGCGAACCGCTCGTGCGCGCCGTCGATCCGTCGCGACGCACCCTCCCCCGGCTGCTGACCGATGCCCTCGCCGACGGCGCCGACGCGATCTTCGCCGGCGCCGAGGACGGTCCCGACGTCTACCTTCAGCTCGAGGAGATGCGGCTGGTCATCCCGCGGGACGTACAGCTCGTCGCCCTCTGCACGACGGACTGCGCCGTCAACCGACGCTTGGGCGTCACGCACGTCTGCATCCGTCCCGATCTCGCCGCGGAGGCGATGTTCGAGACGCTCCCGGCCGCTCTCCTCGATGAGGGCCCGCGGGTCGTCGACCTGCCGTGGGAGCTCGTTCCCGGCGCGACGACGCGGCCGCCGCTCACGGCGAGCCTCGTTTCGGCGCAGACGGCTCAGTCCGCGAAGGCGCCGTAGACCTCGAGGGTGTTCTGCGCGAGCTGCGCGCACAGTTCGTCGAGCGGCATCCCGAGCTCCGCGGCCATGAAACGCACCGTGACCGGCACGAGGTAGGGCGCGTTGGGCCGACCCCGGTGAGGGGTCGGCGTGAGGAACGGCGCATCGGTCTCGACGAGTATCCGCTCGCGCGGCGTCACGGCGAGGGCGTCGCGCAGGTTCTGCGCATTCTTGAAGGTGATGTTCCCGGCGAAGCTCAGCCAGTAGCCGCGTTCGGCGCTGTACCGCGCCATATCGGCGTCGCCCGAGAAGCAGTGGAACACGGTTCGCTCGGGCGCGCCGACGCGCTCCAGGGTCTCGAGGACGGCGTCGTGAGCGTCGCGGTCGTGGATCTGCATCGCGATGCCGTGGCGCTTCGCGATGCCGATGTGCGCCTCGAAGCTCTCCATCTGGGCGGGGACGCCGTCCTCATCCGTCCGGAAGAAGTCGAGACCGGTCTCGCCGACGGCGCGCACCCGCGGCTGCGCGGCGAGCTCGTCGATGACGGCGAGCGCCTCGTCGAGGCGACCGGCCTCCTTGTAAGCCGGTGCCTCGTTCGGGTGGATGGCGACGGCTGCCAGCACCGCGGGGTGGGATGCCGCGGCCCACGCCGACCAGCGCGAGGAGTCGATGTCGCCTCCGGCCTGGACCACGCCGATCACACCGACCGCGGCTGCGCGCGCCAGCTGGTCGTCGAGACCGCGCGGCTCGTCGCCGTCTTCGATCTCGAGGTGCGCGTGGTTGTCGTAGACGGCGACCGGGAGCGGCTCGGGCGGATCCGGCCAGCGCACATCACGTGCGGACTGCTCACGCTGGCGGACGTAGCCGCTCGGATCGGTCGGGTCGGTCGTCATGCGGTCTGCTCGACACGGGGGAACAGCGGCGCGAGGGTTTTCACCGTGCTGCCCGCCGGGAGCTGGCCCCACTTCCCCGCCTCGCGGAGCGGCTGAGCGCTCAGCTCACCCGGGGCGCCCAGCGCGTCCCACAGCGTCGCCGTGGACTGCGGCATGACCGGCGACAGCAGCACCGCGAGGGCGCGCAGGCCCTCCGCCGCCGTGTACAGCACGGTCGACAGCCGGTCGCGCTTGGCCTCGTCCTTCGCGAGCGCCCACGGCTCGTTCTCGGTGATGTATCCGTTCAGCTCATCGACGATCCGCCAGATCGAGGCGATCGCCTCGTCGGGGCGGAAAGCGGTCATCGCGGCGTCGGCTGCCGTCGCCGCATCCGCCACCGTCCGCTGCACCCGCAGGTCGATCTCCGTCGGCTCACCCGCGGTCGGCACGACACCGTCGAAGTAGCGACCGATCATGGCGACCGTGCGCGACGCGAGGTTCCCGAAACCGTTCGCGAGCTCGGCCTGATACCGGGCGGAGAGGTCCTCCCACGAGAACGAGCCGTCCTGACCGAACGCGATGGCCGACAGGAAGTAGAACCGGTAGGCGTCGGACCCGAAGACGTCGGTGATCTCGGTCGGTGCGATGCCCGTCAGTTTCGACTTGGACATCTTCTCGCCGCCGACGAGCAGCCAGCCGTGCGCGAAGATCCCCTTGGGCACCTCGAGCCCCGCGGCCATCAGCATGGCGGGCCAGATGACGGCGTGGAATCGGAGGATGTCCTTTCCGACGACGTGATACGCCGGCCAGCGGCGCTCGAACTGCTCGGGATCGTCGCCGTAGCCGACGGCGGTCGCGTAGTTCAGCAGCGCATCGACCCACACGTAGATGACGTGCGAGTCGTCCCACGGCACGCGGATGCCCCAGTCGAAGGCGGACCGCGAGATCGAGAGGTCCTTCAACCCGGAGCGCACGAACGACACGACCTCGTTGCGGGCGGAGTCCGGCCGCACGAAGTCGGGCTGGGTCTTGTACAGCTCGAGCAGGCGGTCCTGGAACTCGCTCAGCTTGAAGAAGTAGTTCTTCTCCTGCAGCAGCTCGAGCGGCTTGGAGTGGATGGCGCAGACCTTGAGGCCTTCGAAGGGGCCGGTGCCGTCGACGATCTCGGCCTCGGGCTTGAACTCCTCGCAGCCGACGCAGTAGAGCGCCTCGTACTCGCCCGCGTAGATGTACCCGCTGTCGTAGAGCGCCTGCACGAACGTCTTGACACGCTCCTCGTGGCGGGGCTGCGTCGTCCGGATGAAGTCGTCGTTGGCGACGTCGAGGGTCCTCAGCAGCGGGAACCACGACTCCTCGACGAGCTTGTCGACCCATTCCTGGGGCGTGACGCCGTTCGCGGTCGCCGCGCGGAGCATCTTCTGACCGTGCTCGTCGGTGCCGGTGAGCATCCACGTGTCGTCGCCCGACTGGCGGTGCCAGCGCGCGAGCGCGTCCACCGCCACCGACGTGTACCCGTGCCCGATGTGGGGCAGATCGCTCGGGTAGTAGATGGGGGTGGTGATGTAGAAGGAGCCGCCGGAAGTCACCTGGAGATTCTACGGGCGACGCACGGACCACCGTCGTTCATGACGGGCTCCGCTGCAGCGACGGTTCAGGCGCTCGCACGCGGCACGAGCGTCGTCGGCAGGACGATGGACTCGCCGGGCCCGCCGTCGACGACCTCGAGAAGCACGTCGACCATGCGACGCGAGATCTCCGTCCACGGCTGACGCATGGTCGTCAGCGGCGGGTGGGTGGTGGCCGCCAGACCCGAGTCGTCGAAACCTGCGACCGCGACGTCCTCGGGAACCCGGCGTCCCGCCTCGCGGAGCGCCGCGATCGCACCGACGGCCATGATGTCGGATGCCGCGAACACCGCGTCGATGTCGGGCGCCCGCCGGAGGAGTCGGGCCATCGCCGCCTCACCGGCGTCGCTCGAGTAGACATCCTGCTCGACGAGGGCGGGATCGAAGCGGTCGCCCATCTCCTCACGGAAGCCGACGAGGCGGTAGCGACCGCCCGGGGTGTCGTCCGGGCCGGTGATGATCGCGATGCGCTGGTACCCGCGGTCGATCAGATGTCGGGTCATCTCGCGAGCGGACCCCTCCTCGTCGACGGAGACGGTGGGCACGTGCGCTCGATCGCCGAGCGGGACGCCGGTGCAGACGGTGGGCACACCCGCGTCGGTGAGGGCGGCCAGCAGGGGGTTGGACTCGTGGGATGAGATGAGCAGGACGCCGTCGACGTGACCGGCACGCACGTACCGCTCGATGTTCGCGTACTGGGACGGGTGCTCCGCGATGAGGAGGACGAGCGTCATGTCACGCGCAGCGAGAGCCTCGGTCGCCCCGCGCAGCAGGAGCGCGAAGGTGGGGTCGGCGAAGAGCAGATGCTGCGGTTCGGTGAGCAGGAATGCGACCGAGTTCGCTCTGCCGGTCGCCAGCGAGCGGGCCGCGTGGCTGACCGTGTACCCGGTCGCCTGGATCGCCTCCTCGACCGCGATCCGGGATTCCTCGGACACCCAGCGGCCGCCGTTGATGACGCGCGAGACCGTCCCATGCGAGACCCCCGCGACCTCCGCGACGTCGCGGATGGTGGGACGTCTGCGTTCAGGAGGGAGAACCACGCGCTGACTCTATACCCCGGCGACCACGCCGCAGATCGGGACTGGGACCGGTCACAGTTCGATAACGGGAGCGGGTGGGGCGCGGCATCCGACCTACACTTCGAAGCGCACCTGTTACCGGTCCCAGTCGCTTACCCCGACATCCGGTGGCACTCGATCGATGAGGATGGCACCGCCGCATGACGACCCCCGCCTGGCCGCGACTGGACGGCATCGCCTACGGCGGTGACTACAACCCCGAGCAGTGGCCGCGGGAGGTCTGGGACGAGGACGTGCGCCTCATGCGCGAGGCCGGCGTCACGATGGTGAGCATCGGCATCTTCTCGTGGGGGCTCCTGGAGCTGCGCGAGGGTGAGTTCGACTTCGCCTGGCTCGACGACATCATCGACCTGCTGCACGCGAACGGCATCGCCGTCGACCTCGGCACCCCGACGGCCTCTCCCCCGGCCTGGTTCTTCGCCCAGTACCCGGACGCCCGCGCCGTGACGAAGGACGGCGTGTCGATGGGGTTCGGCGCGCGCGGCATGGTGTCGCACTCCGCGCCCGAGTACCGCGAGGCGATCGGCCGCATCGCGGGCGCGCTCGCTCAGCGGTACGGCGACCACCCGGCCGTCGTCCTCTGGCACATCCACAACGAGTACGGCGTCCCCGTGGGTGAGGACTTCTCGCCGCACTCGGTCCGCGCCTGGCGCCGGTGGCTCGAGGGGAAGTACGGCGAGATCGCGGGCCTCAACGCCGCGTGGGGCACCGCCTTCTGGGGCCAGCACTACGAGGAGTGGGACCACGTGGGCGCACCCGCCGCCGCGCCCTCGACGATCAACCCCGCACAGAAGCTCGACTGGGCCCGGTTCACCGATGAGATGCTGCGCGAGTGCTTCCGCATCGAGAAGGCCGCGATCCGCGCACACGCCTCGCAGCCGATCACGACGAACTTCATGGCCAACCAGCACCACGGCGTCGACCTCTGGGCCTGGGCCGAGGAGGTGGACATCGTCTCCGACGACCACTACCTCTGGGCAGCCGACGAGGAGGGCGAGATCGGCCTCGCGATCGCCGCCGACCTCAGCCGCTCGGTCGGCCGCGGAAAGCCCTGGATCCTCATGGAGCACTCCACCTCGGCGGTGAACTGGCAGCCGCGCAACGTCGCGAAGCGCCCCGGAGAGATGGCACGGAACTCCCTGAGCCACTTCGGCCGCGGAGCCGACGGCATCCTCTTCTTCCAATGGCGCGCGGGGCGCTCGGGCGCCGAGAAGTTCCACTCCGCGATGCTCCCCCACGCCGGGACCGAGTCCCGCGTGTTCCGCGAGGTCGTCGACCTCGGCGCGAAGCTCGGGCGCCTCGCCGAGGTGCAGGGGTCCCGGGTCGAGGCCGACGTCGCGGTCCTCTGGGACTTCGAATCGTTCTGGGCGCAGGATCTCGAGTGGCGCCCGTCTGAGGACGTCAGCCACGACGAGCGCGTCCGGGCGTTCTACGAGCGGCTGTGGCGCGACGACATCACCGTCGACTTCGCCCTGCCCGGCCACGACCTCTCGCGATACCGTCTCGTGGTCGTCCCCGCGCAGTACCTGCTGACCGCGGCCGATGCCGCCAACCTCACCGCCTACGTCGCTCAGGGCGGCACGCTCGTCGTCTCGTTCTTCTCAGCCGTCGTCGATGAGAACGACGCCGTCCACCCGGGCGGCTACGGCGCCGTGCTGCAGGACGCGCTCGGAGTCCGCGTCGAGGAGCACCTGCCCCTGCGCGCAGGACACGCCACCGGCATCCGGTTCGGCGGCGAGTCGTTCGCCGCCGACGTGTGGCAGGAGGATCTCGTCGTCACGACCGCCGACGTCCGTGCGACGTACACCTCCGGACCCGCCGAGGGAGGCGCCGCCGTGACGCGGAACGTCCACGGTGACGGTGTCGGCTGGTACATCAGTACCCGATCGGATGCCGACGGTCTCCGCGCCATCATGCGCGAGGTCTACGCCGATGCGGGTGTCGACGTCCCCGCCACGCCCGACGGCGTGGAGACGATCGTGCGACGAGGGAGCGACGCGGACTACCTCATCGCGATCAACCACGACACCCGCGAGGTGTCGCTCACGACCACCGGAACCGACCTGCTCGCGCAGACCGACGTCCGGGACACGCTGGTGCTGGCAGGAGGCGACGTCGCCGTCGTCCGCCTGGCGCACTCAGCTCCCCTGGGGGATCGATGACCGATCGCCCCACGACGGGACACCGTCGACAGCACTGAGAGAAAACCGCCCCGGCCACTCGGCTGCGGCGATCACACCCCCGGTCGTGACGGCGCGACCTCGCAAGAGGACAGTCGGATCGACCACATCCGGAAGGAAGATCCATGCGCAAGATGGGTATCGGCATCGCCGCACTGGCGGCCGGCTCCCTGCTGCTGGCCGGTTGCGCCGGCGGCAGCAGCACCACCACCCCGGCGGAGCCCGAGTCGGCGGCTCCGATCGACGCGAGCGGCGTGACCCTCACCGTCTGGACCGATGAGAACCGCGAGCCCGCCATCACGGCCGCCGCGAAGACGTTCGAGGAGGAGACCGGCGCGAAGATCGATCTGGTCCAGAAGAACTTCGGCGACATCCGCAACGACTTCACCAACCAGGTGCCCACCGGCAAGGGTCCCGACATCACGATCGGCGCGCACGACTGGCTCGGCGGCTTCGTGCAGGCGGGCGTCGTGGCGACCGTCGACCTCGGCGAGAACGCCTCGAAGTTCGAGAAGGTCGCCACCGACGCCTTCACGTACGACGGCCAGACCTACGGCCTGCCCTACTCGCTCGAGAGCGTCGCGCTCGTCCAGAACACCGACCTCGTCGGCGAGGACGCGCCGGCGACCTTCGACGACATGATCGCGGCGGGCAAGAAGTCGGGCGCCGATCGTCCGTTCGTCATCAACACCGAGAACGCGAAGGGCGACGCGTACACGATGTACGGTCTCCAGACCTCCTTCGGCGCCCCGGTGTTCACGCAGGACTCCTCCGGGTCCTACACGAACGAGGTCGGGATGGGTGGCGACGCGGGAACCGCCTTCGCCACGTGGCTCGGCGAGCACGGCGAGAAGGGCTCGGGCGAGATCTCGACCACGATCGACTACGACACCAACAACGAGCTGTTCGCCTCGGGCAAGGCCGCCTACACGATCCAGGGCCCCTGGGCCATCAAGGCGCTGACCGACCAGGGCGCGAAGATCAAGGTGAACCCGATCCCGTCGGCCGGCGGCGAGACCGCGTCCCCGTTCGTCGGTGTGCAGGGCTTCTACATCAGCGCTGAGAGCGCGAACGCTCTCGTCGCACAGGAGTTCGTCACCAAGTACCTCGCGACCTACGACGCGCAGAAGGCCCTCTACGAGGCCGACCCGCGCATCCCGGCCTGGTCCGACCTCGCCGAGGAGGTCTCGTCCGACCCCGTGATCGCCGGCTTCGCCGCTTCGGCCAAGAACGGCGGCCCGATGCCGAGCATCCCCGAGATGGGTTCGGTCTGGGACCTCTGGAACGCCGCTCAGGTGCAGATCATCAAGGGTGCCAACCCCGAGGGCACCTGGACCACCATGGTCGCCGACCTCGAGAAGACCATCGGCTGACACGCTTCCGGGGGCGGGGCGGGCACGCCCCGCCCCCGGAGACCACTTTCCTCGAGAGGGAGACGACATGACGGCTCTGCAGAGCCCCACCCTGCCGGAAGAGGCACCGCCGGCGACGGAGTCCCACGCCCGCCGCTGGTCGGGCCTCGGCTGGGGGTTCCTGGTCAAGCTGGTCCTCATGGGCCTCATCAACGCGATGGGGCTGTTGGGCATCATCGCCGCGTTCCAGGCCCAGTCCTGGATCGTGTTCGGCGTCGCCGTCGCCCTGCTCCTCGCAGCCGACGTCGTGTACTTCACCAAACGCGCCCTGCCCCTGAAGTACCTGCTGCCGGGGCTGTCGTTCCTGCTCGTGTTCCAGGTGTTCATCTTCCTCTACACGGGGTACATCGCCTTCACGAACTACGGTGCCGGCCACATCGGCTCGCAAGAGCAGGCGGTCGCCGCCTCGCTCGCCCAGGGCGAGCGGCGCGTCGAGGGCGCCCCCACCCTCCCCCTCACCGTCGTCGAACGCGGTGGCGAACTGGGCTTCGCCGTCGTCGAGGACGGTGAGCTCCTGGCCGGCTCCGCCGACGAGCCGCTCAGCTCCGTCGGCCCCGCCCCCGCATCCGGACCCGCCACCGAGGTCCCCGGCTGGAACGTCGTCCCCCGCAACCAGATCATCGGCGACCAGGCGACGCAGCAGGCCGTCATCGACCTCCGCGTCCCCGTCTCCGACGATCCCAACGACGGCTCGATCCGCACCCGCGACGGCTCCAGCGGTGCCGTCTACCAGTCCACGATGACGTGGGATGCCGAGACGCAGACGATCACCGACAGCGCGACCGGCCTCGTCTACACCGCGAGTCCGACCGGCAACTTCGTCGCCGGCGACGGCACGACGCTTCCCACCGGGTGGGTCGTCAGCGTGGGCTTCGACAACTTCGTCAAGCTGTTCACCGACCCGACGATCCTCGAGACGCTGGGACTGGTCACCGGGTGGACCTTCGTCTGGGCGGTGCTCTCGGTCCTCATCCCCTTCGCGATGGGACTCGTCTTCGCGCTCATCTTCAACGATCCTCGGGTGCGGGGTCGGAAGATCCTCCGGACGCTGTTCATCCTCCCGTACGCGTTCCCGGCGTTCATGTCCGCCCTGCTGTTCCGCGGCATGTTCAACGCCGAGTTCGGCGTCATCAACGAGCTCTTCTTCGGCGGCGCGAACATCGACTGGCTGGGCGATCCGTGGCTCGCTCGCGGGGCCGTGCTGTTCGTGAACGTCTGGCTCACCTATCCGTACTACTTCCTGGTGTGCACGGGTGCTCTGCAGGCGCTTCCGCAGGATGCGCTCGAGGCGGCCTCGATCGACGGCGCCGGCCGGTTCCGTCAGCTGCGGGCGATCATCCTCCCGCTCGTGCTGGTCTCGACGGCGCCGCTGCTGATCTCCTCCTTCGCGTTCAGCTTCAACAACTTCACGATCATCTACATGTTCAACGCCGGCGGGCCCGCGATCCCGGGTGCCCCGTACGCACTCGGGTACACCGACATCCTCATCTCCGCGATCTACGACATCTCCGGAGTCTCGGGAGGCAAGGCCGACTACGGTCTCGCGAGCGCCCTGTCGATCCTCGTGTTCATCGTGGTGGGCGCCGTGTCCGCCCTCGCGTTCCGTCAGACCAAGAAGCTCGAGGAGTACCAGTGATGTCCGCTCCCTCCACCCCCGCGACCACCGCGACCATCACGACCGGTGGGTCCTCTCGCCGTGCCTCGACCCTCCGACCCGCGCAGCGCAGGCGGTGGATGCTCGACGTCGGCTGGAAGTACCTCGTCGCGGCGGGACTCCTGTTCTATGCGATGTTCCCGCTCGTGTACGTCCTGTCGGCGTCCTTCAACCCCGGCGGCACGCTGTCGGCGGCGAACGCCCTGTTCTCCGTCATCGACATCGGCAACTACGCAGCCCTCACCGAGACGAGCTACTGGGCCTGGTACGGCAACACGCTGCTCGTCGGCGGCGCGTCGGCGGCGGGCGCCGTCCTCATGGGCGCGGCGGCGGCCTACGCCTTCTCGCGGTTCCGGTTCAGCGGCCGGCGGATCAGCCTGACGGCCCTCCTCATCGTCCAGATGTTCCCGCAGGCGCTCGCGTTCGTCGCGATCTTCCTCATGCTGCTGACCCTCGGCGAGGTGTTCCCCGTCCTGGGGCTCAACTCCAAGATCGCCCTCATCTGCGTATACCTCGGCGGTGCACTGGGCGTGAACACGTTCCTCATGTACGGGTTCTTCAACACGATCCCGATGGAGATCGACGAATCGGCCAAGATCGACGGTGCGACGCATGCACAGATCTTCTGGCGCCTCATCATGCCGCTGGTGACCCCGATCCTCGCCGTCGTCGGCCTCCTGGCGTTCATCGCAGCCTTCGGCGACTACATCATCGCGAAGATCGTCCTCGTCTCCGAGGACAACTGGACCCTCGCGGTCGGGATGTACCAGTGGGTCTCGAACCAGCTCGCCAGCAACTGGGGGCTCTTCGCCGCGGGAGCGATCCTCGCCTCCATCCCGGTGCTGGCGCTGTTCCTGTCGCTGCAGCGCTACATCGTCGGCGGCCTGACCGCCGGGTCCGTCAAGGGCTGAGCGGCTTCTTCGCCGCCACGGCGGCACGGTAGAGGTCTCGCGAGGGCAGCCCGGTCTCCCGCGAGACCTCACCGGCCGCGTCCTTCAAGCGGATGCCGGAGGCCACGAGCGCCTGCACCTGGGCGACGGCGTCGTCCTCGCTGACTGCGCGGACGCTCGCCCCCTCGACCACGACGACGATCTCGCCGCGGACGCCCTGCCCGGCCCACTCCGCGAGCTCGCCGAGCGGGCCGCGGACGACCTCCTCGTGAAGCTTCGTCAGCTCGCGGCACACGGCGGCGCGACGGTCCGCGCCGAACGCCTCCGCCATGGCGGCGAGCGTCTCGGCCAGGCGCGACGGCGCCTCGAAGAAGACCATGGTGCGCGCCTCGGAGGCGAGGGAGCCGAAGATCGTCCGACGTTCCCCCGCTTTGCGAGGTGCGAAGCCCTCGAACGTGAACCGGTCGGTCGGCAGGCCGGCGAGGGCGAGGGCGGTGATCACGGCGCTCGGCCCGGGGAGCGCCGTCACGTGGACGCCCTGTTCGACGGCCGCGGCGACGACCGCGTAGCCGGGGTCGCTGACCGTCGGCATCCCCGCATCGCTGAGCAGCAGCACGTCCTCGGCTGCCGCGAGTGCGACGAGCTCGCCGGCGCGCTGCTTCTCGTTGTGGTCGTGCAGGGCGATCAGCCGCGGCCGGTTCTCGATCCCGAGGGCCTGCAGGAGCCGCTGGGTGGTGCGGGTGTCCTCCGCGGCGACGATCGTCGCGTCCTCGAGGGCCGTGCGCAGACGCGCCGTCGCGTCGCCCAGATTTCCGATCGGGGTCGCGGCGAGGATCAGCACCGCCCCAGCATAGGCTGGTCGCCGTGAGCTCGACCGCGGAACCACTGCTGCCGCCGCTCTCGATGCGTCCCCGTCTGGACTCCCGCGTGGACGCCCTTCTCCGCCGGGTGAACGCCCTCCCCGCGGCGGCCTGGATCGCGCCGCTGGTCGTCACGATCCTCGCCGGCATCCTGCGGTTCTGGAATCTCGGCCACCCGCACGCGATCGTCTTCGACGAGACGTACTACGTGAAGGATGCGTGGAGTCAGTGGAATCTCGGCTATGCCGCCACCTGGCCCGACGACGCCGATCAGCGCTTCGCCGCCGGTGAGACCGGCATCTACGAGACGGAACCGAGTTTCGCGGTCCACCCGCCGCTCGGGAAGTACCTGATCGGCGCCGGGATGGCCCTGTTCGGACCGACCTCGTCGTTCGGCTGGCGCTTCGCCGTCGCGCTCGCCGGGACGCTCGCGGTCCTGGTGCTCTACGCCATCGCGTGGCAGCTGAGCCGGTCGATCGTCTTCAGCTCGGTCGTCTCCGGCCTCATGGCCATCGACGGGCTCGCGATCGTCATGAGCCGTGTCGCCATCCTCGACATCGTCCTCACCCTCTTCGTCCTCCTCATGCTCTGGTTCGTCCTGCTCGACAGGCGGCACCACCTCGACCGGCTCGCGCACGCGATGCAGCGACGGGATGCCGGGGGCCGGGCGCCCTGGTGGGGACCCGTGCTCTGGTGGCGACCGTGGCTGTTCGCGGCGGGCGTCGCCGGCGGCGCGGCGTGCGGTGTGAAGTGGTCGGGCGCGTGGGTGCTGGGGGCGCTGGGCGTCTACGCCGTCGTCAGCGATGCGCTGGCCCGGCGACGGCTGGGCGTCTTCTTCTGGCCTGCGGATGCCGTCCGCCAGGGCGCCGTGGCGTTCCTCGTCTTCGTGCCCGTCGCCGTCGTCGTCTACCTCTCGAGCTGGATCGGCTGGCTCACGACGGACGGCGGCTACGGAAGGCACGCGGTCGACGGCACTCCCGCACAGGGATCCTGGTCGTGGGTGCCTCTGCCGCTGCAGAACCTCTGGCACTACCACGAGACGATCTACACGGCGACGGCCCAGATCACCTCGTCGCACCCCTATGCGAGCCCCGCCTGGCAGTGGCCGCTCCTGCTGCGCCCGACGTCGATGTACGTGGGCAACACGGCGGACGGCGTCGACGGGTGCGCGAGCGCGCGCGGCTGCATCGAGATCCTGTATTCGATGCCGAACCCCCTCCTCTGGTGGCTCGGCGTGCTCGCCGTGCTCTGGATGGTCGTGCACGGGCTCCGGACCCGGGATTGGCGCGCCGGCATCGTGCTCGTCGGTGTCGGGGCGACGTACGTTCCATGGCTCTTCTACCCCGAGCGGACGATCTTCCAGTTCTATACGGTGCTGGTCCTCCCGTTCATGCTCCTCGCGGTCGGCCTCGCACTGCGCGCCGTCTGGGGATCGGGCCGGGACGCAGCGGGAGCGCGGCTCGCGGGACGGCGGATCGTGCTGACGGCGACGGCGATCATCGTCGCCGTGTCGGTGTTCTGGTACCCGCTGTGGGCCGCGATCAGCGTGCCCATGGAGTTCTACTGGATGCACAACTGGCTCCGCGGATGGGTCTGAGCGCCGCCCATCAGTAGGCTGTGACCGTGTTCCGTTACCCCACCCCGACGCTCGCCGCCGAGGCGGGGTACGCCATGGCCGGCGATCGATTCGCCATCCTGCTCGGCGCCGCCGTTGCCGAGGGCATGGTGGCGCGCCTGTGGAACGCCGCGGTGGCCGAGACAGCCGTCCTCGAGGACGTCCTGAGCGTGCTCGTGGCCGGCGGGATCCACGACCTGCCGGACTTCGCCGTCGCCGAGTTCCCCGACGACGACGCACAGCCGGTGCGGGTCGCCGTGCGAGGCGCGGCGATCGTCGAGACCTCGGATCGCACGCGGGTGTCCGGCGCTGAGGCGCGGACGTGGATCGAGACGGCGCTCGCAGGGGCCGTCGGCATCCGCCTCGCCCTCGGGACAGGATCCGCCGGCGGCGACCTGCTGCCTCTCGGCCTGGGTGTCACGCGAGCCCATGAGCTGTCGTGGGGGCGTCCCTTCCCCGCCGGACGTGAGCCGGAAGCCGACGTCACGTCCGCTGCGGCCGGCGAGGTCCCGGCGGGGACCCTCGCTCCGGTGACGGTCGCCGTCCCCACCATCGCAGGCCCGACACCCGCTCCTCCCGCGCCCGCCCCGTCGACGACCGAGGAGGAGATCGACGTCCTTCAGACGATCTCCGTCGACCGCAGCCTGTTCGCGCGCCTGTTCGAGGACGAGGACGACCTCGAGCTGCCCGACTTCCTGCGCGACGACGCTCGCCGCACAGACCTCCCCGACGAGCGCACGCGGTTCGGCTCGCGGCGCGGCTCCCGCACGCCGCCGCCGGAGAACTCCTACGGCCTGCGGCTCCCCGGCGGTCGCACCGTTCCCCTCGACAGGCCCGTCGTCCTCGGCCGCGGACCGCGGCCGAGCGAGCATCCGGAGGCCCGTGTAGAGCGCGTGTCCTCGCCGCACAAGGAGATCTCGGGAACTCACCTCGAGGCCGTCCTGGACGGCAGCACCCTGGTGGTGCGCGACCTGGGCTCCACGAACGGGACGATCGTGCGACCGCCCACCGGCGCCGCAGCGCTGCTGCGCGGGGGCGCCGCCTCGCGGGTACCGGTCGGAACCGAACTGGATCTCGGCGACGGTGTGACCGCCGTCTTCGACACGCTCGACCCCTCGACGGGGGGATGAACGACCGCGTGTCCAGCCGGCTTCCCTCTTCGCCGCCCGGGATCTCCGGGTTCACCTACGTCCGCCCCTTGGGCACGGGCGGATTCGCCGACGTGTTCCTGTTCGAACAGAACCTCCCGCGGCGTCCCGTCGCCGTGAAGGTGCTCCTCGAAGACGTGGTCGATGAGAACGTGCTGCGGATGTTCAACGCCGAGGCCGACGTCATGGCGCGTCTGAGCGCTCACCCCTCGATCCTCACCATCCATGAGGCGTCGGTGTCAGCGGACGGCAGACCGTACCTCGTCATGGAGTACTGCCCGACCTCTCTCACGCATCGCTACCGCCGTGAGGAGATTCCCGTGGCGGAGGTGCTGCAGCTGGGGGTCAAGATCGGCTCCGCGCTCGAGACGGCGCATCGAGCGGGCCTGCTGCACCGCGACATCAAGCCGTCGAACATCCTCGTCACGGCGTTCGGCTCGCCCGTCCTGTCGGACTTCGGGATCGCCGCCGCCGTGGAGGCCCGTCCCGACACCGAAGAGGTCTTCGCGATGTCGGTGCCGTGGTCCGCACCCGAGGTCGTCGACGAACGCGTGTCCGGGTCGATCGCGGCAGAGGTGTGGAGCCTCGGTGCCACCGTCTACTCCCTCCTCGCCGGTCGCAGCCCGTTCGAACGCCCCGGTCGGGGGCAGAACACCCGTGATCAGCTGAAGTCCCGGATCCGGAAGGCCGCCTACGCGCCGATCGGCCGTTCCGACGTCCCACCCGAGCTGGATGCCGTGCTCGCGCGCGCCCTGAGCCGTGACCCTGCGGCGCGGCATCCGACCGCCGCGGCGTTCGCGCACGACCTCCAGGTGATCCAGCACCGAATGGGCGTGCCGCACACCCCGCTCGAGGTCGCCGTGGATGAATGGGCAGCCGCCGGGGCGACCGTCGACTTCGCCGACGACCTGCCGCGCGGTCCGGTGCGGCCGGCCGTCGAGTACGCCTCGTCCCGCCCAGAGCGCCGTCGGAGCGCCGCAGCGCGACGGCCCGACGAGGGGACGGTCCTCGCGGGCGCGGAGCCCGCACGCCGGATGCGACGCGGCACCGTCATCGCCCTCGTTTTCGGTGCCGGCGTCATGGTCGCGGCAGCCGCCGCGGCGGTCACGGCCGTCCTCCTCGGCGGGGCGGGCTGAATGGCACGCTCGGGAACCGACCGGCCGCGCGTGCGACGGTCGACCTGGATCGGCGCAGGTGCCGTCACGGCGATCGTCGCCGTCGTCGGAACGCTCGCTGTCGTCTGGCCGGGCTACGACGCGCAGCAGACACCGGTCGAGGATCCGACGGTGTGGGCGCTGCAGACCGGTGCCGGCAGCGGCTACGCGCGGGTCAATCTCGACCTCGGCGAGATCGACACCGTCAAGCAGGTCGTCAACGGCACCCAGGTCGCGCAGACCTCCGACCGGCTGTTCGTGTTCAGCGAGGGCGGCTCCGCCTTCTCGGACGTCGATCTCGCCCAACCCGCGGACCTGACCGGCGAGGACGATGACGCGACGGCACCGACGCCGGCCGGGACGGTCGAGATCGTCACGGCCGGAGACGCGATCGTCTACCGGACCGAAGGCGGCGGCGTCTTCGGGGCGACCCTCTCTGGCGGCGGCGCGGCCTCCCCCATCGACCCCTACGCCGAGGTGGAGCGCAACGCCGACGAGGAGGCGCCGCGCTTCTCGGCATCCGCCGTCGCGGTCGACGCCGAGGGCGTCGTCTACGCGTACTCGGCCGCAGAGAAGCTCATCGTCCGCGCTGAGGCCGCGACAGGCCGCATCATCGGCCAGGACGAGACACCGATCGCCCCGGTCGATGCCCAGGTGAGCGCGGTCGGGGGTCGCTGGGTCCTCTACGACGTCACCACGGGCGACGTCGCCGTGCGCGGCCGCGACGATCTGGTGCGCACGACCCCGCTCCCCGGCGCCCTCCTCCAACGCGCGGCGACGACCGGCGACGCCGCGTACATCGCCGACCCGACCGGCATGACGCGTGTGCCGCTCGAATCGGGGCCAGCGGACCGGCCGGTGGAGTCCGCGGGCCTCGGCTCCCCCGCTGTCCCGACACCGTCCGGGCGGACCGTCAACGCCGCCTGGCTCGGCGACGGCACCGGCGGCGGGAGCCTCTGGTCCAGCGAGCGACCTGACGAGACGGTGCCCCTCGACTACGCCGGCGCGACCATCGGCGACGCGGTCGACCCGGTGTTCGTCGGCAACGGGTCGCGTCTCGCCCTCAACGACCGCGGGTCCGGCTGGGTGTGGCGGGTTCCCGACGGCGTGCTCGTCCCGTCGTCGCAGCAGTGGCGTCCCGAGGACACGAGCGAAGCCGCCCCCGACACCGAGGAGGACGTGGAGCGGGTCCTCGAACCCAAGCCCCCCGTCGCCGTGGACGACGAGTTCGGTGTGCGTGCGGGCTCGGTCGCCCTGCTCCCGGTACTCCTGAACGATCATGATCCGAATGAGGACGTCCTCAGCATCGACGTGGGCGGTTTCGAGGGGGTGGATGCCGCCTTCGGTCGTGCCAGCATCACCGGCGCCGAACAGCAGATCGCACTCGACGTCTCGCCCGACGCGACCGGCACTGCCACGTTCCGCTATCGCGTCACCGACGGGACCTCGCCCGGCGGACGTCTGTCCGAGTACGCGACCGTGACGGTCCGCGTGGTCCCCGACGAGGAGAACTCGCCTCCGGTCTGGTGCGGCGTCCCCGACTGTAAGGCCACCTGGCCGGTCCTGTCCGTCGCACCCGGGGGCACCGTGACCGCCGACCTCCTCAGAGGGTGGGTCGATCCCGACGGCGACCCGGTGTATCTCGCCGGGATCGACGGAGCGCCCTCCGTGGGGACGGCCACGACCTCCCCCGAGGGTGAGTTCACCTATCAGCATCCCGATCCGAGCGAGACGGAGGCTGCCAGCATCCCTGTTCCGGTCGTGGTCTCGGACTCCCGAGGCGCGACGACCACGCAGGCCGTCACGGTGCAGGTTACCCCCGCGCCCGACCTCCAGGCCGAGTCGTTCGCGGTGACCGGCGTCGTGGGCGAACCGTTGGACGTCGACCTCACTCCCTACGTCACGGGCGCGTCGGGCCCGCTGTCGATCGGATCGCTCGTCGCCCTCGACTCCGAGCGCGCCACGGTCACCCCCACGCCTTCAGCTCTGCGCATGACCTTCACGGCGCGCGAGGCGGGGTCGTACGTCGTCCAGTACTCCGTTCGCGACGGCGTGACCGAGGCGTCCGCGCTCGCTCGCGTGACGGTCCGCGACCCCGCCGACACCGTCGTGACGACACCGCCCCTCACCGCCTTCGTCCGCCCGGGCGAGGATGCGACGATCGACGTCGCCTCGGCGGCGGCGAACCCTGCCGGGCTCGTCCTGCTCCTCGACGACGTCCGCCCCGACAGCGACCCGACGGCCTCGCTCGGTGTCGACCTCGTGGGACAGAGCCTCCTCCGCGTCAGCGGGACGACCGACGACGGCCGCCCCGGGCGCCTGGGCGTCGTCCGCTACACGCTCACGGACGGCGGCGAGGCGACGACGGCGGAGGGTGAGGTCACCGTCATCCTCCTCCCCGCGGGCTCCGCGGAGCAGCCGATCGCGGTCGACGACGCCGTGACGGTCCGGGGCGGGACGCAGGTCGACATCCCCGTCCTCGACAACGACCGGGCGCCCGCGGGTGCCCTCGTCGGCATCGATCCCTCGTCCATCGTCAACGAGACGGGGGGTGGCCTCGCCTTCGCGTCGGGACGCATGCTCCGCTACCTCGCGCCGCGCGAGGCCGGCACCTATGCGCTGAGCTACACGATCTACCGCCTGGGCTTCCCCGAGGTCGTCGACACGGCGCGCGTCACCGTCACCGTCACCGGCGGCGACGAGAACCGCGCGCCGGTGCCACGCACCCTCGTCGGGCGGGTCGTCGCGGGCCAGTCCGTCAGCATCCGCTTCGATCCGTACGCGGTGGATCCCGACGGCGACGATGTCGCGCTGGACGCGATCACGACCCAGCCCGAGCGGGGGTCGGCGACGATCTCCGCCGACGGGCGGTCGATCGTCTACACGAGCAGCGAGGGCGCATCCGGGCAGGTGAGGTTCGCCTATCAGGTGAAGGATGCCCGAGGCGCCACCGGCGTCGGGGAGGTCCGCGTCGGCGTGATCGCCGGTCAGAGCGATCCCAGCCCGGTGACCTTCAGCGACTACGTGCAGGTGCAGGCGGGAGCGGACAGCACCGTCGTCGTGCGGCCCGCCGACAACGACGTCGACCCGTTCGGCAGCGCTCTCGAGCTCACCGACGTCGTTCCGAACGCCCCGGCGGACAGCCCCGAATTCGACGCGCTGGCCGACCGCGTGAGCGTCGACGGTGCCGCCGTGACGATCCGGGCCGGAACCGCCCTGGGAACCTTCTCTTACTCGTACGAAGTCGCCAACGCCGACGGCGACACCGCGATCGGCCTGCTGGTCGTCAAGGTCGTGCGCGATCCGGTGCCGGACCACCCCGTCGTCGCGGACACCGTGCTGACGATCGAGGACCGGGACCGTTTCCCGACCGGCGTCGACGTTTTGAGCGGAAAAGTCGCCTGGACCGGCGGCGATCCGTCGTCCCTGACACTGCGGCTGTGGGGCGCGTCGGACGATCTGCGTGTGTCGGGCTGGAAGATCTCGGGCGACCTGCCCGCGCAGAGCCGGCTCATCCCGTTCGAGGTGAGGGGGACGGCCTTCGACGGCACCGATGTCACCACCTACGGCTTCCTCCGCGTCCCGGGGACGGACGAGGTCCGCCTCGCGCTCCGCAACGGCGTCGAGCCCCTCCTCGTGCGCGAAGGCGAGAGCGTCGACGTCGATCTCGCCGACCTGGTCGCCGTCCCCGACGACGCCGCGCTCGTGCTCGACGGCGCCGGCACGAAGACCGCAGGCGCACGATCGGAGGCGACGTGCCGCGTCGTGTCGGGCACCATCATCCGCTACAGCGCAGGCCGCGGTGCGCCGTGGACAGACTCGTGCATCGTGTCGGCACGGCTGGCCGGCGCTGATGACCCGACCGTCCTGTCGGTGCCCGTTCGGATCGAGGCGGAGATACCGCAGCCGTCGCTGCGGAGCGCCTCGATCGGGGTACGCCCGGGGCAGACGCAGACCTTCGACCTCACCCGTATGGTGCGGTGGGCGGGCGCTGCCGACGACGGCGCGCTCGAGTTCGACGTCTCGTACCGCGGCGACCAGTTCGAGGTCACGCAGAAGGACGCCGTCGTGACGGTGACCGGGCGTGACGAAGCGCGCCCCGGGCGCGAGGAACAGGTGACGATCTCGCTGCCGAGCCATCCCGATGCCGCCGCCGCGAACCTCATCCTCACCGTCGGCCCTTCGCCCTCGACGCTGCCCCGCGGTGGTTCCGCGGTGAAGACGTGTTCGCAGGCCGACGGAACCACGTCCTGCACGATCGAGGTGGTCGGCGCCGACGGTGAGGTCAACCCGTTGCCGGGAACACCCCTGCGCGTGGTCGGTGCGGCCAGTTCGGGCAACTGCGACGGCGTCCGATTCGCTCCGGCGGGCGATCGTGCGGTGCGCGCCAGTTGGAGCTCGGATGCCGAGGGCGCGGCCCGCTGCGCGGGTACCTTCGTCGTCGAAGACGCTCAGGGGCGGCAGTCCAGCGGCGACCGCAACGGGTCGATCGTCCTCGACCTCCGAGGGCTCCCCGCGAACCCCACACGTGTCGAGTGGACCGCGTACAGCGAGGACACGGTGAGTCTCCGGGTGACAGCGGATGCCGCTTCCTACCCGGCCGTCCAGGGATACCGCATCACGACGGGCGGCCGGGAGGTCGCGACATGCCCGGCCTCGGGCGTGTGCGCACCGATCTCCGCACCGGTCGGCGAGCAGCGGGTGTACGAGGCTCGCGCGACGAACGACGTCGGCGCCTCGCGGGGAGCGGTCCGGACCACGGCGTGGGCCTACCGTCCCCCGGCGCGGCCCGCCGCGGCATCCTTCCAGCCGGAGCCGAACGGCGGCGAAGGGGGCCTGGCGACGGTCACGGTGACGGGACTGGATGACACGACGGGTACGGTGCGACTGGCCGGTGGGGTCGCGGGAAGCGCGACGCAGCCGGTCAGCGGGGGGACGGCGACCTTCACGGGCTATCGCGTCGGGTCCAACGAACCGACCCAGCTCACCGCGACTCCGCTCACCGAGTTCGAGCTGCCGCCCATCGCCGGCGGTTCCAGCGAGGGACGGGCGCTGGAGCTCTCCGCCCATGGCGTGGGGGCGCCCACGATCGAGCTGTCCGAAACGACGACGTCGAACTCGATGACGGTGTCGGTGCGCGTCACCGGACAGAGCGCCGGGACCGAGCCGCTGTTCGGGTTCAGCGAGTCTCCCGCCTGCACCCCGAACACCCGCTCGTCCAGTCAGAGATTCGACGCGGTGGCGTTCCAGCGCAAGACGATCCACGTCTGCGTGACGAGCACGTTCAACGGCACCGCCGGGTTCGGCGTCACGAACGACCAGGTCACGGCCCGGCCGACCGGCAACGTCGATGTGCCCGGCCGGCTGACCTATTCCGTCTCACCGACCCCTCGCGGCGATCAGGGCTCCGGCTTCACCTATGCGGCAAGCGGGCACAGCGACGCGGGAGAGCCGCCGTTCGAAGGAGCACAGCTGCGCTACCGGCTCAACGGTCGGTCCGTTGATGCGTTCGCGCCGCGACTCAACCAACCGGGCGACCGGTGGGGCGCCGTCTGGTGCGACACGTTCCTCGGGTTCGACGCGGAATGCTCCGGTGAGACGCCGATCGTCCCCGAGTCGGGCAGCGCCGACTGGCCCGTCTACGTCGCCACCGACGACCTCCCCTCCTGCCGCTCCGACGAGGCGGCGCGGGACTGGTTCCCCCGCGACATCGGGCGCAACGTCGCCACGGTCGACAAGAGCGTGCGCGAGGGTGACCTCGGTCCGCTGTCGGTCACGTATACGATCCGGTGGACGGGCGCGCTCGCCGAGCTGCAGAGCCCTCCGGGTCTGACCGTCGACTGCCGCCAGATTCCGCCGCCGGATCCCGAACCGGAACCCGACCCCGACGCCCCCGCGGGCTGAACCGCCACCGCAGCGCACCCGTTCTTCGAAAGGAACACGATGACGATCACCCAGGAGCAGAGCGCCTGGTTCGCCGAGACCTTCACGACGCTCGTCGACAACGTCGAGCAGGTCGTGCTCGGCAAGCGACACGTCATCGAGCTGGCCTTCACCGCCATGGTGTCCGAGGGCCACCTTCTGCTGGAGGACTACCCCGGCACCGGGAAGACCTCGCTGGCGCGCGCGATGGGACGCTCGGTCCAGGGCACCAGCTCCCGTATCCAGTTCACCCCGGACCTCCTTCCCGGCGACGTCACCGGGATCACCGTCTACGACCAGCGGCGCGGGGAGTTCGAGTTCCACCAGGGCCCGATCTTCGCGAACGTCGTCCTCGCCGACGAGATCAACCGCGCGTCCCCCAAGACCCAGTCCGCCCTGCTCGAGGTGATGGAGGAAGGCCACGTCACCGTCGACGGCATCACCCGGGACGTCGGGGTCCCCTTCCTCGTCGTCGCCACTCAGAACCCGGTCGAGCAGGCCGGCACCTACCGGCTCCCCGAGGCCCAGCTCGATCGCTTCCTCATGAAGACATCCCTCGGCTATCCCGACCACGCCGCCACGTTGCAGATCCTCGAAGCATCGGGCGAGGCATCCCGCGACGTGGCGCCCGTCGTCACCCCCCAGGGGATCGTCAGCATGGCCGACATCGCACGGGGCGGCTACCTCGCCCCTCTCGTCCTGGACTACATCGCCCGTCTGGTCGACGCGACGCGCCTGGCACGCGAGGTGCGCCTGGGAGTGAGCGTCCGCGGCGCGCTGGCGCTGACCAGAGCGTCCCGCACCTGGGCGCTCGCGCACGGACGCACGTACGTGACGCCCGACGATGTGAAGGCGCTGGCGGTCCCGGTTCTCGCTCACCGCCTGATCCTCGACCCGGAGGCCGAGTTCGACGGCGTCACCGCCGAGGCCGTCATCGGTCAGGTCCTGCTCGACGTCGTCCCGCCGTCCCAGCAGGAGCGCACGGACGGACGTCGTCAGCGAGAGAACGTGTGAGCTCTTCGATCGAGTCCCGACTCACCCGCACCTCGCAGGCGACGGGACGCACCCGCACGAGCTACGGAACGGCCGGAACGACGACCGCCCTCGCCGTCCGCGGCGTCCAGGGCTGGCGGCGGCTCCGTCGCGCCGCCGCCCGGGCTGCGCGCGCCACCGCCGAGACGATCGCACCCGCGGGCAGGATGGTGGTCGCGCTGGCGGTCGTCGGACTCGGCGTCGGCCTCGGATGCGGTCTGCTCGAATTCGCCGTCGCGGGCGGGGCGGCGCTGCTGCTGCTCATCCTGTCGGTCCCCTTCCTCTTCGGCGCCCGGGCCTATCAGGTGACCCTCCGCCTGGCTCATGACCGCGTCGTGGCGGGGACCCCGGTGGAGGGTGCTCTCGTCGTCGCGAACGTCGGCAGGCGCACGGCGCTTCCGGGCAGAGTCGACCTGCCGGTGGGCGACGGACTCGTCGACGTGCACGTGCCGCTTCTTCGTCCCGGGCACGAGCTCTCCGAGACCGTCGTCATCCCGACGCAGCACCGCGGTGTCATCACGGTCGGCCCCGCGCGCACCGTCCGCGGCGACCCGCTGGGCATCCTGACCCGCGAAGCGACCTGGCAGGACACGCACACGCTCTACGTCCACCCCGTGACGACGGCGTTGCGCAGTTCCGCGACCGGTCTCATCCGCGACCTCGAAGGCAGCCCCTCGCGCACCATCGTCGACGCCGACTTCTCGTTCCATGCGCTGCGCCCCTACGTCCCCGGCGACTCCCTCCGCCAGGTGCACTGGAAGTCCACGGCCAAGACCGGCGCCATGATGGTGCGCCAGTACGAGGAGACCCGGCGTTCCCGCATGATCCTCGTCCTCGCCCTCGGCGCCGACGAGTACGCCGACGAGGACGAGTTCGAGCTCGCCGTCAGCGCCACGGCATCCATCGGCGTGCGAGGCATCCGCGACGGACGCGACGTCGACGTCGTCGCGGGGGCGGAGATCCCCGAGTTCGCCCGCAGCCGCATGCGGACTTTCCGCACCCTCACGACGATCTCCAGCCGGACACTCCTCGACGAGCTCGCCGGCATCGAGCGCGGCGAGAACCCGAGTCGCCTGCGCGACGTCGCGACGCTCGCGTCGGGACATCACCCGGATGCCTCGATCGCCTTCCTCGTGTGCGGCTCGACGCCCACCCCGACCCAGCTGCAGGCCGCAGCTCTCGCATTCGGGTCGGAGGTCGCCGTCGTCGCGCTCGTGTGCGCGCCGAGCGCCGCGCCCGGCATCCGTCGACTCGGGGGCATGACCGTCATCTCGATCGGACTGCTCAAGGATCTCCGCCAACTCCTGGCGCGCGGGGGACAGTCGTGACCTCCCCGCCCACGCGTCGGGGCGCTCGCCGCCGGACGGGTCCCTCGCGCGCCGGCTTCTACGTCGTTCAAGCTCTCGTCATCGACCTGCTGCTGGCGGTGGGGGCGGTCGCCGCCTGGCCCATCTACCGCAGCGGAGCGTTCATCGTGGTCGCCGTCGTCGGCATCGCGGCGGGTCACCTCGTGGCGGCGATGGGCACCCGGTGGCGCTGGTCGGGCTGGTGGGTCGCAGTCGCAGCCCTCGGCGCCTACCTCGCCCTCGGCGTCCCCGTCGCCGCAACGGGGTCGCTGGGATCGGCCGACGCCGCGGTACGGGCGCTCGCCGATGTCGCCACCGCCCCCGTGACCGGGTGGAAGGACCTGCTCACCCTCGAGCTGCCGCTGGGCAGCTATCAGGCGACGCTCGCTCCCGCGCTGCTGATCTTCCTGGGCTGCTCCTCCGCGGCTCTCTCCATCGCCTGGCGCGCAACGCGATGGTGGATGCCTGCGGTCGCCGTCGCCTTCCTGCCCGCCGTTTTCGGGGTCGTCTTCGGGGCACGTTCGCTGAGCACAGCGCTGCGCATCGGTGCGGTCGCGGTCCAGCCGGAGACCCTCGTCGGTCTCGCCGGTGTGGTGGCCGCTCTCCTGGCTGTCGTCTGGAGGACGACCCACGAGCGGCGACGGGCACTCGCGACGGCGGGCGCTGCGAGCGGCGTCGTGCGGGATCCCGGAGATCGGCGACGCGGCGGCGCCGCCCGCGCGGGAACGGCCGTGGCGATGATCGCCGTCGCCGTCGCCGTCGCGGCGGTATGGGGTCCGTGGACTCTCGCCGACCAGCCGCGGACGGTCGCGCGAAGCGGCATCGACCCGGTCCTCGAGCTCGAGCGTGCACCGAGCCCGCTCGCCGCCTACCGCGCGTCGTTCGCCGACGAACGGTACGACGAGACGCTCTTCTCCGTGGCGGCGTCGGCGGGGATCGACCGGGTGCGACTGGCGACGCTCCCGTTCTACGACGGCCGCACCGTCCGCGCGATCGACCCGATCGCGGGTCTCGCGGACCGGTCCGCGTCCTTCACCCGAGTCCCTTCGAGCCTCGACGGCGCCGCGGACGGCGCCGCGGAGGGCGCGGCGGTCGTCACGGTGCGCATGGGCGCCGGAGCAGGCATCTGGGTCCCGACCACCGGCATCCTCCGAGCGATCGGGTTCGAGGGTCCCCGGTCGGACGACCTCGCCGACGGCTTCTTCTCCAATACCGAGACCGGGACCGCGATCGAGATCGCCGACCCCGGCCTCCGGGCGGGAGACGCGTACCGGCTCGAGGTGACCCCCGAGCCCGCCGCACAGGCGGTGGCGTCGCTCACGCCGTCCCGGACCGGACCGTCGGTGCCGCCGGAGGCGGTCCCGGCCTCGCTGACCGATTGGATCGAGGCGCAGCAGGCAGGCACGGGAGGAGCCGGGCTCGAAACCCTCATCGACCGGCTCCGCTCGCGCGGCTATCTGAGCCACGCCCTGCAGCTCACCCCCGGTCGGACACCGTCGTGGCTGGAGGATCTCGGCGGAGGAGGGTTCCAGTCCTCGCGGGCAGGCCACTCCGCCGACCGCATCGGCGTGCTCTTCACGCAGCTCCTGGACCGCGAGGCGGAGGCTCCGGGCGGCTCCGATGCGGACCTCGTCGCCGCGGTGGGCGATGACGAGCAGTTCGCCGTCGCCGGCATGCTCATCGCCGATCAGCTCGGCTTCGACGCCCGTGTCGTGGTCGGCACGCGGCTCGCGTCCTCTGAGGAGCTGCCGGTGTGCGAGAACGGAGACTGCCGCGGCGGCGACCTCGCCGCGTGGATCGAGGTGCAGGATGCCGGGGGCCGATGGACCCCGGTGGACGTCACACCTCAGCACGCGAGCTTCCCCTCCCCCGATCCGGACCAGCGCAGGGATCCCGAGAACCCCACTGATGTGCGACGCGACGAGGCCGAGCCGGTCCTGCCCGCCGATGCGTCTCCCGCCGACGGCGAGCGCCCCGCGCAGGATGGGCCGGACCGACAGTCGGACCTCACCGCACTGTGGACGGCTGTCCGGATCGGTGGGGTCTCGCTGCTGGGGGTCGTCGTCCTCATCGGCCCGGTCGTCACGGTCCTCGCGGTCAAGGGGCTCCGTCGCCGGAGCCGGCGGCGCCGTCCCGACGTCGCCGGCAGATTCACCGGCGGGTGGGATGAGTACGTCGACACGGCCGTCGATCACGGGTACACGGCGCCCGCCCATCTGACGCGCCAGGAGCTCGCGCGACTTTTCGGGGAGGGCACCGACGGGGCGGCCGGAACACGGCTGGCGACGTGGGCCGACCGTTCGGTGTTCGACGCGGTACCTCCGTCGGCCGAGGAGAACGAGGAGTTCTGGCGGATCGTGACGGCCGAGCGTTCCCGCTTCGCAACGGGCAAGGGCTTCTGGGCGCGCCTGCGGGCACGGCTGTCGCTGCGATCGTTGGTGCCGCGCAGGCGGCCCCGGCGCCGATAGGGTGTGCGATGCGGGACCGAGGGAACCCATGACGGAGGACGAGGACACATGCAGAGCGTGACGACGGGGAGCGTGCTCCCGATCGCCGAGGCCGCGGTCGGATCCTCAGCGGGTCTCGCGGCGGTATCGCTGGCCGCCGCAGCGGTCCAGCTGATCGTTGCCGTCGGCGTGTACGTCTGGGGGTCGCTGGCTCTCGCGGCCGTCTTCCGAAAGGTGGGCCGACCGCCGGGTCGCGCCTGGGTTCCGGTCTGGAACCTCTGGCAGCTGTTCGAGCTGGCGGGCATGAAGGGCTGGTGGGCCGCCGTCCTGGTCGGTGGCGGCATCCTGACCGCGATCCTCTCGTCGGTGACGGCGTCGCTGATCGTGCAGTCCGCCCAGGGCGCGGCGTTCGGCGCGGGCGGGGACGCCTCGGGTGCCCTCCTCGCCGCGACCGTCGTCCCGATGCTCTTCTTCATCGCGTTCGCCGCAGCGGCGATCGTCATCATGCTCCGGATGATGGGACCTCTCAATCGCGGCTTCGGGCGCAGCGGCGGATTCGCCGTCCTCGGAGCCCTCCTGCTCCCCGTCTGGGCGTCGATCATCGGGTGGGGTTCGGCGACCTGGCTCGGCATCCCCCGCGGCGGCATCCCTCCGACGCCCTTCGCCGCGTCCCCGGCGCCCGCCGCCGCAGCCGCGCCCGCCGACACCACGGCGTTCGCACCGCCGCCAACGGCGGCTCCGTCGCCCGCGGCACCGACCCCCGTCGCCCTCGCCCTGCAGCCGGGGGCGCCGGTCCCCACGAACCCGTGGTCGCCGCCGCCCCTCGCACCCGTATCCGCTCCCGTCGCCACCGCTGCGGCGCCCGCAGTCGAGGGAACCGGAGCGCCGGAGACCGAGGTCGACGAACACACCGTCCTCGCGGCGCACCGGCGACCGAGCGCCGCCCTCATGCTGCCCACCGGGCAGACCGTCGCGCTCACGGCTGCCGTGGTCGTCCTGGGGCGCAACCCCGCCGTGCCCGGGGACGAGCCCGGGGCGCAGGCCGTCGCGATCGACGACGCGACCCGTACGGTCTCGAAGACCCACGCGCTCCTGCGCCGCACCGACGACGGGTGGTCGATCACGGACCTCTCGTCCACCAACGGCGTCATCGTCGGCGACAGCGAGTCCGAGATCCCGGTCGGAACGCCGGTCTCGGTCCGCGGCCGGTTCCTCCTCGGCGACGCCGAACTCACCCTCGACGCAGGCGGGCGATGACGATGCGCGAGCCCTCCGGTCTTCCGTTCGAGGTCATCAGCGGCGCCCTCACCGATACGGGCCTCCGCCGGCGGGTGAACGAGGACTCGCACCTGGCGAGCTTCCCCGTCTTCGTCGTGGCCGACGGGATGGGCGGGCACGAGGCGGGCGATCTCGCCTCCGCCGCCGTGATCGACGCCTTCCGGGGATTCGTGGGCCGCGGCGACGTGACGCCCGAGGAGGTCGCGGACGCGGTGCACGCCGCGCATGCAGCAGTCGGTGCGATCTCCCGACGGACGACCCGCGGAGCGGGGTCGACCCTCACCGGGATCGTCGCGGTGCAGCAGAACGGCGAGAACCGCTGGCTCGTCGTCAACGTCGGCGACTCTCGGGTCTACCGGCTGCTGTCCGAGCGCCTGGAGCAGCTCACCGTCGATCACTCCGTTGCGCAGGAGATGGTGGATGCCGGTCGCCTCGCCCGGGAGGAGATGTCCACCTTCGAGGGGCGCAACGTCATCACGAGAGCCGTCGGCGGCGAGCACAGCCCGGCCGACTTCTGGCTCCTGCCCGTGGTCACGGGCGAGCGACTGCTCGTCTGCTCGGACGGCCTCTCCGGCGAGATCACCGATGAGGCGATCCGCGCCGGACTCCTCTCCGGAGCCTCCCCCGCGCAGACGACGGGCGCGCTCATCTCCCAGGCCCTCGCTCACGGCGGTCGCGACAACGTGACGGCGATCGTCGTGGACGTGGTGGGGGGCGGCATCCACCCTCGTCTCGAGGACACGACGGGCGGCCTCGTGACGAGCGAACCCGCCACCGGCACGATCGAGGTCGAGACGGTGCCGTCCCGCCGGAGACGACATGACTGACCCGGTCGACGACCGCACGCACCGCGTCACCCCTCAGGTTCCCGAGGACGAGACGCTCCTCGCGCAGCGCCGCACACCCGACGACGAGACGCTGCTCGCCGAGCGGCGCACGGATGACGCGACGCTGCTCGCCGAGCGGCGCACGCCCGACGACGAGACGCTGCTCGCCGAGCGGCGCACGGATGACGCGACGCGGGCGGCGCAGCGCCGGGGGAGGTCGGTCACCGGCACCCGCCCTGTCGCCCACGGCCGTGCCGACACTCCGCGCACGGCGTCAGCCGCGGGCGCGCTGCCCTCGCGTGCGGTCTATGCTCCCCGCGGAGCCGACACGCTCCCCGCGATCACGCGCGCACCCGTCGCACCGCCGACCCCGCCTGCCCCGCCGCCCCCGGCGCGCTCGCGCCGCGGTGGCATCATCGCCGTCGGGATCGCGGGTGCCGCCGTCGTCGCAGGCGCCGCGTGGGGAATCGTCCAGATCGTTCAAGGGGGCATGTGATGACGGAAGACGTCGAGATGACGGCCGAGACGGATGCCGCCGAGATCGGCATCGAGTTCTGCGGCGAATGGTTCCACCCGACGCCGGGTGAGACCTACTCGATCGGACGAGACGCCGATCTGGTGATCGACACGAACCCGTACCTGCACCGGCGGCTGCTCGAGATCGAGTCGTCTCAGGGGATGTGGTGGCTCACGAACACGGGCCGGTCGATCTCGGTCGCCCTGGCGACGTCCGACGGCGCCTATCAGGCGATGCTCGGCCCCGGCACTCGCGTCCCCCTCGTGTTCCCGGAACTGATGGTCATGTTCACGGCCGGGGCCTACACGTACGAGTTCACCATCCGCAACGGCGCGGCCCGGTTCACCGGCCGGGTCACAGGCCTCGACGGCGACAGCACCGACGGCGGGACGACGATCGGCGCGGTCCCCCTGACGGCCAGCCAGCGTCTTCTCCTGATGGCGCTGTGCGAGCCCATCCTGCGTGGCGGGATGATGGGGTCGAGTCAGATCCCGACGTCGGCGAAGGCCGCCGAACGCCTCGGATGGCCGCTGACGACCTTCAACCGCAAGCTCGACAACGTGTGCGACAAGTTCGATCGCGAAGGCGTACAGGGGCTGCGCGGCGGGGCGGGCAAGCTCGCCACGAACCGGCGCGCGCGCCTCGTCGAGCACGCGATCCTTTCCCGCCTCGTGACGGCCGCGGACCTGCCCCTGCTCGACGAGCCGCAGAGCTCCGAGCGCTGAGAGACCCGCCCGCCGGCGCCGCGACACGCGCGGGCGACCGTCGGCATCCGCGTGCGCGATAGCATCGAAGGCTGTGTCCGCACCCGCCCCCGTCATCTCGTATCCCCCGGAGCTGCCCGTCAGCGCCGCACGGGACGAGATCACGCGCGCCATCGCGGTGCACCAGGTCGTCATCGTCGCCGGTGCCACCGGCTCGGGAAAGACGACGCAGCTGCCCAAGATGTGTCTCGAACTCGGCCGCACGCGCATCGCACACACGCAGCCCCGGCGCATCGCCGCCCGTTCCATCGCCGAGCGCCTCGCCCACGAGGTGCAGGTGCCGCTCGGCGGCGCGATCGGCTACAAGGTCCGCTTCACCGACGAGGTGACCGACGCCACCCAGGTCACCCTCATGACCGACGGCATCCTGCTCAACGAGATCCACCGCGACCGGCTGCTGCGCCGCTATGACACGATCATTGTCGACGAGGCCCACGAGCGATCGCTGAACGTCGACTTCCTGCTCGGCTACCTCGCCCGCATCCTGCCCGAGCGCCCCGACCTCAAGGTGATCATCACCTCGGCGACGATCGACCCCGAGAGCTTCGCCGCTCACTTCGCGGCGACGGCACCGGACGGCGAGCGCGTCCCCGCGCCGATCATCGAGGTCTCCGGGCGCACCTACCCCGTCGAGATCCGATATCGCGCGCACGACACCGAGTCCGAGGACGACGTCGACGGTCTGCTCGCCGCGCTCCGCGAACTCGATCGGGAGCCCGACGGGGACGTGCTCGTGTTCCTCCCGGGCGAGGCCGAGATCCGCGACGCGATGGATGCCGTCCGCGGCCTGTACGCGAAGGAGGCCCGGCCCACCGAGGTGCTGCCGCTGTTCGGTCGGCTCTCCTCCGCCGAGCAGCACCGCGTGTTCGAGCCGTCCTCCGTCGCCGGAGTGAGGCGGCGGATCATCCTCGCCACGAACGTCGCCGAGACGAGCCTGACGGTCCCCGGCATCCGGTACGTCGTCGACACCGGCACGGCGCGTATCTCGCGCTACAGCGTGCGCTCGAAGATCCAGCGACTGCCGATCGAGGCGATCTCGCAGGCGTCGGCTCAGCAGCGCTCCGGCCGTGCCGGGCGCACGTCGGCGGGCATCGCGATCCGCCTCTACGGCGAGGACGACTTCACGGCGCGCCCGGAGTTCACCGAGCCCGAGATCCTGCGGACCTCGCTCGCCTCCGTCATCCTGCAGATGCTGTCGCTCGGGTTCGGCGACGTCACAGAGTTCCCGTTCCTCACCAAGCCCGACAGCCGCGGCGTGAAGGCGGCCGTCGAACTGCTCACCGAGCTCCGCGCCGTCACGGGACGCACAGGTGCCCTGCGCCTCACGGGCCTCGGTCGCCGCATCGCACGTCTGCCGATCGATCCGCGATTCGCGCGGATGCTGCTCGAAGCGGAGAAGCTCGGCGTCTCGCGCGACGTGCTCGCGATCGTGTCGGGGCTGTCGATCCAGGACGTCCGCGAGCGCCCCGAGGAACGCCGCGAGGAGGCCGACCGGCTGCACGCCCGCTTCGTCGACCCGACGAGCGACTTCCTCACCCTGCTGAACCTCTGGAACCACCTGCGCGAGCAGCAGCGCGAGCTCGGCTCGAGCGCCTTCCGGCGTCTGTGCCGCAGCGAGCACCTCAACTACGTGCGCGTCCGCGAGTGGTTCGACGTGCACCGGCAGCTGAGCACGCTGTCGCGCTCGGGGTCGCCGAAGGATGCCCTGCGTCAGCCCGCCGGCGCCGCCGACCCCGACGCGCTGCACCGCGCGATCCTGTCGGGGCTCCTCTCGCACATCGGCATCCTCGACACGCGTTCCGTGACGACCGATCCGGCGAAGAAGAGCGCGCGCAAGCCCCTGCCTCAGTACCGCGGCGCCCGGGGTGCGTCGTTCGCGGTCTTCCCCGGCTCGGGGCTGCGCAAGGCCTCGCCCGACGCCGTCATGGCCGCCGAACTGGTCGAGACCTCCCGCCTGTTCGGCCGCACGGTCGCCGCGATCGACCCCGCCTGGGCCGAGGACCTCGCCGGCGACCTCGCGCACCGCAGCCTCAGCGACCCGCACTGGTCGAAGGATGCGGGTGCCGCCGTCGCGGCCGAGAAGGTGACGCTGTTCGGGGTCGAGATCATCCCCCGCCGCCGCGTGCAGCTCGCCCGCCGCGACCGCGACCTGGCGCGGGAGCTGTTCCTGCGTCACGCGCTCGTCGAGGGCGAGTGGAACAGTCAGCACCTCGACAAGCGGCTGACGGCGTTCGAGCGCCGCAACGGCGAGCTCCGTCGTCAGCTCGAGCGCATCGAGGAGCGCGAGCGCCGCCGCGACATCCTCGTCGGCGACGAGGCCGTGTACGCCTTCTACGACGCGCGCGTACCCCACGACGTCTTCGACGTCCGCTCATTCGAATCGTGGTGGCGCGAGACGCAGCCGCGGACTCCCAAGCTCCTGGACATGACCGAGGCAGACCTGCTCGGCGAGTCCGCCCGCACCGACGAGCGCGACTTCCCGGCGCGCTGGCGCCAGGGCGATCAGGTGCTCTCACTCGCCTACCGCTTCGAGCCCGGTGCTCCCGACGACGGCGTGAGCGTCGTGGTGCCGCTCGCCCTTCTGGCCCAGCTGCGTCCGGACGGCTTCGACTGGCAGGTGCCCGGCATGCGCGACGAGCTCATCACCGGGCTGATCAAGGCGCTCCCCAAGGCGATCCGGCGCCACGTCGTCCCGGCGGCGGACTGGGCGACCACCCTCGGCGACGAGCTGCGAGGATCAGGCCCCGAGGACACCGACGGGCTCCCGGCATCCACTCTCCGGGCGGCGCTGGCCGCGCGCATCCAGCGCGTCGCGCACCAGCCGGTCACCGAACGCGACTTCGACCTCGAGCGGGTCCCCGCCCACCTGGGCGTCTCGTTCCGCGCCGTCGACCAACGCGGGCGCACCGTCGGGTCATCCCGCGACCTCCGCGAGCTGCAGGACCGCCTCGCGGGTCGTGCTCGCGAGTCGGTCGCCCGCTCGCTCGCGCCGAAGCGCGGGCCGCAGCCGGCGGCATCCCCCGCCGCGGCCGTCGCTGCGGCGAGCGCGCCGATCGAGCGCACCGGGATCACGACGTGGGATGTCGGCGACCTTCCCGAGGTCGTCGACACGAAGGTCGCGGGCGGGGTCGTACGCGGCTACCCGGCCCTCGTCGATGCGAAGGACGGGGCATCGCTGCGCATCGAGGCGACCGCTGAACGCGCCGCCGAGCTCACCCGCGCCGGCGCCCGACGTCTGCTGCTGCTCGCGGTTCCCTCTCCGACGGCGTACGTCATGGATCATCTGACGGCTCCCGAGAAGCTGGCCCTGGCTGCCTCGCCGTACACCTCCGCCAAGGCGCTCATCGAGGATGCGCGCGTCGCTGTCGCCGACGCCGTCATGGGCGACGCCGTGCTCCGCACCGAGGCCGCTTTCACCGCGGCCCGTGACGCGTTCTCGGCCCGGATCGTCGACGAGCTGTTCCAGACCGTCTCGCTCGCCGCCCGCATCCTCACTCTCCAGCGGGACGTCGAGCGGGCGGTGAAGAACCAGAACTCGATGACCCTGCTCGCCGCCCTCGGCGATGTGAAGGGACAGCTCGCGGGGCTCATCCACCCCGGCTTCCTGTCCCGCACCGGTCTTCCCCGCCTGGCTCACCTCCCCCGATACCTGCAGGGCGCGAAGGAACGCGTCGACGCGCTGTCGGACAACGCCGGCCGCGACCGCCAGCGGATGACCGAGTTCGAGCGCGCCGCGGCGATGTTCACGGATGCCGGGGGCACGCTGCCGCTCCCGGCCGACGCCCCTGCGCACCTGGTGCACGCGCGCTGGCTCCTCGAGGAGTTCCGCGTGAGCCTGTTCGCCCAGCGGCTCGGGACCGCCGAGCCGGTCTCCCTCCAGCGGATCTCGAAGGCGCTGTCGGGCTGAGTCAGCTCGCCCGGAGCAGGTCCCGGTAGAACTCGATGCCGCGCAGCCACGAGCCGATCCGGATGCGCTCGTCGTGCGAGTGCAGCGCCTCGCGCTCACTCCGCGTCAGGTGGAACGGCGTGAAGCGGTACACGGAGTCGCTGATCGCGGTGAACCACCTACTGTCGCTCGCTCCGAGCTGGATGTAGGGGGTCGGCAGGACGTCCTCGCCGAGTGCGGACCGCGTCGCGGCCGCGAGGCGGTCCCACGCGGGGCCCGACCACGGCGACACCGGCGACGGATCGGATGCCGAGACCACCTCGACCTCGATGTGCGGGTCGCCGATGACCCGACGGATGCGATCCGCCGCCGAGGACGCGGTGTCCCCGGGAAGCAGGCGCACGTTGACGCTGGCCCGTGCCGACGTCGCGAGGACGTTCGCCCCGGCCGCTCCGGAGAGCTCGGTCACCACCGCGGTGGTCCGCACGAGCGCGTTGAGCTCCGGCCCCAACCGCGGGAAGACCTTGACGAGGAGGCGGCCGGTCACACCGATGCTCGCGAACACCCGCCGGAGGGGGCCCGACGTGTGCGGAGCGACCGTCTCGAACATCGCCCGCACCGGCGGCACGAGCCGCGTGGGGAACGGGCGGCGGTGCAGCCGCAGGACGGCTCGCGCGAGCCGCGCGGTGGCGGGGTCGCGGGGCGGCGTCGACGCGTGCCCGCCGAGTTCCCGCGCGGTGAGGTGCACCGTCATGACACCCCGTTCGGCGACGCCGATGACCGCGGTGGGAACGGTGACGCCCGGGAGCGCCCCCTCGACGACGGCGCCGCCCTCGTCGAGCACGAGCGAGGGTCGGACACCGCGCTGTCGCAGCACCTCGACGATGGCCAGCGCACCGTCACCGGCGACCTCCTCGTTGTGACCGAAGGCGAGGTACACGTCGCGCTCGGGCGTGACCCCTTCGGCGACGAGCGATTCCACGGCCTCGAGGATCGCGACGAGCGACCCCTTGTCATCGACCGCGCCGCGGGCGTGGACCTCGGCGCTGTCGCCGGACCCGACCACCTCGGCGCCGAACGGCTCATGGGACCATTCCGACGCGACGACGGGGACGACGTCCATGTGCGCCATCAGGACGAGCGGGGTCGCGGCATCCCGCCCGCGCCAGCGATACAGGAGCGAGTACTCTGCGATCGCCTCGCGCTCGAGGACCGCGTGCAGCACCGGGTACAGCCGGACGAGAGCCTCGTGGAAGCGGATGAAGTCGCCGCCGTCGGCGTCGGGGTCGCCGGGGTCGAGGGAGACGGTCGGGATCTGCAGGAGTTCGCGGAAGCGGCCGAGGGCGGAGTCGGGGGTGCGGGCCACGGTTCGACTCTAGGTCGGCGGAGCCTCGCCCGCCGATAGGCTCGGGACATGACCGCTCTTCGATGGGGAATCCTGGCCACCGGTGGCATCGCCCACGCTTTCACCGCCGACCTGAAGACAGCCGGTCTCACCGTCGTCGCCGTGGGCTCGCGCCGCGCGGAGTCGGCGCAGGAGTTCGCCGCGCAGTACGGCATCCCCCGCTCCTACGGTTCGTACGAGGAGCTGGTCGCCGATCCCGACGTCGACATCGTGTACGTCGCGACGCCGCACAGCCACCACCTCGCATGCGCGACCCTCGCACTCGAGCACGGCACGCACGTGCTCATCGAGAAGCCCCTCACGCTCGATGCCGACCAGGCCGTCGCGATCCGCGACCTCGCTGCGGACCGCGGCCTGCTGGCCATGGAGGCGATGTGGACGCGGTACCTCCCGCACATGGTTCGCCTGCGCGAGATCCTCGCGGCCGGAGTCATCGGCGACGTGCGGGCGCTGAGCGCCGACCACACGCAGAACCTGCCCACCGATCCGGGTCACCGGCTCAACGATCTCGCCCTCGGCGGTGGCGCGCTCCTCGACCTCGGCATCTACCCGGTCTCCTTCGCCTGGGACGTCCTCGGCGCCCCCGCCGAGATCCTCGCGACGGCGCAACTCGGCGAGACCGGCGCCGACACCGACGTCGCCATCTCGGTGCGTCACACGTCCGGCGGGGTGTCGTCGCTGCTCACGTCGATGCGGGGTGCGGGCGCCAACGCGGCGCAGATCGTCGGGACGAAGGGTCGCATCGAGATCGACGGCGTGTTCTACGCACCGACGTCGTTCCGGGTGTTCGATCTGGACGGCACGCTCGTCGAGGAGTTCCGCACCGAGATCGAGGGTCGCGGCATGCAGTTTCAGGCGCTCTACGCCGAGCAGCTCATCGCCGAGGGGCGGATCGACAGCGACCTGCTCCCCCTGGAGGAGAGCATCGCCATCATGGGCACCCTCGACGAGATCCGTCGCCAGATCGGCGTCGTCTACCCGCGCAGCTGAGGCCGCCTCAGGCGGGGTCGCCGAGCTCGCGGCGTCGGCGGGCGAGCTCGGCGCGCAGACGCTCCTCCTCGATCTCGCGCTCGAGGTCCGCGAGCTGCTGCTCGGTCGATCGGGCGTCCGCCACCCGCACCGGTGGGGCCGCCGGCTCGGTCGCCCACGGCGCGAACTGCGGCGCGCGGCGGACCTCGCGCTGCGGGTACTCCCGCCCGATGGCGAACCAGAGGACCGTGCCGAGGAAGGGCAGCAGGATGACGACGAACAGCCACACCGTCTTGGGCATGTGCTTCACGAGGCTCTGGTCCCGCGTGATGATGTCGATCAGCGCGAAGATCATCCCCGCCAGCACGACGAGGGACACGAGGTACGGCATGGGCCAGAGTCTATGAGTGGGCCATGTCTTCGCGCATCCCTCTCCACACCACGCTCCCGGCACAAGCTGTAAGACTGGGGGGATGCCGGATTCCTCCACTCCTCGCGTTGCGGTCTACCTCGATTTCGACAACATCGTCATGAGTTGGTACGACCGGGTCCACGGTCGCAACAGCTACTCGCGTGACCGGCAGCGGATCGCAGCGGACCCCGACGAGAAGGAGATCTCGGAGCGTCTGGCGGCCGCCATGATCGACGTCGGCGCGATCATGGACTACGCGGCATCCTTCGGAACCCTCGTCCTCACCCGCGCCTACGCGGACTGGTCGTCGCCGGTCAACTCCCTCTACCGTCAGCAGCTCGTCGCCCGCGCCGTCGACCTCGTCCAGCTGTTCCCGGCGGCCGCGTATGCCAAGAACGGTGCGGACATCCGCCTCGCGGTCGACACCGTCGAGGACCTGTTCCGGCTCGAGGACCTGACGCACGTGGTCATCGTCGCCGGCGACAGCGACTACGTCCCGCTCGCGCAGCGGTGCAAGCGGCTGGGTCGTGTCGTCGTCGCCGTCGGCGTCGCCGGGTCCACGGCGAAGTCGCTCGCCGCCGCGTGCGATCAGTTCGACGCCTACGACGCGTTGCCCGGTGTCGCGACCCCCGAACCCGAGCCCGCCCCCGAGACCACTCCGTCGACGGGGCGCCGTCGACGGAAGGCCGCCGACCCGGTGGAGCAGCTCCTCTCCCGCGCTCTGCGCCTCGAGCAGGTCCGCACCGACGAGGAGTGGATGCATCTGTCGGCGGTCAAGAACCTGCTCAAGCGCATGGACCCCTCCTTCAGCGAGAAGGCTCTCGGCCACCGCTCGTTCTCGGACTTCGTGAAGGCCCATCCGAAGGTCGCCGAACTCGACGAATCGACCAACATCGTCCGCGTGCGCGCTGTCGACGGCTCCTGACGAGCCCTCCCGGGCGGCATCCCGACTCAAGCGACCCTGCGCACGGTAGGGTGTCCCCGTGGCTCGCCGGTCAACTCCGCCCGGCTCGCAGTCCTCACTGCGAGAAGCGAATCGTGCGCGACTGCTCGATTCGCTCAAGAGGCATGGGCGCTTGACGCAGATCGAGCTCGCCGGCGCCACCGGGCTCTCCCCCGCCACGGTGTCGAACATCGTCAAAGAGCTGACCGCGTCGGGCGTGCTCCACACGTCCTTCACCTCGCGGAGCGGTCGGCGCGCGACTCTCGTCTCGCTCGCCCGTCAGGTCGGGCTGGTCGCGGGTGCGCACTTCTCGACGCGCAAGCTGCACGTCGCGATAGCCGACGCGACACGCTCCGTCGTCGCGGAGACCTCGATCCCCCTTGCTCCCGACCATCGGCACGATGCCGAACTCGACCGGCTCAGCCTGCTGCTGGGCGACATGGTCGACGGGCTCGGCGGGTCGCTGTCGGATCTTCTCGGCGTCGGGCTGGCTCTGCCCGCGCCGGTCGATCCGCGCACGTCCATCATCTCGACGCCCGGGCTGCTGCCCGGGTGGGACGGAGTCGACATCGCCCGGAGCCTCTCCGCCCGCATCGGTCGGCCGGTTCACGTCGACAGCGAGGCGAACCTCGGCGCCCTCGCCGAAGCGCGCGAGGGCGCGGCCCGCGGGGCCTCCTCGTCCGTGTACGTCACGGTCGGGCATTCCATCAGCGCAGGACTGCTGGTCGACGGCGAACTCTTCCGCGGCGTGAGCGGCCGCACGGGTCAGATCGGGCACATGACGATCGACGAGAACGGGTCGCTGTGCCGCTGCGGCAACCGGGGCTGCCTCGAGACGGTGGCCGCAGGTCCCGCGCTCCTGTCGGGATTCAGCGAGGCCGACGGCATCCACCGCCTCCGCGACCTCGTGACGGCGGCAGGCGACGGTGTCGCTCCCGCACAGCGCACCATCGCCGACGCCGGCCGTCACATCGGCATCGCCGCGGCGAGCCTGTGCAACCTCATCGACCCCGAGCGCATCGTCGTGGGCGGCGAGCTGGCGCGCGCCGGTGAGATCCTGCTGGCGCCGCTCCGACACGCCCTGGAACGCGCGATCCTGGGCGGCGGGGTCCCCGAGATCGTCGCCTCCGCATTCGCGGAATGGGCCGAGACCCGCGGGGCCATCGCCTTGGCCCTCGATCACGTGGCCGTCGACGCCGATCTGGTCGCGTTCCCCGCATGAGACGGCTCGTCACCGCCGCCCTGCTCGCGGCGGCTTCTGCCGCCGCACTCTCGGGATGCGCTCTGCCAGACAACTCACCGCAGCAGACGACGATCGCGCTGCTGCTGCCCGACAAGAAGACCGCGCGCTACGAGACGTTCGACCGCCCCGTGTTCGAGAAGCGGATCGCCGAGCTCGGTGATGCGCAGGTGCTGTACACGAATGCAGATCAGGATGCCGCGCGTCAGCAGCAGCAGGCGGAGTCGGCGCTCGCGGCGGGCGCCGCCGTGCTCGTGCTCGATCCGGTGGACGGGCGAGCCGCGGCATCCATCCTCGCCTCCGCGACAGCAGAAGGCGTTCCCGTCATCTCGTACGACCGGATGATCATCGGAGGCGGGAGACCGGCGTACTACGTCTCGTTCGACAACGAGCGCGTCGGCGAGCTGCAGGCGGAGGCTCTGGTAGCGGGGCTCGAGGCGGAGGGCCGGATGGACGGCGGCGTCCTCATGGTCCACGGTGCCCCCACCGACAGCAATGCCGCCCAGTTCCGCGACGGCGCCCGGCGGGTGATCGAGAAGGCGGGCCTCCGGGTCCTCGCCGAATACGACACCCCCGATTGGAGTCCCGACAAGGCGCAGGCGTGGGTCGCGGGGCAGCTGGCGCAGTACGGCGACGACATCGCGGCCGTCTACGCCGCCAACGACGGCACCGCGAGCGGCGCCATCGCCGCGCTGCGCGCCGCCGACGTCTCACCGTTCCCGATCGTCACCGGTCAGGACGCGGAGCTCACCGCCCTGCAGCGCATCGTTTCGGGCGACCAGTACATGACCGTCTACAAGGCGATCCGCGAACAGGCGACGATCGCCGCCGACGTCGCGACCGAGCTGGCGGCGGGTGAGCGGCCGACGGGCGACATCACCGTCGAGGGCATCCCCTCCACCCTGCTCACCCCGGTCGCGGTGACCGTCAAGGACATCGCCTCGACGGTCGTCGCCGACGGGTTCTGGACGGTCGACGACATCTGCACGCCCCCCTACGCCGAGGCCTGCGCCGCCGCAGGCCTGGAATGAGAGCACCCCGCGTGAGCGTCTCCCCTCGCCGCACCGGCGACCACGTCCTGTCGATGCGCGGAATCGACAAACGGTTCGGCGCCGTGAGGGCGCTCAACGGCGTCGATTTCCGCGTCCGCGAGGGCGAGGTCGTCGCCCTCGTCGGCGACAACGGCGCGGGGAAATCGACGCTCGTGAAGATCCTGGCCGGCGTCCACCCCGCCGATGCCGGCACGATCGAGCTCGACGGCGAGCAGGTGCAGCTCTCGAGCCCGGCGGACGCGCAGGACTTCGGCATCGCGACGGTGTTCCAGGACCTCGCCCTGTGCGAGAACCTCGACGTCGTCGCCAACCTCTGGCTCGGTCGCGAGCTCATCGACCGTGGACGCCTCGACGAGGTCGGCATGGAGGAGCGGACGTGGATGCTGCTGCGTGAACTCGCCGCGAAGATCCCCTCCGTCCGCGTCCCGGTGTCGACGCTGTCCGGCGGGCAGCGTCAGACCGTGGCCATCGCCCGGTCGCTGATCGGCGAACCGCGGATCGTGATCCTCGACGAGCCGACCGCCGCGCTCGGCGTCGCGCAGACCGCCGAAGTCCTGAACCTCATCGAACGGCTGCGGGATCGCGGCCACGGCGTCATCCTCATCAGCCACAACCTGACCGACGTGCTCGCCGTCGCCGATCGCATCGTGGTGCTGCGCCTCGGCCGCAACAACGGCGAGTTCGACGCCGAGACGGCCACCAGCGAGGTCCTGATCGCGGCCATCACCGGTGCGCTCGACTCCGCCCGCCCGGTGCCGCCTCCCGAGGAGCCACGCGCTCCTGTCATCCCCCTCGCAGGCGCTCGACGCCGCCTGGAGGGCGACCGGTGACCGGCGACGACGGGATCCTCGCCCGGATGCTCGCACGCGTGCGTGCCGGGGACGTCGGACGGATGCCGGTGGTGCTCGCCCTCGTGGTCATCGCCGTCGTGTTCCAGGCCCTCAATCCCGTGTTCCTCACGAGCCGGAACCTCAGCGACATGCTCATGCAGTGCGCCGCCCTCGGGACGATCTCGCTCGGGATCGTGCTGGTGCTCCTCATCGGCGAGATCGACCTCTCCGTGGGGTCGATGTCGGGCGTCGGTGCGGCGATCCTGACGGTCGCCGCGGTGCAGCTGCAGTGGCCGGTGGGGCTCGCGATAAGTGCAGCGCTGACCGCCGGCTGCGTCGTCGGTGCGGTCTACGGGCTGCTCCGCACGACACTCGGACTGCCGAGTTTCGTCGTCACCCTGGCGGGTCTGCTGGGCCTGCTGGGCGTGCAGCTCTGGGTGCTCGGGGACGCGGGCTCGATCAATCTGCCGTTCGATTCGTGGGTCGTGCAGTTCGCACAGCAGATGTACCTCCCCCCGTGGCTGTCCTACGTCCTGTCGACGATCACGGCGCTCGCCTACACCGCGACGCTCGTCGGCAGAGCTCGACGACGCGCCGCCGCCGAGCTCGAGAGCGAACGCATCGCGTTCATCCTGATCCGCGGTGCGCTGCTCCTGATCGGGCTCGTGGGCGGGTCCTGGTACCTCAACCTCTCCCGAGGTGTCGGCGTCATGTTCGTGCTCTTCGTCCTGCTGGTGGTCGTCGCGCACCTCGCCCTGACTCGCACGCGCTGGGGCCGCTCGGTGTTCGCGGTGGGAGGATCGATCGAGGCGGCTCGGCGTGCCGGCATCCGCGTCAACCGGATCGTGGTCTCGGTGTTCGTGCTGTGCTCGGTTCTGGCGGCGACCGGCGGCATACTCGCCGCCGCCCGGCTGGCCGCCGCCAACCAGAGCACGGGGGCTGCCGACACGAACCTCAACGCCATCGCTGCGGCCATCATCGGGGGCGCCTCGCTGTTCGGCGGACGGGGATCGGCTTTCGCCGCGCTGCTCGGGGTCGTCGTGATCCAGGCGATCTCGTCGGGACTGACGCTCATCAACCTCAGTTCCGCCGTCCAGTTCATGGTGACCGGCGCCGTCCTCGTCTTCGCCGTCGCCCTCGACGCCCTCACGCGACGCAGCCGACTCGGCACCGGCCGCACCTGATCCGGGCGCGCCGGACGCCGCTTCCGGGGAGGTTCGGGACGACCGTCGACGGTGACGAAAGCGTTATGTTCACATCTTGACTTCATTTCGTGAACACATCAAGATCGTCGTCAAGCGCGAAGTCGCGCACGCTCGATTTCACTGTCGAAAGGCGAACGATGAAGAAGTCCCTGTCCGTTGCCGCAGCCCTCGGGGCCGCCGCACTCCTGCTCGCAGGCTGTTCCAGCACGAGCACACCCGAGCCCGGCGGGTCGAGCGGTGGCGCCGCCCCCGCTGAGGCCGGCCGCGCGTGCGTCATCCTCCCCGACGCGGCGTCGTCGCCCCGCTGGGAGAACTTCGACCGCAAGTACCTCGACGAGGGGCTCAAGAGCGCCGGCTTCGAGGTCGACATCCAGAACGCCCAGGGCGACACGTCGAAGTACGCGACCATCGCCGACCAGCAGCTCACGCAGGGCTGCGGCGTCATGCTGCTCGTCGACTACAACGGCGCCGCCGCCGGTGTCGCCTCCAAGGCGAAGTCGCAGGGCATCCCGGTCATCGCGTACGACCGCCCCTTCACGGGCGCCGACTACTACGTCTCGTTCGACAACGTCGAGGTGGGCAAGCTCGAGGGTCAGACCGTGCTCGACGGCCTGAAGGCCGCCGGCAAGGACCCGAAGACCGCCGCCGTGTTCTACATCGGCGGAGACCCCGCCGATGGTAACGCCGCGATGTTCCGCAAGGGCGCCGTCGAGGTCATGGAAGCGGCGGGCATCAAGCCGGTCGCCGAGCCCCCGGGGGCCTGGGACGGCGCGAAGAGCCAGACCAACTTCGAACAGGCCCTGACCGCCAACGGCGGCAAGGTCGACGGTGTCTGGGCCGCCAACGACACGAACGCCGACGGCGTCATCAAGGTGCTCCAGGACCGCGACCTCAAGGGCGTCGCCGTCTCGGGTCAGGACGCGAACGTCGAGGGCCTTCGCAACATCCTCGCCGGGTGGCAGACCGCGACGGTCTACAAGCCGGTCAAGGACGAGGCCGAGGCCGCGATCAAGGTCGCGACCGACCTCCTCAAGGGGTCGAAGCCGACGGCCGACCAGAAGCTCGAGGACGGCACACCGTACATCGCGGTCACGCCTCAGCTCGTCGGTCCGGACAAGGTCAAGGACGTCGTCGCCGCGGGTGACGCGTCGGCCTCCGACATCTGCTCGGGCGACATCGCCGGGGTCAGCCTCGCCGACAAGTGCACCGAGTTCGGCGTCGAGTGATCTGACGGGAGTGGGGGGGGGGGGGCCCCCCCCCCCCCCCCCCCCCCCCCGCGCCGCCCCCCCCCCCCCCCAAAAAAAAAAAAAACCCCCACACGGCCCCCCAAAAAAAAACACCCCCCCCAACCACGCCAAAGGGG